>CALRLP020000004.1:0-250811 GCA_943368745.1 Maricaulis salignorans
GTCACCTTGCGCGCGGTATCAACGTCAATCGTCGAACAATCGAGCAATATCGCGCCTGTGGGGGCATGGCCCAATACATCATTTTCAAATACGCTATCGACGATGCTGCCATTGGGCAGCATCGATACGACAGCGTCAACACCATCGACCGCGTCGCGCACGGACGCAAAGGTGGCGCAGCCATTTTCCTGCGCCCGTGCCAATGCGTCGGTCGACAGGTCAAACGCATTTACCCTGTGCCCTGCCTTAACGAGGTTGGCGGCCATGCCGCCGCCCATGTTGCCCAGACCGATAAATGCGATTTTCATGTGATTTACCCCATGGTGGGAATAACGAACGCGTTGCCACCGTCGGGCGATCCATCTGGCCAACGCTGGGTGATTGTCTTGACCTTGGTCCAGAACTTCACGCCTTCCATGCCGTGCTGGTTGGTGTCGCCAAAGGCAGAGCGTTTCCAGCCGCCAAAGCTGTGATAGGCAACGGGAACGGGGATCGGCACGTTGATGCCAACCATGCCGACATTGACGCGCGCGGCAAATTCACGGGCGGCGTGGCCATTGCGGGTGAAGATCGCAACGCCATTGCCATATTGGTGCTTTGAAGGAAGCGCCAAGGCCTCTTCAAAGTTGGCCGCGCGGACGATCTGCAGCACTGGGCCAAAGATTTCTTCCTTATAGCTTTCCATGTCGGTGGTGACATGGTCGAACAAGGTTGGCCCAATGAAGTAACCTTCTTCATGTCCCTGCAGCTTGAACCCGCGTCCATCGACAATCAGCTCGCCGCCTTCATCAACGCAGGTCTGGATCCAGCCCTCAACCTTTGCTTTATGCTGCGCGGTTACAACCGGACCATAATGCGCTTCGGCATCGGTTGAGACGCCGACGCGTAGGGCTTGTATCGCTGGAATAAGCTTCGCCTTCAGGCGCTCGGCCGTGTTGTCGCCAACTGGCACAACGACAGGGAGCGCCATGCAGCGTTCACCAGCTGAACCAAAGGCCGCGCCCGCAAGGTCGTTAACGACTTGGTCGAGGTCCGCGTCGGGCATGACGATGCCATGGTTCTTCGCGCCGCCCATGGCCTGCACGCGCTTGCCGTTGGCAACGCCGCGGTTGTAGACATAATGCGCAATGTCGGACGAGCCGACAAAGCTGACCGCACCGATGGCGGGATGGTCAAGAATGGCGTCGACCATTTCCTTGTCACCATGCACGACCTGGCAAATGCCTTCGGGCAAGCCAGCTTCGATAAACAGTTCCGCCAACCGCACAGGAACACTGGGGTCACGCTCGCTTGGTTTGATGATGAAGGCATTGCCCGTCGCAATCGCGGGGCCGCACATCCACAAGGGGATCATGCCGGGGAAGTTGAACGGGGTGATGCCTGCACCAACGCCGATAGGCTGACGCATCGAATATACATCAATGCCGGGGCCAGCGCCTTGGCTATATTCGCCCTTCATAACATGCGGGATGCCGCAGCAAAATTCGATGACTTCCAACCCGCGCTGAATGTCGCCCTTGCTGTCGGCAATGACCTTGCCATGTTCGGACGAAAGCATATGCGCCAGATCATCCATATTGGCCTCAACCAAGCGTTTGAATTCGAACATCACGCGCGCACGGCGCTGCGGGTTGGTCGCCGCCCATGCCGGTTGCGCGGCCAATGCTGCCTGCACCGCGCGTTCCAACACAGCGGCATCGCCCAATGCAACGCGGGCCTGAACGCCGCCATTGTTTGGATCCATTATGTCGCCAAAACGCGATGCGCTGGCGCCTGTGCCACCGCTAATGAAATGATCGATTTGACGCATAGCTCTTCTCCTAATTCCGTGCGCCGCCAATGCCCGTGTCGGACCATTAATGCAACCTCGGTATATTATGGTTCAAAAATTGGTGGCGGTGCATATATGGGCTTCACAACGCCGCAATATCCTTATCCTTCATTTTTTGGGAACCCGCATGATCACGCTATTGGCTCGCACCTCGCTATTGGCGTTCGTCATCGGTGCGCCTGCCGCTTATGCGCAGGAGAGCGCCGAACCGATTATCATTGTCACTGGAAAAGGGCTCGACCAGACGAAGGGGGACCCCGCTTATGGCTCGGTGGAAATCGACCGCGCGCGCCTAAGCAGCGAAGCGTCCGGCCGGATTGAAAATATCCTCGCCGATGTTGCGGGATTTCAACAGTTCCGGCGTTCCGACAGCCGATCAGCCAATCCATCGGCGCAAGGGGCCACCTTGCGCGCGCTGGGCGGCAATGCATCGAGCCGCACTTTGGTGCTGCTTGATGGCGTGCCTCAGGCCGACCCGTTTTTCGGCTACATCCCCTTTAGCGCAATCACCCCCGAACGGTTATCATCCATCCGCGTCACGCGCGGCGGGGGCAATGGTGCCTTTGGTGCAGGGGCCGTCGCAGGGACCATCGAGCTAAACAGCGCGGGCCGGACCGACCTGCCCGATGCCGCATTGTCCGCCTTTTACGGCAGCGGCAACGCCAGCGAATTGTCCGCTGGCCTCGCGACTGATCTCGGTGCCGGATTTGTCAGCATATCGGGTCGGTGGGATCGCGGCGACGGGTTTTACACCGCGCCAAGCGCGACACGCCAGCCAACCGACGTCCGCGCCGCCTACGACAGCTGGTCAACCGGATTGCGCGCCGTTGCGCCGTTGGCGGACGGCGTTGAACTGCAGTTGCGTGGACTGATTTTTCAGGACCATCGGACGTTAAGATTTGCAGGCGCAGACAGCAGCTCCGAAGGACAGGACGCGAGCATCCGCATCGTGTCGCAGGGCCGCTGGCAAGTCGACGCGCTGGCCTATGTTCAGGCACGCAACTTTACCAACATCGTGATCAGCGCAACATCGTTCCGCAAAACGCTCGACCAAAGAAACACGCCATCCACTGGCGTCGGCGGCAAAATTGAGGTCAGGCCACCCGTTGGCGGCGATCATCAATTGCGCATGGGCGTCGATGCGCGGCTGTCCGAAGGCGAGCTGTTTGAGGATGTCTACAGCGGCGTCACCGGCCTCGTCACCGCGCGCCGCAACGCCGGTGGCAACAGCGCAACATTTGGTGTTTTCGCCGAGAATGATTGGACGCTTGGCGATTTGACGCTGACCGGCGGCATCCGCGCAGATCGCTGGACCATCGACAATGGCTTTTTTGCAGAGCGCGCCACCAACGGAACCGTCGTGCGCGATGATGTCTTTGCCGATCGCGCAAGTTGGCAGTCCAGCGCGCGGATTGGCGCACTCTATGCGCCGACCGATGGCGTTGCGCTCCGTGCGGCTGCTTATACCGGTTTTCGTTTACCCACGTTGAACGAACTCTATCGCCCGTTCACCGTCTTCCCCGTCGCAACGCGCGCCAATGAAGCGTTGGACGTGGAAAAGCTGCGCGGTGTTGAGGCTGGGTTTGATGTCCGGCCAGCCACTGGCGTGACCCTTGGCGCGACACTGTTTTACAACAGGCTTAACGATGCCATCGCCAACGTCACGATTGGCACTAATCTGCGCCGACGCGACAATGTCGACGCTGTCATTGCCAAGGGCGCCGAGCTCAGCGGCGAAGCGCAATTTGGTGCGGTCAGCATTGCCGCATCTTACGCATTCAGCCACAGCAAAGTGCGCGCATCGGGCATCGCCAGAGGCCTCAACGGGCTCACCCCGGCACAAAGCCCCCGCCATGCTGCAAATGCGACCGTGCGGTGGACGCCACGCGCCGGAGCAATATTGTCCGCAACAGCCCGTTATGTCGGCGCACAATTCGAAGATGACCTTGAGGCGAATATTTTGCCATCGGCGCTGACCTTTGACGGCTTTGCACAAATCCCCCTCACCCGGCAGATCGCATTGACCGGCCGGGTCGAGAATATCCTCAATGAACAGGTTGTAACCCGCAAGGTGGGAACGTCCATCGACCTTGGAACCCCCCGGATATTCTGGATCGGCCTGAAATTTTCAGCCCGATAGCTGCGTAAACGCCGCTTTATTTCCAGAACTGTGCCGAAGCGATTTTTGCGCCTTCTGCCAGTGCCGCCATCTTCGCCCAAACAACACTGCGGTCGACGCTGCCGGAACCGACATGGATGCTGAAGCCGCAATCTGCGCCGGCCATGACATTGTCGCGACCAACCAAATGGGCATAACGGGCAATGCGTTGGGCGATCAGTTCGGGATGTTCGATATAGTTTGACTGGCATTCAATAACACCGGGGATCAGCACTTTGCCCTCGGGCAATTTGATGTCTTCAAACATCGTGAACTCATGGGCGTGGCGCGGGTTTGCGGCTTCAAACTGTATGGCGTGCGGACGGGCGCGCCACACAAGATCAATGATGTCGCGGAACGGTACGTCACAATGATGTGGCCCTGGATAGTTGCCCCAGCACATATGCATCCGCAGCTGCTCTGGCGGAATATTCGCCGTCGCGCGGTTCAGCGCCTCGATATTAAGCGCCATCTTGTCGCGGAAGCCACTGAGGTCGAGTTCACGGAACTGCGTGTGGCGACCCATCGCCAAGTCCGGGCAGTCGACCTGCAGGATGATGCCTTGTGCGGCAATGGCCTCATATTCATGGCGCAGACCTTCGGCGAGCGCGAAAACATAGTCTTCATCGCTGTCATAATAATCATTGCGGAAGAAAAGGGCCGTCACGCCGGGTGATGCCGCGCTCATAAACGCCTGCTTGCCTGCGTGCTTTGCCAGCGCAGTATTCAGCGACGCCGCGTCGCGATCCACAGCCGTCATGTCTTTGACCGTTATAGGGGCGTTGCATGCGGGCGTTTTACGATGCTTGCGGCCCGGATCGGAGAAGACACGGTCCTTGGTCGACGGATAATCTTCGATATCCTGAAACGCAAAGCTGTTGCCCGTGCCGCCAAAGCCATTGAGCCGGTCCTTGATATAGGTCGCATAGCTTGGCTTTGACTGTTCACCATCATTGATGATGTCGAGCCCGGCTTCGGCCTGGCGGTCGACCACGAACTGAACGGCCTCGGCAATGCGTGCGTCGACAGCGGCCATATCCAAAGGCAGGCCGTCTTCTTTCGCGAACATGATTTCAATCAGGTCGTCTTCACGCGGCAAGCTGCCGACATGCGTGGTCAAAAAACGTCCGGCATTGGCCATTTCAAAGTTCCTTCAAATGATATGTGTTCAAAAAATTCTGGAGCAAGCCATTTATGGCGACGGCAGCGTCGACATTTGCGAGATGTCCAGCATGTGGAATAATTTCGCAATGACCTTTTGGCGCGTTTGTACCGACATAGTCCGCAACCTGTCGCCGCCACATGCTATCCTGCGCACCCGCAACCGCCAAAATGGGCATCGTGAGCGCGGCAATGTCTTGGGCGGTAAAGTGCAACGGTTCTTGGTCCACATGTTGATCACGGCCGTCATAGGCATTGAGTATGTCATCGACCAGTGCCTGCGCGTCGGCTGTGACCTGTGTGAGCGGATGACGCCGCCACAGCGCCATCATGTCGTCAAAGCGGCCATTGCGCACCAGGTCTGCATATGCCGACCGGTCAATCTCTGGCGTCTCGCCCGGCTCAGGAACCACGGCATGCAGTGGTGCACCGATAAGGCTTATAGCGCGTAAACGCTCTGATCCGGTACGCGCATAATCCAGCGCGACCGCTGCACCTTGGGACAGGCCAATCAGCGCAAACTGTCGTTCGCCAAAAAAATTGGCGATGCGGTCAATATCATCGCGCTCGGCCGACAACATCGGCGGGGCAGTTGATCGCCCGAAGCCGCGGCGGTCTGGCATTACCAGACGCACATTCGAAAGTACCAGCTGGGGCACCCAAATGCGCCAGTCCAACGTCCAGCCATGTAGCAAAATGACAAGCGGCCCGGCGCCAGCCGCACGGACATGCAGCTGCCCGCCGTCGACGTCTACCCAGTGCGATTCAGCGATTTCGCCGCCTGACCCTTCGTGTTGACGACTGGCCAGCACAGCAAATTAGGCGTGCATCGCGCGGAACGGGTTGTTGTTGCTGTGGTCGCCCGCAAGCCAGCGGCTCAGTTCCGAGCGCGCTTCGGCACGGCGTTGTTCATCAAGCGGCGCGGCTTCCGGCGCGTCATAAGTGAACTCAAGCGTCATGTTGTTCGGGTCTTTGACATAGACCGAACGGCAATAGCCATGCTCAAGCGTATATGTCTGCGGCTCGGTTATACCCGCAGCCGCGATACGCTGCTCAAGTTCTGCCTGACCGTCTTTCTCGACTTGCAAAGCGATGTGAATGAATGGCGATTCCGGCATTTCAGGACCGAATTCAGCTTGGTCCGCGGGGTCGGCAAATTGGAAGAAGGCAAGCGCGCTGCCATCGGCCAATTCAAAGAAGCAATGGCAATAGGTACGTTCTTTACCGAAAAGCTCGTCTTTCTCGCAATATGTTGCCATCAACGGGAAACCCAGCACGTCTTCGTAAAAGGCGCGCGTCGCTTCGAGATCCTTCGTTACATAGGCTGTGTGATGCAGTCTTTTTGCAAGAATTTGCGTGCTCATGCTGTGTGTCCTCGTCCGCTTAAATGATTATAATCGCGTGTCAGGCGATCAGTTTGCCTGCGATCTGTGCGACATGGTTGCCTTGGAATCGGGCCCCTGCCAATTCGTTTTCACTTGGCATCCGGCTGCCATCATTTCCGGCAAGCGTCGTTGCGCCATAAGGCGTGCCGCCGCTGATTTCGCCCATCTCGCTGTTGCCCTTAAAGGTATACGGCAGACCAACAATGACCATGCCATGATGCAGCAAGCTTGTGTGGAATGATGTAATCGTTGTTTCCTGTCCGCCATGCTGGCTGGCCGTTGAGCAGAATACGCTCCCGACCTTGCCCACCAAAGCATTCGCGAACCACAAACCGCCGGTTTGATCGAGGAAGTTGCGCATTTGCGCCGCCATATTTCCGAAACGTGTGGGCGTTCCGAAAATGATGGCGTCGTAATTTGCAAGCTCATCAGGCGTTGCGATAGGTGCAGCCTGATCAACCTTGATATGCGCAGCAGCCGCAACTTCGTCGGGTACCAGTTCAGGGACCCGCTTAACGTCGACGACCGTACCCTCGACCGACCGTGCACCTTCTGCAACGGCCTCTGCCATGGCCTCAATGTGGCCGTAGCTGGAATAATATAGGACGAGGACTTTGGTCATAAACGCTCCTTAGAATTTGTAGCTGGCTTCCAACCCGTAAATACGCGGACGTGCCTTGAAAACAAAGCCGCCGGGTGAGAATTCAGCGTTATATTTTTCGTTGAACAGATTGCTGGCAAAAGCAGCCATTGTCCAGCTGTCGCTGCTGACACCAAGGCGCGCATCGACCAAATCGACTGGCGCGCGAACCGTGGTGTTGAATGGCTCCCACCATGTCTTGCCCGTGCGGCGATAATCCACGCGGAACAGGCCATCAAGCGCATCGGTCAACTGTGGCGTATATTGTGCGCCAAGGTTGAACGTGTAACGCGATATCAACGGCGCTTCGTTGCCAATCGCTGAAGCGTCGGGGAATTCCTTGATTTCGCTGAATGTGTAGCCGGCGGCAGCGTTCAACTGAAGGTCCGATGTTGGACGGAAATTGGCTTCAACCTCAAACCCTTGAATGCGGGTCTTTGGCACGTTGCCAAGGTTCTGCGTCGAGTTGGCGGCAAGGAAGACGAAGAAGTAGCTGTTCTTCGACATTGTCGAATACACCGCTGCGTTCAAAGTCAGCTTGCGATCCAGCAGACGGGATTTCACCCCTGCTTCAAATGTTGTTGCGGTTTCGTCCTTAAAGATATCCGAAACGCCAACGATGCCGTTGCTGCGGGCAACGCCGCCAACGCCAGTCTGGTTAAAGCCGCCTGAACGGAACCCACGGCTGTATCCGCCGTACAAAGTTACGTCGTCGGTTGGCTGATAGGTCAATGTTACCTTCGGCTGAAGATCGTCAAACGTTACACGGCGCTTTTCGCCCGTTACGCCCTGCGGAAAACCGGGAACGTTTGGCAAATATCCACGTGGCGTAAGTGTCGTATTTACGCGCTTGTCACGGTCATAGCGCAGCGATGCGTCGACGCGGAACTGGTCGGAAAATTCGTAACCCAAATTCCCGAATACAGCCCACGCGAAGTTATTCTGGCTGTCGGCAAGAAACGTCTGTTGCGGGCTTGCGGGGTTGGTGGAAGGCGTGCGGTAAACCGGGAACACACCTTGGCCAAAATCGACCAGATTTCCGGTTGAAATGAAACGCTGTGTATCGATGAAATAGCCACCGAACATCCAGAACAATTTGTCGTTCTTTGGCGACTCAATACGGATTTCCTGGCTGACGGCCTTAACGTCCAGATATTGGCTTTGTGCAATATCGATACCGTAACCCAGACCAAAGCCGAAAGGCGAATTGGCTGGACGGTACAAGAAGGATTCAGTGACCGGACGGAAGTCAAATGCGTCGCCGGTCAGGATTTCCTTAACGGTGTCATAAGAGGTAATGGACGTTGCCGTGAAGCCGTCGCCCTCATAAGCGAACTTCGCCGCAACGTTCAGAATATCGCGGTTGTTGATGCCGCGGTTGTTAACGCGGATCGGCAGGCTGACATCATTCACGTCGTTGACGATGTTGAAATAGAGCGCCTGTGTTTCGAGCTTTGCATAAGATGCGCGCAAGTCAGCGGTCCAGCCATTGCCTGGTTCGAACAGCAGGTTGCCGCGCAGCGAAAGGTCCTTAACAGGATCTGCATCTTCCTTCAGGAATGTGTTTGGCAGATAACCCTTGGTATCGCGGTACGAACCCGACATGCGATACTTAACAGTGTCGGAAAGTGGGCCGCTAATGCCTGCCCGGACGTTCCAGCCAAAGCCGTTGTCAACGCCAGCCTTGATGCTGCCGGAGAATTCGTCGGTTGGCTTCTGGCTGGTGATGATGATCGCACCGCCGATTGCGTTGCGACCATAAAGACCACCCTGAGGGCCCTTAAGAACTTCGATTTGCGCAATATCAACCAGCTCTTGGTTGAATGCAGCAGGGTTAACTTGCTGAACGCCGTCGATAACGACTGCAACCGAAGGCTCGCTGTTACGTGCCTGCGTGATGCCGCGGATAATGATGAACGCGTTGCCGGAATTCTGTGTTTCCACCAAATTGACGTTGGACGTCAGGTTGATGAAGTCGAGCGGCTTTTCAATGCCTGCATTCTCGATGGCTTCTGTGCTGAAGGCGGTAACCGCCGCTGGCACGTCCTGCAAATTTTGGTCGCGACGAAGCGCGCTGACCACGATTTCCTGTGGCGCTTCTTCAGCAGCCGAATCTTGTGCATATGCGATGCTTGGTACCGTCGCAGCCGACGCCATCAAAGTTACTAAGGCCGCCGAAGCCCATTTTGCAGACTGAAATGCCATTCTTCATCCTCCCCGGATTATGTCGAACGCCTTCTATCACCGAAGCGTATCACATAGTTCTAATTCGTTCGAAAATCGAAGTCAAGTTCGATATGCGAATATTTATACGGATGAATCCGCCTGTAACGCGGTGGCCAACGACGGAAATCTGCGAAGCGAGGATTCAATCTCTGCCGCGGCTTCGCGAAGCAGCGGGAGCCGCGTCGTAATCAGTTCTTCTTGGGATATGCGAGTCGTTGATGTCGAACAGTTCACCGCGGCAATTACGCGCCGTGATGAATCAAACACCGGCACAGCCACCGACACGATACCAAAATCCAGCTCATCAAAGGCAGAGTCATATCCGCGTTCGCGGATGAGCCGCAACCGCTCGCGCATGGCATCCGCTGTCGTCACCGTATGCTCTGTAAATTTGTCAAAGGGTGCGGTCTCTAAGAATGCCGCAATCTCGCTGTCCGATAAGAACGCCAATATGGCCTTGCCCATTGACGTGGCATGCGCCGGAAAGCGCGTGCCGACATTTACCCCCAACCGGATACGGCGGTTGGTCGATACATGCGCGAGGTATAAAATATCCTTGCCCGCCAGCGAAACGATCGACGCGCTGTCGCCCGTTTCATCGCGCAGCGACTGCAAGGCGGGAACAACCACCTGTTCAAGATGCATCGACGAATGAAAGGCAGAACCGAACGCCAGAACTTCAGGCTTTAGGAGGAAGCTGCGATCATGCTGGGCCACATAGCCCAAGGCGACAAGGGTATTGAGACAGCGCCGGGCGACGGCGGGGCTAAGGCCGGTCACCGCAGCGACCTCACTTAACCGCATTTCAGGATGTTGGTCGTCAAAGGCCCGCAAAACGGAAAGACCACGTTCGAGCGTCGAGAGATACTCAGGGTCTTTCTCGATTTTAGCCATTAATTCGACCTTCCCAATGTCCTTCGCAGCGGCGCCACCAGCTCTTCATCATGCGCACCAAGCACTGGCGGAGCGGTCACTTCAAGAGCACGTTCGCCGTCAAAAGTCACGGGCGATCTAATCGTCCGGAACACACCATGCGGGCCATTGGGATCCTCCACGCAAAGCTGCAGCGCTTTGGCTTGTTCGGATTCAATCGCTTCTTGCGACGTGTTAACCGGGGCATGCGGCACTTCCAATTCGCGCAGCATATCGCACCATGTCTGGCGATCTCGTGTCTTGAAGATCGGCGCCAAGAAGCCAATCACATTTTCGTAATTGGCAATGCGTGCCTCACGGCTTTCAAACATGGGAAGCGACAGCATGTCAGGCTGCCCAACCGCCGTCGCAAGATTTTCCCAGAATTTGGGCGGCGACGACATGTGCAACGCGATCCAGGCCCCGTCCGCACATTCAAACACATAAGACTGCGACACGTTGGGGCGGCTATATGGCCCCATGATTTGGTTGTCAGAGAAATAATGCGTGAAGTCATCAAGATTGAAATGCGCCATCGATTCAAACATCGACGTTTCCACCAAGCGGCCTTTGCCCGTCCGCTCACGTTCGTACAACGCCGCCAATACACCATATGCGGCGTAGAAACCGGTCAGCGAGTCCGCAAGCGCCGGGCCTACGACACGGCGATGCACGGGGTTTACGAGCAAACGCAAAAACCCGCTAACCGCTTGCGCCACGGTGTCGAAAGCGGGTCGATCACGGTCGGGACCTTCATTGCCGAAGCCGGAAATAGACGCATAGATCAAACGCGGGTTCAGCGTCTGTAATCGCGATGGCGAAACACCAATTTTGTCGGCAACGCCGGGTCGAAAATTCTGAATGAAGACATCTGCGTCCGCCAACAACGCATCGAAAACCGCCAAGTCTTCGGGCAGCCGTGTATCCAGCGTGATGCTCTTCTTATTCCGGTTGTACGTTTGGAAATGCGGACTGTATAATGCGCCGCGGAAGGCACGGAACGGGTCGCCGACCTTGGGCTGCTCAATCTTGATAACAGTCGCGCCCAAGTCAGCCAGCAACATTCCGGCCGCAGGCCCAGTGATAAATGTTCCCATTTCGAGAACAGTGATATTGTTCAGCGGCTTCGCCATTTTGTGTCTCCAGACTTGACTTCATCGTAGAAAATTCGAATAACGAAATCAACTTCGAAATTCGAAATATGGAGTAGCTATGCGTATCGGCAAACAAGACGCACCTTTCACCTCTATCTGCACATCGGATGCGCACAGCATCCACGTGCGCGGTATGGATTTGTGCGAAGAGGTAATCGGCAAAGTCGATTTCACCAGCTACTTCTGGATGCTTGTGACAGGCACGCTGCCCACACCGACTCAACTGTTCTTTTGCAATGCGGTGCTCGCCGCGATTGCGGAGCATGGCCTAGTGCCAAGCGTCGTCGCATCGCGGATGACCTATGCCGCAGCGCCAGAAGCATTTCATGGTGCAGTAGCCGCAGGCCTGCTGGGTTGTGGCAGCGTCGTCTTGGGCAGCGCAGAAGTCGCCGGACGTTTTTATGCGGAATGCGTTGAGGCGACGGAAGCCACTGGCGCCAACGCATCAGACATTGCCAAAGAAAAAATCATCGCGCTGCGCGCCGAGAAAAAGGCAATCCCCGGATTTGGGCATCCACAGCATTCGGATGGCGACCCGCGCGCCAATCTTTTGCTTCGCCTTGCCGAAGAACATGGGATTGTCGGCAAGCATATCGGGATGCTTTACACCATCCGCGATGTTTTACCGGATGCGATTGGCCGCGCACTGCCCATCAATGTCAATGGCGCGATCCCTGCGGTCATGCTTGATGTGGGCTTCCCGCTCGCGGCGCTGAAAGGTATTTCGCTGCTCGCGCGCACTGCCAGCATCATCGCCCATCTGCAGGAAGAAACCGAACGCCCCATCGGCTTCATCATGTCCGGCGCGGCGGCCAGCCAGATTGAATTTACGCCGGCGGCTGAATAGCAAGCAGCGCAAATGTCGCGAGCCAGTGTTCGCCCATATAGTCACCGGTAACATGCGGCAGGCTGGCTTCAAGATGTTCAAGCGCGGTTCGTTCGGCCACGGACGAGACAGGGTGCTGCGGACCCAGCCGCGCGGCAATCGCGCGCCAACACCACGCGCGGCTTAAGTTCAATCCGTCGAGATGCGCGATCTTCCCGTCGCTGCGGTCCGAAACAATGGCAGGGGTAAACAGGCTATCAGGACGGCCCGCAACGGCTTCGGGGAGGAACGCGTCAAACCATGTCTGAAACTCCGCCTTTGATAAGACACGGCTCATCAACAAGGCTTCGGTCAATGCTGATGACAAAAACTCGTCACCGCCCGGTTCCCAAGCTTGGCAGTTTCGGTCGCCTAAAAACCAGCCTCTCGCTTTCGCCGCAATAAGGTCTGACAAGACGGGATCGCGATCTTCGGCCCATTCACCAGCGAGCACCAGCGCAAACGAAATGTTGAAATGCGTGCCGACGCGTAAGGGATAAGTCAGCTTTGGCAAAAACGCATGGAATCGCTCCGCAAAGGCAAGCGCAAGCGGCTCCAGCGCCCTCGCCCAAGGGCCATCATGGCGTTCGAGCTCCGCATGCAATGCCAGCAACCACGCCCAACCATAAGGACGTTCAAAACCTGCAGACATTGGTCGGTCAAGAAAGGCACGCTCAACCGTAACTTTTTCAGACACCAGCATTTCGTTAGCGCGGGCGTAAATGGCAGCCGTTTCGGGCATATCCGGAAACAAGCGCGCAAGACGCATGATTTGCCACCAGCCATGCACGCAACTGTGCCAGTCAAAGCTACCGTGGAAGATAGGGTGGAACGCAGACGGGATGCGCGCATCCTCAGGCCCGTTCAGTACGAGATCCATTTTATAGGGATATGGTTTTCCCAAATGGTTGAGCGTGGTGCACGCAAATTGTGACGCGATTGCGGGTGTTAAATGGGTCATCGGAACGCCAGAAAATAAATGAGTGCAATGTTGACAATCAGCAGCGGCACGGCCGTTGCGATTTGCGTTTTGACGACCGCATTTTCGTCTTTTAGTTCCAGCAAAGCCGCCGGCACCAAGTTGAAGTTTGCAGCCATCGGCGTCATCAGCGTCCCGCAAAATCCGGCAAGCATACCGATGGCGCAGATGATCGCTGGGTCGCCATGATATTGCTTGATAAGCAATGGCATACCAATCGCCGCGATCATCACCGGAAATGCGGCAAAGGCATTGCCCATGATCATGGTGAACAACGCCATCCCCACACCGAATGCAATGACCGCACCGGCAAGACTGCCCGCAGGAATGGCTTGCTGGATTATCCCGCCCACCACATCGCCGACGCCCGCCAACGCGAACACGGCGCCAAGGCTTGCAAGCATTTGCGGCAATATCGCCGCCCAACCGACCGAATCCATCAAGCGCCGCCCCTGCGACAGCGGCAATGCAGGCGCTGCACGCAACCACGCATGCCCCACCGCAAGCGCAAGCAATACGCCCAGCGCCAACGAGATCAGCGTCACTTGCTTTACATCGAAATATGCGGGGAATTGTTTGAACAAAAATGTACCCGCAAGCGCGGTCGCGGGAATAACCAGCGCTATCGCGAACAGGCCGTTACCATATTTTGCCGCGCGCTGATTTTTGGTCGCTTCCGGAACGTCGTCCGCCTTTGTCTTGCCGAGCCCGCCGAAGCCAGCAATCGCCACCAAAGCGAGCACAAGCAGCCCATTGCCAAAATCACCCAGCACATCGCCCGCCCACATGCTCACCGCCATCAGCCCCCAAAAGGCGGCATTGCCAAAGCGCCGCGGATTGGCTTTGTCGATGAGGTTGAACACAGCGAACGCCGCAAACGCGGCGCCGGCGATAACATAGACCCACGTCAGCGTAATCATGCTACTTCGTCCGATGCGACCACAGATGCCGCCTGGGCATGTAAGCGGCGGTCGAGCAGCCAGAGCCTGAAGCCATGTATCAGAAACGCAGCAATCGCGGTCGGGATCGCCCAGACCGAAAGCTCGAACGGTTCCAAGATAATGCCATATTGTTCGAGCAATCCCTTCATGAGCAATATCGAACCGATGGCGAGAAAAATATCCTCGCCGAAAAACAGGCCGATATTGTCCGTGGCGGCGGAGAAGGCTTTCACTTCCTCCCGTTGCTTGTCGTGCAAAGTGCCTGCCTGCTTTTCAGCTGCCGCCTCTGCCATTGGCGCGACAAGCGGGCGCACGGTTTGCGGATGACCGGCGACTGACGTTAATCCCAACGCCGCAGTTGCTTGCCGCATCAAAAGATAGCCCGCCAACAGCAGCCCGGTCGTTGCACCTTTCAGTCCGGAGATCAGCCCGCGCGCGCGTTCCTGAAGACCGAATGCCTCCAGCATTCCAATGACGGGCAACACAATCCAAACAATGGACACATATCGCGCGTCATTAAAGGCTTTGCCAAAAGCAGAGATTATCGCGTGCACGTCCAGGCCCGCCGCGATGCCCGTTACGGCTGCGGATGCGATAATGACCAGCAACGGGTTGAACCGCAGCATAAAGCCAATCACAATGACGGCGATCCCCAGCAAAACCCACATCAGTCTATGTCCCCTTTTGCCTACGCCTTGCCATAACCGCCGCCGCCCGGCGTTTCGATTTCAAAAACATCGCCGACGTTCATTTCAACGGTAGCGGTTGCCCCGAAAATTTCCACATTGCCATCGGCGCGCTGGACGCGATTGATACCGCGCATGCCATGTTCACCGCCCGCCAAACCAAAAGGCGGCACTTTGCGTCGGTTCGACAATATGCCCGCCGTCATTGGCTCAAGGAACCGGACACGGCGCACTGCGCCATCGCCCCCATGATGCAATCCGCGCCCCCCGGAACCTGCGCGTACGGAGAATTCCTCAAGCAGAACCGGAAAGCGCGTTTCCAATATTTCGGGGTCGGTCAGACGGCTGTTGGTCATATGCGTCTGCACGACTGAAGCACCGTCAAAGTCGGGCCCAGCGCCAGAGCCGCCAGCTATCGTTTCATAATATTGATATGTCGCATTACCGAACGTGAAATTATTCATCGTCCCCTGCGCGCCCGCCATCACGCCAAGCGCGCCAAACACCGCGTCGGTAATAACTTGGCTGGTCTCAACATTCCCTGCAACGACCGCAGCCGGATAATGCGGGTGTACCAATGTGCCTTCGGGTGCGATTATGGTAATCGGCTTCAGACATCCTTCGTTCATCGGGATATTGTCATCAATCAACGTGCGCACAACATACAGCACCGCGGCGCGCACCACGGAAACAGGGGCGTTGAAATTGTCGGGCAGTTGCGCGGACGTTCCGGTGAAATCAATTGTCGCCGTACGGGCCGCATGGTCCACCGACACCCGCACTTCAACCACGGCATCATTGTCCATCGCATAACGGAAATGGCCATCGGAAAGGCGCAAGATTAACCGCCGCACCGCTTCTTCGGCATGGTCCTGCACATGATGCATATAGGCGCACACCACATCGGCACCATAATCGTTACTGATGCGCACAAGTTCTGACGCGCCCTTTGTACAGGCGGCAATTTGCGCTTTCAAATCCGCAATATTCTGTTCGATATTGCGCGATGGCCATGTGCCGGATGCCAGCAGATGGCGAACCTCAATATCCCGGAACCGACCGCTTTCGACGATCAGCATATTGTCGATCAAAACGCCTTCTTCGTCCACTGACCGACTGTTGGGCGGCATAGAGCCCGGGGTAATCCCGCCAATATCCGCATGGTGCCCACGGGCGGCAACGAAATAGGCGGGCGCCCCATCATCGTCCGCCACAAAGACGGGCATGATAACCGTGATGTCGGGCAAATGGGTGCCGCCGTCATAGGGCGCGTTCAATGCGTAAACATCTCCGGCGCAGATACCACGGCCATCGGCTTTATCGCCACGCCGTGACAATATGGTCCGCACGCTTTCACCCATTGAACCCAAATGCACGGGCATATGCGGCGCATTGGCAACCAGGTTTCCACGGGCATCAAACAGCGCACAGGAAAAATCCAGCCGCTCGCGGATGTTCACTGATGATGCGCTATGTTGAAGTGCCGCGCCCATTTCCTCGGCAATGGCCATGAACAGGCCACCCATGATTTCCAAGCGGACGGGGTCGACTTCTGTGCCGACCACGCCGCCCGTCGTGCGCGCCGAAGATCGCGACAGCATCAAATTGCCAATCGCATCAACCGCGACCTTCCAGCCCGGCTCGACAATTGTCGTCGAAACCGGATCAATGATGATCGCCGGGCCCATTGCTGAAAATCCACCAGCCAGAGCGCTGCGGTCATATAATGGCGCATCATGATGCGCGCCGGCCATAAAGCACGAGACGTTACTGATCGGCAGATTGGAACCGGCCGATTGTGCAAAATGGATATCGGCATCAAATGCACTCGCATGAATGGCCTCCACCCGCACCATTTCGACCACCAAAGCTTTGTCGCTGACGAAACCAAATTGGCTGCTGTGCCGTGCCTCAAACGCCGCCTGCATCGCGGTCACATCACCAAAAGCTATCTCGATGCTGCTATCGGTCCCCACATAGCGGATGTGCACAGTGGCTTCGCTGGTGATGTCGCCATCAACGCCCTGCGCGCGCAATTCCGCTTCCGCTTCGGCCGACAGGCTTTGCACAATCGGGCCGAGCGTTGCCTGTTCCAGCGCGCCGCCAAATGTGCGCTCGCGTATCGCCCGCCGATCCGCGAGACCCATGCCATAAGCCGACAACACTCCCGCCAGCGGATGAATCATCACCCGGTCCATGCCAAGCGCATCCGCAACCAAACAGGCATGCTGCCCCCCTGCTCCGCCAAAGCAAGCCAAGGTATAGCGGGTAACATCATGCCCGCGCTCGATGGAGATTTTCTTGATCGCATTGGCCATGTTGGCAACCGCAATCGCGACGAAACCTTCGGCAATTTCCTCCGCGGACATCTGCTTTCCGGTCGCGGCGGCAACGTCTACAACAAGCGCTTCAAATTTATCGCGCACCATGTCGGCGTCGAGCGGCTGGTTGCCGTCGGGTCCAAATATGTTCGGGAAATGCGCAGGGACAATCTTGCCCAGCATGACATTGCAATCCGTCACCGTCAGCGGCCCACCACGCCGGTAACAGGCAGGACCGGGGACGGCGCCTGCCGAATGGGGTCCAACTTGGAAACGCGCGCCATCAAACGTGCAGATTGAACCACCACCCGCGGCAACGGTATGGATCCGCATCATCGGCGCTCTTATCCGCACGCCTGCGACCATTGTTTCGCTTTCGCGTTCATAATGTCCGGCATAATGCGACACGTCAGTGGACGTGCCACCCATGTCAAAACCGATGATATTGGTAATGCCCGCATGCGCCGCAGTTTTCGCCATGCCGACAATGCCGCCTGCGGGGCCAGACAAGATGGCATCTTTGCCGCGGAAGCTTTCGCTGCTGGTCAGGCCGCCATTTGATTGCATGAACAATGCGGAAATGTTGCCGCCAGCGTCGGCCTTCAACTGCTCGACATATTGCCGCAACACAGGCGACAAATAGGCATCGACCAACGTCGTATCGCCGCGCCCGACCAGTTTGATCAGGGGCGCAATGACATGACTAACCGAAATTTGGGGAAAGCCGATTTCGGCCGCGATCTGCGCCAGTCGCTCTTCATGCTGGGTATACAAATATCCATGCATCAAGACGATGGCGAGCGCGCGATATCCCGCATCATACGCCGCTTGCAGGCCCGTGCGCGCAGCATCTTCGTCCAGCGGCATCAGCACGTCGCCCTTGGCATTGATCCGCTCGTCAATCTCAATGACTTTGCCATGCATTGGTTCGGGCAGCGCAATATGCCGCACGAATAATTTGGGCCGCTCTTGATACCCAATGCGCAGCGCGTCGCCAAAACCGCGCGTAATGGCAAGGCAGGTGGGCTCGCCCTTATGCTCAAGCAACGCGTTGGTTGCGACCGTCGTGCCGATCCGCATTTCAACGGGCGGCAGCGGGCCATCGGATATGCCGGTAATCATCCGGACTGCCGCGATAGCGGCATCGCGATACTGTTCGGGGTTTTCCGACAAAAGCTTGACGGTTTCGATTGCGCCATCGGGCGAACGGCCAATCACATCGGTAAATGTCCCGCCGCGATCAACCCAGAACTGCCAGTTACGTGAATCCATCTGCGCCGACTAACCGCTGGCATTGGTTCGTGCCATTAAAATCGCTTCACATGACTGGCGCACAGGCATACGGTCCACCGCAAATAGATGGAGAGTTTATGAAAAGTATTTTGAAAATGGGCGTCGCGGCCGTGTGTGCCAACCTGATTTTGCCAGCCACCGCTATATACGCCCAAGCCCCGGCCACGTCAGTCGGCATCGCAAGCGAAGATGCGCGGCTAACCGCATTTCTGGATGCGGAATTCAGCGAATATCTCAAGCAACAGCCGCAAGTGGCAACGCGCCTTGGTCTCAAGGACGGCGGTGACCGCTGGAATGATATCAGCGACAAAGCGGCAGCAGAACAGGTTAAATGGCGTCAGGCAAGCGTTGCCCGCATGAAAGCGGCATTCAACCGCGCCGACCTTTCGCCCGAAGCACAGGTGAATTTCGACATCTGGGCATTGGAAGCCGAGCGCGCTGTCATGAGCGAAGCAAACCGGATGTACCGCCCGCCTTTCTACTCGCGTCTATATTCGGTGCACAGCCAGCTGGCAGACTTTTTGGTCAACACCCATGGGGTCGCCGACCTCACGGACCTAAAGAATTACATCGCCCGGTTGCGCGGCATGCCTGCGGTGCTGGACATGGCGATTGAGCGGACTCAAGCGAGCGAACGCGCTGGCATTCGCGCACCCAAATTTCAGGTCGAGTCTGTCATTTCCGGCAGCGAGAAGCTCACCAGCGGCGCGCCATTCACGGCCGGACCAGACTCGGCGCTTTGGGCAGATGTTCAGGCCAAGACCGAAGCATTGGTCACCGCGGGCAAAATCGCGCGCAGCGATGCGGACGCCATGCTCGCCGAAGCGCGGGCGGCCATTCTTGATCTGAAGCCTGCTTATGGCCGGGTGATTGCATGGGGCAAGGCAAGCTTGCCAGCTGCTCCAAGCGGCCGCGTTGGTGCCATTTCGCTTCCCGGCGGTGCGGACTATTACGCAAACGAACTGAAGCTCAACACGACAACCGACTATACCGCAGACCAAATTCACAAAATTGGTCTTCAGGAAGTGGCGCGCATTGAGGCGGAACAAGACACCCTCGCACAAAAGGCAGGGTTCAAGGACCGCAGCGCTTTCTACGCCGAACGCGCCAGGCTATATCCGCCAAAGCCTTTTGACGACGCCGCGCGTGCCGAATATCTCGCCACCGCAAATGCCTTTGTCGCCAAAACGCGCACGCTGTTGCCAGCTTATTTCGGCATGACGCCAGCGTTCGGCATTGAAGTGGTGCGCGAACCTGCGTTTAGCGAAGTCGCCGGCGGTGCCGCGCACGCGTCTGCGCCAAGCCCCGATGGCAAGCGCCCCGCCCGCACCTATGTGCATCTTGTGGGTACGACCCCCGATCCAGCGGCGCTGTACACGCTGATGTGTCATGAGGCGGTTCCCGGGCACAACACTCAGGGCGACATTCAGGTGCGGCAGCAAGGCGGGCCCAAATTCCGTTCGGTCACGGGCTATGTCGCGTTTGGCGAAGGCTGGGGACTATATGCCGAAGCTTTGTGCAAGGAAATGAATGCGTTTCCCGACATTGCGGCGGATTTCATGCGGCTGGATGCAGAGCTGTTCCGTGCAGCGCGTCTCGTCACCGACACCGGCATCCACGCGCTGGGTTGGACCGAAGACGAAGCCGTGACCTATATGAACACGACGGGTCGGCAGCCGATTGAACGGTCACGTTCCGAAGTACGCCGCTATATCACGCTGCCCGGGCAAGCCACTGGCTACAAGATTGGCATGCTCAAAATCATGGCGGAGCGCAAAAAGGCTGAGGCTGCGCTTGGCGCGAAATTCGATATCAAGGGTTTCCACGACCTTTTGATCGCGTCGGGTTCGCAACCTTTGTCTATCCTTGAACGCCGGGTCGATGAATGGATCGCCGCGCGGGCGAAATAAGACCGCACTTTTAGGATTGGGGAGGCAGTTGACGCCGCCGAGGCACGATCTGTGCAATGGCGGCGTCAAACGCGTGCAGCAGCAGTCCGATTATGCAGCTTGCTGCTTAATCGTTTCCATCAATGTCTTCATTTTATCGATGGTATAGAGCATGCTCTGCATTTTGCTTTTGTCGCCCAGAAGATCGCTCACGCGGGCATCAATCTTGCTTTCAACCTTCGCGGACACATTATCCTTGGCCTTGTCCCGCATGGCTTCCAACTGGCCGAGATAGCCAAAGGGCGCGGTGAACGAAATTGTCCCCAAGCCAACCGTTTTGTCGTCGCCGCTATAATGGAAAACCGCACAGGCTTTCAGGTTGATCGTATCGCCATCAATGCTGTCAACACCAAGATACAGTGTCGCGGTCACATGCCCGCCATAAATGATTTTGATGGGGATTATTTTTCCGCACGATCCGGTATCTGAACCCTTCATCTCACGCAGCCGCTTGACGACATTCAGCGGTTGGCGATCATCGTCGGACCATTGCAACCATGACGCATACACAAAGCGCTCTTCAAGCTTGTTTTTGTCGAGGCCCTTTGAGCTAAGTCCGGAGGCAACGGACTTCATGTTCTTTTTACAATAATCTAGCTCTGTCGTGATCGTCGTTGTCTGGTCACCGTCTAGTGAACCGCATACACCGGAGATGAACGGGTAAAATTGCAACTGCAGTCCCATTTGAATGGTACGGTCATGCCCGTCATAGCTTGGCGTCGCCCGGGCGTAGCGTTGAAATAAGGTTATTCCATTGTCTTTAATTTCATTGAACTTTTCAATCCGCTGCTGGAGCTTGGCGGCCCGGCTGACCAAAAGGCAGAATTTGTCCCGAACACGCTCATATCGGGCTTCCTGTTCGTCAGACAAAGCAACGCCTTTTGCCTTAAGCGTATTATACGCGACCTGTGAGGCACATAAATCGCTTGCGTAGCCGATTTTCTGCGCCGCAGTCTTGCCGGTGAAGTTCACTGGATTAGGAACTACGTTCACATTGTCTTGGTAGAGATTGCCACCATTGTTGAACGACATATTGTAAACCACATCGTCGCTACCGGTCGCACTGGTCACCCCGAAATAGCCTTGATAAGACGCATTCATGTCGTCGACACTGGCCTCATAATCGGCATACGCACTGGCGTTCGCTCCAATGTCCTGCGCAAACGCCGTTACAGGAGCTCCGATAAGTAACGAACCAATAAGAGCTTTAAATAATTTTCTATTTTTCATAATATTTTCCCTGACAAATCGTCATTAATTCACTTTTTTGGTCCGTATATTGTCTGTGTGCGCCGCGAACGGGTGATATTACAATCGCGCATCAATTTAACTTGGACGGTAATAGCATTTGGAACGACGGCGCTGGCGTTTCGGAGGGGCGTCGTCCGTATTGCTTGGACGGAGACAAAGTCGCGCCAAACAATATTTGACTCCATTCCGAAGGGCTGCGCGACGCCCGGTTATCGCTATTGGGTGCACGCGCTGTAAGCACGACAAGCACCTCACGACGGTCGACTGACAGGCCCCGCCGCGAAAGCCCTGGTATCGCAACCGGCGTTATGGAGCGGCTGTTCGTGCTCCGCCGATTCAGCGAGTCTCCCGATCCGACGACGATCGCCTTGCCATAAGGCAGTTTGACCGACACCTCGACATGGGTTTTGTCCGTTTCGAGGATGCTTGCGCCACGCCCGACATTCACCGATGACTGCCCTGTAATGTTCGACATTTCCAAAACGACGTCGAGATCGACGTCGTTTGAACCAATTCGCTGCGGAGTTACTTCAAGCGTTACACCCACATCGCGTTCGATTGGCTGGCTGCGATCCGAAAGGGGAACGATTAGCACAGATCCGCCTTCGGCAAATTTGGACTTCTTGCCTTCGCGGGCAAGAACAACCGGGCTTGCTTCAAGCGTGACGTGCGATTGGCTGTTCGACGCCAGATTAAGCGAATAATTGATGGCTGGTGCGGTGATCGTGAGGTTGCCTGTCTTCGTGTCTGTGCTGTCCGCTGCCAAATCGTAACTGTAATTGAGTAACGTTCCGCCGAACTGCACAGAGAGCCCATCGAGCAGGTTCAGTCCGCGATTTCCCGATGAGCCGCGGGTTTCTCGGATCAGATAAGCTTCGATGACTACGCCTGGTCCGTCGTCACCCGCAGCGCTGGCTGCTGCGTTGCCTGTGCCGGAGTCAGCCGGCGGAATCATGGGTGCGCTGGAGGATGAGGGAGACGTTGACGCAGGGCGCCAGCCGGTACCTGCAAACGCAGCGTCCAAAAAGTTTAATCCAACCATATCCAAGTCACCGGTTCGGTCTGCGCGCTCCAAAGCAGCCCGGGCGAATTCCGGTTCCCCCGCACGATATGCCAGCAATGCCATGGGCACAGCCATTGGCCCAGCTTCGCCGCGTCGTTCAATCGCTTGCGCCATCTGGTTCATGGCCTCGCGAACATTGCCAAGCTGGTATGACGTTAATGCGGCCCCGGCGAGCGGCTCCCAAAGATCCGGCGCCAATCGGGCAGCGGTTTGAAAACCGCTTAACGCCATTTCAAGGTCGCCCCGCGTGACCGATGGTCCGTTTAGGAAATTCATAGCCGTGGCGTAATGCGCGGCAGCCGAAAGTGGGCTGTTGCGGACTGACGCGAAGCTGTCCGCTTCCGCTGTACGGCCAACATTCTTCATCGCGCCCTGCATATGGACAGGTGCACAGCCTGAACTGGCCAGTGCCACTAAAACCACAAGGCCCAAGGGCCGCTGTAAGAAACGCAATGGCATATGTCCCCCGCTGAATGCACTGTAACTTTGTCATGCAGGGAGGTGATGATGCCGCTTGGCTATTATACCCCAATCCCCGCTGTGCCGCGGCATGGCAGAACAAAATGGAGTAATGCAAACTTACAATTGTGAAATCTGTGTCACATTCACATTAGAATTGATGTTATTTGTTATTTTATAGTTGATTACTATTCAGGCAACGGGCCGGACAAATAGCATCCAGTGGGGACGGCATAGCCTTGGTTCACCGCATCTGATGCAAATGAATCAATCTGTGGCGGAGACGGTGGGATTCGAACCCACGATAGAGTCACCCCTATACACACTTTCCAGGCGTGCGCCTTCGACCACTCGGCCACGTCTCCGCATTCCCCTAAGGGACGCACGCCCCTAGCCGCTCCTTTCCGCTTTCGCAAGGCACAGTGATTTGCCATAATCGTATTGATGAAAAGATATCTGCCCCTGTTCGCCAGCGCCGCGATATGCGCCGCTCTTCCCGTCTCTGCGCAGGAGGCCAAAACCTATCCCGCGCCTTCGGAGATTGTGGCGGCAGCCAAATCGGACGACTGGGTCGCCATTGCGCCGTCGGATGTATTGGTGATGGACCTCGCCCCCGATTCGAAAGGCAAGCAACGCCGCGTCGTCATTCAACTGATGCCTGCGCCGTTCAGCCAGGGTTGGGTCAGCAATATCCGCAAACTCGCCGCCGCGCATTGGTGGGACGGCACAAGCATCAACCGCGTGCAGGACAATTATGTCGTGCAATGGGGTGATGCGACCGAGAAGAAGGCGTTGCCGCAAGGATTGGCGACCGTCGGGGCGAAGGATTATGTCACCCCTGACTGGCCGACGAAGGATTGGATTTTGGCCCGGGCAGACGGAAGGCCAGACGCCTACGCGGCGGCCCATGGCTTCTATCTTGGCTGGCCGCTGGCACAAGGCCGTGAGGGGCTTTGGCCCGTGCACTGCTACGGCATGGTCGGTGTAGGGCGTAACCTTTCACCCGACACCGGCACGGGCGCGGAACTCTATACCGTTATTGGCCATGCGCCGCGGCACTTGGACCGCAACATCGCGCTGGTCGGACGGGTGATCGAAGGCATTGAACATATGTCCAGCCTGCCACGCGGCACGGGTGCACTTGGCTTTTACGAGAAGGAAGAAGAGCGCGTGCCGATCCTGTCCGTGCGGCTTGGCACTGCAGCGAAGGACGTGCCAACGTTCGAATATCTGTCGACAGACAGCAAAAGTTTTGCGGCCTATGCCGACGCGCGCGCCAATCGGCGGGATGCTTTTTTCAACATCCCTGCTGGCGGCGCAGACATTTGCAACATTCCGGTCCCGATACGGCGGAAAGGCAATTAAGCCGTTTCATCCGCCATTGGGTTCAAGCGGGTAACTCAGGGGGTTGGAACAGGAACGTCCGACGGTGCGGTCTGAACCGGAGGCGCGACGATTACAGGAACCGCGACGGGTTGAAGGATGGCGACCTGTTCAAGCCGGTCGAGCGCTTTACGCGCATCGCTGAAACGTTTGGCCCGCGCCATCCATGATTGCGCGATGGATGCGCCGGGCAAAGCCACAACTTCCGTCACAGCAAGATCAAGCTTGCCTGCATCGACCAGCGCTTCGGCGCGGATCAGCCGTTCATTCGGCGCGAGTGATGGTCCGTTTTCTTTGCGCAGCACGAACAGTTCCGACAATTCCCGCTTCACGGTCGCCCACGTGCTGTCGTCTCGATTGCCCGTCAAAAGCACCGGCGCAAGTCCGCGCAATTCGGTTTTCAGGGCATCAATCGTGACCGGCGCTTGCCCTGCCGATAACACGGCGGCGACAGATTGCGGCTGGGTCGCGCCAAAACGCAGGCGCAACTGTTCAGCAAGAGCGCCCAGCGGCGCACCCTTATCTATCGCACGGCGCACCGCGTAAGTGAGCAACAACCCATCAGCGCGCGCGGCTTCGGGCGAGAGCATATTGGGTGATGGGAAAGTTGGAACCATTTGGTCGGTAACCGGCTGTGCGATAGCATTAGCATCGGTGGTGGTTACATTGCCCGCTGCCCCAGTGGATGACTCGACCGCCAAGGGGGCATCAGATGGCGTGAGAAAACCATATTTGTCGGCGATCACATAGGCAACAATCGCGCCGCCCAAAAAGGCACATAAAATAAGCAGCATGATGTGCTTGAATGTGAATCCACGGCGTGATGTCGCGGTCGCTGTTTGAAAATCGGTCATGTTGCTCCTTCAATAGCGGCATTCAGCGGCAGGGCGCAATCTATCCTTGTAAAATGCTGTCCTATTGCGTCCATTAACGCGGCGTCATTTGGTGAGGTGGCGACAATTATCTGTGCCCAGCCGTCGCCAGCGCTTGCTGCGATAGCGTTCGAAAACGTCGCGAGCGTGATTTTGCTCCGCGATAGGCCGCCCGCATCGCACAGACCGGCAAAGTGGGCCGCCGCGCGTGACGAATGCAGGATGACTGCATCGCATACTGCAACCTGCGCGGTGAAGTCCGCCGGTGTTTCCAGCACCGCGCTTCGATACACGACAGCGATATCGATATGAACGCCAGCAACCTGCGGAACAGCACTATGGTCTTCACCTGCAAGCCATAAGAGCTTTTTGTGGCCGTCTGCGGCAGCAACGCCGACAAGCGCTTCCACGCCGCTTGATCCGGTCGCAGCGACTGGCAAACCCAAATGGGCCAGCGCGCTGGCGGTCGCGCTGCCGACCGCATAGATCGGGATATCCCGCGCGTTTTCCAAAAATCCAGTCGCGGCGCGGGCGGCATTGCCGCTGGTCAACACAATGGCATCATATCCGTCAACCGATCCCGATGGCAGCGGCAGATGTTCAATGCCGAACAATGGCATAAGCACTGGCGCATATCCTGCGGCTGTAAAGCGGCGGGCGGTGGCATCCGCACCGGGTTGCGGCCGGAGAATCAGCACCTTCACGAAACGAACATGCTCCGCAGTTCATCGCTGGCATTTGCCAGCAATTGATCTGCCAATTGTGCCGGACCATCACTTGTAGCTTCATAGACGATTTCGCCCGCGTGCATTTCCCGGCCATCCGCGGTGAAAACTTCGCCTTTCAAGCGAATCTGGGAACCCTCGACCTGCGCCAATGCGGCAATGGGGGAGTGGCAATTGCCGCCCAATGCCTCAAGCAAGGCACGCTCCGCATTAACGGCGACAAAGGTATCCACATCGTTGATTGTCGCCAAAAACGGGACGAGCTCGCTGCGACTGGTCAACCGGTCAATGCCCACCGCGCCTTGCGATGCCGCCGGCAAAAACTGGCTCAGCGGTAATGGCGCGCCGACATTGGCCATGCCCAGCCGGTCCAACCCGGCCGCGGCCAAAAGTGTCGCATCCGCATCACCATTTTCAATATGCGCCAAACGGGTTGCGACATTGCCGCGCAAGGGGACTATCCGCACATCAGGACGGGCACGTTGCAGCTGCGCCGCCCGCCGTGGGCTGGATGTCCCGACCCGCGCACCATGCTTCAAATCGTCCAGCGACGCTGCACCAATCAATCGGTCGCGCACATCCGCCCGCGGCAGCATGGCGGCGATGTCAAAAATGTCTGCGCGCACGGTCTCGACATCTTTCATCGAATGCACCGCGATATCGATCTGGTCATCGATCAGCGCACGTTCCAGCTCTTTGGTCCACAGCGCCTTGCCACCGATTTCGGCAAGCGGCCGGTCCTGAATCTTGTCACCTGTGGCGAGCATCGGGACCAAGAAGACGGCATCATCGGGCAGATTATGCGCCGCTTTGATGGCAGCCATCGTCATCTCCGCCTGCGCCAAAGCGAGCGGAGACCGGCGTGTACCGATGCGTAACGGACGGTCGGAGGAAAACGTTATCATTGTCATGCGACTTGTTCATAGCGCCACGTCCACCTATGGGAAAGCGCAATGGCAATCATCCTTGGTCTTGAATCCAGCTGCGACGAAACCGCAGCGGCAATTGTGCGTTCCGACCGGACGATTTTGAGCCATGCCTTGGCTGGTCAGGAAGATCATCACCGCGCATTCGGCGGCGTTGTTCCCGAAATCGCCGCCCGCGCGCATGCCGAGCTGATGACCCCCTTAGTGGAAACCGCGCTCGCGGATGCAGGCATGACGTTAGATGATGTCGATGCCATTGCCGCAACCGCTGGCCCCGGCCTCATTGGCGGTGTCATGGTTGGACTTGTGACGGCAAAGGCGCTTGCCATGGCGTCGGGAAAGCCGCTGATCGCCGTCAATCATCTTGAAGGCCATGCGCTTTCGCCGCGGCTGGTCGATGCCGATCTCGCATTTCCCTATCTGCTTCTGCTGGTGTCAGGCGGCCATTGTCAGTTGCTGCGGGTCAATAACGTCGGCGACTATAACCGGCTGGCCACCACCATAGACGATGCGGTGGGCGAAGCGTTCGACAAAACGGCGAAGATTTTGGGCCTCGGCTTTCCCGGTGGGCCAGCCGTCGAACGCGCAGCAGCGTTGGGCAACGCGAAAAACGTGCCGCTACCCCGCCCGTTAAAAGGCGCTGATGAACCGCATTTTTCCTTTGCTGGCCTGAAAAGCGCCGTGCTGCGCGCGCATGAGACTGGCCATTATAAAGTCGAAGATATTGCCGCATCGTTCCAGCAAGCCGTGATCGACTGCCTGTACGACCGGATACGCTATACGCTGGATCGTATTGATGCGCCGGCGGCGTTGGTTGTCGCGGGCGGCGTCGCGGCAAATGTGCCCATTCGCAATATGCTGGAGCAGCTTGCCGCAAGTCGCGGCATGCGTTTTGTTGCGCCGCCATTGTGGCTGTGCACCGACAATGGCGTGATGATCGCATGGGCTGGCGCCGAGAGATTTGCGATGGGCCTGACCGATGGCCTTGATTTTGTGGCGCGGCCGCGCTGGCCGCTTGATCCCAACGCAGCACCCGCACGCGGTGCGGGCGTGAAAGCATGAACCAGATGCAATATCCGGTTGGTATCATCGGTGGCGGCGCATGGGGCACCGCGCTGGCCGCCGTCATGGCACAAATCCACGATCGCGTCCTCATCTGGGCCCGCGAAGAAGAGGCCGTGCACAGCATAAACAACCAGCACGAAAACAGCCTGTTTTTGCCGGGGACATCATTGTCGCCAAAAATTGAGGCGACAGCTGACCTCGCCCGCATGATCGCATGTGAAAATTTGCTCATCGTCACCCCTGCCCAGCATGTGCGCGCCACGCTGGCGGCGCTGCCAGATACACAGGCGCCGCTGATCCTGTGCGCAAAAGGCATTGAGGCCGATACCCAAATGCTGGTGTCCGATGTTGCGGCGGCAACGCGCCCGGGCAATCCGATAGCCGTGCTGTCAGGCCCCACATTTGCGCATGAGGTTGCTGCTGGAAAGCCCACAGCGGTCACGCTCGCGACCGCGGATCAGACGCTGGGTTCCGAATTGATGCGCCGCATCGCCACACCGTCTTTCCGTCCCTATTGGTCTGATGATGTTGTCGGCGCGGAAATTGGCGGCGCTGTCAAAAACGTGCTCGCAATCGCGTGCGGTGTCGTCGACGGCGCAGGCCTTGGTCTCAATGCCCGCGCTGCATTGATTGCGCGCGGTTTTGCCGAGATGCAGCGATACGGCCTTGCGCGCGGCGCAAAAGCCGAAACGCTAGCCGGGCTATCGGGATTGGGCGACTTGGTCCTGACGTGCAGCTCTGAAAATTCGCGGAATTTTTCCTTGGGTCGCGGCCTTGGACAAGGCCAATCATCTCAAACCCTGCTCGCAGACCGCAAGACGGTGGCCGAAGGCGCATATACCGCGCCGGTCCTATTACAGTCGGCAACCGCGCTTGATGTCGAAATGCCCATCGTAAGCGCGGTATGCGCATTGCTTTCGGGATCAGCGACCGTCGATGCCGTCGTGGCCGCATTGCTGGCACGCCCGCTCAAGTCCGAAAGCTGGTAACGGCGGACCTAATCCGCTAGCGTACCAAAAAAGGCGATCCATTGACTGCAGCCAGAACCGACGAAGAAGACATTCAGGCACTCGCAAAAGGCGGGCGGACGAATGTGTTTGGTTTTCTTTTGCGGTTGGCCGCCCGTATCCCATTCTTGTTTATCGCGGGCAGACTTTATGGTCCGGAAGCGCTTGGCCGCTTTGCCTATGCCATATTGATTATCGAATTTGCCGCGCAGCTTGCCTCACTTGGCCTGCGCCGCGGGCTGGCGGAATTGCTTGCGAAGGATGACCGCCCGCATGCCCACATGATTGCAGATGCCCTTTTCGCGGCGATGGCAGCATCAGCGGTCGGCGCTGCATTTTTGATCATGCTGCCCGAGCTGATGTTTCCCAACAGCGGCATTAACGGGCTCGACCGGTTTCTGCCGCTCGCCATTTTTGCCATTGTCGCAACGGACATTGCCTTGTCCGCTTTGGCCTATAAATTCGATATTGCATCGACCGTGCGGGCACGCGCCATCGTTGAACCGTGGACAATCAGCATCGCGGCAGGCGCGCTCTATTTCTATTCCGCGCGTGATGGGCTGATCCTGTCCTACGTCGCGTCGCTGGCAGCTGCATTGTTGTTTGCCCTATGGCCTTTGTGGCGCAGCTATGGCTTTGCGTGGGGATGGCGGCCAAGTGTGCAGCGTTCTTTGGTGATTGCCCAACGCAACCTGCCATTGGCCGCAGCGGACGCCGCAGAATGGGGCAGCAGGCGGCTGGACCTTGCCATATTGGGCCTGTTTGCATCGCCCGCAGTGGTGGGTATTTATTATGTCGCGCAACAGGTGGCGAGCCTGCCACAGAAGCTTAAAACCAGCTTTGACCCGATATTGGGCCCCGTAATCACGCGCAATTTACAGACCCGCAATTATGCCGAAATCGCCAAACAGGTCGGCCAGGTTGGTTTCTGGATTATCGCGGCGCAGGCCGGAATTGCACTGGCGCTTGGTATCCCTGGTGAAGCGGTCATGGGATTGATGGGTCCCGAATTTGTCGGCGGAGCAGCGGCGCTTGCCTTTTTGCTAGCGGCGGAAGTGGCGGCGGCCACGGCGGTCGTCAGCGAATCCGCTTTGGTATATATGGCCCGTCACCGGAACCTGCTGATTTCAATCGGGATGTTGGCCGTGCAAACTTTGGTGAGCGTCGGTCTTATCATGCTGGTCGATGATATTCCCGTTAAGCCCGAATATGTCGGCCTGTGTCAGGCAGCAGCCGTTGCCTGCGGGCTGATGATATCGCTGGGTATTGGCTCGCTCATCAAATCGCGATTGCTGTCACGGCTATTGGGACAGCCCATCCGTGTGTGGCGTTGGGCATTGCTGACTGCTGTTGCTGCAGCCGCATTGCTCGGCATGGCGATCGTCAGCGTCCCTGCCCGTCTGGAATGGGTGGAACTGGCGATTGGCGTGCCTGCAATCCTTGGCCTTTATGGCTGGATTATCTGGCGCTGGGGCTTTGGCCCGGAAGACCGGGTGCTGTTCCGCAAGAAAAAGGATTAAGCCAGACGCTTTGCAACAAGCGTTGCGATATCCGCTTCTGGCCGCGCGCCATAATGCGAAATAATCTCGGCAGCGCAAACGGCGCCCATGACAAGGCATTCGGCCATCGGGCGGCCCTGCGCTATCCCTGCAAACACACCTGATGCGAACAAGTCACCTGCGCCTGTTGTGTCGACCAATTGGGCGACAGGTTCTGCGCCGACTTCGGTACGCACGCCATTTTCGATGGCGATGGCGCCATGTTCGCCGCGCGTGCAGACCAACAACGGAACCTTCGCCGCGATTGCCGCGACCGATGCTTCAAAATCATCGCTGTTGTTGAGCGCACAAATTTCGACTTCGTTCGCAAACAATATGTCGATGCGACCGGCTTCCATTTCAGCCAAAAAGTCTGGTCCATGGCGCGAAATGACAAATGCATCGGACAATGTCAGCGCAACCTTGCGACCAGCGGCACGCGCAACATCGATGGCGGTGCGCATCGCGGCACGTGGTTCCTCAGGGTCCCACAAATAGCCTTCCAGATACAATATCGCCGCGCTTTCGATCAGCGACTTGTCGATCAGCGTGGCAGGCAGAAATTGCGACGCGCCCAAAAAGGTATTCATCGTCCGCTGCGCATCGGGTGTGACGAGAATGTAGCAACGTGCGGTCGAAGGTGCGCCATCACGTGCAGGAACATCGAAATGGATACCGCCTGAACGAATGTCATGTGCGAACACTTCGCCAAGCTGGTCATTTGCCACTTGCCCGATAAATGCTGTTTTATGTCCAAGTTGTGCAAGGCCGGCCAAGGTATTGGCGGCAGAACCACCGCTGATTTCACGCGCAGGCCCCATATGCGCATATAATGCTTGCGCACGTTCCTCATCAATCAGCTGCATGCTGCCTTTGGTCAGGCCTTCGCTGTCGATAAACGCATCGTCGGTGTTGGCAATGATATCAACAATTGCGTTGCCAATGGCGAGGACGTCGAAGCGGCTGTCAGTCATGAATTTTCCTATAATTAAGCTTGCCGCGCCCTACTGGGGTTGGACATTTCGGGCAAGCGCTTTAGAACAGCAGCATGATACAAGCGCTCTTGCTTTCGTTCCAAAGCCTTTCGGACAGGCGCGTGGCAATGCTGCTGATCAAAGTGGTGTTGTGCACCTTTGCCAGCTTCCTTTTATTGGGCGTCGGCATGTGGTTTGCGCTCGACTGGCTTTTTGCGTGGCTCAACATTCAAAACGGCGAATATCTGTCGACCTTCTTGTCGCTCGCCATCATCCCGATTTCGGCGTTTCTGCTGTTCCGGGTGGTCGCCGTCGCAATCACGTGGATTTTTGCCGACGATATTATCGATGCGGTTGAAGACCGATATTATCCCCGGCAAGCCGCGTTTGGAAAGCGTCCGGGCTTTGGCGCTGGCGTGCATATGGCGGTACGATCAATCGCGCGGGTAGTTGGGTACAACCTCCTCGCCTTGCCGCTGTATATTGTTTTGCTGGTGACGGGCGTTGCCACGGCGATTGCCTTCATGCTCCTCAACGCGCTCCTTTTGGGCAAGGATTTGGAAGATATGCTGATTGCCCGCCATGGCGCATCGCAAGGCAGCATCCCGAAAATGCCGCGCCTCTTGCTTGGTTTCATTGGCACCGTTGGCATGCTGATCCCATTTTTCAACCTGCTGGTGCCCGTGCTTGCTACCGCAATGGCCGTGCACATGGTCCATTCAGGAAACAGAGCGATATGAAACACGCCATAAACGCATGCGCACTCGCTTTGATTTTTGCAGGCTTTGTATCTGCGCCTGCTGCACGCGCGCAAACACGCCAGCCAGCACCGGTACAACGCACTGCGCCGGCCGTTCCTGTTCGCCCTGCTATGGGACCAAAAGGCCTAGAGGCAGTCATGGGCAAGGATGTCGCCACTTTGAAACGCCTTTTTGGCGAACCACGGCTTGATGTCATTGAGGTTCATGGCCGCAAGCTGCAATTTGTCGGAAAAGCCTGCGTCCTTGATGCGTACCTCTATCCCGACGGCAAGGGCCGGACCGAAGTTGTGACGTATGTCGACGCGCGACGCAGTGATGGCGCTGCGGTGGACCGCGCATCCTGCATTGATGCCTTGCAACGCCGCTGACTAGGGTCAGGACCTAACTAAGCGTCCATTCGGCACGAACCGACGGGTCCAGTTCGTCAGCGAACCGCACCTGCTTTTCACGCGCAAATATCTCGGGCGACAACCGCGACATCGCCCAGATCGCGGCTCCACGGACGACCGGAGACGCGTCTTCGATGAGCATCTCGACCGCGGGCAGCACGCCAAGGTCACGGCCATTGCCAGCGGCGATCAACACATTGCGCACAAAGCGGTCGCGGCCAATGCGCTTGACGGGCGAGCCGGAAAAAAGCGCACGAAACTGCGCATCATCCAAAGTCAAAAGGTCGCCAATGCGCGGCGCGACCAACGCTTCGCGGGGCAAAAATGCCTTATGTGCTGCGGCGGTCTCGGCAAATTTGTTCCACGGGCACACCGCCAGACAATCATCGCAGCCATAAATGTGATTGCCCATTAAAGGGCGCAGTTCGCGGTCGATGGGGCCCTTATGTTCAATAGTGAGATACGAAATGCATCGGCGCGCATCGACTTGGTAGGGCGCCGGAAAGGCATTGGTTGGGCAAATGTCCTGACACGCCCGGCACGAACCGCATGTGTCGGTCGCGGGAACCGAAGGCGCGAGCTCTGCAGTCGTATAAATCGCCCCAAGGAACAGCCAGCTGCCATGTTCTTTGCTGACGATGTTGCTGTGCTTGCCTTGCCAGCCAAGTCCCGCGACCTCAGCCAGCGCCTTTTCCATAACCGGCGCGGTATCAACGAACACTTTGACCCCGACCTCTGCCGAATGGGCCAGCCAGCTGGCGAGCCGCTTGAGCGCGCCTTTGACGACATCATGATAGTCGCGCCCTTGCGCATAGACCGATATGCGCGCCTTTGTGTCATCGCCCGCAAGCGCCATTGGGTCATGCGGCGGCGCGTAGCTCATCCCCAGCATGATGACTGATTTTACTTCGGGCCATAAAATATCGGGATTGGCACGCTCATCGACGCGGTTTTCCATCCACAACATGTCGCCATGGCGACCTTCCTCGATCCATTGGCGCAGCCGCAGCCCTGCGCGCGGCGCAAGATGACCCGGCGCAATCCCAAAAGCGACAAAGCCCTCACTCTGCGCCTTGGCCTGCAATTCGTTAACTATATTTGTGTTGTTTCTTTTCACGCGCCAACCTTATTCAGAACCGACCATCTCTCCGGGGCAATTCAGTATGTACGCAATAGAGGCAAAGGGACTCGTAAAGCAATTCGATGGCTTTCGTGCCGTCGATGGGGTCGACCTGAACATTCCGGAGGGCAGCATTTTTGGCATTTTGGGCCCGAATGGCGCTGGCAAGACGACCATGTTGCGCACTTTGCTTGGCATCATTGATCCGGATGCCGGAACCCGCAGCCTGCTGGGTTCGGACCGCCCGATAACACAGTCCCGTAATGTCGGATATTTGCCCGAAGAACGCGGCCTGTATCAATCAATGCGCGCGGTTGACACAATTGCATTCATGGGCGCGCTGCGCGGGCTATCGTTGAAAGAGGGTGCGAAAAAAGGGCGGGCTTTACTCGAAGAAGCTGGCCTTGGATATGCCGCGGACCGCCAGATTAGGCAACTTTCCAAAGGGATGGCCCAGACGGTGCAACTGATGGGCACAATCGTTCACGACCCAAAGCTGATCGTACTCGATGAACCTTTTTCGGGGCTGGATGCGCTCAATCAAGCCAAGCTTGAAAAGATGATCCACGCGCAAGCCGCCAAAGGTGTGACGGTGATTTTCTCCACCCATGTCATCGCGCATGCCGAACGGTTGTGCGAACGCATCGCCATTATCGCCAAGGGTAAAATCAGTTTCGACGGGTTGGTATCCGAAGCACGTGACCGCCTGCGGCCACAGGTGCATCTGGAAACCGAAACGTTGGACGGGCCATGGCGATCCGCGCTGCCCCCTGAAACCAAAGCAGAAGGGCATTGGTGGCATTTCACCTTGCCCGAAACCGGGGTGGAACCGCTGCTGACGGCGCTGGTCGAGGGCAAGGCGGGCGTCAAATCCCTGTCGATCGAAAGGCCGGGACTGCACGATGCGTTCGTGGCCATCGCTGGTGAAGCGGTCGCTGCGGAAATGGATGACGCGCATGTGGGAGAAGCAAAATGAAGGAAATTATCCGCGCCGCCTTCGTCATTGCCCGTCGTGATTTTACGGCGATCATCTATTCCAAGGCCTTTATCTTCTTCCTGCTTGGACCTTTCTTCCCTGTGTTGGTCGGATTTGCGGCGGGTAATGTGGGTGGGCAAATCGCCAAAGACGTGTCGCAACCCGTTGTCGGTATTGCCTTGGCCAAAGAGGAGGCCGGGCAAATCCTGTCTGCCCGCGAGTCGCTTTCCAAGACATTGGGGGGCAGCTATTTCGCTCGCATGATCGTCGTCGGCGACCCTGCGGCGGATCAAAAAGCACCGCAAAGCTATCTTGCGAAAAAGACCGACAATCTCAGCGTTGTCGTCACCGGCACGCTGGCGAAACCCGTGATAACGGGCACAGCCAACGCCATTGAACGCGAACGCGCCGACATTGAATTGTTGGCAGGCTATGCGCAAAGCGGCGGTATGATGACGCTGCCGCGTTCGACACCCAATATTGTTGTCGAGTCGGCTAACAACGACAAGAAGCTGCGCACCGTAACCGCGCAGGGTGGGCAGATACTCGTTTTCTTCCTGACAATGTTGCTTGCGGGCATGGTCCTGTCCAATCTGGTGGAGGAGAAATCGAACAAGATTATCGAAATTCTCGCCGCCTCCATTCCCATGGAATCGGTGTTCCTGGGTAAATTATTCGCGATGCTTAGCATGGCCTTGCTGGGCCTATTGGTGTGGACAAGCGTTGGGTTGATCGGTTTTGCCGCGATTAGGCCGGATTTGCCCACTTACCCCATGCCGGCGGTTGGCTGGCCCATGTTCATTGGGCTGTGTTTCACCTATTTCATCATGACCTATTTGATGCTGGGCGCGCTTTTCCTCGGGATTGGCGCAATGGCGGCCACGGTGCGTGAGGTGCAGACCATTTCCATGCCCGTCACCATGGCGCAGCTGATCAATTTCTTCTTCGCCTCTTATGCCCTGACCAAAACAGGCGAACCGATCGAAAAATTTGCTGCCATTTTCCCATTCAGTTCGCCCTTTGCGATGATTGGACGCGCTGCGCTTGAGCCGGTTTTGTGGCATCATGCCGTCGCGATTATCGGCCAGGTCTTGTTTGCGATATTGTTGCTGCGGCTGGGCGTATATCTTTTCAAGAAAAACGTCATGAAATCAGGAAGTGCTGGCCGCGCCAAGGATGACGGTGCGCGGCGGTTGTTCGGCTTCATCAAAATGCCGGGATGAATGCGTCGTCATCTTTAATAGGTTGCGGTTCGAAACTGGATTGACATTTCTGTCAGTAGTGGCAGTTTCGGTGCTGAGAGGAGTCGAGAACAATGGCAACTGCCCCCCTAATCGAAAGCGATTCACTGCCTTGGGAAATGAACAAGGCACCACATCATTGGGACGTCACAAAGCCCGATATTTACACTGAGGATCGCTGGCACCCCATCTTTAAAGAGATGCGCGAAAAAGCGCCGATCAACAAGATTGAGGGCTCCGATTTCGGCAGCTATTGGAATGTCACGACGCTCAAAGCCATTCAACATGTCGAAGCGCTTCCCGACATTTATTCATCGTCATTCGAACATGGTGGCATCACCTTAATCGACGACGATGCGCTCGCCGAGCCAATCCCCGAAGACCAAAGAATCATCATGCCGATGTTCATTGCGATGGACCGGCCCAAGCACACCGAAGAACGTCGCGTCATTGCACCGGCCTTCACACCGGGCGAAATGGACCGCATGTCGGGCGATATCCGGCGTCGCACGGGCGAGCTTTTGGACTCGCTTCCAGTTGGCAAAACCTTTGACTGGGTCGACTTGGTATCCATCGAACTGACCACGCAGATGTTGGCGTTGCTTTTCGATTTCCCATGGGAAGACCGCCGCAAGTTGACCGAATGGTCCGATTGGGCGGGCGACATCGAACTCGTCCGTTGCGAAGACACACGGCAGGCGCGACTTGCCAAAATGTTTGAAATGGGCGCCTATTTCCAGAATCTGTGGGACGAACGCAAAAATCGCGGCGAAGCGCCCGACCTTATCAGCCGCATGATCCATTCGCCGATGAAGGACATGAGCCAGTTTGAATATATGGGTAACCTCATTCTGCTCATCGTGGGCGGAAACGACACGACCCGCAATTCGATGTCGGGTTATGCTTATGGACTGAACAGCTTCCCCGACGAGCGCGAAAAGCTGGAGAAAAATCCCCAGTTCATCACCAACGCCGTCAGCGAAATCATTCGTTGGCAGACGCCTTTGGCGCATATGCGGCGCACCGCCCTGCAGGACCATGACCTGTTCGGCGCGCCCATCAAGGCCGGCGACAAGATCGGCATGTGGTACCTGTCGGCCAACCGGGATGAGACCGTGTTCGATAATCCCGACAAGTTGATTGTCGATCGTGAGAACGCGCGTCGCCATTTGGCGTTTGGATATGGCATCCACCGTTGCGTCGGCGCGCGATTGGCCGAATTGCAAATCCGCATTTTGCTTGAAGAAATGGCAGTGCGCCGCCTGCGACCCAATGTGGTGGCAGAACCAGAGCGCGTGGCTGGCTGCTTCGTCCACGGCTATCGCAAGATGGATGTCGAACTGTCGCGCTATTGATATGAGAGCTTTGGGACGTTTCCGGTATATGCATAGCCGGAGCGTCTAAAGGAACATGTCATGCAGCCAAGCAAACGCAAATTTCTGTCACTCGCAAGTGCAGGCGCTGCAGTACTGGTTTTTGGCTGCGGCAAAAGTGCAACCGCCAAAACGCGCTATGCGGTGACATATAGCGACGCTGAATGGAAAAAGCGCTTGTCGCCTGCTGCATACAGCGTGTTGCGCCGCGAAGATACAGAACGGCCATATACGAGCCCGCTTAACAGCGAAAAGCGCAAGGGCACGTTCGTCTGCGCTGGCTGTAACCAGCGGCTGTTTGCGTCGGCTACCAAGTTTGAAAGCGGAACGGGCTGGCCAAGTTTCTATGCGCCACTGGCCGGCGGCATAGGCACCAAAACCGACTATAAAATCGGCGTGCCACGCACCGAAGTGCATTGCTCGCGCTGCGGCGGACATCTTGGCCATGTATTTAACGATGGCCCAAAGCCGACCGGCAAACGCTATTGCATGAATGGCGTCGCGATGAAGTTTATCCCCGGATAATCCGTCCAGCGCGCGATGCGCCAACGGACCTTATTTCGGTTCAGATATGCCCGAAAAGTCCAGCTCGGCGGGTTTCTTTGCCGCATCGGTTTTGCCGTTATTTTCGATGATCGCAACGATGGCGTTCGCACGTCCGTCCTGAAGCGCATAATCGCGTGCAGAATATCCCGCCCGGCTATCCTTCTTGTCCGGATTTGCACCAGCCTTCAAAAGCGCGCGCACCGCTTCTGCATTGCGCAGTTGCACCGCCAGAATTAGCGCGGTTTCTCCAGCGCGATTGGTCTGGTCAATCTGTGCCTTTTTACGCGAAAGCCAATCAATGCCATCGATGAAGCCCAATTGCGTGGCGAGCATCAAAGGCGTCGTACCTTTTTTGTCTGCCAAATTGGGGTTCGCACCTTTTTGTAAAAGATACCCAAGCCAAGAGGAATCACGGCGTTGAATGACGATGTGCAGCGCGGTTTCGCCGGTTGAATTGTCGCGCGTGTTGATAATCACCGTGCCGGGCTGTGCCAGAAACTTTTCCGCTTCTTCGCCCTTACGTTCGCGCACGGCTTTCAAGAAATTATAGCTGTCGGAAAACTGGGCTTGTGCGGCAGGCGCAACAAGGCCAGCGCCTACCGGCAAGATCAGCCCTGCGGCCAAGGCGAGAAAAAACGGCTTTTTCAACTGACGATGCCCCATTTAAATGTCCAACATACTTGATAACTGGTCTTTAGCAGACCATGTCTGGCCCCGCTATGAACAAAAAACTGATTTTCACGCTCTCCGCCGCGCTTTTGCTGTCGGCATGTGATTCACCCCCCGCACAGCCCCCATTGAGCGAAGCACCACTGGCCGGTGCAACCATTGGCGGTGATTTTACGCTGACCGATCAAAATGGCAAAAAGCGGACCTTCAAGGAATTCGACGGCGCATATCGCATCGTCTATTTTGGCTACACCAACTGCCCCGATATCTGCACGCCCGACATGCAGAATCTGATGGCTGGGCTAAAGGCCTATGAGAAAAGCCATCCCGGGCTTGGCGCAAAGATTCAGCCGATTTTCATCACCGTTGATCCCCTGCGCGATACGCCAGAGGTGCTGAAACAATTCGTCAGCGCATTTCATCCGCGCGCGATTGGCCTCACCGGAACGGAGGCCGAAATTGCGGACGCAGCAAAGAAATTTGCGATTTACTCCAGCCGTGTCGAAGGCTCCTCACCCGAAAGCTACCTGATGAGCCATAGCCAGACACCCTATTTGATGGGGCCCGATGGCAAGCCTTTGGCGCTTATGCCCGCTGACGTACCCAATACCGACATCAATGAAGGCGCGCCTAATTTGGTTGAGGCGGAATTGGCAAAATGGGTGCGCTGATTTGAACGAAGCGCCTTTTTGGGAAGCTCCGATAGAGAGCCTCGACCGCGCACAATGGGAGGCATTGTGCGATGGTTGTGGAAAATGCTGTCTCAACAAGGTGGAAGACGAAGATACCGGCCGCATCTACCCCACCAATGTCGCCTGCAAATTGCTTGACCTGCAAACATGCCAATGTGCCGACTATCGCGGACGTCGGGCGATTGTGCCCGAATGTCTTCGGCTGACCGCGGACAAGATTGATGACTATGTCTGGCTGCCATCGACCTGCGCCTATGTCCTGCGCGCGGCGGGCAAACCACTTCCTGAATGGCATTATCTGGTGAGCGGAAGCCGCCAGACGATTCATGACGCTGGCATGTCGGTCAAAGGTCGGGCTATATCGGAACTGCATGCTGGGCCGCTTGAAAACCATATTGTCGAACAGCCTCTCTGATCCTGAAGTGGTCATAGAAGGGGAGAGCGTACCCGTGCGCATTCGCCGCAACCCGCGCGCAAAGCGCATTTCGATGCGCGCCGATGCCGTGAAACGCGAAATCCGCATAACGATGCCGCATTATACGCCGACAAATGTCGCCCTCGATTTTGTCGAAAAGAAACGCGAATGGATCGCCACGCGGTTAAACAGCGCGCCTGACATTGCCCCAATTGCCCCTGGCAGCGAAATCGCTGTCGAAGGCGAAAGCCACCTGATTGAATGGCGCGAAGAATGGCCGCGCAGCATTCGCTGCGGCGAAGGCATGCTGCGCTTGGGTGGTCCAAGAGAGTCGGTGGAAGCCCGCATCTTGCGATGGCTCAAGGGCGAAGCACGGCGGATATTCACGAAAGAAATCGCGCATTATTGCGACAAAGCCGGTGAGCCAGTCCCGCGCTTGTCGCTGGGCGATCCCCGCAGCCGCTGGGGCAGTTGTTCCAGCCGGGGGACCATTTCGCTCAGCTGGCGGCTGATCATGGCCCCTGCATCTGTGCGCCGCTCGGTCATCGCCCATGAGGTCGCGCATATGCGGCATATGAACCACAGCCCCGACTTCTACGCGTGGCTCGATGTTCTCTTTGAAGGGAACCGCAAGGCTGCGGACCAATGGCTGAAAATGCACGGTACGGGGCTGCAACGGGTTGGGCGATAAGGAGAATCAGATGCTCGAAATGCGGGACACATGCGAACGATGCACATCGCCACTGCCGATGGACAGCGGCGACGCGATGATTTGCAGCTATGAATGCACCTTTTGCGCACCCTGCGTGCATGGCCCGCTGAATGGCCGCTGCCCCAATTGTGGCGGCGACCTTCAGCCAAGGCCAAAACGCATTAAGAAATAATCAGGTCAGCCTTTGGCGATTTCGCCACCCAGCGCGCCATATTTCTTCTCAAAACCGGCAACATCGCCCGCCTCAAGATACTTGGCCTGATCAATCCAGTTATCGCGGCTGATGCGGCCGGCAAATGCACCGAGCTTGCCATCAATTTCCGCGACATCGGCGGCCGTCCAACTTGCCACTTGGGCAAAGCTGGTTACGCCCAATGCCTTGAGCATAGCGTTCACTTTCGGACCAAGCCCCTTCAACAATTCGAGATTGTCAGGGACCGATACCTTAGCCTTCGCCGCTGGTTTGGCGACCTTGGGCTTGGGTGCGGCTTCTGCCTTCACCTTCGCCGCTGCAGCTTTCGGCGCGGATTTGGGCGCAGGCGCAGCCTTTGCTTTTGCTGCTACAGGCTTTGCTGCTGGCTTGGGCGCTGCGACCTTGGCGACTGCGGCTTTCGGTTTAGCAGCCTTAGGTGCAGCAGGCTTCGGCGCTGCAGCTTTCGGAGCGGCTTTCGGCGCAGCTTTTGGGGCAGCTTTCGGTGCAGGCACCTTCGCCGTTTTGGCCTTTGCCGCAACTGGCTTGGCAACCGCTGCTGGCGCGGCCTTTGTTGCTGCAGCTTTCGCTGGTGCCTTTACCTTGGCTTTTGCGGTTTTCTTCGCTGGCGCAGGACCCTCCGTCAACTTAGGCGCAGCAGGCGCCTTCGCAACAGGTGCCGCAGGTGCTGACGAAGCGACGTCTTTCGGCTGCACAGCTGTCTTCTTCGCACCGTTACGCGCGAGCAACCACAATCCTAAAATGGCAATAATGGCCACCGCACCAATGATAATCAGTAGATTGTTGGACATAAATATTCCTCCCAGAAAATCCCTCAATATGGCCTATGGATTACGCAATTTTTGCGGGGGGTGAAAGGGTTAATCCGCCGCAGCCACATGTGCGCGATTTGGTTCGTTCCCGGCTTCGCGCGCAACCTCACGCCAGCCAATGTCGCGGCGGCAAAAGCCATCGGGGAAAATCACCTGATCGACCGCTGCATATGCCTTCGCCTGCGCATCCGTCACATTTGCCCCAGTTGCGGTAACGTTTAACACACGCCCGCCCGCTGCCACCAATTGCCCGTCCACTTCGGCGGTGCCTGCATGAAATATCTTCGCGCCGGACACATGCGCCAGATCAATCGTGCCGCCCTTTTGGGGTACATCGGGATAGCCATTCGCCGCCATGACGACCGTCAATGCCGTGTCGGACGAAAAGCTTGGAGCCGCCGCTTCAGAGAGCTTTCCGGTCGCAACCGCCAACATCAAAACAGCAAGGTCGCCGTCAAAACGTGTCATCAAGACCTGGCACTCAGGATCACCAAAGCGCGCATTATATTCGATAAGCTTTGGCCCCTCATCGGTCAGCATGAGGCCCGCGAACAGCACGCCTGAATAAGGCATATCGTGCGCGGCCATATACGCGACTGTGGGCTTAATGATGCGGTCCATGACTTCGGCCTGCAACGCAGTTGTCAGAACAATTGCGGGTGAATATGCGCCCATGCCGCCGGTGTTGGGGCCAACATCACCATCGCCGACCCGCTTATGATCCTGCGCAGACCCGAATGCGACCACGTCGCGGCCATCGGTCAGTGCGAAAAAGCTGGCTTCTTCTCCGGTCATAAATTCTTCGATGACAACAGAGGCGCCAGCGTCCCCAAAACCGCCACCGAACATATCTTCAATCGCGGCCTCAGCATCAATGCGGGTTTCCGCGATAATCACGCCTTTGCCCGCAGCAAGGCCGTCAGCTTTAATGACATAGGGTGCTTGAAATGCGTCGAGGCCAGATAGCGCAGACGCTTTGCTGTCATGCCGGTAATAGCCCGCTGTAGGGATACCAGCCGCGGCACATATATCTTTGGTAAAGCCTTTTGACCCTTCCAATTGTGCCGCCTTTTGATTGGGGCCGAAAACGGGAATGCCCGCATCGCGCAAGCTGTCGCCCAAGCCGGCAACAAGCGGTGCTTCTGGACCGACCACGACCAACCCGACATCATGCCCCGCGCAAAAGGATATGACCGCCGCGTGGTCGGATATGTTCAATGCAACCAGATCGGCCTCTTCAGCAATCCCGGGATTGCCCGGCGTGGCAAAGAGTGTATCGCAATTTGGCGATTGCGCGAGCTTCCACGCCAGCGCATGTTCGCGTCCACCCGATCCGATGAGCAAGATATTCATGTCCGCAAATGACCCCTTTGAAAATGCTGACCCGCACGTTGCCCGCCTGTTAGCCGAGGAGCGGCCCGGCGACAATGCCCAGGCCATGAGTGTGTCGGAGTTATCGCTGGCGTTGAAGCGCACGGTTGAGGACCGCTTCGGTCATGTCCGCGTGCGCGGCGAGATTTCGGGTTTCAAACGCGCCGCGTCGGGCCATATTTATTTCTCGCTCAAAGACGAAAATGCGCGGCTGGACGCGGTCATGTGGAAAGGTGGGGCGGCGCGCCTGCCCTTCGCCCCTGAAGACGGACTGGAGGTTGTCGCCACGGGCAAATTGACGACCTATGCGGGCCGCTCGAACTATCAAATCGTCGTCGAAAGTCTGGAAGTCGCAGGCGAAGGCGCAATGATGCTTTTGTTTGAAAGGCTAAAGGCGCGGCTCGCCGCCGAAGGTTTATTTGCACCGGAACGCAAGAAAAGGCTTCCGTCACTGCCGCGTACGATTGGCGTGGTAACCTCGCCAACCGGCGCAGTCATCCGTGATATACTCCACCGTCTTGCCGATCGCTTTCCAAGCCATGTGATCGTCTGGCCGGTATTGGTGCAAGGCGAAGGCGCCGCCGCGCAAATCGCGCGTGCGGTTAATGGATTTTCCGCCATGCCCCATGACGGAGCCACGCGTCGCCCGGACCTGGTCATCGTGGCGCGCGGCGGTGGGTCTATTGAGGACCTATGGGCCTTTAATGATGAGGCCGTCGTCCGTGCCGTCGCGGATTGTACGATACCCATCATATCGGCAGTCGGGCATGAAACCGATACAACTTTGTGCGACTTTGCCGCAGATTTGCGCGCGCCGACGCCGACCGCAGCGGCCGAGATTGCCGTTCCCGTACGCAGCGATTTGCTGCAACGTGTGGGGCAATTTGGGCTGCGCATGTCCAACATGATACGCAAAAAAGTCGACCTTGCGGCTGAACGACTTGAGGCACAGCGCCGTCTGATGCCGCGTCTGTCAGACCTTGCCGCCCCGCATCAGCAGCGCACCGACGACCTGTCTGAACGGCTTCGCCAATCGCTTCGGACCAGAGTGGGCAAGGCTGAAGTGGCTTTTTCTGCGCCCGCAATGATGCTGCATCCGCGTCTTTTGACAAGGCGCGCAGAGCAAGGGCAGCAGCGCCTTGATGCGTTGACGCGGCTGGTGAGCACATTGCATCCCGAGGCCCCGCTTAAGCGCGGCTTTGCGCGGGTGACCGATGCGAATGGCAAAACCATTATGACACGGGAAGCCGCCGTGAAAGCGGGTGACGTGACGTTGCGGTTTGTCGATGGCGAAGTCGGCGGGCAAGTAAGTGGCGGACCTGCACCGCGAATATCCACGCCGAAACCAGCAAAAGCGGCTGTCAATCAAGGCAATTTGTTTGACGGGTAAAGCCGTGCATTGCCCATTCAGTATCGATGCGCCATAATGTCCAAATGTTGATGTCTTCCAAGAATAAAGTCGCCCGCCTGCATTATATGGCAAATAGTTTTCGTATGCTGACCGCAGGCGACCATGTCGTGTGCGCCGAAACGGGGCAGGCCATTCCGTTGGAAGAATTGCGCTATTGGAGCGTCGTCAAACAGGAGCCCTATGTCAGCGCCGATGCATCCGTTCGCGCGACGATGAAAAAGGGTTGATGGATTGCAGCATTCCGGCTGGATTTGTTTAGCCGCCCTTGGGGGGATCGCCGCGCAGCCATTGAGCGCCGCGACTGCACCAACAGCACACACGCAACAGCCAGCTGCCCCCACAGATTTCTGGATGTCTATGCCAGCGATACAAGGGGGTCTCGTCATCGCGCGTGCGCCACGCGGTGCAGTCTCCGTCACGCTGAACGGCGTTGCCCTGCCGCTGACAGCCGACGGCTTTTTCCTGATGGGTTTCGACCGCGATGCCGAAAACAGCGCGATCCTGACCGCCACATTCGCCGATGGCCGGACGCTGGATCGCACTTTGGCCATAACACCGGGCAACTGGCGGATTGAACATGTTTCTGCGAACCCGACGGGCGGCGCAAAAACGACCGCAGAGTTTACGGCAAGACGCGGCGCCGAGCTCGACCGCATAAATGCAGCGCGCGCCAAAACCACGCTGGGTAATGGCTGGCGGCAGGCATTCATTCGCCCAGTGGCTGGCCGGACGTCTGGCCTATTTGGCGCGCAGCGTATCTATAACGGGACGCCCGGCAGCTATCATAGCGGCATGGACATTGCCGCACCAAATGGGACAGATTTTGTCGCGCCGGCGGATGGTGTCGTCACGCTTGCGGCCACGGATGCCTTCACGCTGGAGGGGCATTTGCTGATGATTGATCATGGCATGGGCTTAAACAGCGCATTTTTACACTGCTCCGAACTTCTTGTAAAAGAAGGCGATTATGTGAAGCAGGGGCAAGTCATCGGACGCGTTGGCGCGACCGGACGGGCAAGCGGCCCGCATCTGCACTGGGGCATGAAATGGAACAATGCGCGCATTGATCCCAAGTTGTTAATCCCCGCAACATAAGCGGTCTTTGGCGGCGATGATGCTGTGCCATTGCCTGCATCTGGTTCTGTCTTGCTTTGAACATGCTGGCGCTTTGCGGCGAAGCGTTGGAACTATTGGGGGTGGCAGACATTTTCATTCCTAACGAAACAACGCCAGAGTAAACCCAATGGGCAAGAAAATCCTGATTGTCGAAGACGAGTTTATCGTCGCCCTGAATTTGCGCCAGACCTTAGCGGCGCTGGGATTTGACACGCTGGGAATAGCGCCGGACGCGCGAACAGCATTTAAACTCGCAGACCAAAAACCCGATATTGCGCTCGTCGATGTCAATTTGCGGGATGGCGAAACTGGTCCGGGCATCGGGCGCAGGCTTGCGCATGAATATGGGGCCGTCGTATTATTTGTTACGGCAAATCCTGCGCGACTTGGTGATGGCATCGAAGGAACTCTTGGTTGCCTATGTAAACCTGTGGGCCATGAGGAGGTTCAGGAGGCACTCGATTTCCTGCAGGACTTTCAAGACAATCCAGCAGCGACCCCGCCGCCAGCCCTGCGTATGTTTCGGAATGACAATGACACTCGTGTGTCAGGCCGCGAAATGGAGCGCCACGGCTGACTCTATAAATGCTCGGACGGAACGGTCATGATAACTTGAAGCCCCTCGCGATTCCAGAGCCGTTCAATTGTACCGCCAAGCTGGCTGGCAATGCCAATTTCAGAAAGCTGCGTTCCAAAGCCGGATCGTTCGGGAGTTAGGGGAACTTCTAGGCCGCCTGACTCCGTCCAACGGATGACGACCTGTTCAGCCTGCATATCCGTCACAATATGCACTTCGCCCTCAGGCTTTGCCAATGCGCCATATTTCACAGCATTTGTGGCCAGTTCGTGGATGACCAAAGCGAGCGGCGTAGCGCTGCGTTCACTTACCGACACGTCCGTGCCGCTGATATGGCACCGGACCCTGCCGTCCATCTCATAAGGCATCAAAATTTCTTGGATCAGCCCATGTAACTTAGTGAAATCGCGACCAGGATCAGAATAAGCGCTGTGTGGCCGCGCAAAGTTATGCGCTCGACCCAGGGCGGAAATGCGGCCAGCCAGTTGCTTTGCAAACTTTGCCGACGACACATCCGCTGGTGTCGACAGCCCGATCAGTCCGGCAACAACCGCAAAGATATTTTTGATACGGTGGCTAAGCTCCCGGCTCATCAATTCGGTTCGTTCAGCAATCAACTTGCTCTCGTGGATATCCGTGCAAGTGCCAATCCAGCGCAATATTTGCCCCTTGTCGTCGCGCACGGGCAATGCGCGACCTAAGGTCCAGCGAAACTCTCCGCTATGGTGGCGCAAGCGATATTCGATTTCATAATCTTCGCCCGTCGCCACGGCGTGCCGCCATTTTGCAAACGCCTCTTCGCGATCATCAGGGTGAAACACGCCGTTCCACCCATCGCCATCGGTTGAACCATATGCCATTCCGGTGAATTCATACCACCGGGCATTAAAATAATCATGCGCCCCATCTGGCTTGGTTGACCACACCATCTGCGGCAGCGCATCGGTCAACGCTTTGAACTTGGCTTCACTCACCAGCAGAGCTTCTTTCGCGCTCAGCCCGCTCTCATATTCCGAATTGGTGCCAATCCACCGCACGATTTCATTATTTTTGCCCAGCACAGGCACAATACGCGTCAGAAACTGGCGAAAAATGCCGTCCGCACCGCGCAATGGAAATACCATTTCAAACGCGTTGCCGTTTGCAATCGACCGTTTCCATTTTTCAAGGACCTTGGACAACTCGAGCGGATCGTGAACACTTTGCCAGCCCCAACCTTCCATCGACTTGGGCGTCGACCCGCAATAGTCATGCCAGCGTCTGTTGTACCAATATATATAGCCGTCGCCCCGCGCTATCCAGCACAGCGCAGGTATATTATCCGCCAGTAAACGAAAATCTGCGTCGCTTGGCTGAACCGGTTTATCCGATGACAGTAATTCAGGCGCGACACTGGGTGTCCGCCAATAATCGTGCTCGACATCGTTCGCTAATTTTGGCCATTTATAGATCATGCGTGTTTGTCGGTTCTTTCAGATGGCGTCGACATTTTCCAAAAATGCCAGAGGCCCGTTCCATCGTATGACAGATACGCTGCCCAAATTGATATGCCGCAGGTATATTCGCAGCTTTGGCATTTCGGGAGGCTGAACGGAAACAAACCACAGCGCCATGCGTTCTATTTTCGCAACAACCTCTAGGAGACGTCATCATGGAAGCCCGTCATTACGACATCGAAACAGTGAACCAACTCATCAAAACAACGATCGACAGCGTAGATGGATATCGGTCCGCTGCCGAAGCCGCGGACAGCCAGCAATTTCAGTCAATTTTTTTCGAACGCGCGAATGAACGGCAGCAGGTTGCCGATCAATTACGCAATCATGTGCGTTCGCTTGGTGGCGATCCCGAAGATGATGGCTCGCTCGCCGCGGGCGCACACCGCATGTTTATGAGCTTACGCGACGCGATAACGGGTTCAGACGACCAAGCAGTGGTCGCAGAAGTCGAACGTGGCGAAGATTATATTAAAGCCAAATTCGAAGCAGCTTTGGAAGATGGGAACCTTGGAATGGAAACGCGCACGATGATTAGCCAGTGCTATGATTCGGTAAAATCGGGCCATGACCAAATGCGTGATTTGAAGAACGGCATGCGCGCGGGCTAAGGCAACGTCGGCGGGGATTCCCGTCGGACTGTTGAAAACGAAACCTCGTCAGTTGATCGCTCTGGCAGGGTTTTGTTTTTTGTCCCGTCTGCACAACGAAAAACACCCCGGCACGCGGCCGAGGTGTTCAAGGTGCTGGTCTACGGGGGGGGGAGGGCGACCAGCAGGGTAAACTATATTTCGCGAACCTAAGCGCGCAAATATATCGTTTAGATGGGTAAACGTCGGTCTACGCACTTTGTTCCCAAAAAATTATGCAACTTCATAATTAATATCGATTTCGCGATGCATCAGCAGTGCTTGGCCAATGGTTGCGATGACCGTTTCGGGTTCAAATGGCTTAGTAATCAAATATGTGGGTTCAGGACGCTCGCCCGTTAAAAGCCTTTCCGGGAACGCCGTAATGAAAATCACCGGCACAGTTTGTTCCGCCAAAATATCCTTTACCGCGTCGATACCGCTCGAACCGTCGGCGAGGCTGATGTCAGCCAAGACCAGTTCAGGCCGTTCATCGCGTGCCTTTGCAACCGCTTCTGCACGTGTTCGTACAATTGCGATCGCTTCATGCCCCAGGTTTTCGACGATCTGTTTGATATGCAATGCAATGATCGATTCATCTTCAATGATGAGCACGCGCGCAGCAAGCGCGTCTTCGATGGCGCTACGCGCGGCAACAACATGGCTGCGTACGTCGGCTGCCGAAATGCCCAATATCTTGGCAACTTCATCGGCCTTAAATCCCTCGACCGTAGACAAAAGCAGGCTTTGACGGCGCTTAACTGGAAATTCAGCGATGACACCGCTGCGGCCCCGCGATTCGAGGGGCGCGATCATGTCGCTGTTCCAGATGCGGTGAAATGTTCTGAACAACTCCGTCTTTACCGGTACTGCGTCATCCCATTCTTCGGGTGCTTCGAGCAACGCTTCGAGCGTTTCCCGGACTGCTGCATCTCCCAATGTCTGTGATCCCGTCAGGGCACGTGCGTAACGTCGTAGGTATGGCAATTGCGATGCCAGCTGCTGCCTAAATGACATGATTACTCCCTTTGTTATTCGATGCTATACGTTTGAAACGCCTTTTTGTTCCCTGCGACGGAACATTATCGCGCGTCGCGACTTAACAGCATATGAAAATGCATCAGTTTCAGCCAAATACATGGTTTTAAACCATGGGAATTCCTGCAGGCTATGGTCACCCGAAAGCAGTCAGATTTCCCGATGCAACAAGCACCTGGGAGGGGCAATCAGTGAGACGCAATAAGGGCAAGCAACCGCTTAACGCGATTGGTGATGATATGGATTCTGAATTTGACCCTTTAACTGCCGCACTGCGTCAAATGCACGACAGTGTTGCCAATGAACCCATACCTGACGACTTTTTGAACCTGTTGGACATGATTGACGCAAAGATGTCGGCGTCGAAGAAGTTCCAGTGAGTAGCTCCGCCACGGAGCCAGTTCCGAAGTCCGAAAAGTCGGATGCTTCGGCTGACTTTCGCGCACAAATGGTCGCGATCATCCCGTCGCTGCGTGCGTTCGCGCGTGGCCTGTGCGGAAATCGCGAGCTTGCAGACGATCTTGCCCAAGAGGCGATGATGCGGGCTTGGGCTGCCCATGAAAGCTTCACCCCAGGCACCAACTTTCGTGCCTGGATGTTCATGATATTGCGCAACCAGTTTTACACGACGATGCGCAAAAATTCGCGCATGACAAGCTGGGATCCGGAGGCAGCAGAGCGACTGCTGGTCGAGGCCCCGCCGCAACAGCACCACATCCATATGAGCGATGTTGAAAAGGCGCTGCAAAAGTTGCCGGCTGAACAGCGCGAAATATTGATGATCGTCGGTGCAGGTGGCGCCAGTTATGAAGAGGCAGCGGAAATTACGGGCTGTGCCATCGGAACAGTCAAAAGCCGGCTTGCACGTGGCCGCGTTGCCTTGGCGACGCTTATCAACGGTACCGATGCGCCAGCGCGCGTGAAAGCGCCGCCGCGCAAGCGTGCGAACGAACCTGTAAACGACACGCCACATCCAAAGCCAAGCACATTACCATAAATCGCATTTGCTGAGAGCTGCATTGGCATTTTTCCGACCTTTGACATTGCGGCACGGTTTGATCCTGATCGTGTTCGCAGCCTTGCTACCGGTCGTCGTCGCGAGTGTTATTCAGGGCTTTTCTGCGCTCAACAGCACGCGCGATATGGCGATGGGACGCCTCAGTGCCCACGCGAGCACGATTGCGGAGCGGCAACGTGATCCCTTCATTATTGCGCAACATCTCTTACTGGCGTTGGCTACCAACGCCGACGTTACAAAAATGTCGGGTGGATGTGACGCTGCCCTGCGCGCTTCGCTTAGCAACTATCGGCCGGTGACCAACCTCGCGCGAACGAGTGCCGATGGTGTCTTACGGTGTTCTGTGCTTCCACATGAAAGGGAAATCAATTTAGCCAATGAGGGTTGGTGGCAGCGGGGCGTTCGTGCCAAAGGCATGACCATCACTAAAGCGCCCATTTATGCGCCCCTTGCCCAGCGTAACGTTCTATTCCTCATTCTTCCGCTACGGACAGCAGACGGGCAGCAAGACGGAACGCTGACGGCGGCGATTGACATAGACTATTTACGTAATGCCCTGTTGAAGGCGCAGGAAGGTAAGGCAGGCGCAGTCGCCATCGTTACCCGCGATGCGGTTATCGTTGCGCAAGGCAAGCAACGGCTGACCTTCGCGCCCAACCTTGATGCGCGTCAGGATGAGGCACAGTTAGCGAAAGGGCGCGACGGGACAGAGTGGCTGTACGCCTTCCACAAGCTTTATAGCTCCGAACTCTTTGTCGTGTACGCTGAACCCCGCGTACGGGTGATGGCGACCGCTGTCTCGCAAGTGCGTGCAAGCATATTCCTGCCGCTGGTGTCGATCTTGCTTGCTTCACTGGCAATCTGGATCGGGACCAATCGCCTTGCACTGGTATGGCTTCGCGCATTGCGAAAAGTTGCTGGACGCTTTGCCGGCGGAGACTTCACCGGTGACCGCGCCCGATTCCAAAACGCACCAGAGGAAATTGCCGCACTCAGCGCCGATTTGCATAGCATGGCAGATGTCATTCACCGGCGAAATAACGATCTGACACATGCCCTTGAGGCCAAAAGCTTGCTCACGCGTGAGGTGCACCATCGGGTCAAAAACAACCTTCAAATCATCAACAGTCTACTCACGCTGCAATCCGGACGCGTGCAGGAAGGGGCCGCTAAAGAGGTATTGGCGCAGACACGGGCACGTATAAGCGCCTTGGCCCTGATCCACAGGCTCTTATATGAACAGGATAATGGCTACGACCGCGGCGAAGTTGCTATCGACAATCTGATGGCGGAACTTTGCACCCAATTGCGCGGGGCAAGTCGCACCTCGCCAAAGGTGGAGTTGACGTGCCACGCCAGCGATTTTCCGGTGCCGGTCGATTACGCCGTTCCGCTGACATTGTTTGTCGTAGAAGCCGTCACCAACGCATTCCGCCATGCATTTGCCGCCGGATCCACAGGCGCTGTGACATTGACGTTTCACTTGGACGGCGACCATGCGATTTTGGACATTTCCGACAATGGTCAGGGCTATGTGGTGAACGACAAAAGCGGCCAAATGGGAATGGAACTGATGCGGGGATTTGCCACGCAGGTCGATGGTAAGTTGGACATTGCCAGCAATGTCGGCACCGGAACACGTGTGGTTCTGACATTCCTATTGCCACATATGCCCAAATCAAACCGCAGCGGTGCGATCACAGCATAGACACGCACCGCCGATCACATTGGAGGACATTATGTCAGGGCAGTTTCTCATTCGAAAACTGAACGCTTTCATTCCATTAAAGGCAGATGGTGAGCAGGCCATCGACACATTGGCGTCCCGCCGCGTCAAATCCCTTTTACGGGGTCATGATATCATCAGCGAAGGCGAAGATCCCAAGACTGTTAATCTCATCGTCGACGGATGGGCGTGCCGATATAAGATCCTCGAAGACGGCCGGCGTCAAATCCTCGCCTTTTTTGTCCCGGGCGACCTAGCCGACCTGCATGTCTACATATTGGACGCTATGGACCATTCGATCGGATCGATCACACCGCTGCAATATGCCATGATCAGGCCAGCTGAATTTGAACAATTGGGCGACGAACACCCACGGGTGCTTCGGGCGTTGTGGTGGGACTCGTTGCTGTCGGCATCTATACAGCGCGAATGGCTGGTATCGGTTGGTCGACGAAACGCTGTTGAAAGCCTGGCGCACCTCGCCTGCGAGTTATTTTTACGCCTTAAAATGGTTGGCCTTGCGGAAAATGGACTGTGCCGATTTCCGCTGACGCAATCGGACATTGGCGATGCGTTGGGGATGACCCAGCCGCATGTTAGCCGGACAATCAAGGATTTGAACGCTACCGGCGTTGCCACCATTCAACGCGGCACGTTGCGCGTCAATGATCTCAATGGCCTTCGCAAACTTGCGGTATTTAACCCCAATTACTTGCATCATTTGTACGAAGCGGCGTTATAAAAAAGGGCCCGCCAGTTTCCTGGCGAACCCTTTTCGACGACCAAACGAACAATTTTATTTGTTCTGCTTGTCGGCAGCATCTTCCATGGCATCCGCCTTGGCTTCGCCTTTTTCACGGACGGCTTGGGCATCCGCTTCCATCTTATTTTCTGTGGTTGAATCCATGCCATCGACTGTCGTGTCAGTCGCGTCAGCTTTTTCTTCCATAGCGTCAGCCTGAACTTCAGCGTTCTCGCGAACGGCATCTGCCTGATCTTCTTGTGCGTTTTCGGTTGCTCCGTCGCATGCGCCAAGCGTGGCGAGCGACAAAGAAGCAGCGAGTATCATAATGGACTTTTTCATAGATATTTCCCTCGTTTAAAAATTAACGGACGCTACCGCGACGTAAGAGATTTACGATCGCCAATAGAACTACTGCGCCCAAGAATGACGCGATCAACGACCGGATGTCGAAGGCACCGCTGGTAATTGGCGCGCCACCGATAAGCGGCGTGATGATGAATCCTGCAAGGAAGGCACCAACAATGCCGACGATGATATTCAGGAAAATGCCTTGTTGACCGTCAGTGCGCATGACGATGCTGGCAAGCCAGCCCAAGATGCCGCCGACAACCAAAAGAATGATGATATTCATGTTCGTTCTCCCTTTCAGAGTGCGGGGAAAACAGTGTTCGTGCCGATTGGTTCCAACTTTACGTCCAAATCGTTCAATTGCCCTTATTGAACGGCATACAGAGGAACCATGCACCTGCCGCCTTGTTGACGATACTCAGCGAACTCAAGTCATCAGGAAAGAGCGCATCATGGCCAATTCAGATTCACCGAAGAAGTCGACCAACAATGGTTCAAGCGGATCGCCGCAAGGCACGGCAAGCAGCAGAAGCAAGGCTAGCCAAACGTCACGTCCCAAGGCGGCAGCCAAATCCACCAAAAGCAGAGCTGCGCGCAGTAATGGTCAATCAAGGCCTCAATTGCCTTCGTGGTTTGGCGCCGTTGCCTCAGTAGTCGGCGCAGTGGTAGCCGTTGGCGCAGGCCTGTATGCCACCCGCAAGCAGTGGTTGCCGAAGGCCGACGAGTGGAAGAATGATTTTTCCGCAGCCTTCGCACATGACGAAACCGACCGAGAGAATTTCGATCAAACCCGCCACGCCGGAACCGAATTCATGCGCGACCATCCCGGTGACGATTGGGAAGATATTGACGATATGTCGGATGCATCCTTCCCCGCGAGCGACCCACCATCATTCAATCCAGGAACTGCAGGTTGAGCGACCACGCCCCAGAACTCGTCCCCGAAGTGCAGGAAGATGCGCTTCCGGGGCACGAGAGCGAACTAAGCCCGAAGCCCGAGTGGCATCCACGTTATATGGGTTCCGGACGGCTTGCGGGCAAAGTTGCGCTGGTTACCGGCGGCGACAGTGGCATTGGCCGAGCTGTCGCCGTACTGTATGCGCGCGAAGGTTGCGATGTCGCCATTGTCTATCTGGAAGAACATGACGACGCTGACGTCACCGCGCGTGCCATTGAAGCGGAAGGCCGTGCCGCATTAAAATTGCCGGGTGACATCGGCGACCCAGAATTTTGCACGCGTGCGGTGGAAGACACGGTCGCGCGATTTGGCCGGCTGGATATTCTGGTCAATAATGCCGGCGAGCAGCATCCCGACGACGACATTCGCGACATTACCGAATTGCAGCTGAAGCGGACGTTTCAAACGAATGTCTATGGCATGTTTTACCTTACGCAAGCCGCCGTCGACCATCTTCCCAAAGGCGGATGCATTATCAATTGCACGAGTGTTACGATGTATGAGGGCGCCAAAGGGCTGCTCGATTATTCGGCGACAAAGGGTGCGGTCACCGCGTTTACCCGGAGTCTGTCCGAAAATCTCATCGAAAAGGGCATCAGAGTGAATGCCGTTGCCCCGGGACCCATTTGGACCCCATTAAACCCCATGGGTGGCAGTCCGCCGGAAAAGCTCGCGCATTTCGGTGAAAGCACGCCAATGAAACGGCCCGGTCAGCCAAATGAAGTCGCGCCAAGTTTTCTGTTTTTGGCATGTGACGATTCGAGTTACATGTCTGGACAAGTGCTGCACCCCAATGGCGGGACCATCGTAAACGGATAAGTCAAAACAGGGCTGTGCAGTTACTCTGCGCAGCCCTGTTGGTTTTGACGCCCTAATCGGGATCGGTAACCGGCGATTCCATTGGCGTTTCGTTCGGAATGCTTCCGGGAAAATCGGTATCGCCTTGATCCGGGGAGACTTCATCTGGCGAAGTACCCGGCACCTCATTTGGTGGGCTATATGGTTTTGGATCGGGATCGATCAGATTTACAATATTGGTCATAGGGCCTCCAAATACACAAGGAACATGGCAACAACCACAAGGGTCAGCGCCAGCAGTCAGAACGTATCGCACGCTCATGCCGCCTCTCCGCACATGCTGCACCTTGGGATAACGCCTGAAAGTCAGCTTGGTTCAAAACTGGATAGAATTGCTAAGCTGCTTCCGCGCAAATGAGCGCAAGCAACCGTTGCTCTGACGCCGTCAGGCCCTTTGTACGGCGTTTGGTGAGCGACGCCAACTGCACAGCAGCGTCCTTTGATGCCGCAATGTCCAGCACCGCCGGGTGGACATAGCTTTTGCGCGCGATGGCTGGCGTATTCCAAAGCACTGCCGATGCCGCGGCACAGGCGACCTTGATCGACGGCTTGTCGGATTTGCGAAGGGCCTCAAGCGCGGCCACGCTGCCGTGCCACGTCCGAAACATCTTGGCGCTGATATATTCGTTCTTTGAACAGGTTTTTAGCCAGCCGTTTACATCGCCACTGTCCAACGGATGCACCGCGCCGTCGGCGCCAATATATTGGAACAGCCGCTTGCCGGGCAGATCGTGGATTTTCTCCAATATGCGTTGCAGCCTTTTATCGCTGACGCTGCACCGCACTTGCTTGCCACCCTTTGCGGTAAAACGCAGCTTCAGCTGGTTCCGTTCGTAACGGATATTGCGCAACATCAATGTCGTCGCGCCTTGACTGCTACGTGACCGGCCTCCTATCCGGATCGCGGTATGGTCAAGCAAGCGCACAACCGCCGCTGTCGCGACCTCCTTGGCAAAAACGTCATTTTGCTTCGCGCCGTTCAATATTGTTTCCACCGCCCGCCGGATGTGCGGCAATGCACGACCAAAGCCGTAAAGCTGGTCAAATTTGGCCTCGCTGCGGGTTTCGCTCCACAAGGCATGATAGCGATATTGCTTGCGATTTGCTTCGTCTAATCCCGTGGCCTGAATATGCCCATTTTCGTCCGCGCATATCCAGACATCACGATATGCAGGCGGAACAGCGAGCGCGTTAATGCGGGCGAGGTCAGCCTCAGCCGAAATCGCATTGCCGTCTGGACCAAGGTAGCGAAAGCCCTTCCCGCGCTTTATGCGGGCGATGCCGGGTTCGGAATCGGATACGTAAATGAGCCCGGCATGCATGTTGGCAGCAATGTTCGCTTTAATAAAATTGGCCGCGAATGGCGCCATTTGGAAAATCGGACGTATTCACTTGAATATAATAGGCACCAGACGCGTTTTCGATCCGGTCCTCAAGCCATTCGCTACGACCCACGCAGTTCTTCCAGCCACCTTCAATGGCTGCGTTCATGCGGATAACGACCTGACCCGTTCGCCCTTTTGCGCCGCGATATATGGCCGCTGACGTTATCGTACCAATGCCTTGAACGTCGTTGAGGTCATAACATATCTGGTTCGCTTCATCCGACACGCTTAATTCCGCTTTTGCATAGCCATCGGTATCGCCGCGCGCGCCAACAACTTCTGCACCGGTCAAGCTTGCCCGCTTCGTTTCGGACACGGCCTCCGCGACACTTTCTTCCAACGTCGCACAGCCGCTCAACCCGATCGCCAGAATGGGCGCCCAAATATGGATCGATTTCCAGTTTTGAATTTTCGACATGCTCAGTCTCCTTTTGTGGCGCAACCGGATTGGTCCGGAACTGACCTCAAAACCGGAGAGCAAGGCGAATGTTCCGCTTTGCGCCCGGGCGCTTTGCCAAGGCGCGTTGCTGCGGTGGGCGGCGGTGACCCGGAATGAGGCGATACTTGTCCGCAACTGTTGGAGCGCTTTTGAGTGCCGTAAGACAGTCGGCCGCCAGAAGACGCCGTATCGCGTCTCGTTCAATATAAGAAAATGGAGGTGTGCGCAGCCAAAAGACAATGGTCTCTGCCTGAGATTCCCTGTTATTAGGGAATTAGCAGGGAAAATATCATTTTTCGAGGTCGATTAAGAGAGTTTTGTCTCATGGAACCCACAGTATGCCTGCGCTTTTCGACCGAATTCCCTAAAAAAATAACAGGGAATTTAAATCTCGATAACAGGGAAGTGCTGCGTTGATAATAGCGAAGGTATTTGCCGATAACAGAGAGATGGCAAATACCCATGTGATCAGGGCGATAGCATAATTGCACTGCCCGCCACTCCCGAACGGTCAACTTAACAACCTACAAGTCGGCAACGGCTGCAATTGGGCCGAGAGCAGACAGGCAGCTTTCGGCTCGACGAACGCGCAAAGCGGACTTTCCGGTTACGACCCCGATGCGGTCGTTCAGGCGTTTTGGGAATCACCGTCAGTGATTGGCGGCAAGCGCCATTCGCACAGTCATGATAGCAATCGTACGGGCTCGCCCGACAGCACCAGGCAGGCCACTGCCAACTCGAAGGCAACTGCCCCCCAATTCTTCGCCTCGTTGCCGCTGTCAGCGAAGATGGAAATGATGCGTCCGATCGCGGCGCCGAGCCAGCACGCCCCCGCGGTCAGGAAGGCGTATGGGCTTTCGGAGACCAGTGGCACAGCGCCTAGAAACATGAATGTGACGCCCAGCGTTCCTCTGAACTCGGCCCGCGCAGCGGGCGTTGAGGCAACCAGGCCCGTCAAGGCAGAAGCCTTATCGGGAACAAACAGGCCAAGACATCCCATAAAGATGGTGATTGCCGCTCCTGCGATATTGAGCCACTCCATTCCACCAGACTCCTGTTGCGAAAGACAAGCGTGAGCTAGCGGCGATGTTTCCAAGGTGCTAGTACGCACCTTTTGGTACCTATGTCGTTGAAGGAAGCTGACGAATGATTGTGCAGCCGAATGTCATGTCGCAACGCTGTGCAGCGCGCGTTTACATGGCCCTTCTCGCTGATAAGTGGTCGTTGCTCATCATCAATGCGCTGGGGAAAGGTCCACGGCGCAACGGTGAATTGGTTCGTTCGGTGGAAGGCATTTCCCAGAAAATGCTGACACAGACCTTGAGAACCCTGGAACAGTTGCACATCGTTCTGAGGACAGATCGGCAGACGATACCGCCGCACGTCAGTTACGAGCTCACCCCGCTTGGTCAGTCACTCCGGGGTGAAGCGGTCTCGTTCATCAGGTGGGTAGAGAAGCACATGCCAGACTTGACCGGCAAATAGCCGCCCCTCCGCTATCCACCCAGTTGTAGCCGTTCCGAAAGTGGTGACGGTCGCCTAAAAGCTGCCGCTACGGCGATCACCGTATTCGTTTCGGTACAACGGCCAAAATTGGGCCGGGAGCGGACAGTCCGCTTTATGTCTCTAAACGGAGCATTGCCGCCAATCTGTCGGTTGTCGAGGACACGCGGGGGTCAGTATCGCCAAGTCTTCTCCAGAGGCGGGCCTATGTCTCAATCCGCCAGCGAAGATATTGCATAATTCGTCAATAAGACTAGATGGCCTCGGATTATGGCCGGTGAGACTGGCGGCAATTTGATCATGATTAGGGTGTAATCTAATGGATTTTTCAGATCTGGTGCATCGCCGCCAAAACCCCCTGACGGGCCGTTGGGTCTTGGTATCGCCCCACCGAACACAACGTCCCTGGCTTGGCCAGATAGAACCACAGGCAGCGCCAGACCTACAGGTGCATGATGCGGATTGCTATCTCTGCCCTGGCAACAAACGGGCGAATGGTGCAACCAATCCGAATTATGAAGGTCCATGGGCATTCCAAAATGATTTTCCGGCGTTGCTCCTCGGAAGCAACGCTGACATCGAGGCTCAAGACTTGTTTCGTGCCGAAGTCGTCAGCGGAGAATGCCGCGTAATTTGCTTCTCTCCCAATCATTCGCTGACTTTACCGAAGCTTTCAAAGGAGCAGGTCCGCTGCGTGATTGATTGCTGGGCAGCGCAATCAAGTGAGCTGGGCACTCAATACACCTGGGTCCAGCTATTCGAGAACAAAGGGGCCGCGATGGGCTGTTCCAATCCGCACCCCCATGGCCAGCTATGGGCTAGCAGCCACGTTCCTGATGAGCCTGCAATTGAGGACGAGCGACAGCGCGCCTACTTTGCCGAAACCGGACATAGCTTGCTGACGGAGGTGGCCGCTCAGGAAGCGGGCGGGCCGCGTGTGGTGATCGAAACGCCAGACTGGCTTGTGATCGTACCGTGGTGGGCGGTGTGGCCATTCGAAACCCTATTGATGCCGCGGTTCTCGGTGCAGCGCATAGAGCATCTGAACGCTGCCCAGCGCGACGGACTAGCCGATGTCCTGCGCGAGCTAACGGCCCGGTATGACAATCTGTTTGGTTGTCCATTTCCCTATTCGATGGGCTGGCACGGCGCCCCTTATCTCCCAGGAGATCACAGTCACTGGGTTCTGCATGCCCATTTCTATCCGCCCTTGCTGCGATCGGCGGCAGTCCGCAAATTCATGGTTGGCTATGAAATGCTCGCCGAAGCGCAACGCGACCTGACGCCTGAACAGGCAGCAGAACGACTTCGCCTTGTATCACCAACACATTACAGCCTGAGGGATGCCCAATGACCCCCCTCGAAGCACTGACTCAACATACTATACAGACATTTCGACAAGCTTATGACCGCGAGCCAACAGTCGTTGCATTCGCGCCGGGTCGGGTTAATCTAATCGGAGATCATACGGATTATAACGATGGCTTCGCGCTGCCCTGTGCACTGGAGTACGGCACCGTAGTCGCCTTAGCGCCGCGGGTTGATGACCTGATTGCTGCTCACGCAGTCGACCTGCAGGAAGAGAACTGTGAGTTCGCGATTGATGCCCCAATTGTTCCAATGTCGGCGGGACACTGGCAAAACCATTTGCGTGGCGCAACCGCAGGATTGCTGAAGTTCGGACTACCAGTTGGGGGCGCGTACCTCGCTATTTCCGGAAATGTTCCTCAAGGAACAGGCCTTTCTTCTTCCGCGTCACTTGGTGTCGCATTGGGCTTGGGGCTCACTGCATTAGCTGGCGAGCAAACACCAGACCGCCGCGCTTTGGCCAAGGTAGCACAATGGGCCGAGCATCATTTCGTTGGATGCGCTTGTGGCTTGATGGACCAAATCGCTTCCGCATTTGGGCAGCAGGACAGCGCTTTGCTCCTCGATTGCCGTTCGCTTGCGGTCGAGCCAGTGCACTTCCCCGCAGATGCACGCATCCTGATTGTGCAATCCGGCGTCGTGCGCGAACTGGCTGAGAGTGCGTACAACGAGCGACGGACCCAATGCGCCAGCGCGGCAGCCCATTTTGGCGTTTCAGCGCTGCGCGATCTCGATCCGCAGCGACTGGAAGCAAAGCGCTCTGATCTCGACGACAAAGTCTACCGTCGCGCGCGCCATGTTGTGACGGAAAATGTGCGAACCGTAGATGCTGCGCGCGCAATCGCGCAGGGTGACTTGGTTGCTCTTGGTAATGCAATGCGCGCCTCGCATCTCTCACTCAAGAACGACTTCGAGGTTAGTGTGCCAGCGGTCGATGCGCTCGTCGATTGTCTAAACTTGGCGATAGGTAACGAAGGCGGTGCGAGGATGACGGGTGGTGGCTTCGGCGGATGCGTCGTTGCGGTTCTTCCATTCAACAAGATGGACGCGGTTAAGCGCGCACTAGGCGCATTCTGGCATGCAAAAGGCATGCGTCCTCAGTTGGGCATCGTAGCTAGGCCGTCTGCCGGCGCCTGTCTGCTGCCTATCTAATGCAGCCGCCCAAACTCCAAATGAGCAAAGTGTTTGGATCCTATCGGAACGACAAGGGTCGGTTCGCCGCTTCATTAGCTGCGCAAGTGCCATCGCGGGCCGCTCAACTCCATTTCTGAGGTAATCGTCAGACTGGCATTGTTATTGATAATATAATTAATAATGTCGTGTTTTGGCACGATTGAGTGACGATTTTTCGCGGAAAAATGCCGCTACATCTTCACTATTGACTAATCATCCATTTGTATTGCACATATAGTCAACAGCAAAGGGAGGAAAACATGTCAAAAATCAAGTTTCAGTTAGTGGGCGCATCTGCTGTGGCTATCGCGTCGGTTGCCTTCGCAGCACCGGCTTTCGCGCAGGCCGAAAACAATGATTCCGCCAACGATCGCGATACGATTGTTGTCACGGCGCAAAAGAAAGCGGAAAATGTCCAGGATGTCCCGATCGCAATAACTGCACTAAATGCGGCAGCACTCGAAGCGGCGCGCGTAGAGGACAGCAAAGATCTTCAGTTCAACGCACCCAATGTGACGCTGTCAGCTAACCGCAACATCACTATTCGCGGCGTCGGCTCCGCGTCATACGGCGGAACGGGAGACACCAACATCGGCGTTCTGGTAAACGGCGTGTTCCTGCAGTCGGGTAGCAGTTTCGGCGAATTCTTTGACATGGAGCGTATCGAGGTTTTGCGCGGACCGCAGGGTACCTTGTTCGGTCGGAACACAACTGGCGGCGCCATCAACTTTGTAACGCGCCGACCGACTGACCGCTTTGAAGGGTATCTAGAGGTACAGGGTGAAAACCCGCGTGGCATAAGAACTAATGCGGCGATTAACATCCCCTTGGCTAATGGCCTATCTCAGCGCTTCGCAGCTAATTACATCAACCGGGATGGCTATACAAAAAACCTACTCGATGGTTCGATGGTTGATGGCCGCAACCAGTTCACCTTGCGTTCTAGTACGCGCCTTCAGCCTTCGAGCTCCACAACGGTCGACCTTACGCTAACATATTTTAAGGAAGATTCAGATCGCCAGAACGCTGCTAAGTCGCTCTGCACACCTGATTCAGCCTTTGGCTGCTCGCCAAATTCAGTTTCAGCAGCGTTTCCGACGACCAACTTCACAATCGACAGTATCTTTCTCGGAGGGCGAGTTCGGCCTAACACTTTTTCGGCAAACCCGACCAGCCTTCGCGAAGTTGTGATCGACGTTAAGCCGTTCCAGAAGGCAGAGGACTTCCTAGCGACCCTGGAGATTAATCAAGAGTTAGGAGGCCTTACGCTCACGGCGGTGACCGGTCTGCGTGACGGCAACAACTCAAGCGAGCGTGATTTCGATCAGGGGTATCGGCCGAATGCCTTTAACCCCGGCACGTTCGGGACCCACGTGATCCCTGATGCCGGTAATGGCAACGGCGTGATGACCTACTTGTTGTCAGGTCGTCCGGTAACTACGACTGAATATCGCACGTCGCAGACTGGCGGCGGCACGCAAAAGCAGTTTAGCCAAGAGCTGCGCCTTGCTTCACGTTTGGATGGGAGCTTTAATTTTATCTTGGGTGGCTTTTATCTGAACTCGCGAGGCTCCGGTTACGTCGATACCTGGACCCCAGCAAACCGATTGTCCGGCGCTGTATCAAAGTTCAGCACGCGTTTAGGGCAGGTTGAATCTTATGCCGTTTTCGGTGAAGCCTATGTCGATCTTGCAGAGAACCTCAAGCTTACCGGTGGACTGCGCTACACTCATGATAAAAAGCATATCGAAACCGCTTCTGGCCTTTTCGCATTAAGCCCCTATTTCATCGGCGACGCGAACTTTGACAAGTTAACAGGGCGCGCGGTTATAAACTGGAAGCCAACGGTTTCATTTACGCAAGATACCAACATATATCTGTCTTTCTCGCGTGGGTTTAAATCGGGTGGGTTCAACCCGGGCAACAACACTATTCCGGTTTTCGAATCAGAAGTGATCGATGCCTATGAACTTGGCGCAAAGAATACGTTCATGGATGGCAAGGGCCGATTGAACTTGGCCTTGTTCAATTACGAATACTCCAACCTGATCGTCGGCAACCTTGTCGGAACCGCTGTGGCGAACACCAACATTCCCAAGTCGCGAGTGAGAGGTTTAGAAGCGGAGTTGGTCTATACTCCGATCGAGCCGCTGCGCCTTGAGGCCAATCTTGGTCTACTGAACGCAACCGTCCGCAGCGATTTTCGTTCGTCTGACCCGTCTCGTGGCAAGGCACTGTTCCAGCTCCAAGGTAATCAGCTTCCGAATGCGCCGCGCCGTACGCTGAAGTTGGCTGCGGAATACACGGTTGAGGCAGGGGAGGACTGGGCCGTTCGCCCGCGCATCGATTTCTATTCGCAGTCCGGCTTTCACTCGCGCGAATTCAACGTACCGGCAGACCGCGTTGGCAGTTGGAGCCAACTCGATGCTTCGGTCCAGATTGCTAACAGCAAGAAGGATTGGAGCGTAACTGCTTTTGTCAAGAATCTGGCGAATAAGGACAGCATCACTTGGCTGGAAGTGAACTCCGAATTGGTAGGCAGTTTCCGTAGTGCTTTCCTATTGGATCCGCGGACCTTCGGTATAAGCCTTCGCGTCGGCTTCCAGTAAGTAGACCGAATCGATCGACTGGCGCCCCTCCCGCCAGGGCAGGCGAAGGTAACCCCTTCGCCTGCCTCTTCGACGAAGCAGTAACGGGACCATCTCAATCATGCCGCGACTGATTATAGCCCTTGCAACCTTAATAGCCGCAATTTCTTGCCGTCCGGCGCAAGGGCAAGTCCAACCGATAGAGCCAGCAGCAGGCCACTCGGCCGAAATGCCTGAACTAGCAATGCTTGGTGCTTTTGGCATCGGCACGCGGATGGATCATCTTGCGTCGGGTGATCGCACCATAGGTGTCCGCTTCTGGTATCCTGCGGTTCGTAGTAGCTCTTCTACCCCAGTGGTTTACAATCATCGTCGTGCATTGCCTGGCCAAAAGCCACTCCAAATTACAGAAACCGGCCTCGCGTTAGCTGACGCCAAGCCGATCGCTGGGCAGACCTTTCCATTGGTTATCATGTCTCACGGCTATGGCGGCTGGTCGGAACATATGAGCCGTCTTGGAGAGACGCTCGCATCAAGGGGCTATGTGGTTGCCTCAATCGATCACCGGGACCAGCCTTTTAATGATATTGCTTCATTTGCAGCTTCCTTCGCTGGGGTTCTAATTAACAGGACACTGGACCAACGGGCGGTGCTGAATGCGATCCTCGGTGCAAAACTGGCGCCACAGATCGCCGAAAAGATTAATCCGAATGCAATCGGCCTCCTCGGCTTCTCCATGGGCGGTTATGGCAGCTTGACCACAGCCGGCGCGGCACTTGATCCGGCGGCCCCGGCCTTTGCCCAGTTATCGCCAGCTATGCGTGCGCAACTCCCTATTCCGGATCCCGCCCTGGCATCGAAAATCAAGGCTGTCGTATTACTTGCCCCTTGGGGTGGACAGCCCGGCGCAGCGGTCTGGCAGGATTCTGCGCTTGCCAGCCTGCGAATGCCGCTGCTCGTTGTGGCGGGCGATCAAGACGATGTTGTTGATTACGAGCGCGGGGTAAAACGGCTTTTCAATGCGGCGCAAGGCACCGACCGTTACCTTCTCGTTTATCGCGAGGCCGCGCATAACATTGCCGGAAATCCTGTGACAATCCCATCAGATGCTGACTTTCCAACGATTGAGTTCCTTACCGACCCTGTGTGGCGCAAGGAACGGATTGAAATGATAAACGCGCATTTCATCGGAGCATTCCTTGACCTTGAATTGAAGGCCGAAGAAAGTAAAAGTACATATCTCGAAGTACCCACACCATTCGCAAACCAAGGTCAGTGGCCCAGCAGCTTTGGTCAGACGTGGGGCGGCGTTACAGCAGGCAAGGACCAGCCAGGTTACTGGCGTGGATTTCAGCGTCGTTGGGCGCGTGGGTTGGAACTTCATCACAAATCGGCAGGTAAATGAACAATATGCACAATCTTTTCGATCTTAACGGCCACGTCGCATTGGTAACGGGCGGCAATGGAGGACTTGGCCTTGCTATGGCAAAAGGCTTAGCCAAGGCAGGTGCGCAAATCGCAGTGTGGGGACGAAACGAAGCCAAGAATGCTGAGGCGGTTGCTGAACTGGTTGCGATGGGTGGCCACGCCCAAAGCTTCGAAGCTGACGTGACTGACCCGTCGTCTACCGCTGCGGCATTTGATCGCACCATTAATGCTTTCGGAAAAATCGACAGCTGTTTTGCCAACGCAGGTGGCGCCGGCGCTAGAGGCTCGTTCGTCGATATGGATCGGCAAGCCTGGCTCGACACGAACGAGCTCAATATCCTTAGCGTGATAGACACGTTTCAGCTTGCAACGCGTCACTGGCAAAACCGCAAAGCGGGGGGCAAGTTGATTGTCACGTCTTCGGTGGCGGCACTCATTGGACTACCCAATTCCGCTGGCTACTGCCTTACCAAATCGGCCGTGACTGGGCTGGTCCGATCACTTGCAATCGAACTGGGACGCAGCGGTATCCAGGTTAACGCAATCCTGCCCGGGTTCATCGAGACCGAAATGTCGCTGAATACGCCCAAAGCCTTTCAAGACGGGTGTCGCCGCCGGGCAGCGTCCGGCAAGATTGGACAATTGTCAGACATGGAAGGTATCGCAGTTTACCTTGCATCCCAGCAAAGCAATTTCATGACCGGTCAAGCGCTAGTGCTTGACGGCGGCCATTCGATTTTTCCTTTATGATGGGACCCGATACATCATCGGATTTCAAGGGGAGCGATCGCACAAATCGTTCAAGAAACGGTTTACAAAGTCGAATTTGGAAGGGGGCATAAGTGGCATCAGCATCCGGTCGTGAAGAGCAACAGATAGGCTTGTGGCGAATTCTTGCCTTTGGGTCTGTGCAATTGCCCCTTGGAATGATCGGGCTACCGATCGCAATCTATCTGGCTCCGCTCTATTCTGGACAGATGCAATTGGCTCTGCAGCTCATCGGGATTTCGTTAATCCTAGCACGCCTATCCGATTTCATTACCGATCCGATTATAGGAATTGTTTCCGATCGCTGGCGCCCCAAAATCGGTCGCAGACGGGTGTGGCTGATTTTTGGATCATTGACGATGATGGCAGGGGTCTACCTGCTATTCCGGCCCTCGCCGGGTATTGATATCGTCTATTTCCTTGCAGCTGTCGCGCTCGTTTATCTGGGCTACACGATGCTATTGCTACCCTATCATGCCTGGGCAGCCGAGCTTTCCGAAGACTATCACGTTCGAACCCGAATAAGTTCGGTTTCACAGGCCTTCAGCATCGCCGGCCTGATCACATCGACACTCATCCCTGCCTATGTACAAATGCAGCCTGGAACGACCAGCGCAGATGTGATGTCGGCGTTAAGCGTCGTTATCATAGCTTTGCTGCCGCTATGTGCGGCGCTTGCCTTCTTTTTCGTTCCAGAGCCCGAAGCTCCAATCCGCAAAGCCCCGTTCAACATAACCAAGGCGATGAAAATGCTTGGCTCCAACCGGGCTTTCTTGCAGGTAACTTTGTTGGTGCTTGTTGCAACGGTGGGCGAAGTTTTCCGTCAGACGATCACCGTGTTTTTTGCGCGCGATGTTGTGGGCGTCCCTAATATCGGCGTCATATACTTCCTCTATTTCGTCGCCGCGCTGCTTGTTGTGCCCGGTTGGGTTTGGCTCGCCAAGCGGATCGAAAAACACCGCGCCCTTGCCTTGGCGCTCGTTATCGTCGCGGCAACCAATGCGTTGATGTTCTTTGTGCAAAAGGGCGGGGTATATGTCTTTACCGCCCTCTTTATCCTGAAAGGTGCGTGCTATGGTGCAGTGCTCATGCTGCCGCACGCGATGATAGCTGATACTGCAGATATCGACACCGCAGACACGTTGGATCGCCAACAGGGGCTGTTTTATGCAGTGACGGCTATGGTTCAGAAGATGGGATATGCTGCTGGCTCCGGTCTGCCTTTGCTCATTCTTGGCGGCATTGGCTATGTTTCTGCCGGTGAAAGCAGAGCCGAACCGCTGCTAGCCTTGACGATCAGCTACAGTGTTATTCCAGCGGTTCTGGTGCTGATTGCCGCTTATATGGCGTGGCATTATACTTTGACAGAGGCGCGCCATCGCGACATCCGCGCCGAAATCGACGCTCGAATGGCCGTCGCTTCTTCCGGAGTGAAAGAATAATGATCACAGGGCTGCATCATGTCGGACTTTCTGTGCTCAATCTCGACGCGGCGATCGACTTCTATACCAATCAGCATGCCTATAATCTCTCCCACCGATTTGACGTAGAAGATAACACAAAAAATCGTGCCATGCTGCAGCTTGATAATGCCTCTGCTCGGGGCGCGTTTTTGCAGGGCAGTCTCGGATGTTTGGAACTGTTCGAATATGCCTGTAAACCTGAAATGGATCAGGAAGATAAGGCAGTCTATTCAGCAGGAATACGCCATATCTGCCTACAGAGCGAGATTTCCGACCGGTTGTACGATGGACTGGTTGCCGCCGGTGCGACTTCACATGCACGACCCTCGGGGTTGGGAACAGGCAACAGTTATGTCTATATCCGTGATCCCGAAGGCAATCTTCTGGAGCTTGAGGGAACACCTTGGGCGCCGGAGGAGGCTCGCCGCCCTTGGTTTGCGCACGTTGCGCTGGTCACTCCAGATATCAGCAGGCTGACTGATTTTTATGCGCTGCTCACCGGAATCGATATCCATCGCCAAGGCAGTTTCGGCCCCAGTCCTAAATTCGATCATGTGGCTGGACTTTCAGACGTATGTTTCACGGGCGCTTGGTCGCGGCTCGCCAACGCCGAACTAGAATTTTGGTGCTATGCACATCCATCTACTCTGCCAGGAAACAGGCGCAGTCTGGCGACTCCGGGGTGGAACCATATTTGCTTTGAAAGCGACGATATCGACGCTGACTATGCACGGTTAGTGGCCCATGGCATCGAATTGCACGGGCCGCCCCATATGTTCGGAAATGCGCGGCTATTTTTCGGACGCGACCCCGACGGCAATGTTTTCGAAGTACTGCAACCCAGCTTAGATAAACAGCTAACCGTCGCTGCAATGTTGCAAGAAGCCAATGGCCATAGCGTCGATGCTGCGCGTACCGCATATCGCAATCGATTGGCCGCGACGGCTACAGAGGCATAACCTCGATGTCCTTCACCTTGGGTCCTGCTATTGCCAACGCTTCCCCTACGAACCGAAATGTTCGGGCCAATGGACTGGATTTTCATTGCTTGGAACAGGGGCGCGGCGAACCAATTCTCTTTTTGCACGGCTTTCCCGACCACGCGGCCACATGGCGCCCTCTTGCAGAACGCCTCGCGCCGGAATTCAGGCTTATTGCGCCGGATCTGCGTGGCTATGGTTTGACGTCGCGTCCGCTGGATGTTGAAAGCTACCGGCTGGGGCATTTGATCGACGACGTCGCGGCATTGATTGATGCGTTTGATTTGTCGATGGTGCATTTATGTGGACATGATTGGGGTGGCGTTTTGGCGTTCGCATTTGCGGAAAAGCATCCGCATAAAGCAGCCAGCCTTACCGTCCTCAACGCGCCGCCGCCTGCAGTATTGCAAAAAATGATCTGGAATGACCCCAACCAGCGCCTTGCATCCCAATACATCACCATGCTGCGTTCCGCCGAGGCAGATGCACTGTTCAATGAAACCAATGTCGATGCTTTAATAGAGCGTTTCTTGGCGCAACCTTATCGTCATGGATTGCTGAATGATGCTGACATCGAGGCCTATCGTCATGCCTGGACCCAAAAGGGTGTGTGGCAGGCGATGTTGGCTTGGTATCGTGCATCTCCCTTTGATGTGCCGGATATCGATGCAGAATTTGGCAACGACTTTCTGGATGAATGCCACATCGAGTGCCCCGTCCAGATCATCTGGGGTGATCAGGATGCCGTTTTTGTGCCCGCCATGGCGGACGCCATCGTCCATGCCTGCGCGGAGGCTATCCTCACGCGACTGCCCGCTGCTGGACATGTCCCGCACCGCGATGCCCCTGAACGCTGCGCAGCGTTGATTGCTAAATTTATCGCTCAACACCCAATCCGGCCGATTTCAAAGGAAGTTACAGCATGACCGAACAAACTCTTAAAGGCCGCGTTGCCATCATCACCGGGGCTGCCCGTGGGATTGGGCTTGCGGCCGTGCATCGCCTTTGCGCGAGCGGTGCCAGCGTAGTGGCGTTCGATCGGCCGGAGGCCGATTTCAGCACCGCCTTGTCTGCTGGTCGCGTTGCCAGTCTAGCCGGTGATGTAGTGAATGCAGCCGATTGGCAGAGGGCGATCGATCTTGCTCTTACGCTGGGTGAGCGAGTTGATATCTTGTTCAACAACGCAGGGATATCGGGTGCGATAGCCAATGCGCTAGACTATCCGGAAGAAGAATTTGACCGGATTATGGCGGTCAACGTTAAAGGTGTCTTTCTGGGGCTAAAGTATGTCGGCCATCACATGCTGACCAATCGCAGCGGTGTGATGGTCAACACATCCTCGGTTTCGAGCTTTGGCGGTAGCGGTAACATCTTTGGGTACACTGCCAGCAAGCATGCGGTGAATGGAATGACCAAGTCCGCGGCCATCGCGCTGGCGCCGCACGGGGTGCGTGTGCTGGCAATCTGCCCTAGTCCGACGGCAACCGAAATGATGTTCCAACTCGAGCGCCGCCTTTCGCCCGATAACCCAGAGGCTGCTCGGCCACAATTGGCACAGGGTATCCCCATGGCACGCTATGGCACACCAGAGGAAGTGGCCGAAGCCTTGGCGTTTCTGGTCAGCGATGCAGCCGCTTTCATGACTGGTGCCCTTGTGCCGGTCGATGGCGGAACCTTGGCCAAGTAACCCGAAGAGGAGGCTGACATGGTGACGCAGATCGAACGTAGCTTCGGGGAAAAATTCCTCAAAAGCATCGACAATTTCTACACCTACGGGATCGACTGGTTGTTCAACGAATGGTGGGAAACAGCTCCGGCTGATGTGATTGCGAAGTACGAAGCGGCGATCCTCGATCACCCGGACCATGGACCGCTGGCTAGGGAAGGATGGCTTGCGCCGGATTTTCGAATTGGTTCGCTCGACAGCTATGGTCCAGGTACGTTGGGCCATGCTTACCGCGCCTTCATGGTCGACAACAATCTGGTTGAACATTTGGCAGCTGGTTACCACGCTAGGCATGATGAATTGCTGCAAAGCGGTAAAATTGATCGCATGCCTCCGGCATTAGCTTACAAGGTGTTACGTGGCTTTCAGACACATGATCTTCATCATGTCCTGACCGGCTATCCGGCTACACCACTCGGTGAGCTTGCAATTCAGGCATTCCAACTTGCCCAGATGGACTATCCTTATGCTGCCATGTGGATTGCCGTTGTGACCAGTCATATGACTTTGGTTGATCCCTACCTAATCAAGCCGGGGATGGACGCGATCACGGATGGTTGGGCTCTTGGCCGGCGCGCCCGCAGCGTCCAGTTCGTGAAGTTTGAGCATCGTCTCGGTGAACCTTTGGATGACATTCGCGCCGAATTTGGGTTGCAGCGCAATCTCGTTGCGATCGCGGATACGCCGCCCAAACGCACGCCCGAACTTCTAAAGCCGTCAGTTGAGCGCTCAGATTGATGCCGGTTGTTGACGCCGGATCGGCTGGTGCCGATTTGTATGCTCACGCTTGATCTCAGTCAGCGTCCCTAGGATCATGGTGACAGTTAAGTCTTCAAGCGCTTCTCGACTGAGTTTGCGTTGCAACAAATAGGCACCCGCAGCGGCCGGCAAACCAAAGCTAATGTCTGTTGCTGCTCTGGCGATATCGGGAGGTAAATTGAAATGTTCGGCAACAATTTCGGCCAGATAGCTAACGGCGGTGTCGCGACCGAACTCTGTGGGGTCGTGAATAGCAGAGACTGAGGGTTCGGCTTGCAACCGTTCGATCAACATACCCCGCTCATCAATATATTTGAGGTAAACATGTGTAACAGAACGAACCAAATCCTCGAAAGTATTAGCTTTTTGAGCGGCTTCGACCTGTTGTCGCCGCAAGCGCCTCCATTCGCGTTGCAGAAGAAGCCTCAGCAGATCAGTTATATTGGGGAAATAATTGTAGACCAGAGACTTGCTTATACCCGCTTCACGCCCGATGCGATCCATCGACAAGGCCGAAACACCGTCGCGCGCAACAATCTCAGCAACATGATCAAGGATGAACGTCTGTCGCTCGCTTGGGGCGAGGCGGACCCGTTTCTGGGACTTCGACAGAGCACTTCGTTTGGCATCAGGCATCGCGTTGCAACCTTTAACAATTTTCACACCCAGCAAACCCGATCGCGAGAACCTTTATCGTTATTTGCCTGTTCCGGCTGGTTTGCCCGTCACAAGCAGAAAGGGCAAGGTTAGATAGATGTCAATTTCCTCGCAATGGTTGAATAGGCCGATTATGAAATTAGGCACCTGCTATTATCCCGAACATTGGCCGGAAAACCTCTGGGCCGAGGACGCTCTCCGTATGGTCGAGACCGGCCTTTCGCAAGTGCGCATCGGGGAGTTTGCATGGAGCAGGATCGAACCCGATCCGGGTCAATTCGACTGGGGATGGCTCGATCGTGCGATTGAAACGCTCCATGCTGCTGGGCTAGAGGTCATTCTGGGCACTCCGACCGCAACGCCGCCAAAGTGGCTGGTAGATGCGATGCCTGACATGGTAGCAACCAACGAACATGGACACGCTCGCATATTTGGATCACGGCGGCACTATTGCTTCAGCCATCGTGGTTATCGCGCTGAAGCAGCACGGATCACTCGGGCGGTAGCTAACCGCTATGGCAAGCATCCGGCTGTAGTAGCTTGGCAGACTGACAACGAATATGGTTGCCACGATACGGTGCTAAGCTTTTCCGACGCCGCGCGGCTGGCTTTCCGCGAATGGCTGGCGGCCCGCTATGGCACAGCGATGAATCTCAATCGCGCGTGGGGTAATGTCTTCTGGTCAATGGAGTACAGAAGCTTCGATGAGATCGATTTGCCCGGTCACACGGTGACTGAGGCAAATCCAGCGCACTGGCTGGCCTTCCGTCGCTTCGCCTCGGACGAGGTGGCCGCCTTCAACCGCAGCCAGGTTGAGATACTTCGCGAACTCTCGCCAGGCCGCGATGTTGTCCACAACTACATGGGCTTCTTCACCGAGTTCGATCATCACGCGATCGCGGCCGACTTGGACGTGGTCGGCTGGGATTCCTACCCGCTTGGTTTCCTAGACAGCTTTCCATTCACCGAAGCCGACAAACTGGCATATGCCCGCCAGGGCCACCCGGATATAGCTGCTTTCCACCATGATCTCTACCGCGGTTGTAAGCCGAGCGGCCGCTGGTCGGTGCTGGAACAGCAGCCTGGCCCCGTTAACTGGGCGAACCATAATCCTGCCCCGCTGCCTGGCATGGTTCGGCTATGGACGTTGGAGGCTATGGCACATGGAGCTGAATTGGTCAGCTATTTCCGCTGGCGTCAGTTCCCGCAAGCGCAGGAGCAACATCACGCAGGGCTTTTGCTGCCCGATAGTGAACCAGCCCTTGGTCTTGCCGAAGCCGCACAGTCAGCCCGTGATATCGCGATGCTCGGGCCAGTCGGCGATCCGCCCAAGCAAGTTGCACTCGTTTTTGCTTATGATGCGGACTGGGTCACCAAAATCCAACCACAAGGTAAAGGCGTCTCTGCGCTGTGGGCCACCTTTTCTTGCTATTCGGCACTGCGAAAACTGGGCCTCGATATCGACATCGTGCCTCCGGGCAGGCCTCTCGATGGCTACGCTCTGGTAGTCTTGCCTTGCCTGCCGATTGTGCCTGATTGCCTAGTTGCTGAACTACAGCGGTTTTCTGGTCAAATTGTAATCGGACCGCGAAGCGGCAGCCGCGATGCCGACTTTGCCATTTCCGATGGCCTGCCGCCCGGCCCCCTGAGAGCGCTTTTCCCCGGTAAGGTCGTAAGGGTGGAAAGCCTGCGCCCAGGCCTGACACATCCCGGCAAGGATTGGGAGATTGAGCGATGGCTGGAACACCTTGAAACTGCCGCCGAACCTGAAATGATTGCTTTGGACGGCACAGTTGCATGCTGGCGCCATAGGCAAGTGCGCTATATGTCGGCCTGGCCCAACCAAGAAGTTGCACACGCCGTTCTAGCGCGCGCAGCCAAAGATGCCGGCCTTGCCACGCACGCTTTGCCTGAAGGACTCAGGCTACGTCGGGCTGGAAATAAGACTTTTATCTTCAACTATAGTAAAGAAACGGTTCACTTGCCGGACACCGTAACTGGGGATTTACTGCTAGGCCAAAGAACCCTTCCCCCGGCCGATGTATCGATACTCAAAGCCAACTAAGTCCTTTGCCAGCTCACCAATCTTCATCGCTTGACCATATCGTTTCTACAGGGTGTAGATAGATCTCCGGATCTAAATCTGCCGAGAAGGAAAAAATGTTTATCAAGCACAAGATGACTGGAGGGACGCAGTGAAAGTAGATCTCTCAACCACAATAGACCTTCCCGCCGAGGCTGTCTGGGCGGAAGTGCAGACTGCGCCCTTACTGATGCACATTGCGTGGCCGCTCATGCGGTTTGTGCCAGTAGGTAAAGAGCCGCTTAACGCATTCAAAGATGGTGGCCGCTATCCTATGAAACTGCGCCTTTTCAGTTTCCTGCCGTTTGGAACGCAATGGATAGTAACCTCGCTGCACGAACCTGAAAACGGCACATGGCCCAAGCGCCTTCGCGACGACGGCCACAGCGCGATGATCAGGAAATGGGATCATTGGATTACGGTTGCGCCAAATCCAGATGGTGGCACCGATTACAGAGATGAAGTCGAGATTTCGGCAGGTGTGCTGACCCCTTTTGTTTGGATCTTCGCGCAACTTTTCTACCGACATCGGCAGCGACGCTGGCGCGGACTTGCGGCTACGTTGCATACCCGCCGTCTGATCAAACATGAGATGTCAGACTTTGAGAAAGCCCGCTTAGAAGACGATTGGGACTCCGCATGGCGAGCACTCGAACGCGCACATATCATCTCGCAGCCCTTTCTTGGGCCTCATCTGGGCAATCATCGGGCAATGCTGAGATATGCAATCGAGCAGCGCGATTGGCGTGAAGTTATGGGGCAGCTAGTCAGACTTGCTCTTGCGCCACTAGGCGCGCTGACTGGACGTATTCCTATCGGCAACACTGGACGGTCGAACGTCAGTGCGTTTCAGAAAATGCCCATTCCAGATGATTTGCGCCGCGCAATCGAACGCAAGCTACCATGATGAACAATGGACGGCTTTTCGAAAATAATCACTAAGGGCCGCCTATCAGCATCCACCCACTTTCGGTCATCTGTCTTTATAAAATTGTGCCTGCTTTTGGTTGTTTCAACCAGCATCGAGAATGTCTGCAACTGGGCGCAAAGCAGACATTCGCCGGAGCAGTAGGATTTATCAGCGGTTAATGACAGGCATTGTATACACCCAACCCTCACAGTCCCGAGCATCCACTTTTAATGCAAACTCGACTGGACTGTGCTCTATATACGAGCAACAGCACATTGCGCTTCGGCACTGATCGAAGCGGCTTGCCCTGCCGGCTCTAACCGGGGGGCTCTGGGTGGTGGCAGCAGGCATTGGGCCTGCTGCGATCGGAGACCACCTATGTTAAAATCGTCAAGCCGCAAGAAGGAGGCCACCGCTGTCGTCGCCCAGCTTATTGATATGTCGTTAGCGGAGCTTCGTGCAGAATGGCAACGCCGATACGGCCCGCCGCCTAAGCATCGAGCATCAGATTTGTTGCGGCGCGTTCTGGCTTGGCGCATCCAAGCCGATGCTTTCGGCGATCTCGATGCTGCGACGCGGCGGATACTCTCTAAGGAGCAAAATGTGCTGCGCCCTTCTGCCCAGCCAGGGATGCGATTGGCGCGTGAATGGGCAGGCCTTCGCTACGAGGTGGTCGTGATCGAAAACGGCGTGGTCTTTGAGGGGCAGACCTTTGGAAGCCTTTCAGAGGTTGCGCGGCATATCACAGGCCGCCGATGGAACGGACCGCGCTTCTTTGGCCTGCGGGGTGTCAACGTACGATGACCGAGGCAAAGACAAAGTTCCGCTGTGCTATCTACACCCGCAAATCAACCGATGAAGGCCTTGAGCAGAACTTCAACAGTCTAGACGCACAGCGTGCCGCCTGCGAGGCGTATATCCAAAGCCAAGCTGGCGAAGGCTGGGAATGCCTGCCACAGCTTTATGACGATGGTGGATGGTCGGGTGGCAATATGGAGCGACCTGCTCTTAAACGGCTTCTTGACGAAATCTCCAAAGGCCAGGTGGATATAGTCGTGGTCTACAAGGTCGATCGATTGACCCGAAGCCTAACAGACTTTGCCCGCATTGTTGAAACGTTCGATAACAATAAAGCTTCATTCGTGAGCGTGACCCAAGCATTCAATACAACCAACAGTATGGGCCGGCTTACGCTCAATGTCCTCTTGTCCTTTGCGCAGTTCGAACGCGAGGTCACAGGCGAGCGAATCAGGGACAAGATTGCCGCATCCATGGCACGGGGTATCTGGATGGGCGGGAGCATCCCTAAAGGCTATGACCTCGGAGACCGTAGGCTGGATGTAAACCCGATCGAGGCGGAACAGGTCCGCTATATTTTTAAGCGCTATCTTGAGCTAAACTCCCTCATCTCTCTCGCCAAAGATCTTGCCCAAAACAACATCCGATCCAAACGATGGACAGCGCGAAGCGGCAAGGAACGAGGTGGATATCTTTATGACCCAAGCGGGCTCTCTTATCTGCTGCGCAATCGTATCTACTTGGGCCAAATAACCCACAAGGATAAGTCTTATCCCGGCGAGCATGATGCCATCATTGAGGTTGACCTGTTCCAGCAAGTGCAAGAACGACTTGCTGCGAACCACCATAAGTTTGTGAATAGGCAAACACGCTCTGCAGCCTGCCCGCTTCACAACAAAATCTTTGATGCCCAAGGTAGACCCATGCGGCCAAACTTTGGTTATGGGCGCGGCAAAAAGATCTACCGTTATTATGTGAGCGACACATTGCTACCGCTTGGCCGGCTCAAAGCTGGAAGTTCAACTCCCCTTGGCGACAGGCTGTCGGCAGAACGTACCGAACGATTTTTGCAGGATAGGCTTCGCAGTCTTAAGCCCGACGGTCCTGACTTCGAGATCTTCGAGGCCATTGAGAGGGTAATGTTCTCATCCAACAAACTGACCGTGACATTGCGAGTTGCAGAGTTGATTGGCACTAACGCATGTGAAGACACGCTACTCGCCAAAGCACAGCAGATCGATCCGGCTGCGAAAATAGGTGATGATGATCTCTTACTGTCTCTTGATGCGCGGCCGGTGCGACGCGGCAAGTCGGTGCGGTCCATCGACTGCGTCTTGGATGCGCCAGAACAAAGAAGAGTGTTAGCGGAACTGGTACGAACCTCGCATCGCAAGCTGACAGAGTTGAACGCCTCACCACTTCATCCCGAAATGCACGAGCACATGTCGACGCCCATCAACGAATGGACACGCGAGCGCATTGCGATAGGACTGTTGGCACCAGATATCCAGAAAGCCCTGCTTACTGGAAAAGCACCTTTAGGGCTTTACCCGGAGAAACTGCTGTCTCGGGATATGCCTCTGGACTGGAAAGGTCAGAGGAAGTTTTTAGGCATGCAGCATGCTACCTAGAATGCGCCTAATATCATAAGTGTCACGGGCTATCGCGCGCAGAGACTGAGGGTCAAATCAAGGCGATTTGGCCCTCTTTTGGTCTCCGCAGAGACTTTAGAGCAGCGGCACTAAGCCCGGAGGGGCCCAGAAAGGCGCCGTTTCTGGGCTGAAGATGTCGTTGGGGTTTTATCTGTGAGGTGTATGGAGGCCCGAGCCGGAATCGAACCGGCGTGCAAGGATTTGCAGTCCTCTGCGTCACCACTCCGCCATCGGGCCCCTAAACAACAACCTGCCTAATCAGCAATGCCGCCATGTGGTGAAGGCGGGCACTTAGCGGCTTGCAGAATTCATTGCAACCGGCAATCTGGAATGCTGTGCCATGTGCGCCACAAGCCATGGAAAAAGTTGCTATTTGCATCCTGAAATAGGCCGTTTGTCTGAATCCAGCTTGGCGGGACGGGTTCGGATAGCTAGAACCAAAGTCGAAGGCTGTATTGTGTTTGCAATACAGTTGTGCCACATGGCCAGCAGATTAATGGAAATATTCCGATGGAATCAGGTAAATTTGAAGATATGCGGCGTTCTATGGTGGACAGCCAGCTGCGTACAAGCGGTGTAACCGAAAGCTGGGTGCTTGCCGCCATGGGCAGCATCGCGCGCGAAGATTATGTCCCCGTTTCGCACCAGATGACGGCCTATATGGACCGCTCGCTTGAACTGGAAAATGGCGAGATGTTAAATCCGCCGGTTTCAACTGCGTTGTTGTTGCAGGCCGCTGACGTGCAGGCGGACGACAATGTCTTGCTCATTGGCAAAGCTAATGGATATGTCGCTGCGATATTGAAAACCCGCACCGCGCATTTGACCACGGCGGCCGCAGATAATCTCGGCGCTGCCAGCGCCAGCGCACCTTATGCCTGCATCATTGTCGATGGCGCCGCTGAAGAACTGCCCGATGCGCTCTTCGCGCTCGCGGCGGATGGCGCACGGTTGGTAACTGGCATTGTTGAGGGCGCCGTTACGCGCCTCGCAAAAGGATATGTGCAGAACGGGAATATTGCTTTGAAATCAATCGCGGATAGCGAGATTGCACCTTTGGCCGCATTTGCACGCAAACCGGAGTTTGTGTTTTGAACGCGCGTCATTTTATCACTGTCGCATTGCTCGCGTCGGCAGCATGTTCGGCTCCAGCCATGGCGGATACGCTCCGCGATGCGCTCGTCTCGGCCTATGAAACCAACCCGAACCTGACCGCAGCGCGCGAAGGACAGCGCGCGACAAACGAAGCTGTACCGCTGGCTAAGGCCAATGGTCGCCCTGATGTCATCGTTCAGCCAACCTATGTCGAAAATGTGCTTCAGGACAGCGGCGCATCGGTTGTTCAAGCGCGTGGCGTCAGCATCAACGGCACCATTTCCGCGCCGCTTTATGCAGGTGGTGGCATTAGAAACGCCGTGCGCGCCGCGGAAAATCGCGTCGAGGCAGGGTTTGCCAATCTGCGCGGCACCGAAAGCGCCATTTTCTCGGCTGTGGTCGGCGCATATATGGACGTCATTCGCGACGAATCGATTGTTGACCTGAACCGCGCCCAAGTTGGCGTGCTCTCGGTCAATCTGGACGCCACGCGCGACCGGTTTGAAATCGGCGACCTTACCCGAACCGATGTCGCGCAGTCCGAAGCACGTCTGGCGCTGGCAACGAGCAATTTGGAAACGGCACGTGCCAACCTCATTCGTTCAAAAGAAATCTACATCCAACTGGTCGGCCGCGAGCCGGGAGAATTGCAGGCACCTCCGCCGCTGCCCAATTTGCCCGCCACCCCCGACAGCGCGGTAAGCGTCGCCTTGGAAAACAACCCTGACCTTATTGCGGCACGCGAGTCGCGTGAGGCGGCGCGGTTTGACCGCCGTGCGGCCAATGCATCGCGTCTGCCCACTATCAGCGTATTTACGTCGCCATCGTACAGCAATGCCCTTGGTTCCATCTCGTCGAATATTCCAGGGTTTCAGGCAGACAATAGTTCGCTGAATGCACAAGCCGGCGTGCGCGCGACTTTGCCATTATATCAAGGTGGCCAACCTGCGGCGCAAATCCGTCAGGCGCAGGCGCGTCTTGGTCAGGCACAGGAACTGGAAATAGCGGCTGAGCGCGAAGCGATTGCACAGACACGGGCGTCATATGCCAGCTGGAAGGCGGCGCTTGATGTCATCGCCGCTTCGGAACGTGCGGTGTCGGCAAATGAGCTGTCGTTAGAAGGCACGCGTGCCGAGAATAGCGTCGGCAACCGCACAATCCTCGATATTTTGAATGCCGAGCAGGAATTGTTGAACAGCAAAGTTCAACTCGTTGCGGCACGCCGCAATGCGTATGTCGCTGGCTTCAGTTTGCTTGCGGCCATGGGCAAGGCAGAGGCACGTGATTTGGGTCTCGAAAGCGGAACTTTGTACGATCCCGTCGCGGACTATCAGAAGGTTGATGGCGCTTGGAACGACTGGTCATCGCAGCCCGATCCTGTCGCCAAATCAACCCGAACCGTTGACACGCAGGCGCAAAAAGCAGAAATAGAGCCGATTTCTACGGGCGGAAAATCGCGCTAATCCAACGCAGCGGAACAAATTTTATGGCAGACAATCGCAGCGAACCGTCAATGGACGAAATATTGTCGTCGATTAAGCGTATTATCGCCGATGATGACCGCAGCCGTCCTGCAACCAAACGCGCCAAGTCGGTTACGCGCGAAGAGGAAGAAGTCCTCGAGCTCACGACAGCCGATGAAAATGCGATTGCTGAAGATCGCTTGCTCGACGATAGCAAAGCGCAAAACCTGCGCCATAGCTTTTCAGCGCTGCAAACCCTCTCCGAACCCGGCGTAGCACCGCAAATCGTTCGGTCAGGGGAAACCTCGCTTGAGGGTCTGACACGCGAATTGCTGCGTCCCATGCTGAAGGATTGGCTCGATACCCATTTGCCGCCAATCGTCGAAGCGATGGTTGAGCGGGAAATCACCCGCATCACGAAAAAGGGTTGATGCGCGCGGCGTTGATACTCGCGGCGGCGTTGGCGTTTTCGCCAGCAGCTTCATTTGCGCAAAACCTCTATATTGAAACAGGCAGGCTGTTGGATGTTCAGGCCGGCCAAGTCCTGACAGGGCAATGCATCAGCATAGCTGCAGACAAAATCACCACAGTTGCCCCTTGTGGCCCGACGCCCGCGGGCAGCGAACGGCTTGATTGGTCGGCATATACTGTCCTGCCCGGTTTAATCGATTTGCACACCCATCTGGCCGACGCGAGCCAAAGCGCGGATTTAGCCCTTCCGCTGAAAACGTCGCCTGCGGCAACCGCGTTAATTGGCGCCCATAATGCGCGGCTCACGCTTGAGGCCGGTTTTACCACCGTGCGTGATGTCGGCACCTATCGCGGTCTAACCGATGTTGCAGTGCGCGATGCCATCAATGCCGGCGATGTTCCCGGCCCGCGCATGTTTGTCGCTGGCGCATATATTACGATCCCAAAGGGCGGCGGTGAACTCAACGGTGTCGTTCCCAACGAGCAGCTTCCGGCCGACATGCGTCTGGGTGTTGCGGGCACAGCCGACGAAGCCGCCGCGAAAACCGCGTTCTTAATAGACCACGGCGCTGATTTCATCAAAACCATCGCCACGGGCGCGGTGCTTGCGATTGGCACCGAACCCGGCGAGCCGGAATTGACCGAAGATCAACTGCGCGCAGTGGTGACGACCGCCAAGGCGCGGGGCAAATTTGTGACGGCACATGCGCACGGCGCGGTCGGGATCAAAAGCGCCATCCGCGCGGGCGTGCGTTCCATTGAGCATGCCAGCCTGATCGACGATGAAGCGCTCAAAATGGCCAAAGAAAGCGGCACATGGCTGGTCATGGACATCTATAATGGTGATTATATTGACGATGTCGGCACCCGCGAAAAATGGCCCGAAGAATATTTGCGGAAGAACCGTGAGACGACCGATATCCAGCGCGCTGGCTTTACCAAAGCGGTGAAGATGGGCGTGAAGATTGCTTATGGAACCGACAGCGGCGTGTATCCGCACGGCGATAATGCCAAGCAATTTGCGTATATGGTCCGCTATGGCATGACCCCGATGCAGGCCGTCCAAAGCGCGACCATCCGCGCGGCGGAACTGTTAGGCAAAGAGGATATGCTGGGAAGCGCACAGCCGGGGCGCTTTGCCGATCTGGTGGCCGTGAAGGGCGATCCGCTTCAGGACATCCGCGTGCTGGAAAATCTGACCCACGTCATGAAAGACGGCAAGCTGGTCCGCTAATTTTCGCAGTCTGGCGATTTCGGACAAACAAAAGGGCGGGGAAGTACCCGCCCATCCGTTGCTTATTTGAAAAGCTATTTTCTCAGACGCCAATTATACCATTGTGACCGAGAAAAGCAGGCTGCTGAGCGCGATGGCGCCAACAAAGCTAGCCAATTTCTGCATATTTCATTCCTTCTACTTGCCGCACAGCCAAATGGCCGGGTCGTCCCGTGGAAGGCATCCTTTTTTATGTTTTCGTTGTTGCGATCCCCCTACCGGCAAAAAATTTAAACTCAAGTTATTTAGTAGACAATATGATTGCATAAAACGCAACTGCTGGGCGGCGGCTTTGCAAAAACCCAACCCCAATTTTGAAATTTCCGCCTGTAATTTTCTTGCCTGCCTGCCTTACGCTGACTAGCGTGTGGCCATGAGAAAAACCATCCTGCTTGCCGCAATCATCGGCACTTCCGCCCTTTCCTCCGCTGCGTTTGCGCGCCCGATGACGGAGACCGACCTCGCGACAATGAAGCGCCTTTCGGGCGCAACGGCATCGCCCGACGGGACAATGATCGCCTATCAATTGCGCGAGACCGATTTGGCCGCGAACAAGGGCAAGACCGACCTCTATATGCTCAAAATCGGTGCCAATCCCCAGCCAATGATGTTCGCATCAAAACCCGATATGAATGAGCATGACCCCGCCTTTGCCCCCGATGGCAAAAGCATTTTTTACATCAGCAACGAAAGCGGTTCAGACCAGATTTGGCGCTACGACATTGCGACAGCGACAACCACGCAAACAAGCAATTTCAAGGCCGATGTCAGCGGGTTTAAAATCTCCCCGGATGGACAGAAATTTGCTGTCTGGGGCGATATTGCCCGCGATTGCATGGAATTTGGGTGTGAAAAAGACGGCGACACATCAAAGCCCGGCCCTGGTACCGGTCGTGAATATGACCAGCTTATGGTGCGCCATTGGGACCAATGGGAAACGCCGGGCAATTACAGCCGCGTGTTCACTTTCATGCTGGGTGCAGATGGCAAGCTTGGCACATCGGGCGCTGCAATGGACGGTGCCCTTGTCGGTGATGCCCCGTCCAAACCCTTCGGCGGCGGCGACGAGATCAGCTGGAACGCCGACAGCAGCGGCATTGCCTTCACACTGCGGTTGGCTGACAAAAATGAAGCCAAATCGACCAATCTCGATATTTACGGCGCGTCGCTCAAGTCGAAGGCGCCGGTCAACATGACCGCCGACAATGCGGGGACGGATACGACACCCGCCATGTCGCCCGATGGCAAATGGATGGCATGGACGTCGATGCCGCGCGCGACTTACGAAGCCGACAGGCTGGTCGTAAAGCTGATGGATGTGAAGAGCGGCAAGGTTACCGCGCTGACCGAAAAGTGGGACCGTTCGGTCGCGTCGCTTGCATGGGCTTTGGATAGCCGAAGCTTGCTGGTGACGGCGCAAGATGTGCTGGAAACGCCGCTGTATCGCGTCGACCTGAAAGGCAAAGTCACGCGGCTTACTGATCGCGGGAGCATCGCCGAAGCTGTTCCGTTGAAAAATGGCGGTGTCGTCTACGCCATCAACAGCATTTCTGGTCCATCCGACCTTGTGCATATGGATGCCAAGGGCAAAACCACACGGCTAACCAACGTAAATGCGGACGCGCTCGCCACGCTCGATCCCGTCGATTACCAGAAATTCGATTTTGCCGGGGCCAATGGAGAACGGGTGTTTGGCCAAGTCGTAAAGCCGCAAAATGCGACGGGCAAGCTGCCGGTATTGTTGCTGGTGCATGGCGGACCGCAAGGTTCGTTTAACAACAGCTGGTCCTACCGTTGGAACCCGGCGATCATGGCATCGCAAGGCTATGCCGTTGTCACCATCGATTTTCACGGGTCGACGGGCTATGGTCAGAAATTCACCGACAGCATCAACAAAAACTGGGGCGGATGGCCGCTTGAAGATTTGCAAAAGGGCATGGACGCCGTTGGCAAAATCGACACGCAACTTGATACCGCAAACGCCTGCGCGCTTGGTGGGTCTTACGGCGGTTATATGATGAACTGGATTTCGGGCAACTGGCCCGACCGTTTCAAATGTCTCGTCAATCATGCGGGCATTTTTGACCTGCGCGCGATGGCCTATGAAACCGAAGAATTATGGTTCGACCAATGGGATAATGGCGGGCCATGGACAACGCGGACCGATGCCGAAAAATGGAACCCTGTGAACCATGTCGCCAAATGGAAAACACCGACTTTGGTCATTCACGGCGAGAAGGATTATCGCATTCCGTATTCGCAAAGCCTGGCCGCCTTCACCGCATTGCAGCAGCAGGGCGTGGAATCGAAGCTGTTGGTATTCCCCGATGAAAACCATTGGGTGCTGAAACCGAAAAATTCGATCCAGTGGCACCAGACTGTGTTCGCGTGGCTGGCCAAGCATTTGAAGGGTGCGAAGTAACGGGTGCAGCACCAATCAGCGGCGGGGGACGGCGTTACTGCGGCGGCGCTTTTTATGGGCTGTTCACGCACATGTCGTGTGGTGAGGGTTTCCCTTTCCGGTAAGGCTCGTTAAGGCACGAACCTATGACTATCGACAAGACTTTCGACCCCGCCGCAATTGAAGCAAAATGGTACGCCCATTGGGAATCCACTGGCGCGTTCCGTCCCGAACGGCCCGATGCAGAGCCCTATACAATCGTGAACCCGCCGCCAAATGTGACGGGCTCGCTGCACATTGGCCATGCGCTCGACAATACGTTGCAGGATATCCTCATCCGCCATGCGCGTTTGCAGGGCAAGGATGCACTGTGGGTGGTCGGAACCGACCATGCGGGCATCGCCACGCAAATGGTGGTCGAACGGCAATTAAACGCGCGCCAGCAAAAGCGCACCGATTTCACCCGAGACGAATTCATTGCCAAGGTGTGGGAATGGAAAGAGGAAAGCGGCGGCGAAATTACTGGCCAGCTGCGCCGGCTTGGTTGTTCGATGGATTGGGAAAATGAACGCTTCACAATGGATGAAGGCTTTTCAAAAGCCGTCATCAAAGTGTTCGTTGAGCTGTATAATCAAGGCCTGCTGTACCGCGACAAGCGCCTCGTCAATTGGGACCCGGGCTTGAAAACCGCGATTTCCGACCTTGAGGTGGAAACCCGCGAAATCAATGGCAAGTTCTGGCACTTCAAATATCCGCTCGAAGATGGCAGCGGGTTTATCTCCGTCGCGACGACGCGGCCCGAAACGATGCTCGCCGATATGGCGGTGGCGGTAAACCCTTCGGATGAACGTTATGCGCATCTGGTCGGCAAAAATGTCCGCCTGCCAATCACCGGCCGCTTGATCCCGATTGTCGCCGACGAACATGCCGATCCAGAACTGGGCTCAGGCGCAGTCAAGGTGACGCCGGGGCATGATTTCAATGACTTTGAAGTGGGCAAGCGCGCCGGATTCAAAGCCAGCGAGATGTTCAACATGCTCGATGGCGAAGGCCGCGTTGTGCAAACTTCGGATGGTCTCATTCCGCAAGAATATATCGGCCAATATCGCTTCGGCATCGAAGGCGAGCCAACCAATGCACGCAAGATGGTGGTCGAGGCGATGGACGCTTTGGGCTTCCTCGAAAAGGTTGAAGACCGCGTCATCCAAACACCCTTTGGCGACCGTTCGGGCCAAGTGATTGAACCATGGTTGACCGACCAATGGTATGTCGACGCAGAAACATTGGCCAAGCCCGCAATCGAAGCGGTGCGTTCGGGCGCAATCGATATTGTCCCGAAATCTTGGGAAAAAACATATTTCAACTGGATGGAAAATATCCAGCCATGGTGCGTGTCGCGCCAATTATGGTGGGGCCACCAGATACCTGCGTGGTTTGATGCGAATGGCAAATGCTATGTCGCCGAGACCGAAGAAGCTGCGCAAGCGCTTGCCGGAACAGACGTTGCATTGACGCGCGATCCGGACGTGCTCGACACATGGTTCTCATCCGCGCTTTGGCCATTTGGCACATTGGGTTGGCCTGACCAGACCACAGAGCTCGACCGTCACTATCCCAATGACGTGCTCGTTTCCGGTTTCGACATATTGTTCTTCTGGGACGCGCGCATGGCGATGCAGGGCATTCACTTCATGAAAGAAGTGCCGTGGAAAACGCTCTATCTGCACGGCCTCGTCCGCGCCGCAGACGGCAGCAAAATGTCGAAGTCCAAGGGCAATACCGTCGATCCGCTTGGCCTGATTGACCAATATGGTGCCGATGCTTTGCGCTTCTTCATGGCCGCCATGGAAAGCCAGGGCCGCGACATCAAAATGGATGAAAGCCGCGTCGCTGGCTATCGCAATTTTGCGACCAAGCTATGGAATGCGGCACGCTTTGCGCAGTCCAACGGCATCAGCGGATCGCACAGCATCCACGCCCCCAAAGCCGAGCTCGCGGTTAACCGCTGGATTATCGGCGAGGTGGTTGGCACCGTCGAGAAGCTGAACAAGGCCTTCGCCGAATTCCGCTTCGATGGCATGGCCGATGTGATTTATCACATGGTCTTTGACCAGTTCTGCGATTGGTATCTCGAACTCATCAAGCCCGCTTTTGTCGATGGTGAAAAGGGCGAGATGGATGCTGAATCCATGATCGTCGCGGGCTGGGTGCTCGACCAAATTTTGGTCATGCTGCATCCATTCATGCCGTTCATCACCGAAGAATTGTGGCACGCATTGGGTGATCGCCCCTATGACATCATCCATGCCAAATGGCCCGAGCCGAACGCAACCGTTGACGCCGACGCCGTTCGTGAAATCGACTGGGTGATTGACACAATCAGCAAGACGCGTTCGTTCAAGGCAGAGCTGAACATTCCGCCCGGCGCGCGTTTGACCGCGAATATTGCCGACCCGCAGCCATCGACGATCGCAATCATCGAACGGCAGGCCGCGGCGCTATCGCGCTTGGGCCGCATTGACAGCTTTGCTTTTACGCCTGTCGAGACCAACAATGTCGCGCAGATCGTGGTTGGTGGCGATACGGTCGTCTATGCCCTCGACGGCATCATCGATCTCGATGCCGAACGCAGCCGCATCACCAAAGCCATCGAAGCTGCGGCCAAGGAACGTGATGCGCTTGCAGGGCGTCTGTCCAACGCATCCTTTGTTGAAAAGGCAAAGCCCGAGGCCGTGGAAAAGGCACGCGCCGATCATGCGGAAAAAGCTGCCGAGGCCGAGCGGCTGACGGCGGCATTGGCTCGACTGGGGTGAGCGGCGCACCCGCCCATCAGCGCGACCTGACGGTTGGTCCGGTTGCCAAAACATTGTTCCTGTTTGCGCTGCCTTCGCTTGGCGTGAACATTCTCCAGTCGATAAACAATTCGGTCAATTCGGTTTGGATCGGAAAGTTTCTGGGCGAAGAGGCGCTGGCGGCGTCGGCGAACGCTGGGCTCATCATGTTCTTGATGTTCTCCACCCTGTTCGGTTTCACCATGGCGACAACGATATTGATCGGCCAGAATATGGGCCGCCGCGATATTGAATCTGTGCGCCGGATCATGGGAACCGCAACCACCGTGTTTTTCGCCGCGGGCCTATTGTTCGCGGCGGCAGGCTGGATTTTTGCGCCGCACATGCTGCGGCTCATGTCGACGCCTGAGACGGTCTATCCGCTCGCGCTTGCCTATCTGCGCGTGATTTTCCTAACGATGCCCACGTCATTTGTCATGGTGCTGATCTCATCATCGCTGCGCGGCGTCGGCGATTCCGTCACGCCATTTTGGAATACGGTCTTGAATGTCGTGCTCGACATCATCCTCAATCCGGTCTTCATTCTTGGCTTTGGTCCAATCCCGGCAATGGGCATCGCCGGGTCTGCTTTGGCGACAATCGTTGCCGGAATCATCAGCCTCGCCCTGCTGATGCGCAAGGTCTATGCGCTTGACCTGACCATTCGCCTGCGCGGGGCCGAGCTTACATGGCTGCGACCTGACGCCCGCTTTCTGAAACCAATAGCGCGTATGGGTCTGCCCATGGGCTTGTCGATGATTATCATGTCGGGCTCGGCCGTGGTCATGATCGGGCTCGTGAATCGCGAAGGCGTGGACACCACGGCTGCATTCGGCGTGATGAACCAGCTGTGGAGCTATGTGCAAATGCCCGCAGTGGCTGTGGGTGGCGCGGTCAGCGCCATGGTCGCGCAAAATATTGGTGCGAACAAATGGGAACGCGTCGGTCGGATCGTCTGGTCGGGCATAGGCATTAACTTGCTGATGTCGGGCGTGCTGATTTTGCTGATGACCTTGTTCGCAACGCCGTTGCTTCAGTTGTTCCTGCCCATCGGCAGTCCAGCGATCGATATCGCGATCCACATCAACCATATCATTGGCTGGAGCTTTATATTGATGGGTGTTTCGGTCGTTGTGACCTTCGCGGTACGGGCAAATGGGGCTGTGGTCGCGCCGTTGCTCATCCTGATATTCAGCGCCGTCATCGTCCGCTTCACTATCGGATTTACCCTTCATGACCGATTTGGTGCGGACGCCATTTGGGCTGCTTTCATCGCGACATCCATCGCCTCTTGCGTGTTGTCGATCGCTTATTATCTGAACGGCAGCTGGAAAAAGGCGAAGGCAATGCCGACAATGGCTGCGCCACCCTTGCAAACGGCACCGGAATAAAATGGCTGTTCGACACACGCAGAAAATCGGCACGTTGGCATTGGCCCAGCGACCGCTCCGTCTGCTGCGCACGCTCGGCGCGTTTCTGTTGGCGCTAATGTTGGCCTTTGGCGGGGCATATGCCCAGACGCCCGCCAACGCATCGCCGCAAAATGTGCGCGCATCGATAGATATCGAAACCAATCGCCCCGCACCCGGCGATGTTGTGACCGTCGCCATTGTCATGGACCCCCAATCCGGCTGGCATGATTATTGGGTAAACCCCGGTGATGCGGGGACGCCGCTTGAGCTCGCATGGCAATTGCCAAGCGGTGTGACCGCCGGAACCGTGCGTGCGCCGGTGCCAGAGACGCTGATCGTCAGCGGGTTTATGAACCATATCTATAAGGCAAAGCATGCCTTTCTGGTGGATGTAAAAATACCTGAAAGCGCGCAGCCCGGCCAAAGCCTGAACGTCAAAGTGAATGCCCGCTGGTCGGCCTGTTCCGACTTGGTTTGCGTTCCGGAGAATGCGACATTGTCCGTACCGTTGACGGTCGGGTCGGGCACCATATCCGACGCTGACCGCGCACGCTTTGACGCATGGCGCAGCGCCCTGCCCGTGCCGCTTGACCGTTCGGCACTCTACCAAATTGACGGCAAGCGCATTGAAGTCGCCATCCCCTATCCACGCAGCGCCAAGGCCGAACGTATTTGGTTCTTCGCGCAGACCGACAAAATGTTCCGCTATGCAGCACCGCAAAGCGCGCGGCGTGTGGGTGACTGGCTGGTGGTCAGCGGTGAGGTGAAAGAGGGCTTTGACGGCCAAATTGATGGCCTTTTACGCTTCAATGACGCGCAAGGCCTTGAAGTGCGTGCTGTTGCGGGCGCGGTGCCATCGGGCGGCGATGCGGTGTCTGTTTTGGGCGAAGGTGCGCCTGCCGATGAAGAGCAACCACCGCTGGGCTTTGGGTGGATATTGGCATTCTCGGTGCTCGGTGGCTTGCTGCTCAATCTCATGCCCTGCGTCTTTCCTATATTGGGGCTCAAGGCGCTGAGCCTTGCCAAAATGGGCGGCGATGAAGGCGAAGCCCGCCGCGATGCGGTTGCCTACACTGTTGGTATCATTTTCAGCTGCCTCATTCTCGGCGGTATCATGCTGGGCTTGCGCGCTGCTGGCGAAGAAGTGGGCTGGGCATTTCAGTTGCAGGACCCTGCGGTCGTGCTGATCCTTTTGTTGCTGATGGTCGCGGTCACCGCAAATCTGGCCGGGCTATTTGAAGTTGGCGGCATTGGTGCGGGCGAAAAGCTGACGCGTCAGGGCGGCCTTTCTGGCTCGTTCTGGACAGGCGTGCTTGCCGCGGTCGTCGCGACACCGTGCACGGGGCCGTTCATGGCCGCCGCAATGGGCGCCGCGCTTTTGCTGCCGACCGGTTTGGCATTGCTGATTTTTGCGGGGCTTGGATTTGGTCTCGCCCTCCCCTTCCTCGCGATTGCGTTCATCCCTGCCTTACGCAAGCGGATGCCGCGGCCCGGGCCATGGATGGTGCGGTTCCGGCAGTGGATGGCACTGCCCATGGCGCTGACATCTTTGGCATTGCTGTGGTTGATATATCAACTGGCTGGATTCACCGGTTTGATGATCGGCGGCGCGGCGGCGTTCATCATCCTCGTGGGGCTTTTTGCACTTGGCCGGAAACAGAAAGAGGGGTCACCCTATAAATTGGTGGTGATGGCCTTGTTCGGAATAGCTATCGCCGCCGCAATGATAATCGGCAAGGTGACGACAGAGCCTACGGGCAAGGAGTCTAAGGCCGGCAGCATATATTTTAACGAAGCCCGCCTGAACGCTTTGCGTGCCGAGGGTAAGCCGGTGTTCCTCTATTTCACCGCTGACTGGTGTGTCACTTGTAAGGTCAATGAGCAGGCGGCAATTGACCGGACGGAGACCAGCAACGCATTCCGCAAGGCGGGTATGACCGTGATGGTGGGCGACTATACGCGCAGAGACCCCGACATTACCCGCTATCTCGCAAAATATGGGCGCTCTGGCGTGCCGTTATATCTGTACTTCCCGCCGAAGGGAGAGGCGCAGATACTGCCGCAGATATTGACGGTCGATGACCTAACGGCGCTCACGAAATAGATCAGATCAGGATCCTTTGGGCGCTTGGCCGTGTCTCGAGAGCCACTGTCGCTAACAAAAGCGGACAATCCGGCGCTAAGGCCTTTATCTGTTAGCGATTTGGCTGTAATGGCGCAGCAGATCATCAAAAGGAGTATCGACTATCGCCACCCCGCCGACCCGGCGCGCAATGACCCCACCTGTTAAAAGTGGTCCGCGCTACAATAATCTCATCACAGCTGAAAAAGTACGAGTCATTGATGATGACGGCGAAAATTTGGGTGTCCTGTACACCCGCGAGGCGATAGCGCAGGCCGCTGAAGTCGGTCTTGATCTGGTGGAAGTATCACCGAACGCTGATCCGCCAGTCTGCAAGTTTCTGGACATCGGCAAGTTCAAATATGAGGCCCAGAAAAAGGCCAACCTTGCGCGTAAGAGTCAGAAAACGCAGGAAATTAAAGAAATTAAAATGCGTCCAAACATCGATGACCATGATTATATGGTCAAGATGAAGAAGGTTGCGGAGTTCATCGAGGAAGGTGACAAGGTGAAAATCACCTTGCGTTTCCGCGGTCGTGAATTGGCCCACCAACAATTGGGTATGCACCTGTTGCAACGCGTTCAGGCCGATACCACCGAGACCGCAAAGGTTGAGGCGCATCCCCGCATGGAAGGCCGTCAAATGCTTATGGTGCTGTCGCCCAAATAGGGCGCAGTCACCAGATGGCTTGGCGAATCAACTCTGCGCCAACGACCACCATCAAAAGCTGAATGATGATATTGAATCGTTCGGGTGACACCCGCTTGACCAGTCGCACGCCTGCCATTGTGCTGAGTATAGCCAATGGCAGGAAGATGGCGGTCAACGTCATGTTTTGCGTGTTGAATTGGCCAAGCGCTGCATAAGCGGGCACTTTCATCCAATTGATGATCGCAAAGAATATCGACGACGTTCCGACAAAGACCAAATGTGGGAAGTTGCGCGACAGCGCCCAAATCTGGAACGGTGGGCCGCCGGCATGGGCAATTTGGCTGGTGAAGCCTGCAACCCCGCCCATGACGACGCCAACCCACTCGGGTACCGGGCCAGCCAGCTTAAGCTGAGCGCCGAACAACGGAAGCAAGCGGTAGACGCCAAATGATAGCGCGATAACGCCGACGAAGCCGCGAACCGCGTCTGCATTAATCGCGGTCGCCAAAAACCATCCGAAAAAGATGCCCACGACCGCGCCCGGCAAGGTGAGCAACAATGTCCGCCGGTCAAAATTGCGCCGGAATGCCCAGACGCTCACAATATCCTGAACCATCAATATGGGTAGCAACATGCCCGCCCCGGCCACTGGGTCCATGACCAAGGCGAGTATCGGCATGGCAGCGGCGCCCAGCCCCGCAAACCCACCCTTGGCAAGGCCCACCAATATGACGGCGACGCTTGCGACGATGTAGAAATAGAGTTCGGCGGGCAGGCTCAAGGCGTTTTCAAGCGCTTCCGCACCGCGAGGATATAAATGATCGACGCAGCGGCGGCGAAGATGAACCACTGGATGGCATAGAGGAAATGGTTGTTTGGAATTTGCGCTGGCGATGGCAATGCAAGCTGTTGCAGGCCATCTGCGGGATCGGTCGACACCAGCTTAATCAACTGCACCCCATCGGGCGCGATGATGCCGCGAACCAGTCCCCCGCTCCAGCTGGGTGATTGCGGGCGTTCGGACCAACCGATGGCAACTTTCGCGTTCACGCCTTCAGCGCCGCCTGTTTGGCATGACGCGACATGAGCAAAGCCTGCGTCACCAGCACGATTGCTGCCGGACACTGACTCGATTTTGATCACATTGCCGCACATGACCGTCGAACGCCGAAACAACGGCAGTGCCTTGGGGTCGGGGACGACTGGCCACGCGACCGCCGGCAGGCCATCAGCGGCGTTATAGCGCGCAAGCAGAGCTTCCTTTTCGGCCTTGCGCTGAAGCTGCCAGACGCCAAGGCCAATCATGATAGCGACCGCGATGATCACAATGATCGTCGGAATAATCGGCCAGCGCTTCATAGCAGATCGCCCTTCCCGGCCTCATGTGCTTTGTTGCGATACTCGGATGCCAGCAGCGCCGCTTTCGCCATCCGCAGCGTGACCACGGTCAACGCGGCGGTCACCGGAACCCAAATGATGACATGCACCCAAAAAGGCGGTCGGACAGCGGAATCGAGCAACAAAGCGAAGACAATGATCAGCGCACCAATAACCATGGTGAGTAATGCCGCAGGGCCATCCCCTACGTTGAACGCACTATAATCAAGTTTGCATTGCGAACATGTATCCGCAAACTGGCCAAGCCCCGCAAACAGCGTTTTACCGCCGCATTGGGGGCAGAGACAAAAAAGGGCAGCCCGCAATATGCTGGGCCGCCCTTCTGGAGATTGCTCTGCTGTCATTTACGCGTGAACTGGTGCGCCCCAGCCACCCCAAATGTAGATGGCGATGAACAGGAACAGCCACACAACGTCGACAAAGTGCCAGTACCAAGCTGCAGCTTCAAAACCGAAATGCTGCTTTGGTGTGAAGTGACCTTTGTTTGCACGCACAAGGCAGACTGCCAAGAATATTGTGCCGACGATCACGTGGAAACCGTGGAAGCCAGTCGCCATGTAAAATGCGGTGCCATAGTTCAGGCCAGCGAATGGAAACGGTGCTTCCAGATACTCATATGCCTGAATGGAACTGAACAGCAGACCCAATAGGATTGTCGCCAACAGACCTTTTTTCAAACCTTCACGGTCGCCGTGGATCAGCGCATGGTGCGCCCAAGTGACGGTGGTGCCCGAGCACAACAGGATCAGTGTGTTGAGCAGCGGCAGCTTCATCGAATCGAGAACCTCGAGGCCCTTTGGCGGCCACTGCATCAAAGCGGCGGCGCCTTCTTGGCCGATCAGGTTGGTGACCGTAAATGCATGCGTTTCGGCATCCTTCACGATTTCCAGCGGCACAGGGAACAGCGAGAAGTCAAACCATGCCCAGAACCAGCCCACGAAGAACATGACTTCCGATGCGATGAACATGATCATCCCGTAACGCAGGTGAAGCTGAACCACAGGGGTGTGATCGCCCGCATGGGCTTCGGTCACGACATCGGACCACCATGCGAAAAAGGTGTACAATACGCCCAACAGGCCAAGGCCAAAGACGAGGCTACCATAACCGAACTGCTCGGGATGCATCCACATCACGAGGCCGAAGAACATCGTCAGGGCCGAGAACGAACCCAAGATGGGTGTGATGCTCGGCGGCAGAATATGATAATCGTGATTTTTGGCACCCGCCATGGTCAATTCCCTGTAGTCTTAACGTGGTAAGTTTGTCTTAGCTTCCGTTCGCCTGCGGGTCCACCGTGTTTGGCTTTTCCACTGGGTAGAATGTGTAGCTAAGTGTAATTTCTTCAATGTCTTTGGTTTCTGGATCGGTCATGATCTTTGGATCGACATAATATAAGACCGGCATCCTAACTTGTTCACCGGGCTTAAGTGTCTGTTCGGTGAAGCAAAAGCACTGTATTTTGTTGAAATATTTACCCGCGAGTTCGGGCGTGACGTTAAACGTTGCCGTCCCCGTCACCGCTTCGCTCGACAGATTTTTTGCCAAGAAGATCGACATATCCTTCGCGCCGATGCTGACCGTGTCGGTCGGGCGTTCGGGCTTGAATTCCCACGGCAGGTCGCCGCGATGATTGGCGTCAAAGCGGATGACGATGGATTTGTTCGTCGCGGACACCGTCGCCGCTTGCGCCGCGTCAACCCGCATCGTTGTGCCACCGAACCCCGTCACCTGACAAAACAGGCGGTATAGCGGAACGGCTGCAAAGCCGACGCCAACCATCGAAATAGCAAGCGCACCTGCCAAAAGTCCGGTTTTCGCGTTCGATATGGCCATCAGCCCCAGACCCCGACTTTTGCGACAGTGATCAGGAAGAATAATATGCACAAGCCAACGAGGGCGACGCCCATCACGCGCGACCGCGCGGCTTGGCGTTTGCGGATAAGCGCGGTTTCTTCGGCGGTATATGGCGATTGGTCAGGCTGGGTCATGCGATCACCATACGATCAATTGCGAACAGGGCGAACAAAAGAAATAGATACAGGATGGAGAATGCGAAAAGCTGCTTCTCCGGCTTCATCGCCGCGGCATCGGTTGCTTCATTTTGCCAGACCCGGAATGCAAGGACGAGAAATACGCCGCTCAACAACACCGAAGTCGCACCATATAGCCAGCCGCTATCGCCCAAGATGAACGGCAATATCGCTGCACCGGCCATGGGAAAGCTATACCCAAATATCTGGTTACGCGTGACGCGCTGACCCTTCACATTTGGCAGCATCGGAATGCCTGCTGCACCGTAATCGGTCTTCATAAACAGCGCCAACGCCCAAAAATGCGGCGGGGTCCACAAGAAGATGATGGCAAAGAGCAAGACCGGCAGGAAAGTAACATCACCGGTGACGGCGGCCCAGCCAATGACCGGCGGAAATGCGCCTGCGGCGCCGCCGATAACGATATTTTGTGGCGTGTTGGGTTTCAGCCAGATTGTGTAGACGATGGAATAAAAGAATATCGAGAAAGCCAGCAAACCGGCCGACAGCCAGTTTACGGCAACACCCATGATGCCCACGGAAAAAGCCGCAAGACCGACGCCGAAGTGCAACGCTGCCTCACGATCCATTCGGCCGGCGGGCAATGGGCGCTGTGCTGTCCGCGCCATTTTGGCGTCGACATCAGCTTCATACCACTGGTTCAGCGAACCACATGCACCGGCGCCAAGGGCAATGCACAGGACTGCGGTAAAGGCGATAATGGGGTGGATATTGCCGGGCGCGGCCAGCAGACCACATAAGGCGGTGAATACCACAAGCGACATAACTCTGGGCTTGGTTAAAGCCCAGAAGTCACGCCATTCGGCGGGCATTAATATGTCACGCGCTGCGGTAGTCATGTCCGTATCCAAACGCCTTAAAGCTTTGAAGCGGCGAACCGCCGCCGGTTACTTGATAACCGGCAGCGTTTCGAACTGGTGATATGGTGGAGGGCTTGTCAACGTCCACTCAAGCGTTGTCGCGCCTTCACCCCAATAATTGTCTTCCGCACGACGACCGGCCAACAAAGACCAGATCACGTTGACGAAGAATATCAGAATACCGACAGCCATGATGGCATAGCCCATCGACGCAACGCCGTTCCAGTAAGCAAATGCCTCTGGATAATCGGGGTAGCGGCGTGGCATGCCGGAGTTTCCGAGGAAGTGCATTGGGAAGAACAAGACGTTCACGCCAATGAAGAACACCCAGAAGTGCAGATGGCCCAAAAATTCGTTCAGGTGACGACCCGACATCTTGCCAAACCAGTAATAGAAGCCGGCGAAGAGCGAGAAGACCGCACCAAGCGACAACACATAATGGAAGTGGGCGACAACATAATATGTGTCGTGCAGATTGTCGTCGAGACCGCCGTTGGCGAGCACAACACCGGTCACGCCACCAACGGTGAACATGAAGATGAAGCCCATTGCCCAAACCATTGGCGTTTTGAAGCTGACCGAACCGCCCCACATGGTGGCGATCCAGCTGAAGATCTTAATGCCGGTTGGCACCGCGATCACCATCGTTGCCGCGGTGAAGTACATCTTCATATCAACGCTCATGCCCGTGGTGAACATGTGGTGCGCCCAAACGACGAAGCCAACGACACCGATTGCGACCATGGCATAAGCCATGCCGAGATAACCGAAGACAGGCTTGCGGCTGAACGTCGCGACGATCTGGCTGATAATGCCAAAGCCTGGCAAGATCATGATGTACACTTCAGGGTGACCGAAGAACCAGAACAGATGCTGATACAATACAGGGTCACCGCCGGCCGCCGCATCAAAGAATGCGCCACCAAAGTTACGGTCAACCAAAAGCATCGTGATGGCAGCAGCCAATACAGGCAATGCGAGCAACAGAAGGAATGCGGTCACAAGCACGGACCAGACAAACAGCGGCATTTTATGCAGCGTCATGCCGGGTGCACGCATGTTGAAGATGGTCGTGATGAAGTTGATCGCACCCAGGATCGATGCCGCACCTGCAAGGTGAAGCGAGAAGATCGCCATATCGACCGCAGGCCCAACGGAACCGGACGTCGAAAGCGGCGCATACACTGTCCAGCCCGTACCGGCGCCAAGCCCTGTACCACCGGGTACGAAGCTGGAGCCCAGCAACATGATGAACGCAACAACCGTCAGCCAGAAGCTGACATTGTTCATGCGCGGGAACGCCATATCTGGCGCACCAATCATCAGCGGAACGAACCAGTTGCCGAAACCACCGATGATGGCTGGCATGACCATGAAGAACACCATGATCAGGCCGTGGGCGGTGATCAGCACGTTCCACATATGATAGGCTTCGTCCAAAGACGCTTCTTTGCCGGCCATCATGGATGCCCAGCCCTGAAGATACTGGATACCCGGTGCAGCAAGTTCAAGGCGCATAAGGCCAGAAATTGCGCCACCGACGATCCCTGCGAAAATCGCAAAGATCAAATAGAGCGTGCCGATATCCTTGTGGTTGGTCGACATAAACCAGCGCGCGAAGAAGGCTGGCTTGTGATCCGCGTCATGATGGTCATGCGCGTGGAGGTCTGTACCTGTTGCGGCAATCGTGGTCATCAGTCTGGCCTTTTTACTTGGTTGGCGCTGCGGCAGGGGCAGCGGCTGTGTCAGTGGTTGGTGCAGCGGCTGCAGGGGCAGCTACGGCTGGTGCTGCTGGAGCAGGCTTTTCAGCGCCGGGCATCGTGCCGCCTTGCGCCTTTACCCATGCCGCAAACTTTTCTGGCGGCAGGGCTTCTACAACGATGGGCATGAAGGCATGCCGTGCACCGCAAAGCTCCGAACATTGTCCGAAATAGACGCCTGGCTTCGTGATCGTCAGCGATTTTTCGTTCAAGCGGCCGGGGACGGCGTCAAGCTTGAACCAAAGCGATGGTACGGCAAAAGCGTGGATGACGTCTGCAGCCGTTGTCTGAATGCGGATCGGAACGCCCGCTGGTACGACCATACGATTGTCTACAGCCATCAACTTGGGGCCGTCATTTTCGGTACGGAAGCGGTCGCCCTTGGCAGCGTCGCCTTGCTCTTTGAGCATGTTGGACACAACTTCAAAGCCGCCATGGTCAGGATAAGTGTAACCCCAATACCATTGATAGCCAGTTGCCTTAATGGTCACGGCTTCTGCCGGCGCTGGCTTGAACTGCTTGGCAAGCAAGTCGAGCGATGGGTAAGCAATGCCAAGAAGGATGAGGACTGGAACCAACGTCCAAACAACCTCAATAAAGGTATTGTGCGTCGTTTTTGAAGGGACAGGGTTTGCGCGGCGATTGAAGCGCACGATCACCCAAAGCAGCAAGCCAAGAACGAACAGCGAAATGATCGTGATGATTGGCAGCAAAACGGCGTTGTTAATCCATTTCGCATATTGGCCGTTGTCGCTGAACTGTTCCTGAAAATCGACTTCCTTCGCCTTTGGCATGCCAACATTGTTGGCATAGTCAGGACGCAGTGGCGTATAGCCAGGAAGCGAACCATCCATCGATTTCGGCGCAGCAGCGGCGGCTGGCGCTGCTTCTGCTGCAACAGGTGCTGCTGCGGCTGGTGTTGCTACAACCGGTGCAGCCACTTCTTTCGTGACTGGCGCAGGCGCGGGATTCGCAGGTTGCGCCAATGCCAATGCCGGCATTGCCATGGCAGCCATTACAACCAGAAATTTCTTCAACATAATCATCAATTTAGCCCCGTATTCTTGGTGCGACGCAGAAATATTGCGTAGGCCTGACCCCCCGTTGAGGGGCCGGACTCGCGCGACCTATAGGCGCGCTTATCTGAACCCTCAAGCGGTCGATTCATGATTTTTAGCATTTAATTGCTCCACTCTTCTACCTATTTGCGTTGCAATCCGCTAAACGGAAGATGCAAAACACAACATTCGCCAGCCAGGAAAAATCTCCCCATCATGACCGAAGATGAAATATTATCCGAATTCCGTAGCGTCGACGCACTGCTCGAAGGACATTTTCTGCTGTCGTCCGGCCGCCACAGCGCTTATTATCTTCAGTGCGCACGCCTGCTGATGAACCCCGAACGTGCGGGGCGCATTGCCTTGGCACTGACACAAAAAATGCCGCGCGAGCTGCGAAACGAGATCCAAGCCGTCATTTCCCCGGCCATGGGTGGCCTGATCATCGGCCATGAAATGGGTCGTGCGCTGGGCGTGGATGCGATGTTCGTGGAACGCCCCGATGGTGTCTTTGGTCTGCGCCGCGGCTTTACAATCACGCCCGGCACCAAAGTCCTTATGATGGAAGATGTCGTAACGACCGGCCTTTCATCGCGTGAGGCTATCGCCGCGATCGAAGCCGCAGGCGGTCATGTCATCGCCGCTGGTGCGGTGGTGGACCGTTCCGCAGGCACCGTCGACCTCGGTGTACCGTTCTTCCCGCTGATAGAGTTGAACTTTCCAACCTATGCGCCAGATGAATTGCCACCCGAATTGGCTGCGACCGAGGCGGTAAAGCCCGGTAGCCGGAAGCTATGAAGATAGAGCATTCGTCTCGTCTGCGCCTTGGCGTCAATATCGACCATGTTGCGACGATCCGAAATGCGCGTGGCGGCATGCATCCCGATCCGATGCGCGCCGCCCATATGGTTGAGGCAGCGGGCGGCGATGGCATTACCGTCCATTTGCGCGAAGATCGCCGACATATTCGCGACGCGGACCTCGACGCGATTATGCGGGAAATCCGCTTGCCCATTAATTTGGAAATGGCCGCAACCGACGAAATGCTGGAAATCGCGCTTCGGCATAAGCCGCATGCTGCCTGCATCGTTCCCGAACGGCGCGAAGAACGCACGACCGAGGGCGGGCTGGATGCCGCGGGGCAACACAATCATCTCGCGCCCATCGTCACGCGGCTGGCGGACGCAGGCATTCGCGTAAGCTTGTTCATCGAACCCGACGCCCGCCAGATTGAAGCGGCCATCCGCCTGAAAGCACCCGTCGTTGAATTTCACACCGGCAAATATGCGCATGCAGAAGGCGAAGAACGCGAAATAGAACTTCGCCGCATTGCGGACGCGGCCGCACTTGCGGCTAAAAATGGCATCGAACCACATGCTGGCCACGGCCTGACATTTGAAAATGTCCAACCCATCGCCGCCATTCCCCAATTCGCCGAACTCAACATCGGGCACTATCTGATTGGTGAGGCAATCTTCATTGGCTTGGAGGAAAGCGTCCGGAAGATGCGGACGTTAATGGACCTCGCGCGGTGATAATCGGGCTTGGTTCCGACTTATGCAATATTGAGCGCATCGCGAACTCGCTTGAGCGCTTTGGCGAACGGTTTGAAAAGCGCGTCTTTACCGACATCGAACGCGCCAAAGCTGGCAAGCGGCCATTCACGCGGGCGGGCACATATGCCAAACGCTTTGCAGCGAAAGAGGCTTTTTCCAAAGCTGTTGGAACCGGATTCAAACGTGGCGTGTTCATGAAAGACATCGGCGTCGTCAACGCACCGTCAGGCGCGCCAACGCTGGCGCTGACGGGCGGCGCAAAAGCGCGGCTCGACGCAATGATTCCTTCGGGCTATGAAGCCCATATTCATCTGACACTGACTGATGACCACCCATGGGCGCAGGCATTTGTCATTATCGAAGCGTTACCATCGCAAAAGGCATGACCAGTTTGACCACCGACAATATCGACCCCAATGTCCCGTCCACTCCAGCCCCTGAAAAACGCGGCTTGGCCTCTGCTGCTTGGGCGGAAATCAAAGGGATGTTCTGGCTGTTGATGGCCGTTCTTGCGTTTCACAGTTTCATTGCAAAGCCGTTTTATATCCCGTCAATATCGATGATGCCGACATTGCTGGTGGGTGACCGTTTGTTCGTGAGCAAATATCCTTATGGCTGGAGCCATGTGTCGCCCACCATTCCCAATCCGGTCGCGATATTCCACTGGCTGGTGCTGCGCGAGGAAGTGGAGGCGCTGGCCGTCCCGCTTCCGGAAAGCGAGACGCGGGTCTGGGGCAAAATGCCAGCCCGTGGCGATATTGTCATTTTGACGCCGAAGGGCAAATATCAGGACTGGATCAAACGCGTCATTGGCCTGCCCGGTGACACGATTGCCTTGCGCGAAGGTCAGATTTTCCTGAACGGCAAACCCGTTAGGCAAGATACCCAGCCCAATCTGGTTTTGCCTGTCGATGCCAACAATCCATGCAATGATTATGATTTCCCGGGCGCACTGACGCGGGGCGATAATGGCGTGATGACATGTCATTTGCCCATCATTCGCGAAACGCTGCCCAATGGCGTACAATATGACACCATCGATGCCCGCCGACGCGAGACCGATGATATGGAGCCTGTAAAAATACCTGCGGGCCATGTGTTCTTGATGGGCGACAACCGCGACAATAGCTCGGACAGCCGCGTGCCAGAGGCACTGGGTGGCCTTGGCGGCCCTGTATCATGGGATCGCATTGGCGGCCGCGCGGAAATCATTACCTTCTCTGTCGATGGCAGCACTGGCCTGAACCCGGCAACGTGGATTTCATCGCTGCGCGGTGACCGCGCGGGCACCAGCCTGCGTCCAAAAAAGGTCCGTTCAAGTGAATGATATCGCGCAAGAAACCCCTGTCGCAAAACCTGCGAAGGCGCGGCGCACGCGCCGAAAGCCTGCGGTGCAGGAAGACACATTTCGCGAAGAAGTTGGCCCGACCGAACTGTACGACCCCATAATCCGCACCGAGATTAAACGGGCGGCAGTATGGATTGGCATGACCGCATGTGTCGTCGGGCTTGTCTGGTTGGCGCAGCCACTATTGCTCATCATGGGCGGTCTTGTCCTTGCGGCAATGTTTGATGGCGGTGCGCGTTTGCTTGGCCGGGTGTTGCCCATCCCGCGCGGCATCCGCCTGACCATAGTTGTCCTTGCCGTATTCGGTTTCATGTATTGGACATTTGTATTTACCGGCTCCGAACTTGCCGCGCAGGCCGCCAGCCTTCAGGCTATTGTCGAAACGCAGATTGAATCCATTGGCAACCGCATCGCTGCTGCCGGGTTCAACATATCGGCAGAAGATGTCAAAAGCTTCGGCACGCAGATTTTGAACTCCGTCGGCCGCGTAACCGCCGCCGTCTCTTCGGTCGTCGGCACCGTGACCAACATGGCGATGATGCTTGTCCTCGCCATATTCATCGCCGCCGAACCGCGTATGTATGAGCGCGGCGTCGCGTGGATGTTACCGCTGGCGGAGCGCGAGCATTTCTACGTCACCGCCGCCAAAATGGGCAGCGTATTACGCCGCCTGATGGCCGGCCGGTTGCTTGGTATGGCGGTGGAAGGTTTTGGCACGTGGATATTGCTCAGCCTTGGCGGCGTACCCATGGCGGCGCTTTTGGGCGTGTTGACGGGGCTGTTGGCGTTTTTGCCCAACATCGGCGCTATCGTATCGGGCGCACTCATCATCCTCGTCGGATTTTCGGCGGGTGTTGATGTGGGTCTTTATGCCATCTTCGTATATTTCGTGGTCCAGATGGTCGACGGCTATCTGATTGTGCCCATGGTCGCCAAACGGGCGGTCGATCTGGCGCCTGCGCTTGTGCTTGGCGCACAGATCCTTTTCGGCGCTTTGTTTGGCATATTGGGGCTTGCACTGGCGGACCCCATCATCGCGATGATTAAGGTCGCACTTGAGCGGCAATCGGAACGCAATGAAGCCCGCGCAATCCGCGAAGGACCATAAAGCCAATTTATGCTTCTGATTTTCTGCTTCTTTATGGGCATTGGCAATTTTGCCATGCACAAAGCAGTTTCAGAATCCGGACATCCCTTCGTTGAAGAAGCCAGGCGTTATTTCAGCCCGCATTTCAGTCCCTATGGCAGCTACGCCATCGAACTGGCGTTGCTGATGGGCGCGCTGTGGTTCGCACATGACGGGTCGTTGGCGGTCGCGCTGACATATGGGGTATATACGGGCATTAACGCGGTCGCGACATGGTTGCTGCTTTCGGGTCGCGCATGATGGGCGTTTGCGCTTTCGCTTAATCTAATTATACGGCCCCTGTGCCACCATTAGCCCCCAGTTCAGACGCCAAGCCCGATTTCGCCGTGATGCGGCGCTTCTTGCCATATTTATGGCCAAAGGGTGAGACGGGGCTGCGCGCGCGCATTGTTTTTGCCCTGCTGCTGGTGGTTGTTTCAAAATTCATCCAGGTTGGCACCGCATTAGTTTATGGCGAAGCGATCGACCGGATGGTCCCTGGCATGGAAGACAGCGTCGCGATCGCAATCGCATTAGTTGCTGCATATGTCGGCGGGCGTTTTGGCGGCGTCTTGTTCGACAATTTGCGCAACGTAGTTTTTGAACGCGTGGGACAAGACGCCAATCGGCGCCTAGCCGAAAATGTCTTCAGCCATTTGCACAATCTATCGATGCGTTTTCACATGAACCGCCGGACGGGTGCGGTGACCAAGGTTATCGAACGCGGGACGAAGAGCATCGACATCATGCTCTATTTCCTGCTGTTCAACATTGCGCCGACGGTGCTTGAGCTCGTTCTGGTCTCCGCATATTTCAAGATTGAATTTGGTTGGGGCATGGTTGCGGCGACGCTCGTCATGGTGATGGGCTACATCATCTATACTGCTGTCGTCACCAACTGGCGCAACAAATTGCGCGAGGAAATGAACGAGCTGGATACGCAGACCGGCGCAAAGTCGGTCGACAGTCTGCTCAATTATGAAACGGTCAAATATTTCAACGCCGAAAAGCGTGAAACGCGGCGCTATGCTGAGGTGGTTCATCATTATGCAAATGCCGCCGTCAAATCCGAAAACTCGCTTGCTGCGCTGAATATCGGGCAGTCGCTGATCACCAATTTGATGATGGCAGGCGCAATGGGCTATGTCGTTTGGGGCTGGTCGCGGGGCCAGTTTACAACCGGCGACGTTGTCACAGTCAACACTTTGTTGGCGCAGCTGTTCCGGCCGCTGGATATGCTCGGGATGGTGTATCGCACCGTTCGCCAAGGCCTTACGGATATGGCCGCGATGTTCGACCTGATCGATACGCCCGCCGAAATCACCGATAAGCCCGGAGCGCCTGCCTTGGCCGTGTCGGGCGGCGCGGTGGCGTTTGAAGATGTGCACTTTGGCTATGACCCCGACCGGCAAATCCTGAATGGCGTCAGCTTCAAAATTGAACCGGGGCATACGCTTGCGGTGGTCGGGCCATCGGGCGCTGGCAAGTCGACCATTGCGCGGCTTCTGTACCGGTTTTACGACATCACCGGCGGCCGCATTACCATCGATGGGCAGGATCTGCGCGATGTGACGCAATCAAGCCTGCGCAGCGTCATCGGCATTGTGCCGCAGGACACCGTGCTGTTCAACGACAGCATCGGCTATAATATCGGTTATGGCCGTGAGGGATCGAGCCAAAGCGAAATCGAAGAGGCCGCACGCGGCGCATCGATTCACGGCTTTATCGAGTCACTGCCAGAGCAATATGCCGCGAAGGTCGGCGAACGCGGGTTGAAACTGTCCGGCGGCGAAAAGCAGCGCGTGGCGATTGCGCGGACCTTGCTGAAAAATCCGCCGATCCTGATCCTTGATGAAGCGACCAGCGCGCTGGATAGCCGCACCGAATCCGAAATTCAGGCGACGCTTGAACGCATTTCGGAACGCCGCACGACAATCATCATCGCCCACCGGCTGTCGACCATCGTCGATGCCGACCAGATCATGGTTTTGGATGCCGGACGTGTTCCCGAACAAGGGACGCATAACGAACTGCTGCGCAAAGGCGGGCTTTATGCCGAAATGTGGGCAAGACAGCAAAGCGAAGCCGAAGAAGAGGCCGTCCCTTCGGCATAATCGCGCGCTATCCACAAGCGACTTGGATTGAAGACAACTGCACTCTGTCACTGACACTTCAGTCACGCTAGGGCGTGGCATGGCCTCCGTCGCTTCATCCCCCACCCCATCTGATGTGTTGCACCGCATTTTCGGTTTTCCCGAATTTCGCGGGCAGCAGGAACAGGTCGTGTCGCGGGTGCTGGCCGGTCAACGCACCTTGGCCATCATGCCAACGGGTGCAGGCAAGTCATTATGTTACCAATTGCCCGCGGTCATCATGGACGGCACATGCATTGTCATTTCGCCGCTTATCGCGCTGATGCATGACCAAATGCGCGCGGCTGACGCCGTTGGCATTCGCGCGGCGACATTGACATCGGCGGATGACAACCGCGCAGAAACGATCAGCCGGTTTCGTGCTGGCGAATTAGACCTGTTATATGTCGCGCCGGAACGGGCATCGGGCCAAGAATTTCGCACCCTGTTGCGTGAGACCAAAATCGCGCTGTTTGCCATTGATGAAGCGCATTGTGTTTCCGAATGGGGGCATGATTTCCGCCCAGACTATCGCCTGCTGCGTCCATTGCTCGACGACTTTGCTGAAGTGCCACGCCTCGCGCTGACCGCAACCGCCGACACCCACACGCGCGACGATATTGCCGAACAACTGGGCATTCCGCGCGATGGCGTCATGGTGGCAGGTTTTGACCGGCCCAACATCCGCTATGCCGCCGAGGCCGCGCCGAACAGCGGCATTGCTGCATTGGTAAAGGGTCTGCAGGGCGCTGGCATCGTTTATGCGCAGACCCGTGACCGCACTGAAAAGATTGCGGCCCAAATCGCGGAGACCGGCCGCAAGGCGCTGTACTATCACGCCGGTATGGAGCCGCAGACACGGGCGCGGGCGCAGGCAGAGTTTGTGTCTTCTGAAGACATGGTGATGGTTGCAACGGTGGCGTTTGGCATGGGGATCGACAAGCCCGATGTGCGCTTTGTCGTGCATGCTGGCCTGCCGAAATCGATTGAATCCTATTATCAGGAAAGCGGCCGCGCCGGACGCGATGGTGACCCGGCGGTGGCACATATGCTGTGGTCCGCCGGCGACTTCACCCGCGCCCGTATGCGCCTGAACGAGCTTCCACCCGAACGGCGCGAGGCGGAGTTGGCGCGCGTGGCTGCTTTGTCATATCTGGTCGAAACAGCGGGGTGCAGGCGCGCAGTGCTGCTGCGTCACTTTGGAGAAAGCCCACCTGAATCATGCGGCAATTGCGATAATTGCCTGAATGCGCCCGACGTTCATGACGCCACCGAACTGTCGCGCAAGCTCTTGTCCGCCGCCTATCGCACCGGGCAGATGTTCGGCATGGGCCATTTGGAAAAGGTCCTGACGGGCAGCAAAGATGACCGCATCACCCAATTGGGGCATGACCAGCTTTCGGTGTTCGGAATTGTCAGCAAGGCTGAGGCAGCGATGCTGAAGCCCTTGTCTCGCGCCTTGCAGGCCCGCGGGGCAATGGTGGCAAACGAACATGGCGGCCTGAAACTGGCGGGCGATGCCCGCGCGATTATGCGCGGCGATCAAAATATCCAGATTGCGATCGTAAAGCCGGACAACAAACGCCGCGCAGGTCGACCGGACAATCCCGTTGGCAACCCGTTGTTCGAGGCGCTGCGTGCCAAGCGCCGTGCGCTGGCCGAAGATGTGGGTGTGCCGCCTTATGTTATTTTTCACGACGCAACTTTGCGCGAGATGGCATTGACCAAGCCAACCAACATCCACGCCTTAGGCCGAATTAGCGGCGTCGGCGCACGTAAGTTGGAGGCCTATGGCGAAGATTTCCTATCGGTCATCGCGCAGTTTTAGCGGAGCGTTTCGGACCAATGCGCGGTCCATTCTTGTTATCGATTGCAGATTAAAATAAGGCGAAGGGCAGATGACCGCTTTGTGTGGCAAATAACAGGATTTGCTGATGTTTCGTAAGTTAACCGACACGTTTTTCGCCGCGCCGCAAATCAGCCTTTCCGACGTGGCGGATGCGAAAGCCGCGGGCATTTCGTTGATCATCAACAACCGCCCAGAAGACGAATCCGCCGACCAGACATCAGGCGCTGAAATCGCCGCCGCGGCGCAAGCTGCCGGTATTGCTTATGTCGCCATTCCCGTCACGCACGCTGGCTTTGCCGAATGGCAGGTCACGGCCATGGCCGATGCCATTGAAAATGCAGACGGCAAGATATTGGCCTATTGCCGGTCGGGGACACGATCAACTTTGTTATGGGCGTTGGCCCGCGCGGCGAAGGGCGACCATCCCGCCGTCCTTTCGGAACAGGCTGCTGACGCAGGCTATGATCTGTCCTCCGTTGCGGCAATGATGGACATGTTGCGCGGACGGGCTTCTTGATGGCAGAATTGCTGCAACTTGCCGGGTCGATTGCATCGATTTTGTTTATCGCATGGCTCGCACGGTTTTGGCGCTTGGGCGGTGACGTCCGCATCCACAGCGAAGCGCAGGCGCGTGACATTGCCGACGAGACGCTATGTGGTTTCAATCCCGTAGATATCGCAATCGACAAAGCGGGTATCGCGGCATTGCTGCGTGACGATCAGGGCCGGCACATGCTCATCCGTCGCCACGGTGTGCAATGGGCCGGACGTTTGCTCGACAGGCACAGCGAATCGCGTTTGGACCAGAATTTTCTCACCATCGGAACCGGCGAGAAGACATTTGGAACCATTACGCTCAATTTGGGTGAACACGCACCGTCATGGGCATCGGGCCTTCGGCATTTGAACAACGGTCCGCATAAAACGGGAAACACGCATGCCTGAACTTTTCCGTCCAGTGGATTATGCCGTTCCGGCGTTCATCATCCTCATCATCGCAGAAATGCTATGGGCACGCAGCCGTGCGCCAGAAAAATATGAACCGCGCGACACCTTGACGTCACTCGCGCTCGGCACCGGCAGCACGGTTGCAGGCGCGCTCACCGGCGCGTTGGTGTTCAGTCTGGCGATGTGGATGTACGAGAACCGGTTGTTCGACATTGGTTGGGTGTGGTGGGCATGGCCCTTATGCTTTGTTTTGGACGATCTGGCGTATTATTGGGCGCATCGCACCGGACACCGCGTCCGCTGGTTTTGGGCCAGCCATGTAAACCATCATTCAAGCCAACATTATAATCTGTCCACGGCGCTGCGTCAGACATGGACCGGGTTCCTTGCGCTTAGTTTTATCTTCCGCATTCCTTTGGCGCTTATCGGGTTTCACCCGGCAATGCTGCTCTTCGTGGGTGCGTTTAACCTTATCTATCAATTCTGGATCCACACCGAAGCCATCGGCAAATTCCCGCGCTGGTTCGAATATGTGATGAATACCCCAAGCCATCATCGCGTGCATCACGCGACCAACCCCCGCTATCTCGACCGCAATTATGCGGGCGTTTTCATCATCTGGGATCGCATGTTCGGGACCTTTACCGAAGAAGTAGATAGCGAAAAAATCCGCTACGGGATTGTCCGGCAACTCGGAACCTTCAACCTGTTGTGGAGCGTGTTTCACGAATGGGTCGGGATATTCAAAGACCTCTGGTCGGCACCATGGCGTCACAAATTGTCCTACCTTGTGCGCGAGCCGGGGTGGAGCCACGACGGCAGCCGCGAAACATCGGACACGATCCGTGCACGCTGGCTTGAAACGCAAGAGGCAAAGGCCGACTAGCGCTATTTACACTCTTGCCAGTATTTAATCGTCTGCTTAAACCTTTGCGTTAGAGGAGCAGGCAACATGGACGAATTTGATATCATCGTGATTGGTGGCGGGTCAGCGGGGAGTGCTGCAGCTGGGCGTCTTTCCGAAGGTGGCAAATATAAGGTCTGCCTGATCGAAGCTGGCGGCACCAACAACAATATGTTGATCAAAACGCCTGGTTTCATGCCGTTCATTCGCAACGGGTCTAACTATAAATATGAAACCGTTCCGCAAAAGGGCCTGAATGGCCGCACCGGATATCAACCGCGCGGCAAAGGCCTTGGCGGGTCGAGCGCCATTAACGCGATGGTCTACATCCGTGGCCACAAATATGATTATGACAATTGGGCCGCACTGGGTTGCGATGGCTGGTCCTATGACGACGTATTGCCCTATTTCAAACGCTGCGAAGACAATGAACGCGGTTCTGATGCCTTTCACGGATCAGGCGGGCCGCTGTCGGTTTCTGACCAACGCTGGCCACAGGCCGGCAGCCTTGCCTTCATCGAAGCCGCTGCCGAGTTGCAGTTGCCCGTTAATACCGATTTCAACGGCGCGACGCAGGACGGCTTTGGCCTGTATCAAGTCACGCAAAAGGGTGGCGAACGCTGGACCGCCGCGCGCGCCTATGTCGAACCGGCACGCGACCGGATGGAAGTCATCACCGGCGCACTGACCGAAAAGATCATCGTCGAAAATGGACGCGCCACAGGCGTTGTCATTCGCCAAGGCCGAAGCAAGAAGCGCACGATCAAGGCGCGCGGCGCTGTCATTTTGTCCGCAGGCGCGTTTGGATCGCCGCAAATTTTGATGTTGTCGGGCATCGGCCCCGCCGACCATCTGCGCAGCGTTGGTGTGGATGTCGTCCATGATAAGCAAGCTGTCGGCGCCGACCTGCAAGACCATATCGATTATGTCTCCAGCTTTGAAACACAGTCAAAGGACGACTTTTTCGGGGATTCGCTGGCCGGCACCGCCAAGATGGTCAAAGCGATCATCGAACATCGCCGCAAGCGCACTGGCGTCATGACCACCTGCTTTGCCGAAGCGGGCGGATTTTGGCGTTCGGACGCAAGCTTGCCGGCACCCGACATTCAATATCATTTCGTCCCCGCCATGTTGGAAGACCATGGCCGCTCCAAAGTGAAAGGTCATGGGTTCAGCTGCCATGCCTGTGTCTTGCGGCCCGAAAGCCGCGGCACGGTGCGCCTCGCATCAACCGATGCAAGTGCGGCCCCGCTGATTGACCCGGCATTTTTGAGCGACGATCGCGACATGGCCACATTGCGCAGCGGCGTGCGCGCCATGCACCGGATTTTCGAAGCACCTGCGCTTGCCGCTTATGGCGGAAAGAATCGCCATCCTGTCGATCTGAATGACGATGCCGCCTTGGATGATCTGATCCGCAGTCGCGCAGATACCGTATACCATCCCGTCGGCACGTGCCGCATGGGGCCCAATGCGGACGATGTTGTCGACCCGCGCCTGAAATATCGTGGCATCGAAGGGCTGTATGTCGCGGATGCCAGCATCATGCCGCGCCTCGTTTCCGGTAACACAAATGCGCCGAGCATCATGATCGGCGAAAGATGTGCCGAATTTGTCCGGGCTGATTTGCAATAATCTTGCCTAAATGCGGCGTCGCGGGTAACCGCGTGCGCGCTATGACGATTAACGGAACAGATTATATCAGCACCCGCGGCAACGCGGACGCGCTCGATTTTGCAGGCGTCACCCTAACGGGACTGGCCCGAGATGGCGGACTATATGTCCCGCGCCATTGGCCGCAATTTTCGACAGAAGATATAAAAGCGATGCGCGGACTGTCTTATGTCGAGTTGGCCGCGCGCGTTATGGCCCCGTTTACAGCGGGTGTGTTGAGCGAGGCTGAACTCAAAGGTCTGTGTTCGACGGCTTATGGGTCCTTTGCCCATTCGGCGGTCACGCCGTTGGTGCAACTTGATGGGCAACACTGGCTGCTTGAGCTTTTTCACGGGCCAACCTTGGCATTTAAGGATGTTGCGCTCCAATTGCTGGGGCAATTGTTTGAACGCTTCCTTTCGGGCACGGATAAAAAACTGACCATAGTTGGCGCGACATCCGGAGACACAGGATCAGCGGCAATCGATGCCGTTGCCGGACGCGCGCAAATCGAAATCTTCATGCTGCACCCGCACAACCGCGTCTCTGACGTGCAGCGGCGGCAGATGACAACCATCCTTGCGCCCAATGTCCACAACATCGCGATTGAGGGCAGCTTCGACGACGCGCAGGCTATGGTAAAGCGGATGTTCAGTGACAAGGATGTCAATGGCCCGCTGACTTTATCGGCCGTAAACTCCATCAACTGGGCCCGTCTGATGGCGCAGGTGGTATATTATTTCTACGCCGCGCTGCGATTAGGCGGGCCAGAGCGTAAAATTGCGTTTTCCGTCCCGACCGGAAACTTTGGTGATGTGTTTGCCGGCTATGTTGCCGCGCAAATGGGCTTGCCGATTGAACAGCTAATTGTCGCCACCAACATCAACGACATATTGCATCGCGCCCTGTCAAAGGGTGACTATTCGGTGTTGGGCGTAACGCCGACCGCAGCACCATCGATGGATATTCAGGTGTCGAGCAATTTTGAACGGCTGCTGTTCGACCTTGAAGGTCGCGATGGATCGACCACCGCAGCGCGGATGAAATGGTTCGAACAAATGGGCAAAATGGTTCTGTCGCCCGACATGCGGAAAAAATCTGCATTGTTGTCGAGCGCGCGCGCCGATGCGGACCAGATGGCCGCTGCCATGCGCTGGGCCTATGGCGCGGCGGACCAGATTATTGATCCCCACACCGCAATCGCACTGCACGCGGCGCGGGCGTCGGGCATCAAACCGGAAACGCCGATCGTCACATTGGCAACCGCGCACCCCGCGAAGTTCCCGGACGCAGTGGAAAACGCAACCGGCGTTCGCCCTGCGTTGCCTGCGCGTGTCTCGCACCTGTTCGACCGCGAAGAACGCTTTGATGTCTTGCCCGGCACATATGACGCCGTGCGTGACTATGTGCTTGCGCGCGCCGTTCGCTAAAATATGGAACAGAATTTCGTCACCCTGATCAGCGAGCCGCGTAGCGATTACACGCTCATCGATTCAGGCAATGGGCGCAAATATGAATCCTACGGTGACCGCCGCTTCATTCGGCCGGAACCGCAAGCGATGTGGGCGCCTGCGCTCGACGAATGGCCCGCAGATGCCGAATTCGTTCCCGGATCCGACGATGATGGCGGCGGACGTTGGTATAACAATAAACCCGTTCCCATGGATGGTTGGCCGCTCGCATGGAATGATGAAGTGCGCTTTACCGCATCGTGCACACCATTCCGCCACCTCGGTTTTTTCCCGGATATGGACCCGGTATGGCGGTGGATGCGCGGACAATTGGCAGGGGTAACCGATCCCGTCGCCATGAACCTGTTTGGCTATACCGGCGTTGGCACCCTCGCCTTGTCGGCAGCAGGCGCGCAGATGGTGCATGTCGACGCGTCCAAGAAATCGGTTGCGCAGGCACGGGCCAATGCCGAAATGTCGGGCATGTCCGACCGACCCATTCGCTGGATCGTCGACGACGCCGCCAAATTCGTTGCCCGTGAAGTGCGCCGTGAAAAGCGCTATGATGGCATATTGCTGGACCCACCCAAATATGGCCGCGGTCCCGACGGCGAGGTCTGGCGGCTTGAGGAAGACCTTCCCGAACTGATCGCCAATTGCCGCAAGTTGCTTGATGCGGAATCAAAGTTTCTATTTCTGACCGTCTACGCGGTGCGCATGTCTGCGCTGGCGTTGGGTGGGCTGCTTGAATCCCATTTTGCCGACCTTGGTGGCAAGGTTGAATTTGGTGAACTCGCGGTGCGTGAACAGGGGCGGGGCATGCTTTTGCCTACGGCTATTTTCGCCCGCTGGTCACGTTAAGGAGTGATATGACCGATAGCCTCATTCTTGAAGTACATGACCTTGTCGTCAATGTGCTGACGGGCATTTACAGCCAGGAAACGCACCTGCCCCAGCCGCTGCGTATTTCGATTAGCGCAACGCTGGATATTGCTCCGCATTATGCACCAGACACGCCGTTGTCGGCCTCGAAAAATTATATGACGCTGAAAGAGGCCGCGACGCTGTTGCCCGAAAATGTGCACTTCACGCTGATCGAAGCAGTCGCCGATCATATCATGGATAATTTGTTTGCTGACGACCCACGCATCAGCCACCTCGTCGTCAAAATCGTGAAACTTGCCATCGCCGAAGATAATGAATCGATTGGCATTACAATGTCGCGGAGCCGCAAGTGACAATGGCGCCGCTTGCAATTGTGACAGGCGGCAAGCGTCGGCTGGGTGCCGAAATCGCATCTAAACTTGCGGACGCGGGATACGCGTTGGCACTGGTTAGCCATCTCGATTCACAACCCGAAGAAAAGCTTTTGGCGACACTGCAAGAAAACGAGAGCGAATGGCATCGGTTTACCTTTGATTTGAGCACCGGCAACCCGGCCCATCTCATTGACATCATAACAACGCATTTTGGCCGCGCACCCCAGTTGCTGGTGAATAACGCCGCGATGTTTGGGCAGGATGATTGGGAGTCGATGTCGGTCGAAACGCTGGAAGCGCATTTCCGGCTGAACCTGTTTGCCCCACTCTTGCTCGCCAAAGCCGTTGTCGATGCGGCGGGCGCTGGCTTGCGGCCAGCAATCGTCAACATCCTCGACCAGCGCGTCGTCAATCCGCACCGTGACCAGATTAGCTACACGCTCTCCAAGCAAGCGCTGGCGGCGTCGGTTCGGTCCATGGCCGCGTCATTTGCAGGCCGCGCACGCTATAATGGCGTCGCACCCGGGCTCGTCATATCAACCGACGACTATACCGAAGAACAAGAGGTCCGATTGGCGGGTATGATGCCCCTGGAGGCGCTTCCATCGCCATCGGCTGTTGCAGATGCCGTGCTTTACTTGGCAAAAGCGCAGGACGTTACCGGGCAAATCATCTTCGTTGATGGCGGAGCGCATCTCAAAAGCTTCGACCGCGATTTCATGCACCTTTAACGCACGCGCCAGGCCATGATCCCCTTGCCTTTTGCGGGCAGAGCGCAAGGCAGTTAATGCTCTGCGAAACCTGCGAACGAAGTGCCGTCATAGGTGGTGAATGGCGCGTTCTGGACGGTCGTTATGCCCGTATCGGTCGCGACTGATTATTGCGCAAAAGCACAAATAACTTGCGTTTGGTGCCCCGTTAAGCCAATAGGCCGCCAAGCGCATGAGGCGAGCGGACGACACCGCCGCAGTATTGGCAGCGTGAGGGCCGCAACAAGTGGCCTCGCCAATCGAACAAGATGCGTAAGCTTAGAGGCTTCCCATATCACGCAGGGTTGTTTCCAACGGGTCAGCATAAGCTGCTCCCGAACACCTGCTGTTGCGCCCGTGCGGTCCTGTTTCAAGGATCTGCATCATGGGGCTGCGACGACTATTTGAAAGTATAAATATGTCTTTTTTCCAAGACCTGGGCCTTGCCCAACCTATCCTTAAGGCGCTTGAAGCCGCTGGATATGATACCCCGACGCCAATCCAGCAACAGTCGATCCCGCCATTGCTGCAAGGCCGCGACCTGTGCGGTATCGCACAGACCGGAACCGGCAAGACCGCGGCATTCGCTTTGCCATCGCTGCACCATTTCGCAACAAAGCCAAAAGCGCGTCAGCAATATAGCTGCCGTATGCTGGTGCTGTCGCCAACCCGCGAACTTGCGGCACAGATCGCCGACAGCTTCCGCACCTATGGCAAATTCCTTGGCCTCAAAGTTGATTGCGTCTTTGGCGGCATGCCGATTTTCAGCCAGAAAAAACGTCTCGCTGGCGGCGTGGATATTCTGGTCGCGACACCGGGCCGTCTCATCGATTTGATCGAGCAACGCGCGGTCACGTTGAAGGACGTCGAAATCTTCGTCCTTGATGAAGCGGACCAGATGATGGACCTTGGGTTCATCCATGCGTTGAAGCGTATTGACCAATTGCTGCCAAAGCAGCGTCAGACATTGTTCTTCTCGGCCACCATGCCAAAGGCGATTGCTGAACTCGGCAACCGCTTCCTGAACAATCCTGTTCGTGTGTCGGTCGCACCTGCGTCCACCACTGCAGAGCGTGTTGAGCAATTCGTGACCTTTGTCGAACAACGCGAAAAGCAAACCTTGCTGACGCTCAAGTTGCAAAGCGAAGAGATTGACCGTGCGCTTGTGTTCACGCGTACCAAACATGGCGCCGACCGCGTTGTGCGGGGGCTTGCTGGTGCCGGCATCCAATCGGCTGCCATTCACGGCAACAAAAGCCAGGGCCAGCGTACCGCTGCGTTGCAGGCATTTCGTGACGGCAAAATCAAAATCCTCGTCGCAACCGATATTGCCGCGCGCGGCATTGACGTTCCCGGCGTAAGCCATGTGTTCAACTTTGAGCTGCCAAATGTGCCCGAGCAATATGTGCACCGCATCGGCCGTACGGCACGTGCGGGCCGTGAAGGCATTGCGATGAGCTTCGTTGCGGGTGACGAGCGTGGCTATATGAAGGATATTGAGCGTCTGACGGGCGTGCGCGCCATGACGCTTGGTTTGCCTGAAGGTTTCCGTGCGGCTGTGGCCGCATTGCCGCCCCCCGTTGCCGACAAGAAACCGCAACAGGCCCGTGGCGGTCGCGGTGGTGGTCACCCCGGTGGCGGTCGTACGAACTATGCTGGCAAGAAATTGGGCGGCAACAATGGCGGCACTGGTTTGAACGGCGAAACCCGCAACCGGACGCATGCACCTCAAGGTGGATGGCAGCCAGCCATCGGACCACGTGACGGCAGCCGTGAAGGCAGCCGTGATGCGCGTCCACGTAGCGACAATGCCGCAAGCGGCGACCGTCGTCCTACCGCCGACCGTGCATTTGCCGCACGCAGCGAAAACCGTCGCGATCCCGGCGCACCAGCGCGGAACTATGGTCCTAAAAAGGGCGGTAACGGAAACTACAGAGGTTCCGTGAAACGCGCTGGGTAAACCGCAGCAACAATGACAAGCCGTCACCCTGAACCAGGTTCAGGGGGCGGCTTGGTCATCAATGGCGGAAGTGGCGCATTCCGGTGAAGACCATGGCCAGTCCAGCCGCATCAGCAGCGGCGATCACTTCATCATCCCGCATCGATCCGCCCGGTTGAATGACGGCCGTTGCGCCCGCTTCAGCGGCAGCCAACAAGCCATCGGCGAACGGGAAAAACGCATCTGACGCCACTGCCGATCCAACGGTACGCGGCGTTGCCCAACCATAAGTTTCGGCGGCTTCGGTTGCCTTAATCGCGGCAATCCGCGCGCTGTCGCGTCGGTTCATTTGGCCTGCGCCAATACCCGCGGTTGCGCCATCCCTGGCATAGACAATGGCGTTCGACTTTACATGCTTGGCGACGGTCCAGGCAAAGCGGCAGTCGGCCAATTCCTGCACCGATGGTGCACGCTTGGTCACAACCTTGAAATTGCTGTCGGCAACATGGCCGTTATCACGCGACTGCACCAGCAGACCGCCCGTGATCGGCTTAATCGACAAACCGCCGCGCTTTGGATCGGGCAAATTACCCGTCAACAAAAGCCGCAGATTCTTTTTCTTTGCGAACACCGCCTTTGCGGCATCATCCGCCGATGGCGCGGCGACGACTTCCGTAAAAATCTCGGTAATGGCTTCAGCAGTGGCACCATCCAGCGGCCGGTTAACCGCAACAATGCCGCCAAATGCCGACACGCTGTCGCACTCGAGCGCCGCGCGGTACGCGTCGATTAAGGTTTCGCCCGTTGCCACACCGCAGGGGTTGGCGTGCTTGACGATGACGACGGTAGGCGGTCCGTCGCGAAACTCGCTGACCAGTTCAAGCGCCGCATCAGCGTCGTTATAATTATTATAGGACAGCTCCTTGCCCTGCACCTGTTCGGCTTGGGCAATCCCCGACCCATGCGGACCGACGGGCACATACAGTGCCGCGCGCTGATGCGGGTTTTCGCCATAGCGCAATTCGGTTTCGCGATTTCCGTTCACGGCAAGCATATCGGGGAACAGCTGCTGCTGATCGGCGAACGCGAACCATTGGCTGATCATGCTGTCATATGCCGCGGTCGCCGAATAGGCTTTGGCCGCACATTTACGGCGGAAGTCATAGCTTGTTTTGCCGCCGCTTTCTTCCAACTCCGCGATCAGATTATCATAATCGGATGGGTCGGTCAGGATCGTGACATATGCGTGGTTCTTCGCGGCGCTGCGCACCATCGACGGTCCGCCAATGTCGATATTCTCGATAATTTCATCGCGTGACGCGCCTTTGGCCACGGTTTGCGCAAAGGGATAAAGGTTCACGACGACAAGGTCGATTGCGCCAATATCATGTTCTTTCATCGACGCCGCGTGTTCGGCATTGTCGCGCACGGCAAGCAATCCGCCATGCACTTTGGGATGCAGCGTTTTGACGCGGCCGTCCATCATTTCGGGAAAGCCTGTAAGCTCGCTAATGTCCTTCACCTGAAGCCCTGCATCACGCAGCGTCTTGGCGGTACCACCGGTGGAGACCAGTTCGACATGCCGCGCGGCCAATGCATGTCCAAGTTCAACCAATCCCGCCTTGTCCGACACGGACAGAAGGGCACGCTTAATGACGACGTCTTGCATAGATTTATCCTAAATGGCGGAGCTGCCAGCCGATGGTGAGGCCGCCTGTACCAGTGTCCGTGGCAATCACAAGTTGGCGGGTGGGGTGGGGACGACCATTTTGGTCAACCCAAAGACTGTCATCCACAGATAATTGACCGTCAGATGCCATAAATGCCCAATTGCTGCCGTCGGCCATCCGCAAAAACACCGCTTGTGGACTGTCGGAAGCGACGATTTCGATTTCGGGGCCAAGGTGAAACCGGATATGCACCGGCACGCCTTCTTTTGGATTGCCCTGGGGCAGCAAAGTGTCTTCGCCGCGCAGATCCATGCCATCGGAACGCAGGATCAACAATCGCGAGTGACTATAGCCAAAGGTGCGGACGTAACCGTCATGGCTTGCCTCGATACGCGTCGCTTGATCAATATCGCGGCGTTCGAGCCCCACTTCGACAACACCTTTGCCGAGCTGGCCGCCGGGCAGGATGGCCGTCGAGTTGGTGTCATTCACGCATAATGTCGAATGCGCCGCCGTGGTCCGAAGCCCGCGTGCCAACGCAGCCGGTATCGTTGCGCCGACAAGCGCCGCACCACCGCAGTTTACAATGACGCGTTGGCCACCGTGCGACAATTCAAACGCAAGCGTTGAGGCGCAGCCTGACGCCGACTGACGCGCCAATGGCGGGGGACCTGCATCCAGCAGCAGTACGGACTTACCCGCCGAAACGCGCTGATAGCCCCAATCGAGCGCTTGGCGATGTGGTCGTGCGCGCACTTCGCTGGCCGCCACCAGCGCATCGATATGTTCCGCACCCATATGCGCTGACCCTTGCCACGCGCCAAGGCCGCCATCGGCATGGGTAAGACCAAGCAACGCTGGCACGGCCCGCCCGAGCGCTTCGAGCAGGAATGCAGGCACCATCTCGTTGCGCGCAGCATAACATTGCTTGAGCAGGCTGAGCAGGCCGATCAATTCCATCAGCTGAACAGGTGAGCGCGATACCACGCCGCCGTCGGGGAAAATGGTCGCCCGCAGCGATTCAGCCAAGCCGTTCTCGCCAACGGCGCGGCGCACCTTGCCCTCTGGCAACAAAAGCGATGCCGCGACGACGCCTGCCCAGCCCACGGTCTTGCCGAAATGGCTTTGTGCGCGCGGGGCTGTTTGATCGAGATGGCGCGCAACCCGGGCGAAATGATTGATGACGCGCGCACGGTAAATGGGGTCCGCACTGCTGAGCAGAAACGGCGATCCCGCTGCCATATTCATCAAGCGCCACGCACAATTGTCGACGCGCCATGCCGGCTCACGCGTTTTCATGCCATTGGCCAGCAACCATGCATCGGCAATTTGCGCTGCGACGGGTGCACCTTCGCCGCGGTTGGTCGCCGCCGACAAATCACGTAACCAATCAAATCGGTGAATATAGTCGGTCAGCGACGGCTGAAGCGCGAGCGTGTCATAATCCAAGCCGTCGAACGCCTGTTCAAAACCCTGATAATGGAATTTGCCCATGCGCAGCGCCTGCCCGCGCCCAGCATCGCCTTTTAGGGGATCGTTCGGCACCGCGAGCAAGCGCATGGGAACCTTGCCCGTGAGCCTGCCGCTATGCAGCGGCGTGCGCCATGTTAACTTGTAAAATTCGAGAGAAAGCCGCTCGAGAAGATTTTGGCCCGCGCCTTGGGGCCTGACAATCAACGCCGTTTGCCGTTGCCCATTGTCATCTTCATCGCCGTCGGTCATTCACCCCTCAGCGCCAGAATGTTGGCCGCATATTGGCCCGCGCCACCCTTGAAGGTCGCGGTTCCGGCAACCAACGTGTCCGCCCCTGCCGAAATCGCCAGTGGCGCCGTTTGCGTTGTGATGCCGCCGTCAACTTCCAACCGGATATCGCGGCCTGTTTTGTCGATCATCTTGCGAATGGCTTCAATTTTGCGCAGCTGGCTTGAAATGAAGCTCTGGCCACCAAAACCGGGGTTGACGCTCATCACCAGCACAAGGTCGATGTCGTCGATAAGATAATCCAACATTTTGGCCGGGGTGTGCGGATTGAGCACGATACCCGCCATTTTACCCAGCGACTTGATCAGCTGCACGGTGCGATGGGGGTGCGGCCCGGCTTCGGGATGGAATGAAATAATATCCGCGCCGGCCTCTGCAAAATCCTGCACATATTGGTCGACCGGCGAAATCATCAAATGCACATCAAACGGCTTTGCGCTGTGCGGACGAAGTGCCTTTACGACAGCAGGGCCAATGGTGATATTGGGGACAAAATGTCCGTCCATGACATCGACATGAATCCAGTCACATCCGGCGGCATCAATGGCCCGCACTTCTTCTCCCAATCGGGCAAAGTCAGCGGACAAAATCGATGGCGCAATGCGTACAGGGCTGGTCATATTTTGCGTTTAGACGCTGGACCGCGCATCGGCAAGCGAGCGGACCGCGTTATACACAGCTTATCGCACGCTTTGGCGCGGCTCACGGCGGTAAACGAACAGGTCACCGATGACATCATGCGACTCCGCAAATTTGGTGAAGCCAAGCTTCGCCGCGACATTATGCGAAGCTGCGTTGCCACGGTCGATGATGCAGCGGATTTCGCCCAAGTTCGTTGCGTCTGCCCAGCCAAATATGGCGGTCATCGCCTCGGTCGCGTAACCCTTTCCCCAGGCATCGGGCGTAAACGCCCAGCCAGCTTCCGGAAAGCCTTCAAGATCGCTGATGCCGCGTTCAAATTGCGCCAGCCCGCCATTGCCCACAAAGCGTCCGCTCTCGCGCTCGACAAAGGCCCAATAGCCATAGCCGAAGAGCGACCACATGCCGATGCCCTGAAGCATTTTCATCCAGCTTGTATTGCGGCTGCGCGGTTCGCCGCCAATAAACGCCGTCATGCGCGGGTCCGCCCAGGCCGCAGCATAATCCTCCCAATGCGCGCGCGTCATGGGTTCGATGGAGAGGCGTTCGGTAGTGAGTGTTGGGACTTTCATAGGATAAACCTAACCAGCCCGTAAGAACCGCGCCACGAAAAATCCGTCAAGGCCACCCTGCTCGGCAAGCATGGGGGGCATGGTGCGGACATGGCCATGTGCATTGGCAACGACGCCCGCTGGCAATTCGTCCGCCGTCGCCATTAAGGTCGTGTATTCCGGCTGCCGCGCAAGAAACGCCTCTGCCTGCGCCTCGCCCTCATGCGGTTCAAGTGAACAGGTCGCAAAGACCAAGGTGCCACCGGGCTTCAACCATTGCGCCGCACGGTCCAGCATCGCGCTTTGAATCGCCGCCAGATTGTTGATGGCTTTCAAATCAATGCGCTGCAGCACATCGGGATGGCGCCGCATCGTGCCCGTCGCACTGCATGGCGCATCCAGCAATATGGCATCGAACAGCTGCGCCGGTTTCCAATCCATGACATCCGCATTGACGCGCTCAGCATTTAATTGCGTGCGCTCCAGATTGGCCATCAGACGTTCCATGCGCCGGGCGCTGTTATCCAGCGCAGTCACGGTAAAACCCGCAGCCGAAAGCTGCATGGTCTTGCCGCCGGGGGCCGCGCATAAATCGAGCACCCTTTTGCCCTGCCCGTTGCCCAGCAGACGCGCCGGAAGGCTGGCGGCGAGATCCTGCACCCACCATGCGCCCTCGTCATAGCCATCGAGTTCTTCGATAGCGGTCCCGCGCGGCAGGCGGACATGCCCGGGCATCAGGCTGACGCCGCCGAGCCGTTCTGCCCATGCGTCCGTGGCAGAAGGATCGCGCAAGGCCAGATCAAGCGGTGGCGGTTCTGACAATGCGGCCTGCGCGCCTGCAATCATGTCGTCGCCCCATACCGGATGCCAGCGCATCATCACGGCCTCTGGCAACGACGGCAGATCGGGCAGCGTGGCTTCGGCGCGCAAGAGCGACCCCAATACGCCATGCACCAGCCGCCGTGGTCCGCCATCAACCAGCGGCAACGCGGTCGCAATCGCGGCATGGGCGGGCGTGCCCAGCCGCAATATTTGCGCCAGCGCCAGCCGCAATACCATGCGTGCCTTGGCATCATCCGGCAGCGGCTGTTTGGTTTTGCTGTCAATCAACTGATCCAGATCCACCGACCAGCGCAGCGTTTCTTGCGCAATCGCGATGGCGAGCGCGCGGTCCGGCGGCGATAGCCCTTTGGTCGCATTTGCCGTTGCCTGATCCAACGGTGTGCCCATGCGCATGACGGTATCAAGCAACCGCAATGCGGCGCGGCGGGTCGGAAGTCCGGAAATTTCTTCAGTCATGCAAAGCGCACTAGGCGTCTGCGCCAAACAAGGGAAGAGCGGTTCGATGTGACGCAATCGCCAAGCTTCACCTTGCAAACGGCTGCATCTGCACCGATGTAGGGGATAACCGAACGCGCTTTCGAAGGAGAAGCTTCATGGGCACGCGCCCTTCACATGTCAAAGCACCCGATTATTTGTCGAAAAGCCCGCCTGTGCCGGCACCGAAAGCGGTTGATCGCGAACCCGAGCCAGATGCAGAAAGACTGGACCCCGTGCGTTATGGCGATTGGGAATTGAAGGGCGTGGCGGTCGATTTTTAACGCGCCTATCGTTCTATCGATATCTTTGCCATTTTGACGCCGCGATGGTGCATTTAATGGGTCCTGCCCCTAATGATGAACGCCCATAAACGGTGCTGACACCTCGGGCCGCACGCGTACCAATCGCCCGGTTGCTTTATCAATCATCGCCCAAGTGGTATTCGCCCGCACAATGACCTTGCCCGCGGCATCGACAAAATCCACCCGCCGGTCAAATTGCGCACCCTTTGGCTCGCTTTCGATCCAAGTACTGGCGGTCACGCTTTGCCCGGGTCCGACATTGCCGCGATAATCAATTTCATGCCGCGTCACGACCCAGAAATAGGCCGCGATATGTTCAGGCGCGGCAACCGCCTGCCAATGCGATGTCGCCATATCCTGAATCCACCGCACCCAGACGGCGTTGTTGACGTGGCCAAGCTCGTCAATGTCATCTGGTTGCGCGGTAAATATGCGCGTGAATGGGGTCACTTTTGTGATGATGCCATCCCCATTTGCCAAATGATGAACGCCGCCTCTTCGGCATTTTCGCGCAACCGCTCAAACCGTCCAGATTTGCCGCCATGGCCCGCGCCCATGTTGGTTTTGAGCAGCAGCACATTGTCGTCGGTCTTCATATCGCGCAGCTTGGCAACCATCTTCGCAGGTTCCCAATAGGTCACGCGCGGGTCGTTCAATCCAGCGGTCCAGAGCATTGGCGGGTAAGCCTTTGCCGCTACATTGTCATACGGGCTGTAGCTGCGGATATAGTCGAACGCCGCCTTGTCGGTGATCGGGTTGCCCCATTCGGGCCATTCGCCCGGCGTCAGTGGCAGATCCTTGTCGAGCATGGTGTTGAGCACATCGACAAAGGCCACATGGCTGACAACCGCGCCAAACAATTCAGGCGCCTGATTGACGACCGCGCCCATCAATTCACCGCCAGCCGAACCGCCGCTTGCGGTAACCTTGCCTGTGCCGGTGAAGCCCAAATCGATCAGGCCCTTCGCCGCATCAACAAAGTCATTGAACGTGTTGGTGCGCTTGGTCAGCTTACCATCCAGATACCATTGATAGCCAAGGTCGTCGCCGCCACGAATATGCGCGATGGCATAGGCAAAGCCGCGGTCGACCATCGACAGCCGGTTGGCCGAAAAGCCCGGCGGCATCGCGTAACCATAGGCGCCATAGGCATATAGATGCAGCGGCTGGCTGCCGTCTTTTTTGAAACCCTTTTTGGTCAGGATGGACACCGGCACCTTGGCACCATCGCGCGCCGTGATCATCACGCGTTCGGTCACATATTGCGCAGGATCATATCCGCTGGGGATTTCCTGAACCTTCAATGTTTCCAGGCGGCCATCGGCCAGATGATAATCAAACACCGTGTCGGGCGTGACCATCGATTCATAACCCAGCCGCAGCTTCGTCACATCATATTCGGGATTATCGCCAAGGCCGGCATCATAGCTGGCCTCAGGGAATTTAATTGGCTGCACCTTGTTGGCATCCGCATAATCGCGGATTTCAACCTGATCGAGGCCATCGATGCGGCCTTCGGTCACATAGAAATTTTTGAACAGCGACAGCCCCGTCAAATAATGGCGGTCAGACCCGGCGATGAGCGTTTTCCAATCGCCCGGTGCCTTCATGCTGGCGGTCGCGACGCGGAAGTTCACATGATCGTCGTTGGTCAAAACATACAGCGTACCATCGCGGACATCGACGCTATATTGGCGTCCCGTCTTGCGCGGGGACACCATGATCGGCGTTGCAGTGGGGTCGCTTGCTGGAACCAGCCGCACTTCGCTTGTCACATTGTCGCCCGTACCAATGACGATCCAATCCTCTTGGGCGGTCAGACCGACACCAACGCCGAAACCGATGTCCTGTTCCTTATAAAGCAACTTGGCTTTGGTCAGCTCGTCGCCAATACGGTGGTACCATGCATTGTCGGTGCGCCAGTTTTCATTGGCGAGGCCATAGACAACGCCTTTGCTGTCCGATGACCAGACAATGCCCGACAATGTGCCCGGGATGATGTCGCGCAATTTTTCGCCGGTTTCCAGATTGCGGAAATGCAGGTCAAACCGTTCCGACCCATTATCGTCGTAAGCATATGCCAATATTTTGCCATCGGGGCTGATCTCTGCGGCACCAAGGCGGAAATAGGCTTTGCCCTTGGCGAGTATATTTTCGTCGAGGATGAGCTGTTCCGCACCGCCGGCAACTGCCTTGCGATAATGCTTGCGATATTGCGCGCCTTCTTCGAATTTTGACCAATAGATATAGTCGCCATCCTTTTGCGGGACCGAGCTATCGTCTTCTTTGACGCGGCCTTTCATTTCCTGAAAGATGGTTTCGGTCAACTGCGCTTGCGGTGCCATCTGTGCTTCGAAATAGGCATTCTCGGCATTCAGATGCGCGAGTATCTCTTTGTCATCAATCGTCGGATAACCCGAATCGCGCAGCCAATTATAATCATCGGTAATTATAACCCCATGCCACATGGCGCTATGCGGGCGCTTTTCAGCAACTGGGGGCTTAATTTCACCGGTGGTTTTTTCAGTCATAATGTCTTTCTGGGCAAATGCAGGCGAGGATATTGCAGCAATCGCAACAATGAGTGGGAGCAATGCTTTCATGAGAAGACTTCCTCGCTTATATGGTCTGCACAACCATATGAACGGAAGTCAAAGATGTCCACCTACGAAGCCCGCCTTAATGCCTTGCGCGTCCAACTGAAAAAAGATCAGCTCGATGGATTCGTCGTTCCGATTTGCGATGAACATATGTCCGAATATGTAGGGGACTATGCGCAGCGTCTTGGCTGGCTTACGGGCTTTGGCGGGTCTGCAGGCTCTGCTGTGGTTCTGTCGGAAGAAGCGGCTATCTTCACCGACGGCCGCTACACGCTTCAGGTGCGCGAACAGGTCGACGGCAACAACTGGCAATATGTCGGCGTGCCGCAGACGAGCATTTCGGATTGGTTGAAGGAACACGCCCCCGCAGGCGCGCGCATCGGTTATGACGCATGGGTGCACCCCAAAGGTTGGGTCGAAAGCGCAACAGTGGCGTTAAAAGCCAAAGGCGCAGAATTGGTCGCGGTCAAAAGCAACCCGATTGATGCCGTGTGGGCGGACCAGCCCGGCAAAAGCGACGCCAAGCTGATGGTCCATGACGACCGTTTTGCCGGACAAAGCAGCGCCGAGAAACGCGCAGCGGTTGCCGAATGGCTGACGGCCAATGGCTTGGACAGCACGGTGATTTCTGCACTCGATTCGGTGGCATGGCTCCTGAATGTCCGTGGCTCCGATGTGGCAAATACGCCCGTCGCGCTTAGTTTCGTGCTCGCCCATGCCGATGGCACAGCGGACCTGTTTGTTGCCCCGGAAAAGGTCGGCGATGATGTCCGCGCGCATTTGGGCAATGCCGTGCGCTTGCGCACCCCGGAGGAGTTTGTCCCTGCACTGAAAGCCATGAACGGCAAACGCATCGCCGTGGATCCCGATCGTGCCGTTGCGGCAATATTCGGTGCACTGAAGGATGGCGGCGCAACGCTCGTGGAAGCGCGTGACCCGACCATTTTGCCAAAGGCCGTCAAAAACCATGTCGAGCAAGCCGGCCATCGTGCGGCGCAGGCGCGTGACGGCGCAGCGCTGAGCCGCTTCCTGCACTGGATGAGCGAAACGGCGCATAAGGGCGGGCTGGACGAATTGTCGGCGGCAGCGCGGTTGAAATCCTTCCGCCAAGACACCGGTATGCTGCACGATCTGTCGTTTGATACGATTTCGGCCACCGGTCCCAATGGCGCGCATTGCCATTACAAAGTTGACCAAAAGAGCAACCGGGCGATTGAACCCAACAGCATCTATCTGGTCGACAGCGGCGGGCAGTATTTGGACGGCACCACGGACGTAACGCGCACGATCTGGGTCGGACCCGGACAGCCAACAGCCGAAATGAAGGACCGTTTCACCCGTGTGCTTAAGGGCCACATCGCGCTTGCGCTGGCGGTATTTCCCGAAGGCACGCGCGGCGCGCAACTCGACACGATGGCGCGCGCCGCACTCTGGCAGGCTGGCCTTGATTACGCCCATGGCACAGGCCACGGCGTCGGCAGCTTCCTTGCGGTGCATGAAGGGCCGCAGCGTATTGGGAAATTCTCGGGCGGACAGGCTGGAACAGACGAGCCTTTGCAAGCGGGCATGTTCCTGTCCAACGAGCCTGGCTATTACAAAGCCGGCGAATATGGCATCCGCATCGAAAATCTGGTGCTGGTCGAAGAACGCGACATCGCCGGCGCGGAAGGCCGCTATTTCGGTTTCGAAACGCTCACCTTCGCACCCATTGACAAGGCGTTGGTGGATGTCAGCTTGCTAAACGGCGAGGAACTGCGCTGGTGGAATGATTACCATGCCAAGGTACTGTCGATTATCGCGCCACAACTGGACGGCGACGCGCTGGCATGGGCGCATGAGGCGTGCGCGCCCTTGTCCTAAGCCCCGCCTATCAACCGAAACCCTATGATTTCACCTGAGGAATAGCACATCCATGACCCAGACTTTTTCCGATTACACGCCAGCGAAGGTCTGGGAATGGAATACCGAAAACGGCGGCCAGTTTGCGAATATCAACCGGCCCATCGCCGGCGCAACGCATGACAAGGAACGCCCCGTCGGCAAGCATCCGATGCAACTCTATTCGCTTGCCACGCCCAATGGCGTGAAAGTGACGGTCATGCTTGAGGAGTTACTCGCGCTTGGCCATACAGGCGCGGAATATGACGCGTGGCTTGTCAACATCCGCGACGGCAACCAGTTTTCGAGCGGCTTTGTCGAAGCCAATCCCAACTCCAAAATTCCGGCGTTGTTCGACCATTCGACGCCGGAGCCTACGCGCGTCTTTGAATCGGGATCGATCCTTTTATATCTTGCCGAAAAATTCGGTGCGTTCCTGCCGACCGAGCATCACGCGCGAACCGAAACGATCAACTGGCTGATGTGGCAAATGGGCAGCGCGCCTTATCTCGGCGGCGGTTTTGGCCATTTTTATGCTTATGCGCCGTTCAAATTTGAATATGCCATCGACCGATTCGCGATGGAGGTGAAGCGGCAGTTGGATGTGCTGGACCGCAATCTTGCCGACCGCATGTATATGGCGGGCGACGAATACAGCATCGCCGATATGGCGATTTGGCCATGGTATGGCGCGCTCGTCAAAGGGCTGATTTACGACGCAGGCGCGTTTCTATCGGTCCATGAATATAAGAATGTGATCCGCTGGACTGACCTCATCGCCGAACGGCCAGCTGTGAAGCGTGGACGCATGGTCAATCGCGTCATGGGTGATCCCGCCAGTCAGCTGCACGAGCGGCATGACGCCAGCGACTTCGACACAAAAACGCAGGATAAGATTGCCGCTGCAAAAGCGTGACCTACGTCACACGCAAAGAAAAAAATGAAGCCTATATGGGTCCTGCGACCCGAGGGCTTCTCACTTAAGGAGGGGCGCCCTCTCCTTAAGAGCTTGGTCGGATGTCCTTCTGACCAAGCTCTATTTTTCACATTAACGCTTGCTGACATTTACCGCGCGGAGCGTGAATTCTGCGCCAAGCTGGTTGCTACCGCCTGCGGCCTGCAGCACGAGCAACTGGTTCCGGCAATCATTTCCGATGCTGAAATCCTGCGATTGTGTGAAATTGCCTTGGCGGACGGGGCTTGAAACAAACCATTTGCTGACATTCCCGGCCGGCGCAAAACATTGCAAGTCCCACCGGACTTCGGCATCGGAAACACCTTCCTGCGCCGAATACAGTGCCTCGAAATGGTAATTTCCGGGTGCAAGGAACAGAATTTTCCGCATCACTTCGCCGCGCTCGCCCGAACCTGCAAAAGCCGAAAGCGTAAAGCGTCCTTTGCTGTCGGGCTGAGAGAATGCACCGCCAATTGCGGGGTTTTCAACGACCTGCCATCCAGCGGACGTATAACGCAAATTGACCGTATCTTTCGTCAGCGAAACCGACTGAAATGTCGCGGATTTGCTCCCTTTTAACGTCAGATAATATTGCCGAAACGCTGGAAACTTATTCTTGCCGGCAAGCTGCGCCAATAAAGCATTTGATAGATTCCGGTAGCTTTCGTCATCCGGTAGTCCGCCCGCCTTGACCAAAACCTCCGCAATATTGGCTGGGTTTTCAGCCGTATTTATGGCTTCGCCCAGATATGCAGGCAGCCAGACCGGCGCCTGCCGAACGATAGGCGCCAGCGCCACGCGGACCTCTGGATCGCTTAACGCACCTGTGAGCGTTGGGAACAATATCGGAAAGCTGCTGGGCGTCGTCCGCATCGCGATATCATAATGATACAGCGCCTGTTTCTTGTCGTTGCGGCGCACGGCATCTTCAATAAGCCATAGCTGCGTTCCAAAATCACGCCGGGACACCTTGTGCGAAAGCTGCATCAGTTCGCGGGCTTTTTTGATGTCACCACGGGCATCCGCAATATAGCCCAAAAGCCGAATGGCAACGGGGTTAAGCGCACCGCCACGAAGCGACTGCTTTGCCATCGCCTCAACCTTTGCAAGCGTGGCTGGGTCCTGTTTTGCGGCAAATAATTCATCCGCTTTGCGGGACAGGGCCAACGGATGGTCAGGTACGTAATGCAGCGCAACGTCGGGATTTTGGTCCCAAGTAATATTTGCAACCGCATGGATAAAGGACAACCATGCCAGCCACAATGTCACTGTGATTATCAGACCGTTTTTGATCCAGAAAAAGGGAGGCTTTGCCTTCAGTGTCGCAAATCGCGAGGGACCTTTACGTTTTTTCGACATAGGTTCGCGCGTTTCACCTGAGCTAAGCCATGCTGGCGGAGACGGAGGGATTCGAACCCTCGGTACCGGATTTACCAGTACGACGGTTTAGCAAACCGTTGGTTTCAGCCACTCACCCACGTCTCCTGCGCGTTTGGCATGGGCGGCCTATAGCGTTGCATGCATTTGGCTGCAATGGTTATTGACACGCGCATGCTATAAGAAGAAAATTAACGAATTAGGATCGCCCTGGCGCGCACTGAACTCGCATTGTCGGTCGTTCATCATGCGCTCATCTAGAGGATTCATAGAGTGTTGCTTGATTTTAAAAGGGTGGGATGCGCATGTTAGCAATTAGCCGGGGATTAAAACGGTCATTATATCATTTGCGGATGCTGCTCGCAGCCGGCGCACTTGTCACTTCGCCAGTGATGGCGCAGATTAACACCGTCGATCCCAATGATGTCATCGATTCCGACCTTGGGACACCGCCACCGGCCGCGACCGCAGCCCCGGCACAGGAGGTCGCTCCAACTGTTCAAGATGGTGTTCCGACAGAGGCCCCTGCAGCATTACCGGAAACGTCGTCCGCGTCCCCTGCCATCCCGACCGAAGACACCTATCAAGAAGATGATTTGATCGGCGCAGCTGAAGGCGTCTTTGGCAAGAGTGCCCAAGGACTGGGCAAGCTGATTGAGGACATTCTGAAAAAGCAAGGTCGGCCAAATGGCTATATCGTTGGCCGCGAAGGTGGCGGCGCGTTTGTCGTTGGCCTACGTTACGGATCGGGCACGCTGAACCACAAAGTTGAGGGCCAAAAGCCCGTCTATTGGACGGGGCCATCGATTGGACCCGATGCTGGCGCTAATGCGGGTAGCACATTTGTGCTCGTATATAATCTGTACGACACCGAAGACATCTATAAACGCTATCCCGCCGGTGAAGGCGTCGCGTATCTCGGTGGTGGTTTTAATGCGAGCTATCTGCGCCGCGGCGATGTCGTGCTCATTCCCATCAGGGTAGGCGCCGGGATTCGGTTGGGCGCCAATGTCGGATATATGCGCTTTTCCAAAAAGCAGCGTTGGCTGCCCTTTTAACGGGCGCGCATATCTTCCATACGTTTCAGGTACCGGGCGAGCACATCAATCTCTAGATTGACCTGCCGTCCGGCGCTCAGCGTCCCTAATGTCGTCATCTGCGCCGTGTGCGGAATGATGTTCAGCATGAAATGCGCCGAACCATCGGCCTGATCGGCAATGTCATTGACGGTCAGCGACACACCATCGACGGTTATAGATCCTTTAGTCGCGATGTATGGCGCAAGGCTGCCCGGTGCGGCGACGGTGACTTTCCAGCTGTCGCCCACGGTTTCGCTGCCAACAATATGGCCGACGCCGTCGACATGGCCGGTGACAATATGCCCGCCCAATTCATCGCCAACCTTCAGCGCGCGTTCCAGGTTCAGCTGGGTCCCGGCTTCCCACATGCCCGCCGGGGTGCGTGCAACGGTTTCTGCAGACGCATCAATAGCGAACCAGCCTTCGCCCTTATCAACAACGGTCAGGCAAACGCCAGAACAGGCGATAGACGCTCCGATGGCGACCGTGTCCATGTCATATGCGCAGTCAATGACGAGGCGCAAATCGCCCCGCTGTTCGGATGAACGAATATTGCCAACGTCCGTGATGATACCTGTGAACATATATATTGCCTCTTTAATTGGCGCGTTCGTAGACTTCGAGACGGTCTTTGCCAAGACTGCGCGAATCGCACAGCTGCCAAAGGCCATGCGCGTCGGCCAATTGCCCCAGCCCAATGTCGCCAAGGCATGCCTTGCCCGCGCCGATGAAAATGGGTGCGCGGTACAATAACAGCCGGTCAACCAACCCAGCTTTCAAAAAAGCCGTGGCTGTTGCAGCGCCGCCTTCGACCATCACATTATTGCAATCCAGCTTTGCGATGTCCGCTGGCGCAGAAATAACTTCCCATCCGTCGGGGGCATCACCGCTGCCCAGCATGACTTTCCGCGGCGACCGGTGTTCGAGTCCTGTCAGCCGCACATCCAATTGTGGCGCGTCGGCCTTTACGGTGCCTGATCCCACCAAAATGGCATCCGTCCGCGCGCGTTCAATGTGGCTATGTGCACGCGCGATATCCCCCGTAATCCAACGGCTGCTGCCATCGGCCATGGCGATTTGACCATCCAGCGATGTCGCGATTTTTAACGTTACAAATGGTCGCCGCCGCTGCATGCGGCACATAAATCCAGCGAGACTTCTGTGCGCCTCGGACACCATGACGCCAGCCTCCACAGCGATGCCCGCGTCCATGAGCGCCTTGATCCCTGCACCCGCAGTCCGGGGATCGGGGTCCTCCAGCGCAACCACCACGCGTGCTGGCCGGCCGTCCATCAGCAATTCGGCGCACGCCGGCCCACGGTCGGATTGATGTGCACAGGGCTCAAGCGTGACGTAAATAGTGCTGCCTTGTGCCGTAGAACCGGCCTGCGCCAGCGCCATGGCTTCTGCATGGGGACGGCCCCCCTCTTGGGTCCAGCCGCGTCCAACGACGATGCCTTCCTTTACGATGATACAGCCGACCGACGGGTTCAGCCCCGTCTGGCCAACGCCACGTTCCGCCAGCGCCAAAGCTGCGGCCATGAAGCGGTGATCAGCGGTGGCTATGGTTTTGCTCCCGCGGCAGCGTCTTTGGCTTGTGCATCTTTTTGCGCACGCTCAAGCTGGGCCTCGCGCTCAATCTTCTCCACGTCCATCCCGACCGCACGACCGAATGCTTTATAGGCTTCTTTCTCGCGGGCACGCATTTCATCTTTTCGCTTTTGATGTTCAGCGATCGCCGCTTTTGATTCCTCAATCGTCCGCGTCGCGGGCCAGCTTTCGAAATAGGTCACGGTGGGTGGCGGCGGCTTCGCCTTTTCAAGCGTATCGATATAAAATGTGTAGATGATAATCGCCGTCGGCACACAGGCAGCCAGAAACAGCCACGGACTATGCGTGCCCGTAGTGCGGAAAAAGTTGATCAGATCTGTGCCCGCAGTGCGCAGCGAGACATCTTTAAAAAACGACATGACTATCCAATAAGCCGGACATCGCGGGATTTCCAGTGCGCGATGTAAAGAGGCGGGACTTATCGCCCACTTCGGAACGCATTTGTAATGGGGTAGCGACGATCCCGCCCGAAGTTTCGTGCACCAAGCTTTACCCCCGGAGGGGCCTGCCGCCGTTTATACTCCGCCAAATAGAGCAGCCTTTCAATCCGCACGACCGTGTCGCGATCAAAGCCTTGCGCAACGACCTCATCGACCGAGCGCTCTTCCTCCACCAAGGCATGCAACATTTTATCAAGGACGGGATAATCCGGAAGCGAATCGCTGTCTTTCTGGTCCGGCCGCAATTCCGCACTGGGGGGCTTGGTAATGATATTGTCGGGTATCACTGGGCCATCCCGGCCCAGACCAATGCGGGGCTTGTGCGCATTGCGCCATTCGGAAATGGCAAAAACCGTCATTTTATAGGCATCTTTTATCGGGTTATAGCCACCGGCCATATCGCCATAAATCGTCGCATAGCCGACGCTCATTTCGCTTTTGTTGCCCGTCGTCAAAAGCATATGTCCAAATTTGTTGGACAGGGCCATTAACGTGACACCGCGGATACGCGACTGAATATTTTCTTCGGTAATGTCGACATCGCGGTCCGCAAAGCTGCCCGAAAGCATATCGTCGAAAGCGCCGACAGCCGGTGAAATGGGGATCGTATCAATCCGGCAGCCAATCATTTCTGCGCATTGCGCGGCATCGTCCAGACTGGATTGGCTGGTATATCGACTGGGCAGCATGACACACCAAACGCGGTCCGGCCCAAGCGCATCAGCGGCAATGGCGGCGCATATTGCACTATCGATGCCGCCCGACATGCCCAACACAACGCCGGGAAAGCCGTTGCTGTTCACATAATCGCGCAGGCCCATGACCATCGCGCTGTAGATATCCGCGGGATGGTCTTCCCAAAGTGCCTTTGGCCCATCTGCACATTGCCAGCCATCGTCGCCGCGCGTCCAATGCGTCATGCGCAGATGCTCTTCCCAGTCGGGCAAGCGGTGCGCCGCCGCACCATCCGCGTTCAGGACAAAGGAACTGCCGTCGAACACCAGCTCGTCCTGCCCACCGACACGATTGAGAAACATCAGCGGCAATCCGGTTTCGCGCACACGGGCGGCAAAAACCTCTTCCAAACGCCGGTCGTCCTTGTCGATTTCATACGGGCTGCCGTTGGTCGAAATCAGCAACTCAGCGCCGCGTTTCTTCAAATGGAGGCTAACCGGGGCGAGCCATCCATCTTCGCAAATCGGAACGCCAATGCGCACGCCTTTAAACAGCATGGGTTCCGGCAATGGGCCAGATGCAAAAATCCGCTTTTCATCAAAGGTTCCGTAATTGGGCAGCTCATGCTTGTAACGCACCGCAGCAATCTGACCGCCATCGAGCAATGCGATTCCGTTGTACAGCGCGCCATCGTCGAGGAATATCGAACCCACAAGCATGGCGGGCCCGCCATCGGCTGTCGCTTCCGCCAGCTTCGCAAGTTCCACCGCAGCGCGCGCGGCAAAGGCTGGCTTCAGCACCAGATCCTCCGCCGGATACCCAATCAACTGCTGTTCGGGAAACACGATCAGGTCGGCATCTGTCGCTTTTGCGCGCCATTCAAGCATCTTGCCGGCGTTACCTGCCAGGTCACCAACGCGCTGGTTAAGCTGCGCCATTGCAATGTTGAGCCGATTTGTCATTTCACCACCCTATTGTCCACAATGTAGCGGGGCAAGCCGATTGTCAGGCCAATCGTCCGCCGCTAAGGCGTTTGGCGAAACTTTGGCGCGCGATTCAAAGCTCAGGGGTCCGGGGACACGCACATGAAATTGATGACAGGTAACAGCAACCTTCCTTTGGCGAAGGGCATTGCAGATTATATGAACTTGCCGCTGACCGACGCCAGCGTGCGCCGCTTCGCCGACAATGAGATTTTCGTCGAAATCCATGAAAATGTGCGCGGCGAGGATATGTTTGTTATCCAATCGACCAGCCACCCAGCCAATGACAATTTGATGGAATTGCTGATCATGATTGATGCGTTGCGCCGTGCATCGGCAAAGCGCATCACCGCGGTTCTTCCTTATTTTGGCTATGCGCGGCAGGATCGGAAACCGGGGCCACGCACGCCCATTTCGGCGAAGCTTGTCGCGAATCTGATTACCCAGGCTGGCGCTGACCGCGTGTTGACCGTGGATTTGCATGCCGGCCAAATTCAGGGCTTTTTCGATATTCCTACCGACAATCTTTACGGCGCACCTGTCATGAGCGCGGATATCTTGGAACGCCATGGCGATAAGAATATCACCGTCGTATCACCAGATGTTGGCGGCGTTGTCCGTGCGCGCGCACTGGCAAAGCGTCTTGATGATGCGCCACTGGCGATCGTCGATAAACGCCGTGAAAAAGCGGGTGTTTCCGAAGTCATGAACATCATCGGCGATGTTAAAGACCGATTCTGCATATTGATTGATGACATCGCAGACAGCGCAGGCACGCTGTGCAACGCGGCCGACGCGTTAAAAGCAGCCGGTGCGTCAGACGTCGTCGCCTATATTACGCATGGCGTATTGTCGGGCGAAGCTGTGAACCGGGTCAACGCATCCTCACTGCGCAAACTGGTCATCACCGACTCCATCCTGGCGTCCGACATTGCCAATGCCAGCCCCAAAATACGGCAGTTGCCCATCGCACCATTGTTGGGTGAAGCGATCAAGCGCATTGCCGACGAAAGTTCTGTCAGTTCTTTGTTCGACTGATGACACCGGCGGATATCCTTCTGGCCAACCGTTTGGCCGAGGCAGCGGGCCAAGCCATCCGGCCCTTTTTCCGATCAGCCTATAGCCACGAGGCAAAGGCCGATGCGTCTCCGGTGACGGAAGCCGACCGCGCCGCCGAAAGTGCCATTCGCCGCATTCTTGATGCCGAGTGCGCCCGAGACACGATCATCGGCGAGGAATATGGCGAAAAAACCGGAAGTTCGGGCCGCAGCTGGATTATAGACCCGATCGACGGAACTGTAAGTTTCATGGCCGGGCGCCCGATATTCGGAACATTGATTGCGCTGCTCGAAGACGGCTGGCCTGTCCTTGGTGTCATCGACCAATGCATTAATGGCGAGCGCTGGGTCGGCGCTGCCGGGTATCCGACGACGCTGAACGGAAATCCCGTCACAACCAGAGCATGCACCGCGTTAAATCAGGCGACGCTGGCAACGACGGGGCCACAATATTTTACGCAGCATGACGGCGATCATTTTATGGAGCTCGCGGCGCAAACGGCACATAAAAAAATGCTGTTCGGTGGCGATTGTTATAACTACGCCCTGCTCGCCAGCGGGCATATCGACATCGTCGTCGAAGCTGGCTTGAAGCTGCATGATTTTGCTGCTCTAATCCCTATCGTAACAGGAGCAGGAGGCATGATGAGCGATTGGTCCGGGGAGCCTCTACACGGCGCTTCCGACGGCCATATCATTGCGGTGGGCGATCCAGCCCGGCTTGATGACGTGCTCGAAGCACTGGCATGCCAACACTAAAAAACAGCAGTCCTGTCCGTTTCATTTTGCCCGCGGCGCCCCTTCGCCGGTATATCTCTTCATATTATTTCATCGACATTGGCGAAGCCCAAGCGACGCAGGATGACCTTTTATATCCTGAATGGGCCAGCGCACGCTTTACCCTGCGCGGTACCGCGTCCGGAAACATCGTTGGCGCGGATATGAACCCTATTCCCGCCGCCAGCCTTACTGGACCGACGGGGAAATCTGCGATGGTCCGTTTCCAGAATATCCGCCTCGCTGGCATCGGGTTTTTGCCCTTGGGTTGGCATCGCTTGATCGGTTGCCCCGCCGACCGCTGGGCCAACACGGTTGGCTCTGTTCACGAACATCCGGAATGTGGCGTGCTGGCAAAATTACACCATGAAATCCAAGGCCTCACCGACATCGATCAATTGGCGGCATTGTTTGACCATATCCTGCTGCCCTTGGTTGTCCATCCTGATCCCTTGGAGGCTGAAATAGAGCGCATTCATCGCAATATTGCGAACGCCGAAATCGGCAGCGTCAGGGAACTTGCCGCCGTTACGGGTATTTCCCAGCAAAGGGTTGAACGCCTCGCGCGTCGTATCTTTGGCTTTCCGCCAAAGCTTCTTTTGCGGCGGCAGCGATTCTTGCGAACTTTGGCAAAAGTCATGGAGCATCCTGATGTGAAATGGTCGGCGGCGCTCGACGACCAATATTTCGACCAAGCGCATTTCAACCGCGAATTTCAGCAGTTCATGGGCATGACACCGCGGCAATATCGCGCAATGCCGCGCAACACGAGCATAGCATCGACACAAACGCGTGCCCGCGATCTTGGACATTTGCTGCAGGCCCTTCAGGGTCCAGGGCCGAATTACCGGCAATAAGCTTGCAATCGTGCGCGAATCCAGTTAGGCGCGCGCCTTCCGAATAAGCAGGCTGGCCAATAGGGCTGCCATGTCGGCTTGATACGGACTCAACAAAGGAGACCAAAATGCCCAAGCTCAAGACCAAGAGCGGTGTGAAGAAACGCTTCAAAATCACCGCAACAGGCAAGATCAAGCATGGCGTCGTTGGAAAACGGCACCGTTTGAGCAGCCATAATGCCAAGTATATCCGCCAAAACCGTGGCACCAGCGTGATCTCTGATCCCGATGCCAAGACAATCAAGAAATGGGCGCCATACGGTCTTTAAGACTGCGCGTACGTTTTAACGAAAAGGATATAGATTATGGCACGCGTCAAACGTGGTGTGACCACCAAAGCTAAACATAAAAGAATTTTAGAGCAGGCGAAGGGCTATTATGGCCGTCGTAAAAATACCATCCGCGTCGCACGTCAGGCGGTCGAAAAGGCCGGTCAGTACGCATATCGCGACCGTAAGGTAAACAAGCGGAACTTCCGCGCATTGTGGATCCAGCGTATCAACGCCGCAGTCCGCGCCGAAGGCATGACCTATGGCGTGTTCATGCATGGCCTGAAGCTTGCTAACGTTGAACTGGACCGCAAGGTTCTTGCCGACCTCGCGATGAACGAAGCCGCGATGTTTAGCACGATCATTGCGCAGTCGAAGGCAGCGCTCGCGAAAGCAGCATAAGCTCCTAAAACTTCGATATTGCGCAAAAGGGCGTGGGCGGCACTTGCCGTTCGCGCCCTTTTGCTTATTCAGGCGAACCATGATGACAGATATTGCGACACTCCAAACCGAACTGATGGCAGCGATTGATTCCGCGGATACGCTGGATGCGCTGGAGGCTGTTCGGATATCCGCCCTTGGTAAGCAAGGCAGCGTTTCGGCATTGCTCAAGACGATGGGCGCGATGTCGCCCGATGAACGTCAGACGCAAGGTCCGATTATCAACGGTCTGCGCGAAAGCGTTACTGCGGCGCTGGCCGCGAAAAAAGCCGCCTTGGAAACAGCCGAGTTGAACCGGCGTCTCGCAAGCGAATATGTCGACATGACATTGCCTGCGCCCGAAACACCGCGCGGCACAGTGCATCCGGTCAGCCAAGTGATGGACGAGCTTGCCGAAATCTTTGCCGACATGGGCTTCGCCGTTGCCGAAGGGCGCGAGATCGAAGACGATTGGCACAATTTCACCGCGCTCAATATTCCCGAAACGCATCCTGCACGCGCGATGCATGATACATTCTATTTCCCCGACGACATGGCGCGCGAGGGCAGCAAAATGCTGCTGCGTACGCACACATCGCCGGTGCAAATCCGCACCATGACGTCACAGGAACCACCGATCCGCATTATCGCACCGGGCCGGGTCTACCGCAGCGACAGCGATGCGACGCACACGCCGATGTTCCACCAGATCGAAGGCCTTGTCATCGACAAGGGCATTCACCTTGGTCACCTGAAATGGACGTTGGAGACATTTTTGAAAGCCTATTTCGAACGCGAGGATGTCGTCTTGCGTCTGCGTCCAAGCTATTTTCCGTTCACCGAACCATCGGTTGAAGTCGACGTTGGCTATTCGATGGTCAACGGCAAGCGCGTCATTGGCGGATCGGAAGGCTGGATGGAGGTTCTTGGTTCCGGCATGGTCCATCGCAAGGTTATCGAGGCCTGCGGGCTTGATCCCGATATATGGCAGGGCTTCGCCTTCGGCACCGGTGTCGACCGCCTTGCCATGCTGAAATATGGGATGGACGATCTGCGTGCCTTCTTCGACGGCGATAATCGCTGGCTGCAACATTACGGATTTGACGCGCTCGACGTTCCGACGCTGAGCGGAGGAGTAGGCGCATGAAATTCTCATTATCATGGCTGAAAGAGCATCTTGATACCGACGCCGATATGCAGGCCGTTGCCGATTGCCTGAACCGTATCGGGCTTGAGGTTGAGGGCATCGAAAACCCGGCAGAAAAATTGTCCGCGTTCCGCATTGCAAAGGTGCTGAGTGCGGCGCCGCATCCGCAGGCGGATAAATTGCAAGTGCTGTCCGTCGATGCAGGCGGCGAACCGCTTCAGGTTGTCTGTGGCGCACCCAATGCGCGCGCAGGCATGCTTGGCGTATTCGGTCCAGCCGGGGCCGTCGTTCCCGCAAACGGCATGGTGTTGAAGGTTGCCGCGATCAGGGGCGTCGAATCCAACGGCATGATGTGTTCGATTGCGGAGCTGGAATTGGGCGACGATCATGATGGCATCATCGAACTCGCGGCCGATGCGCCGGTTGGGACAGTCTATGCCGATTGGGCTGGTTTGGACGACCCGGTCATTGATGTCAGCATCACCCCCAACCGTCAGGATTGCATGGGCGTTCGCGGCATCGCACGTGACCTTGCCGCCGCTGGCCTTGGGACATTGCGCCCGCTGAACGAAGTCTACCGCATCAATTTGGATGTGCCAAATGAAGGCAGCGAACCCGCGCCGATCGTGCGCACAGACGACAGTGCAGGCTGCCCTGCGTTCTTCGCACAGGCTGTGTCCGGTGTCCGCAATGGCGACGCCCCCGAATGGATGCGCAGCAAGCTGAAAGCCATTGGCCAAAAGCCGATTTCAGTGCTCGTCGACATCACCAACTTCATATCCATTGATCTTGGCCGGCCGTTGCATGTCTATGACCGCGCAAAGCTGAACGGCGCGCTGGTGGCACGCAAAGCGGTCGATGGGGAAGATATGGTCGCCCTCAATGGCAAGACCTATACGCTGGATTCCAGCATGACCGTCATCGCTGACGACAGCATGGTGCATGACATTGGTGGCATCATGGGTGGCGAGCATAGCGGCGTTTCGGAAACGACCACGGATGTCCTCATCGAGTGCGCCTATTTCGACCCTGAACATATTGCGCGCACCGGGCAGAAGCTGGCTTTGACCAGCGATGCGCGGCAACGTTTTGAACGCGGCGTTGACCCTGCGTTTTTGGAAGACGGATTGGCGATCGCGACCAAGCTCGTGCTCGACCATTGCGGCGGGACGCCAAGTGCCATCACTAGGGCGGGCGCCGCACCAGTTGCGCCGCGCAACATTTCTTATGACACCCAATATTGCCAGCAACTTGGCGGCGTTGATGTTGCGCCCGAAGAACAGCGCAATATATTGGAAAGACTGGGCTTTGCCGTAAGCGACGACTGGCGCGTTACCGTGCCGACATGGCGTCGTGACGTCGATGGCCCTGCAGATATTGTCGAAGAAGTCGTGCGTATCGTCGGGCTCGACAATGTCGTGTCCGTGCCATTGCCCCGTGCAGACGGCGTTGCCAAACCAACCGCAACGCCCGCGCAGAAGATGGAACGCCGCGTGCGCCGTACGGCAGCGGCCCTAGGGCTGAATGAAGCGATCACCTGGTCCTTCCTCTCTGAAAAAGAAGCAGAGGCCGTGGGCGGCGGCGCATGGACTCTGACGAACCCGATCAGCGAGGAAATGAAAGTGATGCGCCCCTCGCTGTTGCCAGGCCTCCTTTCTGCGGCCCGCCGCAATCTGGATCGCGGCGCGACCAGCGTCAGGCTGTTCGAACTGGGTCGCCGCTATCTGGCGGATGGAGAGCACCCGACGATCGTCTGCATAATGGCCGGGGAAAAGGTGCAGCGGAGCTGGCAGTCCGGCAAAGCCCAAAGCTTTGACGCTTTTGATGCGAAGTCCATCGCCCTTGCCCTTCTAAAGGCGGCGGGTGCCCCGGTCGATAATCTGTTGGTCATGGGCGAGGCAGGCCATCTTTACCATCCCGGCCAATCGGGGACGTTGCGGCTTGGCCCCAAGAACCAGATTGCCAGCTTTGGCGTGCTCCACCCCTCGCTGCTTAAAACATTCGATATCAGCGTGCCTGTGATCGCCTGCGGCATTCATCTCGATGCCATCCCCGTCAAGCGCGTAGGCGGCAGTAGCGGCTTTATGCGCCCGGCCTTCACACCACCTGCATTGCAAGCCGTTACCCGCGACTTTGCGTTTCTGGTTTCCCAAGATACGCCGGCCAATGATCTGGTTCGGGCCATTAAGGGATGCGACAAAGATAACATTGTCGCAGCGCGTTTGTTTGACCGCTTTGCCGGGCAGGGCGTGCCCGAGGGGCAAGTCAGCCTGGCGGTTGAAATTACGCTTCAACCCACCGACAAAAGCTATGGCGATGATGATCTGAAACTGATTTCAGATAAGGTCATTGCGGCCGCGGCCAAACTGGGCGCGGTGCTTCGCGGATAAAAAGAAAGGCCGGGCATGATGACCCGGCCTTCTTTTTTCAACGCGCTTTCGTGCGGGTTTTTAGAATTTCACGCCAGCGGTCACGAAGACCTGACGCGGGTTGCCGTAAAATGCGGTCAGCGTGCCTTCGCGGCCCAGTGACGCAACGGGCAAACCGGTTCCGCCAAGGATCGGCACGCCAGTCGTCGCATTGCCAGCAATGAAGCTGTAGCCCGAAGTCTTATATTCCTTGTCGAACAGGTTCTTACCATAAAGCCCAATGCTCCAACGATCGTCAGGCGCGGTATACACCAGGCTTGCGTCGACGAGGGCATAGCCGGACTGATCGATATAGGGGTTCGGAATTTCGAACTGCGTCGTGCTGCTGCGGTACGAAACGGTTGTGCCCAGATTCACGCGTCCGGCGCCAACTGGCGTCATGTAGGCAAGCGTTGCGCTGGCGGTCCATGAAGGTGTGTTCTGCACATCGCGGAAGGCGGCAACGTCGGTCGGGACGCTCGCGATGTTCGAGATATATTGGTCGAACTGCGCATCAATATAACCCACTGCACCCAGCAGGTTCAAACGGTCACCATCATTGGCAACGCTTTCGCCAAGCCGTGCGTTAAACTCAAGCTCGACGCCCTTGAAGGTCGCCTTGCCTGCGTTGGACGTGACGCCGCAGAAGGATGGCAGGCCGCTGACGATACATGCGACCGAACCGGGGATTTGCACGTCCGTATAATCGGCGTAGAAGCCCGCGAGCGCATAGGTCAGGCCACCGTCGAACGCATTGCCCTTATAACCAACTTCGTAGCTGTCGACGCTTTCTGGACGGAAGCTCAAAAACGCAGCCACTTCGGCGTTTTCGCCACGGATACCGTTGCCGTTGAGGTCGGGCGCATTGGCACCCACGCCGCGCGGATCAAAGCCGCCGCCCTTAAAGCCTTGGCTGAAGCTGGCGTAGATATTGTCGTCTGGGGTTGGCTTGAAGCTGAGCGATACGCGGGGCGTGAACTTTTTGAAATCACGCTGTCCGCTGAAGTTTGTGCTGGCTGCACCAAAGGCAACGCCTGCCCCGCCAAAGAAGGGCGAGCCGCCGCCGAGATAGTTTTGGCGCAGGATATTCGCGGTGCGCTTATCCCATGTGTAACGGCCACCAACCGACAGGCTGAGCCGTTCGGAAAGATCGTACGTAAAATCACCGAAGATGGCGTAGGTTTCCGTATCGACCGCAGCCTTGGTAAATGCCGTCAATCCACTGAGCGTCGTGAACAGGCGCACATCGAACAACGTATCTGCCGTGGCATCCAGATAATATGCACCGACCATGCCGCTGAACGGACCAGCGTCCACGAGCAATTGCACTTCCTGACTGACCTGTTCGTTGAAATAGCCACCGGGGACGTCGACATCCACTGCTGGCAGCGCGTCAAAGTCGATGGGGGTCAGCGTGTCATCTTTGCGCCATGCACTAATGGACCGCAGCGTCAGGGTGTCGGACAGGTCCACCGAAATATTCATGGCGAGGCCATAGGCTTCGATATCCTGTTTCGGATCAACAAGTCCGCCGCGTGTGTCAAAAACATTGTCCAGCACGGGTGCGCCCGACAACAATCCGGGAATGATACGATGACCGCCACGTGGGTCGCTCTTGTCATGGCTATAATCGCCGCTGATACGCACCGAAACCGGCGCGCCATATCCGCCAAGCTCCAATGTGCCGCGCGCAGCCCACACATCCTTGTTATAATTCTCAAGGCCGGTGGTCAGGTTGTCACCAAAACCGCCGCGTGAAAGCCGCGCGACGCTGCCGCCAACGCGCACGATTTCGCCAACCGGTGCGGACACAGTCACGACGCCGTCGGCCTGATCATAAGTTCCGACCGTTGCCCGTGCGCTCAAGGCGAACTCTTGCGGCAAACGCTTTGTGACATATTTCACAGCGCCGCCGATGGTGTTGCGGCCGTACAGCGTACCTTGCGGCCCGCGCAGAACTTCGATGCGTTCTACGTCATATATGTCGAGGACCGCAGCTTGCGGACGGTTCAAATACACGTCATCCAGATAGATGCCGACACCGGGTTCAAAACCCGACACTGGATCCTGTTGCCCGATACCGCGAATAAATGCCGACAGCGTCGAGTTACTGCCGCGCGATGTTTCAAGCGTGGTGTTCGGCGTGATGTTGCCAATGTCGGTCAGGTCAAGCGCGCCACGCAATTCAAGCGCTTCGCCCGAAAATGCGCTGACGGCGATTGGCACATCGAGCAGATTTTCTTCACGGCGCCGTGCAGTGACGATGATTTCGTCACCACTTTCCGCGCTCGCAGCTTCGTCTTGCGCCATAACAGGCGCGGTCACTGCCACGCCGGAAACGGCAATGCTGGCCAATAATGCTGCGCGGATCATCGAAATTTTGGTGGATTTCATTGTCACTCTCCTGATTGAAATGCGGGCCTTTACCCATTTCCAAATATGCGTATACTGAAAGTTGAACCATGTTTCAACTTAGTGGCTTTAGGAAGTATAGCGAATGTCGGCCGAACGTGGCATATCAGCAACAATGACACCGGCTGAAAAAACACCGCGCACCGAACGGGGCCGCAAAACGCTGCGTCTGCTGTTGGATGCGGCTGCCGCCGAATTTGGCGAAAAGGGGTTTCACGAAAGCTCCGTCGTATCGATTACGCAGCGCGCCGGCGTGGCTTTGGGCAGCTTCTACACCTATTTTGATTCCAAAGATTCGCTCTTCCGCGCGCTGGTCCGCGACATGTCGGCGCAAGTACGGCAGACGGTAGGGCCCGTGATCGCTGCGGAGCCAGACCGTCTTGAAGGCGAGCGTAAGGGCCTGAACAAATTTTTGAATTTTGTGCGCGAGCATAAGGAATTGTACCGGATTATTGACGAGGCTGAATTTGTCGATCCGCCAAGTTATCGCGCGCATTATGAAAATACCGTCAACGGATATCTCGCCAGCTTGAAAGAAGCCGCGAGCAAAGGGCAAGTGCGGGACGATGTCGAGGAGGTCCATGCGTGGGCCATTGTCGGCATGAACGTGTTTTTGGGACTGCGTTTTGGTGTCCTTGATGAAGATCGCGATGCAGCTGAAGTTGCGACTATCGCCGCTGATCTTCTGACAAACGGGTTGAAGCGATAATCAATCATCCCTAAGCGGCGCGGTATGACGCTCAACCGCCGGACCTTTGCCATTATCTCCCACCCCGATGCGGGTAAAACGACGCTGACGGAAAAGCTTTTGCTTCAAGGTGGTGCCATTCACTTGGCCGGCGAAGTAAAGGCGCGCGGCCAAGCACGCCGTGCGCGTTCCGACTGGATGAAGATCGAGCAGCAGCGCGGAATTTCGGTTACGTCATCGGTGATGACATTTCAAAAAGACGGCATTGTCTTCAACCTGCTCGACACGCCGGGGCATGAAGATTTCTCCGAAGATACGTACCGGACGCTAACTGCGGTCGATTCGGCCATCATGGTCATCGACGCCGCAAAGGGTATTGAGCCGCAGACCCGCAAGCTTTTCGAAGTTTGCCGCCTGCGCAGCGTTCCGATCATCACCTTCGTCAACAAGGTGGACCGTGAAGGTCGCCCCGCATTTGAGACGATCGATGAAGTCGCCGATGCGCTGGCGCTCGATGTGTGCCCTATGAACTGGCCCGTGGGCATGGGCGGCGAGTTTGAAGGCCTCTACGACTTTAACAGCGGTCGCCTGAGCCAGCCGTCAGGCGACAGCAAGGCGTTCGAAGGCAAAGTCAGCGACCATGACGGCCTGAATGCAACAAGCCTTGAAGATGTGCTCACGCCCGCGGGCGTAGCGCGGCTGCGCGAAGAGGCGGAGCTTGCGCAGGCTGGATATTCGGAGTTCGATCTGACCGCGTTCCAAAATGGTGACCTAACGCCTGTCTATTTCGGCTCCGCGCTGAAAGAATTCGGCGTGATCGAGCTCATCACCGCTATCGCCAAATATGCGCCGCCACCGCGCCCGCAACCCAGTTCAAAGGGCGACATTGATCCGTCCGAGAAAGAAGTCACCGGCTTCATTTTCAAGGTGCAGGCCAATATGGACCCACAGCACCGTGACCGCATCGCGTTCATGCGGCTGTGTTCCGGCACGTTCAAACGCGGCATGAAGCTGACGCCTTCGGGGCTTGGCAAGCCGGTTGCGATTCATTCGCCGATCCTGTTTTTCGCGCAAGATCGCGAAATTGCCGACAGCGCTGAACCCGGCGATATCATCGGCATTCCCAACCATGGCACCTTGCGCGTCGGCGATACTTTGTCCGAACGCAATGACGTGCGCTTTACCGGCCTGCCCAACTTCGCGCCGGAAATTTTGCGCCGCGTGGTGTTACGCGACCCCACGAAGACCAAGCAGCTGCGCAAGGCGCTGGATGACTTGAGCGAAGAGGGCGTCATTCAAGTCTTCTATCCGGAAATCGGTTCAAACTGGGTAATTGGCGTTGTCGGGCAACTTCAGCTCGACGTTCTAATTTCGCGGCTTGAGGCGGAATATAAGGTCGATGCGTTTTTGGAGCCCGCACCATATGACACCGCGCGCTGGCTCATCGGGTCGGACACGGCGCTGGCGCAATTCATCTCGTTCAACGGCGGAAACATGGCGAAGGACCGCGATGGTCATCCCGTGTTTATGGCGCGTTCGTCATGGGATGTTGGTTATCAGCAGGAAAAGCATCCGGACCTGAAATTCAGCGCGACCAAAGAACGCTAACGCCAGACAGCAACGCCATAGGGTTCGATGTCCGAACCGCCGATGACAAACTCTGCGCCCGCTGGTGCAGGGGCGCGCGCGTTGGCGCTATCCAGATTGAACGCGAAAGTCAGTTCACCCCGGCGGCGCAGGCGCAACGTGGGCGGCAGCGGTGTAATCTGCACGTCTACCTCCGCACATAAATCGACGAGCAAGTTAGTCAGAAAGGCATCGTCCGTCAGCGTCGCGAGATAGATGCTTCGACCTGCCCGGACCGCTGCCGGTGCGCCGTCTTCATAACTTGCCATGATGTCCGCGTCGCCAACTTCAATCGTCTCGCGCCAACGGCCGCTTTCATATTCCGCGCCTTTATACGCAATGCTACCACCGCAATCCGCGCGCAGCGTTTCGACCGAAGTGACTTTCACCGGAACAAAGTCACGCAGCCGCCCGGGCGGCAGGCCTTCGCTCATCGAGAACTCGTCGGTCTTCGCACCCGCGCGTGGCCCGAAAAGCAATATGCCATCGCTCGCCTGCAACGCATCGAACGCGGCATCGTCAACCACCACCATGGTCGGCACAACGACCAGTCGATATCCATCCAGCTGCGCGTCGCCTGCGGACACAAAGTCGACATCCACGCCCAGGCCACGCAACGCACGATAATATTGGAAGACGACCGCATCGTAGCGATAGCCAGCACCCTGCCGTTCAATATCGTCGACCCATCCGGACACCGGATCAATGACGATGGCGACAGGGGACTTGGCAGCCAAAATGGACAGGTCGCCAAGCAACTGCATGTCCGATGCGGCCTGTTCCACTTCCGCCCACGCCGCGGCGGGCAGGTCATCAGGCCGTCTGAGCCCGGCATGCATTTGTTCTTGGGCAAAGGGCACTTGCCGCCAACGGAAATAGGCCACGCAGGCCGCGCCATGGGCAAAAGCCTGAAGCGTCCAGTGGCGCACCATGCCCGGCGCAGGACGCGGATTATGCGGCGCCCAGTTTACCGGCCCGGGCTGCTGCTCCATCACCCACCACGCACCTTTGGATAGCCCGCGCACCGAATCAAAATTGAGCGCGGCCAAATCAGGGTGCCCCGTGCGCATGAATGGCTTCCATTCATCAGCCGAGGCTTTGGCCATGAGCTGATCGGAAAAACCGAGCGGATAATTGTCATAGCTGACAAAATCGAGGTCGCGGGTCAGCGCTGCATTGTCGACACCCGTTGTCGCCGGCGGAATGATATTGTGCGTCACCCATTGGCGCGGCGCGGCGTGCCGGCGAATGGCCGATATCATGACGTCATGAAAGCGCACGACCTGTTCCGACGCAAAGCGCCGATAGGCCAAGCGATGCGCGGGGTTCGTTTCGCACACCGTGAAAAAGGGCAGATCAATCTGGTTAAAATGGTCATATTCCATCGACCAGAACACATTGCCCCATGCCGCATTCAGCGCCTCAATCGTGCCATAACGTTGCGCGCAATAGGCCCGAAATTTTTCCAGCGCCGCTGGCGATGCGCTCATGGTCGTATCGTGGCAGCACAATTCATTGTCGGTCTGCCATCCTGCCACATGCGGATGACAGCCATAACGCGCAGCCATGGCGGCGGTGATGCGTTCCGCGTGCACCAGATATGTTTCACTCGAAAAGTCATAATGGCGGCGCGATCCGAAACCACGGACTTGGCCGGTGTTGATATCGACAGGCAAAATGTCGGGATATTTTTCGCACAGCCATTTGGGCGGCGTTGCGGTGGGCGTTCCAAGCACGACTTTCAGTCCGGCCGCGCCGAGCACGTCTATCGCGCGGTCCATCGATGCCCAATCAAATAGGCCTTCCGCCTTTTCGATGCGGCCCCACGCAAATTCGCCAATCCGGACAAAGCGCAGCCCAAGATCATACATTCTTTGCGCGTCGCGTGGCCAATGATCCTCGGACCAGTGCTCGGGATAATAACAGACACCTAACATGCGCATTTGTTTAACGCCCAAGCCACGGCTGGCAAGCCTGTGCACGCTTTAGGCTTGCCGGGCCGATGGTGTCGCGATGCCGAATTTGGGAACATCCCACGCTGTCGGTGGTTGTCTTCAGACAATAGGGGCACTTCAGTTATGTAAGGTAACTGTATCCTCGCACTATGTCCCGAAGGAGGAACAGGCATGGAAAATGTCGCCCGCGTCCGCAATATCACTGACTTGGCGCATTTGGCGGGCGTCTCGCCGGGCACTGTATCCAGAGCTTTGGCAGATTCGCATTTAATTGCGCAGAAAACCCGTGATCGTATTCAGGCGATTGCGCGTGAGCACGACTTTCGCCCCAATGCGCTCGCACGTAACCTGCGCACGAGACGTACAGGCGCGATCGCCGTCGTCATTCCCCTCGCGCAACATGGTAAGCCGCAACCACGGGATTCGGAGTGTTTGTCGCTCTTGGCGCCAATCAGCGCAGCATTATGTGCCCGCGACTATGACCTGTTGCTGCTGACGGCAGATGGGATTGACCCAAGATGGTTGATCCGGTTGGCGGACTCAGGCCGCTGTGACGGCATCTTGCTATTGGGATATGCTGAATTGCATGGCGCATTGGACGATGACGCCATTCAGCATCCCCTTGTTACCATGTCCGATTTGCAAGTTGAAAATGGCGCACAAGACGACGGGGAATATCTTGTCAATTTGCTGCTGCGCCAAATCACCCACTCTGTTCCGCACATGCAACAACATGTTTCCCATCAGGCGCAAAGCAACGCGTAGCGACGATAGTTGCGGGAAATCCGATGAGTATCAGTGATAGAAAGCGGCCATAATTCATATATTCTGCCATTTTATCGCCACGACTAATGCCTATGTAGGGTCAAACAGGTTCCGACAGGCAGATTGATACGCGCATGAGTGAAATGTTACTGACCCCGCACACGCACGCAGACGGCGCCATTTCCGGCGGCGATCTCGTCGGCCGCGCAGCGCGTCTCAAACAGGTTCCTGATGACAAAGCGATGTTGCGTGCGGTTGCCGAACTCACGCGTGATCTTGCCGCGCCCAACCCGCGCATTTTCTGGTCAGATTTCCTTTTGTCGGCGCTGGTTGGCTATGCCGGGCTTGCAGTGGCCATCATGTCGGGAACCCTGTGGGTTCAGTGCGTTGCGGCGTTGGTCTCTATCCTTGGCTTATATCGCGCCGGCGGCTTCATTCACGAAGTCACGCATGTGAAGCATTCCGCGCTTCCCGGTTTCCGCTTTGGCTTTAACGCCATGATTGGTGTGCCCCTGCTCGTGCCGTCTTATATGTATGAAGGCATCCACAACCTGCACCACGCACGTACGCGTTATGGCACCGATCAAGATCCCGAATATCTGCCCTTGGCGCTGATGAAGCCATGGACGTTGCCTGTCTTCATTATCGTTTCGTTGCTGGCGCCAATTGCTTTGCTGTTCCGCAACGCCGTGCTTGCCCCGCTTTCGCTGTTCATCCCTGCGTTGCGCAAGGTCGTGGTCGAACGTTATTCTGGTCTTGCGATCAACCCTGCATTTCGGCGCAGACCGGCGGAGGGCGACGCACATCGCAACTGGATCGTGCAGGAAACCGCCGCAAGCATCTGGTCGATTGCGCTGCTGACGGGCGTATTTACAGGCTTCATCCCGCTCCAGTCCTTCCTCATCTTCCTTGCCATCGTCGCGAGCGTTGCCGTGCTCAACCAAGTCCGCACGCTTGTTGCGCATTTATGGGAAAATGATGGTGAGCCATTGAGTGTGACCGCGCAGTTCCTCGACAGCGTTAACGTCCCGCCCCCTGGCCTGCTGGCAGAGCTTTGGGCACCTGTGGGGCTGCGTTACCACGCATTGCATCACTTGCTGCCCAGCGTGCCTTATCATGCGCTTGGAAAGGCACACAAACGGCTGACAGAAGAATTGGCGCCCGATTCGGCTTACCACCGGGCGAGCTATGATGGGCTTGCCGGATTGGTGCATCGTCTTGCACGCAGCACATTGGTTCGCGGCGCTTAAGAGACCTCAAGAAGACTGCAAGCAGATCCGGCCATTACTTGACGGAATGCTCCGACCGCGTTGCGGCGCGTTCCTTTTCTTCACGTGCAACGGTCTCGCCGGCCACCCAGCCTTCTTCGATGACCACAAGCCGCCGCGATTGGCCCGGATGCCGCGCCGCCTCATTTGCCTGAGCCATATTGAAGACATTTGACTGTGTCTCAATTACGGTGGCCCCCATGCGGTAAAGCATGACGCCAGAGAATCTATCTGCCTCAAGTTCACGAGCAGAGAAATTTCCGTCATTGGCGAAGTGTCGACGCTTGCACGATGTGTGGCAAAATTTGTTCCGAAGATGAAAGATCATCTGCATCGTCCTTTTGTCTGATGCCTCCGTCTATTTCTCGTCTGCGAACCTGGCCGTTTGTTACCGTGACCGTAGCGAAACCCTCGCAATGCGTTGCATTCGGATAAGCGATTAATTTCGGATGGAATCGGGGGTCAGATTCAGATGGGGTTCGATGGCCATTGCGTTAGCCTGACAATGCCGCCCCGAAGAAAAATTGCACCGCCGCACGAATAATGGATTTTTCATCCTATAAAGGTGAATCACGCGCGATTCCGCCGTCTAGAATTCGCTAGATCCTAACGACACGATCCTTGGGCAAGCGGTGCAAGAGGTTTTGGCTATCGCATTGTTAGTTTTCTGCAAACTGCTGCCGGTTCGCTTCCGGGAGAGTGGAGTAAATATATGGTTTTGAATCTTGTTATCCGGACCACCCGAAATGCTTTGCCATGTCTGTTGGCTCTATATGTTGCCGGGGCCGCACAGGCCAACAATGTTACGGAAAACGGCGCCTGGCAGTTGCCCTCAACAGGCGAAAAGGTGAACAAGGCATATCTCGAACGCCTGCGGCTCGAACAAAATGCAAAAGCATTTGGCGCGCCTGTCTATAATACAGTCGTGCAGAGACAATATAATTGCAGCGTTGCATCGACGGCTCTCGGCACCACCAGCACGTCCAACGCATACGGCCTGACATCAAACCAGGCGGGCCACGCGTCCAACGCTCTCGGCAATAGCGAGACGAGCGCAATCAATGCTGCCGCGGGTGGAGGAAACTCCCTAAGTGGAAGCCAAAGTAATGACGGTCCGATCAATTCGGACGCTACGGGCAATGTTTCAGTGGGCGTACAGGGCAACCCAAACCAGGTGCTCAATAACGAACAAACCAATTCCGGATCACAGGCTGCTTCGGTCGCTGGCTCCAGTGCGTGCAACTTTGCTGAAGGGAACTGACGTGTTCGTTTCGCGGGCTACTCAAGTCTGTCATGACCAAAATCTCGATCCTACCGTCAGCCGCAGGATCTCGCCGCGCAGAGCCTTGATTGCAACGTTGGCCTTCAGTCTGCTTGGCGGCTGTTCCTTCCTAGGGGCGCCGGGAATCCAGCTCCAACGGATGGCCAAAGGAGAGGTTCCGATTCCGGTGGGTGCGCCCGTGCGAACGAACACCACCCCCATGGAACCGGCCCTTGCGTGCCTTGCCGACCTAATCGCACAAAAAGGCGACAAGCAGCGCGTGATCGCGGTAGGCGAGGTCAAAGACTATACTGGCAAATACTCCATCAACGAAGGCAGCGCGATCACGCAGGGCGGCGCCCTGATGGTTTACTCCGCCCTTGGTAAGATGGGTGACGCGGTTGCTGTCGCAGAACGCTATGACCCCCTCGTGGCTGAACGCGAGCTTGGCTACATCGACCGCCGCCAATTGGGTAATGGTGAAGAACATACGGTAAATGGCGCCAAGGTAGCTTGGGTGCCATATTTTGGCGGGACGATCGCCCAATCCGACTATTTCATTGTCGGCGGGATTACCGAACTGAACTACAATATTCGCTCAGGCGGCGCCGATATCGCGCTCAACAATATCGGTCCCAAATTGCGGACATTCACGCAGAGCGTGGCCGTCGATTTGCGAATTGTGGACTCCCGCTCCCTGATCGTCCTCAAAACGGTCAGCCTGACCAAACAGTTCACAGGCTATGAGGTCGGGGCCAACGTCTTCCGTTTCTTCGGCAACGACCTTTTCGACATCACCGTTGGCGCCAAAGGTCAGGAGCCCCTGCAACTTGGCATTCGGACTGCATTGGAAGAAGCAACGATACGGCTGGTGGCGCCGGTCTTGGGCGCTTCGCCCGTGCAGTGTCTTGATCTTTCTTCGGCGGCGATTTCGAATAAGCCAGCAGACGAACTGCGCACGGTACTTCGCGTCGTCCCGCAAACGGCCACCTCCGTCTTACCCGCGCAGCCAGTCAGCGCAACAGAACAGCCACAGGCCCTGCAGACGCAAGGCGGGCGGGAAACCACGATTTCGTTCGAATTTGGCAATGCGGCTTTAATCGGTGGTGCACAGGCAGCATTTGACGAGATCAGCAGTCCCGGAGGGACGAGTAGCATTCTTTGGCTGTTGGCCCCGGAAACGGAGAATTGGGATCCGGTCCGCCGAGATGCCCTGACCGAGCAGCGGATCGCGGCAGCCGTTGCTGCGCTTGTGAGTCGGGGAACCCCAGCGAGCGCAATCAAAGTTGTCTGGCGGCCCGCCAGCGCTGACCGAACAGTGTACCGCGACGCATCAGGTATGCAGCGTATCGCTCGCCTTGAAGTGAAACGCTGACACTCCAGCACATATTGAATTGATGGCCGCACGGTCCTGAAAGAGAGATTTCCGAATGTATCCTGCCACGAATTTCAAACGCCTCTTGCTTTGCACTACCAGTATTATGTTCTCGGCTGGTTTGGGTTTTACGCCTGCGTTTGCGGCAGATCCAAGTGCGACAGTTTCGCCGGGGCAAACACCGAATGTTCAGATCATAGCGGGTTCTGCCTTACCGTCCCAGCAAGACCAGAGCGGCGAAGTTACGGCAGACGCTAATGCCAACCAAATTGTGGTCACCGCAACGTCGGGAACTGGAAGCGGCGTTTTCACGAACTCTGCCAATGCTATCGCGGCGACCGCGACAGGAAACGCGTCATCGCTGAACGGTAGCTTGTCCGACCTTCTGTCCCCCGACGGTCTTGCCTTTGGCTTTCTTCAAACCGACAGCGCGATCGCCAGCGCCCTAACCCAGGGCAATGTAATTGGGATCAATTTTGATGGTTTCCAGTCGGGCAATTTTGCGGTTACCGGCAACTCGGTTCGTTCGACAGCCAGTCTCAACACGACGGCGATTACGACATCGGGAACCCAGGAATTGGTATACCTTACCACCGCGACCCAGAACGCGCTTGCCCTGATTACCGGAAACGAGGCGAACCGCGTGGTTCAGGCAACTGGTTCCATCTTGGTCTCGGGCGTACAAACCACCAATCTAGCCGGAGAGAATGCTGTCGCGATGGTCGGCGGGAGCGGCGCTGCCGCCAACGTGCTTTCCCTGAACGCGATGAGCCAGACAAATAACGCTCTTTCCGCTTCGCTGACCCTGTCCACCAACACGCTCGCCGCGACTTTCAACGGGAACCAATTGACGGTCACCCCACGCCTTGTGGCAGCTGACAGCAGTAATGAGCTCACCCTCGCCATTGCGCACACACAAAGCTACGATGGTAACGAGACATCCGAGCAAGCCATCAACGCCGGTTCGGCATTATCCGTTACGGTGGCTGGCGGGAACAGCGCTGTTAACACGTTGGCTGGCGGTTCTGTCTCTATGTTGACCAACAGCATCTCGGCAACGGCGACGGGGAACATCGCCACGGATAACACCACCTTTGGCATTGGCCAGTCATATGCTGGGCCCAATGTTGCCAACCGGGCGACGATTGAGCTTGGCACCGCAACTACGTTGGCGGGGGTTTCCGCAGAAATTGCCAATGCGGCAAATCAGTATATCGGCGCAAGCTCGGGTTCGGCGGCACGTGTCGCCGCGACGACTATCGATTCTTCGCTCCGCGCGACGCTAGAGGGTGTTTCGGGCAGCCAGGTCACGTTGGGGCCAAATGCGGTAGCCGCAACGACGACTGGCAATTCGCTTAATGCGGACTTCCGCACAGCATCTGGTTCAAACGTTATTGATGGATCGATGGCGCTTGGCTCCAGCCAGATTATCGACACTGCAACAATCTCCGCCTTGGTGAAAAACGGCAGGCTGGGCGTTTCTGTGGGTACCGACAATACGGTGGTCAGCGACAGCGTAATGCGCATTGGGACCAACACCTCACAAGCCCGGGCCTATGGGCAGCAGGCGACACAGAACATCGCCGTGACAGCCGTCTCCGTCCCCCTGTCTGCCGAGACCGTGAAGCTGGCGACCGACGGCGCCGTCACCGGAGCTGAAAAAGCCGTCTCTGCCCGCGGCGCCGCCGTCATAGCAACCTACCAAAACAATCTCGCCGCAACATCGGTGATAGCGAACAATCTGGAAGGGGCCATCCGGCTACTTTCGCAAGACACCAGCGGCAATGCTGGCAGCAGCCTGACAGTGACAGCCAACGTCCAGAACAGTACGGCGGTCGCAGATATTGCGTCGAATTCAGCGGTTATCAGCGCGACAAACGCGGGATATGGGTTGGGCGTCTTGAATGCGCAGCGGTTTTCTGATCCCGCGTCTGCAGTCTCTGCCACGACGACATCTACGATTTCTCTTGAAACTGCGCGGTTGGGCAACGGCGCACTTGGGACGAGCGCAATTGCGGATCTGACGCTAAACCGGACCGAAGCCGTCGCCGCCGGGACAAGTGCCACAAACACCGTGTCGCTTTCATCGCAACGTCTTTCGTCGGTTGGACAGGATATACTGGCGACCAAGGTTGCTTATGGTGCTGGCCTGCCTGGAAGCCTAGCGTTCAGTGGGGGAAGTACCGCTCCGGCTGTTGAAGCTGCGGTCGCTTTGCTGAATGAACAGACGGTAGATGGTACCATCTCAGCGACAGCCTCAACCACCGTCAAGCTTGATGTCGCTGGATCTGTTTTGGGTTCAAGCGTGGTCCGTAACACCGGCAATACGCTGACGTTGCAGGCGCAAGGGTCGGTCGTTTCCAACGCGATTGGTCTGACAATTCCGGTTATCGGGATATCTGCGGGTGCTTATGCTGCGCCCATAGCGGCACTGGCAAACATCCAGGCGACCGGTGCAACCGCAACCTTTTCCGCAGAGATGCTTGAGACAGACCAGATCGAGATCCTGACCCGGGTCCACGGGAGCGTGGTCAATTCGACATTGACGCAGGCCAACAATAACCTTGCGGCGATCGCAGACGCGAACCGTGCGGGTAACGCGTTAACGGTAACGGCTAATAGCATCTTAGTCGCCGAGGGCAGTGCAACCACCCCCACAGCCGGACGGGCTAGCTCCGTCAATAGCGTGACCTTGCTTGACGCCGCCTTCACGGTGCTGAACGCCCAGTCGACCGGCGCGCCCAATGGCTCTTCAAGCGTTGTGGCGACCCTGCGCGACCCAATGGACGGTTCAGCCAATGATGGCGCGCAGATGGTGACGGCGATTGATGGGAATATTGACGGATCTTCGCTCTCAACAACGACCAACGTTCTGCGCGCGTTGGCCAACGGCAACTACGCGGGCACAGGTACAGTCGTGGGCAATGGCCTGACCCTGAACACATCCAATGCGCAGACAACCGCTGCCGTAGCCAATGTCCAACTTGCCAACAGCGACGTCTTGGCCAGTATAGGTTTCGAAGGCAACCACGGCATTTCGTCGACAGGAACCTTGAACGACGGCGGTTTCCTGATCTCTACCGGTATCGGCGCTGCGATTACCAATAGCATCCTCACCATGACCGGTAATACAGTTACCGGTTCCAGTTTCGCAAATACCGTTGGCAGCGCGTTGACGGTCAACGCCGCCTCGATTGTTGCTGATGGCTCGCAGACTGGCGCAAGCGTGGATAACAGCACGGCCGGTGTTGAGGTGTTGGCCGACTATTCGGTGCTCAACAACCAGACAATAGGTGCGGATGTCATCATCAGGAGCTTGGTTGCCAACACCTTCGGGATTACAAGCGGGACAGGCGCCACGATCGCCAATTCGACGATCAACCTGTCAACCAACACCCAGACGAGCGTCGCTACCGGCAGCTATGCATCAAATGCGCTCACACTCGCCGGTTCAACGACCGATGTTGGCGAAGGCGGCCCCGGAGCAATCGGTTCACGGCAGAGCAATGCAAGCGGCGGAGTTACTTTAGCAGCCAGCTACATGGACATCACCGCACCCATGGCCGGAACGGGAAATGTCTTGACGATCAACGGCAACCGTAACGCTGCAGCTGCGACGATCAACGACGTTCGGAACACACTCACCGCCAGTGGCAACACGCTTGGGGCATCGGGAATCCTCGCTTCGGCAGGACTGTCAACGAACGGCCCTACGGTGGCCGACTTCGTAATTTCGAATGTTCAGCGCGCTGCGGCACAAGGCAACGTCAGTTCATTCGCTGCAACACAGATTTTCAATCAGGATTTTGTTCACTCCGGGGCCGAGACAACAAACGGCAGTGCTATTACAATCAGCAACAATATCACCGCCGCCGATGCAATTGCCAATCGCGCAAGCAATTCTCTAAACGCAACTGCAACCGGCTCTCAGGGTTCCAGCGCCGCGTTGCTGAATGATCAGGCCAACGCATCGACGGTCTTGGCTGGCTCTGGAAACGCGATCGTGCTGGGCCTTCGCACTGGAACTGGTGCACAAATAGACAGTAGCCGCCTCACCTTGGCTTCGAACAGTAGCGTCGCAACAGCGGCGGGCAATACGGCTACCAACGCACTGCGCCTTTCGGGCGCGCAGCTGGTTCCCTCGCAGAACGCCGGAGCTATCACTGCGACCGCGATCGAGAGTCAGGCGGTCGTCCTGAATGCTCAGTCGAATACCGCCAGTATCACGGCGAACAGCCTTGGCTCGGTTCTCAATGTGCTCCCCGGAACCAGCGTCGACGGCATCATCAACAACGCGTCCGCGGTGATTTCGGGCACAACTGTCGCAGCGAGTGCCGTGGGCAACAGCACCGGCTCAACGGTCACGCTCAATTTCTTGAGCAACGAATATCCGTCTGCAGTCATTTCGTCGGTGCAGAACAATAGCGGGGCAGTCACAGCTAGCGCGACGAGCACGTTAATCGGCATCAACGCAATCGCGGCAACTAGCAGCGGGACCTTACAGATTACGGGCAGCAACATCACGGCAACTGCCGTCGGCAACGCGGCAACACTCACAATCGTGGTGCAGTAGTTCGCATCTCTGGCTGAAGCGAACGCCGCACGCGTGATGTCGAGGATCAGCATTGGGATGAGCGCGTCCTACTGAAAACTTCGGACGAGCGATCCTGCAACCAGCGACCAGCCATCTGCTAAGACAAAGAAAATAATTTTCATAGGTAATGATATCGTCGGCGGCGGAAGCATCATCATGCCCATCGCCATCAACACGGCAGACACCGCCAGATCGATGATAAGGAAGGGAAGCAGAAGCAGAAAGCCGATTTCGAACGCGCGGCGAAGCTCGGAAATCATAAAGGCTGGAACCAGGGTTGTGAACGGCACCTCAGCCGCTGACTTTGGAGCAGCCTTCGAACCGGCGGGCAAATTTGCCTGCCGCATATCGTTGAAGAGCTTCAAGTCATCCCGCCGCACATGCTTGAGCATGAACTGCTGGAACGGCTTGCTTCCGCGTTCAAAAGCCTGCTGCTCGGTGATCTGTCCGCTGTTGTAAGGCTGGATGGCGTCCCGCCACGCCACGTCGAAGGTCGGCGCCATCACGAAAAAGGATAGGAACATGGCGAGGCTGATAAGCACCGGGTTGGGCGGCACACCGGGCGCCCCTATACCGTTTCGTAACAACGAAAGTGCAACTACGATGCGGGTGAATGACGTCACCGTCATCAATATACCTGGAGCCAAGCTCAGGACCGTAAGCAGCAGGACGAGCTGAACAGCCTTGCCCGGCGCCCAGTCGCCGGTCATTCCCGCCGCATCGGACGCGGCGCCGGACAAAGCCCCTGCGGCAGCCCCAACGGCCTGCGCATGGGCCAGCTCCGGCAGACCACCAAGTCCAAGCATGAGCCCGGCCAGCAACAAGACGCGGTTCAGCTTCACTCTGTGTGACCTACAAGAATGTTCTGCTCAACCAGCAGCATGGAATTGGGGCCAATCAGAATGAGGTGATCGAAAAAATCGCGGCGCACCATGACCAGCATATGCTTGGCATCCACCGGCACCCTAAGCACAACGGATACGTCAGGTTCGACATTGCCCGGCTTAAACCCGCGACCTTGGAAAAGATTAAAGCGCCGAATGCCCCATACCGCGAGTACGAGCAGGGATAGCACAAGGGCAAGGGTGCCGACCGTGCGGGCAAATGTGAAGAGGTCCAAGTGGAAACTACCTTTATGTTGGCTGATTCAGGATCTCGCTGATCCTAAGTGAAATCTTGTCGCCCTTGAGAAGTACCTCGCCGGACGCAACGGGCACATCTCCGGCATAGACCAGGGTAAGATCTTCCTGCCGGCGGTCGAGCGTTATCATGGTACCGCGAGTCATCTTGAGCACCTGCGAAATCGGCGCTTCTGCGACGCCAATAACGACAGCTAGTTCAATTCTTACATTGTCGAGTGCGTTCATATTATCTCCCTCGTGCCAACCATATAGGACTATTTTTCCGCCATCTGGCGCGCACTAGGCAAAATCTTCCTATGATGGAGGCACCACGGCTCATTTCGAAAGGTGCACCGCATGGAATTGAAGAACATCATGGCCATCTCCGCGTCAGCGTTGCGCGCACAGTCGCTGCGTATGCGTGTTATTGCAGAGAACCTCGCCAACTCGGATTCCATTGCCGCGAAAGCCGGCGGCGAGCCCTATCGACGCAAGGTCGTCAACTTTGAGCCCACAGATATTGGAGGGGCTGGCCAAGGCGTGAGTATTTCAAGTGTCGGGCAGGACCAATCCGCGTTCAAGCGTGCCCTGCGCCCTGGTGCTCCATCCGCCGATGCCAACGGTTATGTTGACCTACCCAACGTCAATACAGCGATGGAGATGGTCGACATGCAGAGCGCCCAGCGCTCCTATGAAGCCAACCTCAGCGCCATCCAGGCATCCAAAAACCTGACGATGCGCACCATCGATCTGCTCAAATAATATTCGGGAGATATTCTATGTCCATTGGCGCACTTGATGCAATTAATGCTTATGGGCGGCTCGTCCGCCCGACCTCGCCGTCACCTTCCGGCGAAGTAACGCCCGGAAGCGAGACATCCAGCTTTGGCAACATTCTGACGGGCGTTATCGGAAGCACGACAGATTCACTGAAAGCCGCTGAAAATGCAACGGCGCGTCAGATTTCCGGCAAAGGCGACCTGATTGATGTGACCACAGCTATGACGGCTGCGGAAATGGCGATGGATACGGTCGTTGCTGTCCGTGACCGGGTCATCAGCGCCTATTCCGACATCATCAGGATGCAGATCTAACCATGGGCGCGTCCGAAGTTGCCGAGCTCGCTAAAGCGAGCCTAATCCTATTTCTCACCATATCGGCGCCCATGCTGATCGTCTCGCTTGTTGTTGGCGTGGTGATCGGCCTGCTGCAGGCTTTGACGCAGGTTCAGGAAATGACGCTGACCTTCGTGCCAAAGTTGATAGCCATGGGGATTGCGTTCTTGTTCTGCCTGCCAATGATCGGCCAGGCCATGTCAAACTTCATGCAGTCCATTGCAGGCGCGATCATCAGTGGATGACTTGGTTTCCCGTTACTCCGATTTTTTCATCCTCCTGCTTGTGGTTTTCGCCCGAACGGGTTCGATCGTTATGCTGCTGCCTGCCTTTTCGGACGAAGCAATCCCAACGCGGATCCGGCTGTTCCTAGCACTGGGCATATCGGCCGGTCTCTCCGGCCTCGTGGACCCTCTGGTGGCGCCAGCCGTGACCGGGGCGAAAGCATTGCCTGGAATTATCATTGCCGAAACAATGGTTGGGCTGAGCCTGGGCATGCTCATGCGCATGATGTTCCAAGCCATCGGCGCGGCCGGCTCAATCATCAGCTTTCAGATCGGCCTATCCTCGGCGATGGTTTCTGATGCGTCCATGGGCGGGCAGACAACAGTCGTTTCGCGCTTCCTCCTGTTGGCCGCGACGCTGACGTGCCTGTCGCTCAATGTGCACCATCTTTGGTTCGCGGCGATGCTGCGCTCGTATCAGAATTTTCCGGTCGGCCAATTGCCACCGGGGCGCGACCTTGCCGAGTTGGCGGTCATGACAATGGCGCATGCGTTCACGCTATCGCTAAGCTTGGCCGCTCCTCTCATCGCCTTTGGCGTCATCTTCAACGTCGCGCTTGGGCTGGTAAGCCGAGTGACACCTGCGTTGCAGCTGTTCATGATACTTGCGCCACTCAACCTGCTGCTCGGCGTGGCCTTTTTCGCGGCCATCGTCGGCGCTATCCTTAATACGTTTGTCGCCAGCTATGGCGATTGGTTGAACAGCGGTTGGGTAATGCCCGGTGGCTGAAACCGATCAGGAAAAGACCCAAGAGCCTACTGAAAAGCGCCTGGAGGACGCCCGCAAGCGCGGCGATGTCCCTATGGCGCAGGACATGCGCCACGCCGTGATGTTTGCGGCGATCCTGTTGCTATTGAGCGCGCTGGGCGCCGCGGCAGCCAAGTCGCTGTCGAAGATATTTATCGTTGTTTGGGGCGGGGCAGACAGAATACACTTCTCAGATGAGGGCGCGCAATCGACCCTTGCCGGGCTCATGCAGGACACGGTGCTGGCCATTGCCCCCATTCTCGCTTTGCTGATGGCGAGTGCGGCCTCCGTCTTCGTGCTGCAGGGGAAACCTGTGCTGACATGGTCGCGGCTCGCGATAAAATGGGATAAGCTGTCGCCTGTTGCCGGCCTCAAACGGATATTCGGGTCCCAGGGGCTTTTTGAATTTGGCAAATCACTGCTCAAGGCTGCTTTGATTATCGGACTCGCGACGGCCATTGTCTGGCCGAACCGGGTCGCGATGGCCGGTCTGGTAGGCGCTGGTCCTGTTTATTTATCGCAGCAATTGGTTCTGCTGGTGCTCGACGTGCTCCAGCCGATTGTTGTGGCGGTCGCCGTCGTCGCCGCAGGCGACCTGTTCTTCCAGAACCGTTCGTACATGAAGCGAATGATGATGACGCTTCAGGAGATCAAGGACGAGCTCAAGGACTCAGAAGGCAACCCGCTGATCAAATCACGGCAACGCGCAATCGCCTATGCCCGGGCCCGGCGGCGCATGATGGCGGCGGTGCCAACCGCCAGTGTCATCATCACCAACCCGACCCACTACGCGATCGCGCTCAATTATGAGCACGGCGTCAATGGAGCGCCAATCGTCGTTGCGAAGGGCGTTGACCTTGTCGCGCTAAAGATCAGGGAAATCGCGACCGAGGCGGGGGTCCCGATTGTCGAGAGCCCACCGCTTGCCCGCGCTCTTTACGCCGGGGCGGAGATCGATCATCCGATCCCAGTCGAACATTACACAGCGGTCGCCGAGATCATCAGTTTTGTGATGCGCCTACGCCGCACGCGCGGCCTAACCCAATAAGGCACCAGCATGAACATTATGCCCCCCAACGATTTCGAAGTCCCTTCCGCCAGCCTGCGCTTGATTATTGCCTCGCCCGAGGGGGTAACCACAGACCAAGACGACATCAAGGCGGTCCGGATAGGCCACACCGCCGGATTTTCTCTGCTGACCGCAGCGACAGAAGCGGGCGAATGGCGGTTCGCTGGCTGTGGTATTGAGTGGCTCTGCGATGACGGGCGTATCGAGCGGCAAACGGTGGCAGAGGCGATGGTCGAAGTACTGACACCCGGACTCATCGCGATTGCGTGCCGATCAGCAGGCCCACCGGCAGCAAAAATCACTGATTAAAAAATATATTAGCAGCACTACCGGACAAATGACCGGTTGAAAAAAATATATTAGTCGCAACAGCAGTCCGCTGAATTCTTTTCCTAAGAGAGGCTTAGAGCCCATTTCGGGCTTCCGGTTGGTTGCCCGATGTAACCACCTCACAAGAATGTGGGGACACTCCTAGAAAGGAATTTAATATGGCTTTTTCTGTTAACACGAACACAAGTGCCCTTGCTGCCCTCCAGAACCTGAACGCCACCCAGAACGAACTTTCTTCCGTTCAACAGCGGATTAATACCGGCCTCCGTGTCAGTTCGGCCAAGGATGACAGCTCTGCATTTGTCATCGCCCAAAACCTGCGTTCAGACCTCAGCGGGATGAAGTCGGTCACCTCGTCGCTCAATCGTGCGAAGAGCGTGCTCGATGTCACTCTGTCAGGTGCCACGCAGGTTTCGGACCTGATGAACCAGATGCAGGCAAAGGCACTTGAAGCCAGCGACGCAGGCCTCGACCAAAAGAGCCGTGACGCTCTCGACCTCGACTTCAAAGCACTTCAGAACCAGATTTCGACTGTTGTTAAGTCCTCGGATTTCAACGGAACCAATCTGCTCGATGGCTCGCCGGCCATCCCCGGTTCGCTGAGCGCACTGCAGTCGATCAAGGGAACGTCGACGCTGGTCGTCGGTAACCTGAAGATCCAGGGAACTGCGGCAGCTCCCGGCATGATGGTTCAGAGCCTTACCGCTGCAGAAGCAGCGGGCGGTGCGGCAATCCAGTATGACCTTCTGTCTGTCGCAGCTCAAGCCCCAGCTGGTGCTGTATCTGCAGACATCAAGGGGACTGCAATAGCTAAGGACGTAATGATTGCGCTTGAAAAGGCTAAATCTACTATGGCGACCAATCTTAACACGCTTGGTTCGGCCGCACGTCAGGTGGATTCACAGTTGAGCTTCACCGCGAAGCTCGGCGATGCACTCACCAGCGGCATCGGCACTCTTGTTGATGCTGATCTGGCCAAGGAATCGGCAAACTTGCAAGCCCTGCAGCTTAAGCAGCAGTTGGGCGTTCAAGCCTTGTCGATTGCGAACCAGTCGCCGCAGTCGATCTCGTCGCTGTTCCGTTAAGTTGAACTAAGACATAAAAATTGGACCGGGGGGGGACTTATACCGCCTCCGGTCTTTTTTTGTCTGCGGCTGGGGCGTCAACGACGCAAGGCGCCATCGCGCGACCTGTCAATACGCCAAGGCGTCGATGACAAGAACGTCTTTCACCTTGTGTCCCGGCTTGCGCACCGCAGCGAGCAGCAATTTCCGAAGCGTTTTGACATTTACCGGCCGAAAGGTCGAAACGTTCAGGCGCGCATATTCATTGGCCGCGCTCAGCAATATCGACTGAAGCGCGGGCTGATGCGCAGACAAGACAGCGCCATCCTCCGGCGTTTGCGGCACAAGTTTCAGCACGACCCGGAACTGGCCGGTGATCCGCCCGCTCTCAATAATCGGCACAGAGATGGGATTGATCGTGATCAACGCCCCCTCGCTCGCCCCTTCCGCCCTCACTGGGCTGGCAGCACATAGCAGCACGCTTATGATCAGGCTGGATACTCGAGTGGAGGTTGAAACATATCGGCGCACAGTTTTACTCCTCGATCACCATTAGTGGCGTCTCACTTTCCTATAATAGGAAGAATGCAGCCGTTCCTTCGCCCCACCCCCGCCAAAGTCGCCTCACTGCTGCGTGGGCTCGATCGCTTTACCCAAGCGGCGGCACGCATCGGACGCGTCGCGCGTCTCGCGCCGCTCCTCCTTGGCGCGGTTGCGTTGGGTTCAGCCAGCATTTCCAATTCGCAAAATTTGGCTGTCTCAACGGTCGTCCCGCAATCCATTATGAAGCCGGATATCTTTACGTGGACCATAGTGCCGCCCGCCCAAGCGTGGAAGAATGTCGTATCTGCGCAAGAACTTGATCGCCCAAAGGCCTATTGGCAGTCTGCAATCGCGCATCTGCACGCGGAGCAAGGTCAGGAAGCAACCGGCATGCTCGATCTGCTCGTCCGCAAGCGGCCAGACGCCGCGATGAACCCCAACTACACCTTGGCGCGCGGTCAAGCACTGGTCCTGATGCACCGCGATGCCGATGCCCTTGCCGCGCTGGGCGATCCCGCGCTCGTTCGGTCCTCGCAAGGCTGCCTGTGGCGTATTCGTGCATCTGCCTCAATCCCGGAAAGTCCGGACATGACCGCAGAATATAATTGCGCATCGTTGGCCGTCGACCGGCTTTCCGCGAAAGCTCAGCTGCCGTTTTTCATTGCCATGGCCCGCCATGCTTACAACATTGGCCGCTACCCGCTTGGTTTAGCGTGGATCACCCGGATCAAGGCGGTCGATCCTGAGGCCAAGATCGTGGAAGCCAAACTGCTTTTTGCCAGCGCTAGAACAAGCGACGCCGAAAAGGCCCTGAAAGCTGCAGAATCAACCGGCGACGAGCAGGCCCGTGCCGAGGCAAGCTTCATCAAGTTGCAACGGGCGGCGCTCAATAAGTCCCAAAAGCCAGCCCAGATCATCAAGGCTATTGATAATCTGAGATTCGGCTGGCGGGACCACCAGGTCGAGTTGGATGCGCTGGCCTTTGGGTTCCGCGTCGCCAGTGCCAGCAAGGATCGTCGGAATTCGCTTGCGCTGGGGGCAACGCTACTGCGCAACTTCCCCGAAGCATCGCGCAGCCGGGAAATCCTTCCCGAATACCAGAAAATTCTCCTTTCGGTGCTCGATCCATCCAATGGACTAAGCATTGACCAATCCATTGGCCTTTACTGGGAGTATCGCGACCTTGGTCCCGATGGTGCTGAGGGCGACGCCATAACTTTGCAAATCGCACAGCGACTTGAAGCCGCCGAACTTTATGAACGCGCCGCTCAGTTGCTCCAGTATCAACTCGAAAACCGGGCCCAGGATATTGCCAAGGGGCCGATCTCGATAAAAGCGGCAATGTTGAGCATCAGGGCTGGCCAGTATGACCGAGCACTTCAACTGATTACTGAGAGCGAGGGGCCCCGCTATCCGGTCGATATTACGAACACGCGAAAGAAAGTTGCTGCAGTTGCCTTGACCCTGCTTGGTCGTAAGGCTGAAGCACTCGCCGCGCTGGACGAGGTTCCCGATGGCATGGCGATCACCGCCGAAATCCTTTGGCACGCTCAACAATGGGCTGATCTTGAAGCCGCACAGGCACTACTTCTGAGGCGTTCTGGGTCAACGTCGCCGGTCGTGCGAACTTTGATTTTCAGGCAGGCTGTGGCGCTGTCGATGCAGGCCAAGACCGCCCAGATCGCAGATCTACGCCGTCGTTACCGCGGTTCCTTCACGGGCCAAGCTGACGGTGCGGCCTTTGATCTGCTGACGGCCCCGGTCGATGATATTGATCCAGCCACGATCGCAGATGCGATCAAGAAGCTGCCTTCCGTCAGCCCAGCGGGCGCCTTCGGTGATCTTCTGAGCCTCGCTCCGCCACCCAAAGCCCGTCCAGCCCGCTAAGGGCGCGCGCGACCACGCGCATGGGAGAGTTGAGGATCAGTCGTGATTGAATGGCGATCAAGCATCCTCATCGCAGTAGGCGCATTTGGCTTTCAATGCCCGGATCTGCCTCTGTTTGGCAGCATTGCGAATATTATGGCAAAAATTCAAAAAATGTTTATTTTGCAAAATAATATATGATTCGAATCGCTCTGCGTTATTCTTGGGTCGGCCAAGAGCGCGTAAATAGCTAGAGGAGGGTTTAATGGCACTACAAGTCAATTCGCCGAACTTCTCGCTGCCTTCCCCTATGCCATCAATAGGCGCGGGCGTCGCATTTGCCTCGCAACGCGGTAAAGTAGCGCTCACCGGTCAGACTTCTTTGAACGTCGCATTGACTTCCATCAATGGGGCCCTTTCCTCGTCGGAAAATTCCGGGGAGCGGATGGGCCCAGTCGATTTGAAGGTGCGGATTGACTCCCTTATCGACGAGCAGATTTCAGGCGGCATCCTAAGCGACAAGCAAGCCGCGGTGCTACGTGCCTATTTTGGAACAGGTGTAGCCGTTCCTGATGAAACCAACGAAGTACCAGCGCCAGCGCCGCCGCCGGCTCTCGCATCAGATGCTGTGAACGCGACGGGGCGTCCGGAGAAGCGTCCAGAAGCCCCCTATCCCGGGGCGAGACCAGACACTAGGGATCCGCTTGATCCCATCGCCGTTTTCCTTCAGAAACTTCGCAATGAGGCCCCGACGGGTTTCAATGGCTACAATTCATTGTCCGGCGCATCAGCCGCGCGTCGCGACCCGGTTCTTCTGGACATCACAGCCTGATTGATCGGATGCCGCGATCCTGCGTTGGATTTGCATCGAGCCGATAATTAACCGTTTTGTTCGAAACGCTGCGGCCGTATCTGGCGCGCAACATACCCGTTTAGCCAATCGCGGTGAGCGACGGTCGCACTCCCCATCCGATTGATACGTTCGCCAGCGCGTTCTGCGCCGATCTGCGCCGCGAGCAGCTCCCGCGCTCGCCCTTCTGGAATGCCCTGCCCAAGAAATCGCTCTGCGTCTCCCCTTCCAAGGTGATGCGCAAGATAGGCGATACGGCTGATGGCATTGGTACTCCCACCAACCGAGACGCCGGCCCGCTTGAGCTTGTCGACATTATGCCGTGCATAATCAGCCGTGGCCTCGATTGAGGTTTGTGGATCGTAGCGTTGTGAAAGCAATTGATGGCGCGCACTCGATTGCACGCGACCATTGCCATCGAGCCAGCCTTGCTGGCGGGATAGGTTGTTCAGCCAGGTTCCGGGCCGCTCCGCCTCTGAAATCCAGGTGCCCGACAGGAACTGACCCAACCCAGCCGCACTTGACCGGCTGTTGCGGGACAAGGGGTTCCATTCGCCTCCACTTCGCTTGCCCGCCTCTGCATCGACAATGGCGGCAAGCGCAGAGCTTGGAAGCCCCACGCGCTGCGCCGCATTCTCGATGACTGGCTGATATTTGCTGTTGGCGCCAAGGGCGGTGATGCCTCCGCCAACCGCAGCAATCTCAGGCTTGCCCGCAGGTTGCGTGGGCAGACCTGCGAAAGAGATCACGTCTGCCTTACCCTTGGCTTCGAACTCATTCGAATTCGCATCGCCGGTGTCCGTCATCAAGGCCAACAATGCGGACAGGCTGTACGTCCCGCCGCCCTGAGCCAGCGGCATCGACGAATCACGCGTTGTGTTGCTATCGGCATCACCCAGAGCCATCTGCCACAGCTTGCTGGTCACCTCAGCGCGGGCTTGCGTATAGATCAGGTCGGCCTTGCGGGCAGGGCTAAGGTTACGCAGTTGTGTCGGGTCAATCATGCCGCAGCACCCCGCTCAAGCTCGCGCGCGCGGAAAACAAAAGCGACCCTGTCATCGTTCTGCGCCTGCTCAGTCCGCTCGGCGGCTAAGCGCAGAGCTTCCTCATGGTTCTCTACCAGTTGCTCAAGTGCCTTGCTCTCTGCCAGCACCTGCAAAAGTTCGGCGCGCCGCTCCTCCAGTTCCGCAGCGGCATGAAAAATGTTCTGCCTCAGGTCGGCCATCTTCTCCAACATCCGCAGCTGATAGAGGTCGCTGCGCAGCGTAAGGTCGTCGGCTGACAGGTTGCTTTCCGCAGCATATGCCTCCTGCGCACCGGCCAGCTGGCCTTCCAGGATTTCGAGCCCCTCCGCTGCGAACCTGAAAGCCTCGGCAGCAATATCCACCTCACGCTTGCGGATACGCAAGACTGCATCATAAGGAGTAGCCATCATTCACCTCCCTGTAAGGCAGCAAGCGCCTGAAAGGCTTCGTCAATCGTGCCCGGATCATCCTTGCCCTGGCCGAGCAACTGTTCGATCTGCGGCGCGAGCAAAATCGCGCGATCAACTTGAGGGTTTGCGCCTGAACGATAGGCTCCAAGACGCACAATCTCTTCCATATCGCCAAAGAGTGAAAGCGTTTCCCGCGCCTTCAGCCGAATGGCATTTTCCTCGTCCGTCTGTGCCCGGGGCAGTGTCCGAGAGACACTCTTAAGCACATCGACAGCTGGGTAGCGGCCCCGTTCAGCAATGCGCCTGCTCATGACCACATGGCCATCGAGAATGCCGCGCACGGCATCGGCGACGGGCTCGTTGTGGTCATCACCATCCACCAGAACCGTGAACACGCCCGTGATCGAACCCTGTCCGGGAAGTCCGGGGCCAGCCCGTTCAAGCAAGCGCGGCAGTTCGGCAAAAACCGTCGGCGTATAGCCTTTCGTTGCCGGCGGCTCGCCCGCACCAAGACCAATCTCGCGCTGCGCCATGGCAAAACGTGTGACCGAATCCATTAGGCAAAGCACCCGCTTACCCTCGTCGCGAAAATGTTCGGCAACCGCAAGGGTTGTCCATGCCGCCTGTCTGCGCAACAAAGCGGACTCGTCTGATGTTGCAACAACCACGACGCTGCGCGCCAGACCTTCTGGGCCAAGGTCATCTTCTATGAATTCCTGGACCTCGCGGCCCCGCTCGCCGATTAGCCCGATGACGGCGACATCACAATCGCACCACCGCGCGAGCATCGAAAGCATGACCGACTTGCCGACTCCCGAACCTGCGAACAGCCCCAACCGTTGGCCTTCACACAGGGGCACGAACAGATCGAGCACCCGAACGCCCGTCTGTATGCGCGCACCCACTCTTGCGCGGTTCGCAGCGGCTGGAGGGAGGCTCTTGATCGCACGCGGTTCGCGGCCTGTGGCCATTGGTCCCTTGCCGTCGACCGGTTCCCCCAATCCGTTGATGACCCTGCCCAGCCAACGCGAAGATGGCCGAAGTTCGAATTTGCTCGCCTGAAGCTCCGCACACATCCCGATAGAGACGCCTTGCGTGTCGGAAAATGACATGCACTGCGCCTGACCGCGATCAAACCCGACAACTTCAACCTGAAAGGGACCATCCGGTGTCAGGATCGAGAGATGGGACCCCGTCCGTGCCGCACCGTCAAGCCCGGCAACCTCAATCATGTTGCCGCGTGAGGCTGTGACTCGCCCATAGCGCGTATGCACCGGCATCTGCCGAAGCGTATTGGTGACATCGTTCAACGTGAGCATGTGCGTAACAAAGGTTTCGCCGGTTTCAGACCGACGCAGCCTGCGCGTCTTCCAATGTAATCAATTCGCGGCAATCGGACAGCGCATTATAATAGTCGGAACAAGCAACCTTGTGCGCGAAGCTGACACATAAAGCAGCCGTTTCAATTGACGGCGCTTCACCAATAATCTCCCGCACGCGGGCAATGATCTGGTCCTGATGTCCGGCACGCTGCTCGTCGTCGATATAAGCCATCATTGTGGAGTGGTACAGCTTTCGCGCTGGTGTCGTGGCATCTTCCGCCAACATGAACTCGCTACCGCGCAAAATCACAGCGCGGTTTTCTATCTCGATCGTCACACGCCCGCTGGCGCGTAACACCGCGCCATTCACGATGATCCGCTCATTGTCTTTTAGATTGACCTTCAGCCCCATGGGGAAATCTCCTGCTTCTAGTCTTTATAGGCAAAATTCTCCCGGATGCGGTGTTTGGAGGCAATTTTTGCCGCCCTGCACACACTGACCGGTTCTGATCCTATAATCGCTGCAGGACTAAGGAGAATTCGAATGACAGTCACTTCCTCACTTTCAGTCGGCATCGCCGGCATGACGGCCAACGCGAATGCCATGTCTGGCGTGGCTGACAATATCGCAAACCTCAACACCGCAGGCTACAAGCGTGCTTCGACTTCGTTTGGCTCACTCGTGTCCGACCAGACAGGCGGCGATGGCCGCATAGGCGGGGTCACGTCAAAAACGAGCTCGCTCATTTCGAAGCAAGGTTTGATTCAAGCCAGCTCAAACCAGACCGATCTCGCGATCGACGGCAACGGCTTTTTTGTGACGCGGTCCGGCTCGACATCGTCTGATCCAATTACATACTCCCGCTCCGGGTCGTTTACGCCTGACCGCAACGGTTATCTGCGCAACAGCGATGGCTTATATGTTCAGGGCTGGAAACTCGACGGCGACGGCAACATGGCGGTCGCGGCAAAGCTGGATACGGCAACGCCGATCCAGATTAGTGAACTATCCGGCACAGCTGCACCCACGAGCAATTTCAAGATTAACGCAAATCTTGATTCCAGGGCGGCAGCGGGAACCACTTTCACCAACAGCTTCACTTATTATGATGCGCAGGGTAATTCCCGGCAACTAGAACTCGTATTCACGAAGCTGGCTGAGGCGGCGGCGGTTCCTGCGTCTGCGGGGCCACCTGCAGTGGCTGCGGTGGCTGCAGTGGCTGCAAACACTTGGAAATGCGATGTCAAAGACGCGGGTGCCGCCATTGCAACAGGAAATTTAGAATTCAATACGAATGGCACTCTCAAGGCCGTGACGGGCACCATCGACACAGCAACGGCCGCGCTCTCGATCACCTCCGCCAATGCCGGCTCTAGCCCGCTGAATCTCGACTTTGGCACACTCGGCCAGGCCAACGGCTTGCGCCAATTTGCCGAGAGCACTGCTGTTATTAACGCCTCGGCGAATGGCGGTTTTCTTCGCACTATCAGCAGCGTGGACGTCAGCCCGACGGGTCAACTCGATGTGCTATTCTCGGATGGCACGCGTCGCCCGTTCTATCAGCTTCCGTTGGCAACGTTCCTCAACTCGGACGGCCTTACCTCAGTTGCCGGCAACGGTTACGTTGAGTCTCCCAATTCAGGTTCACCGACCATCAGCGATCCGGGTTCACTGGGTGCGGGCCTCATTAAGGCCAGTTCTCTCGAAGCTTCTAACGTCGATCTAGCTGAGGAATTCAGCAACATGATCCGCTACCAGCGTGCCTACAGCGCTTCGTCGAAGATCATCACGACTGCAGATGAAATGCTGCAGGAAGCCAACAACCTTAAGCGCTAAACGCCGGCCCAAGCCTGAACCGGAGATATTCCCGCAGTGGCACTGAATAACATCCTCAGTATAGCGACATCGGGAATGTCTGCGGCCCAGGCCGCAATTGACACGATTTCGAATAACGTCTCGAACGCGAGTACCCCTGGGTACACGCGCCAGCAGATCAATTTTTCGGCGAACGCAGCCGGCAAAACGCTCAACGGGGTCACGTTCAGTGCACCGCAGCGGGTTGCCAGCCAGTTTTTGGAGAACTCGGTCTTCAACCGATCAAGCCAAGCTGGATATGACGATACGAACAACACTTATCTCGGTCAGTTGCAATCGCTGCTCGGCACGCCAGACTCTAAATCAGGTCTGGGTGCCAGCTTAAACCGGGTTCAGGCTGCAGCCATATCATTGACCGCGCCTGGCGCCGGTCAACAAGCCACGACTGCGTTTGTCGCCACGGTCGAGGATTCTCTACGCACGCTGCAACAGACCGATGCAGATGTGAAACAACTGCGTCTCGATGCTGAATCCGAGATTGCGGGAAAAATACCGCAGATCAACCAGCTACTCGCGCAGATCCACGGCCTCAACCAGCAGCTAGGCAGTGTCTCAGCGGGACTGCGGAGCAATGCTGATATTGATCAGCGCGGCCTCGCGATCAAGAAGTTGAGCGATCTGGTATCCCTTACCTCCACGGACAATCCCAATGGAACCGTCACGATCAAGTCCGCTAGCGGAACCGTGTTACTGGATCAGCAGCTTCGTGAACTTTCCTACTCCCGAAGTTATGATGGTGGCAGCGAGGCCTTTGGCGCTATCGGCATCAACTTTGCAGCCCAGGCGGGCCAAGCTGCCACGCCCACCGGAGACACGATCACATCATCGGGGATTGGCGGTCAGCTGGGCGCCTTGCTGAATATCAGGGACACCGAGTTGCCCGCAGTGCGCGACAATTTGGCGTCGTTGTCAGCAGGTTTGGCGATAGCGCTTAATAAGGCATCGAACCAAGCAAGCGCAGCGCCGGCCATTCAAACCCTCACTGGTCGGAATACTGGTCTGTTGGCAACAGATCAACTCAACTTCACCGGCAAGACGACTTTCGCGATTACCGATGCCAACGGCAAACTGGTTAGCAAAGCAACGATCGATCTCAGCGGCCTGGGTGCGGCGGCAACGATTGAAAGTCTCGTCACGAGCATAAACGCCAGCAGCATCGGGTCGGGGCCCGTCTCGGCAACCGCTACCTTCAGCAAGGGCACACTAAGCATCGCCGCCAGTTCCTCTGCCTATGGAATAAGTCTCGTCGATGATACGGTGACGCCAGCGGATCGCGCCGGTATCGGACTGTCGGAATTCTTTGGCCTTAATGATTTAGTGCGGACCGATACGACACAACTGGTGCCGACCGGGCTGACGGTAGGCGAACAGCATGGATTCACAGGCTCGACCGCTCTAATGCTGCGAGACAGCACGGGTCGTGTCCTTGCAACACAAACTATCAATTTCGCGGACCCATCCTTGACCAAGATCGAAGATGTCATGACGGCTCTGGGTTCAGGGGATCTTGGTACATTCGGAACCTTCTCTCTTGATAGCAAGGGACGTTTTGCCTTTACGCCATCGCTTACTGCACAAGGCGCGCGGATTGCCGTATCAGATGACAGCAGCACCCGAGGGGACACAGGCGTCTCATTCGGAGCGCTCAGCGGTTTCTCGAACTCCGCGCTAGCACCGGGTAACTTCTATGTGCGCAAGGACATCGGTGTAAGCGCCACAAAACTGCCAATGGCGACCCTCTCTGCAGCTGCCACCGTGGGCGGTGTAGCCCTTGGGAATTCCGATCGAGCGGGCCTGAACAATTATCTTGTCCAACTCGACAAGGAGGTTACCGTTGGCAACCGATCGCCTACCCGTCTGCAGGACGCGCTCAACGGAACTATCGCGCAGATCTCGTTGCGGGCTGATATCGTCCAGCGCCAGTACCAAGATAGCTCTTCCCGCCTCTCCGACGCCGTTAAGCGCCGCGACGCGGTAGGCGGCGTGAATGTGGATGAAGAGCTCGCCAGCCTTGTCATTTTTCAAAACAGCTACGCCGCATCTGCCCGCGTTATTTCAACGACGCAACAGATGTACGACACCCTCCTTTCGATGATCAGATAAGGCCAGCGCCATGACTCGCGTCTCCTCAAACAGCATCCAGCAAAGCACAATCGAATCTATCTCTCGCGCACAGGAAAAGATGGCGAACCTGCAGATGCAGCTCGCCACCGGCAAGAAAGCTAGCACCTACCGCGATCTGGGCGTCGACACGACAAAGACCTTAACGGCTCGAACCGCCTTAGATCGGACGCAAGCGTATCAAGGAGCCAGTAAGCAACTCACGAACACCCTCAATCTCTACGATATTAAGTTCGGACAACTAAATACCCTTAGCGACAATCTGAAGGCGGCGCTGGCACAAAAGAGCGATGGAGTGAGCGCGTCACTGCAGACCGCTGTCGAACAGGCTTTTGTCGAGTTTGGGAGCATACTTCTTTCTGATGATGCTGGTTTTCCGATGTTTTCTCCACCCAAAGGAGAAGGTGAGGCGTTCAAGCTCACCACTCTCGCCGATGCTGCACTTTTAGTGGGTGAAACAAACGATCAGGCAGACGATCGCGCATTCGGGACGAGTACAGGCAAGAACAGCACCCTCGTCGCCGAAGGCGTTTCGATGGCTTATGGTGCCGACGCGCGAACGGCGGGCGCTCCCCTTCTGGCTGCGTTTAGAACGCTGGCGGGCCAATGGCCGCTCTCAAGCCCTCTGACGTCGGCTCAGTCGACTGCAATCGACACAGCGGTCGGCCAAATCAATCAGGCTCAGCTTGGAATTAACGCCCTTACGTCCGAGAACGGCGCCAATCTCAAACGGCTTGAGGATATTGATGATCTTGCCAATCGCCGCACCGAGACACTCAATCAGATCGTATCAAGCTATGAAGATGCAAACATGGCTGAAGTGGCAAGCAAGATATCTCAACAGAAGAGCCTTCTTGAATCCTCCTATGCCCTTTTCTCGCAGCTTTCTGGGCTTTCTTTGGTTAACTACCTGAGAAATTGATATATTTTTTAGAAAGACTGCGCGACAATCATGTTAAATGTAATTGGGTTCATCATCATATTTGGCTGCGTATTCGGCGGCTATGCTTTGGCAGGCGGCAAGATGAGTGTCGTGCTTGAAGCGTTGCCGCACGAAATGTTAACTATTGGCGGCGCGACCATCGGGGCACTGCTCGTTGGCAATCAAATGAATATCGTCAAACAGTGCGGCTCTGGCATTGTACGCGTGTTTAAGGCTCCGCGTTTCCAACGCAAGGAATACACCCAACTTCTTTGCTTGATGTTCGAACTGCTGATGACCTTTAGAAAAGGCGGCGCGACCGTCCTCGAACCGCATCTTGATGCCCCCAAAGACAGCAATATCTTCACGCGCTACCCAGCGGTTCTTGCAGATCACCATCTTTGCGATTTCATATGCGACTATTTGCGGCTGATGACACTCAATTTTGAGGATCCCAACCAGCTATCCGAAGTGATGGAGAATGACATTGCGCGGATCCACGAGGAAGAGCTTGGTCCGCACATGTCGCTGCAGTCCGTTGCGGACGCACTTCCTGCGATCGGTATCGTCGCGGCTGTGCTTGGCGTCATTAAGACGATGGGTTCCATCGATCAGCCCGTTGAAATTCTAGGCGCAATGATCGGTGGCGCGCTGGTTGGAACATTCCTCGGCGTGCTTCTGAGTTATTGCGTCGTCGGGCCGCTCTCGCAGAAGCTCAAGCAGGTTGTTGAACTCGAGAGTCTTTCCTTCAACGTCGTCAAAACTGCGATCATTGCGTATGCAAACAAGCTCGCTCCGCCCGTGGCGATTGAAATTGCCCGCCGCATGACACCCGGCGTCTATGCCCCGTCGTTCGTCGAACTTGATGCAGAGCTGGAAACGGTTCGTTCGGAAATGAACGGCTAATGAGTGAGCAAAATGAACGCCCAATCGTAATCCGGCGGGTCAAGCGCGGTGGCCATGGCGGGCACCATGGCGGCTCCTGGAAAGTCGCTTACGCTGACTTTGTCACAGCTATGATGGCCTTTTTCATGCTTTTATGGCTGATCTCAACCCCGGACAAAGCAAAGCTGAAGGGCCTGGCTGAATATTTTACACCCAACCCTTCCTCTCAGCCGAGGCCTATGGGCGCATCAGGCACCCAGAAATCGCAATCCGGCGCGGGCAATACGCAGAGTAGAAATTCAAGCGCGACCGCCAGCCAGAAGCGCAGCGGATCGAACACGCAAGTCCGGATGATCGCCACCGATATTAAGACCGCGATCGTAACGTCGCCGCAGCTCAATAGCGGGCCCTCCAATCTCCTGCTGGAGCCGACACCGGATGGTGTGCGGATCAATCTGATGGACACTGCAACGCGCACGATGTTCAAGGGGAATTCGGCTATCCTCAACGAATATGCCGAACAGCTCCTTGCAATCATCAGCAGGAAGATAATCCGCTCGAAAGTTAAGATTAGCATTGAGGGGCATACTTTGCCGACTGCCTCCGAAGGCGCGGGCAATTGGTCGCTTTCCTCAAGGCGCGCACAAGCCGCGATGCAGGCGATGAATAATAATGGGATCGCTAGCGATCGATTTGTCGAGGTGATCGCCCTGGCAGGTACCCGGCCGATCTATCCGGACCAGCCGACCAGGCCGGAAAACCGGCGCGTAACGGTTGTTTTGCTCAATGAACCCGGGGCGCTCCCTGGTGATGCAAGTTTCAAATTCTAAGGCAAAAATGAAACATATCGTCATTCCAGTCGCCACTCTTCTTGCTGGTCTCGCGCTTGGTGCAGGCGGCATGTTTTTCTATGAACGTCAGTTTGGCGACGCCCCCGCGCAGGCAACGGCTTCGCCTTCCGCTTCACGGGAAGATAGCGAGATATTGCCGGCCTTCAAAGTCCGCGCGCCGATCGTTGCCGACGATGGCGCGTTAGAGACGTACGTGGTGTTCACAGTGCAATTGGCCGTTGCAAAGACAGCGGCGGAACATGTGCCTGAACAGCTGCCGATGATTCTGAACGAAATCAACATGCGCACGTATCAAGAGCCCTTGGCACAAGGGAAAGATGGCAAGATGCCGAGTATCAAGCTGTTTCGGGATATTGTTTCAGCCGCTGCGAAACCGATCTTAGGGCAGGGTGTGCTGACGAATGTTATGGTCACGGATGTTGCAGTCGGCCAAACGGAACCGCTCTAAAAACATCCCCCGGAAACACTGGAGACAGTAACCGACACTTGTATCAACATATTTGCAAGCTGTCGGCGATTGCCTGAACGCGGCGTTAGTTGCCCGAGCCCGATGCCTCAACGCTGTGCTTCGCCAGCTCAACCTGAGCGCGCAGGCTGATTTCACGCATGATCGCTTTAACCGAGGGATCGGAATGTTCTCCTTGGCCCGAAAGCCAAGATGTCAGACCCTTTAGCGTGCTTGGGTTTCGATTTCCTTGCAACGCTTCTGTATGCAAGCTTTCGAGATGGCTGAGCCCCTCGTCCGCATCCTCTATCAGGCGTTTTCTCTGTTCCCTGTCTTCGCCGCCGCCAGCGATGGTCATCAGCATGTCGACAGAGAATGCTCCCCGTGCCGTCGCTGCCGACCTTATGGTATGCGTGCTGACTGCCGACGCGGCAGAATCAGTGATTGGTGCAAACGACTCCGGTGCGGCTTTGGAGCCGGCACGACCGACTGTGGTTGCAGGCGGGGTCAATGCAAATGGGTTGGGAGCAGATATACGCATATCAGCTTTATAGGAGGATTATTCGTCCGATAGTGATCACGGGGAAAATTCTTCCGTTACGCCTAAGACGAGAAAAACTTGCCGTCGAAAAATTGGGCCAGAACCAACCCCCGGACATTTTTTCCTATAAAGACGTATGAACAGTCACAGCATTCGTTTCCGGCTTAAGCTCGGCCTGCGTTACCTGGTCGGTATCTTTTGCCTACTCGCGGCGATGAATTCGCCAGCTTTAGCCAACTCGCGCATAAAGGACATAGCCGACTTCGAGAATATCCGAACCAACCAACTGGTTGGGTACGGGCTTGTCGTTGGCCTAGCAGGTACGGGTGACAAGATCCGGAACGCACCCTTCACCGAAGAATCGATGCAAGGCATGCTCGAACGCATGGGCATCAATATCCGCGGTGCACAGATGAAAGTCCAAAATGTCGCTGCTGTCGTTGTCACAGCAACGATGCCCGCCTTCGCCCGCCCCGGTTCACGTGTCGATGTTCTTGTGTCTGCGATCGGTGACGCATCAAGCCTTCAGGGCGGCATGCTGATTGTTTCTTCGCTCCGCGGACTGGACGGTGAAGTCTATGCTGTCGCCCAAGGCCCCATTGCCGTTTCCGGCTTCAAAGCCCAAGGCGCCGGCGCATCAATTAGCCGCGGCGTTGCGACGCATGGTCACATTTCCGAAGGCGGCATTATCGAACGCGAGGTGTCCTTTAAGCTCAACTCGATGGATGTCTTGAATCTTGCCTTACGGAATCCCGATTTCACAACGGCCCGACATGTTGCCGAAGCGATCAACCGGGCCATTCCGAATTGCGCAGAAATGATTGACCCCGGCACTGTCCAGATAAAGGCGAACGGCGAAGCCATGGCGCAGCTTCTAAGCCGCATTGAAAATCTTGAGGTTCAGGTGGACCAGTTGGCCCGTGTGGTCATTGATGAGTCTTCTGGAACCATCGTTATGGGACAAAATATCCGCATTAGCCCTGTGGCAATCGCCCAAGGCGCGCTAACCATTACGGTATCCGAAAACAGCGTGGTCTCGCAGCCCAATCCGCTATCAACCGGCGAAACAGTGGTGCTCCCTGCAACCCAGATCACGGTTGACGACGGGCAAGGCAAAAAGCTGGCAATCTTGAATCAAGCGGATTCTCTGCAATCGCTAGTCAAAGGCCTGAATGCCCTTGGGGTAAGCCCGCGTGATCTCATATCCATCTTAGAGGCTATCAAGTCGGCAGGGGCCCTTCAAGCAGAGGTGGTCGTACAATGAGTAGTCCGGTTCCCACTTTGCCATCGGCTTCCGCGTCGGTTCAGCCCTCTCCCCACGATCGCAACATCGAAAAGCTGCAGAAGCAGGCGCGCGATTTTGAAGCCGTGTTTGCGGGTAAGTTGATTAACACGATGCTTTCAACTGTAGAAAAGTCCGAATTCTCGGCCGGAAACGCAGAAGAAACCTTTCAAGGCATGCTCGGTGAACGGATCGGTGACGCAATGGCGGCACAAGGCGGATTGGGTCTTGCTCCTTCGGTTTTGGCTCAACTTATCCGGTTGCAGGGAAATACGCATGAGTGATGAAGTTTTGGAAATCCTCACGGACTTGCATGAGGTGATTACCCGAGAAAACGGACTATTGGCAGATTATCCCTATGATGGTCTGGCGGCGGTCGTCGAGACAAAGTCCCGTTTAACCACCCGGCTTGATGCCCTGCTTATGCGCCGAAACCAAGAAGAGCCGCAATGGCTGGAGCAAATGGAGTTTCCAGTTCGTCGACAATTTCGGACCCGGATTGAGGAATTATCTGCCGACACCTTGCTTAATGAACTGCTTCTAAAGCGCAAAATCGAGCAAGCGGATGAGATGATCGCATTCGTTGCAGGCGAAGCGCGGCGAACGGCTAACAATCGGAGCGCAACCTATACATCCAGCGGCGCTCTAGATCATCGCGACATCGCGACGCCGCTTTCAGTAAATACGACCAGTTAATAACCGCCATTCGACGAATGTTTTTCTCAGGAGCAATGCATGCTTGACGCATACCGGCGCAATCAACTTAACGCCGAGCACCCCAGGTCAATGGAGCGAAGGCTCCTTGCAGAGATTACCAGCGAGATGATCTCGGCTTCGGATCAGGGCCTTGTAGGGTCGTCGCTCATGCCATCATTGCACCGCAACCGCGAGCTCTGGTCGGTGTGGTCCGCCACTTGCCTCGACAGTGACAACGCCCTGCCGCCAGAAATCCGCGCGACGATTGTGTCTCTGGCGCTATGGGTCGGCCGTTTCACCAGTGAAGTCGCTGCAGGACGAGAGGCCATTGAACCACTGGTGAGCGTGAACCGTTCGGTCATTGCCGCCCTCGCCTGAACGGAGGCGCACTCTAATCGATCAGCATCCCCATATCCGCTATATGTGACGTGCAACTGCACATTTGGGCCCGCAAAGATATGGCGCAACATCTGCCGCCTATCCTACTCTCGACGGCATCATCAGACGGGCGAGGCCAAGCATGTCTTGGTTCGGATCAACGCAGCGATGCGAACTGGGGAGTCTTGGCCGGCCTGATCATCACAGCAACCAACAACACGCACTTTGCACCACGAATCAGTCGCGACATCGTCCAATGATTCGTCCAGGGCGGAACCAGTGGCAGGAACATTTTGGTCGAATCGGTCCGCCAACGGCAAATGTTGCCGGATAAAATCAGATATTATATAAATTTGTCCTCAACATGAGAAGATATTGCATCCCGAGAGGCGGAGGCAATGATAGCGTTGTGGGACGTAGAATCCGGCCAAAACCACGGAAATCTAGGAAAAACCATAACCATTACGGCGATTTATATCGCTATAATGGAGACAATATTTAAACAATATCTGATTATATATCTTCATTTTGATGATAATAAATGTAGTAGATGTGCGAATACTTGCTTTTACCCGTGTTTATCAAACCGTCAAAAGCAGGTTAGCAAAATGTCTAAAGCGATTTCCAACCTTGAGTCACTGGTACAAAACGTCATGACCTATTTACCAGATGAGGCAGGTAATTTCGCCTCGCCGGCCGAACGTGCGGCCTATAACCGCGGGTTCGAAAGACTGCTCCGCGCTCTTCGCCCGCGCATCAGCTATTTCATCCGCCGTTACGGCCTTCTGGGTCATTGGGAAGATGCCGAACAAGTTGGCGCTATGGCCGTCCATCGCGCGATCGCTGGTTACAATTCAGAAAAGGCACAGTTCACCACTTTTGTGAACTGGCAGATCAGGGGCGATATGCAGGGCCTTCGTTACACGGTGATGGTTGACCAGCGGGCACCAGCCAAAAAGGTCAAAGCGTCGACTGTTTCCCTTCAGTCGTTAATGTCGAAGGCTGATGGCCAGGATGAGTACCAGTTCGATATTGAGGATGATTCCGCGCTCGCCATGGTTGAACGTTCAGCAGAGAACCATCTTGCGAACAAAACTATGAACGCCCTTCTCGATAGTGTCACAAAGCGCATGACCGAGGCGGGAACGCGCGACCTGCGCCGAAAACAAACGCCAAGCACCACCCGGAAGCCCGGTGTTGCGATGCTAAAGGTCAACTCGATTGATCCCGATCAGCTCCGTCAGCTGAAGGCATCTGTCGCAGAGAGCCGCAACGTCATTATCAGAAAAATGTTCGAAATCGATACTGCTGGCAATAGCGGCGTTTCGAGCGAGCCAAGCCCCGAGCGTGCGCGACATTTGGCCAGAAAGGCAACCGCAATGATGCGGGAGATCATCGCCGAGGAAAGCCAGTTTGCGCTTCTCGCCGATAGCCTGCCGCCTGCGGACGTTTCAAAACCGCGTCGCCCGGCCAATCGCAACACCGCGCGGGGACGCCAGCTATCTGCATCGAAACTGCCGGTCCGCAGTTCCGCTGCAGTGAAAAATGTGTCCGTTGCCATTTGATCCGACCCAAATAATTCCCACGCAAAGTTTCGGCGCGCAGCACACCGCGCTGAAATCCATGGGGCTCGTCGGCGTCGGCCTGAATTCACTTGATGAATTGGTCGTCGTTCAGGCAGGCAAATTGCTCTCGGTCGAAGCCACCTTCATGGAACAGCGCAGCCTCAGCTCGCTTGTGGGGAACTTGGACCGTCCGACGGTAATCGTCGTGAGCTTCGAAAATAATTCCATCGGCGAAGTCGCGGAAGACCTTGCCGTGACAATGTTCTCAGCCACGCAACCCATCGGCCTGATCGCAGTCTGCCAAGAGCGGCAAGACCTCCATATGCTTATGGACCTGGCCCCAAGCGCCATCAGAAAGATGACATCACCGTTATCCTATTTGGAAACATTGATGCACTTCATCTATTTTTACGAAAATTTATTCCGCGAAAAATTCATCAGGAACCAAAAAAACGACGATAGTATAAAGCAGTCTATTCTCGACAGCCTGAAAAGAGAAAAATTCCATACATTCTGCAGCTGGCTCGGCCTTATCCGCAAGGCTCGTGAGTCCTTCTTCCCCGTTGAATGGTTAAGCGATCCTATTTGGGACATCATGATTGCTTTGGTTTTGGCAAAGCTTGAGGGCCGGATAACCCCAGTATCAAATATCGGGGTTGAGGCGAATGTTCCCGTCAGCACGGCCTTGCGAAAACTTAAGGACATCGAGGCACGGGGGTTCGTCAATCGCTGGCCTGATCCCAAAGACAAGCGGCGTGAATATGTCGAGTTGTCTGAGTTGGGACTGCATAAATTTTCAGAGTTTGTCGACGTTGTATGGGACAAATGTACAGAAACTGGATTTGGGTGAATTTTTTTAATTCAAATTTTCAATTATTTAGCAAAAATAATCCGACTGTGAACCCATTCTAACGCGCTCCGGCAGTACCGCTTTGCCATTCACCGTTCCGCTACATCGCCGAAACAGCAATCAACGAACTCACAGGCATCTTCGCCCCGCCGCTCAAGCCCAACACCACCTGACCACCGGACATTTCGACCGAACTAACAGTACCCGTCGAACTTACCTGCACCGGAACGGCCGCTCCATTGGCGTCAGTTGCAACAATAGTTAGCGAATATGGGCCGTTCGCAGCGCGACCCCCGCCGACTGTCTGTCCATCCCACACCACGCGACCTGACGCGGAGCTTGGGCTGAGCACCATTTCTTGCACGACACGGCCACTCGCATCCGAAATGGTTGCGGTAATCGACGACGCCGGGCGGCCGACGGAGTACGTCCAGCTTGCGGAGCCACCATTTGAATCCAGGCTCGACACAGCGCCATCAAAGGTGGCCTGACGGCCAATATAGTTGGCCGCTCCGGCCATATCCTGACCGTTCATGCGCGTCAGGATTTGGTTGAGGACCGAGGTCTGCTGAACCGATTGCTCAACCTGCGAATATTGCGCAAGCTGCTGGGTATATTCAGATGATTTCATCGGATCCAGCGGATCCTGATTCTTCATCTGGGTCGTCATTAGCTGCAAGAACATGTTAAAGTCCTTGCTGGTCGAATTGGCGGCCTGCGTGGCGTTCGTCGTCGCCACATTAGCTGCACCACTTACTGTTCCTATCTGAGCCATAGCATCCTCCTAAGCTCTTAAATCAAATTGACCGCGCGCGCGCCACGGGCGGGTCCCAAACACTACATCTTCCTCCGGTCGAAGATCTTCACCGGACCCATTTCGCGACGGTGCACGGGGGTTTTCCTGAAACGTCTGCCGCTGGCCGGAACTGCCGCCAGAATCGGATTGAAGCTCAAAACGCAGACTGCCCGCGTCCATTCTGACCCCGGCGTCGGACAAGTTTCGAACCAGCGTCGGCAGTTCCTGCCGCAACAGGTCGTTCGAAGCCGCGGTGGAAGCTGTAATGACAGCCCGAAGCGCTCCGTCCTTTTCGAAAGAAAGGCGGACATCGAGCTGGCCGAGTTCCTTTGGGTCGAGCCTGACGCGCATCTGCTCTCGTCCATCTTCGATGGACTTACGCATTTCTAACGCCAGCCCTTTCCCCAAACCTCGGGATGTCTGAAGCGCTGAAGCCATGGGCTGCGCAACAGGCGCCGCCGGCACTGATGCACCGGGCTGATCCATGCTGACAACATGCCCGTCCTGACGGTTCAACCCTGATTGCGCCCTGCCGACATGATTGTCGGACATCGAAGCGGCGAACCCTGAAGAGTCGATTGGCCGCGGTTGCCCCGGCATGACCGCATTATCCTGCTGAGGCGCAGGCGCACCGTTCGCAACGGCTAAATCCGAAGCTGCGGTATTGCCATCAGGTGCCGGTGGCGGGCTGTCTGTCGCCCCAGGCGATGCCCTTTGAACGTTTGGCGGGGCAGCAAACAGTGGCGCGGGGTCGCTGGGCAGCTCCTGCGTCTTGCCGTCCTTCTCGTCGGGTAGTCCACTGTCGGCCTCTACGTGGGCGTCGCGCGCGCGCGGCGTTTTTGCGGATGTTGCTGGACTGCTTCCGAGTTGGGAAGACGGAGGCATGCCATTTGCTAGCTTTTCAGGAAATCCCATGGGACGTGGCCCCGATGAAATCAGGGATTCGTCCGCCTCTGTCGTTATCGCCGCGCCATCCGCAGGCTTCTGATTATCCTGCCGGAGAAACGCCGGTCGTGGTGCCTGAGACTTGTTCGACACCATGCTTCCCGCGACCTGCAGTCCCGCCAGCACGTTTTGCGCTGCGGAGGCTTGCATATCTTGATCCGCCTGCGGTTCATCCTCAGCGCTCGCTTTTAGGCCAGCATCTGACAGCAATCCGGACATAATTGGCGCAAGCGCCTGAAGCGGTCCTTCAAGTGCCTGATCCGCTATCGGTGTTGCGGCCGGGAGGGCGACGGGCGGGCGCATTCCAGTCGCCCAATTCTGAATTTGTAATCTCGAGCTTAGAGCATCAACCGCGGGCGTAAGGCCTGGAGTGCCAAACGCGGGGGTAGTCGCGACTAGTCCCTGGTCCAGCGTCTTTTCTGCGTCGTTGAAAGCAAGATCAAAGGCCTGCACATCTCCTTCAGGCACAACAACACCAGCCCACTCAATAGGGAGATGCGAGGCGGAAGTGGTGGCAGAAACTGACATATCGTTGCTTCAGATGGTCCTATTCACTTTTTAATATAGGATGGATTCATTGTGCTGCGGACGAGGTCGCGTTTTTTCAACCGATCACGCCGAGATTACGCACACGTGTCCGCGCATGAACTTCATTCTGCGATAGGACCACAGTCGCTGGACGAATGCGTTCCATCACGGACCGAACATAGGGCCGAATGGATGGATTGGTCAGCATACAGGGCAATTGCCCGTCTGCCGCCATCCGGTCATAAAAGTCCCGGACGGTCGTGACGAAGGCCTGCAGCGAGGACGGTGCCATGACGAGTTGACGGTCTTCACCCTGACCCACCAGGCTTTCGACGAAAGCGTTGTCCCAGTACGATGAAAGTGTGACCACCGGCAGCATACCGTCCTGAACCTGTGCTGCGCATATTTGGCGCGCCAGCTTCGTTCTCACATGCTCTGTTATCATCGTGATATTCTGGGTGAAGACAGTGGCCTCGGCGACGCCTTCAAGAACCCCGGGAATGTCGCGGATCGAGACACCCTCGTTGAGCAGGTTCTGTAAGATTCGTTGCACGCCGGAAATCGAGATACGGGCTGGAATGATGTCGGCAACGAGCTTGGCGGAATCCTTGTGAACCTGAGTCAGGAGTTTCTGGGTCTCTTCGTAGGACAGCAGATCCGAGATATTTTCTTTCACGACTTCTGTGAGATGCGTCGTGATGACCGTGCTGTTATCGACGACGGTGAGTCCTCTGAATCCAGCTTCGTCCCGCAGATCCTTGTCGATCCATAGGGCCGGAAGTTTGAACACTGGCTCGGTCGTGACCTCACCTGGCAGGCCGACATTTTCCCCGCCCGGATTGATGATCAAGAGCTTGCCCAGTTTGATCTCGCCACGGCCAGCCTCGGTTTCGCGAATATTGACGACATATTCGTCGGGACCAAGCGCCACATTATCGATGATCCGTACCGTCGGGAGGACAAAGCCATATTCCTGCGCCATCTGCCGTCGCAACGCGCGGACCTGATCATCCAACCGCATTTCGCTGCTCTGATCCGTCAGGAGCGGTAACAAGCCATATCCGATCTCAAGCCGGATCGCGTCGATCGCAAGCGTCTCCGAAATATTCTCTTCGACGGGCCCCTCCACTGCTTCTGCCAAAACAGCTTCCTCGCGCGCCGTTTCCTGCTCCTGCTTGTTCTTGCTCAGCTGCCAGGCGGCAAAACCAGCCGCGCCGCCGAGTGAAGCAAACGGGAGAAACGGAAGGCCGGGAAGCAGCGAAAAGCCAATCATCAGAGCCGATGCAAGGCCATAGGCAATCGGATGTTTGGTGAACTGCTCGACAAGAGCGCCTGATGCTTTCCCAGATTGCCCCCCCTTGGTCACAAGCAAGCCGGAAGCAATAGAGACAATCAAGGCAGGGATCTGTGTGACCAGGCCATCACCAACTGTAAGGAGCGTATAGGTGTGGAACGCTTCACCGACCGGAATCTCGTGAACAAACACACCTAAGATTAGGCCCACAATGATGTTGACCGCTGTGATCAACAGACCGGCTACGGCATCGCCCTTAACAAACTTGGACGCACCGTCCATGGCTCCAAAAAAGGCACTTTCTGCCTCAATCTCGGAGCGCCTTACTTTCGCCTGCTCCTCGTTAATCATGCCAGCCGAAAGATCCGCATCGATCGCCATTTGCTTGCCGGGCATCGCATCAAGACTGAAGCGTGCCGAAACTTCAGCGATGCGTCCCGAACCTTTGGTGATGACGACAAAATTGATGATGAGCAGGATCAGGAAGAGCGTGATCCCGATGATTGCTTCTCCGCCCATAAGGAACTCGCCAAATGCGGCGATCACCCCGCCCGCCGCTTCGGGGCCTTCTTGGCCATGCGAGAGAATGAGGCGTGTCGAGGCAATATTGAGACCCAGCCTGAGCATGGTCACGATCAACAGAATGGTTGGAAAAGCCGCAAGTTCGATTGGCTTTTCAATGAACAATGCTGTCAGCAGAATTAGAATGGAAACTGTGATGGAAAGCGAGAGCCCAACATCAAGCAACCAGGCCGGAATGGGCAGCACCAGCATTGAAATGATAGCAATGACGGCAAGCGCCAGAGCCATATCCCGGCCAGCGCCCAAACGGTGCGCGATCTGATTGAGCAACCCATTCATACACTAATCCTTACCGTTCGCCCGCCGATGTTCAGGCGATTGGGATTCCAGCTTCGATGAAGCTCTTGATCTTGTTGCGCATGGTGCGCACGGATATCCCTAGGATTGATGACGCAGCGGTGCGATTTCCACTGCAATGCTGGAGTGTTTGTAGGATCAAATCCCGCTCCACATCTGCCATGCACCGTCCCACCAGATTGCCCGACAAAGGTGCCGCTGCTGCGTCAGGTTGCAACTGCAAGGGCGTACCGTCCGATAGGGTCAGATGCTCGGGTGCAAGTTCGCGGCCACGCGAAAGAATAACACCCCGCAGCATGACGTGCTCAAGGTCTTGGACATTGCCGGGCCAGGGCTGCACTTTGAGAATCGCAAGCGCCTGCGTAGAGATCGGACGGATGTCAAAGCCGTTGAGGCGTGCAAAGCGTTCTGCAAAATATTGCGCCAGCGCAGCAGCATCCTCCGGCCTGTCACGCAGAGGCGATATCCTGATGTTGACGAGGCTCAGCTGCTGATACAACTCTTCAAGAAAGCTGCCCTCGTTTACCTGTTGTGCCAAGTCCTTCTGCGACCCTGCAACAAGGCGGATGTCCACATTCTGATAACTGTCCGCCCCAAGGCGACGCATCCGCCGTGTTTCGAGCAATTCGAGTAAGTCAGCCTGAACTCCGGCATCGAGTGCATCGATATTGCGAAGGTAGATGGTGCCGCCGTTTGCCTGTTCAATTCGGCCTGCCCGCTTGGCTACCGCCCCGTCGAATGCGCCCGCCTCCTGACCGAAGAGTTCTGCCATGATGTGCTCGGCGTTAGCGGCGGCACAGTTCACAACGACAAAGCGACCTCCACGGCCTGAGAAGTTGTGAATGACCCGTGCGAACATCTCCTTGCCGATCCCGCGTTCGCCGATCAGGAGGACAGGCAGGGGCGACTTGCTCATGGCCAGTGCGAAATCGAGTGATTGGCGGAAAGGTGCGGATACTCCGACAATATCCACCGACCGCATGGAGACAGACATGATTGCTGCCCCAATAAGATCCGCGTCGGGCGGGAGCGAAACATAATCCTGCGCGCCGGCATGGATAGCCGCTACAGCTTGTTCTGCAGGTGCATCAACGCCGCACGCAATGACAGGGACAAGCATGCGCTCGGCGCGCAGTTGCGCAATGAACGCCGCAACGTCGCACCCGACGTCGACCATCACAAGATCAGCGCCAGATTCGCGTAGCATGGCGACAGCGTCATCAGGAGATGGAACAATCTGCACAGCTGCCCCGACCGTGTCCGCCAACTTCGCTGCAGTCTTGAACTCCGCTCGATCGGAACCGACCAGGAGCATGCGCACCGGAACTTTGAGACCAAACGACATCAGTTGGCCTGCCGAACCATCTCGGTGAGCGCAACGCCCAGCAATCCATCTGTCAGGACGACTTCTCCACGCGCAATAAGCCGATTGTTGACCCACACGTCGATCGGTTCACCTGCTCTTCGGTCAAGATCAATGACATCGCCCGAGCGCATCCGCATCAGTTCGCCGACGTTGACCTTAGTTTTGCCCAGCACTGCCTGGATCCTAACCACTACATTATGAACGGGCTCAAGGCTCAGCTTGGCGTCATTTGCCGGGACGTTGTCACCATTTTCCGGCACCGGTCCCGACATCTCAGGCAGTTGTGGCGGTTCAAATTCAGTCGCGGAGTTTTGATCATCTTCCATTACATTATCCATTCAACCACTGGCGAAACACGTTGGCGGCAGCAGTCGGATCCGTGGCGACACGGCTACCCAACTGCTGGATTACTTGGGCTTTCTTCGTCGCGGCCGCCTCTTCGGCCATACGGAGCGCATCTCCACGGGCCTGATCACTCAGGGCGTTTTGAGCCTCGGCGAAAACAGCGTCGAGCCCCGGGGTACCGTCAAGAGCGCCCGCCGCAGCTAGCTGGAACTGTCCTTCTTCGCCGCCACCGCCGCGGCTGCGAAGGATACGCAGGACCACGATGCCGGCTCCAGCGATGATGAGGAGCTTCAGGACGCTCATGATCTGATCCATGTTGAGGCCGAACGGCAGTCCAGCGCTGACCGCCGTGACGTCCTCGGCCTTTGCGAATGCCATGCTTTCGACAACCACGCTGTCGCCGCGCTCCGTGACGGCTCCGACGGAATTTTCAACGAGACGGGTGACCTGCTGGATCTGCGGCTTCGGCACGCCGGCTTTGCCACCATCAATGGTGACAGCGACTGTAAGGCGCTTGACGCTGCCGGGCGCATTGACCAACACTTTGCGGGTGACACTGTTCTGGTAGGTTGTATCTTCCGAAGTCTGGTTGCTCTGGGTAGCCCGATTGGTACCTGCAGCGCCGCCATCGGCGTTCTCAGGAAGCTGGTTCGACACAGTGGTTCCCGAAGGTTGCGCATTTTGACCTTCCGTATTCTGGTCCGCGGATTCCACGCTGACTTGACGCTGGATAACTTGATTTTCCGGATCGTAGACTTCAGTTTCTTCACGGGTTTGAGACCGTTCGAGCTGCACGGAAACCTCAGCACGCACTTTTCCTGCCCCGTAGATCGGCTCTAACAAGGATTCGATCTGCGAACGCAGGCGGGCGGCGACCGCGGTCTGCTGTTGCTCAAGGTCGCCGCCACCATCCGACCCTGGCTCGCCTGCCCGCGCCAGCAAAGCACCCGTCTGATCCACGATAGAAATATTCTCGGGCAGCAGCTCGGGAACCGCCGATGACACCAAATAACGAATGGAATTAATCTGTTCCGGTTTGAGCCGCCCAAGCGTTTTAAGGGTGACGGATGCAGTCGATTTTCGGGGTTCACTGGCAAAGAGTTCCCGCTCGGGCATCACGATCTGCACGCGTGCGCCGGACACCGAATCTAGTGTCTCTATAGACTTGGCGAGTTCACCTTCGATTGCGCGCGTTTCGTTCATTTTAGCGCGGGAAGCGGAGACCCCAAAAGGCTGTTCTGCATCCAGCACGTCATAACCTATCTTGGCTCCAAGCTGTTGCGAGGCGAGGCTCATGCGCAGTTCCGCCATGCGGTCGCGGGGAACCATCAGCGCCGTTCCATCTGCGGCCACTTGATAGGGAACATTTTCGGCCTTGAGCTGATCGGCGATCTGACTCGCGGCTCCAGGCTCAAGACCAGTGTACAGGAATCCCATCTCAGGGGACGAGCCCCGAAAAGCGACATAACCCATTACCGCCAGTAAAAAAGCAGCAACCGCGCCCATCAATAGGAGGCGCCCCCTGCCCATCTGTCCCAGAAAATTTATAATGCTTTGCACGCCTGGGCCATCCGTCCTTCGTTTTCTCTCTTCCACCATAGGAAGAAAAGGACACAACCGAGCGCGCAGATAGGCAAATTTTGCCTGATGCTGTCTTTACGCCTGAAATTCGGCGTCGTCTGGGAGGATGACAGCGAGCGTTTCGGCAATGGTTGCGCGGCGTGTCGGCCCGTCGATCTTTAAGCCACCTGCTCCCCAAGAAAGCAAAGCGTCGCCAAGGCTGATTTCCGCATTGCCATAGACGTTGATCTCGCACGTCTTTCGGCTTGCCTCTTCGGCCCGCGGAAAGTTCGCCTGCAACGGCTCCACCAACGTAGGGTGCACTTCTACATCAATCGTCTGCAGCTGATGCATCTCACCAAGCAATTCTGCGATAGCCGAGGTAACGGGGCCAAGAGGCGCGGTCCGCAACGCTTGACCGGCCAGAAACTCACCAGTGGCCAAGGCAAGAGACGCGCTGTCTCGTACAACCGTCTCGAACCGCCGTTCAACGCTTTCACCCAGTTGCTCGATCGATGATTGGATCGCATCGGTTGCCGCCAGCACGGATGCCGGAATCTCGCGCCGTGCCTGTTCCAGACCGACCTTCTCACCCTCGACACGGGCCTGTTCGACCAGAACCCGCATGTCCACAAGCGCCTGTTCAAGCTGCGCTTCGAGGTCCGCGACCAGCAAACGCAATTGATGATCATTGAGGCCGACCGTACCGATCCGGCTGCCATCATGGAGCGGAACACTGGTAACAAGCGTCCCGAAAGTAAACCGTTGAGGCTGTGGTGTGTCAGGCATGTCCATCTGCAATCAATATACCAGACCGTCGTCGTTACGCGGATCAATCAGGACGATCTCGCCGCGATCGGCCAGCGTCTTGGCAACGCGCACCAAGTTGGCCTGCGCTGCTTCACAATCCCGCGCACGCACTGGCCCCATTGCCTGCATTTCCTCCCGCATCAATTTTGCGGCACGCTCCGTCATCGCGCTGAAGAACTTCTGTTTGATCTCGTCGTCCATAGGCTTGAGCGCAAGCGCGAGATCGCGCTTCTCTGCCGTGCGGATGATAGCCTGAATGGCTTCCGGCAAAAGCCCGAGCAGATCGGTGAAGGTGAACATCAAAGCCCTGATCTTTTCCGCATCATCCTCAGAGAGCTTTTCAAGGTCCCCTAGCATAAACTCACCCGTCTTGACGTCGAGCGAGTTGAACATTTCCGCCAACGCTTCGTGAGAATTGCGGCGCTGTGTCCGCGCCAAATTGTTCATGAACTCCTGACGTAGCGTCTCTTCAACGCGCTTCAACACATCGCTTTGTACCGTATCGATATTGAGCATCCGGTATATGATGTCCGCCACGATTTCTCTGGGCAGTGTCTGGATCACACGCGCAGAATGCGCAGGCTCAAGATTATGGAGGATCAAGGCGACCGTTTGGGGATTCTCGTTTTTCAGATAACTCGCAAGCACGGTATCGCTGACGTTGGAAAGTTTGTCCCAGACAGTGCGGCCGGAAGGTCCACGAATGTCGGACATGATTTCGCCGAGCTGGTCCTCGGAGAAAAAATCTCCTAGCCAGCTCTCCGCCGCCTCCAGAGATCCATAAAGCCCCGATCCACCGCCAAGTTCCCCGGAAAACCGAGCAAGAAAATGCTCGACAATCGTGGTGGGAACACGGCCGAGACTGGCAATCCCGGCAGACACTTCTTTGATCTCGTCGACACTGAGTTGGTCCCAGATCGGCGCGAACTTTTCCTTGCCCATTGCGAGCATGAGAGCGGCCGCCCTCTGGGGGCCACTAAACTGCCTGAGATCAGCCAGCTCTAACGGCACAGCCGCATCGCTCATAACATTACCTCAAAAAATTGCTGTTTCGGGCGCGGATGGCCCACCTTCTTGCTATTATAGGACAGTAGGCTTCATCCGTGCGGGATATTAGCCGGTAGTTTTTGTTGGATGCGTTGGCCATGGCATTAAATGTCGCCTTTTCAGTGCTTGGAGGCTCATCATCCGCAACGGATAGGTTTGCGTCGAGTAACGCCCTCATGATGTCGTTAGGGCAGAGCCTGACAGCGCCCAGAGTTCAACCGGAAACGGCGGCCGTCCTTAAGGCCAAGGCTCAGTTCACCGCTCCGGTGGTTCTTCCTCCTTGGCTTAGTGCCAATGGAAATCCTGCCTCGTCGCCCACTCTGTCAGCGGTCAAGTCGCTCAAAACGTTCGTAGATCCCAGGGTTGATTCAACACTGCCGGTCGATCTCCAGCAAGCCTTCACCGCTTACCGCGCGCTCGACCGCATGAAAGTGGTTGCCAAAGCTGCGACGTCGACGGGGCTGTCGGCAACCGAACGGTCCGCCCTGGATCAACAGTTTCAGAAGGGCCTTGCCGACTTGCGCGGTTACCTATCATCGGTTTCGCCAGATAAGCTGAAGATGTACTTCGACGCTCCAAGCCGGCTCGCCGTGTCGAACGTCATCCCGCGCAGCACATTGCCAACGACCAATTTTCTGAAGGGTGCGGTCGCCACCCGGACCACACCGATCGATACTCTGACGGGCACAGAGGTGGTCAACCTGAACGTTGTAAAGGCCGGCCGTACCTATCGGGTGCAGACAGATCTGAGCACGGTCGAACTGCCGCGCACACTCGACAAGATCGCGCGGGCATTGAACGCTGCGATTGTTGCGGTGCCTGCGACAGACAGCAATGGCGATTCCATTATTGGTAATGATGGGCAGCCCGTCGGAGCTCTGTCATCACGATTCAGCGTCAAGTCCGTTGGCGGTAAATGGGGCCTGGCTCTGCAGTCAGGGCCCGGTGAAGCGATTTGGGCAACGCCCCCTTCGAACGAGGACGGGCTCATGGTCATATCGTCCCGCCAAACCGGCTCAAAGATTGCCCCCGTTCAGATTGGACGGATCGATAGTCCGTTAGATCAAGCTGCCTATCGCACCGCAGCTAGCCTGACCGCCATCGACGCCGCGGCCACTGCCCGCGCACAACTCACCAACAGCAGGGCCGCCGAAGTTCAAACATCCGTCGACATAAAGGGCGCCGTCACGGATTCTGAGGGTAATAGCTTCATGCTGGGCCAAACAGCCGGAGCGATGGACGATGTCTCTGCCGCCGGGAAACAAGAGATGTTCCTGCGCAAGGTCAACCCATCTGGGACCGTGTTGTGGCAGCGTCCCATTCCGAATGCCGCGGCCACTGACGCAAGCGCGATCGCGCTCACGCCTGCGGGACAGATAGTCGTTACGGGCAGTATCATCGGAAGCAAGACCGAGGCCTCGGCTACCAACGGCGATATCTTCGTCGCCCGCTTTTCGGCAGAAGGCGCCGAGCTGATGCGGCAGACAACGAAGATGGCCGGCGACCAGCGCTCCTCCGCTGTGGCGACAGACGCCGCCGGCAATATCTTCGTAGCGAGCAAGAACGGTTCAATCGGCAGCATACTGGTCAAGTTCGATCCAACTGGCAAGGAAAGCGCCCGAACCACCTTCGCAAATTCTAATCTGGCCGCGGTGCAGGTAGGGGCGGATGGCCTGCCCATCGTTCTCACCCGCGGTACGGATGGCACAAGTGTCGTCCGGCGACTGGATGCGCAGCTCAATTCGGTGGGCCAACCGCTTAACCTCGGAGAGATGCAACCCTCGGACATGGCGATAGGTCCGGACGGCACAATCGCCGTCAGCGGGACGGTCAGCAGCGACACCACAGATAGCGATGTGGTCGTGTCACTGATCGACGCTGGCCTGACAGGCGAGCGCAGGATGACGATCGGAACATCGGCAAGCGAGAGAGCGGACAGCCTGATCTTCGATGACGGCTTCTTCTTTCTTGGCGGGCGCACGGCGGGCACATTGGGCGAATACCGCACGGGCATCGTCGACGGCTTTGTCGCAAGGATTGATCCACAATCGGCACAGGTCGTAACCACCACCCAGTTTGGCAAACCCGGAACCACCACTGGCCCCGTAGCAATCGCAAAGTCTTCCGCTTCGTCCAGTACACTCGAAACGCTGGGACTTGGCACGGGGCGGCTCACCTCCGCCATCGAAAACTTGCTCGTCAACACCACGCGACTGAACGCTGGAGACAGCTTCTCCGTAAAAATCGACGGCGGCAAATTCACCAAAATCAGCATCGCACAGGATGAAACGATCTCGTCTCTGGCCGCCAAAGTCCGTAAGGCTCTCGGTGTGAAGGTAGCGGTGACCACACTGACCAGTGGCAGCGGCCTCACCCTGCGTGTGCAACCCAGCACCGGTCATGCGGTGCAACTGCAGGCTGGACCTGACGGTCAGGATGCGCTCGCCAAGCTCGGCCTAAAAGTCAGCCGATTATACGCCGCTCCGCCCGCGTCATCCAAAGATCCGGCGGTGGTGCCGGGCGGACAATATGGCCTCGCCCTCTCCGATGTCATTTCCCTCGGTTCGCTGGCTGATGCCAAGACCGCATTAATGAAAGTAGAGTCTGCCGCATCGATTACCCAAACGGCCTATCGCACCCTTTACTGGGACGCAAACAAGGCCGCTAAGGTCGATGGAACCGGGGCCAATGCAGTCCTCTCGGCAAATCAAAGATCACAGTTGCAGCAATATCAGGCGGCAATCTACCGGCTCGGCGGCTGAGCGGCACTAAAATTATGGATACGAATATATGACAGATGGTCCAAATATTCTCTCAGGGATGCAGCGCGCCTTGCGCCAACTCGACGCACGGCAAAGGGTAATTGCTGGCAATCTTGCCAATAGCGACACGCCGGGCTTCAAGGCTCTGGACGTCAAGTCCGACTTCGCCAATATGGTGGAGCGGGCAGATAATCCAACTGTAAGCCCCACAGCGCGCATGTCGGAGCTTGGCGCCAAGAGTGGTAATAGCCTTGGGGTGCAGAACGCTGTGATCATTGATGATAGTGCCACAGAGATCAAGCCCGACGGAAACAGCGTCAATATTGAAGAACAAATGATGAAAATGTCGCAAATTCAAACAGAATATATAACGTTGATCAATTTATATAAGAAAAATATATCTTTGTTTAAATCGGCCATTGGCAAATAGATTTAAAAACAGGACTATTGAATGGCGGATTTTTACAACATAAAATTATTTTGCGAATTATGTAATGTTACCATCTATGAAGATAAAATTCATCTTGATGATGGAGAAATTTATCCACTTCCATCCGGAGGAACGGTCGCTTCTAAATATTTTCGTGGCGTAGGATGGTGCATAGATTGTAAAAGCGATAAATTAATTTACGCTCCTTACCCTGTAACGCAAGCGATGACTGAAATTTTCCGGCTACAAGCGACACTTCATCAGATCACCTCTTCCTGGATATTCCAAACTTTTGGGCGTCTCATGACCGCCACTCAAGAAAGATCCAAAAAAATTCAACAACAAATTTTAAAGCAAAAAAATATTATTGAATTTGCGCATACAAAATCTGATTATGAGCGCCAATATTGCATCGCATGCGGTTCAAGCCACATCGTCCCGCTGACCAAGCGCACCAAATCTATCGAACTCGTTACGCATTTATGCGGTGAGCCGGTGTCTTGCGAAATCGATACGGGTGACTACGCTTGGAACAAGGACGAATGACGCGCGAGGCTGCCAAACGGTAGCAGCCAACGCATGTCAAAGTTCAGACTGCACCGACGTTGACGCAGCGGCCCCAACATCGGCTAAATTAAGGTTGCAGACGTAAGCTTGTCAGGTCGGTTCAGAATGGGGAAACCGCATCAATTACCTTTTGCCCCCAGCGCATCTTCTGTGCATCACTCAGCTGACCACGGCCGCCATAGCTAATCCGGGCTTCGGCGATTTGGGTGTGCTGAATGCTGTTGTCGCGCGCGATATCTTCCGGGCGGATAATTCCTGTCACCGTCAGTTCACGAAGCTCGCTATTCACGCGCACCTCTTGGCTGCCACGGATTATAAGATTGCCATTGGGCAAAACGTTGGCAACGACAGCGGCGACAGTCATGTCGACCTGCTCGCTGCGCGCGATATTTCCGGTACCCGCCGTCTTGGAGCCAGAGTTTGTCCCCAATAAACTGCCCGGATCGAGAGATGATGGCAGAAGCTTTTCCAATCCAAACAGGCCGGTGACGCCGGACTTGTCCGAACCATCGCGGGTACGGCTGGTTGAATTGCCAACCGTGGCACTGTCGGAGATGTTAATCTTGATTGTGACGATATCGCCGACCCGGGACGCACGCTGGTCGCGGAAAAAGCCACTGGCGCCCGAACGGAACAGCGAGGCTGAAGACTGAGGCACGACCGCGACGTTGCCGCGGCGTTCGTCTTGGCCCTGTTGCGCGATCGAAGGCTGTACAGTTGGGGTTATGGGCGTTTCAGCCTTACTCAGCGCCGATGATTTCGCCTGAACTGCGACGGGATAGCCCATAAGGAGCATTCCAACTGCGAATGGTGCAAATTTCTTCATGATCAAATTCCTTATCTGCTGCGTCAAAAGCCAGCCAGATTGACGACGGCCGGCCCTTGAACCACCGCATCAAGGGTCCGATTGCTGACAGGGCTGAACACACGCACCGGCATGCCCATCCGTCCGTCGGCAAGCGCCCGCGCGGTGCTGGTGATCAGGATGCCACCGATCTGCACCCGTAAAGTGACCGGCGCACCGCGGTACACCAGTTGCGGCTCGATGACGTCGGAGGCCCTTAAAAATGTGCCTTCCGGCATCGAACGCGCGGCAGCTTTGCCGACCATGCTCTCCAGCGGGAGTAGGCTATTCGTCGCACGGGCGGATGTGGTCTGTGTGGTGAAGTCCTGCGCCGTAAACACCTGTCCACGCTCTACCGTGCGGTTGAGCGCCGGCCAAGGCACGTCCGACGCCGCACTGGCGGTCGGCCCCGCGGCTGCCGCAGGTGCCTGCCAGGCATCCTGAGCCTGCAGGTTACAAGGCAAAATGACGAAAGGGGCGACGCTAAACAGGATGCGCACCAGCCAGAAGCGAATAAGCATTTTTACCTCATTTGGCTTGTAGTGGAGAGCATCTCGTCAGCCGTCTTCACGACGCGGCTGTTCATTTCATAAGCACGCTGCGCCGTAATCAACGCCGTAATCTCAGAGACCGGATTGACGTTGGACGCTTCGAGAAATCCTTGCGCCAGCGTTCCGTAGCCTGGCTCGCCCGGCGACGCGACCGAAGCCTGTCCCGAAGCTGCAGTCTCAACAAAAAGATTGCCACCAAGCGCTTCAAGCCCGGCCTCGTTCGTGAATGTCGCCAACTGCAGCTGGCCAACCGTCTGCAGCGCGGGCGTATCGGCATTCTTGACCTGGACTTCACCGGTCTTCGAAATGACCACGTCAACGACCCCTTGCGGTATCGCGATGCCCGGTTGCACCCTTAGCCCATCGCTGGTCACAAGTTCGCCCTGATCAGAAACTTGGAACGAACCCGCACGGGTGTAGGCCGTTGCTCCGGTTGGCAAGTCGACCTGGAAATAGCCTTGGCCATCAATCGCGACGTCGAAGCGGTTGCTGGTCTGGGTCAGGGCACCTTGTTCGGCAATTCGGTAAATTCCGGCGGTCTTAACACCTGATCCGATTTGAATACCCGACGGCGCCATGGCGTCGGTGCCGGAGGTCGCGCCCCCGGGGCGCTGTTCCTGTTGATAGAGCAAATCCTGAAACTCAGCGCGCTGACGCTTGAACGCCGTCGTATTCATGTTGGCGATATTGTTCGATATTACATCGACATTGGTCTGCTGTGCCAGCATCCCGGTTGCGGCAATTGAAAGTGAACGCATAGCGATATTCCTTATGATAAAAAGATACGTTGAATTAGCTCAGCCCAGCTGGCCCAGTTTTTCGATTGCTTTCGAGCGAAGGTCGCGGATGCCCTGAATCGCGCGCTGGCTGTTTTGATAGGATCGCAGAACCTCAATCATTTGCGTCGTCTCAACCAAGGGCTGGACGTTGGAAGCCTCAACACCGCCCGCATGCAACTTGATCACCGGGGCCGCCGTCGCTGTCATGCCACCAGCTGAAAACATGTTGTTTCCGATGGGTAGCAACTTGGATTCGTCGGGGAAGGTAGCAAGCGACAGGCGCCCTAGCTCCCCTTGGGGCCCCGTTACAGCGCCATCCTTCGCGATGCGGATTTGGCCTGCTTGTTCGGCCGGAATGGCGATGGGCTGCCCTGTCGATCCGAGCAAACGCCTACCAGCGGATGTTTCAAGCTCGCCCTTCGAGGATACACGCAGCATCCCTGCCCGTGTATAGGCAGGATTGCCGTCGGGTCCTTCGACCGTGAGATAGCCCTGCCCTTCAATCATGACATCCAGTGGATTGCCTGTTGGTTGATAGGCACCGGGCGACATGTCATGCATCGAGCCATAATCGAGCACGTACGAAGTCGATTTCATGCCGGGAGCAGGCGGCGTGGGGTTGTTCTCCACATATTCCTGAAACACCGGCATTTCACGCCGGAAGCCCGTCGTGTTCATATTCGCCATATTGTTGGCGATAACATCCAGGCGGCGGCGTAACGCTTGCTCCTGGCTTAGTAGCACATAACTCGACACATCCATCGTAGGGACCTTCCTGATCGCCTCTTTGTATGCGCATGCGGCAAATTTTGCTCGATGCTATCCTATAATAGGAAAAAATGTACCTCGGCGGACGGCAGCCGGAAAAATTGAAAGGTCCCAGATGGCAGAACCAGCACTTGATCAAGAAGCAGACGACCTGCTTGATCCTCAAGAATCCGACGATGTAGCCGCCAAGCGCAAGAAAATTCGGATCATTGCCGCTGTGGTGGCCGTGCTTTTGCTGATTGCAGGAGGCCTAGGATATTATTTCCTAGTCATGCAGCACGGCGATACGGAAAAGAAGGTAGCTGAGGACAAATCTGCTGAAGCTGCGATCTATGTACCGGCCCCCGAAATGATCGTCAATTTGCGGACGCCCGATGGCCAGAGCGCATTCCTGAAAATCAATTTCGCTATCGCCGCACCCGATGAGGCTGCAGGGGAAGAGCTTAAGGAACGCATGCCTGAAATCCGCGACGCGCTTCAGCCTTTCCTGCGCGAACTGCGCCCGGAAGACCTCGCTGGTTCAGCGGGTGTCTTCCGTATCAAGGAGGAAATGACGCGGCGAACAAAGGATCGCGTCGGAGCAGACAAGGTCGACGATATCCTTATCCAAGACCTTATTCAGCAGTGAGTGATATGACCGAACCAAGCGATCCAGCAGCAATGCAGCCGGAAGGCGATGCCAACCCTATGCCGCCACTCGGCATTAGGGCCATGATCGAGTCCAACGTCATCAGCCAAGCGCAGCTCCCGTTGCTTGAGGTTGTATGCGACCGCATGGTGCGCACCTTCTCGACAAGCATGCGTAACCTCACGTCCGGCGCCGTCGAAGTCGAATTGAAACAGTTGGTGTCTTTGCGATTCGGCGAATTCCTTAACCGCCAAGATGGGCGCTCCGTCCTGGGCGTATTTACCATCGTGGAATTGGAGAATTTCGGCCTGATCACACTCGACAATCAGCTGGCGCGCCACGTGATCGAGACATTATTGGGCAACCGCGCCGCACCGCAGCAAGACGATGGCCCCCTAACGTCCGAGAACCGCAGCTTCACCCAACTGGAGATTAAACTGGTCGGCCATATGCTCGAAGTTGCGCTGGCAGACTTGCAGGAAGCGTTCAAAGAAGTCCGTGAGGTTCAAATGAAGCTCAATCGGATCGAAACGGGCATCCATTTCGCAACCATTACCGGGATGAGCAACGTGGCCGTGGTCGCTGAGTTTTCGGTCGGCATTCGCTCCAAATCAGGAATTATGTCCGTACTGTTGCCCTATACGACCATAGAGCCAGTGCGGGAGAAATTGCAGCAGAAGTTCATGGGCGAGCAGATTAATCTGCAGAGCGTTTGGGATGAACACATGCAACGAGAGGTTGCAGCGATGGACTTGGAGATAAAGGCCGTGTTGGGCGAACAAATTTTGACCGTTAACGAAGTGCAAAATCTTAAGCCGGGCGACCTCATTCCCTTAGGGGTCGTGCCCAATTCAACGGTTCGCATACAATGCGGTGATGTTGTTGTTTCAGATGGATATTTTGGCCTCCATGACGGCCGGATGTCGATCTCTATAAATAAACCCCTCGGCCAGTGAGGTTGTCATGATTGACATGTCTAATACACTTAATTTTGTACTGATGCTTTTGTGCATCGCCGTTCTTGTTCAAACTGCACGGTTGATGCGAAGCATCAGGATGCTGCGCAGCACGGATTTCAAGGGCATGATCGTCGCACTCGACAGATCGTCCGAAGAGGCCCGTCAGGTTACCCAAGAGACGAAGGAAGCTTTGTCAGGCTGCGCGCTTGCCAACAAGCTGACGTTAACCAAATCGCAGGATTTGCGCGACGAACTTTCTTTTATGGCTGACCTCGCCAACGCTGCGGCTGACAGGGTTATTGACGCTGTGGAACAGGCAAATGCACATCCGCTTTCACAGGTTGTTTCTCAACTCAGAACCGAAATTGAAACCCGCCAGAAGGATAATATATAATGCGCTTCCGGCCTACCCTCCTGCAACTCACCGCTTTCAGTGCACTTAGTGCGTCTGTTGGTCTTGGGAGTGCCATTGCCAACCAGCCTGCAGAGACCAGCCGCCTTGGCGCGTCGATCAAGGAGAATCTTGCTGATCGCGATCGCGCCGTAGCTGAACAAAAGCGCAAGCTCGATTTGCAGAAGCAAGTGGTACAAGCTGCCGAAAACCGTTTGCGGGAGAAGCTTGGCGCCAGCAGTCCGCAAGCAGCCGGCGCGCCAGGCACACCAGCGGTTGTGGGCGGACTGCCCGGCCAACCGGCGCAACCTGCTCTGGCGGATGAGGCAATCAGCAACCTTGCCCGCATTTATCAGGCTATGAAGCCGGCCAAAGCTGCCATGGTCATGGAGAAGCTGGGCCTTGATGTTCAGGTCAAGATTACCAAAGAAATTCGCGAACGTTCGATGGGGATGATTATGGGGGCGATGACCCCCGATGGCGCCGCCAGATTAAGCGCGGCGCTCGCCAACAACGGGCGCCTGCCCGCCGGTTTTGGTCAGGCTCCAGGCCTCGGCTTACCCAAGTCAACTGCCGCCGCAGGGGGTCAATCAGGTACAAAGCCATCGGGTCAGAATGCCTCCGCGAAGCCCGTAATCCGCTGACCATTCAGCGCTGCGGGTGTTGTCGGGGCAATTTTTCAAAAGCTTAATTTGCGCTAATGTTGCGACTTGGTTTCCCTTGGAACCTAGTCGGGGATGAACAGGTCAAATGTAACCGTTTTTTGATCATGAACGGCATAGGATATTGTTCCGTGGTGCGTTTCCGCAACTTTTCTGACGAGGAATAACCCAAGGCCAGAGCCTTCTGCATGCGTGCCCGAACCACGAACACCCTGCATAAAAATATCCTCATTCAGCAAATCGGGACCGTTCAGCTGGCTGGTCACGGTAAAAGAGGTGCCAATTCGGTCTTCACGCTGAATGATGTCGAGCTGTATCTCAGTTGATGCCGGTGAATATTTCAGCGCGTTGTCCAAAAGGTTCCGCAGGGCAAGGCGGACAAGAATGGGATCAATATCGACGTAAATGGGCGAGTCAACCGAACCCGACTTGATCCGATGCGCGAGGTCAATTGGGCAATCAAATTTCGCGAGTTCAGCCACATCATGTGCGTTTACAGAACGGGTTGCGACCGCATGTTGATCATCCAGCAACGGAATGCCCAGAATAGCGTTGGAAACCGACAAGTTGATGGAATCAAGGACTGATTGCGCGCGACCAATCGTCTTTTTAACATGTGTCGCATCGGGGCTATGCGGTTTAATTTCGTCGTTAAGTGCCTCAAGCGCAGCTTGGGCATTATTAATTGGCTGACGAACCTCGTGCGTTAACAGGTTCAACGTATAGAGCCTTACATCGGCGATGACGGCTAAACGCTTTTCTTCCTGCTCCATCTCCAAGCTAATTTCAAACAACCGAGCAGCGCGGCGACCGGCAAAGCGACGAGACCGCGATTCACGCCCCCCGACCATCGCAAAAAAACCAATTTGCATGAAGAATGACGTCACCACCAGCATTTGAAGCCCAAGCAGAGACTTTGCTGGGTCTACGATAAACCCTGTGCCTTCGCGCCCATCAAAGACGACCCAGCCGCGCCACAGGAGGATGAGTGCACAGAAGCACAGGCCCGCGACCAGAAACCCCTGGCCCCAAAGTCCGCGCCAATACCGATTTTTTTGGCACACCCAAGCTGTTGCAAAAACGACAATTCCACCTGATGAATAGCCTATCACAGATGCAAGCCATCCATAGCTAGGAATGGTGGAGATTATCATTCCCGCCACCGCAACACCAAAAATAGGGAGAGACTTGCAGAAATGAACAATCTTGTTTTGACCGCTTGCCAGCGCAAAATAGGGTAAGATCAGTGCTAAGGCACTCAATATAAAACCTACCTCATTATATCCAGTTGAACTTTGCGTTTCAACCAATACCGATGGATAAATCATCGCGAGCGCAGACATCATATTGGACGCCGCCCAAATTGCGGACGGTTTCATATTTCTGGATTTTACTGTAAATAAAAGAGCCAATGCAAAGGCTGTTAATTCCGCGAAATGCAGAAAACTAATATTTTGTATTTGCTCTTGAATTGTCATTTACAAAACGCTCGCCGATATAAATCGTGTCATTTTACTATTGGTTTTCTATTATTAACTAACAAAAAATACAATTTTTGTGATACCAGAACTGTCTGTCTCAATCGAACATTCGCCCAGATGATTTTGCGCGACAAGGTTCGCAACGAAAAGCCCGAAACTGGCCATCTTAGGCGAAGACCTCTCCGTACCGTGACCATCCGGCGACGCATCCGTTTTGTCTGTTTTCTGTTGGCTCATGTTGCCGGTAATCGTGAATGCGACACCTAGCTTTACGTCATCAGCAGTCACTGAAACGAAAATATTTTCTTCCGGGTCAGCAAAACTTATAGCATGCTCTAGAATATTGTGGAGCGCCACGCGCAATAGGGTCGGTATACATTCGATAAAGATGTGATCGCGCGGCGGCGCCACGACAATGCGCTTCTGATTGGCTGGATTGCAATCCAGCTGCGCCATTTCAAGAATTTCCATCGCATCGACTTGTTGCCTGGAAAAGTTCTGGTCGTCAGCAACCAGCGTGCCTGCAACGATGACATTGGACAGGGCGCGGGTGATGCCATCCAATGACGTCTTGGAACGATCCAAGGCATGGTTTGCGCGGTCCGAAATCAACGACGCTTTATCAAGGTCGGGCGTTATTGACTGTAGAGAGGCTTGCGCATTGTTGATCGGCTGTCGAACCTCATGTGTCAAAAGCTGGATGAGATCGAGGCGCTGTTTTGCTAATGTGCGCAGGCTTTGACCCCGCTTCGCAAGCAGAGCGGACCTTTGCCAAGCCCGCACATTACGGCGATCGATGAATTCTGACACTTTGTCCTGCCGCGCAATTAGCATGCCGGTAAACCCGATCTGCACTAAAAGTGAAATCACAACAAATGCACCCAAACTGAACACTTGTAGGGTTGAAGGGCCTATATAAACCCTGTCTTCGCCAAAGGGATAGGAGGTCAACCCACGCGCAGCCAACATAAGAACGGATATGCCCATTCCGGTGATTACCAAGCCTCGTCCAAAATCATATGGGCTTGCCCAATATCTGTTTCGATAGGCTGCGCGGGCGCATGCGACACAAATTGATATACCTATGATTGACGTCATCAACAATCGATATGGCTCGACAGATGGCAGAACAGCGATCGGCATTACAATGATGGAAGCGAAAATCAGGACGTTAGAGAAACGATCCCGGACAAAGCGTTTAGACGGAAAACTTAAGGCCGCATATTTGAACACACCGGCAGCAAGAGAGGCATTGGCTGCCCAGAGTGTAAGAACTTCGTTGCTGTAAAGTGTCAGGAGGTTCCGCGAGCCAAAGACGGACATCACACTGAAAGCGCTCCCGATCATCCATAACAAATTTGCTACCCGTCTACCCGGCCGAAGCAGCAAGATTTGGCAAATGGTAAAAGCAATCACTAGGCCCAAAAAGGCATAGCCCAGCGCCTCAATATATGCGCTATTGTTCACCTAACCGCATCTGGCGTATCAAGCACCTCAACCGCTTCAGTAACCTGATATCCAAACCCGTGCACCGTCTTCAGCGGCGAAGGTTGAGCTGTGACTTTTTCGATTTTACGCCGCAGACGGAAAATGGCTGAATCCAAATTTCGGTCATCAGCACTCTGCACAAGACCCGCTGCTTCCGCCAGATCCTGCCGGGACTTGGGGGTTGTCGTATCTCCACACAGGCCATGCAGTATCAGGAGCTCAATCGCTGTCAAATCTACGACAGAACCCGCGGGTGAAACGAACTGCGACCGGCTGCTATCAAGCCTCCACGACGCATTGCGAACCGACCTGTTCGTCATGCGGCGACAGACCGAAGCAATGGCGTTATACACCTGATCGAAGCGGACGGGCTTATTCACGAACATGTCAGCGCCCGCCGTGAGCGCAGAATTAAATGCGTCTGCACCCATTCTGCCGCTGATCACCAAGATTCCGGCAGAAGACTGCGCCCGGATCAGCGTGATAAGGTCGACGCCATCAATACCGGGTAGGCCAAGATCCAAAATGAAAAAATCAAATGCCGGCAACTCACCTGACTTCAGGAGAGCCTCTGCGGTGTCGAAGCCCTTCGCTTCAAGGCCGCGGGCATTTAGATACTGACCAAGAAACTCAACGAAATCTCCGTCGTCATCCACGATGCAAATGTGTTTCGGCCCATTTTCTATCATGAAATTCCTAATCCGATTAGGAGAAAACTGGAGCGGGCGAAGGGATTCGAACCCTCGACCCCAACCTTGGCAAGGTTGTGCTCTACCCCTGAGCTACGCCCGCTCTGGCGGTCAGGTTCTTGAAATCCTGACGGGTGAGGCGCGCCGTTAGCATGGGGTATATTCCCCTGCAAGCCCCAAATATCGGCTTTTTACGAAAACTGGGGTAATGCCTCTATTGTGAAACCCATCTCTTTGCTCACATAGGGGCGATACGAATCCTGTTGAATGGAGAATGAAGTGGCGACGATGGGCCTTACCACCGACGAGCAAAAAGCCGTTGAGCAATTCCGGAACGACATAGTTACGCCGTCGATGGATAAATTGGTGATTCTGGATTTCTGGGCCGAATGGTGCGGCCCATGCAAGCAGTTGACGCCAATATTAGAAAAGGTTGCGGCAGAATATGCAGATCGCGGCGTCGTGTTGGCCAAGGTCAATGTCGACGAAAATAAGTTCATCGCGTCGCAGTTTCAGGTGCGTTCGATTCCTACCGTCTATGCCATTTTTCAGGGACAGCCCATTGCGGACCTGTCACCAGCACGCACAGAGCCGCAGTTGAAACAAATGCTGGACCAGCTGCTTGAGAAATTGCCGATATCGGCAGGGCCGGTTGCGGATGACCCCACAGCTGCCCTCTTGCCGCTGATGGAAGCTGCAGAAGATCTTTTGGCGCACGATAGCGCCGAGCAGGCTTATGGGCTGTTTGCAGAGGCGCTGACGATATCGCCCGAACATCCCGCTGCATTGTCGGGCATCATCCGAACTCTGGCCGCTATTGGCCGTCTGGAAGAGGCGCAGGCGGTTTATGACAGCTTGAGTGAAGAGCTGCGCGCCGATCCTGCGCTCGAAAAGGCGGGATCGATATTGAGCATTGCCGCCGCTGCTGTCCCGCCCGAGGAACTGGCAGGTTTGAAAGCAGCCGTGGATGCCGCACCCGACGACCATCAAGCGCGGCTTGATCTCGCAAATGCGTTAATGGCCGCCGGTGATCGCGATGGCGCAGCCGAAGCGTTGCTGCATATCATTGCCGCCGACCGCGAATGGAATGAAGGCGCGGCAAAGGCGCGGCTTTTGGAAATATTTGCCGTCATTGGCCTTGAGGACCCATGGGTGTCGGCAACACGCCGCAAATTATCTGCGATATTGTTCGGATGACCACGCGCCGTATCTCGATTTTCCCACTCGCTGGGGCCATTATTTTTCCGGGCATGCAATTGCCCCTGCATATTTTTGAACCACGCTACCGTGACCTTGTCGGCGATTCGCTGGCGCGTGACCGCAAAATCGGCATGATCCAGCCAAAGGGACAGGGCACCAACCCGCCGCTGTTCACCGTCGGCTGTCTTGCACGCATCCACGATGTCGAGGCGCTCGACGATGGCCGGTACAATATCATTCTGGAAGGCGTGCAGCGCTTTTCGATCGTGAATGAGCTGAATGTCACCACCAGCTTTCGGCAGGTCGAAGCCGAGCTTTGGGAAGAAGACGAAATCGGCGACGCCCTGTCGCTGGCGGAACGCGCCTCACTCGAAATCGAATCGCGCCGCTTTGCCGAAGCGCAGGGTTATAGTGTTGATTGGAGCGCAGTGTCGCAGCTGGATGATTATTCGCTGGTCAATGCCATCGCCCAAATCGCGCCATTTGACTATGCCGCGAAACAGGCATTGTTGGAGGCACGGGGCTTGTCAGACCGCGCAGATACGATCGTTCAATTGATGCAGTTTTTTGGACGCCACGACGGATCGGACGACCGAGTAACGCTGCAATAATCAGCCAGCGAAGCTTGCGCGCAATCCATCAATGACAAACTGCGCCGCAAGTGCGCCGAGGAGCACGCCAAGAAGGCGTGTGATAACAGCCTCTGCATTTGCGCCCAGCACCCTCATGATCGGACCAGCAGCCAGAAGCGCGAGCAAGGTCAGAATCAGCACCGTGGCAAGCGCGCCAAGGATGACGCTGGCGCGATCAATGCCGCTATTTTGCGACATCAACAGCATGACCGATGCGATGGAGCCTGGCCCCGCAATCATAGGCATAGCCATAGGAAAGACCGAGACGTCTTCGATTTCGGGCGTATCGAGGATTTTTTGCGCGCGTTCTTCCCGGCGTTCGGTGCGCTTTTCAAAAACCATGTCGATGGCGATAAGAAACAGCATGATGCCGCCAGCGATTCGGAAGCTGTTCAATTCAATGTGCAATGCCGAGAGCAATTGTTCGCCAAACAACGCAAACACCAGCAATATGCCCGACGCGACGATGACGGCGCGAAACGCCATATTGCGGCGCTGCGCGGCATTTGCGCCTTTGGTCAGGCTCGCATAAATTGGCGCGCATCCTGGAGGATCGATCACAACGAAAAATGTGATGAAGGCCGAGAGGAACAGGTCAATCATCGTTGCGCAGCAACCTGATCGGTAATCACGGTCTCTGAAGCTTCACCGTTCCACAATTTGATTTCAATGGTCCGCGCGCCATTTGGGTGCACAATCCAACTATAGCTTAGTGACTGATCCCGCGCATAACCGATCTTCGTTTTCGCGCCCTCGGGTGGCGCCAGCGGCATTGCGGGCGCACGGCCCTTGCAGCTCGCGACCTTGGTCTCAATCATTTCCTTCGGCATACGCGGCGCGGTCAGGGCGTCGCCATGATCCAGCACCCACTTCCATTCGCCATCACCGCGATTGTTCGTTTCGACAAATTCCCACACAGTGGTGAAATAGCCAGTCGAGCCATCGGGCCGCTGCCATGCACCGGTCGTGACGCCGGTTTTGCCGTCGCACGACATGAATGCCTTATGCGGTTGCCACTTCACCGATGCCACCGGATCGGCCTTGCCTTTCAACCATTCGGACGCGGCCACAGGTTGCGGCACAAACATCACCGCATCCTTTGCAGCCGTTTCGCGAAATGCCGTCCATTGGCCCTTTTGTTGGGCAAGCTGGTTAAATCCAATTTCCGCCGCGATGATCGCACTTGGATTGGCAATCTTGGGTTGGAAGGTACGAAATTCAGGGCTCGGTCCAGACGCACAGCCCGTCACCACCGCAACAAGTGCTAGGGCTGAAAGGGCTTTCATGGCGTCATATTCCTTCCGGCACATCGATTCCTGCACGACGATGCGCGGCGACCAGAGTGTTGCGCAACAAGCACGCAATGGTCATGGGGCCAACACCGCCGGGCACAGGTGTGATTGCACCAGCATGACCTATTGCATCGTCAAAGGCAACGTCGCCGACCAGCCGGCCCTTGCTTTGCCCATCTGCGGGCGCAAGGCGGTTGATGCCGACATCGATGACCACTGCGCCCGGTTTCAACCAGTCGCCGGTTACCATTTCAGCACGGCCGACGGCTGCGACAACAATATCCGCGCGCCGCACCACATCGGGCAAATCCTGCGTGCGGCTATGCGCGATGGTGACGGTGCAATTTTCAGCGAGCAACAATTGCGCCATTGGTTTGCCAACAATGTTGGAACGTCCAATCACGACAGCATTCTTACCGGACAAATCGCCCATATGGTCTTTTAAGAGCATTAGGCAGCCCAAAGGCGTGCAGGGCACAAAAGCATCCTCACCCACCGCAAGCCGACCTGCATTGACCACATGGAACCCATCAACATCCTTGGCGGGATCAATCGCGGCAATGACCGCCTTGTCATCCATATGCGCTGGCAAGGGCAGCTGAACCAGGATGCCATCAACAGCCGGATCGGCATTGAGTATTTCGACCAATGCGATCAATTCATCCTGCGAAACAGAAGCGGACAACTTATGTTCAAAGCTGTTCATGCCCGCTTCGACAGTCGCCTTTTTCTTGGATCCGACATAGACTTGGCTTGCGGGGTCTTCGCCCACCAGCACAACCGCGAGACCGGGGCTTCTGCCTGTTTTGGCGACAAAGGCAGGGACTAAAGCTGCGATCCGTTGGCGCAAATTAGCGGCAAAGGCTTTGCCATCAATGATCATAGCGGTGCTCACATGCCCGCCATTGAGATATCGCTGGCAAGGCCCATCAGAAGCATCTGCAGAATGCGCAGCCCGATCAGCAACACCATTGGCGAAAAATCAATCATGCCGGTGTCGGGCAGGATTTTCCGGATGGGCCTCAAAAACGGTTCAAGAATGACATTCAACGCTTGCCAGATGGAGGAGACAATATTGTTCGAAAGGCTGACGACGTTAAACGCGATGAGCAGGCTCAAGATAAACTGAACGATGACCACCGTCGACAGGATCGACATAAGATAGCCAATAATGGAAATGAGCGCGAGAAGCATGAAATTCTCCGGATAAGTCTGGCCTGAGCGATTAGCCGAGCCAAGGCGCTGTATCAACACCCTAAAACAGCAATAGCCTATATCACTTATGAATAAGCGTGCCCGCACCCTTCACAGTAAACATTTCAATCAACATCGCATGGCTCGTGCGCCCGTCGAGGATGACCGCTGCGTCCACGCCCGATTCCACCGCATCAACGCAGGTCTGGATTTTGGGAATCATGCCGCCGCTAATCGTGCCGTCGCTTTGCAGCTTGGCAATCGCCGCCGGATCCAGATCGGTCAGCAACTCGCCCGATTTGTCGAGCACGCCTGCAACATCGGTCAAAAGGAACAAACGCGATGCGCCAAGCGCACTCGCCACCGCGCCCGCCATGGTGTCGGCGTTAATGTTGTACGTATGCCCGTCTGCGCCAACGCCAATGGGCGCAATGACCGGAATCATGCCGGCGGCGCTGATCGTATCAATGACGCTGCGGTCGACCGTCGTCGGTTCGCCGACAAAGCCCAAATCGATATTGCGTTCGATATGGCTGTCTGGGTCTTTCTGCGTCCGCTGAACCTTCGTTGCGGTTACAAAGCCGCCGTCTTTGCCGGATATGCCAAGCGCTTTGCCACCAGCAGCGTTGATCCAGCCGACTAGTTCTTTGTTGATGGCGCCCGAAAGCACCATTTCGGCGATCTTGGCCGTTTCAGCATCGGTGACGCGCAAACCGTCGACAAATTGGCTTTCCACGCCCAGTTTTTTGAGCATGGCACCGATTTGCGGGCCGCCGCCATGAACGACGACGGGGTTAATGCCGACGGCCTTCAAAAGCACAACATCGTCTGCGAAATCGCGCGCCAAACCAGCATCGCCCATCGCATGGCCGCCATATTTTACGACAAATGTCTTGCCCGCATAACGCTGCAAATAAGGCAGAGCTTCGGTAAGCGTTTCTGCTTTGGCAAGATTGGCGGGGTTAATCGTCATGCTGCACCTTCAGCATCGAGCTTGCGGCCGATACGAACGACCAGAGCAATGACCAGCGGCACCATGACCGCCGACAGGACGATTTTGGCAATCATCTGCCCGACCATCAGATCGGCGATAGGGCGCACGCCATAGAAGGACACGGTGATGAAGATCAGCGTGTCGACAATCTGCGACAAAGCCGCAGCGACAAAACCACGAGCCGCAAGGAACTTGCCCGACGTGCCTTTCAGCCGCGCAAACAACCAGACATTCAACGAAACCGATACGCCATAAGCGAGTATGCCTGCTGCCATCATCCGCCCGCTTTGGCCGACGATAATCGGAAAGGCTTCTTTCGCTGGTTCATACATTTCCGGGTCAGTCGGCAACTGAAGAACGAAATAGGCAAGACCAATGGCAATAAATAGCGGAACGAAACCATAGCGTACCAACCGATCCGCAACCGCCCGGCCATGCATCTCGGCGATTGCGCTCGAAACCGCGATCAGCGTCAGAAACGGAAAAATCCCCGCTTCAACAGCCAGCGGCCCAATCGCAACCTGCTTTGCGCCCAAAAATCCGCCCAAGGGGACCATGCCACCATAGAAGATGGCAAAAACAAACAAGGAGCGCGGAATGGCGCTTAATGATACGCCCGATGTAGTCTGATCAGTCATGCGAAACTGACTAGCGTCTAATTTTATTGGCGCAAGGCCAACGATGGCGCTAGGTGTCGCAGCAATATATCAGGGGTCGGGATTTTATGCATATTTTATTGAGCCTTGCAGGCATGATCGTCATTCTCGCGATCGCCATTTTGCTCTCGTCAAACCGCCGCGCCATCAAGTTCCGCGTGGTTGGCGCAGCCTTTGCCTTGCAAGCCAGCGTAGCCGCCCTCGTTCTTTATACCTCATGGGGTAAGGTCGCGCTCAATGCCGCGTCTACCGGCGTTTCGAACCTGCTTGGCTATTCAGCGAAGGGCACGCAGTTCATTTTTGGTCCGCTCGCCTCTCCCGAAATCGGTGGCAACAGCTTTGCGATTGCCGCGCTTCCCGTCATTATCTTCTTCGCGTCGCTGATCTCGATCCTCTATTATTTGGGCATCATGCAATATGTCATCCGCTGGATCGGTGGCGGTTTGCAAAAGATTACCGGCATTTCAAAAGTCGAAAGCCTTTGCGCTGCCGCAAATATTTTCGTGGGCCAGTCAGAATCACCATTGGTCATCCGCCCCTATCTTGCCAATTTGAAACCCGAACAGCTTTTCTGCGTCATGACCGTTGGCATGGCGGGCGTCGCGGGAACCATATTGGCCGCTTACGCATCCATGGGCATCCGCATTGATTATCTGCTCGCGGCAGCATTCATGTCCGCACCAGGCGGCATATTGATGTCCAAACTGATGATGCCTGACGCGCCGCCTGTCGCGCTCGCCGAAGGTGATCCTGCGCTGGCAAACCCGCACCCGGATGATGAACCCGTCATGGTCCATGATGATGGCGAAGAAAAACCCGCCAATATCATCATGGCCGCGGCGCAGGGTGCACAAACCGGCGTTAAACTGGCGGTAGCGGTCGGCGCGATGGTCCTTGCTTTCGTTGCCTTGGTCGCGCTGGCCAACGGCATATTGGGCGGCATCGGCGGCTGGTTTGGCCAGCCTGACCTGAGTTTCCAGCAAATTGTTGGCTATGCTTTTGCGCCCGTGATGTTCCTTTTGGGCGTACCATGGCATGAAGCGATTCAGGCCGGCGGTTTGTTCGGCACCAAAATCGTTCTGAACGAATTTGTCGCCTTCATTGATTTGGGCGCACTGAAAGAACTTTCCGCACCAACGGTCGGCATCGTCACATTCGCCTTGTGCGGATTTGCCAATTTCAGCTCGATTGCCATTCAAATGGCCGTGACGGGAAGCCTTGCGCCAAACCAGCGACCCATGATTGCCAAGCTGGGCTTGAAAGCGCTTGCTGCGGGATCGCTATCGAACCTGATGAGCGCGGCGCTGGCCGGTTTATTCCTGTCTTTGGGGTAAATTAATTTTCGCCCGCCGCACGCTTTAATTCATAGAGCAGGTCAAGCGCAGCCCGCGGGCTAAGCGCGTCGATATCGAGGCCGGTCAGCTTTTCACGCAAGGCATCAACCTTTGCTTCGGCGGCGTCGAGCGCGGCGCTGAACAATGGTAGGTCACCCAATCCCGCGGCCAGACCGCCTGTTTCGGCGCGCCCTTTTTCGAGCTTCTCCAGCACAGTCTTTGCCCGCGACACGACTTGCGGCGGAAGACCGGCAAGCTTTGCCACCGCGATCCCGTAACTGCGATCGGCGGGGCCATCGCCAAGCTCGTGGAGCAAGACGAGGTCGCCCTTATACTCCTTTGCGCGGACATGGTGCAGCGACAGCGCGTCAAGGCTGTCCGACAACCGGGTCAGTTCGTGATAGTGCGTTGCAAACAGGCAGCGGCAGCGATTGGTTTCGTGAATGCCTTCGACAACCGCCCATGCAATGGCAAGGCCGTCATAAGTCGATGTGCCGCGCCCAACCTCATCCAAAATCACAAAGCTGCGTTCAGTTGCCTGCGCAAGAATGGCCGCCGTTTCGACCATTTCAACCATGAAAGTCGATCGCCCGCGCGCCAGATTATCCGATGCGCCCACGCGGCTGAAAAGGCGGTCAACAAGGCCAAGCTTGGCCGATGTCGCAGGGACATAGCTGCCCGCCTGTGCCAGTAAAACGATCAACGCATTCTGCCGCAGGAAGGTGGATTTACCGCCCATATTTGGACCGCTCACCAACCACAGCCGCTTATCGGGCGACAGCTTGCAATCATTGGCAATGAAGCGGTCACCTGATTTCGCGAGTGCGCTTTCAACCACCGGATGTCGGCCGCCTTCGATTTCAAGGCATGGGTGGCTGACAAAAGATGGACGGCACCAATTGCCCTCTGCAGCCCGTTCCGCAAGCGCCGCCGAAACATCAATCCGCGCCAAGGCGTCGGCGCTCGCGGCGATTGCATCACGGCGGGCCAGCACAATCCCGGTCAGCTCTTCCAAATGCGCGGCTTCAGCAGCCAAGGCATGTCCACTGGCCTGTGTGATGCGCATGGCCTCTTCATGAAGCTCCGGCGAGTTGAAACGGACTGCGCCAGCCATCGTTTGCCGGTGCGCAAAGCCTGACCCGGCCGCCATGAGCGCATCGCCATGCTTGGCCGGCACTTCGACAAAATATCCAAGAACAGCATTGTGCCGGATCTTCAGCGCAGCAACGCCGGTCGAATCGCGATAGCGCGCCTCCAATTGGGCAATCGCTTGCCGCCCGTCACGGCCAGCCGAACGCAACACGTCCAACGCCGCATCATAGCCTTCTGCGATGTAACCGCCCTGCGCCGTATCGGTGGGCGGGGAGGTGACAAGCGCACGGCTGAGGACGTCCACCATATGGCCGTGGCCATCCAACATCGGCAGCAATTGATCGAGCAATTGGGGGCGGTTGGCCATGGCGCCCAATCGTTCCCGCAGATGGCGCGCCGCATCCAACCCATCGCGAATTTGTCCCAAGTCACGTGGACTGCCGCGTCCGGCAACGACACGTCCCAAGGCACGGGCGATATCCGGCAATTGCCGTAAAGCGGACCGGACGGCATCGCGGGTCAAGGGCGCATCATGGAACCACTGCACCAGCGACAAGCGCGCTTCGATGATGCTTTGGTCCATCAACGGCGCAGACAGGTCTGACGCCAGCTGGCGTGCGCCAGCACCCGTTATCGTGCGATCCACCTCGGCCAATAATGATCCAGCGCGTGCGCCTTTGTTCGCTGCGCTGATTTCCAGGCTATCGCGCGTTGCTTGGTCAATCAGCAAATGGGCATGCACTTCACGCCGGACCGGCAGTTTGAGGAAGGGCATGTTGCCTTGCCCGACATGCGCCAGATAGGCGATGAGCCCGCCAGCGGCAGCCTGCTCAGCACGCGTGACCGCACCGATGGCATCCAAGGTCGAAAGGGCAAAATGCTGTTTCAACACATCGCCGCCAACAATGCTGTCAAAATCAGCGCGCGGACGAATGATTGCGCCCGTAAGTTGTTGCGCCAAACCATCCGGAACGACAAGTTCGCTTGCGGAAAGGCGTGCAAGCTCCGCTTCAAGTGCGCTCGCCGCAACAGTGACGAGTTCGAAATAGCCCGTCGAAATATCTGCCGCGGCCAGACCATATTCGTCACCCACCGGTGCGACGGCGACGAGCATGTTTGAAGTCCAGCTGTCGAGCAAGCTGTCCTCCGTCAGCGTCCCTGCCGTCACGAACCGGACAATGTCGCGCGCCACCAATGTCTTCGAACCGCCGCGCGCTTTGGCATCTTCGGGGCTTTCGGTTTGCTCTGCAATCGCAACGCGGTGCCCTGCCTTAATGAGCCGCGCCAGATATCCTTCGGCTGCATGCACCGGCACGCCGCACATCGGAATCGGCCTGCCATCATGTTCGCCGCGCGATGTCAGCGCGATATCCAACGTTGCAGCAGCAGCGCGCGCATCATCGAAGAATAGCTCAAAAAAGTCGCCCATGCGGTAGAACAACAGGCAATCTTCGGCCTTCGCCTTCAGCGCGAGATACTGCACCATCATTGGTGTCGGTCCCGATGTTGCTTTCATTGTCCCCGTCATGGGCAACGCGATAGCGGAGCCATTCCTGCGGGGCAATGCTTGCCCTAGCGGCACCACCACGTTAGGGCACTTTAAATTATAAAATACGGTCAGGCCCCAAAATGAACGATAGCGACGTCCAGATTACAGCTCAGGAAGCCTTGGATTTTCATTCCCAAGGCCGCCCGGGGAAAATCGAAATCGTGGCGACCAAACCAATGGCGACGCAACGTGATTTGTCTCTGGCATATTCGCCAGGCGTCGCTGTGCCGGTCCAGGCCATTTATGACGATCCGGCAACGGCCTATGATTATACCGCAAAGGGTAATCTCGTCGCGGTTATCTCAAATGGCACCGCCATATTGGGGATGGGCAATTTGGGTGCATTGGCATCGAAGCCAGTGATGGAAGGCAAGGCGGTGCTGTTCAAACGCTTCGCCGATGTCGATTCGATTGATATCGAGGTGAAGACCGAAGATGCGCAGCGTTTCATTGACGCGGTCGAACTTCTTGAACCAACATTTGGCGGCATCAATCTGGAAGATATCGCCGCGCCTGATTGCTTCATCATCGAACAGACGTTGAAAGAGCGGATGAACATTCCGGTCTTTCATGATGATCAACATGGCACCGCGATCATCGCGGCGGCCGGATTGATCAATGCATGTGAGCTTACAGGCCGTTCGTTGAAAGATATTAAGGTCGTCTGCAATGGCGCGGGCGCAGCGGCGATTGCCTGCACCGAGCTAATAAAAGGCATGGGTGTACCGCACGACAATGTGATTATGTGCGACCGTTCCGGCGTGATTTATCAGGGCCGTACGGAAGGCATGGACCAGTGGAAATCGGCGCATGCCGCAAAAACGACTACGCGCACCTTGGCAGAAGCGATCGTCGGCGCAGATGTTTTCCTTGGCCTTTCGGCCGCCAACGCGTTGAGCGCCGACATGGTAAAAACGATGGCCCCTGAGCCGATCATCTTCGCCATGGCAAACCCCGATCCCGAAATCTCGCCACCTGTGGCGCGCGCGGCGCGGCCCGATGCGATCATTGCGACGGGACGGTCTGATTTTCCAAATCAGGTCAACAATGTCCTGTGCTTTCCATTCCTGTTCCGCGGGGCGCTCGACGTGCGCGCCACGACGATCAACGAGCCCATGAAGATTGCGGCATCGCATGCCTTGGCACAATTGGCGCGTGAAACCGTGCCCGAAGAAGTGGCGGCTGCCTATGGCGGCATCATGCACAAATTCGGCCGTGATTATATCATCCCGTCGCCATTCGACCCGCGCCTCATGGAAATCGTCGCCTCCGCCGTGGCAAAGGCAGCGATGGATTCGGGCGTCGCGCAAAAACCGATTGCCGATATGAACGCCTACCGTGCAAGTCTGCGCGCGCGTCAAAACCCGACAACATCCGTTCTGACCCAAGTCTATGAGGCCGCAAGGGCAAAGCCAAAGCGCGTCATTTTTGCGGAAGCCGAAGAAGATGTCGTGTTGCGCGCCGCCGTTCAGTTCAAACAAGATGGCTATGGCGTTCCCGTGCTGATCGGACGGGATGCGCGCGTCACCGAAAAACTGATCGGTCTCGGCGCCAATCCGGACGAGTATGAAATCCATAACAGCGCCCAAAGTCCACTGGTCGAGAAAATGGTCGACCGGTTATATAGCCGCCTGCAGCGCCGCGGGTATCTGCGCCGCGATATTCAGCGGATGGTCAACCGCGACCGCAATATCTTTGGCGCACTGCTGCTGCAGATGGACCAAGCCGACGCGATGATCACGGGCGTCACACGTACCTTTGGACAAACCCTGCGCGAGTTGCGCCGGGTGCTTGATGCAAAGAAGGATGCGACACCGTTTGGCATTCACGTGATGGTCGGTAAAACACATACGGTGTTTATCGCCGACACCACGGTGAACGAACGCCCGACAGCTGAAGAACTCGCCCATATTGCCGAGAAAACTGCTGGCGTTGCCCGCCGCATGGGCCATGTTCCACGCGTGGCGTTCCTGTCATTCTCGACCTTCGGCAACCCGGCTGGAAACTGGCTTAATAACATCCGCGACGCCGTTGCCATATTGGATGCCCGCCGCCCCGACTTCGAATATGAAGGCGACATGCCGCCGGATGTTGCGCTCAACCCAGCGTTGATGAAAAACTATCCGTTCTGCCGTTTGTCCGGGCCAGCCAACGTGCTTGTCATGCCCGGTCTGCAATCGGCAAACCTGTCGGCAAAGCTGTTGCGCGAATTGGGCGGGGACCAAGTCATTGGGCCCATGCTGCTGGGTATCGAGCGTCAGGTGCAGGTGGCCACCATGGCATCAAGCACCAGCGACCTGGTAACCTTGGCCGTACTTGCTGCGGCAGGTGTCACCGAATAAGCGACAGGAAAGCGGGGGCGATGGCCCCCGCCTTTTCCAATATCGTAACGCTAAGTCAGAATCAGTTCGGGCTATTCGGCGTCGCGCCTTGGCCAGTGCCTGCGCCGACAGAACCGATATTGCCGAAGATTTCTTCAAAGAAGCTGGTGTTGCGGCCAAGCGTTGGCGTTTTGTCGCCTTCAGGGCTGATCTTCGAAATAAGTTCTTTGCCCGTTTGCGTAACCGCGGCGACATTTCCGGCAGGGTCAAACCGGACCTTCAGCACATATTGCGAATCTGCCTTTGGCTGCGAGAACGCCAGCTGCTTTGCGTCGCGTGAATAATAATACCAGTCGTTTTGATCGAACTGACCCACAAATGTCGGGCGGCCAAGCGATGCCTGAACCGATTCCCTGTTGTCTACACCGGGTTGAATAGAGTTCAGCAACGTTTGGTCGCCAATATAGCCCTGATGCGAACGAAGGCGGGTACAGCCAGACGCCAATGTCATAGCGGCCAATAATGCTGCAAAACCTGCAATTTGCGTCGCGCGCATAAACTTCTCCGCTAATCCACTAAAGTTGGGCCTTTGCCATTGCATCCTTAAGGCGCAATATCAATATGCAATCCCAGATGAATGCCCGATGAGTAAGGATGAAAACGCGTCAAAATGACATTATTGAAAAGACTTTTCGGGAAAGGGGAACCCGACCCCAAGCTTAAGCTGATTCCATTGTACAACCAGATCGTGGCGAAAGCGCGTGAGCCGCATTGGTATATCGAGGGGCAGGTTCCGGACAGCATTGACGGACGCTTCGATATGGTTGCCTCTATATTGTCGCTGGTGCTGCTGCGGCTTGAGGACAGCGGTGATTACGCACTCGACATGGCGCGCCTTACCGAAGTGTTTGTCGACGACATGGATGGGCAACTGCGCGAAGTTGGCATCGGCGATATGATCGTTGGCAAACATATCGGCCAGATTATGAGCGCCGTCGGCGGCCGCCTCGGCGCGCTGCGTTCGGCTTTGTCCGATACGGCGGAGCTTGATGAAGCCATTGTGCGGAATATTTACCGGGGCGTTGCCCCCGAAGCTGGCGCGCTGGCGCATACCCGCCAAGCTTTGCTCGATGTCGAACGTGCATTGGGGGCGCAATTGCCTGATATGATCGTTGAAGGTAACGCAAAGTGGTGACGGCCAACGAGTTTAGCCATGTCATCAAGATTTCCGAAGTGGGAAACCACAGCCGCAACCTTCGGCTTTCGGCGGATGAGGCAGCGCGCAATGGCCTGATGGCGCGGTTTGATCTGGCGGCGCTGGACAATCTTGATGCTGAAATTTCGTTGAAGCATGAAGCGGACGCCGTGATTGCAACCGGACGGTTTACGGGCAGCCTCGCGCAATTTTGCATCGCAACGCATGATCCCGTTCCTGCAAAATTGGATGAAGCCATCCATATCCAATTTATTGCTGAACCCACATCAAATGGCGAAGTGGAACTCGAACTCGCACCCGAAGATTGCGACACGATGTTCCACGATGGCCAGACCATTGATTTGGGTGAGGCGGTTGCGCAGTCAATGGGCCTCGCGCTCAATCCCTATCCGCGCAGCCCTGAGGCAGAGGAAATTTTGCGGGCTGCGGGTGTCAAAAGCGAAGAGGACGTCGCTCCAGTGGGTGCGCTTGCTGGACTGAAGGACCTGCTGGCGAAAAAATGATGGGGCAGCGCCATGTTTGATGTGGCGCTTCGCCGACTGGTCGACCCGGCGCTGTTCCACATCGCGCGCGTGCTGGCAGCCGCGCGGTTTTCGGCAAATGCCCTGACGATAACAGGTGCTGCCATCGGGCTTGGCGCCGCGTTTTTCATCACGCAGGCGCATTATTCGGCCGCATTGGCTTGCATCGTGCTGAACCGCCTTTTTGACGGCCTTGATGGCGCGATTGCCCGAATCAACGGGCCGACGGACTTTGGCGGATATTTGGATTCGCTGTGCGATTTTTTATTCTACGTTTCGATCCCGGTCGCGTTCGGCATAATAAGCGCGGACAATCACATGCCCGCGCTTTTGCTGGTGGCGAGCTTCACCCTGACGGCCGTGAGCTTTCTGGGATATGCGGCAATCGCCGCGCGGCGCAATGATGATGACGGTGCGCATGGCCCCAAAGCATTTATCTATTCCACCGGATTGATGGAGGGCGGGGAGACCATCGCGTTCTTTTTGCTGTTCTGCCTGTTCCCGGCATTTTTCCCGACATTGGCGGTGATATTTGCCGCTTTGTGTATACTCACCGTTGCCCAGCGCGTTGCGTTCGCAGCAAAAAGCTTCAGCTAACCACGCTGCCAGCGGAACCAACGCTCGGCCCATTTCAACAGAGCTTCAGGCTTGCGCACCAGCCCGAACTGACCCGCAGCATATTTGTTCGCCTCAGCCCATGTTGGGTAGGGGTGAATGGTCTGCAGGATTTTGCGCAGCCCCATTTTATGCTTCATCGCGAAGGTGACTTCGGCGAGAATTTCGCCCGCATTCTGGCCAATGATTGTTGCACCCAAAATACGGTCACTGCCTTTGGCGGTTAGAATTTTGACAAAACCATGCGCTTCGCTTTCCGCAATTGCGCGGTCGAGATCATCCAGATCGTACCGCGTGACATCGAACGACAGGCCTTGCGCGCGCGCTTCCGCCTCGGTCAGGCCGACCGTCGCCAATTCGGGTTCGGTATAGGTTACACGCGGCAGGACGCGGTAATCGGTGCGGTATTTTTTGAACGGCCGCGCCAGTGCATTCACGCTGGCATACCATGCCTCATGACTGCCGCCGTGCGTCAGCTGCTGGCGTCCGGCAACGTCGCCCGCACAATATATGTGCGGCATGTTCGTGCGGAGAAAATCATCATTCTCAAGCTGGCCATCCACAACCAACCCCAATTCTTCGAGACCAAAGCCCGACACCCGCGGCTTGCGGCCGACGGCAATGATGATGTCATCATAGGCTATCGATTTTTCACCCGGGGGTCCTGCAACGACCAGAGTTTTTCCCGCTTCAAAACGCACGGCACGGTGGGCCGTGTGAACGCGCACGCCCTCCGCCTGCAACCGCGCAGTCACCAATGCAGCGGCATCTGCATCCTCTTTCAGCAGCAACCGATCCGCCATTTCGACGATGGTCACTTTTGACCCCAAACGCTGGAATGCCTGCGCGAGTTCGCAGCCAATGGGACCGCCACCCAAAATCACCAGACGGTCGGGCGCACTTGGTCGATCCGCCATGACATCCCACAAAGTCTCGCTGGTCAGATATCCGCTATCCTCGACGCCCGGCAGTGGCGGGATGAACGGCGCTGCGCCCGTGGCAATGATGAAGGATTTTGCCGTTAACTGGCGTGCGCCATCAATTTCGATCGTCCACGGATCAACGAAGCGCGCATAACCCTTCACGCAATCGACGCCCAGACCGGTGAAGCGTTCAACGCTATCATGTGGTTCAATCGCGGTAATGACATCGCGGACGCGGCGCATGACTGCGGGGAAGTCGATGACGGGCGCGCCGCTCTGAATGCCAAAGCGGGCCGAGTCCGCAACCTGATGCGCAACCTTTGCGCTTTTGATCAGCGCCTTGGACGGGACACATCCGGTGTTCAGGCAATCGCCGCCCATGTCATGCGCTTCGACTAAGGTCACTTTCGCTTTGACCATTGCCGCGATGTAGGCCGAGACCAAGCCCGCCGATCCGGCACCAATGACTATGAGGTTGCGGTCAAACCGCTTCGGCTTTTGCCACTGTTTAGCCACGGCTGCGCTTTACCACCGCTACAATGCCCTTTGCCGCCCACGGGAAGAATGCCAGCGCCACGAATGAGGCAATGAGTGTTGGCGACAACAATCCGGCGGTGCTTTCTATGCGGCTAATCTGGGTGCCTGCATTCACGAACACGATTGTCGCGGGCAACATGCCGATCTGGCTGACCCAGAAGAATGTGCCGGTTTTAATCCGCGTCAGCCCCATTAGAAGATTGATGACGAAGAACGGAAATACCGGAATCAAACGCAGCGTGAACAAATAAAAGGCGCCGTCTTTTTCAAGTCCGTCATCAACCGCGCGCAAGCGTTCGCCGAATTTTCCCTGCACCCAATCGCGCAGCAGATAACGCGAGCTGAGAAACGCCAATGTTGCGCCCATGGTCGATGCAAAGGAGACAATGAGCGTGCCGACGACAACGCCAAACAAAGCGCCGGCGACCAAGCTCATGATCGCAGCGCCCGGAATCGATAATCCCGTCACCGCGACATAGAGAAGGAAAAACCCGGCGATATACAAAGCCGGGTTTGCGTCCTTTGCCGCGACAATTTCTGCCTGACTGGCTTTGAAATTCTCGAGGCTTAAATATTGGCCCAAATCAAAAATAAAATAGGCCGCAATCGCGCCAATCAGGACAAGAGCCAAAACTGCTTTTTTCATTTTGGCCCCTGTTCAATCTGTTACTGCAATTGGCTGCTGGCTAGCGATCAAAACGGTACGTCGTCGTCGAGGTCATTGTCGAAATCACCGCCGCCGAATCCGGAAGAGCTTCCGCCGCTGCCGCCACCGGCGCCGGCGCCCCAATTGTTACCGCCGGACGATCCGCCCGACGAACCACCGCCAGATGCGCCGCCGCTCCAGCCATCGCCGCCGCCTGATCCGCCCTTGGGACCATCCAGCATGACCAGCTTGCCATCAAAGCCAGCAACCGACACTTCGGTTGTGTAGCGGTCGTTACCCGAAGCATCCTGCCATTTGCGGGTGCGCAATTGGCCCTCGATGTAAACCTTGCTGCCTTTTTTCAGGAAACGTTCGGCCACGCCCACAAGGCCGTCGGAGTTCAACACGACGCTATGCCATTCGGTGCGTTCTTTTTTCTCGCCTGTCGTGCGGTCTTTCCAGTCTTCCGACGTCGCGATTCGCAGGTTGCAAATGCGCCCACCGTTCTGGAAGGATTTGACTTCGGGATCCGCACCCAAATTGCCCACGATGATAACTTTATTGACGCTTCCCGCCATGTTCCTGCCCTCTAATCAAATGATCTTGTAAACTTGCTATAAGCCGAAGGACCGCGCTGTCCAATATGTTATGCCAGCGGCGGCATATGCTAGCGCAAAAAGATAGGTGACCATGAAGATTGGCCATTTCCATCCATTGGTTTCGCGCCGTGTCACGGCAATGGTGGAAATGCACTGTGGCGCAAAGACGAACCACGCCAGAAAGGCGAGGGCCGTTGCAAGTGACCAGTCCGCCGCCAGCTTGGGACCAAGACTGGACGCCGCCGCATCTTCATCCGCCGCATCAATCGCATAGACCGTCGCCAAGGCAGATACGGCCACTTCGCGTGCGGCCATCGCCGGAATGAGCGCGAGGGCAATATCATGATTGAAGCCAATCGGCCTCACAATCGGTTCAAGCCCGTCCGCAATGCGTCCGGCGACCGAATATTCCACTTGCGAAATGCCGCTGCCTTCTGGTGCCTTGGGAAAGCTTAAAAGCGCCCATAATATAATGGTCGCCGCAAAAATAATGGTGCCTGCACGGCGGAGAAACACCCACGCCCGCTGCCACAGGTTTAGCGCAATATCTCTTAGCCGTGGCCATTGATAACGGGGCATTTCGATGAGGAAGCTGCTCGTCCGGCTTTGCGTAACAAAGCGCTGGATGACGGACGCTGCCAGCATCGCACCCAATATACCTGCGATATACAGGCCAAAGAGAACAAGGCCCTGCAACCCGATGCCGGGTCCTACGGTGGTCGATGGAATGAACGCCCCAATGATGACGGTATAAACGGGTAGCCGCGCCGAACAGGTCATCAACGGCGCGATCAATATGGTCGCCAGCCGTTCCTTCTGATCCATGATCGTGCGCGTCGCCATGATCCCGGGAATCGCGCAGGCAAAGGACGATAAAAGCGGAATGAAGCTGTGCCCCGAAAGGCCAACCGCCGCCATCACCCGGTCCATAACGAACGCAGCGCGCGTCATATAACCCGATGCCTCAAGCAGCAAAATGAACAGGAACAGGATCAAAATTTGCGGCAGGAAGACGATCACCGATCCGACGCCCGCAATGACGCCATCCGTCAAGAATGACCGGAACAATCCATCGGGCAACGCGCTCGTAATCGCATCACTTAACAGGGCAAAGCCGGTTTCAATCCAACCAATCGGTGCCTCAGACCAGCCGTACACCGCCTGAAACATAAGGAACAACAAAGCGAGCAGAATGACGACGCCGCCGACCGGGTGCAGCAATATAGAATCGAGCCTGCGCGTCCACTGGCGGCCAGCGGTTTCGCTCACGATCACCGAGCGTGCAATGTCGCGTGCCTGGTGATTCTTCGCGCCGAACGATACCGCAACTGGCTCGACCGAAGGCCGCGGCGTTTTGAGTGCTTGTTCAAGCTCCACCATCAACGGCGCAAGACCACGGCGACGTACCGCCACCGTTTCAATAACGGGAACGCCCAATGCGCGGGCGAGTTTTTCTGCATCCAGTTGCAAGCCATCACGCTCGGCAAGATCAACCATGTTGAGCGCGACCACCGTCGGCAGGCCCTGCGCAATCAGCTCAAGCGCGAAGCGCAGATGGTTATCAAGATTGCCGGCATCCAGCACGATCACAAGCGCGTCCGGACGGCGATGGCCCTCCAGATTTCCCAACACGACATCGCGGGTGACGGCTTCGTCAAGGCTATCGGGATCGAGGCTATACGCACCCGGCAAGTCGATCATTTCAACGGGTTGGCCGTCGTCAAACGTCGCCCGCCCCGATTTGCGTTCAACCGTTACGCCGGGATAATTCGCAATCTTCTGCCGCGCACCGGTCAGCGCATTGAACAACGCACTTTTTCCGGCATTGGGGTTCCCGACAAGGGCAACGAGGGGCGGCATTTGCGTCATGGCTTAAGCTCGCAATCGATGGCCGCTGCAACATTGGTGCGCAAGGCCACGGTCATTCGGCCGACCCGCACGGCAAGCGGGTCGCGCCACATCAAAATACCCTTGTGCAATGCTTCGATGGTGACCCCAGGTTCAAAGCCAAGTGAGCGCAGACGATGCCCTTCCTGATCGGGCAAAACATCCCAATCGATGGCCCGAATAACCGCGGCGCGGTTCAGTGGAAGATGGTCAAGCTGCACGGACGCCTATTTGCAACCGATTCGCAATAACATCAATAGAGATTTGGATTAACGCGCCGGATAGCGCAGGCGGCCAATGAAACGTGAAAGGCTTGGCACATATTCCTGACGCTGTTTCGCCTGAAACTTCACCTTCTCAAACTGCATCACATTATCGATGCGACGATCAAGGAAAGCCCGCGCATCAGCAAAATTGTCGCTGTCATCGTTGACGAAGACGCTGAGCGTGCTCGCATACACTGCCGATAATGTCATGCGCTTGGTATAATGGTTGAAGTCGCTCGCGCTATCTCCGGCGAGACGCCACATCCGGTCGGCAGATCGCCAGCCGATCTTTGCACTGCGCACCAGATTTTGCGGCATGGCCATGATCGCCATCGCGCGCCGCAGGGATTCGCGGTCCGGTGCCATGATTTCCAGCCGCGTTGCCAGCAAGGCGGTAATCCGGTCCCGGATTTTCATCGCCGCAAGTTTTTCAGCCGGCAAACGATGGGCAAGCTCCATATCAATGCTGTCGATCCACGCATCAATCATGTCGATGGCGTTATCTTTGAACGCAAGCTTCACGACATCGCGGTCCACGCCCGCTTCATCAGCGGCCGCATGAACAGCGGCGTCAGACCAGCCATCAAATCCCGCATTGCGCGCGATGATTGGGGCAAGGGCGGCACGAACTTCGTCGAGCGTCGGGTCAGCAGGAAGCGGTGATTTAGACATACACAATATGTAGGCGTTCGGTGCCCTCAAGAAAAGGTCTATTGCTTACGCACAAGGACAAGCGCGATCATCACCAACGCACTACCCGTAAAATCCATTGCGGTCAGTGTTTCACCAAAGGCAAGCCACCCAGCCGCAGCCGACAGTGCAGGCTGAAACAACAAGGCCAAACCAATCACCAGCGGGCTAAAATGCGGCAAGGCATAAGTCAGACATCCTTGCCCGAAAAACTGCGATGAAAATGCAAGCAACATCACGGGCCACCACACTGTCGGAATAACCTGTTCCCCCGCCACAATCGACCCGGTAAGCAAGATGACCGCCGCAACTGCGCTTGCCATGCCCAGTGCGCCCCAGCTTTCCGTATTCTGCCGCACGCGCATCATCAGCACCAGATACACGGTGTATGTAAGGCCCGCGCCAAGCGATAAAATATCGCCCTGGAAATGCCGTGGGGATAGATCAAGGCTTTGCCCCATTAAAAGTGCAGCGCCCACAAATGCAAAAAGCACCGCTGCGCTTTCCCATTTGCTGGGCATTTTGCGTGCGACAAATATCCCGTAAACCACCAAAATTAGGCTGGCGCAGTTCGCAAATAATGTCGCATTGGCCATTTTCGTTTGGAAAATGCCAATATGCCACAAGATGATATCAACACCGAAAAACAGTCCCGCAATTGTCGCAAGCCAGATTGTTGATTTGCCAAGCGCCGAGAAACGAAAACCAAATCGATATCCGACAAAAAACAAAAATGGCGTCGCCAGCGCCAGTCGCCAGAATCCGGTCGCAATTGGTCCGCTGTCGGCAAAGCGCACCAGCAATGGCCCAAAAGCGATTGCAATATTTCCCGCCAGCAATGCCGCAAAGGCAAGTAAGCTGGGCGGTTGCTGATGTAAAATCTTCTGCGACATAAACCCCCGTTGCATTTTGCAACTTTAATCCGCATCTTGGCTGCAAAGAAACGCTTAATGACAGGATATCACATGACTGCAACTTTGTTTGATCCGATTCAACTCGGCGCCATCAGCGCGCCCAACCGAGTCCTCATGGCGCCGCTGACCCGCGGCCGCAGTGTGGAAGGGCATGTGCCTATGTCGGATTTGAAAGCGGAATATTACAGCCAGCGCAGCACGGCTGGCCTGATTATCGCCGAAGCGACGGGCATTAGCCAAGAAGGTCTTGGATGGCCGTCCGCGCCCGGTATCTGGTCAGATGCACAGATCGCGGCATGGAAGCCAGTGACGGAAGCCGTACACAAGGCCGACGGCCGGATCATATTGCAGCTGTGGCATATGGGACGGCTTGTCCACCCGGACTTCTTGGGCGGTGCACAGCCTGTGTCCGCATCGGCGACGACTGCGCCGGGTTATGCGCACACCGCCGAGGGCAAAAAAGAATATACCGAAGCGCGCGCGCTTGAGGCATCGGAAATTCCGCGCATCATATCGGATTATGTCAACGCTGCGAAAAACGCGATGGCCGCCGGCTTTGACGGTGTTCAGATTCACGCGGCCAATGGCTATTTGATTGACCAATTCCTGCGCGACAACACCAATTTGCGCACCGATGAATATGGCGGTGCAATCGAAAACCGTATCCGCCTGTTGCGCGAAGTCACGCAAGCAGTCGTCGACGCCATTGGTTCGGAACGAACCTCAGTACGGCTGTCGCCCAACGGCGAAACACAGGGCGCAAATGACAGCAATCCAGTGCCGTTGTTCACGGCTGCCGCTGCTGCATTGCAAGATATCGGCATCGCGTTCTTGGAACTGCGTGAATTGAAGACATATGGCAATTTCGGGCAATCCGATGTGCCGCGCATTTCCCCTGAAATCCGCAAGATATTCAAAGGTCCATTGGTTCTGAACCAGGAATATACGCGCGAAATGGCGGACGAAGATCTGGCATCTGGTTTGGCCGACGCAATCAGCTTTGGCCGCCCGTACATCGGCAACCCTGATCTGGTTGAACGTCTGCGGTCTGGGGCGGAACTGACCCCCGATAATTTCAAAACATGGTACGCACCAGCAGCGGAAGGATATACCGACTATCCGTTCCTGAACGCGGCGGACGCGTAACGCACATGATCGAAGCGGGGCTTGGCATATATGCAATAGCCATCCCCGCTTTGCTGCTTTTTGTGTTGGCCGGTGCAGAATATATCTGGCCGCGCCGTGCCTTAGTCTTAGGCCGCTATCCGCGATGGCGGACGCATGTTTTATTCTTCGCGACCAACGCAGTGGTCGGCAGGATCCTGTCGTTATTCGTTGTTGTGGGAGTCGCGGCGACATGGGCGGACACCCACCGCTTCGGAATGCTGCACGCCTTAAATTGGCCCTTTTGGGCTGAAGCCTTGATGGCCTTTATCATTCTCGATTTCGCCGTCTGGTTTCAGCATTTTGCGATGCACCGCTTCGCATTTTTCTGGCGGATGCATGCGGTACATCACAGCGACCGCGACCTTGATGTCACCACCGCGCTGCGCTTTCATCCGTTCGAATTGATTGTGTCGACATTCTATAAATCCGCAATGGTCGCCCTGTTGGGCGTGCCACTTGTCGTCGCGCTGGCATTTGAATTGTGGCTCAATGCAAATGCGCTGTTCAATCACAGCAACATCCGCCTATCCAAAAAGATCGACAGGATATTGCGCATATTTTTTGTGACGCCCGACATACATCTGGTGCACCACAGCGTGGTTGTTGCCGAACAGAAAAGCAATTTCGGTTTTGCCTTGTCGATCTGGGACCGATTGTTCGGGACATATTGTGCAGTATCCCATGTCGGTGCTGAAAATCAGAAAATCGGTCTATCCCAATTCGAAGATCAGCGGCCATCTACATTTGTCTGGAGCATGAAGCAGCCGTTGACGTAACATTATGTTGCGGTTGCTTCGCGGCACTTGACCTACACTTTTTTCCGACGCATTTTCGGGTTTGGGGGAGATTATATCATGGCAAAATTGCGCAACATCATTTTGGGCACCGTGGCTGTTGTCGCGGTCGGCGCCGGACTGACCTATGGTTGGCAGCAATATCGCGAAAAAAGCATCATGGATGACTCGCGTACCGCACAAGCAGCATCCGATAGCGAAGTAACCTCGGGTCCCGCGGACAAGCTTTTATGGGGCGACACCCATTTGCATACGGCAAATTCCATCGACGCCTTTGGTTTCGGCGTAAAGCTTGGGCCAGAAGATGCCCTGCGTTTTGCACGCGGTGAAGAAGTCACCTCGACCGGCGGGCTAAAGGCACAGCTGGAACGTCCACTCGACTTTCTGGTGATTGCCGATCACTCCGGCGGCTTGGGCGCGACCAAAGCATTATATGACGCACCCGGCTTTCTTGTCCGCGACCCTACCCTGAAACGCTGGCATGAAGAAATGCACAAGGGACCAGAGGGCATGCAACGCGTTACGGGGGAGCTGATCGATCTGGCTGGCCGCAATGCATTGCCAGCCGCCCTGACGAACCCTGTAAAGCAGAAAAAAACGTCGACAAGCATCTGGACAGGCCACAGCGCACTCGTCGAGCGGTATAATGAACCGGGCAAGTTCACCGCGTTTATGGGTTTTGAATATACGTTGATGCCCAGCGGCAACAATTTGCACCGTGTCGTCATGTTCCGCGATGGCAAAAGCCGGACCGACAAGGTTCTCCCATATGATCCAGGGCAAGGCGACACACCCGTCAGCCAGCTGTGGGACTATATGGACAATTATGAAAAGGTCACGGGCGGCAAGGTGTTGGCCATTCCGCACAACAGCAACCTTTCCAATGGCATGATGTTCGAATTGGTTGGTCCAGATGGCGGACCAATGACCGCTGCATATGCGCGGCGGCGCGCAGCGCGCGAACCGGTGGCTGAAATCACCCAGATTAAGGGTGATAGCGAGTCGCATCCATTCCTGTCGCCAAATGACGAATTTGCCGGCTTTGGTACGGCAGGTTGGGACACCGGCAACCTGACCATGCAGATAAAAAAGAAAAATCAGGATTATGCCGGCGAATATATTCGTGAAGCGTTGAAACGCGGGCTTGCGATTGAAGCGCGCACGGGCGTGAACCCCTATAAATTTGGCGTAATCGGTTCAACCGACAGCCATACCGGCCTTGCCACGGCCGATGAGAATAATTTCTTCGGCAAACATTCGGGCGTTGAACCAAGCCGCAAACGCGCCAGCGAGCCCCAAAATCTGGGCACCCGCGAAGGCCGTATGGGGTGGCATTATCTCGCCGGTGGATATGCCGCAGTGTGGGCCACGGCCAACACGCGCGCTGCTATTTTCGATGCCATGATGCGGCGTGAGGTTTATGCCACAACGGGGCCACGCATTACATTGCGCTTCTTCGGCGGTTGGGACTTTACCGAGAATGAATTCACGCGCGACTGGGTTAAAGCAGGCTATGCGCGCGGTGTGCCGATGGGAGCCGATTTAAAACCCGGCCGCGGCGCGCCGAAATTCATGATTTCCGCACTCAAAGATCCGATGGGTGCAAATCTTGATCGGGTACAGGTCGTCAAAGGCTGGGTAAACGCATCGGGCGCACTGCAAGAGAAAGTCTTCGATGTTGTCTGGTCGGACGCCGACAAGCGCACCAAAGGCGCCAATGGCAAGCTGACGCCCGTCGGTGACACCGTCAATATCGCGAAGGCCAGTTACACCAACAGCATTGGTGACCCGGAACTGCGGACGATATGGACGGATCCCGAGTTTAACCCTTCCATCCGCGCCTTTTATTATGTGCGCGTCATTGAAATTCCGACGCCACGATGGGTGCTGTTCGACGCCTTGCGCTACGGTGCAAAGCTGCTGCCCGGTACCGAGTTGAAGGCGCAAGAGCGGGCATATTCCTCGCCGATCTGGTTTAATCCGAAGAAGAGCTAAGCCTTCTTTACTCGGCTTCGATTTCTGCAAGGATCGGGTCCGGATCGGCAATGCCCATCAGGCGGCGCATGGCGAGCCGTGCGAGCCGTTGTGTTTCGGTCTTGCGCCGCGCGGTGGCCAATGGGACGAGCGCCGCCGGGCGGGATATTTCGGCGTCATAGGCATCGGCGATGATCAGCCCTGCCCGTTCCGGCATAAACGCCTCGCCGTGCAATGGCCCGATATCAAACCCCGCCGGCACCGCCCAAAAAAACCGGTCGCAATATTCAAGATATTCGGGCCATTTCTGGTCACCCAAAAGATCGGCGCGTGAACATTTAATTTCGACGATGATGATTTCGCCTTTGGTCGTCAGCCCCATAAGGTCTGCGCGCCGGCCGTTGCGAAGGCTTACCTCCGATTGAACCATAATCTGGTTGCGCAGAAACAGCCGTGATGTTCCGCGGGCAACCGATGGGGCCCCAATCGGCAACATTGAAGTATGTGCGTCCATTACGCACGAATAGAACGAAAGAAGAACAAAATAAAGGCCCCATTTCGGGGCCCTTATTGTCAGCTTTCATTGGCGTTTAACGATAGAAAATATGATTATCGACGCTGCCTAGGCGCGTTAAGCGCCAGCCCGGCGACACATGCCGCGCATGAAAATATAAAGCGCCCTCAACGGGGCTTGCCCAACGGTCGTCGAGCGCGATCTTGCTGATCGCGACAGCATTCCGCCAATGGGCACTGCCAATTGCGATCGGTGGCATGTCGCCGCCACGTACAAAGGAAAACTGGCTTTTCTGGAAAACCACACCGCATAATGTGGTGGGGAAACGACCGGACTTGGCTCGTGCCATCACGACACGCGCAACGGCAAGCTGTCCGGTAAGGGATTCACCCTTTGATTCGAAATACACCGCGCTCGCGAGGCAGCGTTGTTCATCGCTCAGCGACTCGTCGGTGTCTTGTTGGCGCACCAGGTCGGACAGCGACGAAGCCGCAATGGCTTCACTGTCATCGATATTCGAAGGTTCGCCGATGCCTGGTGTGAAAATGATGTCGCCATTGTCGGCGAGGGTCGCAGTAACCTTACCGCTTTTTGCCAAGTCTGCTTGGACCTGATCAGCGGAGATTTGCGCAGCGTCCACTGATATGGTGGTCGCGTTTAAAGCGGTGCTTTGGGTATTTTCAAAAGCGAAACCGGCATCTGCGGCAATGACCGCTGAAGCCAGGGTAAACGTTACGGCCGCAACAGAAGCAGCCCGAAAAAATTTCAACATTAAACGTACAATAAAGCGGCAACAACAGCGGGCGAAATGCTATATATATGTTTTTATTCGTCTTTTGTTGCGTCCGACTCGCGTGTTTGTCTGGTCACCCCTAATGCGTTCCCGGTCGACAACCTTCGCTACTCGATGAACGCGCATTTATGATGCGCCGCAGCAAAGTCAATTAAACGCAGCCAAGAGTCCGTCCAACCGTGCAGCGGATGCGACATCCAGTTCAAAAACCCACAAATCTGGGTCGCGGGCGCAGCGTTTTTGCCAATAATTTTGGATGGCAGCATCACCTGTTTCCGCCAAATCAACGCTTTGCCAAGCGGTTTTGCCGTCCAATGACGGATATCGGTCATACAAACGCGCCTCTGCGCCGCGGATCTGCCCAATGAGCAGAATAGCGCCTGAGATGGCGTCGCCCTTTTTCAAAACTGTCACAAAGCCGCCATCAGCCTCTGCCAATCGCTTCATGGCAGAAATCTGCACATCCGTTGCAAGCCGCGGTTCAATCAAGCAGCGTCGCGCTCTTCGGACAGGGTCAACACAGCAAACATGGCCGAAGAATCGGCCGCACCGCGCAGCTGGGCGCGAATTTTCTCGTCACGAAACAATCGGGAAACTTCCGCCAATGCGCGCAAATGCGACGCACCGTCTTGTGCAGGTGAAATCAGCGCGCAGACAAGGTCTACGGGCTCATCATCCACCGCATCATAGGGCACGGGCTTTGAAAGCCGCGCAAATACGGCAACGGGCATATCAATGCCCGACACCTTGCAATGGGGAATCGCGGTACCGCCACCAAAACCCGTCGGGCCAAGTCGCTCACGCTCCACCATGCCTTCAAGCACCGCATGGGAATCGAGAAAATAATTTTCGGCTGCAATCACCGATAAGCGCGCAAGCAGGTCGGATTTGCCCGAACATACCATGTTAGCAGCAACGGCCCCTTCAACGAGCCTTGTAGAAAGTCTTATCATATTTCTTTCAAATGCGCCTGCTTCAGCGAGCAGCACAATCCCTAAATATTTGAATTGGTAAAGAAAACTAAACGAATGTGACCGGTATTTATGGCGCGGATTTTGGTTCAACCCAACCGATCGTGCCGTCTTCGCGGCGGTAAACCATATTATGCCGTCCAGTTCCAGTGTTTTTGAATAACAACGCAGGCGTATTGCGCAAATCCATCAACATAACGGCATCTGACACTGTGGATTCAGGAATATCGGTACGCATCTCAGCGACAATTACTGGTGCGTCGGGGGCTGGTGCCTCCAGTTCGCCATCACTGCCGTCAAATACCGTATAGGCCGCTTCTTCCTGCGCCACCGCATAAGCCGCCTGGACATGGCGATCTTGCAGACGGCGCATATATCGGCGCAATTGCTTTTCAATGCGCTCGGCAGCACGGTCAAAAGCAACATGCGCGTCCTGCGCCTCACCCCTGCCTTTCAGGACAAGGCCCTGCATTACGTGCATCACAATGTCGCTGGTAAAGCCATCATGCGGCGCGCGTCCAAATGTCGCATGCGCCGATAACGCTTTGGAGAAATATTTTTCAGCAATGGATCCAAGCCGTGTTTCCACATGGGTCTGGAGTGCTTCACCGGTGTCGACCTGATGTCCTGAAACCCTGATATCCATTGCCTGTCTCCTTTGTTAAAGCGATGACCCCGTCTGAAGCCAAAGCGCGTCTTTAATCTTCGCTACAAAATCCGCATGTCGCGCCAATTCTTCTGTCGAAGCCGAATGCGCGCGCGCGGGCCGGAAAACTTTGGTTGTCTGAACGCTGCTATCGTCGGTTTGATCGAAGCCTTTATCCGAAATGCCATTATCGGCGAGGCCAAGACCAATCTGACGGCCACCGGTGAGTTCAATATATAATTGCGCAAGAAGTTCCGCGTCCAACAAAGCGCCATGTTTGACACGGTGGCTGCGGTCGATGCCGTAACGCGAACACAGCGCATCCAGCGACAGCTTGGCGCCAGGGTTTTTAACGCGTGCCAGCGCGACAGTATCCACCATGCGGTCCATCGAAACGGGGGTGCGTCCGCAATATTGCAGTTCATGGTTTAAAAAGCCGAAGTCGAAACTGGCATTATGTGCGACCAATGGGCTGTCACCCAGAAACGCGAGCAGCTCATCTGCTTTGTCCGCAAAAACAGGCTTATCCGACAAAAAGCGGTCGGAAAGCCCATGCACTTGCTCAGCGGCAGCGGGCATTGGACGGAGTGGATTGAAATATGCGTGATAATGATTGCCGGTCATGACCCGGCCGATCATTTCAATGCAGCCGATTTCGACCATGCGATCCCCGGTTGCGGGGTCAAATCCAGTCGTTTCGGTATCGAATATAATTTCACGCATTCTATGATGAGATGTGAGCCTCTTTGCAGCCTTATGCAAGACCCTCGCGCAGCTTTTTGACAAGTGCGCGCACATCCTCGCGCGTCGCTGCAATATCCTGGCCAGTATCAATGACATAATCGGCGCGCGCGCGCTTGTCGGCATCGGCCATTTGCAGCTTTAATATCTGTTCGAATTTTTCGGGAACCATGCCCGGACGCGCCAGCACCCGCGCGCGTTGATCCGACGCGGGCGCAGATACCACCACCGTCACATCGACGCCGGCCTGTCCGCCCTTTTCAAACAATAAGGGTATATCGAACACAACCATATCGGCGTCTTTGTGGCCGGCGAGAAACACTTTGCGGCGCTCAGCCACCGCCGGATGAATAAGCGATTCAAGTTTTGCGAGCTGGTCGCGATTGCCAAAAACCGCCGCACCCAACGCCTTGCGGTCCACACCATCCACGCCGGTTGTTCCGGGAAAAGCCGCCTCAATCTCCGCAACAAGCTCACCGCCTGCTTTTTGCATATCGTGCACAGCGGCATCGGCATCAAAAACAGGAACGCCTTCATCAGCGAACATCGCCGCTACGGCCGATTTGCCCATGCCGATGGAGCCTGTGAGACCGATGATGAGCGGCTTATTCATTTCAACAGCAACGCGCGCAGTTCATCTTCGCCGTCTTCTGGTGGGGCAACACCGAAGAACAATTCAAACGCGATGGCGGCCTGACCCACAAGCATTTCAAGCCCGTCGACCGTTTCCAAATCACGGGCGCGCGCAGCCTTTAGCAACGGCGTTTCAATGGGCGCATATACCAGATCATAGACCAACGCATGTTCTGGCAAGGGCGACAAGTCGATGTCGAGCGCCTCTTGCCCGACCATGCCCAGTGGGCTTGCGTTCACGAGCAAGGCAGCATCAGGCAGCCGTGCATCAAATCCAATCACTTTGCCCTTCAGGCCAAAATGGGCCAGCAAGGCAGCAGCCTTCAACGCATTGCGCGCCACGAGAACCACTTCGCCAACATCTGCTTGGGCCAAAGCGAAAAGCACCGCACGTGCGGCACCGCCAGCACCAATGACGACTGCAGTTTCACCAGCGATAGGCACATCTGCGATTGGACCATAAAAACCACCTGCGTCGGTGTTGGTCGCAACCAAAGCGCCGGATTCATTGCGAAACACGGTGTTGATGGCACCGATAGACGCACGGACGTCCCCCGGGTCATTCACAAAATCCAGCGCCGCAATCTTGTGGGGTATGGTGATATTGCATCCGCGCCAATTGGCATCAGCGGCGCGGGTCGCAAAATATTGCTCCAGATTTTCGGGCAACACCTCATGCGCCTGATATTCCCCCGATATGCCCAAAAGCCGCAACCAATGGCCGTGAATAAGCGGTGATTTAGAATGTGAAATCGGGTGCCCGATAACTTCGGCATACATAGTCATATCGGCAAAAGACCTTTCACCCGCAGATAGTCAAGAATGGGAAGCAAGGGCATGCCAATTATCGTAAATTGGCTACCGCTTACGCTGGCAAATAGCTGCGCGCCTTCGGCTTCAATACGATAGCAGCCCACACAATGCCGTATTTCATCCCAATATGTATCGACATATTGGTCAATAAATGCGGCGCTGAGCGTGCGCATCGTCATCTGCGCGCTGTCGACAATCCGCCAGACAGGCTTGCCTTGTTCGCATATGACCGCAGCACTGATCAGTCTGTGCGAAGCGCCCGACAATGCAGCCAGATGTGCGCGTGCCTCGTCTTTATCTTCAGGCTTATCAAAGATTTTTCCATCGGCACTCAGCAATATTTGGTCACAGCCAAGCACCATTGCAGTCGGTTGTTTGCGTGATATTTTCAGCGCCTTGGCTTGGGCAAGTGCGTCCGCAATATCGCGCGGTTTAGCGCCCGATTGCATAAGCGCCGTTTTGATGCTGTCTTCATCGACCAGCGCTGGGCACGGTTCAACATAAACACCCGCAGCGCGCAACATCGCGATCCGCCCGGCGCTTTGTGACGCGAGGATGAGGGTCATGTTTTTGCCGCCTCGGCCAGTTCGCGTTCATTGAAGAGATTGATGATCGCAGCTGCACTTTCCTCAATCGAACGCCGCGTTACATCCAGCACAGGCCAGCCATTATCGGCAAACATACGCCGCGCATGCGCAACTTCCGCCTTTACCTTTTCCTCATCAACATAATCGGTGTCGGGCGACTGATTCAAAGAAAGCAGTCGGTTGCGCCGCACCTGAACCAGCCGTTCGGCGCTGGTGACAAGGCCAATCACCATGGGGTGTTTCAACTGAAACAATATTGGTGGCGGCGGTGCTTCGGGGACGATGGGGATGTTGGCGGTCTTATATCCGCGGTTGGCCAGATAAATGCTCGTGGGCGTTTTGGATGTCCGCGACACACCGGCAAGGACGATATCCGCCTCTTCCCAGTTTTGCGCATTGATGCCGTCGTCATGGGCAATGGTAAATTGGATAGCATCAACGCGGGCAAAATAGGCCGCGTCCATCGCGTGCTGTCGGCCCGGGCGGGCCTTTGCCTCTTGCCCAAGCATATTCGACATGGCGTCGCTCACCGCATCAAGCGCGGCAACCGCTGGCAAACCCATCGCACGGCACCGTGTTTCCAGCTTGCGCCGTGTGTCACGATTGACCAATGTGAACAGGACAAGGCCGGGGTTGGTCGCGACGTCGCGTAAAATGCGGTCGAGATGGCTTTCCGAACGGACCATCGGCCAAAAATGTTTTACGACATTTTCGGCGCCATCAAATTGCGCCAATGCGGCCTTCGCAATGTTTTCAAGCGTCTCGCCTGTGGAGTCTGAAAGCAGATGAAGATGAAAACGTTGGCTCATGACTCACAGTCTTGTTGGTAGGCTGGGGATAAATCAAGGGACAAGTTTTCACCCACCGTATCTTCCCCACTATCGCCGAATAACCTCTCGATTCGGGCACAGCCTATCCACAGGGGCAATTGCCTATCCACAGCCTGTGAATAATGGGGATGGAATTTGCGACTCCGTTGGATTGCGTTTGCCCGTGGACGTCAAGATGTTGGCAATATCCGCAAAAGCTTTTAAGGCCTGCGATATCAACAGCCCATCATCTTTCATCATCCTTTATATAAATATATATTTTGATTGGATCTCTGCCGCTTATGTCAGCGCAAGCCTCGAAAAAACTGCTTAACGTCCTTAAGGGCAATCAAGAGGCAGTACCGCCTATTTGGCTCATGCGACAGGCAGGCCGTTATCTTCCAGAATATCGGGCTCTTCGCGCTGAAAAGGGCGGATTTCTGGCGCTTGCTTATGACAGCGATGCCGCGACGGAAATCACGCTACAGCCCATCAAGCGTTTTGGTTTTGATGGCGCCATATTGTTCTCAGACATTCTCGTCATTCCGCACGCCATGGGTCAGGATTTGTGGTTTGAAACCGGCGAAGGTCCAAGGCTCGCCCCGCGCTTGGCGGAATCACGGCTTGAAGACTTTGTGCCTGCACCCGAACGGCTCAATCCTGTTATCGACACGGTGCGTAAAGTATCGGCGGCACTGCCAGCGGAAACGACCTTCCTGGGCTTCGCTGGAAGCCCGTGGACGGTCGCTACGTACATGGTGCATGGTCAAGGTAGCAAAGACCAAGCAGAGGCCCGCAGAATGGCCCACGCAGAGCCGGAGCGTTTTGGTGATCTTATCGAAGCGATCATTTCGGCAACGGTCGACTATCTCGCCAATCAAATTGATGCCGGCGTTGATGCGGTTCAGTTGTTTGACAGCTGGGCAGGGTCTTTGTCGCCAGCACAGTTCCAAAAATGGGTCATCGCGCCAAATGCCGAAATCGTGCGTCGTTTAAAAGCGCGCAATCCGAATGCTGTCATCATTGGTTTCCCCAAAGGCGCGGGCGGTAAGCTTGCTGCGTATGCCGAGGGCACGGGCGTTGATGCATTGGGATTGGATGAAACGGTTGATCCACATTGGGCAAACCGAGAGCTGCCAAAAGGTCTGCCGGTGCAGGGCAATCTTGATCCACTCGCGCTGATTGCTGGTGGTCAGGTCTTGAAAGAGGCAGCCGATAATATTCTATCGGCATTTGCCGACCGCCCCCATATCTTCAATCTCGGCCATGGTATTTTGCCCGATACGCCGATTGAAAATGTCGAAATGCTTCTTAAACTGGTCCGCAAGGGTTAACCCATAAAGGCCGTTTTCATGACGGAAACGCTATCTGTGCTGTATATCTGGTTAAAGTCTGCCCATATCATTTTCGTGATTTTCTGGATGGCGGGGCTGTTTATGCTCCCGCGCTTTTTCGTCTACCATCAGGAAAGTGCAGCAGGGTCTGAAGAGGCTGCCAAATGGGTGGACCGTGAGTCCAAGCTTATCAAAATCATCCTCAATCCATCGATCATCATAATGTGGGTTGTGGGACTATTTCTGGCTTGGAATATCGGTGCGATGGCGGAAGGTTGGTTCCATGCGAAATTGCTCTTCGTGCTTGGCCTGTCCGGATATCATGGTTGGATTGTTGGTTATGCGAAGAAACTCGCACGCGGCGAACGCAAGCTGACAGGCAAGCAATTGCGCCTGTTGAATGAAGTGCCGGGCATTGCGGCCGCCATCATCGTTATATTGGTCGTGGCCAAGCCGTTCTAAAGATTACGCCACGCGTTTTTGCAGAACGGTTGACGGCGCATGCATCGCAGCCTATTTGTCCGTCCAAGCCCGTCCTGGGCGTGAGGCGCGAACGCAACAACAACCGCGCCACCAACTTTCAACATTCGGCTGGTTGTCTTTCTAAAATCGGCTCTCAATCGGACACAATGTCCACCTGCAATCGGGGCCAATGGTCCATTCAACGGAATTACCTATGCATTTGAAAGAGCTGAAAAGCAAAAACCCCGCTGACCTCGTATCGATGGCTGAAGAGCTTGGTGTCGAGGGCGCGTCGACCCTGCGCAAACAGGACCTCATGTTTGCGATCCTGAAAGAGCTGGCCGAAGATGGCGAGCAGATCATGGGTCTTGGTACGATTGAGGTTCTGCCCGACAGCTTTGGTTTCTTGCGCTCACCAGAAGCGAACTATCTTGCGGGTCCAGACGATATTTACGTATCGCCAAATATGGTCCGCCAATTTGGTCTGCGCACCGGTGACACCGTCGAAGGTGAAATCCGCGCGCCGAAAGATGGCGAGCGTTATTTTGCGCTGACCAAGGTGATGAAGATCAACTTTGATGATCCCGACGCCGTCCGTCATCGCGTTAACTTTGATAACCTGACGCCGCTGTATCCAGATTCAAAACTGACTTTGGACTCGCTTGATCCAACGGTGAAAGACAAGTCCGCACGCGTTATAGATATTGTCAGTCCGCAAGGTAAGGGCCAGCGCGCACTCATAGTTGCGCCGCCGCGTACGGGTAAAACCGTGTTGCTGCAGAATATTGCCCGCGCCATTACCGAAAACCATCCTGAAGTGTTCTTGATCGTATTGTTGATCGACGAACGTCCAGAGGAAGTCACCGATATGCAACGTTCGGTGAAGGGTGAGGTTGTTTCCTCTACCTTCGACGAACCCGCGACTCGTCACGTGCAAGTCGCTGAAATGGTTATAGAAAAGGCAAAGCGTCTGGTTGAGCATAAGCATGATGTTGTCATCTTGCTCGACTCGATCACGCGTCTTGGCCGCGCCTATAACACGGTCGTTCCATCATCGGGCAAGGTGTTGACCGGCGGTGTCGATGCGAACGCGTTGCAACGTCCAAAGCGCTTCTTCGGCGCGGCCCGGAACATCGAAGAAGGTGGTTCGTTGTCCATCATCGCAACCGCGCTGATCGATACCGGCAGCCGCATGGACGAAGTCATCTTTGAAGAATTCAAGGGTACCGGCAACTCCGAAATCGTGCTCGATCGTAAGGTCGCGGATAAGCGTATCTTCCCAGCGCTGGATGTCGGCAAATCCGGCACGCGTAAGGAAGAATTGCTGGTCGAGGAAGGCAAGCTCAAGAAAATGTGGGTCCTGCGCCGTATCCTTATGCAAATGGGCACCATCGACGCGATGGAATTCCTGCTCGACAAGATGAAGGATTCGAAGACCAACGAAGATTTCTTCGATTCAATGAACCAGTAAGCAACAGCTATGGTGTTGGAACATGCATTGTTGCACGTTCGGTGCGGAGAAGAGCAGGCGTTTGAGGAGAGCCTAGCAAAGGCCAGACCGCTCATTTCTGTTTCGCCGGGCTTTATCAGCATGGAGGTTCGTCCAGCATCGGAGGAAACCGGGACCTATCTTTTGCTTGTGCAATGGTCGTCAATTGATGACCATCGGGAAGGCTTCCGCACGTCGGAACGCTATCAAGCTTGGCGCGAGCTACTCCACCACTTTTATGAACCGATGCCATCCGTCACATATTTCGGAGATCCCTTATGATTGACCTTCTTTTTCTCGCGGCAGCGGCACCGTCTCTTGGCGGACCAGCCGAAATTTGGGGTCATATCGTCAATGATTTCTCCAATCTGAACACCACCAGCGCGTGGACCGCGTTGGGTTCGGTCATCTTGCTCGACCTTGTGCTTGCCGGTGACAATGCGATTGTTGTTGGCGCATTGGCCGCCGGTCTGCCTGCGGAACAGCGCAAAAAGGTCATTTTCATCGGGGTTATCGCTGCGCTGGTTTTGCGTGTGGTGTTTGCTTTGATGGTGAATTTGTTGATGGGTGTCATTGGCCTCATCTTCGTTGGCGGGTTGTTGCTGATCTGGGTTGCGTGGAAAATGTACCGCGACCTTCAACGCAGCGAAGCGACGGAATCGCCCGGATCTCCTGAAGTTTTAGGTGATGAAAATAGCGGTATTCCGGCTGCTAAAAGCTTTGCTGCGGCCGCATGGGCGGTTGCGGTTGCCGATGTATCGATGAGCCTCGACAATGTTCTGGCCGTGGCAGGCGCTGCCAAGGATCATCCAGGCATCATGATTGTCGGCCTGATCTTTGCGGTTGCGCTCATGGGTATCGCAGCGAATATCATCGCCCAATATATTGAACGCTATAAATGGATTGCATGGCTGGGCATGGCCGTGATCGTCTATGTTGCGCTCAAGATGATTTACGAAGGCTGGACCGACCCCGCGCTGGGCGTCGGCCACTATATCATCGCGTTGATCAGCCGCTAATTTTTGAGGGCATCTGACGATCGTCAGATAGCCCTCAACTTAGATGCTCTGCAAAAAACGCTGCTGTGCGGGAATCGGCCAGTGCCGCGCCAGCTTCGTTCCGGCGGTTGCCCATCTCCGCCGCAAAGCCGTGGTCGAGGCCTTCATAATCGTGCAAAATAACCTTCGGATGATTGTCCAGCCCAGCATGGATCGCGGCCTGCGCCTCGGGACCGACAAAATGGTCTGCAGTGGGGATATGCAGCATGAGCGGATGGGCAATCGCATGGCTCTCGCCAAGCATCTGATCAATCATGACGCCATAATAGCCAACAGATGCACTGATATCGGTGCGTGTCGCGGCCATATAGGCCAGTCGTCCACCCAGGCAGTAGCCGACACAGCCCACATTTTGAACGGGGGCGTGGCCTGAAATACCGCCCCGTATCGCGTGAATAGCAGCCTCAATGTCCTTTACACCGTCATCGGCATCATATTGGCCAAAATAACCGAACGCTTCTTGAAGCTGTGCTTCTACATCGGGATTAAGTTCGACGCCGGGCGCAAAACGCCAGAAAATGTCAGGTGCAATCGCCAGATATCCGTCGTTAGCCAAGCGATCGCATTTTTGGCGAATGCCCGCATTTACGCCGAATATTTCAGGTATGACGATAATAGCCGCTTTTGCTGCGCCCACCGGAGCGGCGAGATACGCCGGAAACAAGGCATCTTCGTTCAGTGCCGCAATCTTTATCATGTCGCCCATATCTTGCTCCTGTGCGGACATTCTCCGCAATTGCGTGATTCGATGTTGTCTTTATAGTATGTCATACCATCAAGAGGAGAGTCCCGGCCATGAAGATGAACATAGAGATCGACTGTTCGCCAGAAGAGGCCCGTGCGCTTTTGGGTTTGCCCGATGTGACCAAGGCGAATGAGGCCTATGTTGAAAATGTCACGAACCTGATGAACGGCGCCGGCGGCATCGACCAGCTGCAGGAACTTGGCAAGCAAATCGCGCCGATGGGACAAATGGGGTTGCAGCTGTTTCAACAACTGATCGAAACGGGTGCAAAAGCCGCCATGTCGGGCATGAGCAGCAAAGACAAAAAATAGAGCTTTGATGTCCGCCACCGATACTATTTTTGCACTGTCCAGCGGTGCGCCGCCGGCTGCCATAGCGATTATCCGCATCAGCGGCCCTGCGGCGTTTGATGTGGTGCACGGGCTTGCGGGCCGGACACCAAAGCCGCGGCGGGCATCGCTGGCTATATTACGGGCGCCAGACAGCGGGGAGACACTCGACCAAGCGCTTGTCCTGCTCTTTCCGGGTCCCGATAGTGCAACGGGCGAGGATCTCGCTGAACTTCATATTCATGGTGGACGCGCCGTCGTTCGCGCTGTCGAAAAAGCCATATCACAGTTTCCCGAAGTGCGCGCGGCAGAGGGGGGCGAGTTTACACGCAGAGCTTTTGCCAATGGCCGGCTGGATTTGAACGAAGCCGAGGGTCTTGCTGATTTGTTATCGGCAGAGACCGAGTGGCAGCGCAAATCCGCAACATTGATGTTTGGCGGTAGTTTTAGCGCAGCAATCGAAGCATGGCGGCAAGAGGTTCTCCAACTGTCCGCGCTGACCGAGGCTGAACTCGATTTTTCGGATGAGTCTGATGTGGATACGCAAAATAATCGTTCAATATCAGCATCTTGTGCAAATATTCAACGCGAAATCGAACGCATATTATCCAACCCCGCTGCTGAAAAGTTAAAGGATGGGTTGCGTGTTGTATTGGGTGGTCCACCGAATTGTGGCAAGTCGACATTGTTGAATGCCTTGGTTGAGCGTGACGCGGCCATCGTGTCGGATATTGCCGGCACCACACGGGATATGATCGAGGTGCCGATTGGGATTGATGGCATCGCGTTCGTTTTTACCGACACGGCAGGGATACGGGATCATACCGACGACGTCATTGAGCGCATGGGCATCGACCGTAGTCAGGCCGCGTTGCAGGGGGCTGACATCATATTATGGCTTGGGCCAGAAGGTGCTGGACCCGATCATCCACAGATCATTGAAGTGGCGGCCAAGTCGGATAGTCCTGATGGCTTGAAAAAATCGGATGCTGCCATTCAGCTGTCGGCGGTCTCAGGATTTGGCATGGCCGATCTAAAAACAGCCGTCGCGGATATCGCGAAGAAGCTATTGCCGCCACCCGACCAGTTTTCAGTAAATCAACGGCAGCGGACACTGCTCGCAGACTGCGCAGATGCGCTGGGTGCATGTCAGGCAACCGACGACTGGCTGATCGTTGCAGAATGCTTGCGGCACGCGCGCTTGGCTTTGGATGCGCTCACGGGCCGCGCGCACACCGAAGAACTGCTCGATAATGTATTTGGTAAATTCTGCGTCGGAAAATGACTTGCTGTTTCACGTGAAACAATCCCACGCAGAGTTTTGACCGATGCGACTTGTTCGTCTATGCGCGACCTATGACAACCGATTTCGACATCATTGTAGTGGGCGGAGGGCACGCGGGTACTGAAGCCGCAGCCGTCGCCGCGCGTATGGGTGTCCGCGTCGCGCTGGTGAGTTTCGACAAAAGCATGATCGGCGCCATGTCATGCAATCCAGCCATCGGCGGCCTTGGAAAAGGGCATCTGGTGCGCGAAGTCGACGCGTTTGATGGTCTTATTGCCCGTGCGGCAGATGATGCTGCGATTCACTACCGTATGCTGAATGCGTCAAAAGGCGCGGCCGTGCAGGGACCCCGGGTTCAAGCAGACCGGTCTTTGTTCAAGGCATCGATCCAGCGCCAACTCGGACAAATAGCGCATTTGACGATCGTGCAGGCGGAGGCCGCCGCGCTCCACGTCATTCCAGGGTCATCCAACAGAGTCGGTGGCTTGGTCCTTGGCGATGGCTCCATCATCACATCCTCGGCGGTCATATTGGCGACGGGCACGTTTTTGGGCGGAAAGCTGTTTCGTGGGGAAGAGCGCTTTGAGGGCGGGCGCGTAGGCGAGGCGTCCGCAATGCTGTTGTCTAAGCAACTTCGTGATGCGGCGTTGCCGATAGCTCGGCTAAAGACGGGCACACCACCACGCATTGACGGCCGGACCATCAACTGGGCAATGTTGGAAGAACAGCCATCCGATGATGATGATTGGACGATGTCCTTTTCAAATCAGCGGCGGTCGGTGCCCCAGATATTCTGCGCCATGACACGCACCAACGCGGTGACACATGACATCATCCGCAGTGGTTTGGACCGTTCACCTTTGTTCGGCGGTGATATTGAGGGCAGGGGTCCACGATATTGTCCGTCGATTGAAGACAAAATATTTCGCTTCGGCGATCGTGATGGCCACCAAATATTCTTGGAGCCCGAAGGTTTAGACAGCCATTTGGTTTACCCCAATGGCATATCGACGTCGCTGCCGACGGACATTCAGGACGCTATGGTTAAGTCCATGGCTGGACTGGAGCAATGCGAAATCATCGTCCCGGGTTACGCCGTTGAATATGATTATATCGACCCGCGGTGTCTCGATTCCACCCTCGCTGTCCGCGGGTTTGAGGGACTATATTGCGCGGGTCAGATCAATGGCACGACCGGATATGAAGAGGCTGCGGCACAGGGATTGGTGGCCGGGCTGGGCGCGGCGTGCAAAGTTCTGGACCGGCCCATGCCAGCCATGGACCGCACCAACAGCTATATTGCGGTCATGATTGATGATCTCACGCTGCAGGGCGTTACAGAGCCATACAGGATGCTCACGGCACGCGCTGAGTATCGCCTAAGGCTTCGGTCTGACAACGCCCATACGCGGCTCACGCCAATGGCGATTGAAGCGGGTGCCGTTGGCAAGGACCGACTGGCTGCATTCAACCACAGAGCGCAGATGAAGGCGACAGCGCTTGAAATGATGTCGTCGTACATAAGTGCCGATGTGCTGATGAAGCAGGGTGTGCCGGTCAAACCCGATGCGGGTAAAATGTCGAAGCTCGAATGGCTGCGTTTTCCGCATGTATCGATCATGGACTTGTTGGATGCAGATGGGCACGAATGGCCACGCGAGCTTCTGTTGGAGATTGAGCAGGACGGTCGCTACGCACCATATCTCGCGCGCCAAGAGGCCGAGATTCAAGACATCGCCGCAAATGAGAAGATAACGCTGGCCAGCCATGTCGACTATGCCGCCATCGCAGGACTTTCCAATGAAATGGTGGAGAAATTGCAGAGTGCCAAGCCCGAAAATTTGGCTGCGGCATCGCGCCTTCGTGGCATCACGCCGGCGGCATTGGCTGCTATCCTCGTCCACGCAAAACGCGCGCGTAGCGCGGTGACGGAAGCCGCATGACCGAAGCCGAAGCGAAAGCGTGGTTAACGACATCCCTGGGTGTTTCACGTGAAACAATGGAATCGCTTGAGGCGTTCGTTGCGTTCCTGAAACGCGAATCAGTCAGCCAGAACCTCATTGCGGCATCGACCGTAGAAGATATTTGGTCGCGCCATATCGTCGATAGTGCGCAGTTGCTGAACTTCATGGACCAGAGCCGCCCTGAAACAAAATGGCTGGACCTGGGGTCAGGTGCGGGCTTCCCGGGGTTGATTATTGCGTTGCTCACGGATTTTGAAGTGACGCTGGTGGAGTCGCGTGCGCGGCGCATTGAATATTTGCAGCGTGCGGTCGAAATGCTCGATATCGGTGGCCGTGTGACTGTGATGGGCATGCCGCTGGAGCGCATGAAAACCGCTCCATTTTCGGTCATCAGTGCCCGCGCATTTGCGCCCTTACCCAAATTGTTTGAACTGGCGGCCCGTTTCTCTCATAATAATACTTTGTGGCTGCTGCCAAAGGGGCGTAACGCAGCAACAGAGTGGGATGACGTCAAAACAGTCTGGGATGGCGCGTTTAGCGTAAAGCAAAGCATAACCGATCCAGATGCCGGTATTCTGGTCGGTACATTGGCCGGTAAGCGTACAGGTGGCGGCAGCGCCGGGGCAAAGGGACAAAAACCATGATCCGAATTGCAGTGGCAAATCAGAAGGGCGGCGTTGGCAAGACGACGACGGCTATCAACATGGCTACTGCATTGGCGGCAAGCGGTTGGCGGTGCGTGCTGGTCGATCTCGATCCTCAAGGGAATGCCTCCACCGGTCTCGGCCTCAAACAAGCGCAGCGCGTCCACAGCAGCTATGATCTGTTAATGGGCGACGCGTCGTTGAAGGATGCGGCCATTCCGACTTTGATTCCCAATCTCGACATGGTCCCTGCGACGGTTGATCTGTCGGGCGCCGAAATTGAACTGGTCGAATATGAGGACCGGACTGGGCGGTTAAAGGCAGCTTTCGATAAATCGGATGCCAACTGGGATATCTGCATCATTGATTGCCCACCCTCGCTTGGGCTCATCACAATCAACGCGCTCGTCGCGGTCGACTCATTGCTTGTCCCGCTACAGTGCGAATTTTTCGCGTTGGAAGGTTTAAGTCAGCTATTACAAACAGTTGAGCGTATTCAGGGCCGGTTTAACCCGGCGCTGACGATCATGGGTGTTGCGTTGACCATGTACGACAAACGCAACAAGCTGACCGAACAAGTTGCGGACGACGTGCGCAGTTGCTTGGGCGATCTGGTGTTCCAAACAGTCATCCCGCGCAACGTACGTTTGTCGGAGGCACCAAGCCATGGACTGCCCGCGTTGGTGTACGACCATCGCTGCGCGGGTTCAGAGGCGTATATGAAATTGGCAAGAGAATTGATTGGCCGCCTACCGGCCCGGGAGCTCGCAGCGTGACGAATGATAATCCATCTGAAAAATCCCCGTTGAAGAAAAAAATGGGTTTGGGCCGCGGTCTGGATGCCTTGCTTGGGGAGGCATTGCGCGGCGATCCCGCTTCTGCGCGCGCGTCCGGAAATGTCGATTCGCGCAGCGTAGGCGTCACGACAATTGCGGTTGCCGAGATACGGCCAAATCCTGATCAGCCGCGCCGCCATTTTTCCGACGATAAGCTGAATGAGCTGGCGGCCAGCATTGCAAAGCATGGCGTTATTCAACCGATTGTGGTGCGTCCTTTCAACGATGGCTATCAAATTGTCGCCGGCGAACGCCGTTGGCGTGCGGCGCAGCGGGTTCAGCTGCACGATTTGCCGGCCATCGTGCGCAATTTTGACGATGCTGAGACCCTTGAAATTGCATTGTTGGAAAATATCCAGCGTCAGGATCTGAATCCGATCGAAGAAGCTGAGGCATATAAAAAGCTGACCGATGTGTTCGGGCATAGTGCGGCGGAGTTGGCGGAGCTGGTGCACAAGTCGCGCAGCCATGTTGCGAATATGATGCGCCTGCTCGATTTGCCGATGCCGTTGCGCGATCTGGTCATCGAAGAGAAGTTGAGCATGGGGCACGCACGCGCTTTGTTGGGCAGCGCGAATGCGGTGCCATTGGCGATGCTGGTCATCAAGAATGGCCTGTCGGTCCGCGCTACGGAAGCGCTTGTGCAAAAAGAACGCGCGCCAACCGCGCAAAAAGGCAAAAGCGCGGGCATAAGTGACAATGCGGATATTCGGGCAGTCGAATCCCATTTGGGTGATCTGCTGGGACTGAGCGTTCGAATTGTTCAGAAAAATGCCACAGGCGCGGGATCGGTGACATTTGAATATGGCAGTCTCGATCAGCTCGACATGCTATGTCAGCGCCTGACGGGCGAAAAGTTCTGATATATTTCAGTTGCCTAACTGGCTCTTAATATCTGCGGCTGCTGATCGGAGCCCGTATTTTTGTCGGAAACAATATGGTTTCGGCCCTGCTAATGATCAAATTTAAGCCGCGGCCGAAGGCTTTCGTTAACCATGATGCAAAGCAAAAACTTATGATTCGATGTGCATAGGGGACGATGAATGCAGTGTGGCATTCCGAATCTGCTAAGTCACAAAGGACCTGAATATGTTGAACAAGACGAAATTCGCCCTCTTGGGTGTTGTCGCGGCCGCTGCGATGGCTTCCACTAGCGCGCAGGCGGCTACGCAAACTGCTTCGGCTGAAGTCGATATTGTCCCTGCCGTAACCCTGGCTCAAAACAATGCTCTTGATCTTGGCATTGTTGCCACAAGCGGAACGGCTGGAACAGTCACGCTGCCAACCAGCTCCGACACCCGCGTGTGCTCGACCGGCGTTTCCTGCGTTGGCACAGCACTGCGTGGCCGTTTCACTGTAGGCGGTGCAGCATCGGGTTATGTTGTTGCGATCAACGTGCCAACGTCCACAACTTTGACATCGGGCGGCAACAACATGGTGCTGACGCTCACGCCATCGATGACATCGTTCACCTCAACCGGCGCGCCACAAATTTTCTTTGTCGGTGGATCCATTCCCGTTGCTGCGAACCAAGCTGCCGGCACGTACACAGGCACATATAACGTATCTGCTGATTATCAGTAAGACGCCTGCGTCTTCGGACGTAATCATCTCGCATCCGACCCCCGATGGCCACGCTGTCGGGGGTTTTTTGTACCCGCCGCACAACGTCGTTAGCGGGATGGTAACCATATTGGGCCACATTGGCAGGCAGAACAGCACGGCGGATTGAACTTCGCGTGCATCAACCTGGATGAAATTTTATGTTTCAATTGCTTGGAAAAGCGTGGCGGCTAACTGCGCTACAGAGTGTGACGTTAGCGCTCCTTATCCCCATTTCTTTTACCGTGGTTTCAACATCTGCGCATGCGGCAGGGGACTTGCTTATTGCACCGACGCGGGTGGTCCTTGACGGTCGTCGTGGGACCGAGGTCATATTGAACAATATCGGCGATGAAGAGGCGACCTATCGGATCACCCTCGAACTGCGTCGTATGAATGCGCAGGGGCGGCTTGAAGATGTCGATTTAGAAAAGGCGACGGACCAAGAAAAGTCTGCTTTGGATGCCATTCGATTTGCACCACGACGCGTAACGCTTCCACCGAACCAGCCGCAATCTATTCGGGTCGGTCTTCAGCCAAATGACGGGCTGGGCGACGGTGAATATCGGGCACATATGCTGTTCCGCGCTATTCCAAAAGCCACGCCAGTGGATGCCGCCGACGCCCCGACTGAGGGTTTAAAGATTCAGATTATTCCTATTTACGGGATCAGCATCCCGGTCATTGTGCGCAAAGGCAATGTCTATGCGACGGCTGCATTGGCAAATGTCCGTATTGGAAAGGACAATGAAGGAGCAACGCTCGAATTCGACATGAACCGGTCGGGCAACCGGTCATTGTTCGGCGAAATTCACGTGACGAAGCCAGGCCTTTCCGAACCGTTGCATGTGAGCAAGGGCATCGCGATCTACCCCGAGATTAGCCAGCGCGTTGTGTCAATTCCGCTTTCGCCCGAACTGGCCGCCAAGGTACGCGGCGACATCGTCATATCCTATTATGAAGCACCAGAAGCCGGTGGCGGCCTCATCAACCAGGTACGCGCATTTATTCCCTGACCGGCTGGTCACCTAAAAATCTATGCGTCGCATCTTTCATCTTGCCGCAAAGGCGCTCACGGCGATCGCCGTTGCAACCGGGGTTCTCGTGGCCCCGGTTGCGCCTGCGTTAGCCGCGGGCTGGCAAGCCAATGAAGATGATGCGCTGTTGTTTGATGTCCGCGTTGGCCAATGGCGCGTCGGTGACGGCGTGCGTGGATATCAGACCGATACCGGCGTTTGCATTGACTTGGCCGATACCATCATGGCGTTCGACCTTCCCGTGCGCCTGGACAAAAAGTCGCGCCGCGCAACTGGATGGCTATTCGAGGAAAGCCGTACCTTCACGCTCGACCGCGATGCCAATATCGTACAAATCGTGAACAAGGTGCAAAATCTGAAACCCACTGATGTCCGCGATGTCCCCGAAGGCTGGTGTGTTGACGTTGATGTTATGGCAAAATGGCTTGATGTGAATATCAAGGCTGACCAGTCCAGCGCGATCATTCTTGTAAGCACTGATCGCAAATTGCCATTCGAACTTGCTGAAGAACGCAAGGCACGGGCCGGAAAGGTTAAGGCTCCAAAGGATTTCGACCTCAGCAGTCTGCCGCAAGCGCGTGCACCCTATAAATTCTTCCGTACGCCCTCAATAGACGTCGTGGCGTCTGTCAGCGCTGCCCGTGACAAAAGATCCGGGAACCGCATTGACGCGCGATATGAAGTTTATGCGAGTGGCGAAATTGCGGGCGCGACGTTTGATGCTCGCTTGTCCTCAAACGACCGCGGCATACCTGAAAACTTGCGCCTCCGTGCTTATCGGACGGATCCTGATGCCACCCTATTGGCGCCGTTGGGTGCGACGAATTTCGCGCTTGGTGATGTCGGGACCAATGCAACTGCGCTGGGCATCCAAAGCACAGCGGGGCGTGGCGCTTTCGTCACCAACCGGCCACTTAACCGGCCTGCCAGTTTTGACAGAACGGTGTTTCGTGGGGAATTGCCCGATGGTTGGGAAGCCGAGCTATACCGTAACGATCAGCTGATTGGATATGTCCAAAGCCGCGGCGATGGGCGCTTTGAATTTCTTGATGTGCAATTGTCCTATGGCCAGAACCGCTTCGAAGTTGTCCTTTATGGGCCGCAGGGGCAGGTGCGCCGCGAAACAAAAATGATCCCGGTGGGGCCAGATTCCATTCCGCCGCGTGAAACCTATTATTGGGCCGCCGTGCAGGACGCAGGACGTGATCTCATCGACTTTGGCAATGTTGAACCCAGCGACTTTTTGGGCTGGCGCGGCGGCTTCGGACTTGAGCGCGGGATCGACCCCAAGACGTCAGTGGCGGCTTCGCTGTTTACATCCGAACTGCGCGGGCAGCGCCAACATTATCTTGAAGCATCGGTCCGCCGTGCGGTTGGACCCACGCTGATCGAAGTTGCTGGCGCGGCAAATCTTATTGGTGGCTATGCACTTCGCGGGCAAGCATTGGCGCAGGTTGGACAGGCGCTCATAGCCGGTGAAAGCACCTGGCTGTTCGGAAATTATCAAAGCGAGCGCTATGATCGTGACGTCCGGCGTTTCAACAGCCTTTCGCTTGATCATGCGGTCAAGTTGGGGCGGCAATATATGCCGCTGCGCGGCGAAATCCGTTATATTGAGCGTGCGGATGGCGGCAACCGAATGGAAGCTGCATCAAGAATGTCATTTAATATCAATAGATTAACTGCAAGCGCTGAACTTGAATGGACGCAGGAAAGCAGCCGACGGGGCGGTATGCCAACATCGCGGCTGGACTCAGCGCTTCGGCTATCGGGGCGGATCGGCGGCTTGCGTCTGCGAGGTGAAGCGACATTCGCGCTTTCCGATGACGCTGGCTTCAGGGAATCCAAAATCACCGGCGAGTGGCGCGCTGGCGAATATGCGGACTGGAAAGTGGAAGCGGGCTATTCGACAAGCGATTCACGCGCGCGCATGTCGCTGGGCCATAGTCGTCGCTTCAAATATTTTGGCGTTACCGGACAAGTAGAAGCGGGCAGTGATGGATCCGTCGCCGCGGGACTAAGCCTCGCGTTCAGCCTTGGGCCAAATCCACATAATAACAGTATTCGCGTTGCGGCCGAAAAGCTCGCATCATCGGGACAGGCATTTGCGGTCGTTTTTCAGGATGATAATGCGGATGGTATACGTCAGCCGGGCGAAGCATTGCAAAAGGGCGTTGAACTTACGGCGGGTTCAACGGGCCGGGGGCCGCCAACCGATAAGGACGGCCGCACGATCATCGATGGCCTTCAACCCTATGAGCAGATCCTGATTGGCATCGACGCATCAAGTTTACCCGATCCCTTCATTCAGCCCGCAAATAGTGGAATAGTGGTAACGCCGCGGCCAGGTATTCCAACGATGATTGAACTGCCGCTTGTTTCGGCAGGCGAAATATCCGGAACTTTGCAGCGCGAGGTCGGCAAGCCGCTGAGCGGTGTTGATCTTGAGCTTGTCGATAAAAACGGCCGTGTCGTGAAGTCCACGCGCAGCGAGTTTGATGGCTTTTTCCTTTTTGAGTTCGTTCCGTACGGGAATTATAAGCTCAGAGTTGCGCCGCTGTCCGCAAACATCATTGGCGTGGATCCAGAATTGTCGGGCATCGCTGCATTGGGGAAATCGAACGGCACGGTGGATATGGGGATAGTTGTGGCGCGCGCCGTTCCGCGACTTGCGACTATGCCGAACAAGGGGACCGCGAACCCTCAGGCCCCCTAGCTCCGGCAAGCGCATCCAACATGTGTCTACGGTGCGTAGCTGTTGTGGTGCGCGTCACATTGGCATAGTGTCCGGCGTGATCAATCTCAGGGCGAACGGCCAATGGCGGAAAATCTGGTACAACGGCACAAAGCCACCACGCGGATTTGGCATTGGCTGAATGCAATTGCGCTCACGGTTTTGCTGATGAGTGGCCTGATGATTTTCAACGCGCATCCGCGTTTATATTGGGGCGAATATGGATCGCGCGAAGACCGCGCATGGTTGGAAATTGATGACACAAAAACAACTGGATTTGTGAAAATCGGTTCAACCACGCTTGAGACAACGGGCGTGCTAGGATTGTCATTAGGCGCCGATGATAAAGTCCGCCGCGTGGCCTTCCCCGGATGGGCGACGATACCCACGGGATATAATCTCGGTGCAGCACGGCGTTGGCATTTTGCCTTTGCATGGCTGTTTGCGCTTGGGTTGACGGGGTTCATGGCGGCATCGTTGTTGAACGGACACATCCGCCAGCATTTGCATATCCGCAAGGCAGAATGGGCCGTGGGAAATATATGGCGCGACATTAAAAACCATGCCCGATTGCGTTTTGATGCGCACAATGCGGGGACATATAATATCCTGCAAAAGTTCACTTATGTCGGCGTAATTTTCCTATTGTTGCCGCTGATGATTTTCACGGGCCTTGCGATGTCGCCGGCTATGAATGCAGCCCTGCCATGGCTGCATGATATATTTGCCGGTCGCCAATCGGCGCGTTCGATCCACTTTATTTGCGCGGCGCTTTTGTTCATTTTTGTGCTGGTGCATCTCGTGATGGTTTTCTTGTCAGGGCCAATTAACGGAATCCGTTCCATGATTACGGGCAAAGTTGCTCAGGCACGCCACGTGAACGTGACGGGGGTGACGTCATGAAGAATGACCGCGATATCATCGGGCGGCGTGCACTTTTGCGCGGCGCAACTTTGGGTGGCAGCGCGCTGATCTTAAGCGGTTGCGATGCGTTAAATGAAAGCGACATGTTTCGATCGGCATTGCGCACAGCAGAAACGCTGAATCAGACGGTGCACAGAAGCCTGATGGACAGGGCGGCGCTTGCACCGGAATTTCCTGCATCCGATATTTCGCCAGTCTTCAAAACCAACGGTTCACTGACAGGCACCTCGGCCGAGTATCTGGCGCATGTTGGTAATAAGTTTGCCGACTGGACACTGCGCATTGATGGCATGGTGGCCAACCCGATGGATGTCAGTCTGGAAACGCTGCGGGCAATGCCGTCGCGCACCCAGATAACGCGGCATGACTGTGTTGAGGGCTGGAGCGCGATTGCAAAATGGCAGGGCACGCCGCTGCGGCTGTTGTTACAGCAAGCCGGTTTGTCGGCGCGCGCCAAATATATCGTGTTTCATTGTGCGGACAGTTACGGCGCGCAGCCTTATTATGAATCCATCGATTTGATCGATGCATTTCACCCGCAAACAATATTGGCGTGGGGCATGAATGGCGAGATGCTGCCGGTGAAATATGGTGCACCTGTGCGCCTGCGCGTCGAAAGGCAGCTGGGGTATAAGCATGCCAAATATGTCATGCGTATCGAAGCGACCGACGATCTGACAAAATTCCATGGTGGAAAAGGTGGATATTGGGAAGATGTGGGCGACTATGAGTGGTATGCCGGAATCTAGGCTTGCGTGTCCGCGCGGTTAATGGAAAAGCCGTTTCCAGTCATAGGGAGACCCGATTACCATGAAGACGCGCGCAGCAGTTGCCTTTGAAGCGAAAAAGCCACTTGAGATTGTCGAGCTTGACCTTGAGGGTCCCAAGGCTGGTGAAGTTTTGGTTGAGATCATGGCGACCGGCATTTGCCACACAGATGCCTA
>CALRLP020000005.1:0-188277 GCA_943368745.1 Maricaulis salignorans
CAGGACGGTTTCCCGCCACATCCAACCATGTTTGCGCTGTTCAGAGCTTGATGCAACAGGCCCTTTTTCAGGCTGAAGCACGCACCCTATCGCGCCGACCGTGCCAACGGATTTCCCCGCCAGCGTTCCCGTCATCCCGACCAGCGTTCTAGACCGCCGCCTGCATGACGCGACTCGAATAACCCATATGGTTATTTGTAGGAAAGTTGTTTTTACCTGCGCACAAAAAAGGCCCGAACCATCGCGGGTCCGGGCCATGAGTTGGATGTTCGCGGGAGGAACATCGGGAGGGGGCGGAGCGTATTAGGAAAGGAGAGAACGCCCCGCCGCCAAGTCGTGAAATCTTAGTTGGGTCGTGCGGACGAAGCGAAAAACCGGTTCCCACTTTTTCTGCCGCACTCCCGATTAATAGTTGTAAGCACGCTCACCATGTTCGGTGATGTCCAGACCTTCGCGTTCTGCATCTTCTGCGGGACGCAGGCCTGTGGTGAATTTCAGTCCGTAGAACAGCACGGCCGAGACAACCGCCGTCCACAAGACTGTCGTGCCCACGGCCCAGACCTGAGTCATCACCTGACCGGCCATGTCATATTCGCCGGGGATGGCGGGGAAGACGGTGTAATTGATCCAGCCCTGACCGCCCAATGCGGGGTCGGCGACCACGCCGGTGGCGATCGCGCCGACAATACCGCCGATGCCATGGACACCGAAGACGTCGAGCGTATCGTCATAGCCAAGCTTGTTCTTCACATAGGCCACGAAGACATAGCACAGACCCGATGCCGCAAAGCCAAGGAGGATTGATGTCATGGGCGCTGCAAATCCGCTGGCTGGCGTAATCGCAACCAGACCCGCAACCGCGCCGGTAACCGCACCCAGCAACGAAGGCTTACCATGGTGGAACTGTTCAATCAGGCACCATGCAACCGCAGCGGCAGCCGTGGCAACAAAGGTGTTGATGAAGGCAAGGGCAGCAAGGCCGTTGGCTTCGAGGTTGGAGCCAGCGTTAAATCCGAACCAGCCCACCCACAGAAGCGACGCACCAATCATGGTCATGGTCATCGAGTGTGGCGGGGTTGCTTCTTTGCCATGGCCGACGCGCTTGCCAATGATGAGGCAGCCGACAAGGCCAGCAATACCGGCATTGATGTGGACGACCGTGCCGCCAGCGAAATCAAGTGCGCCCCAGCCCCACAGCAGACCCATGTCGGTCGGTGCATCAACCAGAAAGTCTGGTCCAGCCCAGTACCACACCATATGTGCGATCGGGAAATACGCGAACGTGAGCCACAATACCGTGAAGATCATCAAGGGTGTGAACTTGATACGCTCTGCAAATGCGCCGACGATCAACGCCGGCGTGATGCAGGCAAAGGTCATCTGGAACACCACAAAGGCATATTCGGGAATGTAGACATTGTTGCTGAACGTGGCGGCGTAAGTCGTCGCGTCAACGCCCTGAAGGAATATCTTGGAAAAGCCGCCGATGAAGGCGTTACCGCTGGTGAAGGCCAGGCTGTAGCCATAAGTGACCCAGACAAGCGCCGCGACCGACACGATCATGAACACCTGCATCAGCAGGCTGAGCATATTCTTGGTACGGACAAGGCCGCCGTAAAACAGCGCGAGCGCCGGAATCGACATCAGCAATACCAATGCGGAGCTAATCAGCATCCATGTCGTATCGCCCTTGTCGACCATGCCGGCCATCTGTTCAACGGTCGGTGCCTTGATCGGGCCGTCGGCGACGGCAACCGCCACCGCTGCCGCGCCATCAGCAGCTTTTTCTGCTGCCTCCTGTGCGAAGGCGGGCAAAGCGGCGAACAATGTCGCCCCCGCCGCGCCTAGAAACTTGAGTGTCTTGGACATTTTCTGGTTCCCCTAGCTTGCTATTATCGCGTCAAAGCGCGGTTTCGTTGGTGTCGCCCGTGCGGATGCGCAGGGCACCGGCAAGTTCGAATTCAAATATTTTTCCGTCACCAATGGCGCCTGTTTCGGCGGCCTGCTGAATGGCCTCGACCACGGCAGGGGCTTGATCGGACGCGCATGCGATCTCGATTTTCACCTTGGGCACCATGTTGGTTGCATATTCGGCACCGCGATAAATTTCGGTCTGCCCTTTTTGTCGGCCAAAGCCTTTGACCTCCGTCACGGTCATGCCGGACACGCCGAGCGCAGTGAGCGCTTCGCGCACCGGGTCCAGCTTGTGCGGCTTAATGATGGCAATAATATATTTCATGCACGCCCCCAATTTTGGTTGTGCAGTGCAATAAGCAAACACCGTGCCAGAAACGGGAAATGCACGTAAATGCGCCGATTAAGTCCGGCAGTGCCAGCCCATATCAGCGCAGCCGCCCTTCAATATGCCTAAAATTTAATCAGTAGATTATCACTGCCTAAATATTAAGCATTCAACCAATGCGGATCGATGCCCACAAGGGCAGATGGTCCGACGCTTGTTTGGACAGCGGTGAAATATGGCTGTCGGCCGCGGTGACTTTCACGTCGTGGCTGACAATGATGCGGTCCAATCGCGCGACTGGGCGCGATGTGTGGAAGCTTTTGGGCGTTTGCACCAACCGGTGATGATGGAACGCAAGTTCGTTCAGTGCGCCGCTGTCCGACCATTGGTTGAAATCACCCATCAGGACGGTGGGCATATGCCGCGGGCTGGCATCAATCGCCGCCAGCAACGCGCGGATTTGCTTGCGCCGCCACAGCCCCGATAAATCGAGATGCACGCCAATGATGCGCAATGCGTGTCCGGCAACCGACAGTTCCGCCATCACCGCGCCGCGTGGTTCAAGCGTCGGCATATCAATCGGCTGACAATGGCGCACTTCCATGCCCTTGCGCACCAAAATGGCGTTGCCGTGCCAGCCAATCGCGGCAGGACGGAAAGCCAGCGGCACGGGCATCCAACTTGTCTCCGCCTCCAGCATCGCCAGCGGCAATGCGCTAACCCGCGCGCCGAACCGGCGATCGACCTCCTGAAGCGCGATGATATCGGCGTCGATTTCTTTGAGCACCGCCAATATGCGTTCGGGGTTGCGCCGTTGGTCAAGGCCAATGGCCTTGCGAATATTATAGGTCGCAACCTTGAGTGCGTGGCTCATCCCGCCCGCCTATTTCGCGGGGCCGAAAAACCGGTCCGTCGGACGTGTGGGCAGACCATCGATGCTGCGTGTCCGCTTTTTCGTTTTGGCGACCCACGCCGCGGGATCGGACTGCGCATGATATTTGGTCAGCGTGTCGCGTTCCCGTTCGAGCGTCATAAACGGCACGCCCCAGCCGCAGCTGCCCTGAACGCTTTCGACATCAATCAGGAAAATCTGACGCGTGCCGGGCAAGATTGTGAAATGCGCGGCCAATGCCTCCCATTCGGCATCCTGTGGCAACACCGGCCTGCCCTTGCCATAAATCCGCAAGATCAACGCGGGCCGGTCAAAGTCACAGAACATGATGGTGATACGCCCGTCGGCGGCCAGATGCGCATGGGTTTCATTGCCTGACCCGCCCAAATCCAGATAGGCCACGCGCGACGGCGACAACACCCGAAAGGAATCATACCCCTTGGGCGAAAGATTGATCCGGCCATCAGCGGCAGCGGTGGCGACGAAGAAGACCGGCTGCTTGCCGATCATCTCTATCTGCTTGTCAGTCAGCGTTTCGGTAAAATCGGCCATGCCGCTGTTCTGACCGATTAGCGGCGTGAGCGCAACCTAACAGAGCCTGACTATATTTGGCTCTGTTATTACCCCGCCGTGCCGCCTACCGTAAGCGCGCTGACCAAAGTTGTGGGTTGCCCGACGCCAGCCGGAACGCTTTGGCCGCCTTTGCCGCATATGCCGATGCCATCATCCAATGCCATGTCGTTGCCAAGGCCAATGACCTTGTTCAGCGCGGTTGGGCCATCGCCAATCAAGGTCGCGCCCTTGATCGGATCGCCAAGCTTGCCGTCCTTGACCAAATAAGCCTCGGTACAGCTGAACACAAATTTGCCCGACACGATGTCGACTTGCCCGCCGCCGAAGCTTTTGGCGAAGATGCCGTTTTTGACGCGGCTCAACAATTCGGCCGGATCGTCATTGCCGCTGCGCATGAATGTATTGGTCATGCGCGGCATGGGTGCATGGGCATAGCTTTCGCGGCGACCATTGCCCGTCGGCGCAACGCCCATCAGACGGGCGTTCATGCGGTCCTGCATATAGGCGCGCAATATGCCGTCTTCGATCAGGACATTTTCCTGCGTCGGCGTGCCTTCATCATCAATCGACAGCGAACCACGGCGGTTCATCATCGTGCCATCGTCAACAACGGTCACGCCGGGCGCAGCAACACGCTGGCCAATCTTGCCGGAAAAGGCACTGCTGCCCTTGCGGTTGAAATCACCTTCAAGACCGTGGCCGACGGCTTCATGCAGCAATACGCCCGGCCAGCCGGGTCCAAGCAACACGGTCATTTCGCCAGCGGGCGCCGCGACCGAACGCAAGTTGGTCAGCGCCTGCGCCAATGCTTCATCAATGGCATGTTCCCATTCATGATCTTCAAACAATTTGTCGTACAAATAGCGCCCGCCAAAACCATAAGTGCCGGTTTCGCGGCGGTCACCGTCTTGCGCGACGATGGAGACATTCAGACGCACCAAGGGCCGAACGTCGGTAGCGACAAAGCCATCGGCGCGCACGATTTCGACGACGCTCCAGCTACCCGAAAGGCTGACGCTCACTTGCGCGACGCGTGGGTCACGCGCGCGAGCGGCGGCGTCGATTTGTTGGCACAAGGCAACCTTTTGCGCGAATGGCACGAGTTCAAGCGGATTGCCGTCTGTATATAAATGCCGGTTGTTCTGGCGCGGCGGCGGGGCGGGCTGTTCCTTCGCCGGATCGAGCAGCTTCAGCGTTTCCCCTGCCCGGCGAATCGCGGCCTCGCTCATGTCATTGGCATGGCTGAACCCGGTCATCTCACCCGACACACCGCGCAGGCCAAAGCCCGAACCCGTCGAATAATCCGCCATTTTCAACCGGCCATCATCAAAACCAAAGCTCTCGGTCGCGCTATATTGCAAATATAGCTCGCCATCATCGCACGCCTTCAACGCATCACGCGTAATGCGCTGCGCGGCGTCAGGGTCGAGAAGGCCGGGTTGATAGAGATATGAGCGGGGATCGGTGTAAGTCATTTTGCGTATATGGGACGGTGTGGCGGCGGTTGAAAGGGTAATTTATGTCAATGATGTGCAAATCCTCTCCGTCTCGTCATCCTGAACTTGTTTCAGGATAACAGGCCACATTAGTTTGTTATCCTGAAACAAGTTCAGGATGACGATCGGTTTGGCTTCGGGTGATGATGGGCTTCGGTTTATGAAGAGACTCCGCCCTCCCCATTGGCTTTCCAACACCACAGATTCGTCATCCTGAACTTGTTTCAGGATAACAGGCAACATTGGTTTGTTATCCTGAAACAAGTTCAGGATGACGATGGGTTTGGCTTCAGGATGACGATGGGTTTGGCTTTGGGCGACGAAAGGTTTGGCGAAGGCAGCAATGACAAATCAATTATCAGCCTCTAAAGCCGCCCGATGACCACGCGATTCCAGTTTTCGATTTCCGCCACGGATGGCAAGGCGCGCACCGGCAGCATTCAGATGATGCGCGGCGAAATTCGCACGCCTGCCTTCATGCCCGTCGGCACCGCCGCCACGGTAAAGGCGATGCGCCCTGCCGAAGTGCGCGCAACGGGCGCGGACATCATCCTTGGCAACACCTACCATCTAATGCTGCGACCTGGCGCGGAACGTGTGGCGCGGCTGGGTGGGCTGCACCAGTTTTCGGGCTGGGACCGGCCGATATTGACCGACAGCGGCGGGTATCAGGTGATGAGCCTGTCGGCTTTGCGCAAAATCACCGAAGAGGGCGTGGCGTTTCAAAGCCATCTCGACGGGTCGAAACATATGCTGTCGCCCGAACGCTCGATGGAAATCCAGCGCTTGTTGGGCTCCGACATTGTCATGGCGTTTGACGAATGCCCCGCCAATGGCGTGAGCCGCGACGAAGCGATCAAGTCGATGGAATTGTCGATGCGCTGGGCCAAGCGCTCACGCGACGGGTTCGACAGCGGCGGCGAACATGCCGCGCGCGCCGCCTTATTTGGCATTCAACAAGGATCATTGGACGAAGAATTGCGCAAGCGCTCTGCCGATGCTTTGATCGACATTGGCTTTGATGGCTATGCCGTGGGCGGCCTTGCGGTGGGTGAAGGGCAAGAGGCGATGTTTGGTTGCCTCGATTATGCGCCCGACCAATTGCCCGCCGACAGGCCACGTTATCTGATGGGTGTGGGCAAGCCCGACGATTTGGTCGGCGCGGTTGAGCGCGGCATCGACATGTTCGATTGCGTCCTGCCCACCCGCTCTGGCCGCAATGGCCAAGCCTTTACCCATCACGGCCCGATCAACATCCGCAATGCGAAATTTGCCGAAGACCAAGGGCCGATTGACGACCAATGCACCTGTCCGGTGTGCGCAACATGGACCCGCGCTTATGTCCATCACCTGATCCGGTCGGGCGAGATACTGGGCGCGATGCTGATGACCCAGCATAATCTGCATTATTACCAAATGCTGATGGCTGGAATGCGCGCGGCGATATCGCAAGGGCGGTTCGCGGCATTCGCGTCCGATTTCCGACGGGATTATGTCCGCGGAAAAGATCAGGGTTGAAACCATGACGCGCGTCGCAGCAGCCATCGCACGCGCACAGGCAAACAGTCCGTTTCTTGCCGGACTGATGGACCGCAACCCCGAATTGATGCCGATATTAGAGGCGGGCGAATTTGACGCGGCGCTGGCGCAATCCCTTGCCCGGACGGCGGACAATGTCGGCAGTGCCTTGCGCCAACAGCGGCAGGGGGTCGCGCTGGTCACCGCGATTGCCGACCTCGCTGGCATTTGGGACCTCAGCCGCGTCACAGGCATCCTTTCCGACTTTGCCGACCATGCGCTCGACCAAGCCATATCCGCCGCCATCGAAGAACGCGTGCCCGGCGCGCCCAATCAAGGCTTTGCCGTCATTGCGCTGGGCAAACATGGCGGGCGCGAGCTGAATTATTCGTCGGATATTGACCCGATTTTCCTGTTCGATCCCAAAACCCTGCCCCACCGCGAACGCGACGATGTGGCGGAGGCCGCCGTGCGCTATGGCCGCCGCGTCATCGAACTATTGTCCGCATTGGATGGCGACGGATATGTCTTTCGCGTCGACATGCGGCTGCGGCCATCGCCTGAGGTCAGCCCGATCGCCCTGCCCGTTGAAGCGGCCATCGGCTATTATGAATCGAGCGCGCTGGCGTGGGAGCAAGCGGCGTTTATCCGGTCGCGGGTCTGCGCAGGCGACCGCGCGCTGGGCGCATATTTCCTGAACGCCATTCAACCCTTCATCTGGCGCAAGTCGCTTGATTTCGGGCAATTGAAGAACATCACCGCCATGACCGCGCAAATCCGCGACCATTATGCCAAGGGTCAGAAAATGGGCCTTGGGTTCGACCTGAAGCGTGGCCATGGCGGGATTCGCGAATGTGAATTTTTCGCGCAGGCGCATCAGCTGATCCATGGTGGGCGCGATCCGGTGCTGCGTGTGCCCGACACACGCGAGGCGCTCAAACGGTTGGCGGCGGCTGGTCCGATTAGCCCGCATGAGGCGGCGACGTTATCATCGGCCTATGAACAGTTGCGGACATTTGAACATCGTCTGCAAATGCACAGCGACCGGCAGACGCACGAGATACCGCAGAACCGCGAAACCGCCGATGCCGTCGCACGCTTGCACGGGCTGGCGGACGCCGACGCGTTGATTGACGCGATCCGCCCGATCACTGAACAAGTCGCGGCGATTTATGACCGGATGGTGGACGCAGGCGGCAGCGAAGGGCCGCGCATGGCCGATGAAGGCCTGCCGCTCGAAGAACAATTGACCGATTTGGGCTATGCCGACCCGGCCGCCATCATGCAGCGTATGGCCCGGTGGCGCAGCGGCAAGATTCGCGCGATCCGCAGCGCATCGGCGCGTGACGCGTTTGAGGCCGTCCTGCCCGCGATCATGAAAGCATTGGCGCTGGCCCCCGATTCCGACCGTGCCATCGCGCGGTTCGAAAATATGATCGAGGCGATACCCAGCGCGATCAACGTCTTCCGCTTGCTGGAGGCGCGGCCCGGGCTGTTGCATTTGGTCGCCAACATTTTGAGCTACGCCCCGACGCTGGCCGACGATCTTGGCCGGCAGAGCCGCTATCTGGACGCGTTGATTGACACGAGCGCGATGAACTTGCCCGGCGACATGGCCGCTTTGCACGACGCGATGGCGCGCCGGATTGGCGATGCCGATTATCAATCCATGCTCGACATTGTCCGCGATTATGTCGGCGAAAAACGCTTTGCGCTGGGCGTGCAACTGATTGAGGGGCGAAGCGACGCAAGCGACATCGCGCGCAGCTACGCCCATTTGGCAGAGGCCGCGTTGCAGACGCTGACCGCCGCGACGGTAGCCGAATTTGAAAAGGCGCATGGCCGCATTGACGGCAGCGAGCTGGTCATTTTGGCATTGGGCCGATTGGGCGGAGAGGCTTTGACGCATGCGTCGGACCTTGATCTGATATTACTGTTTACCGGCAACCATCTCGCCGAATCCAATGGGCCGCGTGCCTTGGGCGCGACGCAATATTTCAACCGCCTGGCGCAGCGCGTGATTGCCGCAATGTCGGTGCCCACCGCATCGGGCGCTTTATATGAGGTCGACACAAGGCTTCGGCCATCGGGCGCCGACGGGTTGCTCTGCGCGTCGGTCAAAAGCTTTGACCAATATCAGCACGAAAATGCGTGGACGTGGGAGCATATGGCGTTGACGCGGGCACGCGTGCTGTTCGGCTCCGCCGATGCCCGTGCGCAGGTGGACGCGATTGTCGCGGATGTGTTGCATGGCCCGCGCGACCCTGAAAAACTGCGGACGGACATCGCCAGCATGCGCAAGGACATGGCGGCGCATAAACCGCCAAAGGGCGATCTGGATGTGAAGCTGTTGCCCGGCGGCTTGGTCGACATGGAATTCATCATCCACCGGCTTCAGTTGGAAACACATGCCGGTTTGGTGCCGCAGCTTGGCCCTGCCATTGATGCGCTGGTGACAGCCGGACATCTGCCAGCAGACTTTGCCACGGCCTATGCATTGTTCGCGCGGCTATTGGTCATGGTGCGCCTCGTCGCGCCCGATTGCGTCACCCCGCCATTGGCCGCGCAGGCGTTGATTGCACACAGCCTGGGCTTTGCCGATTGGGATGGCCTGATGGCGGCGATTAGGGATTATCGCGGGGTTGTCATGCACGAATGGCAGCGGCTATTTGGACCACGCGATTTTTGAAAAGGAACCCAACATGACCGATATCAACGACACCCTGCCCGACGTCACGGTTGCGGATAGCGCAGGCAATGCGGTCAATCTGGCGGCGCTGAAAGGCCCGCTGGTGCTCTATTTCTACCCCAAGGCCGATACGCCCGGTTGCACGAACGAAGCCAAGGATTTCACTGCATTGTCGGCTGATTTCGCCGCGCTCCATTGCCCCGTCTATGGCATGTCCAAGGACAAGCCCGCCAAGCTTGCCAAATTTTCGGCGAAATATGAACTCAATGTCACTTTGCTGTCCGACGAAGCCAGCGATGCCACCGAGCAAATGGGCGCGTGGGTCGAAAAATCGATGTACGGCAAAAGCTATATGGGCATTGACCGGTCAACCTATCTGGTCGGCAAAGACGGCAAGGTTGCGCAGGTGTGGCGCAAGGTAAAGGTCAAGGACCACGCCGCCGAGGTTTTGGCCGCGGCGAAAGCGCTCGGCTGAACCGCGCGGGTCCGATTACAAAACCGTAGCCCTGAGCCTGTCGAAGGGCGGTTACCGTTCGCACGCCGCTTTCGCCTGCCGCCCTTCGACGGTCGCAGACGCTGCGCGTCTGCTGCTCAGGGCTACGGTTTGTTGGGGCGGGCTGCGTGTCACGAACGGACGACATTCTCTCAAATCCGTCATGCTGAACTTGTTTCAGCATCTTACTTTTTCAACGTCGATAATTAAGACCCTGGAGCCGAAGGCGTCCAGCGCACAAACAAGTTCAGGGTGACGGGAGTTGGAACACCAACCGATTCGGCGACTGCTGGGACGCTCCATCGCCCCAATAATAACGAAATTTTGCGGGTCTTGGCGGGAACAAACGGCGTTGAGACGCGTTGTTCAAGACGCCAGATATTGCCCAAGCCAGTTTGGAAATTGTCGGTAAACCGCCACTTTAGTGAACCGTTGAACGCTCCATTCAACGACTCAACGCGTTTGAGCGGCGGTTTGTCCCGCGATTATGACAGGCATGTTGCATTCGTTTGAGCCATCGGACACCACCATTTTTGTAACGGTTGGGCAGATCCTCTGTCTTGGTCAAACTTCTGAACTGCGTAAAAGCGCGGGTCGCATGATAAGGTAGTACGCAACATGGTATCCAGCGCTTTGGCACATTGCCAATCACTGATCCTTAAAGCTGTATCTGCTTTGGTAATGGTCGCCGCTTTCACCGCAGCAACACCATCTTTCGCCAACTCAGCCACCGCCTCATCAGACACGTTCCGCATTTCACCAGAAGATTTGCGCGCGAACCAGAGCGCGCTTGGCGTGTCGGACCCTGAATTCCGCGCGTTGAACGACAGCTGGGGCAGCATCAACGGCACCGCAACCAAGGTTGCAGTTGCCGTTCCATCGATCAACCCCGTAGACATCATGAAATTCTCCAGCGGCTATGGATATCGCAACGCACCGACGCGTGGCGCCAGCCGCAACCACAAGGGCATCGATATTCCCGGCGCCATCGGCACACCGATTTACGCGACAGCAGATGGCTTCATCGGCCGCGCTGAATGGGTTGGCGGTTATGGCAAATTGGTCGAAATCAACCACGGCAACGCGGTGCAGACACGTTACGGCCATTTGTCGGCGTTGAATGTTGCACCAGGCCAGCGCATCCGCAAGGGCGACATTCTGGGCTATATGGGCTCAACTGGCCGTTCCACCGGAAGCCACCTGCATTATGAAGTCCGCATTGCTGGTGAAGCGATCAACCCAACCGCATTTCTGTCGCCAGAGAAATTTGACGCAAACAGCGCAAAAATGTTGCTCGCTGCAAAAACTGTTGATAGCACTGCCATCGGTGGCCCTGCTGACGGCGAGTAAGCAGACAGGCCAAAACGCATCACCTTTGGGAGAGGGTGTAATCTTGGGGGCTGGCGCGGGATACTGCGCCGCCCCTTTTCTTTAACTGCTGCATGGCCTACATATCCGATATGAGCGAAACCGAAGTCATCTCCATGACCGCCAATGCCGCGCGCCGCGTGGCCGAGATTGCAACCAAGCTTGGAAAAGATCCGGTGCTGCGGTTGTCGGTGGAAGGTGGCGGCTGTTCGGGCTTTCAATATCGTTTCGGCCTTGCCGACAGCGTTGAGGCGGATGACATCACCGCACAAGGCGAAGGCGCATCTTTGGTCGTCGACCCCATCAGCCTAGATCTGGTGCGCGGCTCTGCGGTGGATTTCGTGGAATCGCTTGGCGGCAAAAGCTTCAAGGTGACCAATCCGCAAGCGCAGGCCGGTTGTGGCTGCGGCTCCAGCTTTTCGGTTTGATGCAATAGCCATGCGCGGCTAGGGTCGCCGCCATGCGTATCGCGACTTACAACATCAACGGCGTCAAAGCGCGCCTCCCCCGCCTGCTCGAATGGCTGGAAGAAACCCAACCCGACATTGCTTGCCTGCAAGAGGTCAAGTCGCAGGACGAGGGCTTTCCGGTCGAAGAATTTGAACGCGCTGGCTATGGCGCGATCTGGCATGGGCAAAAATCCTTCAACGGCGTTGCCATCCTTGCCAAGGGCACGCAACCTGTCGAAGCGCAGCGCACCTTGCCCGGCGACCCTGAAGACGAACATGCCCGTTATCTGGAGGCGGATGTTTTCGGCATACGCGTTGCGAGCATCTATCTGCCCAATGGCAACCCGCTGCCCGGGCCGAAATTCGACTATAAGCTTGCGTGGATGAAACGCTTGTACGACCGCGCCGCCGAATTGTTGGCGGCGGAAATTCCTGCGGTTCTGGCGGGCGACTATAATGTCATTCCGCACGCGCACGATATCTGGGCCCCCGGCGCAATGTTGGACGATGCCTTGCGCCAACCCGAAAGCATCGCGGCCTATCGCGCGCTGTTGGGCCAAGGCTGGACCGACGCGCTGGCGACGCATTATCCGCAGGGCGGCATTTGGACATTCTGGGATTTTCAGGCCGGCGCATGGCAACGCGACCATGGCTTTCGCATCGACCATCTTTTGCTCAGCCCCGTTGTCGCCGACCGCCTGGCATCCTGCGGCGTGGATAAGGACCATCGCGGCCGTGAAAAGGCCAGCGACCACGCGCCGACATGGGTGGAGCTGACCGACTAAAATAGATATTGTAGCAGTCGCTACATTTTGGTATTAGGTTCCCACTATTATGGGGAGTTTGTCATGACCTTGTTTCGCCTTTTCCTCGTTGCCGTCATTGCCACCGTCGGCGCCTATACCAGCGTCACCATCGCCAATCATGGCATGGGGCTGTATCCAATATTTTTCGGTGACATTGCGGACATGGCGTGGCCCGGGCAGTTCAATCTCGACTTTTTATTCTTTCTGATCTTTTCCGGATTCTGGGTCGCATGGCGTCACGAATTTACCGTGGCCGGGCTCGTTCTGGGATTCGCGGCCTTTAATCTTGGCGCACCGTTTTTGGCCGCATATCTGCTCGCGCACAGCTATCGGACGAAGGGTGATATTGCCGCCATGTTGCTCGGCCCCGCGCGGGCAGAACGCGCGCGCTAAACGGCTTTGGCGTTTATATCGTCAAGGCCAATGCTTTTCAGGAACAGCATCCCTTCGATGCTGACCAGAAGCCGCGCGGCATCAATGTCGCGCTGCGCTTCGCTGTCCGAATGCAGCTGCGCCTTGCCCCATTCGAGAAATCCGCGGCCAATCTGTTCCCCCACCGCGCGGTAAAACGGGTCGCCCATCGCCGCGCGTGCCGCGACATCAAGCCAGATCCGCATATAGGGCCACAATGCGTCTTCAAAGACAATGCCCGCCAATTTGCGGCGCAGCGCGTCCACGGGCAGCGGCTCGGCGGCGGTGTGCGCACTGATCATCTCCACCAACTGCGCCGAAATCTGTTCCAACACCGCGGTGATGATTTCGGATTTGTCCTTGAAATAATATAGCAGCATCCGGTCGCTGGTGCCCGCCGCCTTGGCCAACGGACGCAGGCTAGACGCCGAAAGCCCTTGCGCAAGGACATAAGCGGTCAATCGCTGGATGATATCTGCGCGTTTGGTGTCAGGTTTTATCACCGCGACGCTATAGCGCACCGAAACAGGTCAGGGCAAAGGGCAAAGTCCAAAGTCCAAAGTCACCGGGGTAACTGGACAGCGGCGGCGGCAATCACTATCGGCTGGCCATGCCTGAATCCAAAACACACGCCCACCCTTCCGATTCCATCCTGATCATCGATTTCGGGTCACAAGTGACTCAATTGATTGCGCGCCGCGTGCGCGAGGCCGGGGTCTATTCGGAAATCGCGCCGTTCAATTCCGCCGAAGCCGCATTCGCACGTATGAAGCCAAAGGGCATCATATTGTCGGGTGGCCCCGCATCGACGACCAAAGTCGATTCGCCGCGCGCACCGCAATGTGTTTTTGACAGCGGACTGCCTATCCTGGGCATCTGCTATGGCCAACAAACCATGATGATGCAGCTGGGCGGCCATGTGAGCGAAGGCGACGGCGGCGAATTTGGCCGTGCCTTTATTGAGGTCGAAAAACCCTGCGCACTGTTTGACGGAACATGGGCGACCGGCGACAAGCATCAGGTGTGGATGAGCCATGGCGACAAGGTCACCAGCCTTGCCCCCGGCTTTGAAGTCGTCGCCACCAGCGACGGCGCGCCTTTTGCCTTTATCGCCGACGAAGCGCGGCAATATTATGGCATCCAATTCCACCCCGAGGTCGTGCACACCCCCGATGGCGCGAAATTAATCTCCAACTTCGTACATAAAATCTGCGGTCTTGCCGGCGATTGGACGATGGCGGAGTTCCGCGCGACCAAGATTGCCGAAATCCGTGCGCAAGTAGGGTCAGGCCGCGTCATTTGCGGCCTTTCGGGCGGCGTCGACAGTTCGGTTGCGGCTATCCTCATTCACGAAGCGATTGGCGCGCAGCTCACCTGCGTCTTTGTTGACCACGGCCTGCTGCGCATGAACGAACGCGAACAGGTCGAAACCTTGTTCCGAGACCATTATAATATCCCGCTCGTCGTGGTGGATGCCGAAGAGCGTTTCATGGCTGGCCTCGCGGGCGTCACCGACCCCGAAAAGAAACGCAAATTCATCGGCGGCGAATTCATCAATGTGTTCGAAGAAGAAGCGAAGAAAATCGGCGGCGCGGATTTCTTGGCGCAAGGCACGCTCTACCCCGACGTGATCGAAAGCGTCAGCTTCACCGGCGGGCCTTCGGTCACGATCAAAAGCCACCATAATGTCGGCGGCCTGCCCGCACGCATGAACATGCAATTGGTCGAACCCTTGCGCGAACTGTTCAAGGATGAAGTGCGCGCCTTGGGTCGCGAATTGGGCCTGAATGACCAATTTGTCGGCCGCCACCCCTTCCCCGGCCCCGGCCTCGCCATCCGCATTCCCGGCGAAGTGACCAAGGAACGGTGCGACGTATTGCGCAAGGCAGACGCAGTCTATCTCGAAGAAATCCGTAACGCAGGGCTATATGACGCGATTTGGCAAGCCTTTGCCGTGCTCTTGCCCGTCCGCACCGTCGGCGTGATGGGCGATGGCCGCACCTATGACAATGTCTGCGCCTTGCGCGCGGTGACGTCGACCGACGGCATGACCGCCGACATCTACCCGTTCGAAAGCGCCTTCCTCAGCCGTGTGTCGACGCGCATCATCAACGAAGTCAAAGGCATCAACCGCGTGGTCTATGATTATACATCAAAGCCACCCGGAACCATTGAGTGGGAATAAGGCTTACACAGCCATGACCATCGCCTACGAACCCGAACGCAACCGGTTCAACATGCCGACGGAGGCGGGCGATGCTTATGTCACCATCCGCTGGGACGGAGATGTCATGATATTGCCGCACGCCGAAGTGCCATCCGCCTTGCGCGGGACGGGCGCGGGGGCGCGGCTGGCCACGGGTGTGTTTGAACAGATCGCGGCCATGGGCGTCAAAGCGCGGCCGACATGCCCGTTTCTGGTAAAGGTCGCAAAGTCGGACCCGCATTGGCAGGATCTGTTCGGGCTCTGAACGCATGGCATCAGAATTATCACCTGCCGCGCTCAGCGAAATCGTCGAAATGGCGTTATCCGACCATATCAGTTTCGCACAGATTTCGGCGCAGCATGGCGTCACACCGGACCAGATAAAAGCAATCATGCGCACGCAGCTGAAACCCGGCAGCTACCGCGCATGGCGCAAACGCGTGCGTGATTTCAGCGACCGGCGCGAACATTATAAGTGACACCCATGTAGCGCGGGCGATTGCCGTGGCTGCGTTTATATGTGGCCGGAGCATCGGGACACGACAACATGCTGGTCTATTTCCGGCATTTGACAACGCCTTGAAACCAGTCACAATGGAGTCGCTAAAAGGTCAGATTGGACGATATGCAGACTGACATCGACGAGACAGGCGCCTGGTATAAATGGTTCGCCAAGAATGAAGCCGAGGGCCAGTCCCAACTGTGGACGGAACTCGCCAGCCGAATTGCCGAGGACCGCGAACTGCTCCAGTTTCTTGCGAACCTCCCGCCTTCGAAGCGTCAACCAAATCTGTTTTTAGCCAGCTACCGTTCGCTGTTCGGCACTCCGGCAGATTGGATGACATTTCGCAGCACGACCCTGTCCGAGCCAGACAGGGTGGCGACGAGAATGCTCGAACGCTCGACCCAGACTAATGAGCCCGGACGCTGTGCGGTATTGTTGCCCATATTAGCCACGCTACCTCAACCCCTTGCTCTCATCGAAGTGGGCGCATCAGCAGGATTGTGCTTGCTGCTAGACAAATATAATTACGATTACGGCAGGCGTCAGCTTGCTCCGTTGGACCAGCGAGACGCGCCGACGTTCGTGTGCGAAGCTAGCCCAAACACGCCAATCCCCGATAATTTGCCCGAAATTGCTTGGCGTATCGGTATGGACCTTAATCCGCTTAACGTCATGGATTCCGAGCAAATGACGTGGCTGGAAACTTTGGTCTGGCCCGGACAGGAAGCGCGCCAGATGCGGCTTAAAAAAGCAATCGAGATAGCCCGACGCGATCCTCCCGAGGTTCTTCGTGGTGATATCTTAAACGATTTAAAAGCCTTGATGGAACGGGTACCCGCTGGCCTCACCACCGTTATTTTTCATTCTGCTGTGCTCAATTATCTACCGACCCAAGAGGGTCGAGACAGATTCGCTGATCAGGCATTGGAGCTGGCAGACTACTGGATCGCGAATGAATCTCCGATGGTTCTTCCCCAGATTGCTGCAAAAGCACCCGATGCTGTTGCGGGATCGTTTCTACTGTCGCTGAACGCTCAACCTATCGCTTGGACAAATCCGCATGGGTCGTCGATACGATGGATCGCGGAAAACTGATCTGCCGAAATGGCTGTAAAACGGGCGCACAAGATTAGCAGCGCTTATGATCGCTATTGGTTCAGCTTTTTCTGAAGGATTGCTTGGACAGTGCGAAATCGGCTCGATAGCCTCAATCCATGACCCAGCAGCCAAACATCCTCATTCTTATGGCCGATCAGATGGCCGCGCCTTTCCTTCCTTTTTATGGGCCTTCACCGGTCAAGGCCCCAACCTTGTCGCGCTTGGCCGAGGAAGGCGTGCTGTTCCGTTCCGCCTATAGCAACAGCCCACTTTGCGCGCCGGCGCGCTTTACCCTGCAATCCGGTGTGCTGCCTTCGCGGATCGGCGCCTTTGACAATGCCAGTGAATTTCCCGCCTCAACCCCGACCATGGCCCATTATCTGCGGCTTGGCGGGTATCGCACCATCTTAACCGGCAAAATGCATTTCGCCGGGCCCGACCAGATGCATGGCTATGAAGAACGGCTGACGACCGATATTTATCCGGCAGACTTCGGCTGGACACCCGATTGGACAGATTTTCCCACACGGCCGACCTGGTACCACTCGCTCGATTCCGTTTTGGGGGCCGGACCGACGATCCGCACCAACCAGATCGATTTCGACGAGGAAGTGGTCTTTACGGCCCGCCGCAAGCTCTACGACATCGCCCGCGACAAGGACGAGCGGCCCTTCTTCATGACGGTGTCTTTAACCCACCCACATGATCCTTATGCGATCCATGAAGACTATTGGAACCGGTACGAAGGTGTGGACATACCGATGCCGACCGTCAGGCGCGCGGACGTGGAGCAGGATCCGCATTCGGAACGCCTGCGTCACGTCTGCGACCTGGATGCGTCTGAAGTGACCGACGAAATGATCCGTACGGCGCGTCGTGCCTATTTCGGATCGATTAGCTTTGTCGACGACCAGTTCGCAGCGATCCTCGACACGCTTCGAGAAACGGGCATGGCGGACAACACCGTCGTCATCGTCTGCGGCGATCATGGCGACATGCTGGGGGAACGCGGCCTTTGGTACAAGATGCACTATTTCGAAGCTGCGGCGCGTATCCCGCTGATCATTCACGCGCCCGGGCGCTATCGTGCCGCCGCAGTCGACGCCAGCGTCTCGCTGGTCGACTTGGTACCGACACTGCTCGACATCGCCGGGCTGGATGTCGATCCAGCATTGCCTTTCGACGGGCGCAGTTTGGTGCCGCACCTCAACGGGACGGGCGGGCATGACGAGGTGATTGGTGAATATATGGGCGAGGGCACAATCGCCCCGCTCGTGATGATCCGCCGCGGACCTTGGAAGTTCATTCATTCGCGCGTCGACCCTGATTTGCTTTTCAATCTGGCGGAAGACCCGCAAGAATTGACCAACCGTGCCGGCGACCCGCAATTGGCGCAGATGATCGCCGATCTGCGGGCGGAGGTTGCCCAGCGGTGGGATTTCGATGCCATCACCAAGGCCGTCATCGAGAGCCAACGCTCTCGCCGTGTGGTGGGTGCGGCCAACGCGGTCGGCAAGGCCACGGCTTGGGATTACCAACCGCCGCGCAACGCTGGTGAGGAATATGTGCGCGCGCATATGGACCTTGAGGAACTCGAAGCCATGGCCCGATTCCCGCGGGTCAGGGGCTTATGACGAAGCGCGCGCTGGGGGAGCGCCCCTTTGCCTTCACGTTTATTGGCATAGGCGCGGCGTCAACCGCAGCCCATCTCGGAAACAATTTCACGACCTATCTCGTCGGCGGCCTCATCGATCGGTTCAGCTTCTCGCCCTTTGCGATGGGCGCTTGGAACATGGCCGAAACGCTAAGCTATGCCGCGGCGATGTTCATCATCGCGCCACGCGCGCGGCGGCTAGATCCGCGGCTGCTGGCGCTGGTGGCAAGTCTGCTGGTGATCGTCTCTCAGGCAGGGTCCGCGCTGACCGGCAGTTTCGGCCTGCTTCTTATCGGGCGGATCGGCACTGGGCTCGGCTTTGGCATCCTCAATTCCGCGGTCAACCTTGCGGCGGGGCGAACAAGCCATCCCGCGCGTTGGATTTCGCTCGGCATTGCTTTCCAGACGGTTCTGTTTGCAGCGATTGCACTTGGCCTGCCGCAGGTTGGCGCACGGTACGGGGTGGAGGGCATGTTTCTGGCCCTCGCGGCGCTTTCTGCTGGCCTTGGGATAATGTCTTTGCTGCTTCCTGGCGGGAAGGATCTTTCAAACGGTGATGCCCGCGACCCCAAATCACCGATTGGCGCGGATGGCCTGCGCGTTCTGACGGCCATGGCATTGTTCGCATTTGGTACGCTGGCACTCTGGCCCTTCATTGAACGCACCGCCCACGCGATCGGCATTCCGGCGACCGAATTTGGTCGCTATCAGTCGCTTGCCACCTTGGCGAGCGCACTTGGCAATGCGGGGCTTGCCGCGATCAGCACACGGCTGACGCGCGCGCGCCCGTTGGCCTTGGTTTTGGGCGCGTGCGGGGTGACCTGTGCCCTGTTGACCACCGTGGGCACGCCAATCGCCTTCGCTGCGGCCTTCATGGGCTATTATGTCAGTTGGTTCCTGACCTATCCCATGTTGCTGGGCCTCGCTTATGATTGCGACGAAAGCGGACGTTTGGCCGTGATGACCACCGGAACCTGGCTTCTCGCCCAGTCGATGGGGTCACTGGCCGCAGGCGCAATTGCGCAGCGTTTTGGCGGCTATGCCGCAATCGGCCCACTGGGCGCGCTGACCTGCATCGCCGCTATCGCAGTAGTATGGCCTCTCGCCCGCCGCTTCGATGCGGCCAAGGCCCCAACTGCGCGCGGCGCCCAACATTGAAGACAGTCCGTTACGCGCGGCATTGCCGTGGCTGCGTTTATATGTAGTCGGAGCGTCGGGCGGTCGTGATGGCGATAACGCTCAATTTTTGCCGACCGAAAATGACTTCAAGGCCGGTGCGTAATCGGACAGAGCCTCACCGCCTATGCCCCTGACGCCACGGGCCGTAAGGGCGGCGATGATTTCGACAGGATCGAGCGCTTGAACTGCGCGCTTTTGTGCATAAGCGATCGACGCCCCGATACCCGCCGCTTCACCCATCGCCATGCATTGGGGCATGCCGCGAACCGAGGCAAAGGCGGCAGGATCGGCGCAGACCAGCCGCCCAGCGAACAGCAGATTTTCGATTTCACGCGGCACCATCGCCTGAAAGGGAATGGTGTAATAGCTACCTTGAGCCACAATCGCGTCATGCGTCATGGTGGCATCACTTCGCATGACATCGTCGATGGGATTGTCGCAGCAGACGATTCCATCCGCAAACTTGGTGGCCGCCACAAGCTCCCGGGCAAGGATACGACGCACTGCCTCAAGCTTTCGGGTCTCGCGCACACCGATGGTGGGGCCTAGTTCGCTTATCCGGGCCTGTTCGAAGCCGGGTACGCAGTCGATAAGAAACTTTGCCAACTGATGGCAGCGCCGCCGACCTTCCTGTGTTGCCTTGGCCACCTGCTGCGGATCGGTTCCGTCCACCCCGCGGATATGGACTGAGTTGCAGAAGACCGTATCCCGGTGAAATCCGCGCATCAGGTAAAGCTTAGCGAGATCGGGGTGCAACCGGCCTTCCGCAATGCCGCGCGCCGCCTCTTTGGTAAAATAGGGATCGTCACTGGCGAAGACCTGTTCCCAAGGCGCATTGAGCATGGAGAAGGACAGGGTCACGCCCATCATGTTTCCGCGCGCGTCGCCGAGTGCGAAGGGTACGCCAGCCTTGGCGGATATGTCACCATCGCCCGAGCAATCGATCACCATGTCTGGCGCGATAGTCAGCGGCCCGGTCCGGTCATAGCAATCTACCGCTACGATGCGCTGGCCGTCCAGCACGGGAGATCCCGCGAAAGTGTTGAGATGAACATCGACGCCCGCATCCTCCAGCATCTGGAACATGGCGAACACGGCCGCTTCATGGTCGTAGATTACTTCGGCACCGAAATTCTCGAGCGTGGACGGCCGGACCTCGGCCAGGGGCGGCTGCATGTTGCAAAGCATATTGGTCAATGTGTCGAAGATGCCGCCGATACTCCGGCCTATCGGGAACCCGCCGCCCCATGGCATTCCAGGGCAGAACGACATAACTCCACCGATCTTGCTGGTTCCCTCAATTAACCGGACGCGGGCGCCCTGACTGGCCGCTGCGCAAGCAGCGCCAAACCCGGCGGTGCCGCCGCCGATAACGAGGACATCGGTAGATATCTTCCGTTGCATGATTATTTGGCCATCCTTTCGACCGCAGGCCGCATAATCAGCGTGTTGCGTGCAGCCGCTGTGCGGCAAGCCAAATCGATCTTCCTATGAATGCTCGGTCTCCTCTTGGCGCCGTTCTGGCTCAGCGCCGTGTCGCGTGCAAGGGCAATTGCCGTTCACCCTGAATTGGCTCAAGGTTGATGGTCTGCAGATTACATAGTTCGCCAGACGCTGTGCGCGCGTGCGCGCGTGCGCCTTTTTTGACGATCGCGCGAAAAGCTTTCATCGAAAAAGCCTAAAGAATATGTAATGAACCTTCACCACCCCACCAAGGCGCGCCAGACAGAAACCCATGTCGAACATCACCCTCTTGCGGCAGCCAAATTGATCTGCGCCCTTGTGGGTGGTCCAGAACCTATGTTAGCTCGTACGATGCTTTTTTGTTCGTCATCCGCATCGCTGTTGTTATTGCCTTCTGCGTCCGTGCATGGGTACTGGGCCTAGACCGTAATCATTCCAAGAAAGCACGACCGAAATGCCTACTTCAACCTATGTGGTTATGGCCATTTATCTGGCCTTTGGCCTGCTTGAATTGTTTCGCACCCGCCTTTTTTCGAAGAATGAGCAAACCCGCCACGACGGCATTGTTGAAGTTATCAGCACCGTTTTGTTGTTGGTTTTCACTCAGCCCGCCATTTTTATGTTTGTCGACTATGCGCTCGGCGCGCTGCGCCCCGAATGGCGTGGGATGTTGTCGGGTATCAATATATTCCTGGCGATCGGGTTGTTCCTGATCCTGGACGATATGATGCAATATTGGCAGCACCGCGCGTCGCATAGCTTTGCGTGGCTCTACAATATGCACCGTGCGCACCACAACGCCCGCTATATGAGCATCCGGTTGGTCTACCGGAACAACATTTTTTATTACGCGCTGATGCCAAGCATCTGGTTCTCGGCCGTGTTGATCTACATGGGCTTGGGCTGGGTGTTTGCTGGCTATGTTGTGGTCAAACAACTTGTGATCATCGGGGCGCATAGCGATGTGGCTTGGGATGCGAAGCTGCTCAAAATCAAATGGCTTTCGCCCGTCATGTGGGTGGTTGAACGCACGATATCGACGCCTGCTACCCACCATGCCCATCATGGGCGCCATTACAGCGACCCTGCCGTGAACTATAAGGGCAATTTCGGAAATCTGCTGTTCTTTTGGGATATCCTGTTCGGCACCGCGAAAATCACCCGCACCTATCCGCAAAGCTATGGCGTGGAAAATCTGCCAGACGCGACTTTGGGCCAACAATTGGCGTGGCCATTATTTCCTGAGGCGAAAGCCCCACAGAAAAACTAAAGGACGCGTCACCACCCCACAAAGGCGCACCAGAAAGAAACCCATGTCACACATCACCCTCTACGGCATTCCCAATTGCGACACCGTCAAAAAGGCGCGGAATTATCTTGATGCGCGCGGCGTCGGATTTGCCTTTCATGATTATAAAAAGGCAGGCGTGACCGAAGCGCATCTGGCGCGCTGGGCTGGCCAAGTTGGCTGGGAAAAGCTGCTGAACAAGGCGGGCACCACCTTCAAGAAATTGCCCGATGCCGACAAGGCCGACATTGATGAGGCCAAAGCCATTGCCTTGATGGTCGCCAACCCGTCGATGATCAAACGGCCCGTCGTCGAAGGCGGCAAGGCGTTGCTTGTGGGTTTCAAGGAATCCGAATGGGAACCTGTCTTGTCGCAGAACTGAAACGCTGCGCGACACCGGAAAGCCATCATCATCGCCCAGCGTGCCCGTGGTACACGGCTCGGTCGAGGGAGCCCCAAACGCCCGTTTTGAATTGTTTTGCTCAACGGCAGACGCAATGCCAATGAACCTAAGCGGATCGAATGAATGACCAGAGAGGATCGCAAATGACTGACATAGTTGTTTCATATGAGGGTGGCTTGCGATGCCGGTCGGAACATAGCGACAGTGGATCGGTAGTTTTTACGGACGCCCCAAAGGATCATCATGGGCGTGGAGAAGGTTTTTCACCCAGCGAACTATTGTCTGTTTCTTTGGGGAGCTGTGTGCTGACTATAATGGAGATCGCCGCGCGATCGATGAATGCTGAGATAACCGGTGCCACTGCGACTTTGACGAAGGAAATGGCTAACAATCCCCGTCGAATTGCGGGCATCTCTGTTGTTGTTTCTATTCCTGGAGCTTTTGACAAAAATCAGCAAAGAAAGCTTGAAGCTGCGGCTCATGCCTGTCCTGTGCACGAGGCGCTTGGGATTGACGTGCCAATTGTGATCAAATGGACAGGATGACGCCGCTCAGCGTGTCTGCTTATTCGCGTTGACCCGGTGAGACTTCAAGGTCCGAGAATTGCGAAAGCTGGCATTCACGAGAGCGGCTTGATTTAGCTGCAAGCGTCGCTAATTCGTGTCGCAATATTGAAATGCTGCGCGGCCATGAAGGCGGCATGGAAAACCTGCGCGCCCTCTTGATCGCCTTATTCATACTGCCTGCCTGAGCAACACCGGAGAACCACGCCATGGAAAAACCCTTAAACGGCCAAGCCATCATCATCGCGCACCGTGGCGCATCGGGTGAGCGGCCCGAACATACAATCGCCAGCTACACGCTCGCGATTGAACAGGGCGCGGATTATATTGAGCCTGACCTTGTCCTGACGAAAGACGGCGTATTGGTCGCGCGGCATGAGAATGAGATTTCGGAAACCACCAATATTGCCGAGAAGCGCGAATTTGCCAACCGCAAGACAAGCAAGACCATCGATGGTGAGAAAATGACCGGTTGGTTCACCGAAGATTTCACGCTGGACGAGCTCAAGACCCTGCGGGCCAAGGAACGCCTGCCGCAATTGCGCAAGGACAATATGGCGTTTGACCGGCAGTTTGAAATCCCGACCTTTGAAGAGATACTGACGCTTGCCAAGGCGCATAATGTCGGCGTCTATCCCGAAACCAAGCACCCAAGCTATTTCGCGTCCATTGGCTTGCCGCATGAGGCGCCGTTGCTTGCGATGCTGACCCGTTTTGGCCATGTCACAAAAGACGCGCCGATTTTCATCCAATCGTTCGAGGTCGAAAATCTAAAAGCGTTGCGGCCAAAGACGAAATTGCGGCTCATTCAGCTGATGGATGACACCGGCAGCCCCGCCGACCGCAGCGATTTGACCTACAAGCAAATGGCCACGGCCGAGGGCCTGAAAATTGTCGCGACCTATGCCGATGGCGTTGGCCCGAACAAGGCAATGGTCATCCCGCGCACGCTGATCGGCAATCTGGGCACGCCCACGACGCTTGTGGACGATGCGCATAAGGTCGGCCTTGCGGTGCACCCATGGACATTCCGCCGCGAAAATTACTTCCTGCCGCTGGCGCAAAAATCAGGCGTCGACCCGCGCGGCATTGGCGATGTTCAGGCCGAGATGAAGGCGTTTTTGGCCACGGGCATTGACGGCATTTTCAGTGATAATGTTGCAGAGGCCGTTTCGGCACGGGGCCAGTAACGTTTAGGCCAATAACGTTCAGGCCAGCCGCGTCAGTCCCGCTGCCACTGAAAAACCTCTTCAAGCGGCTTTCCAAAGACATGCGCGATGCGAAACGCGACCTCAAGCGAGGGTGAATATTTGCCCTGCTCAATGGCGGCAATGGTCTGGCGCGTGACGCCCACCTTGTCGCCCAAATCGCCTTGCGTCATTTCCCCGGCGAGGAAGCGCAGCGTCCTGATATCGTTGGTGAAGGGTGTTTGGGCCATCGGGTCAGTAGCCACGGCGATAATAATATAGCTGCGACCCCACGCGAATGAGTTCCGCAATAACCAATGTCGCGATAAGGATGGTCACGGCGTACCCATAATTGAGTCCATTGATGAGCACGAAGATATTCAGCTGAACGCCGATGGCCAATGGGTAATAGGCCAGATGGGTTCCCCTCAGATGGATGCCCTTTTCGCGTTCGTCTTCTTTCAGATCAGCGTCCTTCGGTGAGCGGATCGCAAAAAAGGCGGCCCCCGCGACCATTGGTACCAAAAAGATGATCGTCACCGGCAGTAACATCCACACCGCAATGTACATTCCCTTGGGCGAATTCGCGATTTCCCACGGGTAGTTCAGGAAATACCAGCCGAAAGCGGACAGCAATCCGACCAACGCAATCCAGTGAATTTTCTCTCGGAAGGACATCGACAATCTCCAATGTTATATGATTCGCACTTAATGTTAGTTATTTTTAACATTGAGTCAAATATAACATACATCCGCCCGTTCTTCCTTTCGTGCGGTGCGTTTAGCGGCTAAGTCCTTGGCCATGTCTACCAATTCAAAAACGCTCACGTTCGACACATCCACCAGCCGTGCGAACCCGACGCCGTCGCCGATGAAGCGGCTGACCGTGCCGCGCATCCGTCAGCAAAAGGGCAAGGAACCGCTCGTCATGCTGACCGCGTACACCGTGCGCATGGCGCAGTTGATGGATCCGCATTGCGATATGCTGCTCGTCGGCGACTCGCTGGGTCAGGTGATTTACGGCCTGCCGCATACGGTCGCGGTGACGATGGAAATGATGGCCGCGCATGGCGCAGCGGTCGTGCGTGGCAGTTACCACGCCGCCGTCATCGTCGACATGCCCTTTGGGTCTTACGAAGCCTCAGCCGAGCAGGCATTTGTGAATGCATCGCGGCTGTTGAAGGAAACCGGCGCTGCTGCGGTCAAATTGGAAGGCGGCAAGGTTTTGGCTCCGACCGTCGAATTCCTCACGTCACGCGGCATTCCGGTGATGGCGCATGTCGGGCTGACGCCGCAAGCCGTGAACATCCTTGGCGGCTATGGCGTGCGCGGCAAGAGCCCTGAAGAAGCCAAATCGATTGTCGAAGACGCCATCGCCATGTCCGATGCCGGTGCCTTTGCAATGGTGATCGAAGGCGTGCTGGAACATATCGCCATTGAAATTACGCAGAAAGTTGCCTGCCCCACGATTGGCATTGGCGCGTCTGCGCAATGTGACGGGCAAGTTTTGGTCGCCGAAGACATGCTGGGCCTGTTCGACCGCGTGCCCAAGTTCGTCAAAAAATTCGGCAATATGGGCGTCAGCGTCGAAGATGCCGTACGCGAATATGCCGCTGGCGTGCGTGACCGCAGCTTCCCCGGACCCGAACAGCTGTATCAACCTGCGTAAAGCAGGCTGGCCTATCCAGCCAAGTCGGGCTAAGGACGGCTCCAACTGATCAAGACTATTTATAATCGGAGGCCCTCTTGGCTTTGACACCGACAGAACAGCGCCCTGAAAAAGACCGGAGCGGAAGCGACGAAGCGTTTTTGCGCGAAGTGGATGATGCCGTCCGCGCAAGCGATCTCACCAATTTCTGGACGCGTTACGGACGCTGGTTATTGGCCGCAATTGCGGCGGGTTTGCTCGCTTTTGGTGGCTGGATTGTATATCACAACCAAAAGCAGGCTGCGGCTGATTTGCAAAGCGAACTGTTCGTTGATGCGATGGACAAATTGCGCGCCGGTCAGGAAAAAGAAGCACGCGCGCAGCTGGCGACACTCGCCAAGGCGGACCAGCCCGGCTATCGCGCAATGGCGCAACTGGTCGAAGCCAATTTGCTTGGCGAAGATGGCGAAACCAAAAAAGCGGTCGCAATATATGCAAAGGTCGCAGCAGACAGCAGCCTGCCGCAGACATTCCGCGACCTCGCGCTCATTCGTCAGGTCAGCGCCGAATTTGATTCGATCCCGCCGCAACAGGTTATTGACCGGTTGAAACCACTGGCGACCCCCGGCAATGCATGGTTCGGCAGCGCGGGTGAGCTGACGGCATTGGCCTATATAAAAATGGGTAAGGACAATTTGGCTGGCCCGATTTTTGCCCAGATTTCCAAGCAGGAGGACCTGCCGGAGTCGCTGCGCAGCCGTTCGCAACAAATGGCTGGCGCGCTTGGCGTAGATACTGTTCAGGTTGACGCAAAGCGCAATGCGGCATCGAAGGCGGATGAAACCGCCTCCAAGGGAGAGTGAAATTGAAGACTGTCACGAAGCTTTTATTGGTCCTCGCTGCATCCACCACCCTTGGCGGCTGTGCCGTTCTGGACGGCGTGCGCGGCGATGCCGGAAAGAAAAACAACACCCCGACCGTCGGCAGTCGCGTCGCCATATTGGGTACCGAGCGCGACACGGATATTGATCCCGCGCTGGCCAATGTTGCGGTGACCTTGCCACCAGCAAATATCAACGAAGCATGGGCGCAGCCCGGCGGCAACGCATCAAAATCACCCGGCCATGTTGAACTGGGCCAAGGTCTGGCGCGCATTTGGACCGCAAGCGTAACGGGTGCCAACCCGCGCGCCCGCCTCGCCGCGAGTCCGGTGATGAGCGACGGACGGTTATATGTTGTCGACACCACGGCGCGGGTCACGGCCTTTGACGCCAACACCGGCGCGCAAATCTGGAGCAATGCGCTTGAAGTCAAAAATGATGGCAAGTCATCACGCTATGGCGGCGGCGTAAGCGCAACCGCCACCAACGTATTTGCGACCAACGGCGTTGGCGATGTTGCATCGCTTGCCGCCGATACCGGCGCGCTTGTGTGGAAAAAGCGTCCTGCAGGGCCGCTGCGCGGTGCGCCCACATTGTCCAATGGCAATCTATATGTCATGACCCAGGACAATCAGATTTACGCTTTGCGTCAAAGCGACGGTGAACCGCAATGGAACGAAGCTGGCCCGGTTGCCGCATCGGGCATCTTTGGCGTTGGCGCACCTGCGGCGGCACAAGGCACGGTCATCGCTGGCTATTCCAGCGGAGAGCTTGCCGCCTATCGCTACGAAAATGGCCGCAGCCTGTGGAGCGACACGCTGTCGCGCACGGCCATGTCGACATCGGTATCGACATTGACCGACATTGACGCCGATCCTGTCATTGACCGTGGCCGCGTCTTTGCGCTCGGCAAGGGCGGCCGTATGGCATCCTATGAACTGGTCAGCGGCCAGCGCATTTGGGAAATCAACATTGCCGGCATTTCAACACCTGTCGCCGTGGGCGAATGGGTATTTGTGATGACGGATGAGGCAAAGCTTCTGTGCGTTGCACGTTCGAGCGGCAAGGTCCGGTGGATCTCAAAGCTTCAGCGTTTCGACAATGAAAAGAAGAAAAAGGGCCCGATCAGCTGGTATGGTCCGGTCTTGGCCGGTGGCCGTCTGATCGTTGCCAATTCGCGTGGAGCGGTCTGGTCGATTTCCCCCGACGAAGGCGCCGCCACCGAAGTATTCGACGTAAAGAATGACGTGTCGCTCGCCCCGATCGTGGCGAACAACACATTGTATATCTTGGACGACTCCGGCCGCATTTCCGCGTTCCGGGGCTAAGTCTTTAAAGGAGTAATGCCGGCATGTTGCCGACGGTAGCCATTATCGGTCGGCCCAATGTCGGCAAGTCAACTTTGTTCAACCGCTTGGTTGGCAAGAAGCTGGCGCTTGTCGACGACACGCCTGGCGTCACGCGCGACCGGCGTGAGGGCGAAGGTCGTTTGTTCGATCTTGAATTCACCATTGTCGATACCGCAGGTTATGAGGATGAAGATCCCGATACCCTGCCCGGCCGGATGCGCATGCAAACCGAGGCCGCGATTGCAGGCGCGCAGGTTGCGTTGTTCCTGATCGATGGCCGTGTCGGCGTCACCCCGCTCGATGAAGAAATCGCCCGTTGGCTGCGCAGCAGCGCGACACCCGTCGTTTTGGCGGTGAACAAGGCCGAAGGCAAGCAGGGCGATAACGGCATATTGGAAAGCTACGCGCTTGGCTTTGGAGACCCAATTGCGATCAGCGGCGAACATGGCGAAGGCATGGCCGACCTGTTCCAATCGCTGTTGCCGCATATCGACGGCGGTGCATTTGAAGTGCCCGACCCCGAAGCACCGGACGCGATATTGAAGATGGCCATTGTTGGCCGCCCGAACGCAGGCAAATCCACGCTCATTAACAAGATTTTGGGTGAGAACCGTTTGATTACCGGACCTGAGGCCGGGATTACCCGCGACAGTATTTCGGTGGACTGGGTCTGGACCGACCCAAGCCCGAAAGAGCGCGAGCCCGATGAAGAAGGCAACATCCCCCCAATGCTAACCGAACGGCGCGTGCGCCTGATCGATACGGCAGGGATGCGCAAGCGCGCCAAGGTGCAGGACAAGCTTGAAAAGCTGTCGGTGGCCGATGCTCGCCACGCGATCGATTTTGCGGAAGTCGTCGTATTGCTGTTGGACGCGACCAAAGGTTTGGAAGTCCAGGACCTGAAAATTGCGGACCATGTCATTCAAGAAGGCCGCGCGCTGATTGTCGCGATTAACAAATGGGACGTGGCCCTCGATGGCGGCAGCCTGTTCAAAGGGATCCGCGGCGCGCTGGATGAGGGCCTGTCGCAGTTGAAGGGCGTTCCGATGATCGCCGTGTCGGCGCTGACCGGCAAGGGGCTGGACCAGATGATATCGGCCGCGTTTGACGCGCGTGAGGCTTGGAACAAGCGCGTGCCCACCGGCATACTCAACCGTTGGTTCGAAGCCGCGATTTCGGCAAACCCGCCACCTGCCCCCGGCGGCAAGCGGATCAAATTGCGGTATATGACGCAGGCGCGCAACCGCCCGCCGACGTTCGTGATTTTCGGCAACCGGACCGACGAATTGCCCGCCAGCTATGCGCGCTATTTGCTCAACGGTATTCGCCGTGACTTGGATTTCGGTGCGGTACCTGTGCGCATCAATTTCCGTTCATCAAAGAACCCGTTCGCGGATTAAGCACGCACGCAGCGCGGTCTGCCCCGCCGCTACGTCAACGCTCTGTTTACCTCTTCCGATGTACTGTCGTGCTGGGCCGTATTTCCGTGTCCCGGGAGCAAATAGTTGACGAACGATCCGGATGGACTGATTGACTGGAACGCTTTTGGCGAAACCCGCAACCTATTGGGTGCAGGCTTTGTGCGCATATTGGGCTATTTCCTTGAAGACGGCACGAAATCGGTGGCCGCAATCGAAGAAGCCATGCGCCTGAAAGATTCGGCAAAGCTGGTGATGCCTGCGCACACGTTGAAAGGTGAGGCATGGCAATTTGGCGCGAATCGCTTGGCATTGTTGGCCGAAGAGATTGAAGTCGCCGCCCGGCATTATGTCGAAATCCAGATCGACCCGTCTGAACTCGTTGAAAAGGTCGTTCACCTGCGTCCTCTGTTCGAAGCGACAGTGTTGGCGCTCGAAGCCGAAACCAGTCCCTTGGTCGAGCGCCGTCCGGTGGCGGCCGCCCAACGCAACGCCCTTGGCGGAATGCGCTTGGGCTAAACCCTTTCGTTCAGCGACGCATCGGCTGCATCTGCCCACGCGCCAGGCTGCGCCACAGCCACTCCAACGGGCCATAGCGATAGTGTTTCAACCATGGTTGCGACCATGACAGCATCACCGCCCACATCATCAGCACATATGCCCATAGCCCAAGACGGCCGACTTCGCCGAACAGGCCAAAGCCATAGCCATAGAACAGGGTGGTCATGATGATGCTGGTACCAAGATAATTGGTAAAGGCCGCGCGTCCGGCGGCGGCGACACGCGACATCAGTGGACTGCCGCCAAAACGGGCGATGAGCAAAATCAACACCGCCGCATATCCGATGGTCAGCATGAGGCGCGGTATCGCCCCCCAAAAGAAGAAAATCGCGAGCGCCGTGACCGCGTCATATTGGCTGACGATCATCCACAGCGCGAGCAGGCCAGTCGCGATCAGACCAGCCGGCACCAGCCGCCATGCCCAGCGACGGTAATCGGCGGGCGACCAATTGCCCAAAATGAACCCGCTTTTGTTCATGGCCATGCCGACCATCATCAGCGGTAGCGTTTCGGCTATCGACATCAAGATCATGCCAAACAAGGCTGGCCAATCGGTCAGCTTGTCCGCAACAATCTGACCATATGCCCCACGGTGCAGATCGACCTGCGCCGGGATGTCAAAGCTGAAATCAGGGCTCGATTTCACGTCATTATATTGCCGCACCAAATCCGCCGACGCATCGGGCTGGGTCGCCATATATTGCAGGATTTGCAGCCCGCCAAATTGCAGCCCCCAAAAGGCAAGCCCCAGGCTGAAGATAATCAACGCCCATTTGACCAAGCGCGCGGGCGCCCAGTCGCGGAACAGAAAAGCGACCATCCCGGCCATGGCGTACAGGAACAATATGTCGCCAAACCAAATGAAGAAATAATGCACGAGGCCGAAGACCGCGAGCCACGCCATGCGCCGATAGTGCACATGCGCCGCGCTTTCGCCGTTGGACGATGCACGATCGGTTATCAAAATCAGGCTCGCCCCGAACAATAAAGAGAACAGCCCGCGCATTTTGCCATCGATGAACACAAAGGAAAACAGCCACGCCATCCGGTCGGCAAAGGTTTCACCGCCATAAGCCGCAGGGGTGATGTAAGCCCATTCGGGCATCGCAAAGCCGATGATGTTCATCGCCAATATACCCATCACCGCAAAGCCGCGCATCGCGTCCAGCGTGATGTATCTGCTTTCCGATGTCTGCATAACATTCTCCTGTATTATTCCATTAATACAGAACTGTGCGAAACCCGTCCAGCGCGTTAAACTTTTGTTATTGACATGAATGTAGGTAGTAAATATCCCGATGATCTAATTAGCTTTGGATTCGCCATGACCGAACTGTATTTCTCGCATCCTGATCGCCCCCCTGCAAAGATTCAGCCGCTGAAAGCGTGGCGTCATTTTCGTAAGCTGATCGCGAATAAGGAAGACACCGAGCAGGTGTTTCACATCGTTGCGGCGCTCAGCGGCCGCAAATTTGGCGAAATGGCGCGGAAGTTTTGGGAAACACCCAAGGGCAAGGCCTTGCTCGAAAGCAATGAGCGCCTCATCGACATGCTCGATGACCATGACAGCATCAAGAAGCTGCCCGCGGGCACCGTTGGCCGTGCCTATGTCGAGTTCATGGAGCGCGAAGGTTTGAGCGCGGCGGGTCTTGAGGCCGAATATGCCCAGTTCCGGACATCCTATCCCGATTTCGGCGATGTGGTTGAACGTTATGGCGACCGCTTGCGCGATACCCATGACATGCTGCACATCCTAACCGGATATGGCCGTGACGCGCTGGGTGAACAATGCGTGCTTGGCTTTACCTATGCGCAAAACCACAATCTGGGCGTCGGCTTCATTGCTTATGCCGGCGGGCTGGAACTGAAATATCGCGTCGCGAAATCCGCGCCGATTATGAAAGCCGTCCACGAAGGGTATCGCATCGGCAAAGCGGCGAAAAACATCGTCCAGGAAGATATCGCCGCCTTGTTACGCGAGCCTTTGGCCGATGCACGCAAGCGTTTGGGCATCGCAGAGCCAGTGACCTACAAAGCCGCGCATGCCGCGATGCGTTCAGGCGGCATTGATCCGTATAATCTGCTGGCACCTGCCGTTTAACGCCTGCTTCGGCTGAAGCGGAAGGATGGCGGAAAGCCTTAGCTTTCCATCCAGTCCTTGAAGAAGCTGTCATGTGCATTGCGCAATGTTGCGATGGGCACGTCAAAGCCCGGCCCTGCGACTGACGTTCCGCCAACGGTACCGATCCGCGTCATCGGAATGCCTGCGGCCTGTATTTGGTCGGCAGCGGCGCTGGTCACAATATAGCGCGCTTGATCTTCGCCAAACGCCGTGAAGGCATCGCCGATTTCTTCGAGCGCACATCCCTTGCCGCTGGCCAACGCCATTTCGGTCACGGCTACAAGCAAACCACCGTCGGCGACGTCATGCACCGCATTGACCTTGCCGTCCTGAATCAGCTGGCGGACAAATTCTGCGTGCGCGCGTTCTTGGCCGAGGTCGACCGATGGCGCGGCGCCGTCTTCACGGCCATGCAATTCGCGCAGCCATAATGACTGGCCCAGATGCCCATTATTGTGGCCAATGACGAAGATGCCGTCGCCGTCGGTTTTGAACCCAATCGTCGCCATCTTGCCGACGTCTTCCAGTACACCAACGCCGCCAATGGCTGGCGTCGGCAAAATCGCGCTGCCACCGCCGGTGGCCTTACTTTCGTTGTAGAGCGACACATTGCCCGACACGATTGGGTAATCGAGCGCGCGGCAGGCGTCGCCCATCCCTTCGAGGCAGCCGACGATTTGCGCCATGATTTCGGGGCGCTGTGGGTTGGCGAAGTTGAGGCAGTTGGTAATCGCAAGCGGCGTTGCGCCGACGGCGCTGATGTTGCGATAGGTTTCGGCAACCGCTTGCTTGCCCCCTTCATACGGGTCGGCATAGCAATAACGCGGGGTGCAATCGGTGCTCATCGCCAGTGCGCGGTTGGTGCCGTGAATGCGCACGACAGCTGCATCACCGCCCGAAAGCTGCGCCGTATCGCCGCCAACCTGGCTATCATATTGCTGCCAAATCCACGCGCGTGACGCGATGTCGGGGCTTGCCATCAGCTTAAGCAAATCGGCGCCTAGGTCTTTGCTGGCGGGAACATCACCAAGCGGTTTGACGTTGGCCCATGCCTTATATTCTTCCTTCGACGCCGCTGGGCGGTCGTACAAAGGCGCGTCTTCGGCCAATGGTCCAAGCGGAATGTCGCAGACGACCTCGCCCTTCCACGTCAGCACCATATGGCCCGTGTCGGTGACTTCGCCGATGACCGCGAAATCCAGTTCCCATTTGTCGAAAATGGCCTTCGCAAATTCCTCACGGCCGGGCTTGAGCACCATGAGCATGCGCTCCTGGCTTTCCGACAGCATCATTTCATACGGCGTCATGCCCTCTTCGCGGCATGGCACCTTGTCCATGTCGAGGATGATGCCCGCCTTGCCATTGGTCGCCATTTCGACGCTTGAGCTGGTCAGGCCAGCCGCGCCCATATCCTGAATCGCGACAATCGCATCCGACGCCATCAGTTCAAGGCATGCCTCAATCAGCAGCTTTTCGGTGAATGGATCACCGACCTGAACCGTCGGGCGTTTTTCTTCGATGTCTGCGCCAAAATCCGCCGATGCCATGGTCGCGCCATGAATACCGTCGCGGCCTGTTTTCGAACCGACATAGACGATCGGGTTGCCAAGGCCAGTTGCGGCCGAATAGAAAATCTTGTCCTGATCCGCGACGCCAACGGTCATGGCGTTGACAAGGATGTTGCCGTCATAAGCGGCATGGAAATTGGTCTCGCCGCCCACGGTGGGCACGCCAACGCAATTGCCATAGCCGCCAATGCCCGCAACCACGCCCTGCACAAGATGCTTCATCTTGGGATGGTCGGGACGTCCGAAGCGCAGGGCGTTCATATTCGCCACGGGGCGCGCGCCCATTGTGAAGACGTCGCGCAAGATACCGCCAACGCCGGTCGCTGCACCCTGATAGGGTTCGATATATGACGGGTGGTTGTGCGATTCCATTTTGAAGATCGCGGCAAGCTTGCTGCCGTTCGGGCCTTCGCCAATGTCGATAACGCCTGCATTCTCACCGGGGCCGCAAATGACCCAAGGCGCCTGTGTCGGCAGTTTCTTCAAATGAATGCGTGAGGATTTGTAGGAACAATGTTCCGACCACATCACCGAAAATATGCCGAGTTCGACCATGTTGGGCACACGGCCCATGGCGTGCAAAATGCGCGCATATTCTTCTTCATTGAGACCATGGTCGGCGACGATTTGGGGCGTGATTTCAGACATGACACGGCCTTAGCGATGCGGCGATTTTTGTGCCACATAAAATAAATGGGCGCTGGTATTGCTACCAGCGCCCACTGCGTCTGATTTTGGAAGTCCTTGGCCACTAGGGCCATTCTTTCCGCTTTCTGACGTCCGGTTCCCCAATCTGACCCGAAAGTCATTTCGGTTCACCTTGGTACCTTGGGTATCCTATCTGGCGTTGCTTTTCTTGGGATCAGCCGCACATGATATTCGTTTTCTTCGTACCCACCGCCTCTGCCACATTTCCAGTCTTGCGACCGATTGCCTGCTGATTTGGTGACCCTGCATCCACTCTGGTCCGCTCTGCTTTCCCGTTTCCGGTTCTGCTTTGCGTCTCAGCCTGTCTGCCTGATGACTTAAAGGTCTCATGCTTTTCGAGTCGCACAAAGCGACAAATGCAGAGTTATCCACAGGCAGGCCAGTTCGCGGTGGACAATATGGAGAACAACTTTGGGGGCAAAACAGAAACGGCCTCCACGCAGTGCATGGAGGCCGTAATATTGTCCGGGGGCGAGGGAGAGAGGAGGAGAGTGCCGCCCGGTCAATTTGCGTTTCGACAATCGCTTGCCGTTGAGGGCCAAATAGGGGCGGAGCGTTTATGCTGCAATTGCGAAAAGAATAGGGTGAGTTGCATGTTTTGCAACTCACCCTAATTTCCGCAGAAATGCGTCAAATGCATTCGCATGTAAGGATGAAAAAAGCCGTTAAGGCGCAATTCCATTACCCGGAAGCGATGCGTTGACGATGCCGCCGTCGCACGCAATTGTCTCGCCAACGATATAATCGCCAGCACGTGCCGCCAAGAAAATCGCGAGTCCCGCCATATCTTCGGGTGTTCCGATTCGCGGGAACGGGATATTTTTGCCGACAGCATCGGCATGGTCACGCGCTGCTTTGTTCATGTCCGACTGGAATGCACCGGGCGCAATGCCCGACACAAGGATGTTGTCCTTGACCAGCTCGGCGGCCAAACGGCGGGTCAAATGAATGACCGCAGCCTTTGATGCCTGATAGCTGTAGGTTTGCCATGGGTTGATGCGCAGGCCGTCAATCGACGCGATGTTGATGACCTTGCCGGGACGATCAAATGTCGCGGCCGCTTTCAACTGCGGATGCAAAGCTTGCGTCAGGAAGAACAAGGATTTGACGTTCAGATCCATCACGCGGTCCCAGCCGGCTTCAGGGAATTGACCAAAGTCAGCGCCCCATGCCGCACCTGCATTGTTTACCAAAATGTCGACCTTTTCCTCACGCTCGGCAATTTGGGCCGCGAGTGAAAGGCAACCATCGACGGTCGACAGATCGCAGGGCAGGCCAATGACCTGATTGCCAAACTCGGCAACGGTTTCTTCGATTTGGTCCACCTTGCGCGCGCTGATGTACACGCGTGCCGCGCCCGCTTTCAAATAGCCCTCGACAATCATCTTGCCGATTCCGCGCGATCCGCCGGTGACCAGGGCAACGCGGCCATTGAGGTTGAATAAAGTTTGAATGTCCATGTCTAATCCTTTGCACAAAATAAGCAGTATTACCCGTAGCCCTGAGCAGCTGTCGCAACGCGACTGCGTCCGTCGAAGGGTGCCAACCAACGGTTGCGCAGACCTCTCAACGCCCTTCGACTTTCGCCAAGGCTGCGCCTTGACGGCTCAGGGCTACGGTTCTTTTTCCAATCCGTCTCAATAACCGTTCATCGTCGCCACGCGGTCTGCGTGATAATATGCATCGCCGAAAAATTCATTCAGCCCGCGGTCGCGCTTCATATAGAGGCCGATGTCATATTCATCGGTCATGCCAATGCCGCCATGCATTTGCACGCCCTCACGTACCGCAAGATTGCATGCTAGCCCTGCTTTCGCCTTGGCAGCCGCAACATATAGTTCCGCCTTGGCATGGCCTTCATCCATTAACGATTGCGCCTTCAGCACAATCGAACGCGCGCCTTCCATTTCACCATAAAGATGCGCGGCGCGGTGCTGAAGCGCTTGGAACTCACCGATGACGCGGTCGAACTGCTTACGGGTTTTCAGATAATCGAACGTCATGTCCATTGCGCCTGTGCCCACGCCGACCATTTCGGCGGCTGCACCGACCCGCCCAGCGTCCAGCATCTTGGAAAGCACAGCCCAGCCGCCGTCAACGTCACCAATGACAGCGTCGGCATTTACCTGAACACCGTCGAGTTTTACATGCGCGGCCATTGCGGAATCGACTAAACGTGCCGCCTCCATCGACAGGCCCGCTGCGTCCTTGTCGACGGCGAACAATGTCAGGCCGTCGGTCTCTCCCACCGCGCCTGCGGTCCGTGCCGCGACGATCAGCATGTCCGACGACGTGCCTTGCACGACAAATTGCTTGTGCCCGGTCAGCTTAAAGCCATTGCCACTGCGTTCGGCAACGCAGGCAATTTTTTCGGGCCGGTGCTTTACGCCTTCTTCAATCGCAATGCCGATAACCGTTTCGCCCGCCAAAATGCCGGGGAACCAGCGGTCACGCATCGCCTTGTCAGCCAGCTTCAACGCCTCGACAGCGGCAACCGATGTCGTCAGAAATGGCGAAGGTGACAGGTTGCGGCCAATTTCTTCCAGCACGATTCCAGCCTCAATCTGGCCCATGCCCATGCCGCCTTCAGCCTCGGGAATCAGAATGCCGGTGAAGCCCATTTCGGCAAACTGCTTCCACAGGCCGTGGCTGAAACCATCCTTGCAACCCATGTCGCGAAATTTGCGGAAATGGGTGACGGGGGCTTCGCTCGCCATGAAATCACGCGCGCTTTCGCGCAACATGTTCTGGTCGTCGTTCAATGTCATCGCCATATTCTTAAGCTCCCGGCATTTCGAGGATACGTTTGGATACGACATTCAGCATGACTTCGCTGGTGCCGCCTTCAATCGAGTTCGCTTTGGTCCGCAACCAATTGCGTGCCTTTGACCCACCATTGGAGCGTTCGCTTTCCCATTCCAGCGCCTGCGTTCCGCCGATCGACATCACCAGTTCGTTGCGCTTTTTATTCAGCTCGGTCCCGACATATTTCATCAGGTTGGAATACGCAGGATGCGCCTTGCCGGTTTTCCATTCGTCCATGAACCGTTCGCCATGCGCCCGGAATGTCAGATTTTCGACGTCAAACAATGCCATCTGCGCGCGCAGCACGGGTTCTTCGGACAATACAGCCTTCATCGCCGCACCGATGGAGGTCACGCCGCCATCGCCGCCCATGCCCGAAATCATCTCGCGCTCATGCCCGAGCAGATATTTCGCAACATCCCATCCGCGGTTCAATTCGCCAACGATCTGATGCTTGGGCACCACGACATTGTCGAAGAATGTTTCGCAGAAAGGCGAATTGCCCGAAATCAACTTGATGGGCTTGGTCGTAACGCCGGGCGTTTCCATGTCGAACAACAGGAAGCTGATGCCCTGATATTTGTTGGTCTTGTCGGTGCGCACGAGGCAGAAAATCCAATCCGCCTTGTCCGCATAGGACGTCCAGATTTTCTGGCCATTGACGACCCAATGATCGCCCTTGTCTTCGCCAAAGGTCTGCATCGATACAAGATCGCTGCCCGAGCCGGGTTCGGAATAGCCCTGACACCAGCGGATTTCGCCGCGCGCGATCTGGCCCAAATAATGCACTTTTTGCTCTTCAGTGCCGAACTTTAGCAGTGCTGGGCCAAGCATCCAGATGCCAAAGCTGTTCAGCGGCGAACGGCAACCAAGCTTTGCCATTTCCTGACGCAAGACTTTGGTTTCCTGCGGGCTAAGGCCTGCGCCACCATAAGCTTTGGGCCAATCGGGCACGGTGTAACCCTTGGCCACGCAGCGTTCGAGCCACAGTTTCTGCGCGTCTGATTGGAACACAAAATTGCGGCCGCCCCAGCAGACATCTTCGTCACCCTTTGCAGGCGTGCGCATTTCAGCTGGGCAGTTTTCCTCCAGCCAGGCGCGCGCTTCGGCGCGAAAAGTTTCAAGGTCGGACATCATGCTCTCCTGTTTTAATTGCGTGATGAATTTTTGGGCGGTCACGCGCAGAAACGCAAGCGCTTATCGGTGAGCGAAGCATGCCGTAACGTCATTTGCATCGCGATTGACAGGCCAAGAAGCGGGCCTAGCATGAAGGCAGGAAACAGGAGAGAAACAACGTGCGATTCGACGGAAACACTACCCTTTCGCGCAGCGTCATTTAACTTTCCATGACCCAAGCAGTCCCGCTTCCCCGATCGTTGAAGGTCATACATGGTCTAGGCTCGGTAGCCTATGGCGTGAAGGACAATGGCTTTTCGGTTTTTCTGCTGATTTTCTACAATCAGGTACTGGGCATTGATGCAGGCCTTGTCGGCACTGTCATTATGGCGGCGCTGATATTTGATGCCTTCGCGGATCCCATCATTGGCGAGCTGTCCGACCGCACGCAAAGCAAGTGGGGCCGACGCCTTCCATGGTTGTACGGTGCCGCAATCCCGCTGGGCGTTATCTGGATGCTGCTATGGCACCCGCCCGAAATGGGGCAGATTGGAACGATCATCTGGCTGTTCTGCACCGCGGTATTGGCGCGCACATTGGTGGCTATGTGCGAAGTGCCGTCCATCGCTTTGGTGCCGGAACTGACCGGCGATTATGACGAACGCACCCGACTGATGCGGTACCGTTTTCTGTTCGGTTGGGCCGGCGGCTTGCTGATGCTGATTTTCGCCTATGGCATTTTCTTTACCGGTGAAAAGGGTGTGAGCGACCCCGATGGCTATGACTCGCTATCATCATGGGGCGCGCTGATGATGACGGGCTCTGTGCTGATTTCAGCATTAGGCCAGCACCGCCATGTGGCCAAACAATCCCTCCCTGCTCCGCGCGGCGCAGGCCTTGGCCATGCGCTTTCCGAGGTAAAGGCAACCCTGTCCAACAAAGCCTTCCTCTGGCTGGTGTCGGCCGCGTTATTTGCCCTTATCAATCAGGGCCTCACCTTTGCGCTCAGCAACTATCAACTCGCGTTTCTGTGGCAGCTACAGCAGATGGAAATGCTCTATTACGCGCTTCTCCTGTTCGGCACGGTTATTGTGGCATTCTTCATTGTTCCGCCGCTGTCTGCGCGCCTTGGCAAGAAAAACGGCGCTATCCTGCTTGCCCTGCTATCGCTCAGCTTCAACACCGCTTTGTACGCCAGTTGGCTGCTTGATCTTGTGCCCGGTGGGCCATCGGACCCGTCGGTCGCATTCATGTTTTCCTTCCTCATATTTTCCAACAGCACCGCAATCGGCATGATGATGCTGACATCGTCGATGATGGCCGATGTCGTGGAGGCATCGCAGCAAGAAACGGGCAGGCGTTCCGAAGGTCTGTTTTTCGCAGGCTATTTCTTCATGCAGAAATGCGCCGTTGGTATCGGCACCTTTGCCGCTGGCATGATATTGAGCTTTGCCCAGTTCCCGCAAAATGCAAAGCCGGGCCAAGTGGACGTCGCTGTCCTTGATGGGCTCGCTTTATATTATATGGGCGTAGTGGCCGTCCTTGGAATTACCGGCGTTCTTATCCTGCGGCATTTCCCAATTTCGCGTGAAAGTCATAATGAACGCTTGCGCGCCTTGAACACATCGGCAGAGTCTGCCAGTTAACTATTCAATTAAATATGGAAGAGGAACTGAGTCATGAATTTCGATCTCACCGACAAACAAACTTACTGGCGGGACCGCATTCGCGACCATAACGAACGCTTCCTGCGTCCACGCGTTGCCGATTATTACGCCGAACAGGCCGTGGGCGACCGTTGGAAAGTGCTTCAGGTCGTTGAAGAGGAAAAGGCACGGGCGAAAGCCGCTGGTCTTTGGAACCTGTTCATGCCGCCAACGTCGGGCCGCGTGCATGTCGACGACAGCGTCCATTTCGATGGCCCCGGCCTCACCAACATGGAATATGCCCTGTGCGCCGAAGAAATGGGCCGCATCGGTTTTGCATCTGAAGTCTATAACTGTTCAGCGCCCGACACCGGCAATATGGAAGTGTTCCTGCGTTACGGTACCGCAGAGCAAAAAGAAAAGTGGATGATCCCGCTGATGAACGGCGAAATCCGTTCTGCCTTTTTGATGACTGAGCCAGCCGTTGCGTCGTCAGATGCAACCAACATCGAAACATCGATTCGCCGTGAAGGCGACGAATATGTCCTCAACGGCGTGAAGTGGTGGTCATCAGGTGCGGGCGACCCGCGCTGCAAAATCGCGATTGTCATGGGCAAGACCGATTTCGAAGCCAAGCGCCATGCGCAGCAATCGATGGTGCTGATGGAGCTCGACTCGCCGGGCGTTAAAATCCTGCGTCACCTTCCTGTGTTCGGATATGACGATGCGCCGCATGGCCATATGGAAATCGAGTTGAAGGATGTCCGCATTCCGGCATCGAACATGTTGCTGGGCGAAGGCCGCGGCTTCGAGATCGCGCAAGGGCGCCTTGGACCTGGCCGTATTCACCACTGCATGCGCACCATCGGCACCGCCGAAGAAGCGCTGGAGAAAATGTGCAAGCGGCTTCAGTCGCGCGTTGCGTTCGGCAAGACCGTTGCCGAACATAGCGTGTGGGAAGAACGCATCGCACGTGCCCGTATCGACATTGAAATGACCCGTCTGCTGTGCCTCAAGGCTGCGGACATGATGGACAAGGTCGGCAACAAGGCAGCGGCTGCGGAAATCGCGATGATCAAGGTGCAAGCACCGATGATGGCGTTGAACATCATCGACAATGCCATTCAAGCGCATGGCGGCGGCGGCGTGTCCGACGATTTCGGTCTGGCAAATGCATGGGCGCATCAGCGCACCTTGCGTCTGGCCGATGGTCCGGATGAAGTGCACGCACGTGCCATTGCCCGTATGGAATTGGGCAAGCATGGCGGCCGTGGCAAAGAAGGCATGTCGAGCGGTGACATCGGGGTAGCCCGGTGAAAGCGGCCGTCCTGATCGAAGCGGGCAAACCGCTTCAGATTGAACAGATCAATATTTCGAACCCCGGGCCGCATGAGGTGCTTATCCGCACTGCGGCCTGCGGGCTTTGCCATAGCGATCTGCATTTCATCGAAGGCACATATCCGCACCCCCTGCCCGCAATTCCGGGCCATGAGGCCGCGGGTATTGTTGAGGCCGTGGGCAGCGAAGTCCGCACTGTTAAGGTGGGCGACGCCGTTGTCACCTGCCTGAGCGCATTCTGCGGCCATTGCGAATATTGCGTCTCTGGCCGGATGTCCCTGTGCCTTGGCGGCGAAACCCGGCGCAAGCCCGGCGAAGCCCCGCGCCTGACACGGCCAGATGGCAGCATCGTCAACCAGATGCTGAACCTGTCGGCTTATGCCGAAATGATGCTGGTGCACGAACATGCGTGCGTTGCGATTAACCCTGAAATGCCGCTCGATAAGGCATCGGTTATCGGCTGCGCGGTGACCACAGGTGCAGGCACCATTTTCAACGCCTGCAAAGTAACGCCCGGCGAAACCATTGCCGTTATCGGCTGTGGCGGCGTTGGTCTTGCAACGATTAACGCGGCGAAAATTGCTGGCGCGGGCCGCATCATTGCGGCTGACCCTATGCCCGAAAAGCGTGCGCTCGCGATGAAGCTGGGTGCGACCGATGTTATCGACCCAATGGATGCTGATGCAGCCAAGCAAATTCAGGAATTGACCAAGGGCGGCGTCGATCATGCGATTGAAGCTGTCGGTCGTCCCGCGTCGGGTGAACTTGCCGTCAAATCGCTCAAGCGCGGCGGGACAGCAACGATACTGGGCATGATGCCGCTGCAGCATTCGGTCGGACTGTCGGCAATGGATTTGCTGTCGGGCAAGAAATTGCAAGGTGCGATCATGGGCGGCAACCGCTTCCCTGTTGATATTCCGCGCCTCGTCGATTTCTACATGCGCGGCATGCTCGATCTCGACAGCATCGTTTCGGAAACCATTCCGCTGGAACGTATCAATGAAGGCTTTGACCAAATGAAGCGCGGTGATGCTGCCCGTTCGGTTATCGTATTTGACCAATGACCGCAGCGCCGACACCCATTGATGCACAGACGGCCTTTACCGGCACGGTTGCACCAACCGGCACCGACATATTGGACGAAGTCAAGCTTGCCGAATGGATGACCGCCAATGTCGCGGGTTTTGAAGGCCCGGTGCAGGCGCTGAAATTTGCCGGCGGGCAATCCAACCCGACCTACCGGCTTAATGCGAAAAGCGGGTCTTATGTGCTGCGCCGCAAACCATTGGGTGTTTTGTTGCCCAGCGCGCATGCCGTGGACCGCGAATATAAAGTCATTGCCGGGCTTCATCCGACAGGCTTTCCCGTCGCCAAGCCTTATGGCCTGTGCACCGACGATAGCGTCATCGGCAGCTGGTTCTACATCATGGACATGGTCGAGGGCCGCACGATCTGGGACGGCGCGATGCCGGGGTCGAACCCGGCCGAGCGCACAGCAACCTATGAAGCGATGATCGACACGCTGGCCGCGTTGCACAATGTGGACATCGACGCCGCCGGACTGTCCGATTTTGGCAAACCCGGCAATTATTTCGGACGTCAGGTCGACCGCTGGACCAAGCAATATCGACTGGCAGAAACCGAGGTCATGCCCGAAATGGAGCGGTTGATCGAATGGCTGCCCAAAACGCTGCCCGAACAAACCCGCACCAGTGTCGTCCATGGCGACTACCGCATCGATAACATGATTTTCGATGCCAAGGATCCACATGTTGTCGCCGTGCTCGACTGGGAACTGTCGACGCTTGGCGATCCGCTGGCGGATTTCACTTATGTCGCGATGGCATGGGTCACGCACAATGAAGGGCGCTCCGGCGTCATGGATTTGGATCGCGCGGCACTCGGCATCCCCGAACTCGACGCGATGGTCGAACGTTACTGCGCGGCAACGAACCGCGACGGTGTGCCCGATATGAACTGGTATTTTGCCTATAACTTCTTCCGCTTGGCGGGGATTATTCAGGGTATTAAAAAACGCGTTATCGATGGCACCGCAAGTTCGTCCCATGCACAAGCGATGGCCGAACGTGTGTACCCGCTCGCGCAATCCGCATGGAAATTTGCCGAGCAAGCCGGGGCGTAAAAAATAGGATCCTCCCGCTGGCGGGAGGAACAGGAGAGAGATCAATGTCACTATTCGATATGACCGGTAAGGTCGCAATCATCACAGGTTCATCGCGTGGCATTGGTCAGGCGATTGCCGAAGAAATGGCCGATCACGGCGCAAAGGTGGCGATTTCCAGCCGGAATATCGACGATTGCGAAGCGGTTGCCGCGGGCATCAATGCCAAGCATCCGGGCGCCGCAATTGCCGTAGCCTCAAGCCTTTCGTCCAAAGAGTCGCTGCAAAACCTGGTCGATGAAACCCGCAAGGCGTTTGGCAAAGTCGACGTTCTAGTCTGCAACGCGGCATCGAACCCGCATTACGGCCCGATGGCGACGATCACCGATGAACAGCTGCGCAAGACACTCGATCACAATATCGTGTCGCAGCATTGGTTGATCCAGATGGTTGCCCCCGAAATGATCGAACGCAAGGCCGGTTCCATCGTCATTGTGTCGTCGATCGGCGGCCTGCGCGGATCGCCGATATTGGGCGCTTATGCGATTACCAAGGCGGCGGATATCCAGATGACCAAGAACCTCGCCCGCGAATTTGGCCCGCATAATGTGCGCATCAACTCCATCGCGCCGGGTCTGGTGAAGACAGACTTTGCCAAGGCATTGTGGGAAAATCCCGAAAATTTGAAGGCGTCTACCTCTGGCGCAGCATTGGGCCGGATTGGCGAGCCGCGTGAGATTGCAGGCGCTGCGGTTTATCTCGCCTCCGATGCGTCAACATTTATGACAGGACAGACAATCGTTGTTGATGGGGGTGTAGTGGTATGACCGGCGCATTAGCAGGCAAAGTAGCCATCATCACAGGCGCAGGTTCCGGCATTGGCCGCGCATCGGCCATTCGCTTTGCTGCCGAGGGCGCAAAGGTCGTTTTGGGCGATATGGCGGCATCGGTGCATGACACCGCCGCCATGATTGGCGATGCCGCCACCGCTGTCCAGATGGACGCAGGCGATGAGGCGGATGTTGCCGCAATTGTCGCAAAGGCCATCGAACTGCACGGCCATCTGGATGTCGCCTTTGCCAATGCGGGCATCTCCGGCGGCATGGAAGGTATCTTCGACAACACGGTCGAAAATTTCACGAGCGTCTTGCGCGTCAACCTCATTGGCCCGTGGCTGATGGTGAAGCATGCGGGCAAGGTCATGGCCGATGCAGGCAATGGCGGTTCGATCATCCTGACCGCAAGTGTCGCGGGCATTCGTTCGGGTGCGGGCGGCCCGCCTTATTCGGCGTCGAAAGCCGGCGTTATCAATCTGGCACAAGTCAGCGCGCAACAATTGTCGGGCACCAATGTCCGCTGCAACGCAATCTGCCCCGGTCTTACCGAAACCGGCATGACCAAGCCGACATTCGATTATGCCAAGGAAAAGGGCGTGACCGACAAGATCGGCCGTCTCAACCCGCTGCGCCGCGGCGCGCAGCCAGAGGAGCTCGCCAATGTCGCCTTGTTCCTCGCAAGTGATCAGGCCAGCTACGTCAATGGTCAAGCCATTGCCGTCGATGGCGGCCTTTCCAGCTCGCACCCCGTAACCCGCCAATTAACAGGACAAACAGCCGTATGAGCGCCGAAGAATTAGGTTTCCGTCCAGACCGGCTTGCCCGGATACCGGCATTCATTCAGACCGAATATCTCGACAGCGGCAAATTGCCCTTTGCGGCGCTGCTGGTCGGGCGCGGTGATGATATTGCGCTTCAGTGGAATTCAGGCGTTGCCGACGACGCAATCTTTCGCATTGCATCGATGACCAAGCCGATCACCTCGGTCGCGTTCATGCAGCTGGTCGAACAGGGCAAGGTTGCGCTGACCGATCCGGTTTCCAAATATATTCCGGAGTTTGCGAAACTGGGCGTATTTATGGGCGGCGGCGGCAACGTGCCGTTTATGACGCGCCCGCCGACGACCCAGATGCGCATCGTCGATCTGCTGCGCCACACGGCTGGCTTTACCTATAGTTTTCAGGAACAGGGCAATGTCGACGCGGCCTATCGCAAGACCGATGTGGAAAGCTGGACCAAAAATACTTCGCAAAGCGTGATCGACACGCTTGCGCAAATCCCGCTGGAATTCGACCCAGGCACGCAGTGGAATTATTCCGTAGCGACGGACATTGTCGGCATATTGGTGGAACGGATCAGCGGATTATCACTGCCTGAATATTTCCAGACGCATATCTTTGCGCCGCTGGGCATGACCGATACATTTTTCCAAGTGCCCGCCGATAAGGCATCGCGCATCCCCGACGGCTTTGGCTTTGACCCCGAATCCAAGATGAAGCTGCTCGACAAGGCTGGGTCCGAAAGTGCCTGGGCCAACGGTTGGACGTTCAACTCCGGCGGCGGTGGCCTTGCGTCCAGCATAGCCGACTATCATCGTTTTTGCCGGATGCTGCTGAATGGCGGCGCGTTGGATGGGGCGCAAATTTTGAGCCCCAAAACGATAGAATTGATGACCGCCAACCATATTCCCGGCGGCCAAGACCTGACGCAAATGTCGAAGTCTTTGTTTAGCGAGGCCGAAATGGCCGGCATTGGCTTTGGCCTTGGTTTTGCCACGACCATCGACAGCGCCGCGACATTGGCGCCATGTTCCAACGGCGATTTTTATTGGGGCGGCATGTATTCCACCGCCTTTTTCATCGATCCGGTGGAAGACATCATCATGATTTTCATGACGCAATTGCTGCCATCGACCACCTATCCGGTGCGCCGCGAAATCAAGACGATGATCTATTCGGCGCTGACGGCGTAAGCACGTCCTGCTGAACTTGGGTCGGGTGGAGGAACGGGCTCCACCCCACGCCTAAACCGTCGCAACCTCCACCTGATTGACGGGCACTGGTTTTGCCCGCGCCGCAATCAGGCTTCCGCCCACAATCAAAGCCGTGCCCAAAAGCACAGGCAAAGTGACGGGTTCGGCAAAGAACAGCCAACCGAAAAACGCGGCCCAGACAAAGGCGGTATATTCGACCGGAATCAAAATCTGCGCTTCTGCACGTGCATAAGCCCAGCTTAATAGGAGCAGCGAGATAACCGCCAGCGCAGCAGATGCGCCGACCATTGGGGCATCAGACATGCCAATCGGCAGCAAAAACCATGGCGCAGCAAGGCCAAGCGTTAACGCGACAAACAGATTTTGGAAAAAGGCGATTTCGATTGGGCCAGCGACCTGCGCCTGCTGCCGCGCGAGGATGAGGTTATAGGCAAACACCACTGCCGAAAATAAAACCGCAGCAGCGCCCCATACATGGCCCATCGTATAATGCCCGCTCAAACGGCCCGCCAAGATGATGGCAACGCCGCCCAAACCCGCCAGCGATGCCCAGATCGCCTCTTTACCAATGGTTTCTTTCAACATCACGGCGGCAAGATATAGCGCGATGACGGGCGCGATGAAGCTCAGACCAATGGCTTCGGCCAAAGGCAATTTCGTGAGCGACCAGAAAAAGCTGACCGCCATCACCGCGACGACGATGCTGCGCCACAAATGGATTTTCAGCAGATATACGGACGGCCATTTTTGCCGCGTGCCAACGAACAAAACGCCCATCAACAATGCGCCAACGCTGTTGCGCCACATCACCGCATTATATGCTCCGATGGAGAGCGCCAGATCCTTCATCGCCGCGTCCATCAGCGAAAATGTGCCGACACCGGCCGCGGCCACCATGAATGGGACAAAGGGACGCGGGTGCAATTCAGCCATGGCTAAATGCTATGCGCCGCAAGGCCTGTCAGGGCATCGCCATCAACCCTGTACACCGTCCATTCGTCCATCGGACGTGCGCCAAGCGCCTTGTAAAAATCAATCGCGGACGTGTTCCAATCGAGCACTGACCATTCCAGCCGTGCGCAATCGCGCTCCACCGCCAGCGCCGCAAGCTTACCCAGCAATGCCTTGCCAAGGCCAGACCCACGCGCGTCAGGCCGGACGAACAGATCCTCCAGATAAATGCCCGGACGCCCTTCAAAAGTCGAAAAATTGTGGAAGAACAAGGCAAAACCCTGCGGCGTTCCGTCAATCTCACCGATCAACACCTCGGCAAAGGTGCGCGGTCCAAACAGCTTTTGCGCCATCACCGCTTCATCAAAACGCACTTCATGGGCAAGCTTTTCATATTCCGCCAAATCGCGGATGAACTGGCCAATGAGCGAAATGTCGGCGGGGTTGGCGGGACGGATGGAAATCATGACGTTGTTCCGTTGAGCCGACACGTAAAACGACGATAAGAAAGGTACATCGCAGCGCCAACGCAACCCGCCATCGCGCCAACGGTCAAGGAATCGAACAGCATCAATGCCCACACCACCGCCGCCGGGCTGCCCATAGCCCATGTGTGGTTCAGCCCATGCAGCAGGAACAGCGGGACATAGGCAGCGACCAGCAGCAAAATCAGTAAGGGAACATAGCGCCACCCTTGGAATAGCGCAGACCGCCAATCTACCCTCTCGCTGTGGTCTCCAAAAATGCCCGCAAGCAAAAGAAGCAGGAATGGCGTGGATATGATCGCAAGGATGGTGCGAAGAATATTCAACGGTACGGCGGGTATGACGTCCGCAAAAGGCTCTGCCAACACACCGATGACGCCGAATAAGACGAACCCCAATAGCAATTTGCGCCAAGCAATGTTGCGCAGATCATACCAGCGCCCTCCATTCGCCTGATTCCACCAGAAACGTGCCGATGCGAAAAAACAAAGCAGGAGACCGGCGATCTTGGCATAGCCGAAGCCCCATCGAACCGGGTGATTGCTCAGTGCGACCGCAGCGTCGCGGCTGTCAAACATACCGAGGGAAATTTCCGCAACATGTTGCGCGAATTCAGGGATTATAACGAGCGCCAGCACCCACGGCGCAACCCAAAACATCGAAAGTCCTTTGGAATAGAGCTCTACCACATCACTTAAAAGCGCCCGAACTGCTCCCGCAACACTATCCATGCTTTCCCCCAAAAATATGACTTCAAGCTGCTTTCCCGTGCAGCGTATCCATGCTGACGCTGGTGCCGGCGTCAATCTCGGCCGCTTTGGCTTCGACCAATTTGACGATGTGGCTGACCATGTCGTCATTTTCGACATGGTGATCGGTCACGCCCGACAGATAGACCATATGCTTGCCATTGCCGCCGCCGGTGATGCCGATGTCTGTTTCACGCGCTTCGCCGGGGCCGTTGACGACGCAGCCAAGCACCGAGAGTGACATGGGCGTCTTGATATGGCTCAGCGCGTCTTCCAGCTTTTGCACGGTGCGGATGACGTCGAAACCTTGGCGGGCACAGCTGGGGCAGCTGACCACGCGGACACCGCGGGTGCGCAGGCCCAATGCTTTCAGGATTTCATAGCCAACGCGAACTTCCTCTTCGGGTTCGGCAGACAGGCTGACGCGGATGGTGTCGCCAATTCCAGCCCAGAGCATATTGCCCATGCCGATGGATGATTTGACGGTGCCGCCAATCAATCCGCCCGCTTCGGTGATCCCAAGGTGCAACGGACAATCAACCGCCTCGGCCAGCCCCATATAGGCCGCAACCGCAAGGAACACGTCGGACGCCTTTACCGCGACCTTATATTCGTGGAAATCATGGTCCTGCAGCAGCTTGATATGGTCAAGCGCGCTTTCGATCAGCGCTTCTGGACAAGGCTCGCCATATTTTTCGAGCAGGTCTTTTTCCAGAGACCCAGCGTTCACACCAATACGGATCGCGCAGCCATTGGCCTTGGCGGCGTTGACGACTTCTTTCACACGCTCTGACGAACCGATATTGCCCGGGTTAATCCGCAAGCACGCAGCGCCAGCGTCCGCAGCCTCCAACGCGCGTTTATAATGGAAATGAATGTCGGCGACGATGGGCACATTGGCGGCGCGCACGATCTGTTTCAGCGCAGCGGTGCTTTCGACATCAGGGCAGGACACGCGGATGATATCGACCCCGGCATCTTCACAGCGGCGGATTTGGGCGATGGTCGCGGCGGCATCGCTGGTCAGCGTATTGGTCATCGTTTGCACCGCAATCGGGGCATTTCCACCAACGGGGACATTACCCACCATGATCTGGCGGGACTGACGACGCGCGATATCGCGCCAAGGGCGAATGGAAGACATTTGGGGGATATAGGCGGCTTGGAATATTCCCGCAATCATCATCCTGTACGTACGACACAAGAGAAGCGCTTTGAATTACGCATGGTTAACACTATGGCGCGCACATGAAACGCTTGCTTATCGCTCTTCTCGTCCTTGTCGCGCCACTTGCCCCTGTTCAGGCCTATTGGGAATATGGGCATGAGACTGTCGCGAAAATCGCGCAGGCCAATATGTCACCCAATGCGCGCGCGAATATGCAGCGTCTGTTGCGCGCGGCGCCCATGCTGGGCACGCCCAAATGTGCGATGCGCAATATCGCCGATGTCAGCGTCTGGGCGGATTGCATCAAGGGCGATCGTGTGCGCTGGGGCTATACCAACAGCTGGCATTATCAGAATGTCGATATTTGCAAGCCGTTCGATCTGAAAAGCGCGTGCGCCGAAGGCAACTGCGTGTCGGCGCAGATCGACCGCAATGTTGCGTTACTGTCGAACAAAGCCCTGCCTGCGCATGTCCGTTTGGAGGCGCTCGCCTTCCTCGTGCATTTTGTGGGCGACATTCACCAGCCATTGCACGCCGGCGACCATGCGGACCGCGGTGGCAATGATCTAAAGGCCAGCTATGGCATCATGCCGGGATATAATTTGCATTCGGTGTGGGATGGCTTGCTGGCGGACCGTGCGCTGTCTGCTGCGCCAACGATCGTCCGCACGTTTTCGCCAGCGGAGAAAGAGGCTGTCGCACAAGGCAATGTCCGGCAGTGGAGCGAAGAAAATTGGGCAATATCGAAAGAATTTGCCTATCCCCGCGCGGTCGATGGTGACCCATGTGGCGCAAAGCCAACCGCGCCCGTCGTCATTGACGAAGCCGACGTGGCTGCGACACGCGCCGCATTACGGCAACAGGTCGAACGCGGCGGGATCAGGCTCGCGCGCTTGTTGAACCAAGCGCTGCGTTAAGCGTTAAAGCCCGCGCCATTTCCAGCCGCCTTCGGTGTGGTTGCGGACGATGATGGTGAAAATGCCGGTCATGATCAACATGAGCGCGACCGTCACTATTGTGGGTATCGCTTGATCATTGTCCGCGAGCAGCGCCAAGCCAATCATCGCCAAAACATAAAAGCCGAGCACGGCCCATCCCTGCCACTTGAACGGCAGGCCAGCGCCATAGCCGAAACGTTTCGCACGAAACCAAGGTTCTTTGCCGAAGAATAAACCGAGCATCTTACATCTCCTTTCGCGGACGGCGGCGTTTTGCCAAGGCCGCACGCAACAATAGCTTATCTTCTGTATGGGCGCTCGGGAAATCAACAAAAAAGGGCTGCGCAGATTTTCGCCTGCACAGCCCCCTTTTTAATCTGAAAAAAGCGTTATTCGCCCGTCGGGAAACCACGCTTTTTCATGATATATTTCACATCAGGATCACGACCACGGAATGCGCGATAGGCTTCGATCCGGTCGGTTTCATTGCCCGTTGCCAGCAACATGGACCGGAACCGCTCCGCTGTTTCCTTGTCCCACACATCGCCCTTTTCGGTGAAGGCCGCCCATGTGTCGGCATCCATCGTTTCGGACCAGAGATAGCTGTAATAACCCGCCGAATAGCCATCATCGGCAAACAGGTGGTTAAACTGCGGCAGGCGATGACGCATCGCCATTTCCTTGGGCATGCCGATTTCCGCCAGCGTATCGCGTTCAAATGCGCGCGGATCGGTTACGGGTTCGCTGCGGTTATGCAGCTTCATATCCAAAATGGCGCTCGACAGATATTCTACGGTCGAAAAGCCTTGGTTGAACGTATCACTCGCGCGGATTTTTTCGACCAAGGCCGCCGGAATTGGCTCCCCTGTTTTATAATGCTTGGCATAAGTGTTGAGCACATAAGGCGTGAGCAACCAGTTTTCGTTCACTTGGCTTGGATATTCCACAAAGTCGCGCGGCGTGCCGCCAAGGCCCGGCCATGTGATGTCATAGTTCAGATAATGAATGGCGTGACCGAATTCGTGGAACAATGTCGACGCGTCATCAATGCTGATCAGCGTGGGCACGCCATCGGCACCGGGCACGAAGTTGTTATTGTTCGACGCAAGCACGATGTCGTTCTTGCCACCCAATTTGTGCTGGCTGCGATAAGTGGTCATCCACGCGCCCGAACGCTTACCGGCGCGCGCGAAATTATCGAGGTAGAACAGGCCAATGACCTTGCCATCGCGCTTAACCTCAAATGTCCGCACCTTGGGTTCGAACACAGGGACCGTGCCCGTATTTTCCGTGAAGCTCATGCCATATAGCTTGCCCGCGGCGTCGAACATCGCGGCGACCATATTATCCAGCTGGAAATAAGGTTTAACGGCTTCCTGATCGAGGTCATATTTCGCCTTGCGCACCTTTTCGGCGTAGAAGCGATAATCCCAGGGTTCGATTATGATGTTGTCGGCATTGGCGATCGCCTGCATGTCGGCCACTTCTTCATTGACGCGGGCGGCAGCAGCAGGCCACACCTTCATCATCAGGTCCATCGCCTTGTTCGGATCCTTCGCCATCGTGTCGGCCATGCGGTAATGCGCATGGGTCGGGAAGCCCAGGATGTCGGCACGCTGCTGACGCAGTTTCAATATTTCGGCGATGGTATCGTTGGTGTCGTTCGCATTCTGGTTATCGCCGCGCATCGTGAACGCACGCCAGACCTTTTCACGCAAATCGCGCCGTGTTGAATTTTCAAGGAAAGGTTGAACGGCAGAACGGGTGTTCACGACGGCCCAGCCGGTTTGGCCCTTTGCCTTGGCCGCAGCCTGAATCGCCGCGACATAGCTTTCGGGCAATCCCGCAAGGTCCGCCGCGTCGGTTATGAGGATGAAGGTTTCTTCATCCGCCAGAACCTTTTCGGAAAAAGCGGAGAATTTCTTGGAAAGATCGGTCTCTATGCTGATGACCTGCGCCTTCTTGGCCGCATCGAGCATCGCTCCATTGCGGACCAGACTGTCATAGGTCCGCTCCAACAGACGCATTTGCTTGGCATCTAGGCCAAGATTGGCGCGCTGGTCGTACAGATATTTGACGCGCTGGAAATAACGGGCGTCAAGCGAAAGTTCGGAGAAGAATGCGCTAACCTTTGGTTCCCATTCCGCCTGAATTTTACGGACTTCGGGGTTCGACAGGTTCGATGAATGCACGCCCCAGATCGAGAATAAACGGCCGATTTTTTCGCCGGACAGTTCGCTGGCGGTGATGGTGTTATCGAACGTGATGGCTTCGGGCTTTGCGAGCATGGCTTCAAACTCAGCCTTTGATGCCTGCATCGCGGCCTGAAACGCGGCCGGGAAGTCCGCGACTTTAACCTTGTCCCATGGCGGCACGCCTTCATAAGGACCCGTCCATTCCTGAAGCAACACGGGGTCGCTCGCCATGTGGCCGGACTTCATTTCTTTCGCTTCTGCAACCGCCGTCATCGCAACTCCTGACATTAAAAGCGCCGCTGCGCTCACCATGATTTTTCCCGTTTTCACCTAAATATGCTCCTCTGCATTTTGTGGCCCGTATGCGCAGGCTCCGTGAACAGGGGATTAGCGCATCGGGCACGCCTTGCAAACAACCAGTCGGCCAAAACTGTTGCGTCCGAAACGGGGAGAAATTTTACATCGCACAAACCGCAATTATCGTGCGTTCGCGACGTGAACCGCCTATTTGCGTTGGCGGGAGAATATATATGGCAGAACCACCGTCCACCTTCGGTTCCAGCATCAATAGCCGCACCGCCATGATCGTCGGCGGCACGCCGCAACGCATCGCTGAACTCAATCTATTGCTGTCCTTAACGGGCTGCACCGCGCTGGTGATGGACGATACACAGCGGGCGGATTTCATTTTGGTCCATTTTATGTCCAAAATGGATATACCCGCAGATTTCCTATCGCGCATATCGCGGTATCTCCAAATGCATCGGAGCACTGCGTTGGTGTGGACCAATATGGACGGGCTCGAAGACGCTTATGCAGCGCTTCCGCAAGGCCAATGCCATTTCTTCGTCGACGCTGACGATATCGAGGCGATACCGATTTTGACGGGGGCGTTTGGACGGGGCGAAATGAACCGACTGCATGAAAGGAACCGTGATGTCCCATTCGGATCGCTACACCGAATCAGCGACGAGCTTGCAGAGTTTGCCCGCACGCTTGCCCGCATGGCCGATTCGGAACGCAAAACATCGATATCCGACAAAGCTATGTCCTTTCGACCAGCGCCGTTGGGTGGGTTTCAGGGATTTCCTACCGCCGGTTCCATGCGCTCGGACACGACGGACGCCCAAACGCTACGCGAGATCATCAAATTACGCCGCATGCGGGAGCGATTTTTCCCGGCAGATCTGTTCGCGGATCCGGCATGGGATATATTGCTCGACCTGAAGGCCGCCCGGCAAGAAGGCCAGCAAGTGTCAATTTCCAGCCTGTGTATTGCCGCTGCCGTGCCGCCAACGACCGCGCTGCGGTGGATTACCGCGATGACCGAAAACGGAATGCTCGTCCGGCGTCAGGATCCAGCCGATGCACGTCGGGTTTTCGTTGCCCTGTCGGACGAAACATCCGCCAAGCTGGATGATTATTTGGCGGCAATCGGCACCAGTTCTACTCCGATCATCTGATTAGGCTTGCAAAAGCTAAAACGCTTTGGCAAAGGCGCGCTTCCCATAGTGGGGCGCTTAGCTCAGTTGGTAGAGCATCTCGTTTACACCGAGAGGGTCAGCGGTTCGAGCCCGTTAGCGCCCACCATTTTTGGATTACGGCCGATAGAGGCGCCAAAAATGCAGGAAATCCCATTTTTGTTCATCATATGGAAAGCTTTCTGCTGGCATTTTGGCGGAATGCGGGGACTTTTTGCAACTTTGGGCACGGGCATCGTCATATTGTCGGCAGGATATGCGTCCGACGCAGCCGCTGCCCGGGAAACCGAACAATCGGAAATCGCCAACTGCAATGATCCCCGGCACCGGCATGTTGTCGTGCGGCCACTGACCGAATCACTGCCTGTGCGAAAAACCGAAAAGCAGCGCGTCCGCCGCATATTGATGTAGGGTCAGGACCTATTAGTCCGCTGCGCGCAGCAGCTTTGCCATTTCGGCATCATCCCATTCCACACCGCCGGCGACGCGCCATACTTCTTTGCCATCGCTGTCATATAATATGGTGGTCGGCAGCGCGATCGCGTTGTTAAAAGCCGTCAGCAATGAATTGTCAGCATCGGTATAGGGCACCAAATTCTTGACCCCTGTTTCCGTGAAAAACGCGGCAACAGGTGCGCGTCCTTCAAGGTCTTGCGACACCGCGATCACGTTCATCCGGCCTTTTTCCAGCTTTGCCAGCGCATCCAGCGTCGGCATTTCCGCTTTGCACGGTGCGCACCATGTTGCCCAGATGTTGAGCAACAAGGGCTTGCCGGCAAAATCGGCAAGGCTGACGTCCTGACCCTGCGCATCGGCAAAAGGTGCCGTTGGCGCTTTTTGACCTGCAAATGTGTAGCTGAGCGTGGCGCGCATGCCATTGGCGCTTTCAAGCGTGATTTCGGCCGTATCAGATGCGCCTGCCTTGGCCGTGGATGCGGGTTGCGCTTGCCCCTTGGGTTCGCTTTCTTTATCGCACCCAGCCAGCACTAAAAGGATTAAGGCAATTACAAAGCGCATCTCTGATTCCAATAGCATGTGGGGCGGCCGGTTTGGCGAAGGCCCCGGCGTTATCATGCGCGAGATAAATGCCTCCATCCCATTCGACAAGCGTCTTTGGCAGGAAGACATTGCCGGCAGCAAAGCGCACGCCGATATGCTGGCCGCCAACGCGATCATAACGGCGTCAGACAATGCCGCGATCCAAAGCGGACTCGATAGCATTTACGCCGAATATGCAGCCAATGGCGTGCCCGAAGACCTGACGCTTGAAGACATTCATATGGTCACCGAAACGCGGTTACGTGCGTTGGTGGGTGAGCCTGCTGCGCGCTTGCACACCGCGCGGTCGCGCAATGACCAAGTCGCCACCGATTTCCGCCTTTGGGTGCGCAATGCGACCCATGAAATCGATGCGGGCCTGCGCGCATTTCAGTCGGCGCTGGTGACACGCGCCGAAGAACATGCCGACAGCATCATGCCGGGTTTCACCCATTTGCAAGTCGCCCAGCCCGTTACGTTGGGCCATCATTTGATGGCTTATTATGAAATGACAAAGCGCGACCGCAGCCGCTTTGCCGATTGCCGCAGCCGGTTGAACCAGTCCCCCTTGGGCGCGGCCGCACTCGCAGGAACATCCTTCCCGATTGATCGCGCCGCAACGGCATTGGCGCTTGGCTTTGATGGCCCCATGGCGAACAGTCTGGACTCGGTTTCCGACCGCGACTTCGCGCTTGAGTTCCTTACGGCCGCAGCGCAAACGGCGCTTCATCTGTCGCGGTTGGCCGAAGAAATGATCATATGGGCGTCGCAGCCTTATGGTTTCATCAGCCTGCCCGACGCATGGTCGACGGGCAGTTCCATCATGCCGCAAAAGCGCAATCCCGACGCGGCTGAACTGGTGCGCGGCCATGCAGGGCGGATCATTGGCTGCATGAACAGCCTGATGATCACCATGAAGGGTCTGCCGCTCGCATATTCCAAGGACATGCAGGACGATAAGCCTCCGGTGTTTGAGGCGTATGACCTGCTGGCTTTGTCCATCGCCGCGATGACGGGCATGGTGGCCAATGTAACGTTTAATACGCCGCGCATGCGCGAGGTGGCGGCGAGCGGTTTTTCCACCGCGACCGATCTGGCCGACTGGTTGGTGCGCGAATGTGGCATGCCCTTCCGCGAGGCACATCATGTCACGGGCAGCGTCGTCAAATCCTGTGAGGCGCGTGGCATAAGTCTGTCCGACATCACCGTAGACGATCTTTCTGCCATTAATCCTGCGCTCGCTGGCTGCAACTTGCCCGATCTGTCGATCGAAGGATCGGTAAACAGCCGGACAAGTGCTGGCGGCACGGCACCTATGCGCGTAAAAGAAGCCATCAGTACCGCCAAAAAGGAACTTGAGGCATGAAACCGGCGCGCACCACCTTCATCATTGGCGTCGCCTTGTGCGTCGCAGGCTGCGGCAAAGTGGGCGATCTGGAACCCCGCACAGGCAATAGCATGCCACCGCAAGCTTATGGCCAGACCACCGACCAAACGGCGAAGATCCTCACGACCCCATCGGTTCAGGCACGGCCCGGCCGCACCGACGAGCTGCTGAAACGGTCCGAGCGGCGCGAAGATGATCCGTTCGACGTTCCACCGGGGCAAGAACCCAAACCGTTCGACCCCGAACAGACCACTTCGTCCGAAAAAACGCCTCCCAAATAAGTATCCCATCCTATGAACCATTTTGACCTTAAAAATGGCGTGTTGCACGTCGAAGATGTCGCGCTGCCCGATATCGCGGCGGCGGTGGGCACACCTGTCTATATCTACTCGCGCGCAACGCTGGAGCGGCACGCGCAAGTGTTTCGCGCTGGTTTATCGGCCCTTGATAACCCGCATTTGGCCTTTGCCGTGAAATCCAATCCGAATTTGGCCGTGCTCAAGGTGCTCGCGCGTCAGGGATATGGCGCGGATGTTGTCTCGGGCGGCGAAATGGACCGTGCACTGGCCGCTGGCATGGCGTCAGAAGACATCGTGTTTTCAGGCGTTGGCAAGACGGCCGAAGAAATCGTCCGCGCGTTGAAGGCGGGTATTGGGCAATTCAATATCGAGTCCGAAGAAGAAGGCCGCGAGCTTGCGACGCTTGCGAACGCGTTGAACTATCAAGCGAACGCCGTGCTGCGTATCAATCCCGATGTCGACGCTGGAACACATGGCAAGATTTCAACGGGGAAAGCCGACAATAAATTTGGCGTGGGCATTCACCGCGCGACGGAAATTTATGGCCGCTTAAATGCTTTGCCCGGGCTGAATATGCGCGGTGTGGCGCTGCATATCGGCAGCCAGTTGACCAGCCTTGAGCCGCTGGAGACAGCGTTTACAAAAGTCGGCGTCCTGATTCAGGAACTGCGCGATCAGGGCCACAAAATCACCCATGTTGACTTGGGCGGCGGCCTTGGCGTGCGCTATCGCGACGGTGACAATCCCCCTGAACCTGCCGAATATGGCGCAATGGTTGCGCGCGTGACCAAGGGCTGGGCTGTGCGTTTGATGTTCGAACCCGGCCGTGTCATCGCCGGAAACGCGGGTGTGCTGCTGACACGCGTTATTCGCGTAAAGCCCGGATCCGGCAATGCACCCTTTGCCATTGTCGATGCCGCGATGAATGACTTGGCACGACCCGCTCTGTATGATGCGTGGCATGATTTTGACGCGGTGGAGCCAAATGGCCGCAAAATGACCGCGAACATTGTCGGTCCCGTCTGTGAAACCGGTGATACCTTTGCCATGGGCCGCGAAATCGATGTCGTGGAGGCCAATGACCTCGCGATATTCCGCACAGCGGGCGCTTATGGTGCGACAATGGCCAGCACCTATAACAGCCGCGGCCTCGTTCCCGAAGTGCTCGTCGACGGCGATAAATTCGCGGTGGTGGCGGAACGTATTTCGCCCGAGACGATTTTGGCTGCCGAGCACGTGCCCGACTGGCTGAAATAAGGATAAAGATTTGGACCAGCTCCCCATTTTCGTAAATCTGAAGGGCCGAAATGTCATTTTGGTCGGTGAGGGCGAAATGGCGGATGCGAAACGGCGGCTGATTGAACGCGCAGGCGGCATCTGCGTTGACGCCGCCGATCGCGCGGCACGGATTGCCTTTGTCGCAATTGCCGAAGAAGAAGACGCCCGCACCGCTGCGGACGATTTGAAAGCCCGCGGCTTGCTGGTGAACGTCGTCGATCGCCCCGAAATTTGCGATTTTACCACGCCCGCAATTGTCGACCGAACCCCTGTGTTAATTGCAGTCGGCACGGGCGGCGCATCGGCGGGCATGGCCAAAGCCATTCGCCAGCGTATCGAAACATTGCTACCCGAAACATTGGGTCCGCTGGCCGAGGCTATTTCCCGCGCCCGCAGCAAAATCCGCGCGCGTTGGTCCGAAGGGGCGGAGCGCCGGCGTGCATTGGATCAGGGCTTCGCTGCCGGTGGCATGCTTGACCCATTCGGCACGCATGACGAAGCCACCGTCGACAATTGGATCATGCAGGCGGAAAATCCCAAGGGCGACCGGTTGATTGAGATTGCATTGCTCTCCGCCGATCCCGATGACCTTACGTTGCTCACCGCGCGGCTCCTTGGCGAAGCGGACAATGTGTTTCATGATCCCGGCGTGCCAGCGGCCATCCTCAACCGTGCACGTGCCGATGCCGTTCGGCACGCAAGTGCACCACCCGTGGCACCGCCTGAGGGATTGTCCTTGTTCCTGCGGTTGCCGTTGGCGCAAGGATAGGGCATGACGACAGCGTAAATAGTCGCAAGGTCTTCATTGTGTCCGCTTTCCCATCTAAAATTTGCGTTTACGGCTGCGGCAATATGGGGGGCGCCATGCTGCGCGGTTGGCTTGCCGCCGATGTTGCACCCGCCACCTTCCACATCATCGATCCGGTTGCGGAAAACCTGCCAGAGGGCGTCCATGTCCATCGGTCGTCTGCGGCATTGGACACGGGCTTTGATGTCGTCATATTGGGCATAAAGCCGCAGCTTTTGGCTGAACTGGCGCCAGAAATAACACGGATCCTGGCCCCTGGGGCAACGTTGATATCCATACTGGCCGGGACAACGACCGATACGCTGTCCATATGTTTTCCTGATGCGCGCATCATCCGGCTGATGCCCAATTTGGCTGCCGCGATTGGCAAATCACCGCTGGGTGTTTTTGCGCCGCATGACGATGCGCAGCAACGGGCAGAGATGGCATCCTTATTGGCTCCGCTCGGTGCGGTCATCTGGATTGACGACGAAGCGCATATGGACGCTGTCACGGCGCTTGCTGGTTCCGGACCAGCATTCGTCTATCGTTTCATTGATGCATTGACCCAAGGTGGTGAAGCCGCCGGATTGCCGCGTGATGTCGCGGCACAACTGGCGCTGGCGATGACCGAGGGCGCAGCGATCTTGGCCGCGACCGCATCGGAAACGCCAACGGATCTGGCGCGGCGCGTGACCAGTCCGGGCGGGACAACCGCCGCAGGGCTCGCGGTGTTGGATGCGGATGCGGCGTTGAACGCACTGATGACCGATACATTGCGCGCCGCACGCGACCGGGGTGCCGAACTGGCCAAGGGAGACGCGACGTGAAGTTTAAAATTGCCCTCATCTTAAGCTGCGTCGCTTTTGCGTCGTCGGTGTCCGCAATGGCCCCAACGCCGCCATCGACCGAAGTGGCCGCCGCCAATCTTGCCAAGGCTGGCCCCATCGAAAGTTTGGACCTGTCGCAATTGGCCGACGGCATTGATAATGGCGCGTTGAACAGCGAAGCGATTACGGCCGCCTATCTGGCGCGGATTGCAGCAGTGGATGACAGCGGCCCCATGCTGAATGCGGTCATCGCCACCTTCCCCGATGCGATTGAACAGGCGCGCGCGATGGATGCGGAGCTGCGCGCGGGCACATATCGCGGGCCCATGCATGGTATTCCGGTGTTGGTGAAGGACAATGTCGAAGTGGCAGGGCCCATAGCCACAACTGTAGGATCATTGGCCTTGGCCGGCAATATCACCAATCGTGATGCACCGTTGATTGCGCGGCTGCGCGCGGCGGGCGCGGTCATTTTGGGTAAAACCAATTTGAGCGAATGGGCCAATATCCGGTCGGATAACTCCACCAGCGGATGGAGCGCAGTGGGCGGCCTCACCAAAAATCCGCACGCACTTGACCGGAACAGCTGCGGTTCGTCCAGCGGCAGTGGTTCGGCAACGGCTGCGGGCCTTGCGGCAGGCAGCATTGGGACCGAAACTGATGGGTCGATTACTTGCCCCGCTAGCATAAACGGCGTGGTCGGGTTCAAACCCACCGTCGGTCTGGTGTCGCGCCGCTATATCGTGCCGATCAGCCACAGTCAGGACACTGCGGGCCCCATGACCCGTTCGGTCCGTGATGCCGCCATCATGCTCACGGCAATGGCGGGCACCGATCCGCAGGACGCCGCGACCGCCGAAGCCGACACATGGCGCGGCGATTACAGCAAGGGTCTTTCCGTCGATGCGCTAAAAGGCATGCGCATTGGCGTCCTGCGCGCGCCCAACGTTGACGCCGCATTGTTTGATGCAGCCCTTGCCACATTGAAGGCTGGCGGCGCTGAAATCGTCATGCTGGACGGCAGCAAGATTGATCGCCAGAAAATCGGACAAGGCGAATTCAAGGTTCTGCTGGCAGAATTAAAGGCGAACCTCGCGACCTATTTGCAAGCCCTGCCCGAAGGCATCGTCCCGCATAAAACGCTTGCCGATGTCATTGCGTTCAACAAGGCGAATGCCAACGCGGAATTGCAGCATTTTGGGCAGGACATATTTGAAACCGCCGACAAAGAAGCCGGGCTAGACGATCCGGCCTATTTGCAGGCGTTGGCAACGTCGCGCGGTCTTGCCTCGGGCGCGCTCAATCAGTTTTTTGCCCATGACAAAATTGATGTCATCATCGCCCAGACCAACGGTCCGGCGTGGCTCTCCACGCTTGGCAAAGGCGATGCCTTTTCAGGGCCAAGCGCAAGCCAATTACCCGCCGTTGCAGGCTTTCCGCATTTGACCGTGCCTATGGGCTTGTCTGCTGGCCTGCCGGTCGGAATAAGCTTCATCGGGCCCAAGTGGCATGACCATGCTGTATTAAAGGCGGGATACGCCTATGAGCAGCTTTCAAAAGCTCGTGTGACGCCGCAATTGCGGCCAACCTTAGAAAGTAAGTAAATGGCGTTCGGCAAACCCGATTTGGGCAGCATCGTGCCAAAAGGCACTGAATTCGATCCCGCCCTTGTGAACAAGATGATGGGCAAATTTGGCCATGGCGGGTTTCTCGACATGGAATATGTTGGCCATGGCGCTGACTGGGTGGAGCTCGCCATCGACTGGCGTGAAGACCTTGTTGCCGACCCCGATACCGGTATCCTCGCCTCGGCCGTGATCATCAGCCTAATGGACAACGCCACCAGCATGTCGATTTGGACGAAGCTGGGTGAGTTCAGGCCGCAAGTGACCATGGACCTGCGGATCGACTATTTGCGCCCGTCACCAGCGGGCGAACGGGTATATGGCCGGGGCATCTGCTATCATTTGACCAACAGCATCGGCTTTGTTCGCGGTTTTGCCCATAATGGCAATCCGGACGAGCCATTGGCGCATGCAAGCGGCACATTCATCCGTATCGGAGACCGCATATCATGACCGATACCCCATATCCTCTTCCGCCTTATGCCCAAGCGTTGGACATGACGATCGTCGACGAAATCGACGGCGTGCCTGTGATCGGCATGCCCTTTACCGACCGCGTACAGGGTCGCCCCGGGTATCTGCATGGTGGCGCGATATCCGGCTTGCTCGAAATCGCAGCCATCACCGCCGTGCACCGCGCCTTACAGGCCAAGGGTAGTGATTCCGCCATCAAACAAGTCAATGTCACGGTCGATTTCATGCGCGGTGGTCTGAACCAAATGACCTATGCCGTGGGCGAGGTAACGCGGCTTGGCCGCACGATGGCCAATGTCGAAGCCCGCGCATGGCAGGATGATCGGGATAAGCCCATCGCCATGGGCTATATGCACTATCTGATTAAGGCCAAACGCGAGGACGCGGCCTGATATTACGCTTCGCCGTGCGTTTCAATGAGCGCGCTGGCGATGGCTTCTTCAGGTGATTTGTCGCCCCAGATGATGAACTGGAACACCGGATAGAAACGTTCGCATTCGTCAATCGCGACGTCGATGATAGTTTGTGCCTGATCCACACCCAACAACCCATTGGGCGCCATCAAACTGCCATGGCGGAACAACAATATGCCGTTCGCGGACCACATGTCGAAATGGCCAAGCCACAATTGTTCATTGATAAGGCCAAGCGCCGTGTACACGCTCGCGCGCTTGTCCACGGGTACGGTGATATCAGGCAGAATGATAAGCTGCAGCGCATTGTCATCTTCACGCCATATCGCGCGGATCTGGTAGCTGGCCCAGCTGCCCTTATACTCGGCGGTAATCTCGTCCTCGCCCTCAAGCTCGAACGACCAGCCGCGCGCTTCGAACAATGCGGCGAGCATGTCTACGGGCGCGGATTCGTCCCGTTCAAATTGCTCATATTGTTCGTCTGCGTCGTGCATAAAATTGCGCCTGTTATGATGTCAGCGAGTCTGCCTCTTGACTGACTCGCGCGCAAGCGACTTGCGACGCTGCGCAACACAAGCTTGTGGGCCGACTGTGGAAAAGTTCAAATCGGACGTATTAGGGGCTTATTTGGAAGGCTTGGCCTTTGCGGGCGCAGCGCCGCCTTTCGCTTGAAGCGCGGCTTCCAACGCAGCCACCCGCTTACCAAGCGCATCAGCTTCGGCGCGGGCATTTGCCGCGAGAGTTTTCACCGCATCAAATTCTTCACGCGACACAAGGTCCAGACCGCCAGCCCATTCGCGGGCGCGCTCACGCATGCTCGCCTCGGCTTCGCGGCCCATGCCAGCCACTGTTCCGGCAACGCCATTCAGTACCTTGGCCAAATCATCAAAAATGCGCTTTTCGCTTTGCATGTCATTCACTCCATTGCGGTCGGGAGATTAACCGCTTTTGCCTATCTGGGAACTCACAGCCGAAACGTAAAGGCTTTCGGCATCAGGATTCAACTGATCGATCTGAAAATTCAGTATCGCTGCAAAGCTAATCCACACCAAATAAGGCACCATCAACCATGCCGCAGCCTTGCGAACGCGCGCAAATAAACCAGTCGTCGCAATAGCAAGACCCAACATGGCGATGATCACAAAAAACGCCGCCGTCACTTCATGCTGGCCAAAAAACATCGGCGACCAAGTGAGGTTGATTACAAATTGGCACAGGAAAATGAAAATCGCCAAATTGCGGAACCGCGCGCCGCGCGCGGCGAGCACCATCGAAAAGGCAAGGCCCATCAGAAAATATAATGTCGGCCAAACCACACCGAACACCCAGCCCGGTGGCTGAATGGCGGGTTTAATCAAGGCTTGATACCATGCGTTCTGCGCGGTTGACCCTGACATGGTGCCAGAGAGAAAACCAAGAAACATGGTGAGCGGAATGATAATCAACGCCCAGCGCAATAACGACATGCGACGCTGCGATGTGGATGCAATCTGGTTCATGCCAAGGCTCCTGCCTGTTCAGCGAGTCGGGAGAAACGCCGCCGATCGACATAGTAGCACTCAGCCACAATAGAACAAGGCCGCCCACCCCAAGGGGCAGACGGCCATGTGTCTTAATTCAGGGCGCGGAGACCGGCCCGGATTGTAATTTACTTACGTGTGCCCGAAAGGCCCATCGAACCAAAGGCACCTGCCTTTACTTCACCGGTGATAGCATCGCCCGAAACGGTTGCGGTTGCATCCAGATGCATTGGCATTGGAACAGTGATGTCCATGCCCCAGCTCAACGTATCGCCATCGACGGTGCCATTGGCAATTTCCATTGCACCAAGGCCTCCCGACATGTTGCCCGAAAAGCTGCCGCCGTCGCTGTTGACGGTCAAAACGGCCTTTTGGTCACCCATTGGGCTTTTGATTGTTACGTCCCATTGACCATCAACTGCTGCCATATTCTTGCTCCTTACTTCGTTGTTTTACTTGCAGTGGTGTTAGCAGCTTCGGTTACCATTTCAATTGGCAATCCAAGTGCATCAAGCTGTGGCTTCACCTTGGCCGCATCGCCCACGACGACCCAGGTAAACTTGTCCGGATTGACCAACGCACGCACGGAAGCGTCGAGCTTTTCCTGAGTCATGCCGCGATATTCGCTCGCCACGGTCGCGTAATAGTCGTCCGCGCGTTTGAACAAGGCATTGCGTTGCATCGCACCAAGCACGTCACCCGAAGTTTCGAAGCTGCCGGGAAGCTCGCGGATATTGCCGCCGATAATACGGTCACGTTCCTCGGTGGTGATGCCCTTGTCGCTTAGAAACGCCTTATAGTTGCTCATCAACGCAGCGATCGATTCACCGGTCTTGTCGGCCTGAACGGGGGCGGAGATGATGTAAGGAACATCACCTTCAACACGGTTGATGCTGCCGCGTACGCCATAAGACCAACCCTTGGTTTCCCGCAGATCCATATTGATGCGTGACAGGAAGCCGGAACCTAAGGCTTCATTGGCGGTAATCGCCGTCTCAAGATCGGCAGTGCCCTTGGTCGCCAGCACCTGTCCGCCCAAAATCAGCGATTGCGGCGAACCGGGACGGTTGATCAAGATGATACGCGGATTGGCAGCAGCAGGCGCGGCTGACATGTCCTTAACGCCGGCGGGGCCAGTTGCGGCCCAGCTACCGAAACTGCCTTCCAGTGCGCCCTTAATTTCCGCGAGTGGCTTGTCGCTGACGACAAAGAAAGTCGCCTTTTCCGGACGGAACCATTTGTGGTGGAAATCGACAATCTCGTCGCGCGATACTGTGCTGACGGTTGCAACATCGCCGGTTCCGGTGAAGGAAATGCCGTATGGATGGTCCTTGCCGAACAAGATCGGCGGCAACGTGCGGAAGGCGATGCCTTGCGGGTTGTTGAGTTCGGACTGGATACGCGCCAGTTGCTGGCCGCGCAGCCGCTCGACTTCAGCCGGTGCGAAATCAGGCCGCAGTACAATGTCGGAAAACAGCTTCAATGACGGCGCCAGATTGGCGGACAGCGATGTTACGCTGACATTTGTCCGGTCCATGCTTGCGCCGGTGCCAATGCTTGCACCAAGCCGCTCTTGCGCTTCGGCGATTTGCGTGGAGTTCATCCCCGCCGCACCTTCATCGAGCAATGCGAGCATCAGCGATTGGGTACCCGATTTGTCGCGCGGATCGGCAGTGTTGCCCGCATTGAAGCTCAGCGCAACCTGCGTCAACGGCACGGCATTGCGCTGTGCGTAGACAATCTCGATACCGTTCGACAGCTTGGTCCGTTCCACCTTTGGAAAGGCGAGATCGGATATCGTGCCGAGTTCTGGCGCCGGCGAACGCTTTACCGTTGCAATCGGTGCAGCGACTTTCGGTGTCGCGGGTGCTTTGGCTTCTTCATAAGCTGCGCGCTCGCCTGGTTCGACCGTTAGCGCATAGACAGGACGGTTCAACCACCGGCCCATGGCCGATGTCACGCGCGCGGGTGTGACCTTCGCGAGTTCATCAAGCTGCGTCTTATAGAAATTGCTGTCACCCCGGTACAGTGCGCCTTCGGCCAAAGCGACTGCCTTGCCACCGAAACCGCCGACCTGTTCCAACCCGGCAAGACGGCTCGAAACCGTGCGCATTTGGACGCGCTGCACCTCATCAGCCGTCGGGCCGGTTTTGACAAAGTCCGCAATGATTTCGTCGAGCCGCTTGGCAACGGTTGCCGGATCAACGCCAGGCTTCACGTCCGCGGTAATCTCAATGCCGCCCAGCTGCGCAAAGCCCTGATATCCAGCAGACACATTGACCGCGAGCTTTTCTTGGCGCACCAGAACGTTGTCCAGCCGCGAACTGGCAAGGCCGCCCAAAACGGCGGCGCCAACCTCAAGCGGCACAGAGTCGGCGCTGTCGATACCGGGCACAGTCCAATTGCGGTAAATGCGTGTGGTCGCGACCTTGTCCTTCATCACTTCGGACTTGGCTGCGGCCAGTGTTGGCACTTCAATCTTCAGCGGCTTTTGCTTTGGACCGGGCTTGATTGCGCCAAAATTTTTCTCGACCAGCTGCTTTGCGGTCGGCACGTCGATATCGCCTGCCAGCACCAGCACCGCGTTGTTCGGGCCATAATGCTGACGGAACCAGGCGCGGACATCTTCCATGCTCGCGCTATCGAGATCGGCCATCGATCCGATTGTCGAGTGGCCATAGGGATGATCTTCAGGAAGCATGCCCTTGATCTGGGCATATTCGACCAGACCATATGGTTGCGTATCGCCCTGTCGCTTTTCGTTCTGGACCACGCCGATCTGGTTGGTCAGATTTTCTTGCGTCACCGCGCCGAGCAAATAGCCCATCCGGTCCGCCTCAAGGTACAACATGCGGTCAAGCGCGCTTGTCGGCACCGTTTGGAAATAATTGGTACGGTCGAACCATGTGGTGCCGTTATAATCGGTCGCACCCATATTCTGCAGTGGCTGGAAGAAATCGCCAGGTGCATTTTCCGAACCGTTGAACATCAGATGCTCAAACAGATGCGCAAAGCCTGTTTTGCCTTTGGGTTCATGCTTTGAGCCGATGTCATACCAGATCGACACGGCAACGACCGGTGCCTTACGGTCTGTATGGACAATCACACGCAATCCGTTTTTCAGCGTAAATTGCGCATGCGGAATGTTGATTTCCTTAACCAGTGCCGATGCCGGAACTGGCGCGGGGTCAGCTGCAAGCGCTGGCGAGACCAGCATCGTTGCGCCGAGCAGCGCGAGGGTCAATTTACGCATCATGATATGCTCCCAAAGCTAATGTTCACTGCCGCCAGAAATAGTGCCGAAACGGACAAACACAATCTGGCGGCTACACATTTTCGACAAACGCCGTTCAGGGCCGATAACGGCGCTTTGCGTGCTTTACGGCGTCGGCCCATTCGAAATGGACGGGCTTATATTTGCCCGCGACAAACAGCTTCATCTGGTCGGTGTAATGCGGCGAGTCGGGCCGTGTCGTTGCCGCACCATAAGGCTGGATGGATTCGGACAACACATTTCCAGCCTTGTCCCAACGCACGAGCATGATGTAGCTGTCGCCATGCTTCACGCGCATTTTGCCATCGGCTTGATCCGCATCCCACGCAGTTGTCGCGCGCAACGCATCGGTTCCGCCAAGCATAGGCACATCGACGTTTCCACGCCGCAACCGCTGAATATCACCGAGCGGTGGATCAATGCGTCCAAAGCGGCTTGTGAACTCAGTCACCGCCTCCTGAAGCGTAGTGCGGGCATCGGGCATTGTATCCCCGCGCCAGTGCGGGCGTGCGCCAAAGCGAATGATACGCTCGGCAAAAGCATCGGCACTGCCTTTGTCATCGCTTGTCCAGTCCCAGCTGGCCAACAGCTTTTGGGCCTTGGCGAGCTCCGGCGCGTCTTTCAGGTCCAGCGCGGCAAAGGACGCCATCCATGACCCGACCCAGCTCTGCTTGCTGTAGGTCATATCCATCTTGATCGCGAGCAGCTCTTCCGGCGTGATTGACCTATCCGCCGCCAATAGCTCGGTGGCGCGCAGGCCCCGGTTGGTCATGCCACGTTCGATACCCAAATATGGCGAATAATCCGCCGGGTTCATTTCCGAACCCGGTCCGGCCGCCAGAAACGGCGTGTTATTCGCGTTCTGCACAAAGCCCGATGCTGGATCGACAATCTTGGGATAGCGATCAAAGCCGACAGGGCCAGCCCACATGGCAGCAGACGTGTCGCCCGGAAGCTGCTTGGTGTAATCATAACCAGGCTTACGGTCGGGAAAGCGCGCATTGTAGATATAGGCAACACGGCCGGTTTTGTCGGCATAGATGAAGTTGGTGGCAGGAATCCCGCCAATCGACATGGACTTCGTCCACTCGTCCCAATTGTTCGCCTTGGTGTTCCGATAATATTGCTCAACGGCCTTCACGCTGTCGATGCCCGCATAACGGATAGCGAAATAGCCCTTATCATTCTTGATCACTGGTCCGTGGATCGAGCGATAGATCGTCTGCGGCACAGGCAAGTTGAACGGCCCCATTTTTACAGGCAGCCACACGCGCGTCGCCGTCAGTGGCAGCCATTTGCCGTCATAACGATATTTGTCACCCGCATCGTTCATCACCAATTTATAGACATCGGTCAGATCGGGACGGTTGACGGTGTTGGTCCAGCCCAAATTGCGATTGTGCCCAAGCAGCACGAAGGGCGACCCCGGGAACAAGGCGCCAGCCATATCCAGCCCCTCACCCGAATGGGTCACGGCCTCATACCAAGCGACTTGCCCTTCATAGGGCTGGTGCGAATTGGAGATCAGCCATGTCTTGCCATCCGCCATACGCTTGGGTGAAACTGCAAAGGCGTTGGAGCCATTCAATTCAGGATCGCGGCCAATGGGGGTCATTGGCGCAGCACTGTCCTTAGGCAAAGGCTTGCCTTCGGTCAGCGCGGCTATGGTGCTGTCGAGTCCATAAAAGAACGGCGCACGCAGCACAAAGCCAGTGACGATGTCCTGTCCGGTTACCGGAAACAGCTTCGACAGCCTGACTTCACCGGGATGTTTCGACGCATAATAATTAAGGCCAGCGGCATAAGCCTCGCACACCGCGCGTACCTCAGGCGACAATTCCATATAATGCTTTTCGGCCGTTTCCCGCACGCCCAACAAATGCATGACATAATCGACCTTCGCCCCGTCCGAGCCAGCCAAGGCCCCATAACGGCCGCGGGTCATTGCGATGACATCTTCTATCGTCGAAAAATCGTCTTCGGCATGCGCGTAGGCAAGGCCATAAGCCGTGTCCGCATCCGTCGCGCCGTTGATATGCGGCACACCATATTCGTCGCGCACAATCTCGGCGTCATAGGTCCGTTTGGCGGTTTCATATTCAGTCGCAGCCAATGGCTCCCACAACGCACCTGCGCCAGCAACCACACCGACAAGCGCCAAAGACGCCCACAAAAATTTACGCATCATTCTCTCCCCCGCGACGAGACCCTGTCATTCCGGCTCGTTCCTTCAGATGAAGGGCATAACCAAGTCTTTGCGAAAGGAAAGTCCTTCCATGCGCAGCAAGGAACATGCGGCCCCAGCATCAGCGCGTCTTGTGTTGCGAAAATGCAGCACTACATTCTTGATATGAGTTGCGTTTGCCTCCCACGGGGCAGCAACGCCAATCTAGGAAATAGCGCATGAACCTCGAGAAATTCACCGACCGGGCCAAGGGTTTTCTGCAAAGCGCGCAGACCGTGGCCATTCGTATGAGCCATCAGCGGATCGGGCCCGAGCATCTCCTCAAAGCCTTGCTGGAAGACGAACAGGGTATGGCGTCTGGCCTGATCAAGGCGGCTGGTGGCGACGCCGCGACCGCCTTGCGCGAAACCGACACAGCGTTGGCGAAGGTACCTGCCGTGTCCGGCGGCGGCGCGCAGCAGACGCCCGGGCTTGATAATGACGCCGTGCGTGTTCTCGATTCCGCCGAGCAGGTCGCACAAAAGGCTGGCGACAGCTATGTGACCGTTGAACGGCTGTTGCTCGCGCTTGCGCTGGCCTCAACGACTACCGCAGGTAAAGCCTTGGCCACCGCTGCCGTCACCGCCGAGGGTTTGAACGCCGCGATTAACGCGCTGCGTGGTGGCCGCTCAGCCGACACCGCTGGCGCGGAGGACCGTTATGATGCGCTGAAGAAATTCGCGCGTGATCTGACGGAAGTGGCCCGCGCCGGCAAGCTTGATCCCGTCATCGGCCGTGATGAAGAAATCCGCCGCACCATTCAAATTCTTGCGCGGCGCACGAAGAACAACCCTGTCCTCATCGGCGAACCCGGCGTCGGCAAAACGGCCATTGCCGAAGGACTGGCGCTGCGCATTGCCAATGGTGACGTGCCAGACAGCCTAAAGGACCGGAAGCTCTTGTCGCTCGACATGGGCGCCTTGATTGCCGGCGCGAAATATCGCGGCGAATTTGAAGAGCGGCTGAAGGGTGTGCTGGATGAGGTGAAGCAAGCCGAAGGTGACATCATCCTGTTCATCGACGAAATGCACACGCTCGTCGGTGCAGGCAAAGGCGAAGGCGCGATGGACGCGGCGAACCTGATTAAGCCAGCATTGTCACGCGGCGAATTGCACTGCATCGGCGCAACGACGCTCGATGAATATCAAAAGCATGTCGAAAAAGACCCCGCCCTGCAGCGCCGGTTCCAGCCCGTGTTCGTCGGTGAGCCCACGGTCGAAGATACGATTTCGATCTTGCGCGGGTTGAAAGAGAAATATGAACTGCACCATGGCGTGCGGATCACCGATGGCGCGTTGGTGAGCGCGGCGACATTATCGCACCGCTACATTGCCGACCGGTTCCTGCCCGATAAAGCCATCGACCTGATGGACGAAGCCGCGTCGCGGCTCCGCATGGAAGTGGAATCCAAGCCCGAGGAAATCGAGACGCTCGACCGGCGTATCATTCAGCTCAAAATCGAGCGCGAGGCGCTTGGCAAGGAGAGCGATGCCGCGTCGAAAGACCGTTTGGCCACGCTGGAGAATGAACTTGCCAATCTGGAGCAGCAATCATCCGAACTGACCCAACGCTGGCAGGCGGAAAAAGACAAGATTTCGGCAGAGGCCAAGATCAAGGAACAGCTCGACACCGCGCGTATCGAGCTTGAACAGGCGCAACGTTCGGGCGACCTCGCCAAGGCGGGCGAGCTGCAATATGGCACGATCCCCGGCCTTGAACGACAATTGTCCGAAGCAGAAGCTGCGGCAGGTAACGCCATGCTGCGCGAAGAAGTAACCGCACAGGATATCGCCAGCGTCGTCAGCCGCTGGACAGGCATTCCTGTCGACAAGATGCTTGAGGGCGAGCGCGACAAGTTGCTCAATATGGAACAACTGATTGGCGCGCGGGTGATCGGGCAGCAAGATGCCGTGGCCGCTGTATCCAAAGCCGTGCGCCGCAGCCGCGCAGGGCTTCAGGACCCCAACAGGCCGCTTGGATCCTTCCTGTTCCTGGGCCCTACGGGCGTGGGTAAGACCGAGCTGACCAAGGCGCTCGCATCATTTCTGTTCGATGACGACAATGCGATGGTCCGCATCGACATGTCCGAATTCATGGAAAAGCATAGCGTATCGCGGCTGGTCGGTGCGCCTCCGGGCTATGTCGGATATGAAGAAGGCGGTGTCCTGACCGAGGCTGTCCGGCGTCGTCCCTATCAAGTGGTGTTGTTCGACGAAGTCGAAAAAGCGCATTCCGATGTCTTCAACATCCTGCTTCAGGTGCTCGATGATGGCCGCCTCACCGATGGTCAGGGCCGCACGGTGGACTTTTCAAACACGCTCATCATCCTCACCTCCAATCTGGGCAGCCAGCATCTCGCCGCGTTGGAGGATGGTCAGGATGTGAAAGAGGTCGAACCGCAAGTGATGGAAATCGTGCGGGGCCATTTCCGGCCCGAATTCCTCAACCGCCTCGACGAGGTCATCCTGTTCCACCGGCTTGGCGCCAATCACATGGCACCGATTGTCGAGATTCAGGTGCAACGCGTGCAAAAGCTGCTGAAGGATCGCAAGATCACGCTCGCTTTATCCGAAGAGGCAAAGGCGTGGCTTGGCCGCGTGGGTTACGACCCCGTATATGGCGCACGCCCGCTCAAGCGCGCGATTCAGCGATATTTGCAGGATCCTCTGGCGGATCTGCTACTGCGCGGCGAAGTGCCCGATGGCTCCACGGTTAAGGTCGAAGAAGGGGATGGTCAGTTAAAACTGACCGCTGCCTGATCAATCAACGTTGTTGGATTGACCGTAACTGCTGGCGTTGGACACCTCAAAAAAGCGCTGAAGGAGAATATGCTCCTGCGCGGTCAAATGAGGGTTCCAAACGTCGAAAATCAGGACGGCGCGCGGTTGATCGCTGTCGTTCCACGCCTCATGTTCAATCGTGTCATCGAACGCAAACGCCGTTCCAACCTGCCATGGCCGGGTCTCACCCCCGACGCGGAAACCGCAACCATCGGGAATGATCAGCGGTACGTGAACGATCGACCGTACGTTGGTCACACCCGTATGCGCAGGCAACCGCGTCTTTGGCCGAAGCACAGAGAAGAATACCGTCGGCGACCGACCGGGAATATGGCAAATGGGGAGGCTTTCGACAGCCTTTGCTGTTTCGGGGCACCGGGCGCACGCCGCATCGTCCCGCACGCCATGCCGCCACAGGAAAAATGTGCTCCAATCGAGTGAATGATCGAGCTTCGACCATTTGTTTTCCGGCGTGCCATCTTCCATTGCGACATACGGCACAAAATCGTCGGGTTTTTCCCATAAGGCACGGAATTCGGCGGCGATGGCATCCGTCTTTGCTTCTATGTCCTTCAGCCACGCGAAGTGCTTGCGCTCGAAAAATTCGTCCGGCGGTAAAAACGGAAAGTGAAGGCCAGCGCATTCATTGGCGTAAATCCGCCTTTTACCCAATGCCGCATCCATACAGACATCGAACCGGCGTGCGTCGTCTGCAACCACAGCCTCGCGCACATCGCTCAACCCGTTGGACAATATGTCGCCCAACGCAGCGCTATGGCGCGTCAAATGCGATTGCGCGTTTGCGATCAGCTCAGCCACCTCTGGCGTTGGGTCGAGAACCGATTGTGCGATGCCCATGACAGCTGTCCAGCGGCGCATAGCATCGCCTTTTTCGCCAAGCCTTTCATGCAATTCAGCAAGGCGAAGATTTGCCGTTAAATTTGCCTGATCAAGTTCCAGCACCGCCATTAACGCATCGCGTTCCTGCGGGTCATCGCCAAGTCCGCGATAGGCCGTTGCCAAATTTATGCGCAGAACAGAAGCCGAAGGGTCGGCCTGAATAGCCTGCAGAAAATATTCGGCGGCTTTGTCATGGCTGTCCGCCGCAAGCGCGACCATTCCTAGCGCGTTGTACAATTGGGGGCTGTCTGGCTGTAGCGCCAGGGCCTGCAAATAATATTGTGACGCAGCAGGCAGATCGCCGCGCTGCTGGGCTGTGCGCCCGGCATTCACGAGGGCGTTAATATCTTGTCCCGACATATTATGCCTGAAACGCTTGCTGAACCAACTTAGCCAAAATTGCCGGGATCAGTTGCCGACAATACCTGCAGCATGGTCGCTTTGCATTTTGGTGGCGTTGGTTTTTGCAGCCTCGGCAATGCGGTCCCACTGTGCGCGGGTGTAGCATTTCTTCGATTTACGAACGAGCGAGCCGGTTTCTGCCACACGACGGCAGAGGATTTTTTCGCCGTCAGGCATGACTTTGCCCTCAAGGTCAGGTTCATTCGTTTTTGCATATACAGGAGCAACCGCTCCGCTTGTTACGATTGCCGCGCACAATGCAGCGTTCCAAAAGGATTTGACAATCTGGGCCATAGCTTCTTCCTAGTATCTATTAGAGCAGCCAAAACTGCAGGTTAGCAAGGATGGTACCATAAGTGTTGCGCTGGCAAAAGTGGTTTTGCCGGAATACGATTGGCGATGAAGGAGGGACAACGTGGCTGATATACATAACGCCGCCAACGTGCTGCGCGATCCAAATTGGTACCCCCATCGGTTTGACGCGGCGGGCGACGCGGTTCAGTTTATTCAGGCGGACCGCTCAGCATTAGCGAAAGCGACGTTTCTGACCGACGAGTTTCTGTCTGGAACACAAAGTCCGTATGTCATTCGCCGAAGCGATGTTTCCGCGGTCACAGCCCCTGCACCGCATTTCATTTTCCATTCGGCCTATTGCTGTTCCACCCTGCTTGCCAACGCCTTTGACATGCCAGGGGTCTCTTTTGGATTGAAAGAGCCTGCAATGCTGAATGATATTTCCGGATGGCGGCGGAGGGGCGGACAGCCGGCCGCAATTGTGGACGCGCTGAAAACGGCGGTGTCTTTGTTGGCCCGGCCGCTTGCCCAAGGCGAGCATATGGTCATCAAGCCGTCCAATGTCATTAACGCCCTCGCCCCGACGATGCTCTCGCTCTCGCCGGAGTCAAAAGCGCTGTTGCTCTATACCCCGCTTGAAAATTATCTCGCATCTATCGCGAAGAAAGGCATGTGGGGTAGGCTTTGGGTTCGAGAGCTTTTTGTGAAGCTCACTAAGGACGGCTTGACCGATTATGGGTTTTCGCCCGACGATATTTTGCAGCAAACTGATTTGCAAATCGCTGCGATTGGTTGGCTTGCCCAGCACCGGCTGTTCGCGGCCATGGAAGCGCGTCTTGGTCGCGATCGAGTACAGAGTCTTCAGAGCGAGACATTGCTGGCTGACCCTTCAAAAGCCATGAAGTTGCTGTGTACCCACTTCGGGCTGCAGCCAGATGATGCACTGCTATCATCCACCGTGGCGAGCAACTTTTCGCGCAATGCAAAGACGGGCGATAGCTTTAATGCCGAAACACGGCGCAAAGAACATGACGACAGCACGCAGCTATATCAGGACGAGATCAGCAAGGTTGTCGTCTGGGCCAAAGCCGTGGCGCAATCCGCCGGGCAAAATTTGTCCCTAAATTCACCTTTGGTTTAACCCATAAAAAAAGGGGCGAGTCAAAGACCCGCCCCCCTTTTAGCTTTTGCTAACGTAACGCTTAGAAGCGGATACGTGCACTTGCGACATAGCGGCGACCCAGTGCGTCATACGACGATGGGAAGGTGTTGCCGCTGTTGAAGGTCGTGCTTCCTGCTTCGCCGCCAACCAATGGTGGTTCGCTGTCGAGCAGGTTTTGTACGCCAAGCGTCACAGTGAGGTTTTCGTTGACCGGCAAACGCGTGGTCAGATCGAAATAGTCACGTGCGTTGATCTTGTTGAAGTTCACCTGCTGTCCAGCAATTGGACCAGCTGATGAAGGCAATGTGCCCGAGAACAAGGTACCCTGACCTGGCTCATAGCTCATCTTGTCCATGTGGCGCCACAGAAGCGAAACATCGATGCCGTCAAAGTTCAACGTTGTACGTGCGTTGAACTGCCATTCTGGCTGAGGCGGCATGCAGTTTCCGCTGTAATAGCCGATGCACTCACGGAAGTCTGCGCCTGGTGCGGCACGGAACTTCGATTCGTCAGTCCAGGTCAACACGAAGTTGAAGTCAAGACCGGCAAAGCCGAGGTCACGGTTATAGGCAGCGGTGAAATCAACGCCGCTCGTCTTCAGCGTTCCGAGGTTCGACAGGCTCAAGAAGAGACCTGGTGTCGAGCTTGGATCACCTGCAAGGTCGCCGTCAAGCGGGTCACGGCGAATGATGCGGCATGCATCCGTCGTCGAGGCACCAGCTGCTGGCGAATATACAGGAACCGAAGCACCATTGCTGGCGCCGAAGCATGCTGAGATCGCATCGTCAGGGGTTGGTGTCGAGATAGCACCGGTTACTTCGATATTGAAGTAATCGATCGACAACGAAAGGCCAGTGAAGGGCTGATAAACAGCACCTAAGGTCCAGCTGGTGGACTTTTCTGGCTTAATGTTGAGGTTACCACCGCCCGTCGAGTTCGCTTGTCCAGCTGTTGGCTGGGCAATGAAGTCAACGTTTCCGGCAGTCGCACCCTGCGCCAAGCAGATTGCGCGAAGTTCGCCGGTTGGAACACCGCGGACCGCCGTGCCATTGTCATTGAAGCGTGCGCATGGATCATCGGCGAGGTTGGTCAAGCCAGTGTTAACTGGGCTGAACAGTTCCGAGATGTTTGGTGCACGTACCGCACGGGCATAGTTACCACGGATCTTCAGCTGTTCGATTGGTGACCAGCTACCGCCAGCCTTCCAAGTGAACGTGTCGAAGCTTGGCGACGTTGGTGCATCTACGCTGTACTTCGAATAGCGAGCGCCGCCTTCGAGTGTCAGGTCATAGAAGAATGGCTTGTCTTGTACGATAGGTACAATAAGTTCGCCAAATGCTTCATATACGTTGAAGCCACCGTTGATGTTCGGAGCTGCGCCACCGGCACCGCCCAAATCACCGCCTTGTGCAAGCGTGTCAGATTCCTGCGACGCTGTGTACTTGCGGTATTCGCCACCGACTGCGAAGCCAACAGCGTCTTCCGACCAAGGAGCCTTCAAGCCGAAGTCGCCGTTTACGACGCCACGAACCTGAGCCATCGAAACCTTGGTTGCGACGGTGCTGTTTTCCGAGAGGAAATCTGCAGCTGCTGGTGTGATCGAACCAGCTGGACCAAACCAGTTGATTGGAACGCAAGCCGCGTTGGTACCAGCAAAGCAGCTGTTTACGTTGTTCGCGAGGAACGATTCACGTACGCGGCTGTTGAGCGTGTAGCCTTTGATCGTCTGGATGTTGGTGCTCTGGCCATATGAACCAAAGACGTCCCAATCGATCGTGTCGGTCAAGGAACCCTTGGCGCCAGCGCGATAATCGAAGATGTCGGTTGTGTAGTTGCTGATACGTGGACCAACTTCAACCGCACGACGCGACAAGTTGGAGTTTACGGTGAGGTAACCGGCCTGACCTGGGGTCAAAGCAGGGTTAGCAGCAGCTGTACATGCAGCCGTTGAAATACCGTTTGCCGAGCAGAAGCTGTTACGCAGTGCTGTGGTCAAATATGGGTTGTTCAACGGAATAGCGACGGTAACACCGAACGAACCCGAAGGTGCGATGATGGTGTCGACTGTGTTCTTCGAATACAGACCGCGTGTGTAAACTTCTACCGCATCCGAAACTTCGTAACGGGCTGCGCCATACATGTTGAAACGCTCAAACGGTGTTTGATATACGTTATATGGGTTGAAGTTGAAGTTCTGGAACGCTGAGGTTGGCAAGAAAGCCGTACCTGTGCTGTCTACCTGACGTGTACCAACGCCTGGAAGCGAGAAGCGCGAAGGAACCGAAGTACCCGAACCGCCGCCAGTACCGCTTGCCGAAGCAATGCCGAAGCGGCTGAAATCACGGTCGCCCTGATATACTGGGTCCGACTGCTGATAGCCAAGGCTCAATACGGCGTTACCACGACCATCGTCGAAGTTTGCGCCCAAGGTCAGGTCTGCACGGAATACGTTACCGTCGCCCTGCTCAGTGATCTGGTTCGCGACGTTAAGATCGAGACCTGCAAAATCCTGACGCGTGATGAAGTTGACAACACCAGCAACAGCATCGGCACCGTAGGTGGTCGATGCACCACCGGTCAGAACGTCAACGCGCTGAACGAGTGCAAGTGGAATGTTGTTAAGGTCGAAACGACCAGCGAGTTCAGCAGGAACCAAACGCACGCCATCGATGAGGACGAGGTTACGGTTCGAACCGAGGCTACGCAGGTTGACGAACGATGCGCCGCCGTTACCGTTGTTAACAGCCGAACCGATCGAAGGAACCGCGCCTGGCAGTTCGCGCAGAAGTTCTTCTGCAACGTTAGCCTGCTGAAGCTCGATTTCTTTTTCGCTAACCACGTTAACTGGAGTCGATGCTTCCAGGTTCGGGTTGCTGATCAACGAACCGGTAACAACGATTTCGCTGCCGGTTTCTTCTTCGGCTGCCGCGTCCTGGGCGAACGACGGCGTTGAGATCAACGCCAGACCCAGTGCGAGCGGTGCCGCTGCATATTTCAAATTGCTGATACGTGTGTTTTTCACGATATAGCCCCTATAATAGCGCCACATTCCAACGGTTTCCCGCGTCCTGGTGGCTGTTAAACTCCCCAGCTTTTTCACCCAAATCGTGCAGGCAACGCATGCACGAAGTTGGGTGAAGTCTCTCCGGGTTGTCGGCGCTTTGGCGGATTTCCTAGGTTTGCGCAACAAATTGGGCCGTTATGACGATAATATTTCAAGGCTGTCACCTTTATGCAACAGTGACTTATCCACAGACTCCGCCTCTGCGGGGCCAAGCTGACGCAGGTCGAAAAACGTTCATGACAGCGACAGCGTCGTTCGTTATGAGAGCGGCACTTCAGTTATAAAGGCGGTCGTTTTTGATGTTACCACGCATATTTTTGTCGAAGCTGACTGCCCTCATTTTAGGCGGGCTGTTCCTTGCGGGCTCTCCCGCACTCGCGCAAACGCCGCCAACTGCGCCTGCACCCGTTGCGCCGGACCTTGAAAATATGCTGGTGCTCGATTTATCGACGGGCGGCCGCGTTACCATTCAGATGCTGCCCACCGTCGCACCCGCACATGTGGAGCGCATCAAGACGTTAACGCGTCAGGGCTTTTACAATGGCATTATCTTCCACCGCGTGATCGAAGGCTTTATGGCGCAAACCGGGGACCCTACGGGCACTGGCCAAGGTGGGTCGGAGCTTCCCGATCTGAAGGCAGAGTTTAACAAGACGCCGCATTTGCGCGGAACAGTGTCGATGGCCCGCACAAATGAACCAGACACGGCCAACAGCCAGTTCTTCATCTGCTTTCAACCGCGCTTCAGCCTCGACAACAAATATACCGTCTTTGGCCGCGTGACATCCGGCATGCAGTTTGTTGACGCCATTGAACGCGGCGAACCGCCAGCGACCCCAAGCAAAGTGCTTCAGGCATCGATTGCGGCAGACAATGTCCCACCGCCCGCATTTCCCGCGCAGCCCGTTGCCGTAGGCCAACCAAGCGGTAGCTAACCGCTGCGGCAATAGCATGCGCGTAGGCCTGTTTGATTTCGAGCTTCCGCCCGAGCGGATCGCGCTGCGGCCGGTTAGCCCGCGGGATTCCGCGCGCATGCTATGCGTCGGTGGCGACGGCAACATGGTCGACGCCGCCGTAAGCGAGCTCCCGCAAAAGCTGCGCAAGGGCGATTGCCTGATCTTCAACGACACCCGCGTCATACCTGCGCAGCTTACCGGCCGCAGGGGCGACGCGACGATTGGTGCGACATTGCATAAACGCATCGATCTGCGCCGTTGGCAGGCCTTCATCCGCAATGCGAAGCGCCTGCATATGGGTGACTGCATTGATTTTGGCCAAGGCGTCTTGGCCAAGGCCGAAGAACGCCATGACGACGGCAGCTTTACATTGTTCTTTGAAGGCGATGAACCGGTCGAAGTCTTGCTGCAGCGCGCGGGCACTATGCCATTGCCGCCCTATATTGCCGGCAAACGGCCGACCGATGCGCGCGATGCCGAAGATTATCAGACGATGTTTGCGCAAAAGGATGGCGCCGTTGCCGCGCCCACTGCGTCACTGCATTTCACACCCGAATTGATGCAGGCAGTGCACGATGCCGGGATAGAAACCGCGACGCTGACCCTGCACGTGGGTGCGGGCACGTTCCTGCCGGTCAAGGTCGATGACACGACAAGCCACCGCATGCACAGCGAGTGGGGCAGCATTGATGCCGAGACAGCAGACAGGCTCAACGGCATAAGCGAAAATGGCGGGCGGCTAATTGCGGTCGGCACCACCTCGCTGCGCCTTGTCGAGAGCGCCGCCGACCAAAATGGTGTTGTGCACCCGTTTGAAGGCGACACCGATATCTTCATCACGCCGGGCTATCGGTTTAAGGCCATCAACGGTCTCATGACCAACTTTCACTTGCCAAAATCGACGCTGTTCATGCTGGTGAGCGCGCTGATGGGCCGCGAAACAATGCAAGCGGCTTACGCCCATGCAATTGCCGAAGAGTACCGGTTTTACAGCTATGGCGACAGCAGTCTTTTACTCCCACGGCAGAGCGCATAGCGCTTGACGCATAAAAATTTGCAGCGATAAATCGCCTGACAGATTCTGTTGGGGGAAGCGATGATGGGAAGAATGCTGATTGGGGGCGCTGCCATATTAAGCGCGATGACTTTTGCCACTTCACCGTCACGCGCGCAGGACCAAGCGATCACCGTCACCGGGCAGACCCAAAGCAAATGGAAAGAAGCCGAAAGCGACCATTTCAAGATTTATAGCGATGGCGACGAAAAATCGCTCGCGCGCCTTTCGGGTCGATTAGAAGCGATCCATTATCTGTTAAAAATCGCGACCAATATGCGCGAACCAGACGACGCCAACATCGTGAAGGTCAAAGTATATTCCGTGGCGAGCGTCGCTGATGTTCAACGGCTCCTTGGCGACCCAAGTGCGAATGCGGCAGGATATTATGACCCGCAACTTGCCGGACCCATTTCGGTCATCCCGCGCGACGCCGGGAACAGCGGGACATTCTCCGGTGAACTCGTCCTCTTCCACGAATATGCCCATCACTTCATGCTGCAATATCAGGCCGCAGCCTATCCAGCATGGTATGTGGAAGGCTTTGCAGAGCTGATTTCGACCGCTTCGTTTGAACGCGAAGGCGCGATAACCTATGGCAAGCCAGCGCGGCATCGGGAGGGCGAGTTGCGCTACACGCGTCGCTATCCCGCCGCCAAGATGGTTGACGGACGTTATCTTGACGAAAAGCGCGATGCCGAAAACTGGGACTATGGCGATGCGTGGGCGGTAACGCATTATCTGACATTTTCCGAAAAGCGCAAAGGCCAGTTGAAAGCATATCTGAACGCGATCAATGCTGGCCAAAACTATGCCGAAGCCGCGAAGATTTTCGGCGACGTCAATGAACTCACCCGCGAAGTCGGCATTTACGTCGATAGCGGTAGCTACCCTTATAAAACGCCGCCCTTGCCGCCCGAAGTTATCAAAGCGCCCGTCATCCGCCCAATTAGCATGGCGGAGGCTGACTTTATCGACGACCGGATCACCATGGAGCGGCTCGCGCGGATTTCCACCAAGGAAGAATATGAGGCCATGGTGAAGGTGCGCGCTGAAACCGAGAATCCGGTGAAGAAGGATTTCGACACATATTTCCGCGAGAAAACAACAAACCGCGACAAGTGGATGCAGAAATTGCGCGTTAAGACGGCAGCTCATGCGTCTGATAGCCTGGCATGGACGGTGCAAGCGCACGCCGAATGCATGGCCAAAGATTTTGCGGCATGCCAGATAAGCAGTGACAAAGCGCTGGCGCTGCAACCCGACAATTGGGAGGCGATGTTACGCAAAGGACAGGCCTTGCTAGGATTGGCTGGCGCAGCGGCCGATGCTGACAAAAAAGCTGCATTCAAGGACGCGCGGACCTGGCTGCTGAAAGCCAATGCCGCAAACCCACCAGCGCATGAGCCGCTCTATTTTTATCACCAAAGCTATGGCGCCGAAGGCAAACGCGCGCCCGAGGTCGCGGTTGCTGGCCTCGCCCAAGTCGTTGACACCATCCCGCAAATTGATGCCCCGCGCCTGACGCTGGGCCGCGAATTTATGGCACGCAATCGCTTTGCAGAAGCGCGCCGCACGTTACGGCCGCTGGCCTATTCGCCGCATGAATCGGTCGAACAGAAACGGGCGCTGGCATTGTTGAAGCTGATTGACGAAAAAGAAGCGAAGAACGAGGCTACGGCTTTACCCGCAAACTAACGTCCATCGCCTGCCTTTAATGGCCCTTCAGCTCGTCGCCGGTCAAACGGACGATGTGCAGCACATTTGTTGAACCCGGTGTACCAAATGGTACGCCAGCCATGATGACAATGCGTCCGCCCGCCTGCCCCAAATGATAGCGCAGCGCCATGCGCTTGCCCTTGGCGACCATTTCCTCGAACGATCCAATATCCTTGGTCCGCACAGCAAAAGCGCCCCAAAGGAGCCCAAGGCGGCGCGCGGTCGATTGGCTGGCGGTGAGCACCAAGAGCGGCACGGATGGTCGTTCGCGCGAGATCCGCCGCGCGGTCGATCCTGATGATGTGAAGCAGACAATGGCGCTGGTTTCTATGGTGTCGACAATGCGTCCGCTCGCCTCGGCCAGCGCGTCTGCCGTGGTGGAATCGGCTGGGGTCTCGGTAAAGTGGATACGCTTGTAGAAATCGGGGTCACTTTCGACCTGTTGCGCAATCCGGTCCATGATCGACACCGCTTCAATCGGCCACGCGCCAGCCGCCGTTTCGGCAGACAACATGACCGCGTCGGCACCATCATAAATCGCAGTCGCAACGTCCGATACCTCGGCGCGGGTGGGCGACGGCGATACAATCATCGATTCCAACATTTGCGTCGCAACGACGACGGGCTTGCCCATGCGCCGTGCGGTCGACACAATCTTCTTCTGCAACGGCGGCACTTGTTCGGGCAGCATTTCCACACCCAAGTCACCGCGCGCGACCATCACGCCGTCGGCGAGCTCCAGAATTTCTTCCAACCGCCCGATCGCCGCTGGCTTTTCAATCTTCGCCAGCAACGCGGCCTTATTACCGATCAGCTTCTTGCCCTCGGCAACATCCTCTGGCCGCTGGACAAAGGACATCGCGATCCAGTCCACGCCCTGCTCCAACGCAAAGGCAAGGTCCGAACGGTCCTTTTCGGTCAGCGCGGCAATGGGAATGACGACGTCAGGGACATTCAGCCCCTTGCGGTTCGACAATGCGCCGCCAACTTCCACCATGGTATTGATATATTCCAACCCGATTTCGGTGACCCGCAGAACAAGCTTGCCATCGTCGAGCAACAGCCGTGCGCCGACTTCCAATGCGGCAAAGATTTCGGGATGCGGCAAATAGACGCGATGCGCGTCTCCCGGCGTGTGGTCGGTATCCAGCCGGAAAGCATCGCCCGTGTGCAATTCCACCTTGCCATCGGCAAAGGTGCCGACGCGCAGCTTGGGTCCTTGCAAATCCACCAAGATTGTCGTGGGCCGGTTATAGGCTTTTTCAAGCGCGCGGATATTGGCGATCAGCTGCGCCTTGTCGGCTTGCTCGCCATGGCTCATGTTCACGCGGAAGGCATCGGCGCCAGCGCGGAACAGCTTTTCGATCATTTCAGGCGTGTCGCTGGCGGGGCCCAATGTCGCCAATATGCGGACCTTGCGCATACGTGGCTTGTGATATTGCATATAAATGGCTCCGCGATATGGATTTTGACGTTCGCACTCCCCATAACGCGGCATATCACCAACGGAAAGGGCGCATAGCTATGCAACAGGACATCCAAATATCAGACGCGGCGGCCGCAGCCGCATTTCGCCGCCTCGTGACCCATTTGCAGCACCGGCACGATGCGCAGAATATCGACCTGATGGGCCTTGCCGGCTTTTGCCGCAATTGCCTCGCCGATTGGGTGATGGAGGCGGATGGCGCGCTGACCAAAGATGAAGCACGCACCCTCATCCACGGCATGCCCGCGGCGGAGTGGAAAGCAAAGCATCAGACCGAAGCCACGCCCGCGCAATTGCAACGCATGCAGGAAAGCGTGGCGAAAAACGCCCCTTCGCATTAAGGCGCTGTCATCTTGATTCGGGTGCGCAGGCACCGACCAACACCACAGGGAGAATATCATGGCCGAAGGCAATATCGCCGCCGATCAACTGCGTCTTTTCATTGAACGCATTGAGCGTCTGGAAGAAGAGAAAAAAGGCATCGCCGACGACATTCGCGACGTTTACAGCGAAGCCAAGAGCCAAGGCTATGACGCAAAAATCATGCGTCAGATCGTTCGCTTGCGCAAAATGAGCCAAGACGATCGCCAAGAAATGGAAGCCATTTTGGATACGTACAAATCGGCGCTTGGCCTCGCATAATTTCCGCTTCGCTCAATTGCCGAAAAGACTCGTCATCCTGAACATGTTTCAGGATGACATTGTGTCACGGACAGCGGTTCAGTTGCGCTGAAGCAGATGTCTTGCCCAATAGCGCGTGCCTGATGTAAGGGCGCGGCTTCATATCCTTTAGCCAGAGAAGAGCAGAGCCATGGCAGGCCATAGCAAATTCAAGAATATCCAACATCGTAAGGGCGCGCAGGACAAGAAGCGTTCGGCGCAATTTTCGAAGCTGTCGCGCGAAATTACTGTGGCGGCGAAAATGGGCATGCCCGATCCCGACATGAACCCGCGCCTTCGCCTGGCGGTGAACGCGGCCAAGGCGCAATCGATGCCCAAGGATAATATTCAGCGCGCAATCGATAAGGCCGCGGGCGGCGATGCGGAAAGCTATGATGAAATGCGCTATGAAGGCTATGGCCCCGGCGGTGTTGCGATCATCGTTGAGGCATTGACCGACAACCGCAACCGCACCGCAACCAATGTGCGCACGGCATTCAGCAAAAATGGCGGCAACCTTGGCGCATCCGGCGCGGTGAGCCACGGGTTCGACCGTATGGGCCTGATCACTTACCCCATCAGCGCAGGCGACGCCGACAGCGTCTTTGAAGCGGCATTGGAAGCTGGCGCAGAAGACGTAGAGTCGAGCGAAGACGAGCACAGCATCTGGACCGCAATGGACAGCCTGCATGAAGTCGCCAAGGCGCTCGAGGCGACACTTGGAGAGGCGGAAAGCGCAAAGCTTGCATGGAAACCGCAGGTTTTGGTCGAAGTCGACGAAGCCAATGCCGCGACCTTGCTCAAGATGATCGACGCGTTGGAAGATGATGACGACGTGCAGACCGTCTGGGGCAATTATGACGTTTCCGACGAGGTGATGGCGAAACTGGGATGATCATTCTCGGTCTCGACCCCGGCTTGGGCACGACGGGCTGGGGTGTCATCCGCAAAGAAGGCAACCGTCTTTCGCATATCGACAATGGCGAAATTACGACCGATGCCAAGCTGCCCTTGGCGAACCGTCTCGTAATTTTGGACGAGAAACTGAGCGCCGTACTCGATCACTTCCGGCCCGATTATGCGGCGGTCGAAGAAGTGTTCGTTAACAAAAACCCGCAATCGACGCTGAAGCTTGGGCAAGCACGCGGTGTCGTGCTGCTGGGTGCGGCGCGCAACCGTACGCCCGTGACTGAATATGCCACGCGGCTCGTAAAAAAATCCGTTGTGGGCACCGGCAAAGCAGAAAAGGAGCAGGTGCAAGCCATGCTGCGTATTCTTTTGCCCGGTTTAAAACTTGCAGGGCCCGACGCCGCCGATGCGCTCGCGGTTGCAATCACCCACGCGCATCACTTTAGGGGTTGATGGGTTCCCGCATCTGCGTGAAACAAACTTTCTGTTCCCACGATGTTCTCTTTTGCTTGCCGATTTTGTAACGAACAGCTAACCCGCTATAATGATTGCAAAGCTATATGGCCGCATTGATGAGACGGGCGTCGACCATCTGGTGATCGACGTCAACGGTGTCGGCTATCTGGTGCAGGCGAGCGCGCGGACGCTTGCCGCCTTGGGCAAGACGGATGATTTCGCCACCGTATTCACCGAAATGCAGGTGTCGGAAAATGACATGCGCCTCATCGGCTTTGCCACGCGCGAAGAACGCGACTGGTTCCGGTTGCTGACGGGCGTGCAAGGCGTTGGCGGCAAGGTTGGCTTGGCCATCCTCTCAGCCATCGAACCCGCCGACCTCGCGCTTGCCATCGGCAGCGGCGACGCGGCGATGGTGGCGCGCGCAAACGGCGTTGGCCCAAAGTTGGCGAGCCGCATCGTCAATGAATTGAAGGACAAGGTCGGCGCGCTCGCCGGCATCGGCGGCGGAGCGAAACTGATGGCCACGGGGGCAGCGGCCGGCAACCACGCACAAGACGCGATGTCTGCACTTGGCAATCTGGGCTTCAAGCCCGGCGAGGCCGGAAATGCCGTGGCGCAGGCGGTCGAAGAACTCGGCCCCGACGCAACACTCGATGCACTGGTCCGGCTTGCGCTGAAGCGGGCTTCGCGGTGAGGCTCGTCCCTACCGTCCCCTTCTTCCGTCACCCTGAACTTGTTTCAGGGTCCATCGGGCAACTATTCCTGCGCTATCGGCGGCAAACCCAACCCAACCGCCAGATCCACCCAATGCGGATTCCCGTCATTAATCAGGTTAATCTTCCAAGCGCGGTGCCAATTCTTCAGCTGCTTCTCGCGGGCAATAGCGGTCTCCATCGTGCCAAAAACTTCAAAATGCACCAGCCGGTAAATGGCATATTTGGACGCATGTCCCGGCGTCATACCGCCGCGATGTTGCGAGAGCCGCTTCAGCAGGTCGGACGTGACGCCAATGTACAGCGATCCATAATGCTTGCTTGCAAGTATGTATACGCAGGGCGTTTTTTCATCTCTCACGCGCTGAAAAGTGCTGCAAAATGGACCCTGAAACAAGTTCAGGGTGACGTAAATTTTTGTAAAATATTTCACATGGATTCAAACCCCCACGCCGTCACCCTGAACGTGTTTCAGGGCCCATCGCGCAATAGCAAAGTAAGGTTCGCATAGTGACCCGCACAGCCACCTGCCGCTGCGGTCAGCTTTCCGCCATTTGCACTGGCGAACCTGTGCGTGTTTCGGTGTGCCATTGCCTGAAATGCCAGCGACGGTCGGGAAGCGCTTTCACTGCGCAAGCGCGCTTTCCTGATGAAGCGATTGCGATCTCCGGCGAGTACAAAATTTACGAGCACGCTGGAGATAGCGGTGCGGTGGGCGTTTTCCATTTCTGCCCCACATGCGGTGCCACCGTATTTTACAAGGCAGGGCCATTTCCTGATTTGACCGCAATTGCTATCGGTGCGTTCGCAGATCCGACATTTCCTGCGCCGTCAGTATCAGTTTATGAAAGCCGCAAGCACCCTTGGGTAGAAATAGTGGGCGAAGGCATTGAGCATGACTGACGACGACCGCCTCACCACGCCGGACAAACGGCCGGAAGATATCGACGCCGCGCTGCGTCCCAAAACGCTTGCCGAGTTCATCGGACAAGCGGCAGCGCGGGACAATTTGCGGGTGTTTATTGAGGCGGCGAAGGGCCGCGGGCAGCCGTTGGACCATGTGTTGTTCTTTGGCCCGCCGGGGCTTGGCAAAACAACGCTGGCGCAGATTGTCGCCAAGGAAATGGGCGTCGGTTTCCGTGCCACATCGGGTCCGGTTATTGCCAAATCGGGCGATCTGGCGGCGTTGCTCACCAATTTGGAGGATGGCGACGTCCTGTTCATCGACGAAATCCACCGGCTCAGCCCCGTGGTTGAGGAAATCCTCTACCCCGCGATGGAGGACCGTGCGCTGGATATCATGATTGGCGAAGGGCCATCGGCGCGGTCCGTGCGGATTGATTTGCCGGCGTTTACGCTGGTCGGTGCAACCACGCGACAGGGCTTGCTGACCACGCCCTTGCGTGACCGCTTTGGCATTCCGGTGCGGCTCAATTTCTACACGCATAGCGAGCTTGAGCTGGTGGTGACCCGCGCCGCGCGCTTGCTTGACCTTGGCATCGCCCCCGATGGCGCGAACGAGATTGCAAAACGCGCACGCGGCACGCCGCGGATTGCCGGTCGTTTGCTGCGCCGCGTCCGTGACTTCGCCAATGTCGCAGGCGAGCCCGTCGTCACCGCAAAAATCGCCGATAGCGCGCTCAACCGGTTGGAGGTTGATGCCCTCGGCCTTGACGCAATGGACCGGCGCTATCTGCATATGATCGCCGACATTTATCGCGGCGGCCCCGTCGGCGTCGAAGCACTGGCCGCTGGCCTGTCCGAACCGCGCGACACCATTGAGGATGTCGTTGAACCTTATTTGCTACAACTCGGCCTCATCGCGCGCACCGCGCGTGGCCGTTGCCTCAACGCGCCGGGTTGGAAGCATCTGGGCCTCAACCCGCCCGCAGGATCGCAGGACGGATTATTTGATACATAGCGATATGCCAAGTCCCTAAGGCGACAAATTACGGATACGTCTTTTAAAAAGCCTTCCCGCCGGACTCCAAAGTGGTTAACAAATTTCTCAATGCCCATGCCAACCCCCTATCACGGCCATTTCGACGGCGCACAGCACCTGTTTGCAGTGCGGGTCTATTTTGAGGACACCGATTTTTCGGGCGTGGTCTATCATGCGCGCTATCTGCATTTCATGGAGCGCGCCCGTTCGGACATGCTGGCCTGTGTCGGTATTGACCAGCGAAGCGTGCATGCGGACGGTCAAGGCGCCTATGCAGTCACCGAAATGAACATCAAATATCGACGCCCTGCCCATTTTGACGATGCGTTGGTTGTTATCAGCACCGTTGAGGCGGTGCGCGCGGCAAGTTGTGATATTCATCAAACAGTCATGCGCGGCGACGAAATACTGACCGAGGCGCGGGTGACCGCGGCCTTTGTTTCACCCGACGGCAAGCCCCGCCGACAACCCGCGCATTGGGTTGCGGCGTTTCAGCCCATCATAAACCGACACGCAGAATAGGAAGATAATGGACCTGCTCATCGCGACCCAAAATGTGGGTTTTTCACCAATTAAATTGTTTCTCGACGCTGATCTTGTGGTCAAGGCCGTGATCATCGGCCTCGCGCTGGCCAGCATTTGGGCGTGGACAATCATCGTCAGCTTCACGATCAAAATGTCGGGCATCAACCGCCAGAGCGAGAAGTTTGAACGCGAATTTTGGGAAAGCAATGATATCGCGGCTTTCGCCAAAACACATAGCCAGAGCGCGTTGCCTGTTGCCAAGGTATTTGCCGCAGGCATGTCCGAATGGCGGCGTTCGACCAACGGCAAAACAATTGACCGTGCCGGAACGCGCGAGCGGCTGTCGACCGCGATGGACGCAATGATTGCGGCAGAGACCGACCGCTTGGCCAACCGTTTGAACTTTCTGGCGACCACAGGATCGGTCGCGCCCTTCGTCGGCCTGTTCGGAACCGTCTGGGGCATTATGCGCAGCTTTTCCGCGATTGCCGCTGAACAGAATTCAAGCCTCGCCGTCGTTGCGCCCGGCATTGCCGAGGCGCTGTTCGCGACCGCCATTGGCTTGTTCGCGGCTATTCCAGCGGTCATCGCCTATAACCGCTTTTCGCACCGTTTGAACCAATATGAAGCGCGCATGGGCCGCTTTGCCGACGGTTTCCACGGCACGCTGTCGCGTGAGTTGGAGCATGAGGTTTAACGATGGCCATGAACACGTCTTCGGGTCGCAGTGGTGGCCGCGGCAGGCGTCGCGGCGGACAACGCGCGCCCATGGCGGACATCAACGTCACGCCCTTTGTCGATGTCATGCTCGTTCTGTTGATCATCTTCATGGTCACTGCGCCCTTGCTCGTCACAGGCGTTCCGGTTGAGCTTCCCGAAAGCCGCGCAAATGCCCTTGAGCAGCCGCCGGAGCCCATCGAAATCGCAATCGATCAATCCGGCACGACCTTTATTGATGGCACGCAAGTGGCACCGAGCGAGCTGCCCGCGCGGCTTGAAGAAATTGCCCGCGCGCAAGACGCGGCAAAGCCACGCCAGATCATGCTGCGCGGCGACACATCGATCAGCTATGGCCAAATGATGCGCGTGATGGGCGAACTGAACCGTGCAGGCCTGAATAGCGTGAGCTTGGTCACCACAGGTTCATCTGGCGAAAACTAACGATATGGCGATGGATCGGGTCGAGAAAGTCGGACTGGGCGCTGCGATTGGCGGCCATGTCATATTGCTGGGCGCATTCGGCCTGGGTCTTTTGGCATCCGCGGACACCGTTAAAAAGCAGGAATCGATTTCGGTTTCGCTGGTGGGTGAAATCGCCGATGTCTCGACTGCGCCCGACGCCATTCAGGAAGAATCCGCGCCGCCAGCCGCTGGTGACACCGCGCCGAGCGAACCGCCCCCTGCCCCAACGCCGGTGATGCAAATCGAAAAGCCGGTGGCGAAGCCTTTGCAGAAACCCGCAAAGCCCGACACCGCGCCGCCTGTTGCGAAGGTTGCGGCCAAGAAAGAGCCGGTGAAGACCGCCGCAACAAAGCCTAAAACGGACAAAGCAGCCGCCACCAGCGGCAAAGGGACAACGCCAGCCAAGCCCGGCGGGCTCAGCCGCAGTTTCGAAGACAGCATCAACAATATCGGCAAGGCCCCTGGCGCTGGCAAAGCTGTTGGCACGCCTGCCACCAAGACCGCCGCAGAAGTGCGCCGCTCCGTCGGGATCAGCATCGCTGGCCAAATTCGCAGCCGTGTTCGGGCATGCGCGCCGTCCGGTATCGACATCAACAAAATCGAGACATTCGTCACGCTCAGCCTCGAACCATCGGGAAAGCTCACGTCCGTGCGCTTTGACAAGCAGGTCGGCGTGACCGATAGCAACCAACCGCAGGCTGGGCCGTTAAAGGACTGCATCTTGCAAGCCGTGCGCGCGGCATCCCCCTATGACGGGCTTGACCCCGAATATCATGACGTCTGGAAAACCCACGCACTTCGTTTGCGCGCCACGGGATAAAGGAATGAACCATATGACCTCCTTCTCATTTTACCGGAAGCTCGCTTCTTTCCTGCTTCTAATTGTCGGCAGTCACAGCGTCATGGCGCAAACCCCGCCGCCCGCGCCTGCCACAGATGAGCCCGAGCTGGTCGAGTTCGACACGTCCAAGACACGCTCCATTGCCGTGCCCGCACTGGTGGCCCCCGCCCCTGCCGATACGCCCGCCGGGAACAGCGCCGCACTTGGCCGTCAAATCGCTGAAGTCATTTCATCCGACTTGCGCGCATCGGGTGTTTTTGAAACGCAAGGCCCCAATGGCCTGCGCGCCATCACCTTGCCCGAGGTGACAGCACCGCAATTTGATTATTGGAAAGGCCGCACGGTCGAACAATTGGTTCAGGGTTTCGTCCGCGTGGGCGGCGACGGCAATCTGACGGTTGGCTGTTATTTATATGACGTCGGCTTTGGCAATGAAACCACGCGCCTTGGCTTCAACGTGCCGCCACGCGAATGGCGCAGGGCCGCGCACAAATGTGCCGATGCAATCTATGCGAAGCTGACGGGCGAACTGCCATTCTTTGACAGCCGCATTGCCTATATTGCCGAAACCGGGCCGAAGGGTAAACGCGTCAAACGCCTGGCGATCATGGATTCCGATGGCGCAAACCACCGCTTCATTACCAATGGCCAGTCCACGGCGCTGACGCCGCGTTTCTCGCCCAACTATAAATCGATCCTGTATCTGTCCTATGTCGACGGCAATCCACGCATCTATGTCTATGATATTGATGCCGGTCGGCAGCGGTTGATTACGCAATCGCGCAACCCGACCTTTGCGCCGCGCTGGTCGCCCGATGGGCAGACCATATTATATTCCATGGCCGTGGCGGGGAACACCGACATCTACAAGATTTCGGCAAGCGGCAACGGCACGCCCGTCAAGCTGACAACATCGCCCAGCATTGATGTCGGGGGAAGCTTCTCCCCCGATGGTCGCCAGATTGTATTTGAAAGCGACCGGTCGGGCAGCCAGCAAATCTATGTCATGAACGCAGATGGATCAAACCAACGGCGGATCAGCTTTGGTTCCGGGCGGTACGCAACCCCCGAATGGAGCCCGCGGGCGGACCTGATTGCCTATACCCGCATTGCGGGTGACTTCCGCGTTGGCACCATGCGCCCCGATGGTTCGGGCGAACGGCTGTTGACCGATAGCTGGCAGGACGAGGCGCCGACATGGGCGCCAAATGGCCGTGTCATCCAGTTCTTCCGCACAGCGAAGGGCAGCGGCAAAACGAGTATCTGGCAAGTCGATCTTACAGGGTCGAACGAGCGCCAATTGCCGACACCCGTTGACGGATCGGACCCCGCATGGGGACCTGTATTGCCGTGAGTGCGTTTAGATCACATTTCTGATATAATTTCCGCTTACATATGCGGGACAAGCCGAAGGAGAAGACCATGAAGACCAACACTATCAAGATGGCCGCCATATTGCTGGCATCGACCGCGCTCGTTGCAGGCTGCGGCAAGAAAAAGGTCGAGCAACTGCCACCTGCGGCCGAAGGTACCGATTATGGCCAGACCCAACCTGCCCCCGATGCCGGTGCTGGTCAGATCGTTCCGGGCAGCCAGGAAGATTTCCTTCAGCAAGTGGGCCAATTTGGCGACCGCATCTTGTTTGAAACCGATCGCTTCAATGTGGATGCCGAAGATCAGGCGACGTTGCAGCGTCAGGCGCAATGGCTTGCGCGCTATCCCAACACCCGCATCACCGTGGAAGGTCATGCCGACGAACGCGGAACGCGCGACTACAACCTCGCGCTTGGCGAACGCCGCGCCAATTCTGCGAAAAATTACCTGATCTCAATCGGTGTCGACGCAAGCCGCATCGAAACCGTCAGCTATGGCAAAGAACGCCCATCGGCTTTGGGTTCGGACGAACAAGCATGGGCGCAAAACCGCCGTGCAGTGACGGTTACCGTCAAGTAAATATCAAGTCCTCCCCGTCGACGTGCGATGGGGAGGATGCCTTCATCGATACGTATAGCCTTTTTACATGGCTTTTCTTGACAAGGCTTTTCACTTTCGCACATCTTGTGTGAAATTTTGGGGGCCACAATTTCATGAACGACGACCTATCTCAACGGCATAGTGCATTCCGTTTCCATGGCAGTTGGCTGGAATTTGCCCGCATCGCCTTTCCCAACCTTTTGCTGACCATTGTCACGCTTGGAATATATCGGTTTTGGGCAACCACCCGCGAACGCGAATATCTGTGGAGCAAGACGGAGTTCATTGATGAGCGTCTGGAATGGACGGGCAAAGGCATTGAGCTTTTTGTCGGCTTCATCATGGCGTTCCTTTTGATCGGCTTACCCTTCGTCGTCATTCAGTTAATATTACAGGGCCTGATTTTCCGTGGAGAGGCAGCCATCGCCGGGACTGTAGGCCTGATGATGTTCCTGCTGCTGTTTTACCTGACGGGCGTCGCATATTTCCGTGCGCTGCGGTATCGGCTGAGCCGGACCTATTGGCGCGGTATCAGAGGGGGCAGCGACGACCCCGGCCTTCAATATGGCCTCGCCTATATGTGGAAAAGCGTCGTGGGTTGGCTCCCCATTTTCTTGGGCGTGCCATGGTCGATGATTTCGCTTTGGAATGACCGCTGGAACGCCATGAGCTTCGGCCCGCATCGCTTTTCAGCAACGGCCGAGTGGAAACCACTGATGAAGCGTTATTTGTTATTCTACCTCGTGCCGTTTTTGGTGTTCGCGGGCGGAGTGGTTTTTGGAATCAGCAGTAGGGCATCGGGCGGTACACCCGACACTCTTGGAAGCACGGGCATTGCGATTGGTGCGATATTTGCGATCATCGCCGTCCTCTCATTATATATCTTCCTCCCGCTCGCGGCGCTGGCCTATTACAGCAAATATTTCCGCCTCGCGGTGGGTGGCCTGCGTTTACACAATCTGGAATTTGACTTCCGCGCACGGGCACCGGACTGGATCCTGTTCTTCCTCGCCAACATGGCGATTGTCATCTGCACCTTGGGCATTGGCTATATCTTCATGCCGTACCGCAACTGGAAATTCTTCGTTGACCATATGGAAGCCTATGGCGAGATCAATATCGACGATCTGACCCAGTCGGAAACCGTGGTTGCAAAGCATGGCGAAGGCTTGCTCGACGCATTTGATGTGGGGGCGATTTAGCCAATGTCTGCCTTTTTCGACGCGTGGCATTATGACGGCAAAAGCGCCGTCCGCCGCAAGGTCGAGGTGCAGATCATTGGTGCGCAATTCTTTTTGTTGGAAACCGAACGGCGACATGGCCCGTTCGCCTTTTCCGATGTCGAATATGTCACGCACAAGGATGATGCCGACGTCTATGGATTAAAGGCGGCGGACGGATGGCGGTTAATGCTTTCCGGTCCGGTGCCGACGGACCTGACCGCGATGCTGCCCGTGCGCCGCAATTATGGTGGCTGGGTTGACCGGCTTGGCTTTGGCAAAGCGGCAGTCGCGTTCACCTTGGCCAGCGCAGCAGCGGTCGCCGTCGTTCTTTTGAGCCCGCAATGGCTGGCACCGCTGATCCCCTCCAGCGTTGACGAGAAACTTGGCGATGCGCTTGTGGGCGATTTTGGCGGCCGGTTCTGCAGCACGCCTGCCGGAGACGCAGCGTTGAAAAAGCTGGTCGCGTCGCTGGATGCCAATCCGGACGACTTGCAGGTGGAGGTCGCCAAAATTGACATGGTAAATGCGGTGGCGCTGCCCGGTGGCAATGTGATTTTATTCGATGGCCTCGTCAAACAAGCGCGCTCGCCCGATGAGGTTGCTGGCGTATTGGCGCATGAAATCGGCCATGTCCGTGAAAAGCATGTCATGCAGGCCTTGCTGCGACAAATGGGCCTTGCGGTCGTTCTGGGTGGCATTGATGGCAATAGCGGCGCGCTGGTCAATAACATGCTGTCCATGAGCTACAGCCGCGAGTCCGAAGCGGAAGCCGATGCCCATTCGATGAAAGCGCTTGGCGGCGCCAATATCTCACCCATTGGCACCGCGTCATTTTTTGACCGGCTTTCCAAAATGGATGGCAGCGCAAGTTCCACCACATCGGACAATGGCATAGCCGGATATATGTCGAGCCACCCGCTGTCGCGGTCCCGCAAAGATGCGTTTGAGAAGAGCATCGTTAAAGGGAAAAACTACAAGCCAGCCTTAACACCTGCCGAGTGGACGGAGTTGAAAACAATGTGCACGCAGGATCGCAAAGCGAAATCGGGCTTCGGCTTTGATTTTAACTGAGCGATTGGTTAAGCTGCGGTAGTTTTTGAAGGAAAGGCTCCCATGTTCAACCGCCTCTTTGTCGAACATCCCAAAAGTGTCGATGAAAATTATGCCAAACATTTTGGCGTCGCCAGCCGATTTGGTTTTGCGATGATCTGGGGTGGGATGAAGGCGCTGGTGCATGCGTTCGTTCCCGGTCTCTGCATCACGTCCGGCAGCGATACCGTGAAGCGGTTGAACCATATCATGGTCGAGCAGCGCCGCGCAAAGGGGCAGGATGTGGCCCAAATGCTGACCGTCGATTGGGTGATTTGACCCAGGCCCCGTTTTGACAAAAACAGCTCCACATTTTGCCACGCGTCATGATGGCGTCAAGCTCGCCTATCGTCTGAGCAAAGGCCGCGGGCCGACGCTTGTTTTCCTGCCGGGCTATATGTCTGATATGCAGGGCGGCAAGGCAACGGCGCTTTGCGCTTGGGCAGAGGCGCAAGGCATCGGCATGTTGCGGCTCGATTATTCGGGTTGCGGTGAGAGCGAAGGTGCATTTGAAGACGGCACGCTGGATATCTGGCGTGAAGACGTTCTCGCGGTCATTGCCCATGCGCAAATTGGGCCCTTAATCTTGGTTGGCTCGTCCATGGGAGGATGGCTCATGCTGCTGGTGGCCGAAGCGCTTGGCGCGCAGGTCATGGCGATGGTGGGTATCGCCGCAGCCCCCGATTTCACTGACTGGGATTTCAACGACGCCGACCGCGCGACGATGGCCGCCGACGGACGTATCGAACGCCCAAGCGATTATGGCTATGATCCCATGGTCATCACCCGCGCCTTTTGGCAATCGGGACAGGATAATCTGCGGCTGAATGGTGAAATCGGCATCGACTGCCCGGTGCGGTTGATCCACGGGCAGTGCGACCCTGACGTGCCTTGGCAAACGTCTTTGAACCTAGCTGCGCAGCTTCGTTCATCCGACGTGCAGACGATCTTGGTAAAGGACGGCGACCACCGGCTTTCGCGCGATGCCGATATTGCCTTGTTGATCGAGACCGTGGCGAAGCTGGTCTGACCTATTTAACGGAGCGCCCATGCTAAAGCTTTTATCGAGTTTGCTGTTCATCGCGGCCCCCGCTTCCGCGCAACCCTTGTCCACGCTGAACGAAGTCCAGTTTGACGAATGCCTCAAGCTCGCCGGGACTGACCCTGCATCTGCGGTCACCGAGGCAAGCCTGTGGACGCAGCAAGGCGGCGGTTATCTTGCGCTCGCTTGCCATGGCTATGCGCTTGCGACCGATTTTAAATTCGACCTTGCCATACCCATGCTGACCGAGGCCGCAAAATTGGCCGAGGACAAGGGGGATGCCCGCGCGGCGCGTTTCTGGGCGCAGGCGGGCAATGCTGCGCTGGCAGCCGATACGCCCGACGCGGCATTGGCGGCATTAGACAAAGCGCTTGCCTCGCAAACCCTAGAAACCGCCGAACGCGCCGATAGCGAGGTTGATCGCGCGCGCGCTTTGGTTGCGTTGCGCAGACCGGCCGATGCCGAAGCTGCGCTGACAACCGCACGAAAGCTATCGCCCGAAAATGGCACGGCATGGTTGTTATCAGCGACCTTGGCGCGGCGGATGAACAAGTTGCCCGATGCGCTAAGCTATATCCAGACGACCGCCGCGCTTCTGCCGCGTGATGCCGCCGTCGCATTGGAGGCGGGTAATATTGCCATTGCCGCAGGTGACGAAGCTGCTGCGCGCAAGCAATGGGAACAGTGCATCGCGATCGCGCCCAACAGCCGTCAGGCGGCGACCGCGACGGCGCAGCTGGCCGCATTGGCCGCCAGCGTGCCGCCGCCGACCGAACCGCAATCGAGATAATATTCAACCTGTACGCCCCTTGCGGCTGTAGCTATCAGCGTCCATTGTCTATGCGAAGCCACTTGGGCGAATACAGACAGCGCCATGAACGGAGCGAATATGCCGACGAAATATCTCCACACGATGATCCGCGTGACTGACCCTGAAGCAACGGTCGCGTTCTTCAAATTGATTGGTTTGGAAGAAACACGCCGTTTTGACAGCGAAGCTGGCCGTTTCACGCTCATTTTCCTCGCGGCCCCCGGACAAGATGGTGTGGCGGAAGTGGAATTGACGCACAATTGGCCGCCCGCCGATGGCAGCGCAGCCGAAGCTTATGATGGCGGACGCAACTTTGGCCATTTGGCGTACCGGGTCGATGATATTTACGCGACGTGCCAAACGCTGATGGACGCAGGCGTCACGATCAACCGGCCACCGCGCGATGGCCACATGGCGTTTGTGCGTACCCCCGACGGCATTTCGATTGAACTGTTGCAAGAGGGCAATCTTCCACCCGCAGAACCGTGGGTCAGCATGCCGAATATAGGCGTCTGGTAATGCCGATTGAAATTGTCCGCGTTCCGGTCCTGTCCGACAATTATGTCTGGCTGATGCATGACGCAACAAGCGGCGAGACCCTCGTGATCGACCCTGCCGTGGCAGAACCGGTGCTCGCAGCTGCCGAGGCGCGCGGATGGAAGATTACGCAAATCTGGAATACCCATTGGCACCCCGACCATGTCGGCGGCAATGCGCAGATTAAGGCCGCGACGGGCTGCATCATCACAGGACCCGCGGCAGAGGCGGAACGGATATCAACGCTGGATGTGCAAGTCCGCGGCGGAGACGTCGTGCATCTGGGTGGCGTGCGCGCGACGGTCCTGGACGTGCCTGCGCATACGGCGGGCCACATCGCCTATCATTTCGAAACCGAGCAGGTCGCTTTTGTCGGCGACACCTTGTTCGCGATGGGCTGTGGCCGCTTGTTCGAAGGCACCGCTGCGCAAATGTACGACAATATGCGTAAGCTTGAGGCGTTGGGCGATGCTACGGCCATCTATTGCGCGCACGAATATACGTTAAGCAACGCGCGCTTTGCCGTGACAGTAGAGCCTGACAATGCCGCGCTTCAGCAGCGCGTGTCTGATGTTATCGCCGCGCGCGAACGCGGTGAGGCAACGGTGCCCACCACAATCGCACTGGAACGCGCAACCAACCCGTTCATGCGCGCACGCTCCGTGGAGGAACTGGCGGCACGCCGGGCGGCGAAGGACGCAGCCTAAAAATTAGTGGAAGTCGCGTGACTTGGGCAAGATCCGCACATCGCGCGGGTGGCTGCCGCGCGGGGGATGTGGCCGTGCAAATTCGTCGATTTTGGGTTTCCCGACATTGGCCTGATGCGTTTCAGACAATCGCGCCAGATCGTCGGTGCGGTCGATAATATTGGTCGCCATCAGGTGCACCACACCTTCTTTGCTGCGCTGAATTTCGCCCTCGGCAATAATCAACCGTGACGCCATGACGGCGCGGCGTTGCCGGTCGAACAACCGCGCCCATAATAAGATGTTGGTCACGCCACTTTCATCCTCAATCGTGATGAAAATCGCATTGCCCTTGCCGGGACGCTGCCGGACCAGCACGACGCCGGCCACGCGCACCCGCTTGCCATTCTTGACGACATTGGCCTCAGCGCAGCTCAGCACGCCCTCGCGTGCGAACATCCCGCGCAGGAACTGCATCGGGTGCCCCTTTAGCGACAGCCGGGTCATCTGATAATCCGCCGCGACATGTTCGCTGGCGGGCATCGCTGGCAACATCGCATCAGCCTCCGCGCCAAGCTCGCGCGCATTGGCGGCAGCGAACAAGGGCAGTTCGTCCGAAGGCGTCCGCCGCGCTTCCCACGCGCCCTCGCGCCGGTCGAAACCCAATGATCGCACGGCGTCGGCATCGGCAAGCAAGTGCACCGCAGCCGGTGGCAGCGCGGCACGGCGGGCCAAATCTTCGATAGATGCAAATGGCCGGTTCGCGACAATGGCGTGCGCCCACACCGCGCGAAATCCGTCAATCTGCCGCATCCCCAATCGCAGCGCGCCTTGCTCAATTGCATTGTCCCAATGGCTCGCATTGACGTCTATCGGCCTGACCTCCACCCCATTTTCCTGCGCATCGCGGACAATCTGCGCCGGCGCGTAAAAGCCCATGGGTTGCGAATTGAGTAAGGCGGCGGCGAAAATGGCCGGATGATAATGTTTAATCCACGACGACACATAGACCAGCCGCGCAAAAGACAGCGCATGGCTTTCGGGGAAGCCATATGATCCGAAGCCCTGAATTTGGCCAAAGCAGCGCTGGGCAAAGTCACGTTCATAGCCGCGCCGCACCATGCCTTCGACCATCATCGTTTCGAAATGCTCCATCCCGCCGACATTACGAAACGTCGCCATCGCCTTGCGCAAGCGGTTGGCATCGGCCTCGCTGAATTCGGCGGCGGTGATCGCCAGGTTCATCGCCTGTTCCTGAAACAGTGGCACACCCAGCGTTTTGCCAAGCACATGTTTCAGCTCGTCCTGAGGATATGGCGGCGCGGGAGAGGGATATTCAGCCTTCTCCTCCCCATTACGTCGCCGCAAATATGGATGCACCATATCGCCCTGAATGGGCCCGGGGCGGACAATCGCGACTTGAATAGTGAGGTCATACAGGCTGCGCGGTTTCATGCGCGGCAGCATGTTCATCTGCGCCCGGCTTTCGACCTGAAACACGCCCAGGCTCTCACCTCTGCACAGCATGTCATAGACATTGGGGTCATCGGAATCGATGTCGACCTTCAGATCATAATCACCAATTCCCTGCTCACGCATCATGTCATAGGCCTTGCGTATGCAGGTCAGCATACCCAACGCCAGCACATCGACCTTCATCAGCCCCAATGCGTCGATATCGTCTTTGTCCCACTCAATGAAATTGCGGTCTTTCATCGCGCCATTGTGAATGGGCACGGTTTCATCGAGCCTGTTTTCGGTCAGGATAAAACCGCCGACATGCTGCGACAGATGGCGCGGGAATTTTATCAACTGTTCTGACAGCGCTTTCAGCCGCGCGATTTCGGGATTGTCCGGATCAAACCCGGCCTCAACCAGCCGCCGTTCATCTGGACCGCTGCCGAAACTGCCCCAGACCGTGCTGACCATGCGCGTTGTGATATCCTCGGTCAGGCCCAAAGCCTTTCCCACTTCGCGCACCGCGCTGCGCGGGCGGTAATGGATGATCGTTCCGGCAATCGCGGCCCGGTGGCGGCCATAGCGCCGATAGACATATTGAATGACTTCTTCACGCCGCTCATGTTCGAAATCAACGTCGATATCGGGCGGCTCTTTTCGGTCGGACGAAATGAAGCGCGAAAATAACAGCGTGTTTACCAGCGGATCAACCGAGGTCACGCCGAGCAGAAAGCACACCGTAGAGTTCGCCGCCGAGCCACGCCCTTGGCACAAGATCGGCGGCTTTTGATCGCGCGCAAATTTGACCAGATCGTGGACCGTGAGGAAATAATACGCGAATTTCTCGGTGCGGATAAACGCAAGCTCGGTTTCAATCGACTTACGGATTTTCTCCGGAAGCTCCGCCCCATAGCGTTCGTGCGCCGCCGTCCACACCAGATGCGCCAGCCAATCGTCGGGAGTCCAGCCACCCGGTACCGGCTCGTGCGGATATTCATATTTCAGCTGCTTAAGGTCAAAATGAATATGTGCGGCAAAGCGTTCGGTTTCCGCCACAGCTTCGGGGCAGGCATGGAATAAATGCGCCATATCGTCCGCGGACTTGATGTACCGCTCGGCATTCGCCTCCAGTGCAAAGCCTGCTTTCTGGATGGTCGTACCCATGCGGATGCACGTGACAATATCGTGGAGCGGGCGCTGATCGCGGGTTGCGTAAAGCGGATCGTTCGTCGCGAGCAAGGGCACGTCAAAAGCGTTTGCGACCTGTCGATAACGTGCCAGCTGCCGTTTATCCTGACCCCTATGATGCGTTGATACGCCAAGCCAAAGCTTGCCCGCATGCACAGGCGCAAGGCGGCGCAGCACGCTTTCCCAATCTTGCGGCGCGGTCGACACCAGCTTGAGATGCGATGGCGCGGCTATGGGCTTCGCGCTTTCCTTAAACGCATATAAAGGCGGGTTCTTATGTGCCTCCTCCGCGTCCGCGGTCGCATATGGCATGACGATGAGCAGCAAATCACCCAGATGGTCGCGCAAATCATCGAACTTCAGTATGCAGCTGCCTTTGGTGGCGCGCATATTTCCGACGGTCAGCAACCGGGTGAGATTACCCCACCCCTGCCGCGTGGCGGGATAGGCAATGATGTCCGGCGTGCCGTCTGAAAACACCAGCCGTGATCCCGCCAGAAAGCGGATATTCGGTTCACACGCGGCCTCTTCGGCTTCGGTCAGTTGTTCGGGTTCCCCGGCATCGCGCTTGGCAGCCACCAATGCGCTACGCGCTTCATCGGGCGCATCGCCCAACGCCTTCCACGCGCGCACAACGCCAGAGACGGTATTGCGATCAGCAATGCCGATGGCGGTCAGCCCGCGCCGGATACCCTCCGCCACATAATCCGATGGCGGCGATGCGCCGCGCAAGAAAGAATAGCTGCTGGTGCAGGCAAGCTCGGCATAGCTCATGCAAAAATGCCGTGGAGATACCAAAGCGGCCGTTCAATTTCATCATAGAGCCCGCGCCGGAACAGCCAAAAACGGCGCCCCTCATTGTCCTCAACACGGTAATAATCCCGCGTCAGGCTGCCATTGCCCGGCGCGTAGCCGCGCGGGTGTCGCCACCATTCCGGGCTGATGCGTTCAGGGCCCTCCACCCGCGTGACGCGGTGCACATGCCGCCGCCAGCGAAAGCTGCGCGGTTCGCCCTCTGGAAATCCGGCGGTCACCTCAATTGGCTGCGGCGTTTCGAACAGGCGAAAAGGCCGCATCGCCGGTTCGCCCGGCACAGGCTTTGGCCAATCCGCTTTTGCAACGTCAGATTGCGCGACACGCTCAAGCGCTGCACGTTCGGGGATGTGGCTTTGCCGCGCGTGGAATTGCCGCACGCGCTCTGCCCCCAACCGAACGCTGAGCCGGTCGATGAGCGCGGCCGCGGCCGCATCTGTATCGATCTTTGTCTCCAGCCCAACCTGAACATTGGCCAGCACCTCGGCAAGCGGGACTTCCAACCGGATGAGGTCATAGCCAAAGCCGGGGTCAAGCGGGTCGGACAGCGCGTCGATACGCTCCCGTATCAAGCGCATGAGCAGGGCAGCGTCGCGCGTTGGCGTGCCAGTATCCACCGCCAACCGCGCGACATGGCCATCGCTGCGGAATAGACGTATCTCGAACCGTCGCCCGCCCTGCCCGCGTTCTTGCAACTGAAGGGCCGCGCCGCCTGCCAGCATTTCGATGGTCGCCAACACATCATTGGTGCGCGAAATCGGTTCGGCAAAATTCTGGGCAACATGGATGATGGGCAGGCTTCGGCGCGGGGTGATGCGCGGATCTTCCTCTTCCAACAGGCGCGCCAGTCGCACCACAACCGCCTTGCCAAAGCGCGCCGCCAGCGGCTTACGCGGGCGGACAGCCAGATCGCCAATGCTTCTCAGGCCAGCCCGGCGAAGCGCCTTGTGCACCTTGTCACCGCCATCAAGCGCCTCCACGTGCACGTCGGAAATGGCGCGTGCCGCATATCTCGCCTTGGCCTGCGCGCTGTCGGGGGTACCGCCCAAGGCAATCCGACAAGTGAGGCCATGACGGCTTAGCCGCGCGTGCACATCCTTCGCCAGTCGCGCCGCATCACCAAACACATGTTCGCACCCAGTAATGTCGAGCAACAGCCCTTGCGGCGGGTCTAACATGCAAGCAGGCGTATAACGCTCACACCCATCGGCGAGCCAGCCGAGCAAGTTGAGGTCCGCCACAGGGTCATGGTCAAAGACAGCCAGATCGGGCACGCGGGCGCGGGCATCGGCGAGCGCCATGCCTGCGGTCAGGCCAAGCGCATGCGCCGCCGGATCACATGCCGCCAGCCGCATGGCCCCGCGTTGTTTTTCGACCATGGCAAAAGGCGCATCAGGCGCGCTGCCGCGATTCCGGACCAGTCTTTGTGTCGGTAACAATGGCAGAAAGACCGCCAGATAGCGGCGCGTCAAAAAAGCTTCGTGTTGCATGATCCCAAGTCACTCTTGCCGCAAAAGGAGCCGCACCACCGCGATGGCGCAGAAGGCTGATGTCAAAAGTCGGAAGGCCCGGGGCATTTCCCGGCAATGGCGCAGAGGGCGCAGAACATATCCGCCAGCGTGTACGCGCCGCGCTGGGCATCGGTGCCGCATCCCCGCGCACGAGCAGGGCCAGCACCCCTGCCTCCGCCGAGGCCAAGGCAAGCCGACGGGTAGAGGTCAAATCCACCAACCGGGCATTGCCGTGCGTTTCCAATATGACCGCGCTGGCGGCTTTCGACCGGATGGCATCCGCTGCAGCCCGCAAGGCGTCGCGCAAATCGGCTGTCTGGACCAGCAACATGCGCGCGGGGTCACCGCCCATTGCCGACAGCCCATAAGGGTAGAGACGACCCGATGTCTGGCGTTCCTTGTCCCCTGATATCCAGAAGATACCGGCATCGCTTTCCGGCAGCCGCCATGCCAGCAAAAGCGCAAACGCGGCGGCGGCATGTGAGTCGGCTTTTGCGCCACCAAAAAATTCATGCAGCCCAGCCTGCGTTATGCCACCGCGCAGCCGTTCGTCGACATAAGGCGCCCCTGTAGGCAGCAATGATTGCGCGGCATCCGGCTGGTGTTGCTTCCACATTCCTTGCACAGATGGAAACGCACCAGCCGATAGAGTCGGCTGTATGTGATTCGGCTTTTTGTTCATGCTTTGTTCCATACTCCATTTTTCATGGATGTGGAGTCAGCTTTTTTTATCCTGAAGTGGTTTACGATAAATACAGACCGGCAACCGGAGGCCCTATGCGCACAGATATATCGGAAAGCAGCAGCGTATGGCGGCATGCCAAGGCCAGCCGCGCCCACCCAGTCATTGATGCCGCGCCATATTTCGAAATCATTCAAGCCGCGATGATGAACGCGCAACACCGCATCATGTTGATTGGTTGGGACTTCGATACGCGAATCGACCTCAGCCGAAGCCGCCGGAAAAAAGGCGATCCGCCAAAGCGTTTGGGCGACTTCATTCTATGGCTCGCAAATCGCACGCCGGGCCTTGAGATCAAATTGCTGAAATGGAATTTCGGCGCGCTCAAGATGGTGACACGTGGCTCCACAATGCTCGATGTCGCCAAATGGGCGATGCATAAGCAAATTCAGTTCAAGCTCGACAGCGCGCACCCCATCGGATGCAGCCATCATCAGAAAATCGTCATCATTGATGACAAAATGGCGGCCTGTGGCGGGATTGATATGACCGCTGATCGCTGGGATACCCCAGACCATGTCGACTATGATCCCAAACGCAGGCGCCCCAATGGCAGGCTTTACGGACCCTGGCACGACATCACGATGTTGGTCGAAGGCGACGCCGCAGCCGCGCTTGCAGAACTCAGCCGCGCCCGGTGGAAGCTTGCCGGCGGTGATCCGCTTGAGCCCTGCCCTGCAGACGCACCATCGCCATGGCCAGAGTTTCTAGAGGCCGAGTTTCAATATGTGGAAATGGGCATCGCGCGGACCCGTGCAGCCTATAAAGACGTCGGCCCAATCCGCGAAATAGAGCACTTGTTCCTAGAGCAAATCGCCCGCGCCAAAAAATTCATTTATGCTGAAAACCAATATTTTGCGTCACCCAAAATCGCCGATGCCATCGCCCGGCGTATGTCAGAAAATGACCCGCCAGAAATCATCATTGTAAATCCCGAGACCGCCGATGGCTGGTTAGAGCAGAAGGCGATGGACGGCGCACGCGTTCAACTGCTGCGCGCCATTGGCAAGCATGACAAAAAAGACCGACTGTCAATCTACGTGCCGCACACAAAATTGGGGGAACCCATTTATGTTCATGCCAAGCTGTTGATTGTCGACGACGAAATCCTGCGCATTGGTTCAGCCAACATGAACAACCGCTCGCTTGGCCTTGATAGCGAATGTGATATCTTCATCGATGCAACGCGCCCGGGCAATGAAAGTGCGGCGCCCGGCATCCGCATGATGCGCGCCACATTGCTGGCGGAGCATTGCGGACTATCGGTCGAGAAAGTCGCTGAATTGCTCGGTAACGGCACAGACATGCGGGATATCATCGAAAATTATGCCGGAAATGGCCGAACCCTCAATCTGCTTAAGCTTTCGGAACTCACCGATGCCGAAAAAGCGCTGGCAGAAAATGCCGCGCTTGATCCCGAAAGCGCGGACGAGATGTTTGAACCATTTTCCAGCCCGGGCCTATTTGCCCGGGCCAGAAAATTGAGCTCACCGGGCTGAACTCATTCCCAATAATAAGGCATGCGTTTGCGTGTGCCGGTGACTTCTTCATTCAACGTGGCCGCGTCATATAAACGGCCACCGATCATAACCTTGGCGACCTTATCCGAATTGCGGATATCCGCGCTTGGGTCGGCGTCGAGAATGACGAGGTCGGCAAGCTTCCCTGCGGCGATGGAGCCTACATCCTTGTCATAACCCAGCGAACGGGCGGACTCGATTGTGCCTGCGGCCAATGCCTCGATTGGCGACATGCCACCGCGCACGAAGGACCAAAGCTCCCAATGCGCGGCGATGCCCGCTTCTTGGCCATGCGCACCGATCGCAACCGGTACGCCAAGCTTGGCAAGCTTATGTGCCTCACGCGCGCTGTTATCGTCGACATAGTCTTCCTCAGGCGCGATTTCGCGGCGTGCATTGTTCGCCGCAAGCTCGGTCGGCGGATAATGCTTGGCCATCAACGGATGACGGAACACGTCGGTATGTGCGCGCCAATAGGGATCACCGGCTGGGCCGCCATAGGTCACGACAAGGGTCGGGGTGTACCCAACCTTCGATTTCGAGAAGAACTGAAGCACGTCGCCGTAGAAAATGTCGAGCGGGACATTGTGTTCAACGGTGGTGTTGCCATCGGCAATCAGGTTCATGTCCATGCCGAACAGCGAACCGCCTTCCGCCACCGAACGCATATTTTCCTGAAGCGCGGCGGCAACAACTTGCTGGCGCTGTTCACGGCGCGGCTGGTTATAGTTTTTGACGCTGTGCGCACCTTGCGCCTTCAACCGCCGGACATGCGCAAGGGCATCATCAAGGCCGTTGATTTCGGCATACACATCGGCGGCCTTTGCGCCGTAGACAATCTCGCCCGTGGAGAAAGAACGCGGCCCGACAATAAGGCCCGCGCGCTGCATTTCCACCGCCGGGAAAACCGTCGCTGCGCTGCTGGATGGATCATGCCGCGTGGTGATACCCATGGCGAGGTTGAGCATATTCACCCAGTTTTGCTGAGGTGTCATTTCATCAACGCCATGCGGACCATGGGCGTGCGCATCAACAAGACCCGGAATGATCGTCTTGCCGGTAACATCCACCGTCTTTGCGCCAGCGGGGATCGGGAAGTCTCCCGCCTTGCCGACAGCTTTGATCCGGTCATTTTCTACCAAGATGACGGCATTGTCGATGATCCCGCCATCCTTGTCCGCCATGGTCACGACCCGCGCGCCGGTGAAGGCGACGAGGCCAGTGGGACGGTCCGACTTCACCGTCATTGAAAGCGAAATGCCGTCTTTTGGTGACACAAACTTTACGGGCTTGGCATCTTTCGCAAGCGGGCCATTGGGGTAAAATGCGCTGGTTTGTGCGGTGTAGAGCGTAGGCCCAAGTGCCCAATGCAATGCATCGCCATTGCGGCTCCAATGCATATAATCGGCGCCGCCCTTGCTGACCTTCACCACAGGAAGCGCGCTGCCCGACGACGACGCAGTGACTTCCTGCGTACCGGGCATCAATGGCATCACAAATGCTTCGTAGTTTTGACGGAAGGCAAAATTGTTCCCGTCTGGCGATACTTCATAAATGGTCGTCAGCTCGCCGCTGGCATGGCTGCGCTTGGCTTCACCATTCAGGTCGACACTGACGAGCAGGCGTTTGTTGGCACCGGACTCGGTATAGAAAATCCGGTCATTGCTGGCGGCGAAATGCGGCGTGGTTCCGCTTTCGGTAACGCGAACGGCGTTACCGCCTGTCGTGGCTATGCGGTAAATTCCCGGCTGATCCGAACGTGTGGGCGAGGTCAAGCCGCCGCCTTCCTGCTTTTCAAATACGATTGTCTTGCCATCTGGCGAAAAGCGCGGACGCGCATAATGGCCGGATTGCGCCGTCACATTTTTCGCCCTGCCACCCGTTGCGCCCACGACCTGAATGTGGCCAAGGCCCTTATCGGTCCAGTTCACAAAGGCGATGGTCTTCCCGTCGCGCGACCATGTGGGATATGCTTCCATCGCGGTGTCGGATGCGGTCAAGCGCTTTGCCGCTCCGCCTGCCGCAGGCTTGACCCACAGCTTACCCATGGTTTCAAACAAGACGGTCCGGCCATCGGGCGAGGTAACAACGCCGCGCGGCATATGCGTCTGGAACTCGGCCGGCGCGACTTCAATCGGCGGGCGTGGCGGGTCGATCACATCGCGCGTGTCGGAAATGCGGAACGGAATTTCGCTCGATGCACCGCTCGGCCAATCGACCTTGCGCATCTTGCCGCCCGCCCAGAAATAAATGGTCTTGCTGTCGGGTGACCAATCCATATTTGGATAGACGCCGGTGACGGCCCATGTTTCCTGCACATCTTGGTCGAGCGCATCGTAAATCTTGCGCTCTTCGCCGGTGTCCAGATCTTTCACATAGAGTTTTGACTGGGTCCGTTCGCGGCGGACGAAGGCGATTTTCTTGCCGTCGGGTGAGGGCGTTGGACGCACCGAACCACCGACACCGGACACGGCGGTTTCGGTTTTGCCGGTTTCAATCTCATAGCTTTCAATGTCGAAAAGCTGGCCGTTGGAATCCTGCGCATATTGGAAGATTGGTCCGGGCGTTATGTTGCGCGTGTAATAGATATGCTTGCCATCGGGGGCGAAGATGGGCTCGCCCAATTCCTTCTGATGCTGCTCATTGGGCTTCTTGACCAGCTGAACCCCTGCGCCGCCCGACACATGGTAGAGCCAGACTTCGCCAGTGCCCAGCGAACGACCCGTCGTGAAATGCTTCTTGGCGGCGATGAAGCGGCCATCGGGGCTCCAGCTTGGTTGATTGAGCAAGCGGAAATCCTCTTTGCTCATCTGCCGTTTGTCGGAACCGTCGCGGTTCATGATCCAGATATTGTCGCCGCCGCCCCGGTCGGAGGTAAAGGCGATGCGGGTTCCATCGGGGGAAAAGCGCGGCTGGGTTTCGAAGGGCAAGCCTTCGGCAATGCGGGTCGGCGTGCCGCCGGTGACGGGCATGGTGTAGATGTCACCCAGCAGATCGAACGCGATGGTGCGACCATCGGGGCTGACGTCAAGGTTCATCCACGAACCCTCGTCGGTGTCGATCGCGATCTGACGGAGGGTCAGGCCGGGAGGGGCCGCGACATCCCATTTCTGCGCTTTCTCTTCAGCGGCAGCGGCCGCAGCCGCCGGAACAGCCGCTTGCGCAAATGCCGATGCCGGAATGGTCGCTGCACCCAGCAGCAATATGGTCTTCAGATAATGTGTCATTTTTGGGGCTCCCCTGCCGTCTTTTTTCCTTGCTGTCATGCCTAGCGGGCAAGGGCAAGTGGGAAGCCGCAGCTTCGATGGGGAACGGGTTATTTTCTACGAACGACGGGGCGGTTTCCGCCGCGGCAGGCCGTTAACGCGATGAAAGACACGCAGAACGCCGGCATTACGTAGGAGTTACAGGAACGGCGGAGACGGCGCGTGATGAGCATCGTTTTAGCGGGGTTGTTAGCTTTAGAAACCGTTCCGATGCGGCATTCGGACGATATCAACTTCCAAAACTTTGCGGCGATGCGTGTCAGCGGGCTTGATCGAAAAATTGGTCGAGAACTCCGGAAACTGCCCCTCATCATCGGGGATAGCGGTTTTGTATCTGATCTCCCCTCCAATAAGCGAAGGATTTGGGTCATCGGCGTAGTAAAAATCATCCCACTTATACCAAGGCAGATCAATGTTCTGACGAGCCTGACCACCTATGTCGGGAGACGTAAACGTTTCTTCGATGTGCGCGGCCTTGCGATCAACAACAACGTGCTTTCTGAGATTCACTCTTACATCGGTCGCGGGAGTAGATCCGGAATTGTGAAGCGTGAGACAAACCGGCAGAAAGCCATCATTGTCGCCGGTAAAGGAAGCGTCGCTTTGGATGGCATTTTCAACCGTTACATAAGCCCGAAGTTGCTTGAAGCCAATGTCGCCAGCAATGTGGTTAGCTCTCCTAGTTTCGCGGAAAGTGGTCCAGACCAACGCCACGCCAACCAGGCTCAGGCCCATACCGATAAGCGCTGCAATCCCCATTATTTTTGCCCAGAGCGCAGAGCTGCGTTGCGCTACAAGATCGGCATAGTCTCGGCGGTTATCGTTCTCTTGCTCACCTTCTTTGGATGGTGTGCATGGTTTTCTATCCGCTTGTTTGATCGCGGCGCCTTGATCCTTGGACTCGGCTATTTGGTAGCATCCATTTTCGGCCTGATCGGCGTGGGCCTGTCTGGCCTCTTGTTCATAGGATCGCTCGTGGCTTAATCCATAGTTCCAGCCCCAGCCTATCGTTCCAACGGCGACGATTAGCGCGACGATGAACCCTAGTTTAGACGCAAATCGTTGGAGCCAATCGCCGTCAGACATTGCAGTACAAACGCAGCCGCAAAGCCGTCCCTGTCGATCTTGTTGTTAATGTTGCCCTCGTTCCCGACAACCCCGATTGCCGACAGCTTTTCAGTACGCCCCGCATAGCTAATCCCCCGACGTTTCAGCCCGCCTAGTAACAAAGTCAGACCTCTAATCTCCGCACATGCGATTTCGGCTGACGAGCGACAAAGTGACAGGCCAAATCCTACATTGCAAGCCAATGCGCACGACGGGACGGCGACGGGGCGGCGGCGGTAGGGGGTGAGCACCTGCCCACCCCTTGCGCGTGTTAAAATCCGTCGACGCTCTTACTGACGAGGATGTTGATCGCAACGCGGCGGTTCTGCGCCTTGCCTTCTTCGGTGTTGTTATCCGCAGTCGGATCCGCCTCCGCCATGCCCGTGGGCGTCAACATGCGATAGGGTTTCCAGCCACAGGCTTGCTGCAAATGGTTCACCACCTTGGACGCACGCTTCTCGCTCAGTTCCTGATTATAGTCATAATCGCCCACCGAGTCCGTATAGCCCACGACCAGCATCAGCGCGTTTTCAGTCGCATTCGCTTGAGACGCGGCGGCGCACAAATCGGCCTGCGCGGCTTGGGTCAGGTTCCATTTGCCCGTATCGAAATAGACGTTGGTCGTGCCCTTCACATTATATTGGTCAATGTCGGCCACGCGGCTGCGCAAGGCTTCGGTCGCAGCGGTCTGCTCGGCAAAGCCCTGCTCGGTGCCGTTGCGGATCATATTCGCGGTGCGCATATCCTTATTCTGCAGCTTGATGGAACTGGCGACAAGGCCGCCGCCCCATTGCACGGTCTTGGCCGTCACCGGCAGGCCGTTGAGCAGCTGATCGGTGGCAAGCTTTGTCCGGCCAAGGCCGAACAGGCCCGAGCTGGAACGCACTTGCGTAGACTCGCTGAGCGACAGCACGGTCTTGGTGCCATCGGCGCCCGTTATCTGCACGCGGTCATCCTTGCGCGCGGAAATAAAGCCCTTGATCTCTGGCCCTTCGGGAAGCTCGCTCAGGTCAGCGGGCGGGATGCCGGTGACCACCGTGCCCGCTTCGGGCTGGGCAGGTAATTCTTGCTGCTCCTGCGCATACAGGCTCGCCGACACAGGGGCGGCAAGCATCGCCAGGGCAAGGGCAGTTTTGGATGTTTTCGACATGATACGCATATTGGTCTCCGAATATAAATACAGCCGGCCCTGCATCTGCGCAGACCCATATCGGCCCACCCCCTGTTGATGGCGTGCCGGCCGTTGGAGGCCCCCTTCATCGCGGTTTGTTCGACGCGCAGCCGCTAGGCTGCGCCAAACGCTATGTGATTCCTGCGTGGGCAATGCGACCTTGCCCGCAGATGAACGAGAAGCGCCACAAGACATCCAAAGGGGTTATGGCGAGACAGGCACGCGACAAACCGTTGCAACATTGGACACGCAGATGCGCAGAGACCGCAGAGGGGCCATCGTTACAATTGTTCACTTTACCGAATGGGGGATTGGGGCGACTGTTAAACATCGTTTTTATGACGCAATAAGCGGCCAAGGTGCCGTAAAAATGCGGATATGAGAGTGCGCCGCGACGTCTTCGCCTTCAGGAATATGGGCGCTTTCGACGGCCAAAGGAGGAGAATGAAGATGAAAGCTTTGTACACGATCCCAGCCCTGTTGCTTCTCGTTTCCGGCTGTTCCGGCGGTGAAACGCCCGCTGCTCCGGTAGATACCAAGGCCATCGAGGCGGCAGCGCACGATGGCTATGTTGCGGCGATTAACAGCAACAATGTCGACACACTGATGGAAGGCCTGACCGACGATGTCGTTTTTCAGGCACCTGGTGCGCCAGAAATCATCGGCAAGGCCGCGGTGCGCGAATGGGTCGGGGGATATTTCGGCGCTTATGAGACGAAGTGGGAAAAAACCTCGCTTGGTTTCACCGTCACCGGCGATTTGGCCGTTGAGCGTTACACATACAAAGCCACCGACACCGACAAGAAAACCGGCGCAGTCACGACCGACATCGGCAAAGGGATCAACGTTTTCCGGCGCGGTACCGACGGCAAATGGCGCGTCGCGATTGACGGATGGAGCTCTGACAAACCCGCATCATAATGCGGTAGGATCAAAAATGCGGGTGGGCGCGCGACCATAGCCGCGCAGCGCTCTGTTGCACCGCTCACATAGGACTTCGTAGCTGGGGTGCGTGCGCCCCAAGCGCAGCGCGCTTACGCGAATAATTGCCTACCCGCGAGATCGAGCATGATTTCCTCCGATCCGCCGCCGATCGCGTTGACGCGTACTTCGCGGTAGATGCGTTCTATTTTGGATCCGGTGATATAGGATGCGCCGCCGAGGACCTGTGCCGCCTCGCGCGCGATCTGTTCGAGCATTTGGGTCGCTTGCACTTTAAGAAGGGCAAAATCGGCCGGTTGGTCACACCCATTTTGTACCTGCCATGCGCATAGATCGACCCAAGACTGCGTGGCCGCAATCTGGCGTGCCATATCAGCAAGTTTGATCCGGATCGATTGGTGCTTCACCATCGCTTTGCCAAAGGTTTCACGCTGCTGCGCCCATGTGACGGCTTCTTCCAGACAGACCCGCGCAAAGCCACAGCATGACATGGCCATGCCAAGGCGTTCGCGATTAAAATTCATCATGATGCCCATGAAACCGCCATTTTCCACGCCGATCAGATTCTCTTTCGGAACGATCACATCCTCAAAGTGAATGGTCGCCGTGTCCGAACAATGCCAGCCCATCTTGCTTAAGCGGGTCCGCGATACGCCCACAGCGTCCATGGGGATGAGCAACAAAGATATCCCGCCAGCCCCGTCGCCGCCCGTGCGGACGGCTGTGGTCAGATAATCCGCCCGCATGCCCGTGGTGATGAAGGTTTTTGATCCGTTCACGACATAATGATCTTTATTGGCCACCGCCCGGGTTTTAAGATTGGCGACGTCAGAGCCGCCCGATGGTTCTGTGATACCCAAGGCGATGAGTATTTCACCCGCCAGCACCCCGGGCGCGATCTTTTGCTTCATCTCTGCGGAACCCATCGCCAGAATTGGCGGCAGCCCAATCCCGTGGGTCATCAACGATGCGCTGAGGCCGCCTGCACCTGTGCGGCAGAGTTCCTCTGTTTGGACAAGTCCGTGGAACATGTCGAAACCGTCGCTGTGGCCGCCAAATTCGTCGGGGAAGCCAAGACCCAATATCCCGGCTTTAGCCGCGGCAATATGCAGCGCGCGGGGCAGTTCGCCCGCCAATTCCCAACTGTCGATGTTCGGATCAACCTCACGCATGACAAAGCGGCGGACGCTTTGGGCAACCGCCTCATGCGTTTCATTGTAATAAGGTGAGCGTGCACGCCAGCGATCAAATTCTGTCATGGGTTGGGGTCCTATTTCATTTATGTCCGAAAGCGGTCGCGAAGTTCGAATTTCAGCACCTTGCCGGCGGGATTGCGCGGCAGCGCATCAACGATTTCAAGGCGCGTCGGCAGCTTGTATCGGGCAAGCCGTTCGGTTGCCCATTCGCGCAAGCCCTCAAGATCGAGCGTGTGGCCTGGCTTGAGCGCAGCAACCGCAGTCACGCGTTCGCCCCATTTGTCGCAGGGTTCGCCAAATATCGCGATTTCGGCGATGGCCGGATGCCCATATAAAATGGCTTCGACTTCGGCGGGGTAGATATTCTCACCACCGCTGATGATCATGTCTTTCAGGCGATCGCAAATATACAGGAACCCGTCTTCATCCAGATAGCCAATATCCCCGCTGTGGAACCATCCTTCGGGATCGATGGCGGCTGCGGTCGCCTGTGGCTTGTTCCAATATCCGCGCATGATATTGGGGCCGCGCATGACGATTTCGCCGCGCTCGGCCGTACCAAGCGGCGTGCGGCCATCGTCGCCGACAATGCGCAGATCGACAAAGAAGACCGGTCGCCCCGCCGATCCAAGCTTGGCCAGCGCAAATTCACTGCCCAAAAATGTACCAACAGGCGCCGTTTCCGTCAGGCCGTACCCCTGATTAACCTGCACCTCGCGCGCTTGATACAGCTGCAACAAGGGTTCGGGAACCGGTGCACCGCCGCATACAATGACGCGCAAGCTCGACAGATCGGCTGATGCAAAATTGGGTTGTTGGCTGATCACCAACAGCATGGCCGGCACAGCAAATGCCCCTGTGACGCGATATTTGGCCACATCTGCGGCGAAAAGCGCGGGATCAAAGCTGCGGTGCAATATGACATGGCAACCTTTTTGCCAAGCGGCCAGCGGCATGACGTTCAATCCGCCGATATGGAACAATGGCGCCATGATCAGGGCGACATCATCCTCCCGCGTATCGGAACTCAGCATCGACATGACATTTGACCACCACAAATTGCCGTGGGTCAACATCACGCCTTTTGGCTGGCCGGTCGTGCCAGATGTGTACATGATAACGGCGATATCGTCGTCCGCGGTGGCTTCGCCCTCCGCCAAGGGTGGTGCACCCTCGACGAACTGCCCGACCGACGGCCAATCGGGCGCAGCAACATCAGCGGAGAGATATTGCCGGCAGCATAATGCGCCACGGATGCCGTCGACGATGGGTTGATGCAGGGCATCGACCACCAGCATATGCACGCCGGCATCGTTAATGATGTAGGTAAGCTCGGGTCCCGTCAGGCGGAAATTCAACGGCACGAAGATCGCGCCGATGCGCGCCGCGGCAAACAGCAAATCGAAATAGACTGGCTGGTTTAATCCCAAAAACGCCACGCGGTCACCCCGGCATATGCCGGACGTTCGCAATGCCGACGCGAGCCGATCAATAGCATCCTGCATTTCGGCATAGCTACGCGTGCGCCCTTCAAAGGTCATCGCCGGTCGGTCAGGGGTAAGTTTCGTCCGCTGGCTAAACCAGCTGCCAAGCCCGATATCTGCTCTTATCATCCCGCTCCCCTCGGTCGTATATACATGAGGGCTAACAGTCGACCTCACCGGGGTCAATGACATGCAGGGCGTTGCGTTGCTTCTTATCCAGCCCTCGCCACAGCCAATAAAAAACCCCGCGCAAGGCGGGGTGTTTTATTGGTTGCGGGAGTAGGATTTGAACCTACGACCTTCAGGTTATGAGCCTGACGAGCTACCGGGCTGCTCCATCCCGCGCCACCAAAATGCCCTATATTTCAACGGGGCAAAAACGAAAAAAGGCGGACATCCGTCGAATGAACGACAGCGGTCCGCCTTTTGAATTATGAATGGGTTCTTCCAATGCACTTACATCATGAGCGCCGGCTGCAATGCCTGGCGACGCCCTACTCTTCCAACGCTTAAGCGGTAGTACCATCGGCGCAGTTTGGTTTCACGGCCGAGTTCGGGATGGGATCGGGTGGGTCACAAACGCTATGGTCACCAAGCAATGAAGCAGGCGCTCACAATAAAGTGAAATTGGGTTATAATCGATGCCCGTGCAGGGAATATTTTATCTGGTTGCGATGTAATCATCCGCCATCGACGTTGCTGAACAAGCCAGCACTGTCATTGATGGTGGGACTTCAAGCGCGAAAAGAGTAATTAGGATTGGTTAGCTTCACGCATTACTGCGCTTCCACACCCAACCTATCAACGTAGTGGTCTACTACGACTCGATGAAATCTAATCTCGAGGGAGGCTTCCCGCTTAGATGCTTTCAGCGGTTATCCCGTCCATACATAGCTACCCTGCTGCGCGGCTGGCGCCACGACAGGTACACCAGAGGTATGTTCAACCCGGTCCTCTCGTACTAGGGTCAACTCCTCTCAAATTTCGACGCCCACGGCAGATAGGGACCAAACTGTCTCGCGACGTTCTGAACCCAGCTCACGTACCACTTTAATTGGCGAACAGCCAAACCCTTGGGACCTGCTCCAGCCCCAGGATGTGATGAGCCGACATCGAGGTGCCAAACGATTCCGTCGATATGAGCTCTTGGGAATCATCAGCCTGTTATCCCCGGCGTACCTTTTATCCGTTGAGCGATGGCCCTTCCACGAGGGACCACCGGATCACTATGACCGACTTTCGTCTCTGCTCGACTCGTCAGTCTCGCAGTCAGGCAGGCTTATGCCATTGCACTCTAACAGACGGTTTCCAACCGTCCTGAGCCTACCATCGCGCGCCTCCGTTACTCTTTAGGAGGCGACCGCCCCAGTCAAACTACCCGCCACAGAGGGTCCCTGCACCGGATAACGGTGCGAGGTTAGACATCAGAAAACAACAGGGTGGTATTTCACATTTCGGCTCCACTCGGACTGGCGCCCAAGTTTCAAAGCCTCCCACCTATTCTACACAGTTCTTTCCTAATGCCACTCTGAAGCTGCAGTAAAGGTGCACGGGGTCTTTCCGTCTAACCGCGGGTACTCCGCATCTTCACGGAGAATTCAATTTCGCTGAGCATATCCTGGAGACAGTGGGGAAGTCGTTACGCCATTCGTGCAGGTCGGAACTTACCCGACAAGGAATTTCGCTACCTTAGGACCGTTATAGTTACGGCCGCCGTTTACTGGGGCTTCAATTCGGAGCTTGCACTCCTCCTCTTAACCTTCCAGCACCGGGCAGGCGTCAGACCCTATACGTCGTCTTGAAGCCGACTTAGCAGAGTCCTGTGTTTTTGCTAAACAGTCGCTACCCCCTGGCCTGTGCCCCCTCATACTGCTTGCGCAATGTGAGGGCCTCCTTCTTCCGAAGGTACGGAGGCAATTTGCCGAGTTCCTTCAGGATACTTCTCTCAAACGCCTTGGTATACTCTACCTGACCACCTGTGTCGGTTTCGGGTACGGTCTATACGGTGGGGCTATTTCCTGGAACCTCTTCGAAGCCAGTTCAATCCAATAAGAACTGACAACTCACGAGATCCGTCACACACCACCAGGCCCACGAATATTAACGTGGTTCCCATCGACTACCCCCTTCGGGCTCGTCTTAGGGGCCGGCTTACCCTGCTCAGATTAGCTTTAAGCAGGAACCCTTGGTCTTTCGGCGGGAGGGTGTCTCACCCTCCTATCGCTACTCATGTCTGCATTCGCACTTCCGATACCTCCACGACCCATTACCAGATCGCTTCATCGGCCTACGGAACGCTCCGCTACCGCATGCAATAAATTGCACACCCTAAGCTTCGGTACATATCTTTAGCCCCGTTACATTTTCGCCGCAGGATCTCTTATTTAGACCAGTGAGCTGTTACGCTTTCTTTAAAGGATGGCTGCTTCTAAGCCAACCTCCTGGTTGTTTTGGAAATCCCACATGCTTCACCACTTAGATATGATTTGGGGACCTTAGCTGTAGGTTAGGGCTGTTTCCCTTTTGACGACGGACCTTAGCACCCGCCGTCTGTCTCCCGGACTAACTCGATGGTATTCGGAGTTTGGTTAGAATTGGTAGATCTCGCGACCCCCGCATCCATCCAGTGCTCTACCCCCATCGGAAAACATCCGAGGCACTACCTCAATAGTTTTCGCGGAGAACCAGCTATTTCCCGGCTTGATTGGCCTTTCACCCCTAAGCACAACTCATCCGACAATTTTTCAACATTGAACGGTTCGGTCCTCCAGTGCGTGTTACCGCACCTTCAACCTGGTCATGCATAGATCGCCGGGTTTCGGGTCTAATGCATCATACTCAGTCGCCCTATTCAGACTCGCTTTCGCTACGCCTACACCTAACGGCTTAAGCTTGCATGATACATTAAGTCACAGACCCATTATACAAGAGGTACGCTGTCACCCCATAAAGAGGCTCCAACTGATTGTAAGCATTCGGTTTCAGGTACTGTTTCACTCCCCTCATCGGGGTGCTTTTCACCTTTCCCTCACGGTACTAGTTCGCTATCGGTCATATACGAGTATTTAGGCTTAGAGGGTGGTCCCCCTATATTCAGACAGGATTACACGTGTCCCGCCCTACTCAAGTCCTGATGTTTCATTTTCGCATACGGGGCTGTCACCCACTATGGCGCTACTTTCCAGAAGCTTTTGCTAATTAAACACCAGGCACTGGCCTGGTCCGCGTTCGCTCGCCACTACTAACGGAATCTCGGTTGATGTCTTTTCCTCCGGGTACTGAGATGTTTCAGTTCTCCGGGTTCGCTTCACTAAGCCTATTTTATTCAGCTAAGTGATATCCTTCCTATTTAACTCCGACACTGATTGCTCAGCAGCGAAATTAAATAGTGAGGATGGGTTTCCCCATTCGGAAATCGTGGGATCAAAGCCTGCTCACGGCTCCCCCACGCTTATCGCAGCGTGCCACGTCCTTCATCGCCTGTATATGCCAAGGCATTCACCAAATGCTCTTACCTCACGCTTGAGAGTCCACACCACCAATGACAATGCTGCACGACCCTAAAGTCGAACATATCATCACGTGTAATGCAGATAATTATTATCTCAGCCAGATAATCTATTTTGATTTGTAACAACACGTCATCCACCCACATCCGAAGATGTGGCTGTGCAACATGCCGCCACGGCATCGATTAAAAAACCCATTCACAATGTCAAAGAACGGCGGCAAATCCGCCATCCGTTACCTTTCGATAACGGAAAATTTTGTCTTCATCTCTGGAAATTCAAAAAATGGTGGAGCTTAACGGGTTCGAACCGTTGACCCCCTGCTTGCAAAGCAGGTGCTCTACCAACTGAGCTAAAGCCCCGCACCATTTTGGGCAAGCGCTTCAAGATTGGTGGGCCGAGCAAGAGTTGAACTTGCGACCTCACGCTTATCAGGCGTGCGCTCTAACCACCTGAGCTACCGGCCCCCACCAGCCTTGGCTGACCCATAAGGGCCGCAGGCGGCATAAAGGCCAGCTCAGGCATCATAATCATCACTATTGCTAGTGCAGATTATGTTTCCAGGATGAAGGGACATGAGGACGACGGCAAATGTTCTTTGGAATGGAGGAAGCTCTTCTGGAGACTAGCTCCAGCGCTTTCCGCCGAAATCCTTAGAAAGGAGGTGATCCAGCCGCAGGTTCCCCTACGGCTACCTTGTTACGACTTCACCCCAGTCTCTAAACCCACCGTGGTCAGCTGCCTCCTTGCGGTTAGCGCACTGCCTTCGGGTGAATCCAAATCCCATGGTGTGACGGGCGGTGTGTACAAGGCCTGGGAACGTATTCACCGCGGCATGCTGATCCGCGATTACTAGCGATTCCGCCTTCATGCTCTCGAGTTGCAGAGAACAATCCGAACTGAGACGGTTTTTGGAGATTAGCTACCGGTCGCCCGGTTGCTGCCCACTGTCACCGCCATTGTAGCACGTGTGTAGCCCAGCGTGTAAGGGCCATGAGGACTTGACGTCATCCCCACCTTCCTCCGGCTTATCACCGGCAGTTTCCTTAGAGTGCCCAACTGAATGATGGCAACTAAGGACGAGGGTTGCGCTCGTTGCGGGACTTAACCCAACATCTCACGACACGAGCTGACGACAGCCATGCAGCACCTGTCACTAATCCAGCCGAACTGAAGGTAATCATCTCTGAAAACCGCGATTAGGATGTCAAACGCTGGTAAGGTTCTGCGCGTTGCTTCGAATTAAACCACATGCTCCACCGCTTGTGCAGGCCCCCGTCAATTCCTTTGAGTTTTAATCTTGCGACCGTACTCCCCAGGCGGATAACTTAATGCGTTAGCTGCGCCACTCAAGCTCGTAGAGCCCGAACAGCTAGTTATCATCGTTTACGGCGTGGACTACCAGGGTATCTAATCCTGTTTGCTCCCCACGCTTTCGTACCTCAGCGTCAATATATGTCCAGTTAGTCGCCTTCGCCACTGGTGTTCTTCCGAATATCTACGAATTTCACCTCTACACTCGGAATTCCACTAACCTCTCCATAATTCTAGCGATCTAGTTTCAAAGGCAGTTCTGGAGTTGAGCTCCAGGCTTTCACCTCTGACTTGAATCACCGCCTACGTACTCTTTACGCCCAGTAATTCCGAACAACGCTAGCTCCCTCCGTATTACCGCGGCTGCTGGCACGGAGTTAGCCGGAGCTTATTCTCCAGGTACTGTCATTATCATCCCTGGTAAAAGAGCTTTACAACCCTAAGGCCTTCATCACTCACGCGGCATTGCTGGATCAGGCTTTCGCCCATTGTCCAATATTCCCCACTGCTGCCTCCCGTAGGAGTCTGGGCCGTGTCTCAGTCCCAGTGTGGCTGATCATCCTCTCAGACCAGCTAAAGATCGTCGCCTTGGTGAGCTTTTACCTCACCAACAAGCTAATCTTACGCGGGCTCATCCTTAGGCGATAAATCTTTGGTCTTTCGACATCATACGGTATTAGCACAAATTTCTCTGAGTTATTCCGTACCTAAGGGCAGATTCCCACGCGTTACGCACCCGTGCGCCACTAGACCCGAAGGTCTCGTTCGACTTGCATGTGTTAAGCATGCCGCCAGCGTTCGTTCTGAGCCAGGATCAAACTCTCAAGTTTGATTCAAAAACCAGACTGGCACGGATAAATCCGCAAACCAGCAAGGCTCGAACTTTCAGGCGTTGTTCCTGCACAAATTACTATACATGGTGTATAGGACATTATGTGCGAACAGCTAATTTTTAACCAAGCACCCGGGGCCTAAAAACCCCCGGACCTGGCGCCGTCGCCCACATGTCCCTTCATCTAAATATCACAATGTCAAAGAGCCGAACCGGTTTTACCCGATTACCACCGACAAAAAAGCGGACACCTATGGTTCCCTGATATTTACTACCAGAGGAGTAGGTGACCTATTTGTTGGCGACCGAACCGCGGAAACGCTTGCTTCCCGTCCGGTGAGAGGGCCTCTAAAGCGACTTCAGGATTCGGTCAACAGCCATTTGCAATTTTATTACAAAAAAAATGCATTTCCCCGGAATATCACGGTTTTCCGTGGGTTGAGACGGGATAACTGGCGGACGGGGCATAGGTTCCGTGGGGTTTAAATACCGCGGAAAGCGCAGAATCAGGGGTGAATCGGAGAATCAGGAGCGCTTTATGGCCGATTCTCATGCTGTGTTTGGCTCCGCACCCAATTGTTACCGCCACATTTGGCTGCAATCCACGCTCCCGAAAGACGTTCACGCAGAGTCGCAGAGGACGCAGAGGGGTTGGGCTGTGTCTCTGCGTCCTCTGCGCCTCTGCGTGATCATATATGGTCAACGAGAAAGCCGCCGCATAGCAACCGACCGGCTCCCGCTTTGGTTATAGAGTGGACATCGTCCTGCCTCCGCCCGTGGCGCGTGAGGGTCTGCGGATTGTCCACGTTCGAGATTGCGGTCGTTTTTGCCAGCTTGACCGTCTACAACAGCCGACCTTTATTCATGTGTTGCTAAATGCTACCCGAACTCCATGGTGATTACATGCGCATTTTAGTTCTTGGTGCAGGCGGTTTCATCGGGCGCCAAATTGTCGGCACCTTACTGGATGCCGGTCACATAGTGGTGGGAACAGTGCGTTCGACCGACGCTCTCTCGGCGGCATTTCCGAATGCTAAATTTATCGCCATCGATTTGGCCAAGGCTCTGAGTGCCAAGGACTGGCAATGCCATCTTGCCGATGTGGATGTCATCGTGAACGCAGCGGGCGTGCTGCGAGGGAGGGATATGGATGCGATCCACTTCGCTATGCCAAAGGCGCTCCATACTGCCGCAAAAGCTGCTTCCGTCAGGCGGGTGGTGCTGATCTCAGCGATCAGCGCACGCAGCGATGTTAGTACCGATTATTCCCAGTCGAAGCTCGCGGGGGAAACTGAATTACGCTCATCAGGGCTGGATTGGATCATTCTACGGCCATCACTGGTCTATGGCGATGGTAGCTATGGAGGCACGTCGCTGATGCGTGGATTGGCGGGAATGCCGCTGTTTGTGCCTTTGCCTGGGGACGGCGAATTTGCTTTCAATCCAATCCATGTGCAGGACTTAGCCCGTTCCGTACGCATTGTATGCAAAGAGGACTTTGTGCCGTGCAAAGTGTTGGAACCGGTTGGGCCAGAGACGCTGACCGTTAAGGAGTTGCTTGCGCGCTATCGGGCTTGGCTGGGTTTTGGCAGTGCACGGTTCCTCCGAATTCCAGTTCCAGTTATGCGGTTTTTTGGCCGGATCGGCGATTTAATTGGCGATGGTCCGATCGCCACTAACAGTCTCGTTCAAATGATAGCTGGAAATACGGGTGACAGCGAAGCCTTTGTCAGGATGATCGGCTTTGCGCCGCGCAGTCTCGAGGTGGCATTACAGGAACGTCCAGCGCAAGTGCAGGACCGCTGGCATGCTCGCTTGTTTTTTCTGGCGCCATTACTTCAGGCGGTATTGGTCTTCATGTGGCTGATGTCGGCTTTGGTCGGCCTGAGTCATGGCGGGGGGCAAACAGACGCGTTAGTGGACAGGCTTGGATTGCCCCAAGGCTTGGCTGACCCACTTCGTATTAGCAGTTGCGCGCTCGACATCCTAGTCGCTGCCACTTTGGTATTCGACCGTTCGGCGGTCCGCTCCGCCCTGTTGCAGCTTGTAGTCGTGCTCGGCTACACCTTGGTCATCGGCTTTGCACTGCCCGAGCTATGGTTTGACCCGCTAGGTTCACTGCTGAAAAACATCCCTATCATGGTAGCAATTGCCATTTATGGGATCATCGGAGACAAGCGCTAATGTATCCTTTCCTCTTCGTGAAATGGCTTCATATTGTCAGTAGTACAGTCCTTTTCGGGTTTGGCGCGGGCACCGCATGGTACTTCTGGAACGCCCACCTGACTGGCAATCCCGCACTGATTGCTCGCGTAGGCCGAATGGTGGTGAAGGCGGATTGGATATTCACTGGCACGAGCGGAGTTGTCCAGCCCCTAACCGGATTGATGCTCGTCCACTTCCTCGGCTACTCGCTATTAGAGCCTTGGTTGATTGCCACGTACGGCCTTTACCTAGTGACGTTCGCGTGCTGGATCCCAGTGGTCTGGCTGCAAATTAGGGCGACCCGGCTTGCAGAAGCTTCGTTGATCAGTGGTGCGCCACTCGGAACCGATTACCGCAGAACGATGCACATCTGGTTCGCCTTGGGCTGGCCGGCATTCCTGAGCCTTATGGGCGTGTTTTGGCTTATGATTGCAAAGCCGGCTCTTTGATAGAGCAAGCTGCCAGCACTTGGATGGATAGAAGGTCCGCTTTCGCAACCAGCAGCCGTTCGGCTAAAGCGCGGGCGTAATCACCCCCTTTCCTACATGTTCTATTTATGTTCCAATACATAAATGCCCGACTCACCTTCTCCAACTCCGCCCGCCCCGCTCCTCGCTGACGACGGTATGCTCGCCTTCACCCCTGTTCCGCTTGACCGGCGGCGCGCCAATGGGTGGACGGCGGCGCAGCAGGAACGGTTTATCTTGGCGCTGCATGTCATGGGCTCGGTCGGACAGGCGGCGAAGGCGGTGGGGATGAGCCGGCAGGCCGCCTATAATTTACGCGAACGCGCGGGCGCGGAGAGCTTTGCCAAAAGCTGGGACGCCGCCATCGAAATGGGGCGGCAGCGGCAGTTCGACCTTGCGATGGAACGCGCGATCCATGGCGTCACCACCGTCCGCGTGCTCCGCGGCGGGTCGGTGACGGTAAATGGCGGGCCCGATATGCGGATATTGCGCAGCGCGCTGCGGAGTGAGGACAGCCGCACGGGTCAGACCCATTTGCCATGACACATCACCGTAGCCCTGAGCAGCAGTCGCATGGCGACTGCGTCCGTCGGAGCCGAAGGCGATGCAAAGCATCAACGGTGCCTCCCGGCTGTAGCGCCACCCCGACAGCCGCCCTTCGACAGGCTCAGGGCTTCGGTGATAGTCCAGCCCAGCCATCAGGTGCTAAATTGACAGACTGGACAGTTACACCCCTGCTTTTGCGTGAAGCTCGTCAATATAACGCGGGTCGGACCCCTTTGCCGTGAAACATCACCGTAGCCCTGAGCAGCAGTCGCATGGCGACTGCGTCCGTCGCAGGGCGCCTCTCGGCTGTGGCGCCACCCCGACAGCCGCCCTTCGACAGGCTCAGGGCTTCGGTGATAGTCCAGCCCAGCCATCGGCTGCTAAATTGACAGACTGGACAGTTACACCCCAGCCTTTGCGTGAATCTTGTCAATATAACGCGGGGCGGTGGCGATCTTTGGCGGCGACCTTAGGCCTTCAGCAAGCCAATCTCGATCAAACGTTCGCGCAGATAATCATCTGCGAGAATCGGGTCGGGATAGCGATTCGGGTTTTCGGCGCTCACGCATTGCGGCAGCGTGGCGATGGGGAAGTCAGACCGCAGATGCAGGAAGAATGGCATGGAGTAGCGGCTAAACCGCGAACGATCGCCCGTCGGGTTGACCACACGGTGCGTCGTGGACGGCAGCATATGGTTGGTCAGTCGCTGCAACATGTCCCCCACATTGACCGCCAAACCTCCCTGAGGTGGCGACACGTCCATCCAGCTGCCGTCGGGGCGCAGAATCTGCAGCCCGGCCTCTTCGGCCCCCAGCAAGAGCGTTATCAAATTGATATCCTCATGCGCGCCGGCGCGGATGCAGCCTTCGGCGTCTCCGGCGATTGGAGGATAATGCAGCAACCGCAGAATCGAATTGCCATCCTCAATCGTCGGGTCGAACCAGTGCGCGGGCAAATCAAGATAGCGGGCGATCGAGGACAATATCCGCGCGCCGACCTTGTCCATTTCGGCAAAGAGCAACTGGAACGTCTCTTTGAACTCAGGAACGTCTGGCCAGATGTTCGGCAACATGGATCCTGCCAACGGGCTGTCCGGCGCGACATCACGCCCGACATGCCAGAATTCCTTCAGATCATGATAGTCGGCGCCCTTAGCGATTTCCGTTTTGAACGGGGTGTAGCCGCGCTGACCCGCAATCGCGGTATCGAACCCCTTCATCTTTTCCGACTCGGACTGTTCAAACAGCTGCTTCGTCAGCGCCCAGGCTTTCGCAACCAAATCCGGATCAAGTCCATGATCGACAACGGTCGCAAAGCCATAGGTCTGGAAAGAGCTACCAAGCTGCTGGCCAAGCGCGTCGGCATCGCCGCTGCGCAATGAAATAACGGGCATATGTGTCATGGACAGCGTGTTACTGCCTGCCTTAAAGGCTTGCCAGCGAAAAGGAGTGACAAGTGGCAAAACAATTTTGGCTGATGAAGTCCGAACCCGACGTTTATAGTTATGATGATTTGGTGGCGGAAGGCGAAGGCACCTGGGACGGCGTGCGCAACCATAGCGCGGCGATTAACCTGCGCACGATGAAGGTCGGCGACGAAGCTTTTTTCTACCACAGCAATATCGGGCTTGAGATTGTTGCCATCATCACGATCAGCCAAGAGCATTTCATCGACCCCACCGACGAAAAGGCGCGCTTTGTTGCGGTGAAGGTCAAGCCGTTACGCAAGCTTGCCCAATCGGTGACGCTAAAGGACATAAAGGCGAACCCAAATCTGGCCGAAATGGAAATGCTGCGGCAATCGCGTCTGTCGGTCGCGCCGGTACGTGAATCCGAATGGAAAGAGATATTGAAGATGGCGGGCGAATGAGCGTGCCCAAGATCGCGATTCTCGCCCCTGTCCCCGAATATGAAGAAAACTGGTCGCATATAAAGGCGGACTATGCGCGGCTGTTGGGCGATCAGGCGACCTTTATCGATTGGACTAAGGCGGACGACCTGAGCGGCTTTGATTTGGTCACGCCATTATTGGCATGGGGATATCCGCGCGATTGCCCGCGCTGGTTTGCCTTGCTTGACCGGATGGAGGCAGAGGGCACCCCCGTTTCCAATCCGGTCAGCATCTTGCGGTGGAACAGTGACAAATCCTATCTGGCAGAATTGGATGCCGCCGGCATTCCGTCCGTACCAACATTAGTATCCGACGCGCTGGATGCCGCCGCGCTTGACCATGCCCGCGCCAATTTTGCCGTCGACACGCTCGTGGTCAAACCGCCTATTTCGGGCGGTGCCGACGGAACATTCCGGCTGGCGCTTGGCGACGACATTCCCGATTCGGTCGCCGGGCAGCGCATGATGATTCAGCCCTATGTGCCGACGATAGCCGAAGAGGGCGAATATTCGCTCTTCTACTTTGGCAGCAACTTCAGCCACGCCATCATTAAGCGCCCAGCCGCAGGCGATTTCCGCGTGCAGGAACAATATGGCGGCTATGAAGCGGCGGTGACACCGCCTGCCGCAGCGCAAGATCTGGCACAACGCGCTTTCGCCGCCACCGCATCCATCACCGGCACGGGCACGCTGGCTTATGCCCGGGTCGACATATTGCGCGATGGCGATGGTGTGTTCCGTTTGATGGAGCTGGAGCTGATCGAACCATCGCTCTTCCTGCGCTTTGCGCCCGACAATGGCACCGCGTTCGCTGAAGCGTTGCTGGCAACCGCTTAACGGGCGCGACCCACGGAACCAAAAATGCTCGCGCCGATTTTATCTGATGTACTGGCCCGCAGTTTCCGCGAGGCCTGATTACGCAGAAAGGATTTGTTTTATGGGCGAACTCACAGACAAGGCCAAAGGCCTGGGCAATGAAATCGCAGGCAACGTCAAGCAGGCTGCTGGCAAGGCTTCCGATAACCAGCGCCTCGAAGGCGAAGGCATCGCGCAAGAACGCAAGGGCGAAGGCCAAAATCTTAAAGGCAAGCTCAAGGGCATTGCCGGCGATAAGGTCTAATCCAAATTAGACAGCTAAATAAGGTCGCCCATTTCGGGCGGCCTTTTTTATGCCTGACGGTAATCCGCGATAATCTCGCCGCAGGCCCGCAGTTCCGCTTCATGGCCAGCCTCGCGCCAGCTTTCGGTCAGCGCATCCTTCTCCCACGCAAGTATCGCGGGAAGCCCAAGCATATTGTGCACCCATTCTTCCCCGGCATGGCCGACATCAAGCCCATAAGTGCGCACGCGAAACGCGACCGGCGCAAAAAATGCGTCGACGGCGGTAAAATGCGGCCCCGCCAAAAACGGACCGCCAAAGCTATCAAGACCTTGCGCCCAAAGCTCGGATATCCGCGCGACATCGCGTTCTAAGGCGGCGGACATGGGCTTTGGCTTCACCCGAACGCCGACATTCATGGTGCAATCATTGCGCAAAGCAGAAAAGCCCCCATGCATTTCGGTCACGGCGCATTGCGCCCATGCGCGCGCAGCAGGATCCTTGGGCCAGACGCCTTCATGCCGGTCAGCCAAATATAAAGTGATACCGAGCGAATCCCAGATAGTCCGCGCGCCGTCCAACAGCACAGGCACTTGGCCCGTCGGCGAAAACGCGCGGAAGGCTTCGTAATTGCTATCAGCCGTAAAAGGCTCGATGCGGTCTTCGAACGGGATGCCCAGCGCCGTCATCAGCACCCAAGGCCGCAAGCTCCAGCTCGAGTAATTGCGATTCGCGGTAATCAGCGTGTAGGTCATTGGAAACGGCCTTTCCGGTGGAAACGGGTTCTTAGGCGCGCCGGCTAATCATTGAGTTCCAACCAACGCGAATCTGTGCGCTGATGATAGCTGTCGAACACCGCAAAAGGAATGCGGAAGGGCGTGCCCCAATTGCTGTTCCACATGGCAACAACACCCGTGCGCGTTGCGGGTTCGAAAATCAGCGTTGCGCGATATCCATCGACCGCGCCCGAATGGCCAATAAACTGGCGTCCGTCATAAGTGAAGCTGCGCCAGCCAAGCCCGTAATGCGCATCAGAATTCGCCTGCCGCAGCTCTCCGCCATAGATTGGCGCCGTATTGACGCGCGGCGCCTGCGCCAATCGAAGCGTTGAGGCAGGCAGCACATCGGGGCGCCCGCCCATCGTCGCCTGCAGCCAGCGGGAGAAATCAACGATATTGCTTTCTACCCCCGCCGCCGCAGGTACGCGCCAATAGCTTTCCTTTAAGGTGCGGACGCTGCGGCCGCTGTGCGGGCGGGCCCAATCCTTCGCGCCCGTCAGTCCTGCCATGCCGTAATTCGCGCTGGTCATGCCCAGCGGCAAAAAGAAACGTTCGCTGACCAGATCGGGATAGGACCGCTTACCCGCCTTGGCCAAGATTTCACTGGCCGTGTCGAACGCAACATTCTGATAGGTGTGGCACGTTCCGGGCGTACATTGCAGCGGCGCTTCTGCTAGACTGGCGCGGATGACGCGCGGGTCCTGCCCATCCTCCAGCTTTTCATCATATGCGTTTTTGGTGAGCCCGCTCTGCTGCGCCAGCAACTGGGCAAAGCTGATCCGCGACTCCGCGCCACCGGGCAAACGTAGCGAACTATGCCAGCTCGACACGGGCTTATTCAAATCAACCGCGCCTTCGCTCGCCATCGATGCGGCCAGCGTCCCGGCGACCGTTTTGGAAACTGAAGCCCATCGGAACACCGTATTATTGGTAACAGGGACGTCGGTGGAACGGTCAACAACGCCATAGCTATGCACAAAGCGCAGCTCGCCGTCTTCAACGATTGCTACCGCGAGCCCCGCCATTTCGGAACGGCGCGTCAGCGCGGCAAATTGCTGGTCGAGTTTGCCATAATCGATCCGACCGCGCCATTCGTCTGGCTGGTCGGGCAGATTCGGGGGTGCCTTTGCCAATTTGCGCAGCACAACCGCGACCTGGTTCGTCTCCGGCGCCGAGTATAAAAAATACCAGCTGGCCAGCCCCAATGCAGAAGCGGCGATCAAGGATATAATAATACGCCGCATGGTGCCGATTAAATCGCGACCTCATAATGTGCAGTCGTCTTGCCTGCGACTTCATCCACCGTGATTCCCGGCGCAACCTCAATCAGCTTGAACGGGGATGCTTTGTCGGGGCGTTGGAACACCGCCAAATCAGTGATGATCATATCGACGACATTTTTACCCGTCAGCGGCAATGTGCATGCGGGAATGAACTTTGGCGACCCGTCCTTGGCATTATGCTCCATCACGACGATGATTTTCTTCACGCCAGCGACAAGGTCCATTGCCCCGCCCATGCCCTTGATCATCTTGCCGGGAATCATCCAGTTGGCGATGTCGCCATTCTCCGCGACTTCCATCGCACCCAGTACGGTCAGGTCAATATGCCCGCCGCGGATCATGGCGAAACTGGCGGCGCTATCGAAATAGGCGGTCTGCGGCAGCTCGCTGATGGTTTGCTTGCCAGCATTGATAAGGTCGGCATCCTCTTCCCCTGCAAAGGGGAAGGGGCCAATACCCAACATGCCATTTTCGGACTGAAGCGTTACTTCGACGCCATCCGGGATATGGTTGGCGACCAGCGTGGGGATGCCAATGCCCAGGTTCACATAATATCCGTCGCGCAATTCCTTTGCAGCGCGGGCGGCCATTTCGTCACGGGTCCAGCTCAATGTATCAATCCATCTTCATCGGTGGTGGGGTGTTCAGTTGGCAGATCGGTCGGGTTGGCACGCTCGGCATCCACGCCCTCCCAAATCCGCGCCAAAGCTTCAGCCTCGGATATTCCCGTTGCGCGGGCCCAGGTTTTGGCGCCGTGGCGAATGCAATCAACCAAAGCGACGCCATAGCCCATTGGATCGCCGCCGACGGGCACGGGGTTTATAAAGCAGGTTACCGGCCCACCTTGCTTCGCCCAGACACGCAAAAATTCGCGGCTGTCACCAAGCATGTCAGTATAATGCACAAGATCGATGGGGACTGGCTTATCGCTCATTTCGCGGGTTCCCATTTGGTGTCGGCCGTAAAGATTTCGTCATAGCCACCACGGATGGACGGGCCATAAACAGGGTTGGAGAACAGGAACCAGCCATTGCCCCACATGTCCGCAATCGCGGGATTGGTTGCCAGCTTCCGCCGGTCAGCCACGCTCAGGCTTTTGGCGTTGAACGCCTGGACAAAGTCCCCAAGCTGATCCCCCGCCAGCGCTATCACGCAATATTTTGCGGCGATGGCAGCGCGTCTGCCATCTTTGCTCGATCCGGTCGCGTCATCACCCATAAGGTACAGCGTGTCTTTATGTTTGAATTCGCCAAGCCCCGCCATACGCAACGCATCTTCCGTGCCTTTGGCATTCGCGGCTGTTCGATTGGTGTTTGCGATGATGGTCACGCCCGCATCGCGCATGATTTTCAGCGCCTGAATCGCGCCGGGCATGGCGAGAGCTTTCCCGGCCCCGCTTTTTTCCCACGCGTTCCAAATGACGGGATCAAAATCCTTACCCTGCTGCGCCATGTAGCGCATTGCGCCGACGTTCCACAGCAGCGTTTCGTCGGCATCAAATACCGCGGCCAATGGCTTGGAACCGCAGCTTTCGAACCGGGGCGCGTCCGGGGTTGACCCATCTGCCAACACAGTCTGCGATTTGATCGCACGGTTCATGGCCTTGGCGCGGACATATTGCGCCATTGCTTTATAGACCTGCGCCGACGCGATGCTGCCTTCAGCCGAGCCATAAAGCCATTGCTGCCCTGTCGGTGGCGAAGCAGAGGTTGGCTTTTCGCCGATCTGGGTCGCGAGCGCGTCCTTGCTGAGCACTGGCGCAGCAACCTGTTGACCTTGCGCTGCGCTACTGGCCAACGCCAGCGCGGCAATGCTTAATACCAAACGGCGGATCATGCGCTTTCCCTTTCGCGTACGGTGCGGAACTCGATTTTCTTGTCATAAGGCGCGCCAATGATCATGCGCTGCACATAAACGCCGGGCAAATGGATGCAGTCGGGGTCAAGGCTGCCAACAGGCACCACTTCCTCCACCTCAACCACGCAGACCTTTCCGCAGGTCGCGGCAGGCAGATTGAAGTTGCGGGCCGTCTTGCGGAATATAAGGTTACCGCTTTCATCGGCCTTCCACGCCTTGATGATCGACAGGTCAGCAAATATCCCGCGTTCGAGGATATATTCCTCACCGCCAAAATCTTTCACTTCCTTGCCCTCGGCCACCAACGTGCCGACGCCCGTCTTGGTGTAAAAACCGGGAATGCCAGCGCCGCCAGCGCGCATCCGTTCGGCCAGCGTCCCTTGCGGACAGAATTCGACCTCAAGTTCACCCGCCAGATACTGCCGTTCAAACTCCTTGTTCTCACCCACATAGGACGAGATCATTTTCTTCACCTGCTTGGTGCGCAGCAGCTTGCCGATGCCTTCATTGTCGATACCGGCATTGTTGGACACAAAGGTCAGGCCAGTGACCCCACTGTCGCGGACGGCGTCTAACAACCGTTCGGGCAAGCCGCACAGGCCAAAGCCGCCGCTGGCAATCAATATGTCGTTTTTGAGCAAGCCGTCGAGCGCGGATGCTGCATCCGGGAACAGTTTTTTCGCCATGAAGTGCTCCAATAGTTGGCAGAAACGGAACAGCTCCCGCCTAGACGTCAACGGGTGTGAAGGTCAACGCCAATAGCGCGCCCAATTCGCCGAGTGCCTGGGCGCCGCTGGTGACCTTGATCGCAGCCATGCCCATCGCTGCTGCCGGTTTGCAGTTGATGCCCAAGTCATCAAGGTAGATGCATTGTGGCGGAGAAACGGCGAGCGCTTCACACATCATATTATAGATACGCGGGTCAGGCTTGCGGACACCCGCTTTGCTCGATTCAATGATATGGTCGAACCGTTCCATCACCGCTGCCACCGCTGCCGCTTTGTCGGCGCTCACCGCCATGCCTGCGCCTTTGCCCGACGGCACATTGTTTGTGATGCACCCCAGCGCAAAGCCCAGCGATTTAAGTTGATCGAGCGCCGCCACCATGTCTGGGCGGATTTCGCCAGCAAGGCAGGCGATGACCGACGCACCGTCCAATGCATGCCCCAGCGCCTGCGCTTCGGCGGCAAACAGCGCGTCAAATTCACTTGCGCTGCATTCGGCGCGTTCGAATTTGGCCCAGGCATTATGGTCCGGATTTACCGAATTGACCCGGCGCACGAAATCCTTGGGCAAGCCGCGTTCGGCCTCCATCCGGTTAAACGCCTCAAATGGTGACGAAGTTATTACTCCGCCAAAGTCAAAAATTACCGTATTAAATGTCATGCAATGCCTCAGGCGATTGTTGTGCCGAACAGCGATCCGATCGCTGCAGTTGCCGCCATTGCAATTGCACCCCAGAAGGTCACCCGAAAAATGGCTTTGCCCATCGGAGCCCCGCCCGCTTTCGCACCGACACCGCCCAGAATGGCAAGGAACAAAAGCGCCGCAATCGACACGGTCCAGCTGAGAGTGGCCGCTGGTGACAAGGGCACCATTGCCAAGGGCAGCGCCGCGCCAATGGCGAATGACCCAGCCGAAGCCAAAGCCGCCTGCACGGGGCGCGCCGCGCTATGCGTTGCCATGCCAAGTTCGTCGCGCAGATGCGTCGCCAGCGCGTCGTGGGCGGTCAGCTTGTCCGCAACCTGCTCCGCCAGCGCCCGGTCGAGCCCGCGCGCTTCATAAATGCCGACCAGTTCCTCGCGTTCCTTATCAGGGACCGTGGCCAGCTCTTCTGTCTCGCGGGCCCGATCGGCATTTTCGGTATCGGACTGCGAACTGACCGACACATATTCGCCCGCGGCCATCGACATCGCACCCGCCACAAGGCCCGCAATACCCGTCATCAATATGGTCGCGGGCGACGCTTGCGCCGCCGCCACGCCGACGATCAGGCTCGCGGTCGAAACGATGCCATCGTTCGCGCCAAGGACGGATGCACGCAGCCAGCCGATGCGTTCAATAAGATGCGCTTCCTTGTGCCGTGGCATATCCGATAATCCGATCTCAATATTGCAGCTTAAGCCCCGGCCGCGCCCATCGGGTTTTAACCAGACGCCCACTGCCCGACAGGCAGATATACGCGTCCATCATATCGTCTCCGCCCCACGCAATATTGGTGGTGAAGATATCATCGGTTGCGACAAATTCGATCAGATCGCCGTCCGGAGAAATCACGCTGATCCCGCACTCGCCAATCGTCGCGACGCAGATATTGCCACTTGCTTCGATACCAAGGCTGTCGAAAAATTTATACCCGGCTGGACGATATACGGGGATCCCCGGCCCACCCGGACCCGCATCCGACGCAACTTTGCCTGGCGACGTGATGTTGAACTTCATCAACCGGCAGGTGTAGGTTTCGGCAGCATATAATGTCTTGCCATCGGGCGATAGGCCAACGCCATTGGGGTTGTTTGACGGGAAGATGACCTCTTCCAAATGGCTGCCATCTGCCTTCGCATAAAAGATGCCAACGACATCATGGCTGCGTTTGGCATAATCGATCTTGCCATGGTCCGTGAACCAGAACCCGCCATGCGCATCAAAAACAATATCGTTCGGGCCACGCAGGCTGCAGCCAAAGTCACCCGATTTATAAAGTATCTCGACTGCGCCAGTATCGATATCGATACGTTCAATCCGGCCGCCGGAATAATCCTGCGCAATGCCGTGTGGGGCTAAAAAGCCATTGGCTTCCATATATTCAAAGCCGCCATTGTTGCAGCAGTATAATTTGCCGTCGGGACCAAGCGCCAAGCCATTGGGGCCGCCGCCTGTCTTTGCGACGACGGACTTGCTGCCGTCGGGCCGCACCCGCGTGATCTGCCCCTCGGCGATTTCGACCAAAATGACGCTGCCGTCGGGCATGACGACTGGGCCTTCCGGGAAGCGCAGGCCGTCGGCGACCAATTCAAACTCTGCCATCATCTTCTCTCCTTCATCCCGGCTCGCGCGCTGGCGCGGTCCGGTCTCCCTCTCCAAGCTCGGCCTGCATGTACACGCTGTCAAGCCAGCGACCAAATTTCCGACCAACCGATCGCATCCGGCCGGCAAAAGTGAATCCCATTTTCGTATGTAGCGCCACCGACGCAGGCTCTCCGCCGCCGATCACCGCAATCATTTGACGAAAACCACATGTGTGCGCTTCATCAAGCAGCCGGCGCATCAATGCGACACCGATCCCTTGCCCCACAACTTGGGCACGCACATAAATCGAGTTTTCGCAGGTGAAACCGTACGCGGGCCGGTCTCGAAATGCCGTTGCGTAGGCATAGCCCAATATCGCCCCTTCGCGCTCGGCAACCACGAAGGGCCAGCCATGGGCCAAAATGTCCGCAATCTTCTGTTCGGTTTGATCCAATGTGCGCGGCACGGTGTCAAAACTGGCGGTGCCGTTCAGAACATGATGGGCATAAATGTCGGCTATTGCTTGAGCATCGGTGACACACGCGCCCCGCACGATCATCTCGTTCTTCGCTTGCCCCGCGTCATCCATCCGTCATCGCTGACATAATATATCGACCTTTGGAAGCATTTTGCGGTGTTTGATATCAATCAAAGACTTCGCGCCGCATCCGCCTACACTCAATCGCATCAATCCGAGTCGGCCTATTTTGGCGTATGAAAAGGAAATGATGATGAAATCTATCATGGTACATGCTGGCAGAGATGCGGCTTTCGAAAGCCGGTTGCAGGCGGGGCTTGATCTGGCCCGCCGTTTCAACGGACATCTGACACTTGTCTTGCCGCGACCAACGCAGGATTATGTGGCGTTTGACATGTTCGGCGGCGCGCATTTCATTGCCGAAGCCTTTGATGCCGCCGAAACGGAACGCGGAAAGCTGTGCGCGCGGACGGACGAACACCTGAAATCGGAGGATGTGCCCTGGGATTGGCAGATGTTTGACGGAACGACATCCGATGCATTGATAAACGCAGCGCGACTGGCGGATATCTTGGTCATGTCGCTGGATGAAGCCGGCACGCCCGGCACCGCGCGCGCATGGGTCAGCGATGTCGTCATGGCGTCACGAACGCCCGTGCTGGCCGTGCCGGCATCGACAAAGCGCATCGCGTGGGACCGCGCGATGGTGGCATATGACGGCGGATTTGAAGCAGCCAACGCCTTGCGCGCCGCGCTGCCGTTGCTTCAGGCCGCAGTGCATGTGCGGATTGCAGAGGTCGAAACCGTACCTGAAGAATTCCCTGTGACGGACGCCGCGACCTATCTATCGCGCCATGGCGTCCGCGCCGAAATAGCCGTCGCGGCAAAAGGTGACCAAAGCGTCGAGGAACGGTTGCTGGCTGAAGTAAATGCGTGGCGGCCCGATGTTCTCGTCATGGGCGCCTATAGCCATGGGCGGTGGCGCGAAACCTTGTTTGGCGGCGTGACACGGTTCATGCTGGGCGAATTGGGTATCCCTGTGTTGCTCGCGCATTAGGGTCAGGACCTAAACAAAGATTGGCTTTTGCCCTTTTTCCGTGCCAGTCAGGGTGCCGAGTGAGGGGGATTTACGTGACGCAAGATACAGCCGCAGCAAGCCGTCCAATGGGTTTTTGGATGGCACTTGCCCTTGTCATGGGCAGCATGATTGGGTCAGGCGTATTCCTGTTACCCGCCAGCCTTGCGCCCTTGGCGTGGAATTCCGTTATTGGATGGTTGATCACCATAGGCGGCGCATTGTGCGTGGCATCGGTGTTTGGCGCGCTCAGCAAGGCCTTGCCAAAGGCAGGTGGACCATATGCCTACACGCGCGCAGCCTTCGGCGACGGCGCGGGTTTCGCGATTGCATGGGCTTATTGGATTTCGATGTGGGTCGGCAACGCCGCCATCGCGACGGCGGCGGTTAGTTATCTGAGCCAATTGTTTCCGGTGGTCGGAGCGCATGGCGTATCGTCCGCAGTTACGATCGCAATTATTTGGGCATTTACGCTCATCAACATTCGCGGAACCAAGCTTGCGGGGCAAGTTCAGATCGTCTGGACGATCGCAAAGCTGCTGCCTCTGGTCGCGGTGATCGGGCTCGCAGCCTATGTCCTTGCGACCCAGGGCACCGCGCTTGTGCGGCCATTTGTGACCGCAGACATTTCCGCGACCAGCATTTCCACCGCGACCATATTGACCCTATGGGCCATGCTTGGGCTTGAGCTGGCAACCGTGCCCGCCGACAAGGTGCAGGACCCCGAACGCACCATCAACCGCGCAACGCTTTTCGGAACCGCGGGCGCTGGCGTGATTTATATCCTCGTCTGCTCTGCCGTGGTCCTGATGCTGCCGGTCGCCATCACCAGCGTATCGGCGGCGCCATTTGCGGACTTTGTGAATGTATATGCGGGCGCCAATGCCGGCACCGCTATCGCTGCGGTCGGCGCTATCAGCGCGCTTGGCGCGTTGAACGGCTGGATCATGTGCCAGGCCGAGATGCCCGCCGCTTTGGCGCGCGACGGACTGTTCCCGGCATTCATGGGCAAAGAAAGCGCCAATGGCACGCCGCGCAACGCACATCTGTTTACCTCAACACTTTTGACGCTAGTCATCCTGATGAACAGCAGCCGTTCAATGTCGTCGATGTTTGAATTTCTCATCATACTCACCACCGCCATTGTTCTGGTAATGTATTTCGGATGCGCCGCAGCTGCTTTCCGTTTGATGACCAAAGGACAGTTGCCGGGCAAAGCGGGTTTCAAAGCCATATTGTTGCTCGCCGCACTATATTCCTGCTGGACGATCTATGGCGCAGGGGCCGAAGCGTTGATCTGGGGCGTTGCATTATTGTTGGCTGGGTTCCCGGTTTTCTGGCTGTTGAAGCTTGCAAGGGGTTCCAAACCCACGACCTGACGCCTACATACAGAAGACAAGAAATTTGCGGGACATTCGATGAGCTACACTACCGATTTAGGCCTTTATATTGATGGCAGCTGGCGCAAGGGCGAAGGCCGCGATTGCCACACCGTTATCAATCCGGCCACTGGCGAAACGCTCGCTGCGTTGCCGCTGGCGACCGCCGCAGACCTCGATGAAGCGCTTGCCGCGACAGCAAAGGGTTTTGCACATTGGCGCGGTGTTGATGTGAATGCCCGCGCCGCGATTTTGCATAAGGTTGCCGATCTCATCCGTGAGCGGGCAGAGGGCATCGCCGTTTTGCTCACGACCGAACAGGGCAAACCACTCGCCGAAGCGCGGACGGAGGTTCTGTCCTGCGCCGCGCAGTTTGATTATTTCGCTGAAGAGGCCAAGCGCAGCTATGGCCGCGTCCTTGTGCGGCCAACGGGGCAACGCGCGATTGTGCTGAAACAGCCCGTTGGACCCGTTGCCGCATTTTCACCGTGGAATTTCCCGGTCAATTTGATGTGCAAGAAAATGGCTGCGGCCCTCGCTGCGGGCTGCTCGATCATCGCCAAACCACCGGAAGAAACGCCAGCAAGCACAAGCGGCATCATGCAGTGCGTCATCGACGGCGGCGTTCCGGGCAATGTTGCCCAGTTGATTTACGGCGTTCCCGATATGGTGAGCCGCCACCTGATCGCATCACCGATCATCCGCAAAGTCAGCTTTACAGGGTCCGTGCCCGTGGGCAAACATTTGCTGAAGCTTGCGGCAGACGGCGTTAAGCGGACCACGATGGAATTGGGTGGCCATGCGCCTGTGCTCATATTCGATGACTGTGACCTTGAAAAGGCCATCACCTTGTCGGCGACCACCAAGTTCCGGAACGCCGGACAAGTGTGCATCTCGCCGACGCGTTTCTATGTGCAGGAAGGCGTCTACGACCGCTTTGTCGCCGGCTTTGCTGCGCATACGAAGAATGTGCAGGTCGGCAACGGATTGGATGCTGGTACCGTCATGGGGCCACTCGCCAATGCACGTCGCCCCTCGGCCATCGCCGCCCTTGTGGAAGATGCAACGTCGAAAGGCGCGAAGCTGTTGGCGGGCGGCACACGCGGCGAACAAGGCTATTTCTTTCAGCCCACGGTGCTCGCGGACGTTCCCATGTCCGCAGACGTCATGGACAATGAACCATTTGGTCCCGTTGCGCTGATGCGGCCATTCAAAACGTTGGACGAAGCCATTGAACAGGCAAACCGCCTGCCCTTTGGCCTTGCCGCTTATGCCTTCACCGAAAACGCGCGGCAGGCGAACCTTGTCGCCGATGCGTTGGATACCGGCATGGTTGGCCTCAACAGTTTTGTGATTTCCATGCCTGACGCGCCATTTGGCGGGGTCAAGGAATCCGGCTTTGGCAGCGAAGGCGGCCCCGAAGGTCTCGACAGCTATTATGTGACCAAAGCGGTCCATCAATATTGATAAAGCGGCAGCTCTGGCTGATTGGTGGGCTGTGCGCTCTGGCGCTTGGCACCGTGGGCATAGCTCTGCCGTTGCTGCCGACCGTACCCTTTATGATATTGGCAGCGTTTTGCTTTGCGCGCAGCAGCCCGGCGCTTGAAGCCCGCTTGATGAACCATCCCGCTTTCGGGCATCATCTTGTTGCTTGGCGCGAAAAAGGGGTGGTGAGCAGACGCGGCAAATGGTCGGCAACCGCCGCCTTTGGCGTCAGCATAGCGATTGGTTTGATCACATTGGCATTGCCGTGGTCGTTGATACCACTGGGCGTTGCAATATTGTGTCTTGGCTGGATTTGGCGACAGCCCGAAGCTTAGGGTCAGGACCTATTAAATCGCCGCGTCGCGGACGATCGCGGTCCCGGCCTCGCGCTGTTTTTTGAGATCCGCCTTCAACTTTGCAGGATCACGCGCAAATACGAAACCAAAGCTGACGCCGCCTTCCTTGCCGATGGTGGCATGGTGCAGTTTATGCGCCTGAACCAGCCGCTTGGCATAACCACTGCGCGGCACATATTTGAAGTAACGCTGATGCACAAGGCCATCATGCACCACGGTGTAGATGATGCCGTAAAATAGCACGCCAAGGCCAATCCAAGTCGCAGGCTCCCAAGCTCTTTCACCGAGCAACAAAGGGCTGCCAATCGCAAATAAGGAGATGCTCGTAACCGCGCCGACGATCCCATAAAGATCGTTCTTTTCCAGCGCATTGTCATGTGGCTCGTGATGGTCACGGTGCCAGCCCCAGCCCCAGCCGTGCATGATATATTTATGGCTCGACCATGCCACCCATTCCATGACGAAGACGGTGCCGACCACAATGAGGATGATGCTGATATTGCTCATGCTGTTTCCATTATACGCAAACAACGGAATATTGAAGTGCAACGATTGTCACCTCACTTGATTTCGTTGCAATCAGTTCTATGGCATTTTTATTATGTCCACACCGCAAACACTGTACGAAAAAATCTGGAACGCCCATGTCGTCGAACAACGCGACGATGGTACGTGTCTGATCTTCATTGACCGCCACCTTGTGCACGAAGTGACGAGTCCGCAGGCTTTTGAAGGCCTAAGGGCGGCAGGACGCCGTGTCCGCAGACCCGATTTGACATTGGCTGTGCCGGACCACAACCTGCCCACCACCGCGCGTCTGGACAGCCACGGACAACCAATCCCGATTGCAGACCCCGAAAGCGCCCAGCAATTGGAAGCGCTAGAGCGAAACGCACCGGAGTTCGGCATCGACTATATAAATGCCACCGACGCCAAGCAGGGCATCGTCCATGTTGTTGGACCAGAGCAGGGCTTTTCCCTTCCCGGCACGACGATTGTGTGCGGCGACAGCCACACCGCTTGCCATGGTGGCCTTGGCGCTTTGGCATTCGGCATTGGCACGTCTGAGGTCGAGCATGTTCTGGCGACGCAGACGCTCCAACTGACACGTTCAAAGTCCATGGAAGTACGCGTCGAGGGCGAATTGCGCGCAGGTGTGTCCGCCAAGGACGTGGTGCTGCATATCACCGGCGTACTTGGTGCGGCCGGCGGCAGCGGCCATGTGATCGAATATACCGGATCCGTCATCCGCGCGCTCAGCGTCGAAGGGCGGCTGACCATTTCCAACATGGCCATTGAACATGGCGCGCGCGCGGGCCTCGTGGCACCCGACGACACCACTTTTGCGTATATCAAGGGCCGGCCCATGGCGCCGTCAGGCGCAAATTGGGACGCAGCGGTTGCCTATTGGCGCACACTCGCGACCGACCCGGGTGCAACATATGACAAGGTCGTCTCGATTGATGCCGCCGATATCGCACCCAGCGTCACATGGGGTACCAGCCCCGAAGATGTGTTGCCGATTACAGGCATCGTCCCCGATCCGTCCGCCTTTGCCGATCCGTCCAAGCAGGAAGCCGCGCGCAAATCGCTGGATTATATGGGGCTGACACCCGGCACGCGGATGACCGATATCGAAGTGCAGAATATCTTCATCGGCAGCTGCACCAACAGCCGCATTGAAGATCTGCGCGCCGCCGCTGAAATCTTAAAAGGCCGCAAAAAAGCAGCGAACGTCAAATGGGCGATTGTCGTGCCCGGCAGTGGCCTTGTGAAGCAGCAGGCCGAGGATGAGGGTCTGGACCGGATATTTACCGACGCGGGGTTCGAATGGCGCGAGCCGGGTTGCTCGGCATGTTTGGGGATGAACCCGGACAAGGTGCCCGCTGGCGAACGTTGCGCATCAACCAGCAACCGGAATTTCGTCGGCCGTCAAGGACCGGGCGCGCGTACCCATCTGGTGAGCCCGGCAATGGCCGCTGCTGCTGCTGTTGCTGGCAAGCTAACGGATGTCCGTGCGTTCGCCAATTAAGGGTAACGCATGCGCGGCACCGCTGGCCTATGCGGCGGTGCCGGTGAAGCTATTCCCTTTACTTGTCACAAACGCCGAAGCTAAAGCAGTTGGCATCAAGGAAGAGGCTTATGACCAATAAAAAATCCGATGGTGGCGACGCATGGTCGACCACAGCCAAGGTTGGCGCTGCAGTGGGTTCGGCGGCATTGATGGCGGCGTTGATTTACGCAGGACGCCGCAGCCTGACCCAAAAAAAGGGTAAGCTGGAACCAATGTCACCTGAGCCCGAAGTTGCGCCGATGACGCACAATCAACCCAAGACAGATACGGACTAAAGGCATGAAAGCGATAAGCCGTGTTGAGGGCCGGGCCTATCCCGTCGGTTTGAAAAATATCGACACCGATGTGATCATCCCTGCGGTGTGGCTTAAAACCATTAGCCGCGCTGGATTGGGCAAGGGCGCGTTCGAAACTTTACGCGCGGTCCCGGGCAACGTGTTTGACGACCCTGAATATGCTGGTGCGCCGATCTTGATCGCTGGCGACAATTTTGGTTGCGGATCGAGCCGCGAACATGCGGCATGGGCGATGGCCGATTTGGGCATATCCGCGGTGATTGCGCCAAGCTTTTCCGACATATTTTCGGGCAATGCGTTCAAGAACGGCTTGCTCGCCATCGTCCTTCCGCAGGCGGCGATTGACCGTTTGATGGAAGTCGCGCGGACCGATGATATTCACATCGATCTGGAAACACAAACCGTCACCACGCCGTTTCAGGACCGGTTCGAATTTGAAATCGACCCATTCCGTAAACATTGCCTGATTAACGGTGTAGACGAAATCGGCCTGACGCTGAAAAGCAGCGACGCGATTTCGGTGTACGAAGCCAAATTATCTGCGGACCGGCCCTGGCTGGCGCCAAACCCCGTTTAGGAGAGAGACATGCGCGCTTTATTATCAACCGCAAGCGGCGGCCCAGAAACACTTGTCATGGGCGAACTGCCTGAACCCACCGCCGGACCCGGTCAGGTTGTGGTCGCGGTAAAGGCCTGTTCGATTAATTTTCCCGACACGCTGATGATTGTCGACCTCTATCAATTCAAACCTGAGCGTCCCTTTGCGCCGGGCGGAGAAATTGCGGGCACAGTTGAAGCGATTGGCGAAGGCGTTACCGGCTTTGCCATTGGCGACCGCGTCATTGGCCTGTGCGGCAATGGCGGCCTGACCGAAAAAGTCGCGGTCGCAGCGTTCAACTGCTTCAAAATGCCCGACGCCATGTCCTTTGACGATGGCGCAGCTTTGTTAATGACCTATGGCACGTCAATCCACGCGCTGAAAGATCGCGGCCATATGAAGTCGGGTGACAATGTCCTTGTGCTTGGCGGCGCAGGCGGCATCGGCATTTCGGCGATTGAACTGGCCAAGGCCTTTGGCGGCCGTGTGGTCGCTGGTGTCTCCAGCGAGGCAAAGGCAGACATTGCGCGCGAAGCCGGCGCTGACGAAGTTGTCGTGTATCCGCATCAACCGTTCGACAAGGACCAGTCCAAGGCTGTCGCCGAACTTTTCAAAGCGGCCGCTGGCCGGGACGGCTACAATATCATTTATGACACCGTGGGTGGCGACTATAGCGAACCTGCCGTCCGGTCTATTGCATGGGAAGGCAAGTTTCTCGTTGTTGGCTTTCCCGCAGGGATCGCGAAATTGCCATTAAACCTCACACTGCTGAAAAGCTGCGACGTGTGCGGCGTTTTCTGGGGCGCCTTTGCCGCACGTACGCCGCAGAAAAATCACGCCAACATTGCAGAGCTGTTTGACCTATATGCAGCGGGCAAGATCAAGCCGCGCATTTCCGAAACATTCGCGCTTGCGGACGCCGGAACAGCGATCGCACGCTTGGGTGACCGGGCGGCGGTTGGAAAGCTGGTCGTACACATTTAACACGTCCAGCCTTGTTGCGCGACGATGCAGGCATTATCTTTGAACAACAGCAAAATGGAACGGCATGATGACGACTTTCGACGATCGCGAAAAAGCCTTTGAAAACAAGTTCGCACATGATGCGGACCTATTGTTCAAGATTACCGCCCGCCGCAACAAGCTGGTGGGTCAATGGGCAGCCGAAAAAATGGGCCTGACCCCCGAAGAAACCACAGCCTATGCGACATCGGTCGTGCAGGCGGACTTTGAAGAAGCAGGCGACGAAGACGTCATCCGTAAGCTGCTTGGCGATTTGACATCGGCCGGTATCGACGTGGATGACGCGATGATCCGCGCTGCGCTCGAAGACAAAATGGTGGAAGCCCGCCGTCAATTTATCGAGCCTGCATAATGGCAATGCAAGCCCACGAAATTGAGGAAATGATCCAAGCCGCGCTTCCCGATGCTTTTGTCGAAATCACTGACCTTGCGGGCGACGGCAACCATTATGCCGCGCGCGTCGTCAGCGAGAGCTTTCGCGGTATGCCGCGCGTAAAACAACACAAGGCGGTGTATGACGCTTTGGGCGGACGCATGGGCGGTGTCTTGCATGCCCTTCAGCTGACAACAGCCATTCCCTGATTATTGGAGTATTGAAATGAGTGTTAACGAACGGATCGATGAGATCGTCAAAGGCAATGATGTCGTCCTTTTCATGAAAGGTTCGCCATTGTTTCCGCAGTGCGGATTTTCCAGCAAGGCGATCGCCATTCTTGACCATCTGAATGTCGCTTATGAAAGCGTCGATGTATTGCAGGATATGGAAATCCGCGCAGGCATCAAAGATTACAGCGACTGGCCAACTATCCCGCAATTGTACGTCAAGGGCGAGTTCCTTGGTGGTTCGGACATCATGATGGAAATGTACGAAGCGGGCGAACTACAAGCAATTGTGGACGCAGAAGGCTTGGCCAAGGCCGGCTAATCAGTCGGCGTCATTTACCACAACCAGCCTTGGCTGCATGATGTGAATCCACAGCAACGCCAGTAAATAGGCGCTTGCGCAGATTGCGAACATCGGCGTGTAGCCAAGGCCTGAATCCAGCGACCAGCCAGCGAATTCAAGCATGGCCGCGCCGCTCAAATTACCGACCAAAGCCCCAATTGCGATCACGCTGCCGACCTGACGGGCGGGAACGATATCCGCCGTCATGCCGAAAATATTGGTCGAAAAACCCTGATGCGCGAAAAGTGCCAGCCCGATGATCAGCGCCGCGATCCATTCATTTGGCGCCTGCAGGGCCAAGGGAATGGGTAAAATCAGCAAAGCGTAAAAGAACATTGAGCTCTTGCGCGCTGCATTGGGCGTCATTCCCTTACCCAATAGGAGGGGGAACAATATACCACTGGTCAACGCGCCAACCGCTGCCAGCGCATATACGATAGCCGTGGGCGCGCCTATTTCGGCCTGCCCCAGTCCAAATTGCCGTGCAAAGAAATCTGGCGCCCAAAACAATATAAACCACCAGACAAGGTCCGTAAGCAGCTTTGCGCCAGCCACGGCCCATGTCCGCCGTTCCTTCAACAGCTCACGCCATGGCGGGCCTTTGTCTGCTGGATTGGCGATGGTTGGCGCAGCTGTACCCAATGGCTGAAGCTTGCTTGTCCCGAGCCACCAGAAAACCAACCAGACAAAGCCAAGCGCGCCAGTGATAATAAACGCCTCGCGCCAGCCATACATGATGGCAATCCATGGCACGGTCAGCGGCGCCAGAATGGCGCCTATATTGGACGCGCTGTTAATCACGCCAATACCGATGGATCGTTCCCGAATGGGCAAATATGTGGCGGCGGATTTCATCGCCGCTGGCGTATTGACCGACTCTGCCACAGCCAAGGTGACGCGTGCGGCGACAAACTGCCCAACAGAACTGGCAAAAGCATGTCCCATGCCCGCCAAGCTCCATATCGCAACGGCCAAACCATAGCCCCAACGCACGCCGAACCGGTCAATAAACCACCCGACGCCAAGCAAAGCCACCGCTGTGGCAATTTGAAATGCCGATCCGAAATGGCCAAATTCACGGTCGCTCCAACCAAATTCAACCTGCAATGTGGGTTTCAGAAGTGCGAGGACCTGTCGGTCGAGATAATTGAGCGCCGTGCCGAAAAACAAAAGGACAATGAGTCCGTAGCGGATATAGCGTGCGGCATCGCCCGCCTTTGCGTTCTCGGTGTCGGCCATTAAATCCTCTCCCAAGTCCTGCTTTATGCTGGAACTTCTGATGCATCTGCCTATAGAAGGCCATATGACACCGCAAGACATAAACGCGAATTATATCGCTGACCTGTATGGCGAGACATATCTTGCTGAGGACAATCCGGCACCGCGCAAACGATTGATGATCGGCGCATTGTTCCCGGGTCTTGCTGTCGTTGGAATCGCGTCGGTCGCAGCGACTTGGTTCTCTGAACATTATGCCATGCCCGTCATATTGGCCGGGCTTCTGCTTGGTCTGGCGCTCAATTTTGTGTCGGCTGAGCAAAAGGTTCACCCCGGCCTCGATTTCTGCGGCACCTCTTGTTTGCGGTGGGGCATCGTTCTGCTGGGGACCCAGGTGACCGTCATGCAGATTGGCGGATTGGGTGCACTCGCCTTTCTGGGGCTGGTGTGCATCATGGCGCTGGTGATGGGTGCGGGCCTGTTCGGCGCGCGAATGGCGGGACAAAGCAGTTATGCAGGATGGCTTGCGGGCGGCGCAACAGCCATCTGTGGCGCGTCGGCGGCCTTGGCCATCTACGCCGTTATTGGCCGCGAGCGGCTGAACCAGAACCAATTCACGCTGACGTTGGTGGGTGTTTCGCTCGCCAGTGCTATCGCCATGTCCTTTTATCCGCTCATCGCGGCGCAGCTCGCCTTTACGGATCGTCAGGCGGGTTTCCTGATGGGCGCTGCGATACATGATGTCGCGCAATCGCTCGGCGGTGGCTATAGTTTTTCCCAATCCGCCGGTGAAACGGCAACCATCGTAAAGCTGTCGCGCGTGGCTTTGCTGGCGCCCGCAGTGGCGCTCATTGGCCTCGCCATCGGTTCGGGCAATGGCCAATCGAAAAGCCTTGCCGCGAAGTTGAAACTGCCTTGGTTCATCATCGCATTCTTCGCGGTGGTTGCCATCAACTCGTTTGTCGACGCACCAAAGTGGGTGGCCGAATATGGCCTGCTGGCATCGAAGGCGATGCTCTTGTTCGCCGTTACCGCAACCGCTATGCGGTCACGGCTTGATTTGTTACTCGGGCAAGGCTGGAAAGCGATGCTGCCCGTCATGCTTGCCACTTTTACCGCTTTCATCGCCGCGGCGACCTTTGCTTGGGGATTTTTATGAGCCAGCCAATTTTTGACCTCGCCGTAATCGGCGGCGGCATAAACGGTGCGGGCATTGCGCGCGACGCGGCGGGACGTGGCGCAAAAGTTGTCTTGCTCGAGCGCGGTGATCTTGCGCGCGGCACATCCTCTGCATCGACAAAACTTATTCACGGCGGCCTGCGCTATCTTGAGCATTATGAATTCGCGCTGGTGCGGGAATCGTTGATTGAACGCGAACGGTTGTGGGCCATTGCGCCGCACATCATTTGGCCGCTGCGCTTCATCCTGCCGCATCAAAAGGGCATTCGGCCCGCGTGGCTCGTTCGCCTGGGCCTGTTTTTATATGACCATATTGGCGGCCGCAAACTGCTTCCGGCGACCCGCACCGTAAAGCTTGCGTCTGAACCCGCCGGTAAGCCGCTGAAGCCCCAATTCACAACTGCGTTCGAATATTCCGATTGCTGGGTCGATGACGCGCGACTGGTGATCTTTAACGCGATGGACGCAGCGCAACATGGCGCAGAAATCCGCACGCATTCCGAAGTCACGCACATCGAACGACGCGATGGCATATGGCATATCGAAATTGCAGGGCAGCCACCGATACAGGCGCGCGCCGTTGCGAACGCAGCTGGGCCAGCGGTGCTTGAACTGCTTGCGCGTACCACCGGGCGTCAACGCAATGCAGCCGAAACCATCCGGCTTGTGCGCGGCTCCCACATCGTTGTGCGCAAAATGTTCGATACGCCGCAGGCTTATTTCTGCCAAAACCCCGATGGCCGGATCTTCTTCGCGATACCGTATGAGGATGACTTCACCCTGATCGGCACGACGGATGCCGATCACAAAGGTTCGCTTGACGACGTTTTCGCGACGCCCGAGGAAATCGATTATATCTGCGAATCCGCTGGCGCCTATTTCAAACAAACCATCACTGCGGCGGACGTCATATACAGCTATGCCGGCGTTCGTCCGCTGGTCGATGACGGGTCGGGCAAGCCCGAAACCGCGTCGCGCGGTTACCATTTCGAAGTCGACGTTGATGCCGACGGGCAAGCGCCGATCCTGTCGGTCTTCGGCGGGAAAATTACAACATACCGCCACTTGGCCGAGAGCGCCGTCAAAAAGCTCGCCGGATATATGCCTATTCTCGATGGGCGAAGCTGGACGCTCCAACAGCCGCTTCCGGGTGGCGACTTTCCGACTGACGGTGCAGATCACTTGGCGGATGAACTGCAGCGCGCATACCCGTTCCTGCCTGCTCCGCTCACCCACCGCTGGGTGCGTAGCTATGGTACGCTGACGCGAGCAATTCTGGCCGATGCGAACACCATCAAAGATCTTGGCACGCATTTTGGCCACGGACTGTATGCCCGCGAAGTCGACTATTTGATCGGCCAAGAATGGGCGCGCTCCGCAAGCGACATATTGTGGCGGCGCAGCAAGCTGGGTCTGCGTTTTTCTGCTGAAGAAGCCCAGAATTTGGAAAGCTACGTTGCGAGCAAGCTCCGCGAATAAAACCGTTTAACCCAAAACGATATCGTGTAGTCTCAGCGCATTAGGCCACAGCGGAGGGGCAATGCGAATCCGGGACCAGGCAGCAAATTCGGCCCATGATGCACATGGCCGGTTCAGCGCATTCATCAGTTATAGCCATGACGATATGGCTGCGTCGGCAAAGCTGCAGCAAAAGCTTGAACGCTACCGATTACCAAAGCAAGTGGCCGCGGCGCATGCAAACAGCACGCGAACATTAGGCCCCATATTTCGCGACCGTGAAGATTTGGCGGCCGGGACCAGCCTGTCAGCCGCCATAAGAGACGCGCTCTCACGCGCCGATTGCCTCATCGTATTATGTTCGCCCTCTGCGGCAAAATCGCGCTGGGTCGCCGCCGAAATTGCGCTCTTCCGCGAACTTCATCCTGAAAAGCCTATCCTGCCCGCAATCATTTCCGGAAATCCGCAGGACGCATTTCCGGCGGTATTGCTCGTGGATGGCAACGAACCTCTAGCGGCAGATTTTCGTCCCGAGGGAGATGGTCCGCAGCTTGCACTTTTGAAAATTATTGCGGGCGTTGCGGGGGTTCCACTTGATGCGTTGATTCAGCGCGATGCGCAAAGAAAGCTCCGACGCGTGATGGCCGTCACGGCCGTTGCGATGGCGGCAGTGATAATCATGGGCGCAATGACGTTATTCGCCCTAAACGCCCGAAACGAAGCAGCCCGTCAGCGCGCTGCCGCAGAAGGGCTGGTAGAATTCATGCTGACGGACTTGCGCGAGACATTGCGCGGCGTTGGCAGGCCCGACGCGATGACCGTGGTCAATGCAGAGGCGCTCGAACATTACCGCGCGCAAGGGGATTTGGCGTCGCTCCCACCGGAAAGCCTGGAACGCCGCGCGCGCGTGATATTGGCAATGGGCGAAGACGATACCGTTGCCGGGCGCCCCGAATTGGCCGAGCGGAAATATCTGGAGGCGTACCGGACAACCGCCGCATTGCTGTCGCGGACACCTAAATCACCCGACAGCATTTTTGGACATGCCCAAAGCGCGTTTTACGTCGGCCAAAGTGCCATGCTGCGCGGGGACCGACAAACGGCGTTACGGCACTGGACGGCCTATCGCGATTTGGCCGGGCGGTTGGCAAAGGTCGAACCCAATAGCGTTCGCAGCCACATGGAGCTTGGCTATTCCGAGGGCAATCTGTGCGATCTACATTCGCGTAATGGCGGCGAGCTTACTGTCGCATTACGCCATTGTATGGCAGCCATTGATTATGAGAAAAAGGCGCTCGCGCTTGAACCGACGAACCGGAAAATAAAACAAGATCTAGCCAACCGTCATGGCTGGGCTGCGATCGTCAAAAGCCGCCTTGGCGCGTTTAACGATGTCCTTGCGCTGCGCAAAACAGAAGCAGAGCTTATGCAAGATCTCGTCGAGGCGGACCCGCGCAATGTCGAATATGCGTTGCGCAGCAGTTGGGCGCAAATTGGAATGGCCGATGCGCATATCGTCCTCAAACAATATCGCGCAGCAGAACAACTCGTTCAAAAATCCATTGCCGACAGCAGCGGCGTGTTGGCTGCAGGACAGGGTAATTTGCCCGTGATGGAGACGGATCTCAAGCTTTGGACGCTTTTGGCGCGAACGCAGAGACTACAGGGACGCGACAATATAGCCAGCATGGCCAAGGCCCGCAGCGTTCGCCAGAAAATGGAAGCGCTTGGACCAAGCTTTCGACAAGCGGCCAATAAAATTTGGACAACATATATTGGAAAGGAAAGATAAGGCATGATCCCAAACCATCTCTCGTTCGGACCACATGGCGCGACCGTAGCACCAACCCATATATACAACCCTGAGGCCGAACAGGCGGAATATGTCAGAATGTTCGGAGCCAGTTACGCCTTCGGGCAACCCGCCACCGATGCAGAACCGGAAACGCAAGGGAATGTAAAACAATTTCGACCACAACATATTTGCGCAGTGTACATCCGGTTCGAACCCAATGGTACACTGACCGTGAAGCAAGCCTATGTTGCTGCACCCAATCAGCAGCCGACCAATGCCCAGATAGTCGCGGTGGCAGAACCCCTCCTGCAGGCGATGAGCAAAGCCAACTATGCAGGAGGTGGCGCCGAAAAGTTCAAAGAGAATTTTGAAGATTTTAGTTTTGCGAGCCAGCAAGTCGTGGTCATTTATCTCGATAACAAGGATGACGCCGTTCGCTTCTCTTCCAAAGACAGCGACATCATCCGCTTTGTCCCGATCAGCGGTACCGACCCCAGAACCCGCATCAGGCCAAATCACGCATTTTTTAACCGCCGCGCCGTATCCATCGCACCGGGCGGAGGCACTTTTGGCAAAAGGGCATATCTAATCGATTTTTGGAATACTGATGAAAATGGCAATGCCATTACCGGTGTGAACGAACGCGACCCTTCAACCTATTATGTGTATGCGATGAATATCCACCTTGAAATGGCAACATCGAAACGTACGGCAAAGTTGAATTGGGTTCCCATCATCGTCGATCCCGATACCGGCAACATGGGGGGCCAGCCATAACGCGATGCGTGAGGAAAGCTTCACCATATTGAAGTTGGCACGCGCCGGCGCAGCCCAGAAAGCATGGCAAGCGTTTCTGGGGGCTGGCTTGCACAATATTCTTGATGACCCCGCCATTCTGAACCTGAAGGGCCGGCTGCTGAAGGACTTGGCGCGTAAAGCAAAAGGCAATGCTGCAACACGATTGTTTCTGCAGTCAGCCAAGGCCTATGCGGACTCTGCCGCGATCAAACCCGACAGCTATCCGCTTATCAATGCGGCAACCATGTCATTTTTCGCGGGCCAGAGTGGCCATATGGCATTGCTGGCAAGCAAGGTTCTCGCGTTGCTTGAAACCGGTGTCGGCCGCGGCGAAACGGCCTATTGGCACGACGCGACAAAGGCAGAGGCGCATTTGCTTTTGGGCAATCGCGACAATGCCGAATTGATGCTGGCCGCTGGCTTGCAGCACGCGCCCAATGCGTGGGAAGACCATGCAACAACGCTTCGGCAATTGCGCAGCGTCCTGCGTCATCGCGGCGAAAATGACAGTTGGCTCGCCCCCTTCGCACCGCCCAAAAGCATATATTTTTCAGGGCTAATGGGCCTAGCGCCCGATGACCATCTTGCCGCGCGCAGCATCGCCAATCGCTTAAGTGACATGGGCGTCGGATTTGCCTTTGGCGCCTTGGCCGCTGGCGCCGACATCCTGATTGCCGAAGCGATAGTCAGCGCGGGCGCCGAATTGCACATTATCATTCCGACCATTCCCTCAGTGTTCAAGGCGCAGTCCGTTGCGCCTTATGGCGACGCATGGCTCGACCGGTTTGACAGTCTTTGGGAACAGGCATCCTCCGTAGAGACCATAGAAGCTGACAAGCAAATGTCACATGCCGCCATCCTACTTGCGGCTCAAGTGGCGAAGGGCCGCGCAATTGACAATGCCCAGCGTCTGGAAAGCACGCATGTGCCGTTTGAAGTTTCTGACGGCAGCCCGTCGCCAACCTCTTCATGGACGCCCGCAGTAACCGTAGCCCGAAGCGCCACCGCACCCGCGGGCCATGATATGCCGCGCGGCAGTTACCATTTTTGCATTGCGACGGATGTCCCCTTGGCCAGTGATGCCGTGCAATGGGAACAAGTTGGCGAATATTTTATCAGCCGCGACACGCCGCCTGCCGATGCCACTGGCTTAATGAGCGCGTTGCTCTCTGCTGCACCTGATGCCCGCCTTGCATTTGATGTCACTGTATCTGACGATGACAGCCGCCCGCAAACTATCGTCGATAACCTAACCCGGCTCATCCACACCGCGTCAAACGGCAGTGCCGTTGCAACGTCATCAGCGGCAATGGTGATGAAAGCAAGCGCCCCCAATATCAGCATTGAACCGCTCGGCGAGCTGCCCGGATCCGCTGGTGCATCGGGCGTGTATGCCATTGGACCGACATTCGATCAAACCAAGGCTTACGTGGTTTAAGCATCTGGTAAATAACGTGAATATTCCGCAACGCATTTGGTATAAAGTTCCGATGGATCGGGGAACACAAGTGCAATGCATGACAGCAACAATGCAAAAGTGATGCGCTTGTGGCTGAGCAAGGAAAACTACCGCGATATCGTGTCCTTTCTGGGTTGATTTCCGCCGACAAAAGGACCATCTGCCCCCAATCGGAGTAAATTTATCTGATTAGGGACGTTGTTATGCGTTTGTCGAATATGGCAGATTATGCAGTGGTGGTTATGAGCGCGGCTTCGCGCCATTGCGGCTCTGCGCGCGTATCTGCGACGGACCTTGCGACCGAAACCGGCCTTGCGCTGCCCACGACTCAAAAGCTGGTGAGCATGTTGACCAAGGCGGGCCTATTGCGTTCGGCACGTGGAACAGGCGGTGGCATCACGCTTGCCCGGCCTGCTGCGGCCATCAATCTGGCGGATATTATTGAGGCCGTCGAAGGCCCAATTGCGATGACCGCGTGCTGCGATACGCATAAACACGCCTTGGGTCAGCATTGTGCGAAAGAAGGCAGCTGCCACGTCCAATCGCATTGGCCCGTCGTCAACAACGCTGTGCGCGGTGCGCTTGCGCAAATCAATTTGGCAGGACTGACGCGATGACCGACGATATTGAAATCAAAGACAAGGCCGCGTGGGACGCCGCCGAAAAGGTTGCCGATTATGAGCATGGCTGGTCGTCGGACATCGAAACCGATTTCGCGCCAAAGGGTCTGAACGAAGATACCGTTCGCTTCATTTCAGCAAAAAAGAATGAACCCGAATGGATGCTCGAATGGCGCCTTAAAGCCTTTGCCATGTGGAAGACGATGGAAGCGCCGGATTGGGCCAAGCTCAATGTCCCGCCCATCGATTATCAGGACGCATATTATTATGCCGCGCCCAAGGCGAAGCCAAATCTGAATTCACTGGATGAGGTCGATCCCGAGATCCTGCGCGTTTATGAAAAGCTGGGCATTCCGATTGCCGAGCAAAAGTTGCTTGCCGGTGTCGAAGGCGGCGAAGATGGCGGCTTGCCCCAACGCCGCGTCGCGGTTGATGCCGTGTTTGACAGCGTTTCGGTCGCCACAACCTTCCGCGCGGAATTGGAGCGGGCTGGCGTTATCTTCCGCAGCATTTCGGAAGCGATTAAGGAATATCCTGATCTCGTCCGCAAATATCTCGGCAAGATTGTGCCGATGCACGACAATTATTTCGCTACGCTCAATTGCGCGGTCTTTTCCGATGGTACGTTCGTCTACATCCCCGAAGGCGTGCGCTGCCCGATGGAGCTGTCCACCTATTTCCGGATCAACGCGGAAAATACGGGGCAGTTCGAACGGACATTGATCGTCGCTGATAAGGGCAGCTATGTCAGCTATCTCGAAGGCTGCACCGCGCCGATGCGCGACGAAAACCAGCTACACGCCGCCGTGGTCGAACTGGTCGCGCTGGACGATGCCGAAATCAAATATTCGACCGTGCAAAACTGGTATCCCGGCGACGCGGAAGGCAAAGGCGGCATCTACAATTTCGTTACCAAGCGCGCATTGTGCCAGGGGCGGAACAGCAAGGTGAGCTGGACTCAGGTTGAAACCGGAAGCGCGGTGACGTGGAAATATCCAAGCTGCGTATTAAACGGCGAAAACAGCATTGGCGAATTTTACTCGGTCGCGGTCACCAACAATCACCAGCAGGCCGATACCGGCACCAAGATGATTCACAATGGTAAGGGTAGCCGTTCGACCATCGTCAGCAAGGGCATCAGCGCCGGACACAGTAACAACACCTATCGCGGGCTGGTGCGCGTTGCGCCCAATGCCGAAGGCGTGCGCAACTTCACCCAATGTGACTCGCTGTTGCTCGGGTCTTTGAGCGGCGCACACACTGTCCCCTATATCGAGGTCCGCAACCCAAGCGCGCAGATCGAGCATGAGGCGACGACGAGCAAGATTTCGGACGACCAGATGTTCTACGCAATGGCCCGCGGCCTGAATGCCGAAGAAGCGGTCGCGCTGATCGTCAACGGCTTTGCCAAAGAAGTGCTGCAGCAACTGCCGATGGAATTCGCGGTTGAGGCGCAGAAGTTGTTGGGCATTAGCCTTGAGGGGAGCGTGGGGTGAGGCATGGTCGCCTCTTCAACGCAACACGATTTAACGGAAAAACAGACGTCATATGCTCCAAATAAATAACCTCCACGCCAATGTTGGCGACAAGCCTATCCTTAAAGGCCTCACGCTCTCGCTGAACGCGGGCGAGATCCATGCGATCATGGGTCCGAATGGCGCGGGAAAATCGACGCTGGGCTATGTGCTTTCGGGACGCCCCGGTTATGAGGTGACGGAGGGTTCGGTGATCTTTACGCCACCCGTGCTCCCCGGCGAAGGCCGGGGTCCAGAACCTCAAACAGACGGCTCGGTGGCCGCACTGGACCCCGGCCTTCGCCGGGGCACACAAGAGCCGATCGATTTGCTCGCCCTCGAACCACATGAGCGCGCCGCCGCCGGTCTGTTCTTGGGCTTTCAATATCCGGTCGAAATTCCCGGCGTATCGAACGTCCAGTTTCTGCGCGAGGCGCTCAATGCGCAGCGCAAATACCGTGGTGAGGCTCCGCTAACCGGAGGAGAATTCCTGAAGGTCGCACGCGAACAGGCAGGCGCGCTTGGCATGGATATGGACATGCTCAAGCGTCCCGTGAATGTCGGCTTTTCCGGCGGCGAGAAGAAGCGCAACGAGATGGTGCAGATGGGCATCATCGACCCTGCGCTCGCGATCCTTGATGAAACCGACAGCGGCCTCGACATCGACGCGCTGCGCACCGTGGGTGATGGCATCAACCGCATCATGCGCAAGCCGGACAAGGCTGTGCTGCTGATCACCCATTATCAGCGGCTGCTCGATTATGTGAAACCCGATTTTGTGCATGTCCTCGACGGTGGCCGCATCACGCGGACCGGCGGCGCGGAGCTCGCGCTTGAGCTGGAGCGTGACGGGTATAAGGAATTGGCGGCATGAGTTTGCTTCTTGCTTTGGCGCTCCAAGCAACGACTGCGGAGCCTGAGTTTTCGGACAATCAGGAAATCGTCGTAATCGCGAAACGGCTCGATAAATGGCAAGGGAAATTCTCGCTACGCGGCGAAAAATTCAAATGCAAAACGAGCCGGTCAACAGGAGATAAGGGCATCGATGCGATTGGGTGCAATGCCATTCGCCAATGCCTTGTGCCTTTGCAGCCACGTCTCACCGAAAGTGACAACAAGGCGCTCGGCGACGACAAACGGCGTAACTTGAAAAAGGCCATCTTCGATGACCTTGGGGCGTGTGTGAAAGAGACGCGTAACACGATGGTCGCAGAATTTGTTTCGCAGAGACAGGCGCAGCCATGACTGTTCTCCCAACCCGGCATGACGAAGCATGGCGCTACAGCGACATTGCCGCTGTCGAGGCGGCATGGCCTTTGCCAGCCCCCGAAAGCATCATCGTGCCTGCGGGCGGGACATTTGCGCGGACCATCATGCAGGACGGCGGAACGATCCATCAACTGGACATCGCGATTGGCAAAGGCGCCACCGCCGCTATCCATGTGCTGAATATCGGCGGTGATTACGGGCGGGTGGAGTTGAACGTCACACTGCACGAAAAAGCTGATTTCAAACTTGGCGCGGTGCAAATTGGTGGCGGCACGCAAACGCTTGAGGTCATTACCACTGTCACCCATGCCGAACCCGGCGCGACATCATCGCAGATCGTCCGCTCCGTCTTGGCGGGTACAGCGACCGGCACCTATCTCGGCAAAGTGGCCGTGGCACGCGATGCCCAGCAAACCGACAGCGTGCAGTCCGTCAAAGCGATGCTGCTGGACCGCAGCGCGACCGCCAACGCTAAGCCGGAACTCGAAATTTACGCCGACGACGTCAAATGCGCCCATGGCTGCGCGATTGGCGAGTTGGACGCCATGGGCCTTTTCTATCTGCAAGCGCGCGGCATTACCCCTGCCGAGGCAAAGAAGCTGATGTTGCAGGCGTTTGTCGCGGGCGTGTTTGAAGGCGCGACAGATGAAGAGGCGCTGACCGAAACGGCGTTGGCCAAATTGGGGGATTTGGTGTGAGCGCACGGTTCCCCCTAAATCGTCGTCACCCTGAACTTGTTTCAGGGTCTATTTCGCCTCGCCGAGCTTCGGTCTCAGTTGCACGATGGATGCTGAAACAAGTTCAGCATGACGGTGTGTTGCTATGCTGATGTCCGCTTCACCCATCCGCGACCAATTCCCCGGCCTTGCGAACAACTGGCATTATCTCGACACCGCCGCGACGGCGCAAAAACCGCAGGTCGTGCTCGACGCGATGATGCGTGCCGGTGGCGCCGATTATGCCACCGTCCATCGCGGCGTCTATGCCCGCTCGGCCAATATGACTGTCGCGTTTGAGGCGGCGCGCGAGCGCGTGGCGCGGTTCATCGGCGCAGCATCGCCGAACGAAGTCGTGTTCGTGCGCGGCGCGACCGAAGGCATCAATTTGGTCGCACACAGCTGGGGCCCCGCCAATCTAAAAGCTGGCGACCGCATCATGCTCAGCCGGTTGGAGCATCATAGCAATATCGTTCCGTGGCAGATGCTGGCGGAAAAGGTCGGCGCGCATATCGACGTCTGCCCGCTGACCGACGATGGCCTGATTGACCTCGACTGGCTGGAAGCGAACCTTACTGCACAACATAAGCTCGTCGCGCTTGCGCATGTGTCCAATGTGCTGGGGTCGATCCTTGGCGTAAAGCGTGCGGCCAAGGCTGCACATGCTGTTGGTGCCAAGCTCATGCTCGATGGCTGTCAGGCGGCGCCACGCATGCGGCTGAACATGGCCGAGCTGGACTGCGACTTTTACGTCATGTCCGGCCACAAATTATATGGCCCAACCGGCGTTGGCGTATTGTGGGCAAAGGCGGAAACACTGGATTCCATGCCGCCATGGCAAGGCGGCGGCGCGATGATTGATCGCGTGACCTTTGAAAAGACGACTTACGCCCCGGTGCCATCGCGGTTTGAGGCGGGCACCCCGATGATTATCGAGGTGATCGGCCTGCACGCCGCGATCGACTTTATCGACAGCTTTGGTCCCGAAGCGATATTCGCGCATGAAAGCGCGCTCGCCGCGCAGACGCGTGACGCCTTGCGCGGTATCAATTCGGTCACCTTATACGGTCCGGAAAAGTCCGCTGGCATCGTGTCCTTCAGCATGGAGGGCATCCATCCGCACGACATCGGCACGATATTGGACGAAGAAAATGTCGCCATTCGTGCCGGCCATCACTGCGCACAACCGCTGACGGACCATCTGGGCATCCCCGCCACCGCGCGGGCGAGCTTTGGTATTTATAATGACGAAAATGATGTCGCAGCGCTGGTGCGCGGGCTGGAACGGGTGAAAAGGATTTTTGGATGAACGAGAACATCCGGATAGAAGAAGTTGATAGCGTCGAAAAGCCGCCCCGTGCGCGCGTGGAAAACGCTGTCGAAACGCCTGGCGAGACATTGGCCCGTAAGAAGGATTATCTGGAGGGCTTTCTCGCGCAGAAACCTGCTGCGCCATCACCGGGCGAACCCGACGGCGATTTATACGAAGCGGTCATCGCCGCGCTTAAGGAAATTTACGACCCGGAAATTCCGGTGAACATTTACGACCTTGGCCTGATTTACAATGTCGAGATCAATGACGGCCATGCGCTCGTGTCGATGACGCTGACGACCCCGCATTGCCCAGTGGCGGAATCCATGCCGGGTGAAGTTGAACTGCGCGTTGGCGCGGTACCGGGCATTGGTGATGCTGAAGTAAATTTGGTCTGGGAACCGGCATGGTCGCCAGCCAATATGACCGATGAAGCCCGTCTGGAGCTTGGAATGTTATGACCGATGTAAAGACCCGCGTTCGCCCCGCTGCAGTCACCCTGACGCCCGCGTCCGAAGCGCGGATTGCCGAGCTTATGTCCAAGGCACCCGAAGGCGCGATTGGCGTAAAGCTGTCCACGCCGCGTCGGGGCTGTTCTGGCCTCGCATATTCGGTCGACTATGTGTCCGAGGCCATCGCTTTCGATGAAAAAATCGAAACGCCGGGCGGCGTGCTCTATATCGATGGCGGCTCGGTGCTCTATCTCGTCGGATCGATCATGGATTGGGTCGAAGATGAATTTGCCGCTGGCTTTGTCTTCAATAACCCCAACGCCACCGGCAGTTGCGGCTGCGGCGAGAGCTTTACGGTTTAAAAACCGAACTGCAGCCGGAACGCCACGCCGATGTCATCCGGCGCGCGTTTAAAATGCCCCGGCTCCTGTCGCCAGAACAGGTGTGACGAGACATAGCCGCCGCTTATTGGCAATATCCACGCAAGCTCGCTCGCGATTTCGCGGCCTTGTGGCGCAAGGCTGAAGCGTCTGATGCCGAATGTCGGGGTAAGCGTGGCATAATCATAGGCAATGGGCACATTTAGCGCGAGGCCGCCGCTGGTGACGCGCAGCGGTTGGGCCAACCGAAACGCCAGCCGGTCGCCATATGCAAATGCGTTGGCCCGTGTGACGTCAAAGGAAAATGCGTTGCTCTTCAGCAGGCTTTGTCCAGTCAATGTCGACCCCGCGTTGGGATGGGTCCACCCTTGCCGCCAACTGGTGCCGATGGACCAATCCTGCCCCAAGGTCGCTTCCATATTGCCGTCGACGAACAGGCTGCGCGCACCGCCGCGACCGATGAAGTTGGCAAAGCGGGCACCAAGGATCGTTTCATCCTCCCGCATCCAATTGGCACCCAGCGCCAGTCTTGCCGGCCCGATCTTCCGATCCAGCGACACCCCTAATGTTGCATAGGGATATTCGCGTGTACCGCGGCGGAGATATTCGTCGCTAGCCCCTTCATACAGACGGGCGTCGCCATGTTCGACGCTGCCCGTCAGCCCGAACGCACCCAATTTCTGTCGCAGGGCAAAGGAATTGCCCGGCTGGCGCTCAAAGCCGCCCTCCATCCGTGCCGCACCAGCAGTCAAAAAGGCGTTGCTGGCCATATCTTGCAAGGCCGCGACCTGATTGGCGGCCGTTTGCCGGATGCCCAGACTAAAGCGGGTATCTTTGCTCATCGCTGCGCTGACCCGGCCTGCCAACAACCGCGCTTGTCGCGCTTGCCCGTCCGAAAGCGCGAGCGGCAAGATGCTGGCGGTACCAACGCCGCTGTCGCTGATCGAAAATGCAATTTGGGTGGTGCCATGAACCGCGCTCACCGACCGGTCCTGATGGATAAGCGCAGGCGTTAACCTTAATCGGGGCGCAGTGGCATTCAAACCATGCGCAAGGTCGATGTCATATGCACGGCCATAGCTATCTACGATCACCGCGTTCACGGGACGATTGGACATCGCAACATCACCCATCGGGCCACTTGTTGTACCACCATCGCCCGAAAGCGGAACGGCTATCGTTGTGCCCGCCAATGACGTCGTTCCCGCGGGCGCAAAGGCACGTGCAATATCCAATATGCCGCGGCCATAAATTGCGTCAGTTCCGGGGTCGCCCGCATCACGTGCGGACGTCAGCAACAGGTTGACGATTTGCGAACCCGTCAGGTTCGGGAAAGCCTGCGCAAGCAATGCTGCGGCACCGGCAATCTGCGGCGCGGAAAATGATGTGCCGTTGAACACGCGGGTGATTGTCTGACCATTTTGGTCAAACCGGTAAATCGTGTCATCCCGATATTCACAGCAAATGCCCTGCCCCAGTGCCGACAAAACCGACGCCTGCGAAAAGCCAGCCTTGTTGCTGAAATTCGAAATCACGCCCTGATCATCGACCGACGCAGCGATGATGACGAGGCCGTTACCATTGGCCAACAATGCCTGGGCAAACGGGCTTGGATTGTTCGGGTCGAACGCAGGCACTGTGTCATTGCCTTCATTACCAGCCGAAGCGACGATGATGATGCCTGCCTGAGTCGCGCGGTTAATCGCCGCACGAAGCGTGGCACTCGCGCCACCTGCGCCGCCCAGAGATATGTTTACAACGCGCGCACCATTGTCGGTGGCGCGGTCCACGCCTGCTGCAATTGCGGAGTCAAAAAACGCGCATTCCGCCTGATCCTCACCGGGCGCGGCTGTGGTGCAGCTGCCGGCTTGGTCCGCACGCAATGCCAAAATCGTCGCGTTAAAAGCAATGCCATGGACATCACGGTCATCCTTGGCGGCGGCCAGCACGCGGGTCACTTCCGTCCCATGGCCGTCATCGTCGCCAAGCGACCTGCCTGCGCCCGTGACATCACCCGACTGCGCGTGAATACGCCCGGTGAATTCATGGCTGTTGGGATCAATCCCGGAATCAATCACGCCCACGGTCACGCCCAATCCGGTTGCGCCGGTGCGATAGGCCGTTATCGCGTTGTGAAAGCCCGGACCGTCCGACCGATTAAATTCCGCTGTCGCAAAATTTGGCGTGGGTGGGGGTGGCGGCGGGGTTGGTGGCGGTGGCGCCACAACTGGAGGGGGTGGAGGTGGGGTCGAATTGACCCCGCCACCGCCACCACCGCAGGCCGAAAGCGACAATGCACATATAATCGACCCGCCGATGACCAGCTTACGATCGGACAAAGCTGAGCTCATGACATTGCAAACCTCTATGCGGGATCGCCCTTTTACGCACCAATCGCTTTCGTCAATCATAACATGGTTATTGAGATATTCCCAACGCGTTGTTACGCGCGGACCATGCAATCATATTTCACCGATATCGACACATGGATCTTTGATCTCGACCTCACCTTATATGGCCCGGAGGCGAATATCATGGCGCAGATTCGGGATCGTATTGCCCTATATGTCGAAGATCATTTCCAAATTGGCTCTGTCGAAGCACATGAAATCCGGCATCGTTATTGGAAGAAATATGGCACGACTTTGGGCGGACTGATGGCTGAACATGCGGTGGACCCTTACCGTTATCTCGATTTTGTGCATGAGGTTGACCTGAGCCTCTTGCAACCCGCGCCGGATTTACGTGGGCATATTAATACTTTACCGGGCCGGAAGATTATCTTCACCAACGCAGATGCACCTTATGCCCAGCGCGTGTTGACCGCGCGCGGTCTGGACAATGTATTTGAGGATATTTTTGACATCCACAGGATGCAGCATAGGCCAAAGCCTTTCGCTGGCAGTTATGACGCCTTGTGCAGCGAATTGAGGATCGACGCCACACGGGCACTTTTTGTGGAAGATTCCGCGCATAATCTGGTTCCCGCCAAAGCGTTGGGCATGCGCACAATTTGGGTGAAACATGAAGACGAAGCTGATAGCGCAGCCCATCAAGACCATATCGACCATGAAATTTCCGATGTGACCCAATGGCTATCGGAAATTCACAGCTTTGAAAGAGCCGCATGACTGAACAACTAACCGCCATCATTGACGCCGCATGGGACGCCCGTGACGCGATCAGCAGCGCAACCCAAGGCGAGGTGCGCGACGCCGTACAAACCGCATTGGCTGGCCTTGATGACGGGTCACTGCGCGTTGCGGAAAAGCTGGATGGCAGTTGGCAGGTCAACCAATGGCTGAAAAAGGCTGTTTTGTTGTCGTTCCGGTTGAATGACAATGTCGTGGTCGACGGCGGTGCAGCGGGTGCCCCTGCCTATGACAAGGTCCCTTCCAAATTTGCAGGTTGGGGCGAAAACCGATTCCGGGACGCGGGATTCCGCGTTGTGCCCGGCGCCGTCGCGCGGCGCGGCAGCTTCATCGGCAAGAATGTTGTGCTGATGCCCAGCTTTGTAAATATCGGCGCACGCGTTGATGAAGGCACCATGGTCGACACATGGGCAACGGTCGGAAGCTGCGCGCAAATTGGCAAAAATGTCCATCTGTCCGGCGGCGTCGGCATTGGCGGCGTACTTGAGCCGCTGCAGGCTGGCCCCGTCATCATTGAAGACAATTGCTTCATTGGTGCACGGTCAGAAGTTGTCGAAGGCGTCGTCATCGAAGAAGGCGCAGTGCTTTCGATGGGCGTTTTCATCAGTTCCACCAGCAAGATTATTGACCGGACAACCGGCGAAATCTTTGTGGGCCGCGTGCCGGCTTATTCGGTTGTTGTGCCAGGTTCACTCCCGGGCAAAGCGCTTCCCGACGGCAGCCCGGGCCCAAATCTTTCCTGCGCCGTCATCGTAAAGCGCGTCGATGCACAGACCCGCGCAAAGACCGCAATCAACGACCTGTTGAGGGATTAATTCGCTAAGCCCCCGCGAGGGCAATCAAAACGGGCTTGCAATTCGGACGAATTTGCTCCAGAAGATTCAAGCGGACCGGGCCCCTCTGGCGCTTCGCTTCTTCGGAAGGAACGTGATGTCGGCCGCATCGGATGTTTCCGGTGCATTGGTCAGGCGGTCTTCAAACCCCCGAAATACGCTAGGCTTTGCCCGGAACATCCGATTGAACTTAAACAATGTTCAAGAGGATGTAGTCATGACTTTTTCGTCATTTCGATTGATGCAATATCACCAAAAAATTGATCGCGAACTGCGCGCCGAAATTTCACGGCGCTGGCCAGACGTGTTTCGAATCCAAAAACTGAAACGACTGAAGCTCGCGATCAAGGATCGGTTGGCGCGCCACGCACATGCCTCCTTTGGTCGTCATCTGCGCCTTAAAAAGACGTAATTTTAAAGCTGACGCCGCGCGCGGGTAAATCCGCGCGGCATCGGCACGTACAATACAGGGAATGATTTCATGGAATTTTTGATGATGGACTGGCTGGGCACACCGGCTTGGTTCTGGTTGGCCTTTATCGGCATCGTGATCGCGCTCACCGCGTTTGACCTTGGCATTTTGCACAAGGAGGACAAAGAGATGGGCATCGCCGAAAGCCTGAAGCTGTCGGCGTTTTACATCACTATTGCGATGCTGTTCGGCCTTTGGGTCTGGTTCCAAAAAGGGGCAGACATGGGCATGAAATATTACACAGGCTTTTTTATCGAAAAGGCGCTGTCGATTGATAATGTCTTTGTCATCAGCCTGATTTTCACCTTCTTCGCGATTCCACGAAAGTACCAATACCGCGCTTTGCTATGGGGTATTATCGCCGTCATCATCTTGCGTGGCCTAATGATCGCCGCGGGCGCCGCGATCGTGCAGGAATATTATTGGACGCTGTATATCTTCGCGGCTTTCCTGATCGGAACCGGCATCAAGATGCTGTTTTCTGGCGATCAGGAAATGGACGTCGCCAAGAACCCGGTGGTCAAATATATTTCAACGCATATGCGCGTCACCAAAGAGCTTCATGACGAGAAGTTCTTTGTGAAGGTACCAGATGACAAGACCGGTAAGATGGTGCGCGCTGCGACGCCATTGTTCCTCGCGCTTGTTGTCATCAACCTCGCTGACCTTGTGTTCGCAGTGGACTCGGTACCCGCAATCTTTGCCATCACCACCGACACGTTCATTGTCTACACGTCAAACATCATGGCGATTTTGGGCCTGCGTGCCTTGTATTTCGCACTCGCCGCGATGGTCCATCGTTTCCATTATCTGAAATATGCGCTGGCATTGGTTCTGGTCTTCATCGGTTCGAAGATCTTCGTTTCAGACTTTATGATGGACGGCGACAAGTTCCCGCCTGTCTTAAGCCTGGGCGTCACCTTTGCCCTGATTTTGGGAGGCATATTCTTTTCGCTCTGGAAAACCCGCGGCGAAGCGGCATCGGGTCCATCTCATAGTGGTTAGCCGCGACTGAAGCGGCGCGGCTCAACGCTAACGCCGGTCCTTCGTCGGCGCGTTAAAGTCGGACGGTTTGTTGGCAATCCATGCCACGAACCGTCCGATTTCTTCATGCGCCAATAACGCGTCAGCGGTTGCAAAGCGCTTTTCGAGATCGCTGTTGGTGAAATTGGCATGAATGGTCCGATGGCAAATCGGATGCACCGGCTGCCGTTCCTTGCCACCCCGGCTTTTGGGCACAGGATGATGCCATTCGGTGACCTCCCCCATCGGGCGCGAACACAGCCAGCAGGTTACTTCGGGCGTAATGGACTCTTCGTCAGAGTCATAAAAATCGCGATTTTTTCGCGCCATCGTCGCCGCTCCGTAACCTGCCAGATATCCGCAATCAGTTCTTTGTTCCCAGCAAGTCCAACGCGGCCGCTGTCATCGCCTCAATGCCCAAGCGGACTGACGGTTCGGGATCGATCTTGAACAAGGGCGAATGGTGCCCGGCCACGGCTGGTCCGCCATTTTTCGCAGCGGCAATCCATTCGGGATTTGTCCCGCCGACCGCGAAATAATATCCCGGGATGCCAAATTGCTGATCGACGAAAAATGCGAAATCCTCTGCGCCCATGTTGCTTTGGCGGAATGGCACAACAACGTCGCTACCCAATGCCGTCGCAATTGCACCGTTCAAGCGGCGGGCAAGCGCCGCGTCATTGACGGTGACGGGCGTGCTTTCGCTCACCTTTACGATCGGCAATTTATCCGCAGGCAAACCATTGGCCGCGCCAATACCCTTTGCCACACGCTCGATGGAGGCAATCAGCTGATCGCGAACCGCTTGGCTGTTGGCGCGCACGGTCACCTGCAAATCGGCATATTCCGAAATGATGTTATGCTTTGTCCCGGCGTGGAATGCGCCAACGGTAATCACGCCAGCATCCAAGGGGCCCTTTTCGCGGCTGATGATCGACTGAAGGCCGACAACGATCTGTGACGCGATGTAGACGGGGTCACGGCCAAGATGCGGCGCAGCGCCGTGCGTCGCGATACCGGGAACGCGGATGTCGACGCTGTCAGCGGACGAATATTGGATACCCTCTGCTGCTGCGATTTTACCGGTTTCCAATTCTGCTGCCACATGGAAGGCAAGCGCATAATCGGGCTTGGGAAAACGGGTGTATAGACCGTCCTGCACCATGGCCTTGGCACCGCCAACGCGCTCTTCAGCGGGTTGGACGATGAACAGGATCGTGCCTTTCCACCGGTCTTTCATGCGCGCCATTTGCCGGGCCGTGCCGAGCAAAGAGGTAATGTGCACATCATGGCCGCAGGCATGCATGACGGGCATTTCAAGGCCATCGACACCGACCTGTCGGACGGTCGAGCTGTTGGCGAGGCCCGAACGTTCCTGCACGGGCAATCCGTCCATGTCCGCACGGACAAGCACGACTGGACCATCGCCATTTTTCAGCATGCCGACAACGCCGGTTCCGCCGACCTTTTCAGTCACGATCATGCCAGGCACGGTGCGCAGTTCCTGTGCCATCCGGGCGGCAGTCTTATATTCGCGGAACGACAGTTCAGGGTTGCGGTGGAAATGGTCCCACAGGCTGGCGAGCGACTTATCATAGTCTGCTTTGACGGCGTCCGCATAATCCGGGCGGGCCGCCGCTGATGTGGCCATCAATGCGCTTGTCAAAAGCGCGCCCAATAAAGTTTTTTTCATCATAATCATTGTCCCCCATTGTATCTGTTATGCGGCGGCTCAAATTTCCCCTGTTGGATGAGGCCGCTTCGGTTTGAATGCTACGCTATCACGGGCACCGGTCAAAGCAATGCCCGACGGGTGAAAATTCATCGACCATCGTCACGTAGCGGTAAAATCCCTTGCCTTGCGCCGGGTTAATCCAAAAACCGGCACGTAGCGAATATGCTTCACCGACATGGCCAAGCCATCGATTACCCGCCTTGTCCTCCAACCAATGCACGCCAAGACCATATGCCGTGAAATAGCCTTTGTCGTCATCGCCATTTGAACCATTGAACGTCCATATTGGTACGGTCATTTCGGCGAAGCTTTGTTTCGACAATAATGGCGCGCCCTGACGCAAAAGCAATTGGCCCACTTTGGCAAGATCGCGCGCCGAAATGCGTAGGCCGCCTTGCGGGCTGAACGCCGAACCATTGCGCCCAAGAACGTACAGCGCATCAACATCACAACTGCCGTTGGTGGCAGGATACACCGCGCAAGGGTCAGGCCCCTTCATGGCGGCATCACGCGCCAAATCGCCATTTGGGCGTAACAAAGTGACCGCTTGCGCACGCCGTCCCTCGCTGCACCCCGCGCCCCAATTGTAGCAGGCATCAAGCCCAAGTGGCGAAAGCACCAGCCGCGCCATCAACCGGTCAAACCGTTCGCCCGTGGCGCTTTCCAGCACCGCCGCGATCACGGGCGAATTGATATTGGCATAAGAAAAATAACTGCCCGGTGGGTGGGCGGCATCCCACGCTTTTGGGTTGGCAATGACGTCGGACAGCTGGCCATCCAGCGGCACGATATAATCGACAGAGTCGCGCAGCCCGCTTTGGTGGGACAGCAAGGCACGCATGGTTACAGGCACATCGGGGAAGGCCGGATTGCGTACCGGCCAGCCCAGATAAAGACCGACATCACGGTCAAGATCAAGCACGCCCTGCTCTGCCAGCCGCATCGCCCCAATGGCCACCACCAGTTTCGAGATCGAAGCAACGCGCGCAGGGTCATCCAGCGTGACGGGACGGCCTGCCACACCAGCATCGCCTTGCGCGGCAACGTGCGTGATGCCGTCAGCGGTAAAATCAACCCGCACCTCCGCCGCCGCAGGAAGCCTGCTTTCAGCCGAAGCGGTTGTTGTTGCCCATCCCCCAAGCGCTGCCGCAAAGAACGACAAAGCCGTGGCGAGAGACGCGACTCGCGCCTTACGCCACGACGGTATCATGCGCTGCGTCATGCAGCCGGGCAGGCGCCTGCATATTTGCCGGTTGCTTTGCCCTGCATCTTCACCTTGCCAATCATCGGCAACCGGACATCGACCTTGCTGTCATAATTGAATTCGGTTTCGCCCATGACGCCCGCAAGTTCCATGTCGACACTGCCCATGCCGTCCATCCCGCATGACAGCTTCAACCGCACATTTTGGCCAGAAACGTCAAATGCCTTATAAACGCATTTCTCCGCGCCATTGCCGCCAAAGAAATCCGCCCCTGGCTTTTTGGCTTCTGCTTCAGTCAGGCAGCTGCGGCTCGACGCGCTCTTTGCGACCTCGTCCATGATCTGCTGCTTTTCCGCCTTGCCCAACGTCGGCACGTCAATGTCGGTGAAGACAAACTTGGTTTCCCACTGCCCCGCCTTCATTGGGATAAAGGCATCATAATCCATTTCGGCAGCGCGTTCTTTGCTGTCGACCACGCCATTGCCGTCCTTGTCAGCGCTGTTGTCTGAACATGATGCAAGAACGCAAAGCCCGAACCCAGCGGCAGCCAGTTTTATCCCCGTTGCGGCTTTCATGCTGGGCAATCCCCAACGCGTTTGCCATCGATCTTGCCCGTCATCTTGACTGCCCCCATCGGCGTGCCTTCGGTGCTCTGGTCAATGTTCATCGTGTAGGTTTCGGCTTGGAACTTTCCATCCATTTTGCTCTTGATCACCATTGGTCCGCCCGGCTTGCACGTCATCGCAACCTTCATACCATCGGCCGAACGGCTTAATTCTTCAAAGGTGCAATTTGCTTCCGGCGGCGCGCCGAAGAAATCTGTACTAGGCTTTTCAACCTGCTCTTTGGTGAGGCAGCTGCGCTGGGTCACGCCTTGGCCCATTTGCGCTTTTATCTTTTCCTGCACATCCGCGGGTGCGGTCGGCGCTTCAACCTTGTTGAAACCGATTTTCACTTCCCACAGACCTGGCTTCATGGCCATTGCGCCACCCTTTGCCATTTCGGTCGTTGCTTCCGCATTGCTGATTTTGCCATCGCCGTCAGTATCAGCGCCTGTGTTGGAACAGGCTGAAATCGCTAGCGCCGCAACGCCCAATAGGAAGAACTTGTGCATCGGTTTTTTCTCTCGCTTTGTTTGAGTTTCCGTCTTGTGTCCCTGCATTATCAAAAAGGCAACAGGCGATCAAAACCCCTTTGTGGTTTTGCATGGGTTTGCAGCGTTCCGTGGCGCACATGAAAGCGTAGTGGACGTTTTTTACATAAAGCGGCCGCACACTCTTGCCCTGGCACCCGCTAAAGCACATATAGCGAACATGGCTGAATTGATTATCCGCCGTGGGCTGGAAGAACCGGACACGGTTGGCAGCTTCACCCCGCACAGGCCGGAACGCCCGTCGAAGCTTGAAGGGGGTCGCCCTTTCAAAATCGTTTCTGATTATCAACCTGCGGGCGACCAGCCAACCGCAATCAACGAGCTGGTGACGACTGCGCTGACCGGCGAAAAGAATCAGGTCCTTTTGGGGGTCACGGGTTCCGGTAAAACCTTTACCGTCGCCAAAGTCATTGAGGCGTTGCAACGGCCCGCGTTGATCCTTGCACCTAACAAGATTTTGGCGGCGCAGCTGTACGGCGAATTTAAAAGCTTCTTCCCTGACAACGCGGTCGAATATTTCGTCAGTTACTACGACTATTACCAGCCCGAAGCCTATGTCCCGCGCAGCGACACCTATATTGAGAAGGAATCGAGCGTAAACGAAGCCATTGACCGCATGCGCCATTCGGCGACGCGGTCGTTGCTTGAACGTGATGACGTTATCATCGTTGCCTCTGTGTCGTGTATTTACGGTATCGGTTCGGTGGAAACCTATTCAGCGATGATATTCGACCTGAAAGCAGGCGAAAGTGTCGATCAGCGCGAATTGATCCGCAAGCTGGTCGCGTTGCAATATAAGCGCAACGACACCGGCTTTGCCCGTGGCAATTTCCGCGTGCGGGGCGACAATCTGGAAATCTTTCCATCGCATTATGAAGACATGGCATGGCGCGTCAGTTTCTTTGGCGATGAGATTGAGGAAATCGCCGAGTTCGACCCACTGACGGGAACGACAGGCGCCAAGCTGAACAATGTGCGCGTGTACGCGAACAGCCACTATGTGACGCCCGGCCCGACGATGAAGCAGGCGAGCGAAGCCATTCGGTTCGAACTGACAGAGCGGCTGAAGGAGCTGGTGTCCGAAGGCAAATTGCTGGAAGCGCAGCGGCTTGAGGAACGGACGAATTTCGATCTGGAAATGATCGCGGCGACCGGCAGTTGCGCGGGCATCGAAAATTACTCGCGCTTTTTAACGGGCCGCCTGCCCGGTGAACCGCCACCCACTTTGTTTGAATATCTGCCTGAAAATGCATTGCTGTTCGTCGACGAAAGCCACCAGACGGTGCCGCAAATCGGTGCGATGGCAAAGGGTGACCATAGGCGCAAGCTGACGCTCGCCGAATATGGCTTCCGCCTGCCGTCCTGCATCGACAACCGGCCGCTGCGTTTCAACGAATGGGACATTATGCGCCCCCAAACGGTATGCGTTTCTGCAACACCGGGCGGTTGGGAAATGGAACAATCGGGGGGCGTGTTTGCCGAACAGGTTATCCGGCCCACGGGACTAATAGACCCACCGGTCGAGATTAAACCCGTTGAAGATCAGGTGCAGGATTGCATCAACGAATGCCGCAAGACGGCCGAGGCAGGTTTCCGGACATTGGTCACCACGCTGACCAAGCGCATGGCCGAAGACCTGACCGAGTTCATGCATGAGGCTGGCTTGCGCGTGCGCTATATGCACAGCGATGTGGAGACGTTGGAGCGCATCGAGCTCATCCGTGATTTACGGCGCGGCGTGTATGACGTGCTTGTCGGCATCAACCTGCTGCGCGAGGGCCTAGATATTCCCGAATGCGGGCTCGTCGCGATTTTGGATGCGGACAAGGAAGGTTTCCTGCGCAGCGAAACGTCGCTCATTCAAACCATTGGTCGCGCCGCACGTAACGTCGAAGGCCGCGTTATCCTATATGCCGACCGGATGACGGGAAGCATGGAGCGTGCGATTCGCGAAACCGACCGCCGCCGCGAAAAACAACATGCCTATAATATCGAACATGGCATTACGCCTGCGACCATCAAGCGCGACATCCACGATATTGTTGCCGATACCGCCAGCCGCGATTCGGTGCTGGTCGAAATTGACGCCGACGGCGCCAATAATCTCGTTGGCCATAATCTGCGGGCCTATATCGATGACCTTGAAAAGGAAATGCGCGCAGCCGCTGCAGATCTTGAGTTTGAAGAGGCTGGGCGTCTGCGCGATGAAATTCGCTCATTCGAAGCAACCGAGCTTGGCCTGCCGCACCAGCAACATGTCGCTGCCCCACGCGGCCGATCGACCGAGGGTCAGCCCGGCACACGCAAAATGCGGTACGGAAAAACGCAACGGAAATTTGGCAAATAAGCCTTAGCTTTTACGTTTTCAGTTGAAGAGCCGAATGAGCGCCGAAATGCCGGCAAGGCCAAGGATGCCAGCGACAAAACTGCGCCACAACGAAGGCGGGACTTTGCCAAAAGATTTTGCGCCCAGCCAGTTGCCCGCCAGCACAGACGGAAACAGCAACAGCGACAGCCACAATAAGCGCGCGTCGGCCAAACCCAAGGCAAAGGCCGAAATCGTGCCCGCAATCGCCGTGGCGAAAAACACGAGCATCATCGATGCGCGTGCTTCCTTGGGCGGAATTGGCTGGCGCAGGTAAAAGGGCACGACAGGCGGGCCGGGCATGGCTGCAAAGCCGGTTAGGATGCCCGACGCAATACCGGTGGCTGCGGTCTCCTTTGGTCCCGGGCGCAATTCGCCACGTTGTGGAAGCAGGACGAGCGCAAACGCACCAATGGCAATGGCCGCAATCATCAACCGCGCAACGTCAGGGGTTGTGACCTTCAGCAGGAGGACGCCAATCGGTGTTGCAAGCATGGCAAAAGCCGCAATCATCAACGCACTCTGCCGATGCGCGTCGGCAAATATGGCCTTTAGCCCAACAGGTCCAATCAGTACCTGAAGCAATATGGCAATGACGACCGCTTGGCCCGGGGTAACAATCATCCCGAACAACGGCACCAGAATGATCGCCATGCCGAAGCCCGTCAGCCCACGGATATACGCAGCGCCAAACGTCATTGCAGACAACAGCAGCAATTGCGCGGTGGCAAGGCCCGTTAGGTCGTGAATGTTCAGTGCCCCATTGCCGCATGGTCAGCGGCAGTGAGCGGCTTTCCCGCCTTCACGCCGTTTGTGTCGAGCCACGCCTGCATCTCTCTGATTTCGGCTTCCTGCGCGGCAATCACCTTTTCGGCGAGCGCGCGGACTTCGGGGTCCTTGCCATGTTCCAACGCAACTTTTGCCATTTCGACCGCGCCGACATGATGCGGAATCATGCCCTGCATAAACGCAACGTCCGCATCTTCGGCGATATTGCCCATGCCGGCATGCATTTTGTCATTGGCCGCGGCATAGCCCTTTTGCGCCGCGTTGTAGCTTGCAGTGACGTCGGCTTGCGCTTCAGTTGTTGTGGCAGCATCATCTGCGGCCGGTTTTTGGCATGCCGCCAACAGCAATATAGCCGCGAGCGTTAAAGGAAGCGTCTTCATCACAATCTCCTTATCTGACCGAAATTTGGATTAACGAATATCAGGCGGGGTCGCTTCATGCGACAACATCGCAATGGCTTCATCCAGCGTCATGATGCGCTGGCCGTCGGAACCAAGGCTGCGGATCGCGACCTTGCCCTCTTCTGCCTCACGCATGCCAACGACAAGGAGATGCGGTACCTTGGCGACGCTGTGTTCGCGCACCTTATAATTGATCTTCTCGTTCCGCGTGTCGGCCTCAACCCGAATGCCAGCCGCTTTCAACTTGGCCGTAACATCATGCGCATAGCCGTCTGCTTCCGACGTAATGGTCGCAACAACCGCCTGCACAGGCGCCAACCAGACTGGGAAGCGACCGGCATAATGCTCAATCAATATGCCAATGAAGCGTTCATAGCTGCCAAAGATCGCACGGTGCAACATGACGGGACGGTGGCGTGCGCCATCTTCACCGACATAGCTTGCGTCGAGACGTTCGGGCAGAACGCGGTCGGACTGGATCGTTCCCACCTGCCATGTGCGGCCAATGGCGTCGGTCAGATGCCACTCAAGCTTCGGCGCGTAGAATGCGCCTTCGCCGGGCAATTCTTCCCAACCAAATTCCGGCGTCGCAAGGCCAGCGCGCACGACGGCGTCGCGCAGTTCATTTTCCGCCTTGTCCCAATCCGCATCCGATCCGAACCGTTGGTCAGGACGCAGCGCGAGCTTGATCGAATATGTGAAACCAAATTCTTTGTAGACGCGGTCGGCAAGCGCACAGAATGCCTGCACTTCTTCGACAATCTGGTCTTCGCGGCAGAAGATATGCGCATCATCCTGCGTGAACTGACGCACCCGCATCAGGCCATGCAAAGCACCATGCGGTTCATTGCGGTGGCAACAGCCGTTTTCATATATGCGCAGCGGCAGGTCGCGATAGGATTTGATACCCTGGCGGAAAATCAGAACGTGCGCAGGGCAGTTCATGGGCTTCAACGCCATCCAGTCGGCCTCGCCCGAAATCACGGGACCCTCATCATCGACATTCGGCACTTCGTCAGGGATCACGAACATATTGGCGCGATATTTGCCCCAATGCCCCGATTGCTCCCATTGCCGCGCGTCCATGACCTGCGGCGTTTTCACTTCCTTATAGCCAGCGCCGTCGATGGCGCGGCGCATATAGGCTTCGAGCTCGCGCCAGATCAAATAGCCATTGGGATGCCAAAAGACGGAACCATGTGCCTCTTGCTGCAAATGGAACAGGTCCATGTCCTGACCCAGACGGCGATGGTCGCGCTTTGCGGCTTCCTCAAGACGCAGCAGATGTGCGTCGAGCTGCTTTTTGTTCAACCAGCCGGTGCCGTAAATGCGGCTCAGCTGTGGGTTGTTCTGGTCACCGCGCCAATAGGCACCGGCAACGCGCGTCAGCTTAAACGCGGCAGGATCAAGCTTGCCCGTCGACGCCAAATGCGGACCGCGGCACATGTCCATCCAGTCATTGCCCGACCAATAGACCGAAAGCTCTTCGCCTTCGGGCAGTTCCGCCGCCCATTCCGCCTTGAAGCTTTCACCCGCATTCTGCCATGTGGCAATCAACGCATCGCGCGCCATGACTTCGCGGCGCAGCGGCTTATCGGCGCGAATGATGTCGCGCATCTTTTCTTCAATCGCGGGCAGGTCGTCCATCGTGAATGGTCCACGCGAAGCAGGCGCCATCACGTCATAATAAAATCCGTCATCGGTCGACGGGCCAAATGTAATTTGCGTTCCGGGAAACAAGGCCTGCACCGCTTCGGCAAGGATGTGCGCAAAGTCATGGCGGGCAAGTTCAAGCGCGTCCGCCTCATCACGGCTGGTCACCAGTGCGAGCTGCGCATCGGCTTCCAACGGGCGCGTGATATCGCGCAATTCGCCATCCACCCGCGCGGCGATCGCAGCCTTCGCAAGGCCGGGGCCAATGGCGGCGGCAATATCCGCCGGGGTAGTGCCGCGCGCGACTTCACGGGCAGTGCCATCGGGAAGGGTAATGCGGATCATCTCGGACATGGATTTACTTGCTTTCAGCTTCGGTTTGGAACCGTCCCTTTGCCAGCCCAAACGCGAAGTCGCAACCCTGCAGCTTTACCCTTATCCGCTATCATCTTTTCATGCCGTGCACGCCCAATTGCATCTTAACCCGCAGTCTTCTCGGCGCGATAGGGCACGAAATCACCAAGGCTACAGATACCGCCGGTCATGCCGCTGGTCCGGTCCACCAAGCGGAGAATATCACCGCGACATTTCTGGCTGCCAAATTGTTCGGAGACGACGATATCACTGTCGCGTGCAAGACCCGGACAAGGTGACCGCAAGTTGTTCTTGTACACAAGGCGGCCCGACACGCGGTACAGCAGAATATTGTCGCTGACGCGGATCATATTGTCGGCATTGAAATCACTGATGCAGGTTAACGGTTTCCCCGCGACCTTACCGCCGATTTCCTTCATTAAGACAGCAGATTGTTTCTCGGTCAGTGGCGCGGGCGTGCGGTCCACTTGGCCGCATGCCGCAACAACCGTCAAAGGCAAAACAAGGCCAGCCAGTTTGAGGATCTGCATCAGTCTATCTCCTGAATTCACATAGCTACATGATAGCCGCTGCGCGATGAACGGCAGATTATCATAAAATCGTCGCCATGTGGCGTTTTTCGCCCGACGTGACGTCAACGATCCTATGGCCAAGGTCGCCATCGGGTGTGCTGTCCAGCACCGCCATCGCACGGGCGCCATTTTCCATTTCAAGGATGAGCGTGGCCGGACCAAAACCGTCCTTGCCCGCTGACCGGACGAAACTGAGTATACGGCCCTTGCCTTGCGGGGCGTCATCCAGCGCGATCTGTTTCGCCACATAGCCCTTCGCCGCCTCCCCCGACCAAGCAATGTCGGGCTGCGATGCGGTATAAATGCCGACGGCCTGTTTTGACATCACGCCGCCATTTGCAGTGATCAAAGCGGGCTTTGAACCATCTTGGCGCAGGGCATCAACCATCGCGGCGATATTATACATGCTATAGCCATTGCCGGGCCCACCAAAAAAGCTGAGGCCGCCGGTGAGCGTATAATCGCCAAGCGCACGCGCCGCGTCATTCATGGTGTCAACGGCCGCAAATACCGCGCAGGGAAAGCAGCTGTAAATGTCGACGGGTCCAAGGTCACTGGCCTGAATTCCAGCCTGCCCAAGTGCCGCGGGAATGGCAAAATCCAGCGCCGCCGACCGGTGAATGACACCGCGCTCGGCCAATGGGGGTTCAGCAGCTTCAGCCGCGCCGGCAAGCCAAACCCATTTGTCTTGCGGCACACCCAGATCGCGTGCCTTGCCCGCGCTGGTCAGGATAATCGCACCGCCCAGATCGACCGCATCCTGCGCCACATGCCAGCGACGGTAAATATCCGTCAGCGGGTAATTGGCATTGTCATCACTTAGCATCGCTTCGGGCGTGCGATAGCCGGGGAATTGCGCGTGGGTCCGCCCTTCCGCTTTTGCTGAAAACGCCGACCACAGGGCCGCCAATTCCTGCGCATAAGCGTCGGCGTTTAATCCCAGCTCCATCCGCCGCGCATTTTCAATCAGGCTGTACGCCAGCGGCATTGAAATGATGCCATGGCGGATTTCCGTTCGGCTCAAAATCGGGAAGCTGGAAAGACGGTTGTCGAACGGGGTGTCCGAAGGCAAGCGCCAATCCAACGTCACACCCGCCTTGCGCGCGCGCTTTGCGGTCCCGGTCGCTTCTGCGGCCACGAGCACCGCGACTTCACAGGTCCCGCGGCGGATATCGCCCGCCAGTTCGTTCAACATCGCCTGCGGGCTTTGACCGCCGACATCCGCGTAAATTAACCTCGGCGCGCTGATGCCGCCGGCCGCTCCAAAAGCTTCGGGCGCATTGTCGGGCGACCCGGTGCCCAGGCTGACGCCGCTGTCCTCAAACGTGCGGATCGCGGCAATGGTGTCAATCGCCGCTGCAACCGATGATGACTGACCTGTATCGGCCAGTGCAACCTTGATAGCTGCGCCAGCCAATTCGCGCGGGCTTGGCCATTCGCCGGAAACGGTCTTTCGGCTGGCTTCGCCCACGCCAATAATGACCGGCGCGCTTGCATCAAAATTGCTCATCATTCACTCCCGATTATCTCTTAACTGCACGCTTAAATATGCTAGCAAGCTATGCAAGAGATAAGGAGAGCGCACATGGCGAAATGGCCGAAATTGACGTGGGACAAAGAACCAACCGGTCCGTTGAAAGGGATTAAGGTTGTCGACATGGCCACGGTTGTCCTTGGACCTTATGCCACCGTGCAATTGGCCGACCTTGGCGCGGAGGTTATTAAAATCGAAAATAGCGAGGGCAACACACCCGGCGACCTGATGCGCCATGGCGGCGATTCGCCCAGCAAGCAGCATGGCCCCATCTTCACGGCGCTCAACCGCAACAAAAAAGCCATCAACCTCAACATCAAAAAACCAGAAGATAAAGCCGTTCTCGAAGCATTGTTGGAGGAGGCAGATGTCTTCATCCATAATGTCCGCATGGCAGGCGTCGAACGGCTGGGTTTTGGCTATGAGGCGGTCAAGGCGATCAACCCCAATATTGTCTATGTCCACTGCGCCGGATTTGGAGCGGGTGGCGCTTATGGCGAGCGGCAGGCTTATGACGACCTGATTCAAGCCGCGTCCGGCTTTGCCGCCTTAAGCGAGCAGCGCGATGGTGGCCGCCCAACCTATTCGCCCAGCCTTGTCGCGGATAAAGTCAGCGGTCTGTTCGCGGCCAATGCAACCATGGCGGCATTGCTTGCGCGTGCAGGCGGGCAAGGCGGACAATTTGTTCAAGTGCCCATGTTCGAATGCTTCACCTGGTTCAACATGGTCGAAAATCTATGGGGCGAAACCTTCATCCCCGGCAATGGCCGTATGGGCTATACGCGTTCGGTCAACCCGCGTCGGCGACCTTATCCGACGAAGGACAGCTTCATCGCGATCGTCCCTTATAATGACCGGCAATGGGCGAAGTTTTTTGAACTGGGCGGCAGGCCCAACGTGTTCGACGACCCGCGTTTTGCGACATATCAAGAGCGCACAAAGCACACGGGCGAGTTATACGCGCTCATCGAAGAAGTCAGCGCGCTGCGCACCACCGCCGAATGGCTGGATCTGTTGGCCGAGCATGACATCCCGGCGATGAAATATAACCGCATGGCGGATGTCCTCGCCGATCCGCATCTGGCCGACGTCGGCTTTTTCGAAGAGCTGGAGTCGCCCGATATCGGCACATATCGATCGATGAAACATCCGGTGCATTATGCCGGAACGCCAGCATCGAACTATGCGCATCCGCCGATGCTGGATGCCGACGGGGATGAAATTAGGGCCGCGTTGGGGATGTAAGGCGCGCGGCTCAGCCCAGCCCTAAACCAGCAGCCCGCGCATGATCAGGTCGATGCTGTGCTCGCGATACGCATCGCGCATATTTTCGTTAAAATCGTCCTGATTATAACAGTGGCGCAACACCAAGCGTGACGAATAGAACCGGTCAGCCGCGCCTGTCACGGTGAAGTAGAAAAACTGCGGATCAAGCTTGCGGAATTTGCCCGCCTTTACGCCTTCGGCGATCAGCGCGTCATACACCTTTGAAATAGGCTTCAGATACAGGTCCGCGATACGGGCCGCTTCAACCGGCGCGCTATCGCGCACCATGCGCATCAACAGGCGATTGAGATAGGGGAACGCATAATAAGTGTCGATGACGGCACCGATGTGGATGCGCAATTTGTCTTCCGGCGGTATGTCCTTTGCGAGCAATGCGCCAAGACTGAACACAATATTGCCCATATCGCGATCAAGCAGTGCGAGCATCAAGCCGTTTTTGTTGCCGAAATAATATTTGACCAATGCACTGTTCAGACCTGCGCGAAGCGACAGTTCCGATAATGAAAGGTCGATGGTATCGCCCTCACGCATGATCTGGCTCGCCGCTTCAATAAGCTGGTCGCGCGCTTTTGCATTATCGCCCGCTTCATTCACCAGCCTTGGTCCCGTCGTGGCCATTGATGCCATACTCCTGCGTTTACGTAGGGTTACTTATAAGCAGGTTCGTCCCACCATGGGAAGAAGTCAGGCATATCTGCGGAAACTTTATCGGGATAAACGGGTGCGCGCTTTTCAAGGAAGCTGGATATGCCTTCCTTTGCGTCGCCGGAGCGTGACCGGCGGTAAATCGCGCGGCTGTCAATCTGGTGCGCGGCCATGGGATGTTCCGCAGCGGACTGCCGCCACAACATCGCCCGCGTGAGGGCAATCGACACTGGCGCGGTGTTGTCGGCAATTTCCCGGGCCAAAGCCCGCGCGGCGGCCATCAAGTCTGCAGGCGCATGAATGGATCGCACCAGCCCACCTTGAAGTGCTTCAGCGGCATTGAACACCCGGCCCGTCATGCACCATTCCAGCGCCTGTTGCATGCCCACCAGCCGCGGCAAGAACCAGCTTGAGGCAGCCTCTGGCACAATCCCGCGCCGTGCAAAAACAAAGCCAAAACGTGCGGTGTCACTGGCCAAGCGGAAGTCCATGGGCAGTTGCATCGTTGCGCCAATGCCGACCGCAGCGCCGTTGATGGCGCCAATGACAGGCTTTTTGCATTGGAAAATCCGCAGCGTTAACCGGCCACCGGAATCGCGTACACGTTCATCGGAAAGCGTTTCGACTTCAGACCGGCTCGCGAACACGTCGCCGCCACCCTCGGGTGTCAGATCGGCCCCTGCACAAAATGCACGGTCACCCGAACCCGTTACGATGACGGCGCGCACCGCATCATCCGCATCCACCAAATCAAATGCCGCACACATTTCGCGCATCATCACATTTGTAAACGCATTCATCTTTTCAGGACGATGCATCGTGATGGTCGCGATGCCGTCTGCGACATCATACAGGATTTGGGTGAACGCGGTCATGCGATCAACGCGGTGCCATACGGATGGCGCCGTCGATGCGGACGTCTTCGCCGTTGAAATATCCGCATTCGATCATGGTCATGGCGACCTGCGCGAACTCGTGCGGATGGCCGAGGCGTTTCGGGAATGGAACCGACGCAGCAAGCGCATCTTTCACCGCCTGAGGCGCGCCGTTCATCAATGGCGTGTTAAAGATGCCCGGTAGAATCGTGTTGACGCGAATGCCTTCGCTCATCAGGTCGCGTGCGATTGGCAAGGTCATGCCGACAACGCCGCCCTTTGATGCGGAATAGGCTGCCTGACCCATCTGGCCGTCTTCAGCAGCCACTGAAGCGGTGTTGACCATCGCGCCGCGTTCGCCATCTTCCATGGGCTCCAGCGTCAACATGCCAGCCGCCGACTTGGCGATGCAGCGGAACGTGCCGACCAAGTTGATCTGGATGATGCGGTCAAAGGCATCGAGCGGGAAATGCTTGATCGATCCGTCTTCCTTCGAACGGCTTGCGGTCTTCGCCGCGTTGCCCGTGCCAGCGCAGTTGACCAAAATGCGTTCCTGACCATGCGCAGCACGCGCCTTGGCGAAACCGGCATCGACGCTTTCATCGCTGGTGACGTTCACGTTGCAGAATACACCGCCGATTTCGGCTGCAAGTGCCTCGCCCTTGTCGGCCTGCAAATCAAAAATGGCGACCTTCACACCCTTTGCGGCCAACGCGCGGGCGGTTGCCTCACCAAGGCCAGATGCGCCGCCGGTGACGACTGCTGCGACTGTTGAATCCAGTTTCATGTAAAATCCCTTTTCAAATACCGTAATGTGGTTGCGGATTATACCCGCTCGATGATCGTGACGTTGGCCTGACCGCCGCCTTCGCACATCGTCTGCAAACCATATTTGCCACCACGTGCTTCAAGCGCATTCAGCAATGTCGCCATCAGCTTCGTGCCCGATGCGCCAAGCGGATGGCCCAATGCGATCGCGCCACCATGAACGTTGATTTTCGAACGGTCGCCACCGGTATGCTTCAACCAAGCCAATGGCACAGGTGCGAACGCTTCGTTCACTTCATACAGGTCAATGTCCGACATTTTCATGCCCGAACGCTGGAACGCACGGTCGGTTGCGAACAAGGGCTCTTCCAACATGATGACTGGGTCGCCAGCGGTCACGGTCAAATTGACGATGCGCGCGCGCGGGGTCAGGCCATGTTCTTTCAGCGCCTTTTCCGACACGATCAGAACCGCCGAAGCACCATCACAAATCTGGCTGGCATTCGCAGCCGTGATAGAGCCACCTTCTTGAAGCAACTTGACGCCCGACAGGCTTTCAAAGGTCGCATCATAACGGATGCCTTCATCGCTATTGTGGACGATCCTGCCTTCTGGCGTATCGACTTCGATGCCGACGATTTCATTGGCAAAGGCGCCACTTTGCGTCGCGGCAATGGCTTTTTGGTGCGATTCCAGCGCGAACTGGTCAAGGTCTTCGCGGGTAAAACCATGTTTCTTCACGAGCATTTCAGCGCCCATGAACTGGCTGAACATGATGCCGGGATAGGCTTCTTCGAGCCGTGGGCTCTTATAGGTGCCCATGCCTTCTTTCTTGAACAGCATCGACGTCGATCCCATGGGGACACGCGTCATGCTTTCGATACCGGCGGCGAGCACAATGTCCTGCGTGCCCGACATGACGCCTTGCGCCGCGAACATCATCGATTGCTGCGATGATCCGCACTGGCGGTCGATGCTGACCGATGGGATCGAATTGGGCAGGCGTGACGCCAGAACGATATTGCGGCCGACATCGCCCGCTTGTTCACCACCTTGCATGACGCAGCCCATGATGACGTCTTCAATCGCTGCAGGATCGAAATCGTTACGGTCGGCAATGGAATCGAGCACGGCAGCGCCCAAATCGACGGGGTGAACGCCCGCAAGCTTACCACCGCGGCGGCCACCAGCGGTACGGACCGCATCCACAATATACGCGTCTGCCATTTTCTCTCTCCTGTTGTTCAAATTTAATCAGACGATTAAACTTTGGAAGGGGAGAGTCAAGTTCGGATTACCCTCCCCATCGCAAGTCGATGGGGAGGGTTTGGGATTAAGCCGCTTCGCGGGCGATTGTGATCACTTGCGGATAGGTGAACTCGAGCAAACCTTCTTCGCCCAATTCAGTGCCAAAGCCGGACTGTTTATGTCCGCCAAATGGTGCATTGGGGGCAAGGTGCATGGACTCGTTAATCCACACGGTGCCGGTTTCCAGTTGCTCGGCCACTTCAACTGCAGCTTCGGGATTGCTGGTCCAGATCGAACCGGCAAGACCATAATCCGACGCATTGGCGCGGCTGATGACTTCGTTGATGGTCGAAAACTTCATCAATGGCATCACGGGACCGAACTGTTCTTCGGCCACAATCCGCGCATCTTCGGGCGGGTTGTCGAGAACGGTTACAGGCACGAAATAGCCGGGGATTGATGGGTCGTGGTCGCCGCCTGCAAGGAACTTATAGCCCTTGTCCTTGGCGTCCTGAATCAGTTCAAGCACGCGCTTATACTGCGGCTTGTTCTGGATGGGACCAATTGCAGTGCCCTGTTCGGCGCCATCGCCGACCTTGACCGCTTTGGCATAAGCCGCAATCGCGCCCGACAATTCGTCGTAAATATCTTCGTGAATGTAGATACGCTTGGCCGCGATGCAGACTTGGCCTGCATTGTAGAAGCTTGCCCAAAACAGCTTTTCAGCCACCTTGCCAACGTCGGCATCCGGCAAAACAATCGCCGCGTCATTGCCGCCCAGTTCAAGCGTGATGCGCTTCAGGTCCTTCGACGCCGATTCCATCACGCGCTTGCCCGTGGCCGTCGAACCCGTGAAGGTAATCTTGTCGATATCAGGATGCGAGGTCAGCAATGGGCCCAACGCGTCGCCACCAGTGATGATGTTCAAAACGCCGGGTGGGAATACGCCCGCAACCAGTTCAGCAAGGCGCAAGGTCGCCAGCGGCGTGAATGGTGAAGGCTTCAGCACCATCGTGCAACCCGACAAAAGCGCCGGGATGATTTTCTGGATCGCCATCAACACGGGGAAATTCCATGGCACGATGCCACCAACCACGCCCACGGGAACGCGACGCGTGCGGCTAAGGCGCTTGTCGCTGTCTTCTGTAATTTTTTCTTCAAGGTTCAGCATCGGCAACGCGCGCGTCATACCAACGCAGCCTGCAATCTCGCTGCCCGCCTGCATATGTGGCTTGCCCTGTTCAGACGTCAACAAGCGCATCAACTCGTCGCTGTTCGCTTTGATGACATCGGCCATTTTGGCAAACAAAGCGCGGCGCTCTTCAACGCTGGTTTTCTTCCAAGTCTGGAACGCGGCGCGTGCGGCAGCAACGGCCTTGTCGAGATCTGCCTGACCGCAATCGGGCACTTGGCCAATGACCTGCTCCGTCGCGGGGTTTACGACGTCAATCCATTTGCCGTTATCCACCAGCTCGCCGTTGATCAGATTCTTATATTGCGTGGTCATTAGAGTATCCTCTTTCGTTCAAGCTGCCACAAATCGCAGCGGTAAAGTTTTGGGGCCGCCCACAAACGTCGATTGCGATCGTTTGGGTTCACCAGCCAGTTCAACCGAATCTACACGGTCAAGCAGTTCCTCGAATAATATCTTCATCTCTAGCCGCGCCAGATGCAAGCCCAGACATTGATGCGCGCCGGATCCAAAGGAAATGTGCCGGTTGGGACTGCGCGCCGCATCAAACCGTTCCGGGTCAGGGAACACGGACTCATCATAATTGCCCGAGACATAGCACAGCATCAGCCAATCGCCCGCTTTCATCGGTACGCCGCCGACTTCTGTGTCCGCGCCGACCGTGCGCATGAAGTGCTGGACGGGTGTGGTCCACCGTATCGCTTCTTCAATCAGACCGGGAAGTAAGGAGCGATCTGCCTTCACTTTCGCAAACTGCGCCGGGTCTTGCGCCAAGGCCCACATCGCGCCAGCCGTCGACGCCGAGGTCGTGTCATGCCCTGCCGTCGCAACGATGGTGTAATAGCCCGCGCTTTCATAGTCAGGGATCGGCATGCCATCGATGGTTCCGGTGGCGATAATCGTTGCCAGATCGTTGCGCGGATTAGCGCGGCGGTCCTGTGCCAATGCTTCGAAATAGGCGTTAAAATCAGCGACCGTCTGCGCCATAAGCTCGGTCGCCTCTTGCGGCGAGATATTGGCCGCGCGCATCCGGTTCAAATCCGGATCCTGCCCGCCGAACAATTCCTGCGTCAGCTTCAGCATCAACGGCTCGTCGCTTTCTGGAACGCCAAGCAATTCCATCACGACATGCAAGGGATACATCGCCGCCACGTCGCGCGCAAAATCACATGTTCCGTCCATAGACAGCATCTTGTCGATGGCCGATTTCGCGATCGCCCGAATATTGCTTTCTATCGTCTTGAGATTTGCCGGCATGAACCAATCCTGCGTCAGCCGACGGTATTTGGGATGCTCAGGCGCATCCATTTGTACCAACGACTTCACCAGATGCGGGCTGCCCTTCATCAAATGCGCCACAAACATTTCGGCCATCAAAGGCGCAACGACGACTGTCGCGGGGTTATTCAGAAAGGTCGCATTGTCCTTGCTGATTTTCAATATGTCTGCATGACGGGTGATGACCCAAAACGGTCGATAGCCCGGTATTTCAGCAACAGCGACGGGGGATTCCCGGCGAAGTGTGGCAAACGTATCCAGCAACGCACGCCAATTCCCATATACAACCGGATCGACGATATGCGCCGCAAGCTCGGGTGCAATTTGGGGAATGGCGGTCATGCTTATTGCTTTGCCCAATATTCATCGCGCAGCAGGCGCTTGTATAATTTGCCGGTATCGTGGCGGGGCAGCTCTTCGCGGAAATCGATACGGCGCGGAATTTTGACACCCGACAGCTTTTCACGCGCATAAGCGGTCAGTTCGTCACGCAAGTCATCACCGGCGTCCGCCATATCGAGCGGCTGGACCACGGCGATAACCTCTTCACCCATTTCGTCATGCGGGCCACCGATGACTGCAACGTCGCGGACACGCGGGTGGGTCACCAGATGGTTTTCAATCTCCTGCGGGTAGATATTCACCCCGCCCGAAATGATCATGAAGCTTTTGCGGTCTGTGAGGTAGAGATAGCCCTCTTCATCCAGCCGGCCGACGTCGCCAAGCGTTGTCCAACCATGTTTGTTGGTCGCGCCTTTGGTTTTTTCGGGATCATTATGATAGCTGAAGGATGCAGCGCTTTCGAAGAATACGGTGCCTTCTTCGCCCACGGGAACATCATCTCCATCTTCGTCGCATATATGCATGATGGCGTTCAATGGCCGTCCAACCGAACCCTTGTGCGTCAGCCATTCCTCGCTGGAGATAAAGGTAATCCCCTGGCCTTCCGTCCCGGCATAATATTCGCGGATGACCGGACCCCACCAATTTATCATCGCTACCTTTATGGGAACAGGGCACGGCGCGGCAGCGTGCACCGCCGAATCAAGGCTCGACACATCATAGGCGTTGCGGACCTCTTCAGGCAGCTTCAACATGCGCGCAAAATGCGTTGGCACCCATTGGCTGGCGCTGATCTTGTATTTCTGAATGGCCGCCAGCGCCGCTTCGGGATCGAATTTCTCCATAACGACCACGGTACCGCCAAGCCGGTGAACCGCCGCACACCACCGCAGCGGTGCCGCATGATATAGCGGCGCTGGTGACAAATAGATGCTGTCACCCGAAAACTTAAAGGCCATCGCGGCAAGGCCGGACAATGCATTTGGCCCCGCAATGTCGGGATCATCGGGCAAGGGGAAACGTACGCCCTTGGGCTGACCAGTCGTCCCTGAACTGTACAACATGTCGGTGCCAGCGCGTTCATCGGCGATGGGCGAAGTCGGCATGTCCGCAACTGCAGCTGCATAATTTTCCCAGCCGGCATGGTCCCCGCCGAGAATGAACCGCTTTACAGGACTTTGCAGCTGGTCAAGCGTTGCACCCAAATAGGGTGAAGCAAACAGCGCCTTTGAGCCGCTATCGTTCAAGATATAGTCGATTTCCGATGCCGTCAGACGGCAACTGATCGCGACATAAATCAACCCCGCACGTTGCGCACCCCAGACAAGATCAAAAAACTCCGCACGGTTTTCCAAACAGAACGCGACCGTGTCGCCATGTTGCAGCCCCAGGCTGCGGAACAGATGCGCGCACTGGTTGGAACGTTCATCAAGCTGCTTATACGTTATCGTCTCACCCGATCCCGCCATGATGACAGCAGGTTTATCGGGGAAAGCCTGTGCGTGAACGGCGGGGTGGCCCATATTATTCGCCTTGCCAGTTAGGTTTGCGTTTTTCGGCAAAGGCGAGCGCACCCTCACGCGAGTCCTTCGACGTGAAGACAGGTCCGCAGATTTCATTCTGCTTCTTCCACATCTCTGTCGAATTCCAATCCGGACGCTCATTGATCACGCGCTTGGTCGCAATCAACGCGAGCGGGCCGTTCGCTGCAACCTTGGCCGCAAGCTCAAGCGCGGCATCAATGGCAGCGCCGTCGGTGATGCGATTGACAAAACCCACCTCATACGCCCGTTGCGCCGAGATAAAATCACCCGTCAGCGCAAGTTCCATCGCCATGCGTTTGCCGATAATCGATGGCAAGGTGAGCAAGCCACCTGCTGCTGCAACAAGGCTGCGCTTAACCTCAGGTATGCCGAACTGTGCCTTGTCATTCGCCACCAACAGGTCGCACGCGATGGCGATTTCCATACCACCGGCCAGTGCATAGCCTTCCACTGCGCCAATCAATGGCTTTGCAGGTGGGGATTCAATGAAGCCGGCAAAACCCTTGCCCTTGATGCTCGGCAACTCGCCGCGCAGAAAGGCCTTCAGGTCCATGCCAGAACAGAATGTGCCGCCAGCGCCGGTAATTATACCCGCGTTCAGGCTCTTATCATTGTCGAGCTGCTCCATAGCCGCAGCGACGCCTTGCGCGACCGCTTGGTTGACGGCGTTCTTGGCCTCAGGCCGGTTGATGGTGATGATCAGGACGCCGTCCTGCGCTTGGGTTAGGACTTCAGACATTGCATTCCTCTCACTTCAGCAACGGATATGGTGTTTCGACGTGCCTAACGCCCCTTGGGCAAACCAAGCACATGTTCGCCGATGATATTCTTTTGGATCTGGCTGGTGCCCCCGCCGATGGTGGCGGAAAAGCTGTTCAGGTACGAACGGTGCCAATAGCCGTCATCGACCGCATTTTCGTCACCGACATAATAGCCCGCCCGCGTTCCTTGAAACTGGAGCGAGAATTCGGTGAGCTCGCGGACCAGCTCAGTACGCGCCAGCTTGTTCATGAGCGCAAGGCCCATCGGACGGTCACTGGTCAGCGGCGCCATACGGCGGCGTTGGTTGTTGAGGTTAAGCGACTGAATTTCGATCATATAATCGACCAGCCTGTCACGCATGACGGGATCGTCGAGCACAGGCTTGCCACCGCGCTTCGCCGAACGCGCCATATCGATGACGCCCATGACGTCCATTTCCTTGACGAAATAACCGCCGACCGGATTAACCTTCGCGCCGCGTTCATACTCCAGCGTCTTCATCGCGACCATCCAGCCCTGCCCTTCTTCGCCGACAAGGCCTGACGCAGGAATGCGGGCGTCGGTGAAAAAGCATTGGGTGAAGCCATATTCGCCCGTCAATTTCTTCAAGCGCCGCGTTTCAACGCCGGGAATCTTCATGGGCGCGAGGAAGAACGAAAGCCCTGCATATTTGCTGGGCCCGTCATTCGATGTCCGCGCGAGCAGGATCATATAATCGGCGCGGTCGCCCAATGATGTCCAGATTTTCGAACCGTTGATGACATATTCATCACCATCGCGCACCGCTTTGGTCTGCGCACTGCCAAGGTCGGAACCATGCTCTGGTTCCGAAAAGCCCTGACACCAGATTTCTTCCGCCGAAAGCATGGGCTTAATGAAACGGCGCTTGTCCTCTTCACGGCCGATGTCGAGCAGCAATGGCCCCGTCCAACCGTTCGCAATCGCGTTGAGCATGATCGGCGCGTCATGGCTCTTCATGACACGTGTGGCGATCCGTTGAAATTCGGGGTGCATGCCATAGCCGCCATATTCGGTGGGCCAGGACATGCCGAAATAGCCCGCCTCATAAACCTTGCGCTGCCAGTCGCGCAGGAAATCAAACTGATGATCAGTGGAAACTTCCATGAAGGTCAGCGGCAACATAAAGCCCGGGTCGCGCACCGTGTTTTCGGCGAACCACGCATCGCACTGCTTTTCGAAATCGGCTAATTCTTGGGGACTTGGTTTGCTCATGGCTGATTCCTCTCTCACCTTTTTAATTGCGCGATTAAAGAGGCGATTGCAACAGCGAAATCCTGCCTGTTCGCGGACGACTTAGCCTTTCTTGAACGGCGCCATTTCGCCGAGAAACTCTATCTGGCGTTCCATCGCCTGACTTTCACGGGCAAGGAAATCGGCTACCGCAGAACGAAAGCCTGCATTGGCGATATAATGCGCCGAATATGTAGGGACGGCCTCATATCCGCGTGCCAGCTTGTGCTCACCTTGCGCGCCCGCTTCAACGCGGGGCAAGCCATGCGCGATCGCGTAATCGATGGCCTGATAATAACATAGTTCAAAATGCAGAAACGGCACGTCGCGAGTGCAGCCCCAATAACGGCCATAAAGGCACTCCGGACTGACAAAGTTCAGCGCACCCGCAATCGGCCGGTCGCCATCATACGCAAGGAACAGCACGATGCTGTCCTGCATACTTTCCCCGATGCGGTCGAAAAACGCGCGCGTCAGATAAGGCTGCCCCCATTTGCGCGCACCGGTATCTTGGTAAAATACCCAAAAGGCATCCCAATGATCAGGCGTAATGTCCGCGCCGCTGATTTGCGCAATGCGGACGGCGGATTGCGCGGCCGCGCGCTCCTTGCGAATGGCCTTGCGCTTGCGTGACGACAATGCGGCAAGGAAACCGTCAAAGTCTGCATAATCGCGGTTTTGCCAATGAAATTGCGTGCCCATGCGCGTCAGCCATCCCGCCGCACGAAACAACTCCAGATCGCCCTCTTCCACAAAAGTTGCGTGCGCAGACGATAGGCCATTTTGGTCCACGACCGCTTCGGCGGCGGCCAATATCGCTGGCGCAAGCGCGGGATCGCGCAACAACAATCGCGGCCCGGGCACTGGCGAGAAGGGCGCGGCAATCTGCAACTTGGGATAATATTGCCCGCCCGCCCGTTCAAACGCATCCGCCCAATGATGGTCGAACACATATTCGCCCTGGCTGTGGCTCTTAAGATACGCGGGAAGCGCGGCGGCGGGAATGCCGTCCGCGTCGCGGATCATGATCGGCGCAGGCGACCAGCCCGTGCCGGGGCCTACACTACCCGATTCCTCCAACGCCGCCAAAAACGCGTGCGCAACAAACGGATTGCCCCGCGGGTTCAGCGCATCCCACTGGTCGGCAGGAATATCGCTGACCTTGCTCAAGAGTTCGGCGGTGACGCCGTCGGTCATTAAGCCGCGCGAACCTTTACCACGCAGTCGATTTCGACCGTTGCATCGCGTGGCAATACCGGAACCGAGACGGCGGCACGTGCATGCTTGCCTGCGTCGCCGAACACCGCTTCCATCAGGTCCGATGCGCCATTGGCGGCTTCGGGTTGGTCGGTAAAGTCAGGGGTTGACGCAACAAAGACGCCAAGCTTGACGATCCGTTCCACGCGGTCGAGGTCACCGCCAAGCGCGGCCTTCATCTGCGCGATAAGCATGACTCCGCACGCCTTGGCAGCCGCTTTGCCCTCTTCAAGACTGCGCGTATCGCCGACTTTGCCGGTGACAACCTTGCCATCGACAAAGGGCAACTGACCCGAAATGAACAGCATCCCGTTTGCTTCGACCGCGGGCACATAGGATGCGACCGGCGCAGCGGGTGCGGGGAGGGTAATGCCGAGTTCGGCCAATTTTGCTTCTATCATCATGCTACCTTTTCCAAACTGGGTGCTGGCGCATTCGCAACCAGCCGTTCCCTAATCCAAACTTCCGCGTCGGCCCACCGATCCAGCCGCGCGTGCGCAGATTTCGACGGCTTCACGCGATCCCATAGCAATGGCTCACCGACAAAATGCAGCCGCCAGACGTCGGGATGCTGTTCGCCAACGGACTCATGCTGATGCCCAAGATCGTCGACGAAAACGGCGACGCTGGGTTTATATGCGTCCAAAATCCGGCCAAGCGCCTCGCCCTTGCCGCCTTGGTTGCAATAGACCGGCGCGTCGATACCCACGGCCTTCAACTGCTCGGTCCGTGGCCCTGCGCGGTGATCGAGCAAATTGGTGAGGATAACAACATCGGCATGTTCGCGCAGCCGGTTGAGGCTTTCGACCGCGCCGTCAATCGCTTGCTGCCGATGCATTTCGGTATCGAAAAAGCCGTTCAGCAGGTCCCAGACCTGACCGCGCTCAACCACCGTGCCATCATGCTTGTGGCGCAATGCCTCGCCCCAATCGCCGTGGACGAGGTCAAAATGGATATGATGCGCGTCGTCCAGCCAGTCGCGGAAGGGCACGATCATGTGCAACAGCACCTCGTCGCAATCGGAAATTAGCAATGGCCTGCTCATGCTTCTAACTCCTGCCGTGCCTGTACAAGTAATGCCGGCGAAACCCCAATGACCGCAGCGCACGCGATGAGGTCGGGCTCATAAGCCTCAAGAAAGGATAATATCGCGGCTTGCGTGCCGCGTTCGGTGATGGAGCTGCGCAGCCCTTCGGGTGTCAGGCCGGTCAGCGACAAAAGCCGCTCCGCCCGTGCTTCTTCCATCAACGCCCAAGCCAAAGCCTGAAACGCCATACCCGATGCGTCTAACTTGCCATTTGTTTCATGCATGGCTTTCGCTTAAGCATGTTTGCAGTCGCGGCACCAGCCCTCTCCCCCACCCGACCACCCATAGCGTA
>CALRLP020000006.1:0-167893 GCA_943368745.1 Maricaulis salignorans
CCGACGTTCCAAAGATCGTCGACATGTATATGACCGGCAAGATCGAAATCGACCCGATGATTACGCACGTCATGGGGCTTGAGGAAATCAACAAGGCATTTGAATTGATGCACGCGGGTGAAAGCATCCGCAGTGTCGTGGTGTTTTAAATGACTTCAATCGCTGACATCGTCGCCGAACATGCGCACCGGGAAGGGCCGCTGCTGCCTATCCTGCATGACGTGCAGAAAGCGTTCGGCCATGTCAGCGAAGATGCCATGCGCGACATTGCACAGGCGCTGAACCTGACCCGCGCGGAAGTGTACGGCGTTGTAAGCTTCTACCATGATTTCCGCAAAGAAGCCGAAACGCGGCCCATATTGAAATTGTGCCGCGCAGAGGCGTGCAAGGCGCGCGGTGTCGACGCGTTGGTGCCGATTGCCGAAAACCAAAGCCGCGTGAAGATAGAGGCTGTCTATTGCCTTGGCATGTGCTCGGTTGGTCCAGCTGCATTGGTTGGCGACCAAGTCATCGCCCGATTGGACCAGGCGCGCCTTAGTTCATTACTGGAGGCCATGTGACGGTCCGGATTTCCAATGACGCTGTTGCGCTCGCCTGTGGCGCGGATGCCGTTGCGGCTGCTTTTGCTGCGGCGGGCGTCGACGTCGAACGCGTGTCCAGCTGGGGCATGCACTGGATGGAACCGTTGGTCGACATTGACGGCGTGGGCTATGGCCAAGTCTCGGCCGATCAAGTTCCTTCGATCTTAAGCGGTGACGCTAAATCCATCGGACGGATTGAAGACCATCCCTTCATTGCCAAGCAGAACCGGTTGACGTTTGCGCGCGCGGGCAAAACGCGGCCGACATCGCTGGACGATTATTACGCAACGGGTGGCTGGCTTGGTCTTGGTCAAGCACGCGCAATTGGCGCTGACGCAACCATCGAAACCATAATGACATCGGGCCTTCGCGGCCGCGGCGGCGCGGGTTTTCCGGCTGGCATTAAATGGCGGACGGTGGCGGACGCCCCCGCTGAACAGAAATATATCGTCTGCAACGCCGACGAAGGCGACAGCGGAACCTTTGCCGACCGGATGGTGATGGAAGGCGACCCGTTCATGCTGATCGAAGGCATGGCGATTGCCGGTTTCGCCGTCGGCGCGAGCAAAGCCTATATCTACATTCGTTCCGAATATCCGCACGCCATTGCCAAAATGGAAGCCGCTATCCGGCTGTCTGCGCATTTGATTGCGCCATTTGTCGTGGAAGTCCGCGTTGGCGCGGGCGCATATATTTGCGGCGAAGAAACCTCGCTCTTGAACAGCCTTGAGGGCAAGCGCGGTGAAGTGCGGGCCAAGCCTCCCCTTCCCGCGTTGGAGGGCCTGTTTGGCAAACCGACAGTCGTCAACAATGTGCTGACGCTGGCTGCCGTGCCATGGATATTGGCGCATGGCGGCGAAGCTTATGCCGCGTACGGCATGGGCAGGTCAAAAGGGACGATGCCCGTCCAGCTTGCCGGAAATGTCAAACATGGCGGCCTGTTCGAAGTCGCGTTCGGTATTACGCTTGGCGAACTGGTCAACGAAATAGGTGGCGGCACGGCAAGCGGTCGTCCGGTACGCTGTGTTCAGGTCGGTGGTCCATTGGGCGCGTATATTGCGCCTGCGCAGTTTGATCTGCCTTTTGATTATGAAGCGTTCGCCGCGGCGGATGCGCTGATCGGACATGCCGGGATTACCGTTTTTGATGACAGCGTCGACATGGCACAAATGGCGCGCTTTGCGATGGAATTTTGTGCGATTGAAAGCTGCGGCAAATGCACGCCCTGCCGATTGGGCAGCACGCGCGGCGTCGAAACAATCGACCAGATTATCGCAGGCAATAATGTCGACGCCAATCTGGCTTTGCTTGCCGATCTTGCCGAAACCATGAAGTTCGGTTCACTGTGCGCAATGGGCGGATTCACCCCCTATCCCGTTATGAGTGCCATTAAACTGTTCCCCGAGGATTTCCGATGAAACGGCTGGGCGCGATCATTGCCGGTGGCAAGGCTACGCGCTTTGGGAGCGACAAGGCAGCGGCACCCTTAAATGGAACCGCACTGATCGAACATGTCGCCGTTGGCTTGCGCGATCAAGTTGACAAATTGATTGTCTGTGGGCGCGCTTGGCCGGGCATGGATTGGGTCGAAGACCGACCATTCGCCGATATGGGGCCTTTGGGTGGCCTGAATGCAGCGCTGCATTATGCGCAGCAAAATGGGTTTGATGAAGTGGTGACCGCGGGTTGCGATGTCGTACCCGTGGCGCAATTTCCGATAGGTCGCCCTTCTGAAAATGCCGTCTATATCGACGGCCATTATCTGTTTGGCGTCTGGCCGGTCGCGCTTGCGCCATTGCTGGATAGACATCTGCGTCATCACGATAATCTATCTATGCGCAACTGGATTGCCGTATCCGGCGCACAAGCAATCACATCCGCAGATGTTTTTCATAACTTGAATACACCCCGGGAGCTGGCACAATATGCTGCTCAACGGTCGAATATGGGTATAAGGTAGACATATGACATACCAGCCGCAAAATGATTTTGGGACCCCGGAAAGCCGTTCGGACGAAACCGTTTCGCTTACGATCGACGGCCGCAATGTAACTGTGCCCGCAGGGACAAGCGTCATGCGTGCGGCTGCGGAACAAGGCACGTCGATCCCCAAATTATGCGCCACCGATAGTGTTAAAAGCTTCGGCTCATGCCGCTTGTGCCTGGTCGAAATCGATGGCCGCCGAGGGACCCCAGCGAGTTGCACGACCCCAGTTGAACCCGGCATGGTTGTGCGCACGCAAACCCCGCATCTGGCAAAATTGCGCAAAGGCGTGATGGAGCTGTATATCTCCGACCATCCGCTCGATTGCCTGACATGCGCCGCAAACGGCGATTGTGAATTGCAGGATCAGGCAGGTGCCGTTGGTTTGCGCGATGTCCGTTATGACGTGCAGGCGACGCATTTGGGGCAGGAAAAAGATCACTCCAATCCCTATTTCGATTTTGATCCAAGCAAATGCATCGCCTGTTCGCGCTGCATCCGCGCCTGCGACGAAGTGCAGGGCACCCTCGCCCTGACCATGGAGGGCAGAGGCTGGGACTCGAAGATTTCTGCAGGCCTCGCCAGCGATAATTTCCTCGAGTCTGAATGCGTGTCTTGCGGCGCTTGTGTGCAAGCCTGCCCGACGGCGACGTTGGTTGAAAAGAAAGTGGTCGAAGTCGGCACGCCCGAACGCAGCGTTGTCACGACCTGCGCCTATTGCGGTGTTGGCTGCACCTTCCGCGCCGAAATGCGCGGCGAACAACTGGTCCGGATGGTCCCGTACAAAGACGGCAAGGCCAACCGTGGCCACAGTTGTGTAAAGGGCCGCTTCGCTTGGGGCTATGCGCAGCATCAGGAACGCATATTGAAGCCCATGATCCGCAAGTCGATCAGCGATCCTTGGCGCGAAGTCGAATGGGACGAAGCATTTGCCTACACCGCGTCCGAACTGAAACGGATTAGCGCAAAATATGGCCGCAACGCCCTTGGTGGAATTACGTCAAGCCGTTGCACCAATGAAGAAACCTTCCTTGTGCAAAAACTTATCCGGGCAGGCTTTGGCAATAACAATGTCGATACCTGTGCACGTGTATGCCATTCGCCCACCGGATACGGCCTAAAAACAACTTTTGGCACCAGCGCGGGGACGCAGGATTTTGATAGCGTGGAAGACACCGACGTCATCCTGATTATCGGGGCCAACCCCACCGACGGACACCCGGTATTTGCCAGCCGGATGAAGCGCCGTTTGCGTGGACAGGATGGTCGCCCGGGCGCCAAGTTAATCGTCATCGACCCGCGCCGTACCGACATCGTCCGTTCGCCGCATATTGAGGCGCAGCACCATCTTCCGCTTCGCCCTGGCACGAACGTTGCCGTGCTGACGGCGATGGCCCACGTCATCGTCACCGAAGGTCTGGCCGATGAGGCATTCATTCGGGAGCGTTGCGACTGGGACGAATATAGCCATTGGGCCGAGTTCGTTTCGCAAGCGCGCAATAGCCCCGAAAATCTGCAGCCGGTAACGCTGGTGGATGCCGAAGAGCTTCGCGCAGCCGCGCGGCTTTATGCCACAGGTGGCAATGGAGCGATCTATTACGGCCTTGGTGTCACCGAACATTCGCAAGGCAGCTCGACCGTTATGGCTATCGCAAACTTGGCGATGGCGACCGGAAATATTGGCCGCCGGGGTGTCGGTGTTAACCCGCTTCGTGGCCAGAACAATGTCCAAGGCGCCTGCGATATGGGCAGCTTCCCGCATGAGCTTGCCGGATATCGCCACATCAGCGATGGCAACGCGCGGAAATTGTTTGAAGATGACTGGGGCGTGACACTGGATCCAGAGCCCGGCCTGCGCATACCCAACATGCTCGATGCCGCGGTCGATGGCGTATTCAAGGCGCTATATTGCCAGGGTGAAGACATCCTCCAATCCGATCCAAACACCGCCCATGTGTCGGCTGGGTTGGCGGCGATGGAATGTGTGATTGTTCACGATCTTTTCCTGAACGAGACCGCCAACTACGCGCATATCTTCCTGCCCGGCTCCACCTTCCTGGAAAAAAATGGCACGTTCACCAATGCCGAACGCCGCATTCAACCCGTGCGCAAGGTGATGACGCCGATGAACGGTTTGGAGGACTGGGAAGTCACGCAGCGGCTGGCGCAGGCGATGGGGCTGGATTGGAACTACACCCACCCGTCCGAAATCATGGACGAAATCGCCCGGCTTACCCCGACCTTTGCTGGCGTGTCCTTTGAACGGCTCGATGAAGCCGGCTCGCTGCAATGGCCAGTGACCGCAGACGCGCCCGATGGATCACCGATCATGCATGTTGACGGCTTCGTCCGTGGCAAGGGCAAATTCGTTGTGACAGATTATGTCCCAACCGATGAGAAAACCGGACCACGCTTCCCCTTGTTGCTGACGACCGGACGTATATTGTCGCAATATAATGTCGGCGCACAAACGCGGCGGACAGAAAATGTCGCCTGGCATCCCGAGGACTTGTTGGAAATTCACCCAGTGGATGCCGAGGATCGCGGCGTTAAATCGGGCGATTGGGTCAAATTGGCGAGCCGCGCGGGAGAAACCACGTTGCGCGCCACCGTAACCGATCGCGTTGCCCCCGGCGTTGTCTACACCACATTCCACCATGCCGTAACGCAGGCGAATGTGGTCACCACCGACTTTAGCGACTGGGCCACCAACTGCCCCGAATATAAGGTCACCGCGGTTCAGATTAGCGCATCGAACGGGCCAACCGAGTGGCAGGAAGAATATGAAGCTTTGTCGACGCGCTCTCGCCGGGTCGAAACGGGAATTGCTGCCGAATGAATAGCGTTGAACGCCTCGTCCACATGGCTAACCAGATTGCAACCAATCTGGCGACCGATGCTGCGCCCATATCTGCTGTCGCCGATCATATTCAGCAATTCTGGGACCCGCGCATGAAAAAGATGATTTTTGCGCACGGGACTGCGGGCCTGTCTCCGATTGCTGCTGCTGCCATCAGCTTACTGGCCGACGCGCAAAATGGCGCCTGATCAGGGTTCAAAACCAATCCATTTTTCCGTGCTTAAGCCTGATCAGGGCGCGACCGAAACCATAGAACGCAGCATCATTGTCGAGGCGCCTGTCGCAATCGAATATAATGGCATTGGCTATGCCGTGATGATGGCAACGCCCGTTGATCTTGAGGATTATGCTATTGGCTTTAGCATGTCGGAGGGGTTGATTAGCCGCGCCGACCAAATTTTGGCCGTTGACGCCCATAAGGCTGACTTGGGCTGGATATTGCGGATTCAGGTGCCAGCAGAAAACGCCGAAAAAGTCTTTGCCCGCGCCCGTCAGCGCGTTTCGGAAAGCAGCTGCGGGCTGTGTGGCATGGATAATCTGGAAGAGGTCATGCGTCCGTTGCCGCGGGTCACTGCGCAGATCGATGTATCTGACGCTGCCATGTTTACAGCATTATCGGCATTGCGTGCACATCAGACACTCAATGCCCAAACAGGTTCCGCACACGCAGCCGCATTTTGTGCGCCCGATGGCTCTATCTTGATGACGCGGGAAGATGTGGGTCGCCACAATGCACTCGACAAATTGATTGGAGCGCTTGCCCGCGCGCACATAGACATCGCAGCCGGCTTTATCATTTTGACCGCGCGCTGCAGCCTTGAACTGGCGCAGAAGGCTATTCTTGCCAACTGTCCCATGCTCGTGACGATATCGGCGGCAACGGACCTTGCGATCGACATGGCGGAAAAATCCGGCCTTCGCCTGATCAGCTTAGCGCGTGCAGACTCGGCGCTTGCCGCAATGCCGCAAACCGGTTGATCAACCAGCTGCGGAACATGGAAATCGCAGCATCGCCCAAATCATCGGCGTGGAGTTTCAGATAATAGCCATAGCCGTCTTCGATGACGGCATCATATGGCATGACCAGCCGCCCGTCGGCGATTTCCCGGGCAAACATATCTATGTCGCCTAAAAATACGCCACTTGCGGCCATGGCATATTGCGCAGCGGCAATCGTCGTATCGAAGGCGAGACCACCATGTGTGGCCATGGTCAGACCATTTTGCCGCAGATAGGCCGTCCACAAAAGATCGCGCGGCTCTCCGTCCAGTTTCAGGTGAAGCAGCTCCTGACTTTCCAGAAATTCCTCCAGCGACTTACCCTCACTGGCAATCGCCGTCGCTGGCGCACAGAGCGGCGCGACCCGGACCATCCAAAGCAAGTCTGTAATCCGGTCGTCGACATTGGGGCGGTCATAGGCAATCGCCATATCGAAATCGGTGGCTGGCAAACCGGTGACATGCGCGCTCGAAACATCGAGGCGGATGTCCGGATGTTCAGCGCGAAAATCGCGCAGCATCGGCAGGAACAGCTGCTGCAACAAGGATGGCGGCACATGGAGCCGAAGCGAACGGCTCGTCACTTCATCATTGCGGATCGAGTTCATCGTTTGCTCAAGCCGGTCGAGGCATTTGCTGACGACGGGCAACAGCTCTTCACCTGCGGGTGTTAGCAATAGGCGCGATGCATCGCGGACGAAGAGTTGCTTACCCAGCAATTCCTCAAGCCCGCCGACATGCCGGCTCATGGCACTTTGCGACACAGAAAGCGCCGATGCGCCGCCTGTGAAGCTCAAATTCTGGCCCACCGCTTCAAAGGCGCGCAAGGCATTCAACGGCAACCAACGACGGTTAATATTGCTGCGGTTGGAAATGGAATCGACCTTTCAAAAGCATATTGGTTTCCAATGACGTCACTGCCCTACATTTTGAGATAGGGCTATGCGAAAATGCGATTTTATTCGACCGGTCAAGTGGCCCATTCTCCAATCTGGGGAAAACTAACCAAAGGCATAAAAATGGACTTAGGGCGGATTGACGCGCTGTTCCAGCAGCGTCGCGAAGGACACACCTTACCGCAGGGTCTTTATACGGATCCTGATAGCTTCGATTTCGATATGGCCGCTATTTTCGGCCAAAGCTGGCTTATGGCTGGTCTCGAATGCGAACTACCCAAGGCCGGAAGCTATGTATCGATGATGGTCGGCAAATGGCCGGTTATCATTACGCGTGATCGGCAGGGTGATATCCGCGCTTTTCACAACAGCTGCCGCCATCGCGGCTCTATGATTTGCGCCGTCGGCAGCGGGACCGCACCAAAGCTGGTGTGCCCTTATCATCGGTGGACATATGATCTGGATGGTTCTTTGTTTGCGGCAAACCGGATGGGCGATGATTTTGACAAAGCCGAACATGGCCTGAAACCTGTCGCTATCGAATGTGTTGCAGGGGCGATCTTCATCTGCCTGTCCGAAACACCGCCGCCCATTGACGACTTTAGCGCAAAGCTTGCCGAATATGCAGCGCCGCATAATCTGAAAGACGCAAAGCTGGCCTATGAGAGCGTTCTGGTTGAAAATGCCAACTGGAAACTGGTTATGGAAAATGGCCGCGAATGCTATCACTGCAGCACCGGCCATCCCGAACTGTCAAAAACATTTCCGGTTGGAATGTCGAAGCATTTTGATAGCGGCGAAGATGCGCGCGTCATGGCTTTCGAAGAGAAAATGGACGCACTTGGCCTGCCGCAAACCCCGGTTGAGGGGCATTATTGGCAAATCGCACGCTTTGCATTGAACGAAGGCTGCGTTTCGATATCGGGCGATGGGAAACACCTGTCCAAAAAACTAATGTGCGACGCCAATGAAGGCGATATCGGTTCGATGCGCTGGGCGGTTGATCCGCACTGTTTTGTCCATTGCACTGCGGACCATGTTTTCATGTTCAGCGCCATGCCCGTCGGCCCCAATGAAACCCATGTCACCGGCAAATGGTATGTCCATAAAGATGCTGTCGAAGGCGTCGATTATGATGTCGAAAAGCTCATATCGTTGTGGACCATGACAAATTTGGAAGACAAGATGCTGGCCGAAAACAATCAAGTGGGTGTGAACAGCCCCGGCTACACCCCAGGCCCCTATTCGCAAGAAGCCGAAATGCTCGCGTTGCGTTTTACCGACTATTATTGCGACAAGGCTCGTGATTATATTGCAACCCATGGCAAAGGATAACATCAAGGGGTTGCGCCCCGAAACGCTGGCAGTCGCATTTGGTTATGACCCGGAAATGGGCATGGGATCGGTCAAGCCACCGATCTTCATGACATCCACCTTTGTCTATCCTTCGGCGCAACATGCCAAGGACGTGCACGAAGCATATTTTGACGGCTCGGGGCCGCTGGTGGGCGAAACCAACCACATTTATTCGCGGTTGGGGCATCCAGGCTTGGACTTCCTCGAAAAACGCCTCGCGGCAATCGATGGCGCAGAGGAAGCGGTTGCATATTCCAGCGGCATGGCCGCGCATTCAAGCATTGCGCTGGCATATGTCCGCCCCGGCGACAGCGTATTGCATGGCCGCCCGATCTATGGCGGCGTCGATATGCTCTACAACAGCATCATGCCCCAATTCGGATCGCATGCCGCTGCCTATACCGATGGCACGGACGAAAATGATGTTCGCAAAGCGGCTGATGAAGCGATGGCTAAGGGCCCGTTGAAGCTTATCATCGCCGAGACACCCGCTAACCCTACCGCAGCCGTGGTTGATCTTGATCTGATGGTACGGATTGCGGACGAAGTCGGTGCCAAGCAAGGACACCGGCCGCTGGTGGTGGTCGACAACACCTTGCTCGGACCATTTGCGCAGCGACCCATCGAACATGGCGTCGACCTATGCATGACCTCGCTGACGAAATATTGCGGCGGACATAGCGATCTGCTGGCAGGCGGGATTTCGGGTCGCAAGGAATTGATCGACCATCTGCGCATGCAACGCACGACGTGGGGCAATCACCTTGATCCCTACACGTCATGGCTTGTCCTGCGTTCATTGGAATCGGTCGCGGTGCGCACCGAGCGTGCGATGCAAAACGCGCGCGGTGTTGCCGAATTTCTGCGCCATCACCCCAAGGTCGCGGGTGTGACCTATCTGGGTTTCCTTGAACCCGGCACACGTCGGCGCGCGGTCTTTGATCGGCAGTGCAAGGCAGCCGGTTCGACATTCTCGTTCCACCTGCACGGCGGTGAGGCAGAGGCCTTCCGTATGCTTGACCAATTAAAGCTGCTTAAGGTAGCGGTCAGTCTGGGCGGTTCGGAAACTTTAATCTGCCATTCGGCGAGCACCACGCATTATGCGGTCCCCCCCGCCCAGCGGTTGGCAGGCGGTATTACCGATGGCACGATCCGACTGTCTGTCGGGTTGGAACATGTTGACGATTTAATAGGCGATTTGCGCCAAGCGCTGGAGGCGGTGTAATGGAACTGAATTTTACCGGAACCGATATATGCGCGATTAATGGAACGCGCAGCGCTCCTGAAACGCATTATGATATTGTTGTCGTTGGCGCGGGGCCAAGCGGCGTTGCTGCGGCGATCGATGCGGCCACAGCCGGAGCAAAAGTGCTGCTGGTCGATGAAAACCCCGTTTCGGGCGCTTTGATGGGCAATGATATACCGCTATATTTTGGCGGGCGGATGACCGCAGCGACCCAGAATACAGACCGCATGCTCGAAGCTATCTTCATGAGCATGCCCGCGCTTGAAACCGCAATGGATGCCGGCGTCGAATTGTTGCTCGGTACAACGGCATGGGGCGTTTATCGCAATGGTCCCGGCGTTGCCAGCCTGCCGCAGCAAGTTGTCGGCCTCGCCGATTCCGAACGGTCATGGTTGGTCGGTTTTGATAAAATTGTCCTCGCGACCGGCGCGCGCGATTTGGCGATGTCTTTCCCCGGTTGGAACCAGCCCGGCGTCATGGGCGCTGCGGCGCTTCAAATGCTGCTTACCCGTTATGAGGCATTTGCGGGACAGCGCATTTTGGTCTTGGGCTCGCATGATCTCGCGCTCGAAACCGCATTGTTGGCGCAAGCGCGCGGTATCGACGTGGTTGGCCTGATTGAAGTCCGCGATGCACCGCAAGGGAATGCCGAACTGGTCGCCAAGGTCGCAGCCGCGGGCATCGCCATCCACTGCGGACAGACCATCACATCGGCAACAGGCGGCATCAACGGCATTGAAAGCGCAACGCTATCGACCGGAGACAAGATCGCCTGTGACACCATCTGCGTCGCTATTGGCCTAATCCCGTCCATTGAACTGGTGGATGCAATGCACGGCCCGCGCGCGCTGAACGCCACGCGCGGCGGTTACATTCCGGCCGGCGAACCTTCGGTCACGGCCGTGGGCGATTGTGCGGGGCTTGCAGATAGCGGTTTCGACCATATCGCCTACCGTATGGACTGGATGCGTGCGCTATCCGACATCAGCGCCGATGACACGATCATTTGCCAGTGCGAAGAAGTCACGCGCGCCGATTTGATTGGCGTACAGCCCCCGAATTACCTGTCGCGCCCGGCGCCCATGTGCGCCCGTTCGCTCGACACTTTGCTTCAGGACGGTCCGGCCAATCCGGACCAGATCAAGCGTTTGACGCGCGCAGGGATGGGCGTGTGCCAAGGTCGCCGATGCCGCGATCAAGTTGCAATGCTGCTGGCGATTGAGGCGGACAAGCCATTTGGCTCAATCCCGCTCGCCAGCCACCGTGCACCGGTGCGTCCGCTGCCGCTCAAAATCCTTGCGGAATGGGATGAGCCTGCGGAAATGGACGCTGCATGGGATGTCTGGTTTGGTATCCCTACCCAATGGGTGCCGGTTGAGGATATCAACACGCCTTATCAGGATGAGCATCGCCAGATGCTTTACACGGGGATGTACACATGAGCGGTTCGGAAGTTGTCATCGTCGGCGGCGGCGTTACCGGCCTGAGTGCGGGCTGGTGGCTCGCGCGTTCGGGGGTAAAGGTCACGGTACTCGACAAGTTCATCGTCGGTTGGGAAGCCTCCGGACGTAATGGCGGCGGTGCATCGCATTATTCGAGCCCGTTGTTTGACGAAGAGCAGCGCCTATGGCCGCAAATGGACGAACTGCTTGGCTATCCGACCGAGCACCAGAAAGGCCGCATCCTTATTGCGATGACCGAGCGGCAGTGGGAACAATATCGTTTCATTGCCGAACGTCACACGCGGCTGAATCATCCGGTTGAATTGCTGGACGTTAAACAGGTGCAAGAGGCCGTGCCGTTGGCAGGCGACAATAGCTTTGGCGGTGTGCATTATAAATTTGGCGGGCACGCAAACCCACAGCGCAGTGTGCAGGCTTATGCTTGGGCTCTGCAGGATCTGGGCGGAAAAATCGTTCAGCACAGCCCGGTAACCGGTTTTGAAACCGCTGGCGGCAAGGTGACGGCCGTGAAGACTGCGAACGCCACTTATGGCTGTGACGCTGTCGTGGTGGCGGCAGGACCGCAGATCCCGCAATTGATGGCACAGCTTGGCGTCGACGTGCCATTGGCAGCCGCCCGCGCGGAAATGATCATCACGGAACCTGCGCCAATGATGCCGCTTGGCGGCGTTGACGGCCATAAAATCTATGGCCGCCAAACGCTGCGCGGAAACCTCGCTTATGGCGGTGGCCCGCATGAATGGCTTGATGTCGACGCAACTGGCCCGGCCGCGCGTCCGTCAACGCCGTTGGCCCGCAACCTTGCGAAACGATTGGCAGAACTTTTGCCCAAGGCAGCGCATCTGAATGTCATCCGCAGCTGGGCTGGCATCATCGAAAACTCGCCCGACGGCCGTCCAATCATCGACCGCCTAACCAGCCCAGACAATGTCGTGGTTGCGTCGATGTCGAGCGTCGGCTTCGGCCTATCGCCAGCGTCGGGTCACGCGATCCGTGATCTGGTGATCGACGGGAAATGTTCGTTTGCCGATATCGATATCCTCAAACTATCGCGGTTCGACAATCTTGAGTCCGATTGGCGCGAAAAGCGCGGGTGGATGCCGATTTCATGAGCCAATATTCGGCTTTCGGATTGCTGCGCGGTGCTTTGAACGGGCAGAAGCATTGGCAACCTGCGTGGCGCGATCCGGAGCCCAAATCGCATTATGATATCATCATCATCGGCGGCGGCGGGCACGGGCTGGCGACGGCTTATTATCTTGCCAAGGTCCATGGCCTGAAAAATATCGCGGTGCTGGAAAAAGGCTGGATAGGCGGTGGCAACACCGGACGTAACACGACGATTGTTCGGTCAAACTATCGGCTAAAGCCATTGCACGACCTGTTCGAATTCGGCCTGAAAATGTGGGAGCATTTAAGCGACGAGTTGAATTACAACGTCATGTTCTCCCCGCGCGGCGCAATGTTTCTGGGTCACAGCGACGCCGATATGACCAAGCTTGCCGAACGCGGTGACGCGATGCGGTGCGACGGGATCGATGCAGATTTAATGACCCGCGACGAAGTGCAAAAGCTGGAACCGTTGCTCGACATGTCACGCGATGCGCGTTTCCCGATTGAGGGTGGCTTAATTCAGCGGCGCGGCGGCACTGCCCGCCATGATGCCGTCGCCTGGGGCTATGCGCGCGGCGCAGACAGCCTTGGCGTTGACATCATCCAGAAATGCCAAGTCACAGGCTTTGTGCGCGATGGCGATGCGGTGGTCGGCGTGGAAACCACACGCGGGCGGATCAATGCCGGTCGCGTCGGCATTTGCGTTGCGGGCCATAGCGGCCATGTCGCAGGGCTGGCGGGCCTTAAACTGCCCGTGGAATCGCAAACGTTGCAGGCGATGGTGACCGAAGGCGTCAAGCCAATGATAAACAGCGTCATCATGTCGCAATCACTGCATTGCTATATCAGCCAGTCTGACAAGGGCGGCATCGTCTTTGGCGGCGATCCTGATAACTGGCCAAGCTACGCCCAACGTGGCAATCCGATGGTCATGGAACGTGCCGTGGCACAGGGCCTGGCGCTCGTCCCGGCGCTATCACGTCTGCGCATGGTGCGGACATGGTCTGGCGTAACCGATATGAGCTTTGACGGCGCGCCGATCATTGGCGAAACGCCGGTGAGGAACCTCTTTCTCAACGGCGGTTGGTGCTATGGCGGGTTCAAGGCGACACCGGCGTCGGGTTGGACATATGCGCACACACTCGCAACCGGCAAACCACATGCCCTGAATGCGCCATTCGCGCTCGACCGTTTCGAACGCGGCGCGACAATCGATGAAACAGGGAGCGGCCCAATGCCGAACAGTCGCTAATGATGCAGTTCACCTGTCCCCATTGCGGCCCGCGCGATCAGGCGGAGTTTGTGTACGAACGCACCGTAGACGCGGTAGTATCGCTTGATGCTGCACCCGAAGAAGCGATGAAATCGCTCTTCACACGCAACAATCCACGCGGGTTTGATGAAGAAATCTGGCGGCACACTTATGGTTGCCGTGCATGGATGGTCATCGCACGAAACCGTGTGACGAATGAAATCAGCGCCACCCGTGCCGTTGGTCCGGAGGCTCTGCCGTGATAAACTTCAGTTTCGACGGCAAGACCTATCAAGCGCAAAAAGGCGACACACTCGCTGCCGCGCTCTTGCGCAACGGCATTGGCCTTGTTGGCCGCAGCTTCAAATATCACCGTCCACGCGGGATCATGACGGCTGGCGTTGAGGAACCCAACGCGCTCGTCACCATCGGCTATGGCGGACGCAGTGAGCCCAATACCCGCGCTACCGACGTTTTTGTGTATGAAGGGCTGGTCGCCAAAAGCCAGAACCGCTGGCCAAACCTGTCATTCGATATCGGCTCTGTCTTTGGCTTGGCCGCGCCTGTCCTGTCTGCCGGTTTCTATTACAAGACCTTTTTCGGTTCGGCCAAACGATGGATGCTTTATGAATATTTCATTCGTAAAGCGGCGGGCCTCGGCAATGCGCCGACGAAGACCGACCCGGATCATTTTAGCCAACGTACGGCCTTTTGCGATGTGCTTGTGGTCGGTGCCGGACCGGCCGGACTTTCCGCCACTCTCGAAGCTGCTGAAGCAGGCAAACGCGTCATCCTCGTCGAACAGGACGATATTCTGGGTGCTTCGTTAATCCGCGACGGCCAAGATCTCGATGGTGCGTGGGTGGAAGCGACCCAAGCCCGCATCCGCGCCGCCGGCGGGCGCATCCTCACCCGCACCACCGCGTCTGGGTATTGGGAGCATGATCTGGTCACGCTGACGCAGCGTATAGCAGAACCTGGTCAAATCCCACTGCACGGCGTTGCACAGCGGCTTTGGCATGTGCGGGCGGGCCAAGTGATACTTGCCACCGGCAGCATTGAACGCCCGATGGCCTTTGCGCATAATGACCGTCCCGGCGTGATGCTGTCGCAAGCTGTGCGCACCTATGTGCGGCGCTTTGGCGTGGTCCCGGGCAAACGCGTGGTGATCGCGACCAATAATGATGACGCGTACAAAACGGCCTACGCGCTCAAGGCGGCTGGGGCTGAGGTCGTTGCCGTCCTTGATGCACGGCCAGCACCGGCGGGCGCGGATAGCGGGCTTCCCGTCTATAACAATGCCGTTCCGCTTTCGACTAATGGCGCGCGCCATTGCCTGAAAAGCGTGACCGCGCGTGTCAATGGCCTGACCCAAAGCTGGGATGCTGATCTGATCGCGGTTTCCGGTGGTTTCACACCCGTCGTGCATCTGTATATGCAGGCAGGCGGCACGCTGGATTGGAACGATGCTGCGCAAGCCTTTGTCCCCGCGACATCGCGTCAGAATGTGACGACGATCGGCGGGGCGGCCAATCCTGACCCCGTGTTCAATGTCGTCCCGGTTTCCAAGCCAAAGAAAAGCTTCATCGATTTTCAGAATGATGTGACGTTGTCGGATGTCGATCTGGCGTGGGCCGAGGGCTATCGCTCGGTTGAGCATCTCAAACGCTATACCACACTTGGAATGGCAACCGATCAGGGCAAGCTCAGCAATATGGCAGCGCTCGGGCGCTTGGCCGAAAAGCAGGGCGTGGCTATTCCCGAGGCGGGGCTGACCACATTCCGTCCGCCTTATACGCCTGTTACGATGGGCCTGTTGGCCGGCGCTGGCGCGAAAGACGCCGGCGCGCATGTTCGCCGCCTTGCGCTGTACGATGTGCACGCCGCGAAGAACCCGATCTGGCAGCCGCTAGGATATTGGTTCCGCCCCCGTGCCTATCCAATGGGCAGCGAAACTTTGGCGCAAGCGGCAATGCGTGAAGCCAAAGCGGTGCGTTCCAATGTCGGGATGACCGACGTGTCAACGCTCGCGAAGTTTGAAGTGTCCGGGCCAGATGCCGCCGCGTTTCTGGAAATCATCTGCGCAACGACGGTCGGCAAACTTGCCGTCGGACGGGGCCGATACACGTTCATGCTGCGCGAAGACGGTTTTGTTTTCGACGACGGTACCGTTTGGCGGTTGGACGAGAACCGCTATCTGTTGACCAGTTCAACGGGCGGCGCGGACCGGATGGCGACGCATATTTCCTATGTCCGCCAATATCTCTGCCCGCATTTGCGCGTCTCCGCCGTCAATGTGCAGGAACATTATGCCGGGATTGCGGTCGCAGGGCCGCAAGCTAAGGCGACGCTGGCGACATTGATTGGCGAAGAACCACCGCGCCATATGTCGACGGTTCCGGCTATGATTTCCGGCGTTCCGGTGATTGTCCTCGCCGCCAGTTACAGCGGCGAACGCGCGTTCGAAATTTATGTCGAGGCAAGCCATGCCGGACCCGTTTGGGCTGCGTGCGAGGCGGAGGTCGCCAAGCAGGGCGGCGCACTTTATGGCCTTGAGGCAATGGAATTCCTGCGTATCGAAAAAGGCCATTTGGTCGTCGGCGGCGAAGTCGACGGGCGGATGACCCCGCATGATCTGGCGCTCGACAAGATGCTCAACAAGGCCGGCGGCTATGTCGGCGCGTCCGGCCTATCGCGTCCTGCCTTGTCCGAAGCCGGACGACGGCAACTAGTCGGGCTCGAAGCAATTGAGGGCAACATTCCCGAAGGCGCAATGCTTGTCACAGGCGAAGGCGTGTCGCCGCAAGGCCATGTCAGCGCCGCTGCGTTTCGGATACTGGAAGGCGGGTCGATTGCGCTTGGCCAATTGACCGACGGCTTTGCACGGCACGGGGAAGAGCTTATCGCAACCTCACCCACGCGCGGTCAAATGGCGCGGGTCCGCGTTGTGGCACCGCATTTCTACGACACGGCTGGGGAGCGTTATCGTGACTGATGTAACAATCACAATGCTGCCCGCAGCGCCGCTTCATGCTCTGGAGATATGGAGCAACCCGGCGGCTGTTGCAGCAAGGTTTAAGAAAGCTGCCGGCTTTGCCTTGCCAGCCATGGGTCGTTCTGACGGCAGTCATGCACTCCGCCTGATCCGCTATGAACCCACCGTGTGGTTGGTCGAAGGCGATGTGTCGGCACTGCCCGGCCTATTGGCGGATGACGGTGCGCTAACCGCAATTGGCGGCAGCATTGTGCGGGTGCAGCTTTCTGGAAAAGGCTGGCGCACATTGTTGATGGAAGGCGGCGTTTTCGATGCGGAAAACCCCAATTTCGCGTCCGGATGCAGCGCGGCAACCATCATCGACCACGTCAATGTTCGCTTGCATGTGGTGGATGACGATATCTGCCATGCCTATGTTCCGCTCAGCTACAGCGAAGCCATGATCCATTTTTGGAAGACAGCCGCGCTCAGTCTGACGCTTTAGGCGCATAAAGAAGCGTCATACCGCGCGCATGCCTTTGCTGGAAACCCTTCCACAAGGTAACATTTTCACCGCCCGGGCTATACGCGCCCCATGGCGTCCCGGCCGGCGCATTCCATACGCCATCATCCGAATTTTCGGTGGCCACTTTAAGATATGCACTTTTGCTCTCGTCGCCCCGTAAATGCACAGCGAGAAACGCGGAAATAAAGTGCAGGTTGATGGCATTGATCCGGTCCTGCCGCCAAATCGGGTCTTCGAACCAGTCTATGTCCCACAGCGAACCGCGCATTTCACGCGGCGCGGGGTTGAGCGCAATGGAATGGCCTGCCTGCTTGTAAGTCAGCAAATAGCGGTCGGCATTCACAGCGCCACCAAAGACGGCCAGCGCGCCCGTTTTATAGTCAACAGTAAAGTCGCTATCACCGTGTATCAAAAGCAGCGGTGCCGTCAGCGCGGCGAGGCCCTCGGGCCCCCATGCGCTGCTCGGCGCGCCGCCAGCCGGCGCCAGTGCCACCACAGCCTTAACGCCTGGCACTTTGATAGCGTCCGCATCCGCACTGCCGCGCGCGAATTTCTTTAGCCACCCACCCGCAACCAAATTCATATTCGGACCCGCAGGGTCAAGCGTTGCGCCACCTGCGGTGAGCACCCCATAACCACCTTGTGAATAGCCAATGAGCGCAACATTATCCGGGGCAATCAAACCCCCCAAAGTGGCGCGGAGCTGCGCCGCTGCAAATACAATGTCGTGCGGCCGGTTGAAATTCGGTGCAGCACGCGTGGTTGGTGCAACGACATAAGGGTTTGGATCGCGATGATGGATCGCCGCGACGACATAGCCTTTTGACGCGAGATTCTCGGTCAACCACGTCATAACCGCCGGGTTGTTGCTATAGCCATGGCTTATAATGACCAACGGGTGCTTGCGGCCTGCGGCTGGCGCGCCCGCAACGGCGATACCCTTTTGCGTGAACGTGACCGGCGGAAGCGGTGGCTCTCCCCATAAGCTGCCGCGATACAGGACGGTTTTGGAATCCTTTTTCGCTGTGGCGGGGTACCAAATGTCCACCTTCACATTGCGGTCGATGATGCGAACATTGCTGGGGTCCGCTTGTGCATTTTCTACGTCGGGCTGGTCCCGATGCGTGAAAGTGACGGAACGAAAGCCAACGCCATATGCACCCAGCGCCGCAAGCTCCGGCGCATCGGCGTCGGGAACACTGGGCGGGCTGGCGTAGATAGGGGCAGCCAGCAAGATCAGTATGGAAGCGATAAGGTTCCGCATCATGCTATCAACTCCTCATTTTCGGCCGAAGCCGACGGCCACGCCAATTGCTGTGCCATCCATGGATATTCCTCGATGAGCGGCGGGAAGATTTTTTCCTGCAACACCTGCTGGCACAAAGCCGCGGTTAGGCTGGGGATATTGCCCAATTCATCGATCCGCGCGACGACTTGGACCGACCGTGAAAACCGCCCCCTCGTCATAGGTTCGGCGCGCAACTGGGAAAGCAGTTCCGGCACCGCCGCCAAACAAACCGGCGTGGTAATCGCCCAACCGATCCCCGCTGCCACCAATGCCAATTGCTGATGCGACGATTCCACTTCAACCATCTGCGGCAGTTTCAGCTTCATCCGGACAATCTGACGCTCAATCTGCTGCCCCGTTCCAGTAAGCCGCGAAAAGCGGATAAACGGCAAGGACGATGGTAAGCCGACAAGATCGAGCGGCTCGCGAAAATCTTTGGGGAAAACCAAAATGAAGCTTTCCTCAAACACAGGGTGCAGCTCGACTGTGTCACGATGCTCAAGATTGAAGCTACCGGTCACGAGCATATCAATGTCACGCGCCAGAAACTCGCCCTGATGCTCCATGGAGATACCCGACCGGATATTCCACCGGTCGGCCCGCGCACCGAGGCTATGCAAAATCGGGGCGGTCAGTTGGTTGGCAAGGCTGAATGACATCGCGACCGTAATGCTCGATATCGGCAAGTTTGCGCCTTCACGGACTTCGTCATAGGCCAGTCTGGCGTGCGCAATCAGCTTTTGTCCACGCGCAAACAGCGACTTGCCGCTGGCCGTCAGGCCCAATGGCCGCATCGTGCGGTCGAACAAGGACGCGCCTATGCCGGCCTCAAGCTTCGCGATGGTTTGGGAAACCGCCGACTGTGTCACCTGCAAATGGGCCGCACATTGCGACATGCCGCCAAGCTCGACGGTCATCACGAATACTTCGAGTGCGTGTAGATCGAATTCTTGTGGCAGTTTCATGCAGCAGCCCTCCCAAGCGTGCAGGTATAGCCGATGGCTAATATTACCTCAGCTAATGGCTATGCGAGACTTTCCGTAATAGCGCCATGCATTTTCGACATAGCCCGATTATGCGCCAGCTGCGTTGCAAGCTTGCATCACTTTGCTGGACGTTGGCGCAGCGGCAAAACGTCCGCTTATACGTTCCCGCTACAGTCCGGATTGCGATGCAGCGCCAACAATCCTTTCAGCGTACCCAGACACATGCACAATAACACCAAAGCCAATGGCAAGCCCGTGGCGATTGCACCCGCCTGAAGCGACGTGAGGCCTCCACTGAGCAACAGAACGATACCAATACCGCCCACCGCGACCAGCCAGATGGTCTTTTGCTTCAGCAGCGTATCGGTGCGTCCGCCCGCAGTCATGGTGTCAATCACCAGCGTGCCCGAGTCCCAGCCCGTCACGAAAAAGATAAGGATCAAGCCAATGGCAACAAATGACGTAAACTGCGCCCAGGGCAACGTGCCGAGCAGCACAAATAGCTGCGTATCCAATGATGCTTTGGCCAAGTCCGCGCCATTGCCCGCAACGATTTGCGCAATGCTCGCGTCCCCAAAAATCGTGAGCCACAAGATGCCAAGCAAGCTGGGCGCGATCATGGCCCCGGCAATGAATTCACGCACCGTCCGGCCCAATGAAATGCGCGCCATGAACATGCCGACAAATGGAGCCCAGCTGATCCACCATGCCCAGTAATAGACCGACCAATCATTGTAGAAACCGGTGTCGGTGCGGCCAACCGGATTTGATAGTGCCGGCAGAAATTTCAGATAGTTGACGATATTGGTCGCAAGATCGCCGATGAGCTGAAGCGTGGATCCGGTGGTTAAGACAAACACCAGCAAGGCAAAGGCAACCCACATGTTGACCTCGCTCAAAATGCGGATGCCGCGATCAATGCCACCCCGGATCGACAGAAACGTAATTGCGGCCATCACCGCTATCAACGCCAGTATCGTGAGTGACGAGCTCGTTACGCCATAAAGATAGACGATCCCCGCCATCGCTTGCTGCGCACCAAGCCCAAGCGACGTGGCCAGTCCAAAGATCGTCGCAAGGACCGCAAGCACTTCTATGACATCGCCCGTGCGGCCCCAAACCGCCTTTCCAAACAAGGGGTAGAATGCCGACCGCATCGACAACGGCATTTTGAAATCAAAACTGAAGAGCGCAAGCGCCAGACCGGTGACCGCAAAAATGGCCCATGGATGCAGTGCCCAGTCAAAGATGGTCGCTGCCATCGCGATACTGCGTGCCGCTTGTGCGTCGCCAACGGTGCCACCCAACGGCGCCGCAGAGCCGCCCGCCATCGAAGAGGTGAAATGGGTGACGGGTTCACCCACGCCGTAAAAAACCAGCCCGATGCCCATGCCTGCGCCAAACAGCATCGCAAACCACGACAATCGCGAATAATCAGGCGTAGCGCCTTTGCCGCCCAACCGGATTTTCCCCAGCGGTGAAAGTGCGACAACGACGCAAAAGATCAGCAGAAGATTGCCCGACATCATGAAGAACCAGTCGAAATGGGCAACCGCACCACTCCGCAAGCCTGCAAAAAGGTCCGCCGATGCTTTCGGCGCGATCAGGCTGAATACAATGACCGCGAACGCAATAATGGCCGTCGGGAAAAAGACAGCGGGGTTGATATGCATTCCACCCCAATTGCGATTGGATTGGCCATAGTTCCCCAGATCTATTGCTTTGTCCCAATCCGCCAATGAACTCTCCTTAAGGTCTCAAGCCACCATCAATGGCTGGCAGCCGCCGTGAACGCCGTCCATAGCCATGCGGCAAAACTGCGCCACACCTCAACATGAAAACGATCTTCACCGTCGCGGATGATGATGATTTCGACCGTTTCATAAATTGTTCGCGTGGCCCGACCGACCGCAAAATGGTCAAGATCAAGCGGGCAACCTGTCATTAGCAGTTCCGCTGCGCGTGGCCCTTCAACGACGAGGCAGATCGACCGTTCGCTGATATCGGTGATAGCAACCGGCAATCCCGTGCCGGTCGGCATCGCCGTGTCTGCTGGCGTGCGCAGGAGCCATTCGTCCGGACCAAGGCACGCAATGCCGCCTTCGGTCGCGCCGATTTTCTGTGGCACTTTTGCGTTGAGCAAAGTTTCCAGAGCCTCGGCAGTGCGCGACCGAAGCGAATAACGCTTCATCGGTGCAGCAAGGATGACGCTGACACCATCGGCTACAAATGGCGTTGAAGAAACGGGTTCGTTCCTGAAAAGGGCATCAGACATGCAGCCGCGCTCCTTCTGCATCATAAAAAACCATGCCGCTCACTTTCGCTTGATGCGTTTTGCCCGGCATCGGGATGTGCAGCGTGCCGCCCATCATCTCATGCCCACCTGCCACTAAGGCAAAAGCGATCGACCGGCCAAGCGCTTCGCTCCAGTAAGAAGAGGTCACATGGCCGATCATCGTCATCGGGATTGGCTGACGCGGGTCGGCAACAATCTGCGCACCTTCTTCCAGGACAACATTGGGATCATCGGTCAGCAGCCCGACCAATTGTTTGCGCCCCGGCGCAACGATGTCAGGCCGTGCCATGGACCGTTTACCGACAAAGTCAGGCTTTTTCTTGCCCACCGCCCAATCGAGACCGGCATCAAACGGGGTTATGGTGCCGTCGGTATCTTGCCCAACGATAATGAAGCCCTTTTCAGCGCGCAGCACGTGCATGGCCTCGGTGCCGTAGGGGGTGATGTCAAATTTCGCACCCTCTGCCATCAAATGTTCCCACAAGGCGCGGCCATAAGCGGTCGGCACGTTGATTTCGAAACCAAGTTCGCCCGTGAAGCTCACCCGGAACAGGCGCGTTGGAATGCCGCAGATTGTGCCTTCGCGAATGGCCATATGCGGGAAAGCGTCGGCGGACAGGTCAATGCCCTCCACCAGTGGTTCCAACAATTTGCGCGCATTTGGTCCTTGCAGCGCAATGACCGCATATTGCTCGGTCGTGCTGGTCAACCAGACGTCAAGGTCAGGCCATTCGGTCTGGAGATAGTCCTCCATCATATTCAGCACACGCGCGGCACCGCCGGTCGTGGTGGTCAGATGGAACCGGTCGGGTGCCAGCCGCGCCGAAACACCGTCATCGGTGATGAAGCCGTCCTCTTTCAAAAGCAGGCCATAACGGCACCGGCCTGGCTCAAGCGCTTTCCAAGGGTTGGTATACATGCGGTTCAGGAATTCGGCGGCATCGGGGCCAACGACTTCAATCTTGCCCAAGGTCGATGCATCAAAAATGCCGACCGACGACCGCACGGCAACGCATTCGCGGTTCACCGCCGCGTGCATATCCTCGCCGATTTTGGGGAAATAGCGCGCGCGCCGCCACTGTGCGACCAGTTCGAACACTGCGCCATTTTCCGCGGCCCAGCCGTCAATATTGGTCGTCCGTGTCGGTTGGAACAATGCGCCCTTTGCATGACCCGCGAACGCACCGAAGGTCTGCGGCGTATATGGCGGGCGAAAGCTTGTCAGACCAATATCGGTCACTGGCTTGGCAAGGGCTGTTGATGCAATCTGCAAGCCATTGAGGTTCGATGTCTTGCCCTGATCGGTTGCCATGCCGTTGGTTGTGTAGCGCTTGATATGCTCGATAGAGCGAAAGCCCTCACGCACCGCCAGCTTGATATCCTTTGCCGTGACATCATTCTGGAAATCGACAAAGGCCTTTATCCGGCTTTGGTCCTTGGGCGTTGGCAACACATCAATAATCGCGCCGGTACCAAAATCCCAGCCGCCTGAACATGCCCCGACGCAGCGTACATTCTCGTTCGGTTGATCGGGAACATACGCGCCAATGTCATCGCGCCATGCAAGGGATCCTTTGCTGTGCGACCATAGATGCACACTCGGCGTCCAGCCGCCAGCCATCAACAGCGTATCGCAATCAATGCGCGCGCCGACATAATCGTCATTATTGCAGATTTGGATGGATGTGACGCGGTGGCGGCCATGTACGCCCGTGACGCTATGGTTGAGGTGCACGTTGATTCCAAGGCGGTTGGCCTCGTCCAGCAGCGCAGACGACACCTCGGTGCGCACATCGATGATCGCCTGTATGCGGACACCCGCTTTTGCCAAGGCGAACACATCTTGCCAGCCGCTGTCATGCGCGGTCATCAACGCGACCGACGTGCCGACTGCGACGCCGTAGCGAAGGCCGAAAACCTTTGCGGCGGAGGACAGCATCACGCCGGGCGTATCGTTGCCGTCAAAAACGAGCGGTCGTTCAATCGCACCTTGCGCAAGGACCACTTCACCGGCCCGTACGCGCCATAATTTTTCGCGTGGGCTGTCCGAATTGTCCGGCATGTGATCGGTCAAACGCTGCACCGCGCCGATAAAGTTGTCGTGATAATAGCCGAACGCCGTCGTGCGGATGAGTATCGTGACATTGGGCGCATCGATGAGCGCTTTGCGGCTGCGTTCCAGCCACGGCCATAGAGCCGGATCAGCAAGCGCACCGCCGCCAAGTTCATCCTGTTCATCGATCAGGATGATCCGCTTGTTCGAACCCATCGCTTCCAATGCGGCATCAATACCAGCGGGTCCCGCGCCAACGATCAACAGGTCGCAATGGGCATAAGTGGATGCATAGATGTCGGGGTCTTCTTGGGTCGGCGCATCGCCAAGTCCAGCCATCTTGCGGATCGCTGGTTCATACAGCTTTTCCCAAAAAGAACGCGGCCACATGAAGGTTTTATTGTAAAAACCCGCGGGGAAAAACATACCCAACCGGTCATTTATCGCGCCAAAATCGCGCTTTAGCGACGGCCAACGATTTTGACTAAAGGCGTTGAGCCCTGCATGAATCTCGACACCGGTCGCGCGCAGATTGGGCGTGAAGCGACCTGCCCCCCGATCCACCGAGATCAGCGCGTTCGGCTCCTCACTGCCCGCGGCCATAATTCCGCGCGGGCGGTGATATTTAAATGATCGCCCAAACAGGCTGATACCATTGGCGAGCAAGGCCGAAGCCAAAGTGTCGCCAGCGAAACCTTGATAGGAATGCCCGTCAAAGCGGAATTCCACCGGCCGGTTGCGATCAACGCGCCCGCCATTTTCGAGACGATATCCGCTCATCGCCGCGGCTCCCCAGCCTTGTAAGTCGTTTCAAATTTGTCGGTCACTGTGTCGCGCACGGCGTTGAAAAAGCGACCGCACCCATGCACATGCCGCCAGCGTTCGTGATGCCGCCCGCGCGGATTGGCGCGAATGAAAAGATAGGCTTCCCATTCTTCGTCGCTCTGGCTTGACGGGTCCAATGGGCGGGCAACATGCGCCTGCCCAGCATTGGCAAATTCGATTTCAGGACGTTTCTCGTCACAATAAGGGCAGTGAATTAAGATCATTAGTGTGCCACCGCCGCTGCTGCTGCCTCGTCGATCAACCGGCCATTGCGGAAACGGTCGAGGTTGAAGGGCGCGTTGATGCGATGCGGCTCGTCCTTCGCCATGGTGTAGGCGAGCAAATCTCCGGCCCCCGGCGTCGCCTTAAAGCCGCCAGTGCCCCAGCCGCAATTGACATACAGCCCCTTGACCGGGGTCTTGCCCAATATCGGTGAACGGTCAGGCGTCACGTCGACAATCCCGCCCCAGGTACGCAACATCCGCATCCGCCTGTAAATCGGAAAAATTTCGCAGATTGCGGCAAGCGTATGTTCGATAATGTGGAGCGCGCCGCGTTGCGAGTAGCTGACATATTGGTCGGTGCCTGCACCAATGACCAATTCGCCTTTGTCCGACTGGCTCATATAGGCATGGACTGTGTTCGACATCACGACGCACGGGAAAGTTGGTTTGACAGGCTCTGAAACCAGTGCCTGCAGGGGGTAGCTTTCCAACGGAAAGTCCAAACCGGCCATCTGCATAACAACAGAGGTATTGCCCGCCGCCGACACGCCAATACGCTTTGTAGCGATAGGCCCGCGGGTGGTTTCAACGCCTTCGACCGCGCCATCGGCACCGCGCCTTATAGCCGTTACAGCGCAATTCTGGATGATATCAACGCCCAAAGCCGCAGCTGCGCGTGCGTAGCCCCACGCCACCGAATCGTGCCGCGCCGTCCCGCCGCGCCGTTGCAACGCGGCGCCCAGCACCGGATGCCGCGCATCGGGCGAAATGTTCAAGGGCGGGCAATAATCCTTGGCCTGCTGCGGTGTCAGCCATTCATTGTCGACACCGTTCAGCCGGTTCGCATTGATATGCCGTTGCAGGCTCTGAACATCATGCACATTGTGCGCGAGCATCATGACGCCGCGTTTCGAATACATGACGTTGTAGTTCAGCTCCTGGCTTAAACCGTCCCACAGCTTCACCGCATGATCGTAAAGATGCGCGCTTTCGTCATAGAGATAGTTTGAACGGATAATCGTTGTGTTACGCCCGGTGTTGCCGCCGCCAATCCAGCCTTTTTCAAGCACGGCGACATTAGTAATCCCATATTTTTTGGCGAGATAATATGCCGCGCCTAGCCCATGCCCGCCGCCGCCGACGATGATGGCATCATAAGCCGGTTTTGGTGCAGCATCGGGCCATTGTTCGGGCCAATCCTGATGTCCGCCAAGCGCTTTGGCGAAAAGACTGAAGGCACTGTGGTGGGTCATGATATTTTCTCAAGCGCAGCTTTAGCGCGGCGCACATAGAAACTCTTAAAGGCGTCGACCAGCTTTTCTTCCACGGCATAAGGCCCCGGAATATAGCCATCGGTGGCGATACCGCGATGGTTGATCGCGGAGAAATGCCCGTCCTGCTCATTTGTTTTGCGCCACAATGCGGCCAAACGCTCGGGATCGTAATCGACGCCCTCAACTGCATCTTCGTGCACCAGCCAACTGGTGCGCAGCAATGTCTTGTCCGGCGAAATCGGTGTCAGTGAAAATGTCACGACATGGTCGCAACAGAAATGGTGCCAGCTATTGGGTTGAGTCCAAACAGACAGGCTCGACGTTTCAGGCGCCGTGAATGGCCCGATCAATTTTTGACACGCAAGCTTGCCATCTATCGATTGCGTAACGGCACCATTGGCCAGCGCCAACCGCGCGACCCGGTGCCACCAGCCGTCGGGAAATTCGATCAGATCATGGTCGATGCCGAGTGCTTTCCACTCTTCATGCTTCGCCGTATTATCGGGCGCATCTTTACCAAAGCCTGTTGTCCCAAGCACACTAATCAGTTCAGGATGACCGACGTCGCAATGGTAACATTCGCGATTATTCTCCATCACCAATTTCCAGTTGGCGTCTTCGATATAATTGTCCTGAACAACGACCTTTAACTTTTCGAGATCATAGACCGATATCTGTTCGGATATGTCCGCCTTTACGCGGTCAATCGGCGGTGGATTGTCGCCGAGGCAGATGAAAATAAGGCCACCGACATTTTCCAGCGCTACCGGCGAAAGCCCGTGATCTGCTTTGTCAAAATCCTCCGCCATGCTGCGCGCGGCAAGAAGCTGACCATCAAGACCATATGTCCATTGATGATAGGGGCACATTAAACGCGGTGCCCGGCCACGCTGTTCAAGGCAGATTTTTGCCCCGCGGTGTCGGCAGCTGTTCCAAAATGCGCGCACTTGCATATCGCGGCCGCGTACAATGACGACGGAATTCTGCGCCAGTTCGAACACGAAAAAATCGCCCGGATTTTTCACATGCGCGACGGTACAGGCATAAAGCCAAACCGATTTCAGCATGACTTGCGTATCAAATTCGAACGCGTCTTCGCTAACATATAATTCGCGCGGCAGGGTGTAGCCCTTGCGATCCTGCGCCAACAAATCGGCGATGGGGGCGAAACGCGACATGGGCTTAGCTCCTCAGTGCATTATTTTCAGGGTCGAACGGCGAATCCGCGATGATCGTCGCCTTGTGGCGAACGCCCAAGATCGCGATTTCAAACTCGGCACCTGCATGCGCCAAATCAGGCCGCACCATCGCGAGCGCAAGCGACTTGCGCACGCGCCAACCATAACCGCCAGAGGTCACGCGGCCAACGATATCATCGCCGTGATAAATCGGCTCCGACCCGCGTGCATCGGCATCGGTCACACCATGCACTTCCATTGTCACAAGCGTATTCGCAGCCCCCCGTTCGCGCCACGCAAGCAATGCATCGCGGCCATGAAAGCTTGGTTTCTTCAGGCTGACAAATCGGTCCAATCCGCTTTCAAAGGCAGAATATTCAACCGACAATTCACGCGGGATCAGCTTGTAGCTTTTTTCGAGCGCCATCGACGTCATCGCGCGGATACCAAACGGCTTAATCTCAAACTCAGCGCCGGCCTCCATCAAACGGTCAAAGATGTAATTCTGCATTTCGATCGGATGATGGATTTCCCAACCAAGTTCACCGATGAAATTGACCCGCAGTGCATCGACCTGCGCCAGACCAATGCTCATTTTCTTGCCGGTCAGCCATGGGAAGGATTCATTGGACAGGTCCGCATCGGTCAGCTTCGCCAACACATCGCGCGAACGCGGGCCCGCGAGCACGAGCACGCCCATCGCGGTGGTCAGCCGTTCAAAGCTAACGGACCCATCGCGCGGCAGGGCCTTTTTCAAATAATCATGGTCATGCCGCTCATATGCGCCGGCCGAGACAAGATAATAACGTTGCGGCGCGATTTTATAGACGGTGAACTCACTGCGCACGCCGCCCTTGTGGGTCAGCAGATAGGACAAGGTTACGCGTCCGACCTTTTTCGGCACCGCATTTGTCAGCAACTGGTCGAGCCAGGCTTCTGCACCCGGGCCTGATATTTCGCATTTGGCGAATGCGCTCATATCCTGAATGCCGACTTTTTCGTGCACATGGCGACACTCATTGCCGACATGCTCGAAATAGTTGGAACGACGGAACGACCATTTTTCACGAATGGGTTCATTCGCAACGACGGGATGATTGTCGTTCAAAAGCACGTCCGGCTTGTCGAGATCGGCTTCACTGAGCGCATAGCCTTCCGGCGCGAACCAATTGGGGCGTTCCCAGCCGAATACACTGCCAAACACCGCGCCAAGCGCCTTCATTCGGTCATAGCAAGGGGTGCGACGCAATGCGCGTCCCGCTTCGCGTTCCTCGTCCGGATAATGCACGGTGAAGACCTTGGCATAAGCCTCTTCGTTCTTTTCAATCAAGAAGCCGCGGCCAGCATAATCGCCAAAGCGGCGCGGATCGACGCCCATCATGTCGATGGTAGGTTCACCATCGACAATCCAATGTGCCAATTGCCAACCTGCGCCACCTGCGGCGGTAACGCCAAAGCTGTGGCCTTCGTTAAGCCAGAAGTTTTTCAGCCCCCATGCAGGCCCGACAATAGGCGACCCGTCGGGCGTATATGCAATTGCGCCATTATACACGCGCTTGATGCCAACCTCGCCAAAGGCGGGCACGCGCTTCATTGCGGCGAGAATATAGGGCTCAAGCCGTTCAAGCGCGTCAGGGAACAGTTCATATTCGCTGGTTGCCGAAGGGCCATCCACATAGCAGGCCGGCGCACCCAATTCATATGGCCCCAACAACAGCCCGCCCGCTTCCTCACGCATATAATAGCTTGCGTCGGATTCACGCAGGACGCCCATTTCGGGCAAACCAGCTTTTTTCCGCGCCATGATGTCCGGATGCTGCTCAGTCACGATATATTGGTGCTCGACCGGGATCACGGGGATATCGAGGCCGACCATCGCGCCTGTCTGACGCGCGAAATTGCCGGAGCAGGAGACGACATGCTCGCACGTGATATCGCCCTGATCCGTCGAGATAAGCCATTCGCCGTTTGGCTGCTGTGTGATTGCGGTGACTGTTGTGTTGCGATAGATCGTCGCACCGCGTTGCCGCGCGCCCTTGGCCAATGCCTGCGTTAAATCGGCGGGCTGGATATAACCGTCATCGGGATGCTGGATAGCGCCGATAACGCCGTCCATGTCAGCAAGCGGCCAGATATCTTTGACGTCGTTGGGGCTCAGGAAGTTGACATCGACGCCAATGGTGCGCGCAACGCCCGCATAATAATTATACTCATCCATCCGGTCTTTGGTGGTTGCTAGCCGGATGTTCGTGACTTGCGAAAAACCTGCATGCAGGCCGGTTTCTTCCTCAAGCGTCGGATATAATCCGACCGAATATTGGTGCAGCTTGCCGACGGAATAGCTCAGGTTGAAAAGCGGCAGAAGGCCCGCCGCATGCCAGGTTGAGCCGGAGGTTAACTCCTTACGCTCAAGCAACACGACGTCGCTCCACCCCATTTTGGCAAGATGGTACAACGTGCTTACGCCGACAACGCCACCACCAATTACAACTGCCCGTGCTGTGCTCTTCATATCATCCACCAATTTTCGTTATCGCGGCCCTATGTCAGACAAAAAGCTGGTGCGGCAATCGGATTGCGCCGTCAAAACGCAGCAACAGCTTTTTCTAATATTAAATATTAGCATGGTTTACGTAGTGCCCGCTGGCCACCGGGGATCATCAACCTAAGCAACCGTATGTTCCTATAATGAATCAGCCTGCGTGCGTTTGGGCATCAGAACACAAAGGGTCAGGAACATGTCCCGCCGACATGTGTTTGGTTAAAAAGCCATCGAAGGTACCACCCTTGAAATATACGCCTATTGCGATTGCAGCCATGCTGCTTGCCGGATGTCAGAACAATCAGTCCCCAAACCGTCAGGATGATGCAGCATCGGATACCCAAGCTGCAAACCCCCTCAGCGCATATGTGTTTGCCGAAGCGCGTGGTGATGTTCCACCCGTGCCCGAGTCTCACGCATTGCTTCAGGCGCAGGTGACAGTTGATCGCGCGGGTTTCTCATCCGGCGTTTTGGATGGAAAAGACACAGCGCAGTGGAGAGCCGCGCTAAGGGGATTTCAGAAAGCAAATGCCTTGGACGAGAGCGGTCGACTCGATTCTGCCACCAATGCGGTGCTCGCCAGAATGACATCGGTCCCCGCGACACGGCTGGTGCGTATACCTGTTGCTTTCGCGGAGCAGACGTTCATTCCGGCGTTTCCAAAGGGCGCCGCCGAGCAGGCAAAGCTGAAAGCACTCGGTTATCGCGATTTGATGGAGGCGCTGGCGGAACGTTTTCATACCACGCCTGAAACATTGATTGCACTGAACACGCCCGATGCCAAGATTGGTGCGGGACGCGTCATCATTGTGCCGAATACGCCAGAGGTTCCGTTACCCGGCAGCGAATTTGCCGAACGAGGATGGGGCAAAACATTGGCGATGCTTGGCGTTGCCGCCGAACAACCCAAAGTTGACAATATCTTGGTCGACAGGTCCGAAGGCTGGCTTCGCGCGCGCGATAGCGAAGGCAAAATTGTAGCGCAATTTCCCGTGACCACGGGCAGTTCGCATGACCCGTTGCCGCTGGGCAATTGGACGATCAAGGGCGTCGCGCGAAATCCGGAGTTCCACTATAATCCAGAACTGTTCTGGGATGTAAACGACAGCAAGGATAAACAGCTTTTGCAGCCCGGCCCCAACAGCCCGGTCGGCATTGTCTGGATTGATCTATCTAAACCGCATTATGGCATTCACGGCACCGGCGAACCGGCGACGATTGGCCGGGCGGAAAGCCATGGCTGTGTCCGGCTGACCAACTGGGATGCTGCGCGGTTGGCTGGTATGGTACGCCCCGGAACGAAGGTCGTTTTCCAGAAATAGAAAACTACAGAACGGTCCGATCGGCCCAATGCGCGTGGGTTCCGCTGCTGATCTTATGTGGCAGGGCAATCCGGCACACAGGTCCCTCTTCAAAGCGTTTGCAGTCGATGAGAATGCATTCTGACGTCCCACGGTTTTCGTCGGTAACAAAGCTGACAAGATACCCGTCGTCTTCGTCTGTGGCGCCCACGCGCGGGGCAAAGGGCGCCTCGCTGGCATAGCGACCATCGGGGAGCTGAACTTCCCGCGACTCGCCAGTGACCAAATCATGTTTGACGAAGCCTGTGAACAGGAACCAGCCCGGCTTTGACGTCGTGCTATAGGCATAACGATAGGGCAGCCCCAAATAGCGTTGGTTCATCATCCCAAACTCTAAAATCCGGTCGTCCAATCGCTCTTCGCGTGTGGTACCATCTTTCAAGTTGAAGCGCCAACGGTGCAGCTTTGGCTTGAAGCTATGTTCGTCGACATAAGCCATCATATGGCCATAGCCGTCGGCGTTTTCGATCGGTGGCGGATAAGGGTCTTCTTCGAAATAGCCGTCAAGGATGACCTCGTCCCCTTCCTCATAGGCATTGATGAAGTGCAGGACAAAGGTCGGGTCCGCTTCAAACCAGCGGATATCTTCGGGTTGGCCATAACGCGGAATGAGCGCGAAACGCGATGGCAGCCCTTCGTGCAGCCGCGTCACATGGACGTCGCGCTTCAGCAGCTCCTCATCCCAGAACAAAGGAAAGTCGCACAATATTGACCAGTTTTCGGTGAACATCATGTCATGCGGCAAACGTGGCCCGGGAAGCGGGATGGGCACATAATGCGCCAGCTTTCCGCTGCGGTCGACCACGCCATAATGCATATATGGCGCGTGTTTGGAGTAGTTGAAAAACAGCAACTCGCCGGTGCGTTCATCGACTTTGGGATGCGCCGAAATGCCGTCCAGCGGAACCCAGGACGCAACGCCCTCCTGCTCCAGCGTTTCGGGGTCGAGCACATAGCCTTCACCGCACTGGTAAAAAGTGGACACAGCCTTGCCAGCATGCACGATGATGTCGGTGCTCGATGAATCCTTAAGACTACCATGCGCCCCAAAGCCGGGGCGTTTCGACACACCCACCTTGTCCATCAACCCGCCCCACAGCGAGCCGCCAGCATCTTGCTCCGCCTGAAAACAGCGGGTGCGCACAAAGCGGTTGCGGTAGCTTGCCTTACCACCCGAAAAATCGATCTGGTGGATCATGCCGTCGCCATCAAAGGGATGATAACGCCCAAGCGGCTGATGGATCTGGTTTTCGGTATTGCGCAAATAGACGCCGTCAATGTCGTCCGGAATGCTGCCTTCGATGACCTCAAGGTCCGTTGCCGTGACCTCTTCATGCTGCGGCGTCCACGCACCATTGAGATAGGGGTGGTTGCTCGGCTGCAGCGTCGCTTTCACCGGTGGCAATCTATCGACATGCATTTTCGCTCTCCTCAGGCGTTAGCCTAGGTCGAAAGTCACCCCTTGCGCAAGCGGCAGTTCATTCGAGTAATTAATCGTGTTCGTCGCACGGCGCATATAAGCTTTCCATGCGTCTGACCCGGATTCGCGACCACCGCCCGTTTCCTTTTCGCCGCCAAAGGCCCCGCCGATTTCAGCGCCGGATGTGCCGATATTGACATTGGCGATGCCGCAGTCGCTACCTTCTGCCGACAGGAACCGTTCGCACTCGCGGATATCTGTCGAAAATATTGACGACGAAAGCCCCGCACCGACACTGTTTTGAAGTGCGATGGCGTGCGCCAAGTCGTGATAGCGGAAGATGTAGAGTATCGGCGCAAAGGTCTCGCGCAATGCCGGGCCACTGTGCGCCGGCATCTCGACGAGCGCAGGCCGGACATAAACACCTTTCAAGTCCATCCGTTCACCGCCAGTAATGCTTGCGCCAAGCGCGGTTGCCTCGTTGAGGGCCATCCGCATGCCGTCATATGCCGCTTCGTCAATAAGGGGTCCTGCAAGGTTGCCGCCATCTAGCGGGTCGCCAACGGCCATGGAGGTGCTTGCCGCTTTGAGCGCCTCTACAAAATGGTCATAGGTAGCATCATGCACAAAGACGCGGCGCAGGCTCGTGCACCGCTGCCCGCTTGTGCCGAACGCGGAGAACAAGACGCCGCGCAACGCCAATGCAAGGTCGGCCTTGTCGGTAATGATTGCGGCATTATTGCCGCCAAGTTCCAATATGGTCTTGGCAAAGCGCGCGGCTGCAACCTGTCCGACTTTGCGGCCCATTTGCGTGCTGCCGGTGGCCGAGATGAGCGCGATGCGTGGGTCCGCCACTAAGGCCGCACCAACGTCGCGTCCGCCATGCACCACTTGTGATACATGCGCCGGAGCATCGCCAAACGCGGTCACCGCACGTTCAAAAATGGCTTGTACGGCCACCGCCGTCAGCGGCGTTTTTTCCGATGGTTTCCAGATAACGCTATTTCCGCAGACGAGTGCCAACGCCGCATTCCACGCCCACACGGCGACCGGGAAATTGAACGCAGAGATGACCAGAACCGGGCCCAAGGGATGCCACTGTTCCATCATGCGGTGGCCGGGACGCTCGCTGGCGATGGTGAGGCCATGAAGCTGACGCGACAAGCCGACGGCGAAGTCGCAAATGTCGATCATCTCCTGCACCTCGCCCATGCCCTCAGACAAGGGCTTCCCACATTCGATGGTGACAAGGCGCGCCAGTTTCTCCTTATCTTCGCGTAAGGCATTACCGAACAGGCGGACGAGCTCTCCGCGGCGTGGAGCTGGGACGGCGCGCCAATTGTGAAACGCCGCGGTGGCATGCGCACACGCCGCATCCATATCCGAGGCAGAGGCGGTTGGTACCGATCCGATATTGCTGCCATCCACAGGCGAGTATGACGCCATATCCCCCGAAATTTGGGTTCCGAGGTTTTTCAGAATCGTCTCTACATCTGCTGCCAGCTTCACCGCTATCTCCTATGTGATTGCAAAGCGAATAGACGGGTTACAGACATTTTGCCAGCTTGCCCGCAGCACACAAAAAGTTTAGCGACCACGCAACATTGGAGAAACCTTATGGCCGAATTGGCAGCATTTGATTGGTCCGACCCCTTCCGTCTGGATGCGCAACTTACCGAAGATGAACGCATGATCCGCGATACGGCACATGCCTTTGCGCAAAGCGAATTGCAGCCGCGCGTGATTGAGGCGTACCGGACCGAATGTGATGCACCCGAATTGTTTCCGATGATGGGCCAAACGGGTTTGCTTGGCGCAACGATTCCGGAAGAATATGGCGGCGTTGGCGCGTCGTATGTCGCCTATGGCTTGATTGCGCGGGAGATTGAGCGCGTCGATTCGGGCTATCGTTCGATGGCGTCGGTTCAATCGTCGCTCGTGATGCATCCGATCTATGCATATGGTTCCGAAGAGCAGCGCCGCAAATATCTGCCCGGACTTGCGGCAGGAACGCTCATTGGCTGCTTTGGATTGACTGAGCCGGACGCCGGGTCCGATCCTGCGGGCATGCGCACCTTCGCCAAAAAAGTTGATGGCGGATATGTCATCAACGGTTCCAAAACGTGGATTTCAAACGCACCCTTTGCCGACGTGTTCGTCGTCTGGGCAAAATCGGAAGCACATGGTGGTGGCATTCGCGGCTTTGTGCTGGAAAAGGGCATGAAAGGCCTGTCCGCGCCAAAAATTCAAGGCAAATTGTCGCTGCGCGCATCAACCACTGGCATGATCATGATGGACAATGTCGAGGTCGGTGAGGACGCGCTTTTGCCCGACGTGCAGGGCCTGAAGGGTCCGTTTGGTTGCCTCAACCGTGCGCGTTACGGCATCAGCTGGGGCGCATTGGGGGCCGCAGAATTCTGCATGCATGCCGCGCGTCAATATGGCCTTGATCGCCATCAATTTGGCAAGCCGCTCGCCGCAAACCAGCTGTATCAAAAGAAACTGGCCGATATGATGACCGACATCGCGCTTGGGCTTCAGGCATCGTTGCGCGTCGGACGGCTTATGGACGAAGGCCAGCTGGCGCCCGACATGATTTCAATCGTGAAGCGCAACAATGTCGGCAAGGCGCTCGATATCGCCCGCGCCGCACGCGATATGCATGGCGGCAATGGCATCAGCGAGGAATATCAAGTCATGCGCCACATGGCGAACCTCGAAACGGTCAACACCTACGAAGGTGCGCACGACGTCCACGCGTTGATTCTGGGGCGCGCTATCACGGGCATCGCCGCGTTCTGACAAAAAATGGGCCGCCAAGCGTTACAGCGGGCGGCCCAGTTATGGCTTTGCAGCCAGCTAGGAAGGAAAGCGTATCTCCGAAAAGACACGCATCCTTTTAACGCAAAGATGGTAAATACTTCATGAACGCCGCGACGACGGCGATGGGCCTAGCAAGGGCCAGTCCTTCGGCCTTCGACCGAAAACGAAAACGGCGCATTATTGTGAATGCCCTGCGACTGAACGTGGATGATCCGGTTGGATTCCTTACGGATGGTCGTCAGACCTTGTCCTTGACCTTTGCAGGTGTAGCTGACCGTCACTGAATTGACGGTCGAACGCACAACGTACCGATCACAGGCTGCGCCCGCATGCTGGATTTGGGTTAGCAGCTCCGGGTTGCCAAGACAGATTTTTGTCATTGGTGCCTCGGCCCCAGTTGCCCGGAAACTCCACTGCCCGCGTTCCAGCGTGTACAATAATGACAGATCATTTGCGTTCGCGAGCGCAAGTGAAGCTGAAGTGAGCGACAGTAAAATGGCGCCAACGAGATGATATTGGGAGAGTTTCATTGTCATAAGCTTCAATCCATAAACGTGCCATCTTTATTGAAATGGCCTGTTTATTTTGGGGACATATCACAAAATGCTGCGTTTCGCATGACAGAATATGGGCTGTGAACGATGCGTGACCGGATTGCTCCAAGCATTTCGATCAGTTGTTAAAGCTCGCCAAACTTACCGGAAAGCGGCGCGAACAAAATTCGCAATCCACAACGATATCACCGACATCATCAGCCATCTCCACACGGTCTTCTGCTGGAAATTTTGCGATGACATCGCGAATATGCACGGGGTCGCAGCGACAGCCCTTGGACAGTGGCTCGCCTTGCTCAATGCGCACTTCCTGTTCCTCATGGAATAAGCGCCAGACGATTTCTTCGAGTGGCAATGATGGATCGGCAAGTTCGGCGCGGGCGATGGTGGAGGCAATGATTTCCACATGCGCCCATTCAGGATGGTCAAGCCGGACATGCAGGCGTTCGCGGCCTTCTTCGCCCTCAGGCAAATGCTGGACAAGAAGCCCGCCAGCCACACAGCGGCCGTTCACATGGTCAACCGCAACGCGAATGAGCGTCGGAATTTGTTCAGACTGCACAAAATAGTTCGCGGCGGCATCCGCCAGCGTATCGCCCTCAAGCGGCACGATACCTTGATACCGGCCACCGCCCTCAACCGCTGGCTTCATCCGGTCGAAGGTGATGGCAAGATAGCCTTTGCCGAAGATGCCAAATAATGTGGCATCGTCCGGAAGCGCGGCAACCGTCGCTGGGTCAAACTGCGCATATCCGCGCAACGCACCGTCCTTATAATCGCAGGCCAGCAAACGGATGGCACCCTTTTCGGTTTGCGTCTGCAATGTCAGCTGGCTGCCTTTTTCCTTCAGCGAGGCGCCCAGCAATGCCGTGAGCACCAGTGCCTCTGCGAGCGTTTTCTCAATGAGCGGCGGATAAGCATGCGCGGCCAATATTTCAGCCAACACCTCTTCGAGGCGCACCAACCGTCCCCGCGCATCACGGGTCGGAATGGAAAAGCGCAAAGGCTGATTACAAAAAGTTTCGGACTGCCCAGCCATTAAATTTGGCCAAAACACCAGCGTAAGATTGATTTTTGCGCGTGTAGCCGGTTTTCGGCTTCGTCCCAGATGACCGACTGCGGACCGTCGATCACAGCGTCGGTGACTTCCTCGCCGCGGTGCGCAGGAAGGCAGTGCAAAAATTTGGCATCGCCCTTGGCCATAGCCATAAGCTGTTCGTTCACCTGATAAGGCATCATCGCGGCTATTTTATTGTGGGCGTGCTCTTGCCCCATCGACACCCAGGTGTCGGTGACAATCACGTCTGCGCCACGTACCGCTTCGGCAGCGTCGCGCGTGAGCGTAACGTTCGCACCCGCCGCGCGCGCGCTTTCAATGAAGCTATCGTCGCTTTCATAACCCTGTGGCACGGCAATCCGCACGTTGAACTGGAACAATCCCGCAGCCTCAACGATGGAGTTCAGCACATTGTTTCCATCGCCCAGCCACGCAAGCTCAAGCCCGGGCAACGCCTTATTATGCTCGGTTATCGTCAACAGGTCAGCCACAATCTGACACGGGTGCGACAAATCGGTCAGTCCGTTGATCACCGGTACGCTGGCATGATGCGCGAGCTCTTCGACCTTGGCATGATCATCGGTGCGGATCATGATGGCATCGACATAACGCGACAGAACGCGCGCGGTGTCGGCGATAGATTCCCCGCGCCCAAGCTGCATTTGGCCCGACGCCATAAAAATGCTGTCGCCGCCCAGTTGCTTCATCGCCATTTCAAATGACGTCCGCGTACGTGTCGAATTTTTTTCGAACACCATCGCCAATGTATGCCCAGCTAATGGCGCATCCGCATCTGCCTTGCCCTTGGGCCAGCCTTGTCGCGCGGCTTTACGGTCAATGGCGTCGTTGAGCATGGCCGCAATCGCATCGCCGCCAGCATCCACCAGATTTAGGAAATGACGGGTCATGCCGCCTGCGGCACCTGGTAACTTGCCGCGCCAGCCGAGAGCTTTTCCATGAAAATCTGGATTTCGGTATCGGTAATGTTCAACGGTGGCAGCACACGGAAGGTGTTATCACCAGCGGCAACCAACAGCAAACCGTGATTGTCCCGCAAATGCGCGACGAAAGCCCGCGTTTCGTGCGTCATCATAACGCCCAGCATCAAGCCCTTGCCACGCACGCCGGTAAACAGATCAGGATAGTTGCCAATGAACTGTTCAAGTGAGGTGCGCACTTTATCGCCCGTCGTGCGCACATTTTCGAGGAATTCGTCATTCGCCACGACATCCCAAACCGCTTGGCATGCCGCCATCGCAAATGGGTTTCCGCCGTACGTCGAACCGTGCGTTCCAACGACCATGCCGCGGGCAGCCTCTTCGGTCGCCAAGCACGCACCCACAGGGAAACCGCCGCCCAAGCCCTTTGCCGTCGCCATGATGTCGGGTGTGATGCCATATTGTTCATAGGCATATAACGTCCCTGAACGCGCAACACCGCACTGGACTTCGTCAAGGATGAGCATGATGCCATGTTCGTCGGCCAGCGCGCGCAGGCCCTTCATAAAGGCGTCCGACGCCGGACGCACGCCGCCCTCACCTTGAATAGGTTCCACGAGGAAAGCCGCGGTCTTGGGTCCTAATGCAGCCTTGGCGCCTTCAAGATCGTCGAAGTCGACATATTTGAAACCTTCGAGCAAAGGCAGAAAGCCCTTATGCATCTTTTCCTGATTGCTGGCCGAAATCGTCGCCATCGTGCGGCCATGAAAGGCATTTTTGAAAGTGATGATTTCAAAGCGGTCGCTGCCTTGGCTTTGGTGGTACGCGCGTGCAGTCTTGATCGCGCACTCGACGGCTTCGGCGCCCGAATTTGTGAAAAACACGGTGTCCGCAAAAGTGGTATCGACCAGCCGCTGGGCAAATGCCTCACCCTGTGGGCTGCCATACAGGTTCGATACGTGGATCAGCGTCGCTGCCTGATCCTGAATGGCTTTGGTCAAATGCGGGTGGCCGTGCCCAAGCAAGTTCACGGCGATACCCGCTGCGAAATCGAGCGCGCGGCTGCCGTCTTCGGAAATCAACCAAGCGCCCTCGCCGCGCACCGGTCGGAAACCGCAACGCGGATAGACGGGCATCAAAGGCGTGATCGACATGGTATATTTCCTTCCAACCAAATGCTTGGCATATTCCAAAAGCCAAAAAGCGGCCCCGCGGGACCGCTTGTTTTTGCCCTTCCGCTATAAGCTTGCAAATATGGCAAATCAACCCGTCCGACCGCAGCTGTGTCACCCCTGCTATCGGCGCATTGAGGCGCAGGAACTATAGCCCTTTGTCGCGCTTCGCTGCGGCAATCCGTCGCTTCAGGTAACCGAACAACAGCAGATGCACCGCCACCAATAATAAAACGACAATCAGGATGATTTTGCCAGCGCTCATACGCGTTTCCTTTTTGCAGCGCAGGCAGTTTTAGCGACATCGCTGGCTGGCTGATGCAACGGCCCTTAGCATCTTGTACGAATAGGCTTAAGATCTAATCGCCGCCGCAGCCCCCGCCATCGCCGGCGCCGCAGTCTGCGGCGCTATCTGTGGCGGTCGCGCTGACGCCGCTATCGCTGTCTTCCCGTTTTCGCGGATTGGACGATCAAATCTACGACGACAGATGGTTGGATGAACGCGGCTTAACGCCGTTATCGCGTTCCGAGCTCGAAGCTAAAATCCAGTTGGCAAGAGTTCGGCAAGTCGTTGGCGCGAGCGCGTGATTACGCGTCTAGTGCCTCTCGTTTGCTTATTGTTCGCTCGTCGCCGTTTAGCTTGGACGCCAGTGGAAGGACATGATTACGGGTCAGGGGAGCAAGTGGCAGTGCTGTCGCTTCGAGTAGGTCAACCCATATGGCTTCTGCTATCTCCGCTTGAATTAAGGGAGTGTGTTGAACGCGAATGTGGAACAAATCTGCAACGACAACATAATGCGGTTCGTTTGCAGCGGGCGCGGAAAAACAGCCCAGATAATCCACGTTGTCTTCTACTACTAAACCGATTTCTTCAACCAGTTCCCGGCGTAAGGCGGAAAGTGCTGTTTCGCATTTCTCAATCTTACCGCCAGCCTGCATAAACCACTCCGTCCCAAATTTGCGAACAAGCAGTATACGTCCGGCACCGTCATCGATCAAAGCAGCTGCGATCCGGATCGTTGTTTGCTGACTTTGCTTCATTTTATTAAGCTAGCACAGGAAGTGGCGTACGCGAAAACGACAATCAGGATGATTTTGCCAGCGCTCATACGCGTTTCCTTTTTGCAGCCCAGGCAGTTTTAGCGACATCGCTGGCTGGCTGATGCAGCGGCCCTTAGCATTTTGTACGAATGGACTTAAGATCTAATCGCCGCCGCAGCCCCCGCCATCGCCCGTGCCGCAGTCTGCGGCGCTATCTGTGGCGATCGTGCTGACGCCGCTATCGCTGTCTTCCCGTTTTCGAGGATTGGATGATTTTCCCGACCGAACGCCGACGAAAGCCACGGCGAGAAAAATCGCGGCCGCAACCGCCGCTATTACAAAAACGGACATCTCATGTTCCTTTTTTTGGACCGCCAATAACCCGTTTCAGGGCATCGCTGGGCAGGTTAAGCGCGCGCAGCATCGCCCAAATTTCCTCGCGCGCTTGCGGTTGCGCGCGACCCAAGTCGGGAAGCGCCTCTAAATCAAACAGCGTCAGGCCCTGCGGGAATAGTTCGCGATAGGTTACCCGCTCTCGCAATCCAGGGACAAGCCGGAAACCCGCAACGGGCGCAATTTTTTCCAATGCGTCGCGCACCTTGCGTTCGTTCTTGGTACCTAGGCTGCGCGACCGGTTTTGCATGACAACCCAGTCCAGCGGCTTGGGGCGTATTGCGAGGCCAGGCTCTTTCAAATGTTCAACAAGCCGCGCAAAATTTCCAAGCGTTTTAAATTCACCGCTGCGTGGATCAATCCGACCAAGCATATCGAGGTCAATGAAGCTGTCATTCACCGGCGTTACAATTGTGTCCGCCATAAAAATGGCACGCCGTGCGATGGGCGAGTCATGCCCGCCGACATCAATGACGATGAAGCTATGCCGGATACGCGCCATGCGCAGTTTTTCCTCAAGCTCGCTCTCATTTTGTTGCGCGAGCATGATCTGCTCTGGGCCCGGCAGCTTCACGCCATATTCGGTGGCGCTTTCAATACGTGCCCAAAGCGCACGGTGCAGGGTCAATTGCCGCAGATCGACATCCAGAGCCGCCACGCTTTCCCCAGCGTTGCATAACGCGATGCAGGTGTGGAAAGCAGAGGTAGACTTGCCCACCCCACCCTTTTCATTCGCAAAAACAATGATGTGCCCCTTTGGGGCGGACACGGGGTATTTCAGCCAAGCCGGTTCCTGCGACAGGTCGGAGGAAGAACCGAACGTACTTGGTCCCGACGATGCCACAGGCGCAGGCGGCCATGGCTGCGTCGGCGCTGTCTCCTGCCGAGCCGGCGGTAACTTTTGTCGTCTAAAGCGAGAAAACAATCCCAACTGGCCTGACCTCCGAGCATATCCAACATGCCGCATTGCCCGGCAGCTTTCAACGCGTTTCGCGCATCATCACTCCACTGTAACCGACTTGAATGAGAATGATATGTTAAGCATCTGATATCATTACCTTTTAAGGAGTTTTTTTTAGAGAATGTGATGGAATGGACAAAATCCGTTCACCATTCACAAAATCGTATCCCAACGTCTTTTTACCTTTATCTCGGTAGCTTAGCTCACTGCCCACAAAGGGCAGCCTAAAATGAACATCCAGTTGGTGCGTTTGTGTGTCCACCGTTGTGACAACAATCTCGTCGATAACACCATACAGAAACCGCTTCTTATCCGTCTCGGACATATCGTTAGAAGTCAGCTTATCAATGTGGCTCTTAAAGTCCCCAAGCCAGTCCACCCACTTTTTCTGGCTGCTAAGGTTCTTCAACTCCTTCAGTATTCCCTGCCGTTCAGCATCCTTTTCAAGGATAACCTGACTAAGTTGCTGGTTGAACGTAGATGTACTGGTCACGGTATCATCTATGGATGACAGGATTTGAGCCTTGATGGAACTCTCCCTTAGACGCTCAAGGTCCTTGTTGATCTTCTTCAACCGACCCTTCAGCACCTTCGGATCAACCTCAGCGCCGTTTGGAACACCGAGCACCGACTGCTTTATGAATTCCTTGTATAACGAGGAGTTCGACAGGCAATCGACCACACCATTCCATATGATCTCATCGGTCTTCGATATCTTCAGTGACCGTGTCCGAGAGCCATCCTTCGCTTGGCAAACCTTTGGCGCCCCTTTGTGAACACCCCGATGACGCATCTGATTGCCCAGGCAGAAATATGCCTCAGTGTATTGTTCCTCGCTTATCCGCTGACCAAATGGAGACCCACAGCATCCGCAGCGAAGAAGCCCTTTTAACAATGTCTCGTGTTTGATGTTGTTTGATGTGCGGTGCGTCTTGGAAACCTTATCCTTGACGCTTTTAGAGAGAACTGGATCTACAATCTGAGGTGTCGTTATGGTGACGCTGTCATTCAATGCCTTGTCTGAATAGTGATGGACTCCATCAACGATCGTAGATTCCAAAATGTTTCGGATCGACTGGTAGCCCCAATTCAGCAGACCTGACCTTGTGCGGACACCATTCTCCAACAGCCTCAACCGTATATCGTCGATTTTCATCCCTTGATCGTACCAACGGTAGATCTTCCTAATCCACTCGCTCTCGTCCTTATTCTCCACGAGATAGCCACCCGCCAATGAGTAACCAAACGGAGGTCGACCACCGTGCCATCTACCGTTGCGGACACTCTCCAACCGCCCCTTTCTAAGACGATCTAATCGCATCTCATTGTCGTAGACCGACAGCTGAGCGAGTATCCCATACAGCAGCTTATCTGAGGGACTTTCAAGGTCGACCACCCCGCTGTTATGGTAAACCTTGACCTTGTTTTTTTGTAAATTGAACCTGATAGCAGCAGCAGTTTGCTCGTTTCGGCTGAGACGATCCATATTGTAGACGTAGAGATGTTTCACCTCTCCATCAGCCACCATCAGCATCAAGTTTCGAATTACAGGTCGATTATCAAGGGTCTCGTTGAACGATGAAGCAGACCCTTCTTCGTGGAGTATTGGTTCCAACCCGTATTGCTTAGCCGCAGCCAAGCCACCCTTCCGTTGGATTTCCAATCCATACCCGTCAGCCTCTTGGGCATCCGATGACACCCGAAGGTAGATATGAAGTTTATTCCGTGGCTGAACCATTCAATCTTTATAATCGGATTTGAATGAGAATTATACAGCAAAAACTAAACGTCGACCTGCTTCGGTTGCGATAGCCTCTCTCAAATTAAGACGCTTCCGTATCCGCCCAGCCCTAGCAGTATCAGCCAAACCACCGAGGAATTTATCGATAGCATCTAAACGCCGCACCTCATCGAACCACCTATCAATGATGCGGTCTTCACCGATTAGAACTTCACCTGAATCCAACATACCAACGGGATGAAACAACTTACGACGAACCTTTTTCTTATCGTAAACCGATGGATCACGGAGGACGTACTGGCGCCCCCAATGACGCTCAAGTCTACGCTTCGACCTTGTCCCGTAGAACTGATCGAAATCCATCTTAGCATCTAAATTCGATGGATTAGGATAAGGTAAGTGGTCCAAGACCACTTCCTCCCAAACGTTCTTATAGACCTCCAACCAAGGGAACTCAGGGTGATAAAATCTGGTTTGACCGACCACAGTGCGTTCAACAAAATGGAAATCAAAAGTTGAGCGACCTTCAATCAGTACATTATTCGGGTTCCAACCTTTTGTGTGAGTTTCACCAAAGCGATCGACGATAAACACCCCACTTTCTGGGAACAAGCCTATCCAGTTACCCCAAATTGGATGCCGTCTTTGCCCCCATTCCGTGTCAGTGTCGTAGTACCAGACCTTGTACTGCCCGATCTCATCAGCGATCTTGTTGGACGCTGAACGGAACAAACCTCGCCAATTACGCTTCTGTAGCACCTGATATAGAGTTACCAACTTTGATAAATCCGATGGAGATATGTACTCACCATTCTTATAATCAGATCCAATAAAGCTGTGCTTGAAGCGGTAAGCCGACTTGAACGAGTAAGACGTTAGCTTTTCGAGGTTATCCTCCAGTGACTTATCTTTATGGAACCGCTGAACATATAGACCGATTGATGGATGTGTCTTTATCAGCGGCTTACCATTGATCCAATATTCATCGCAAAATACGTGCTTTAGCTGATCTAGGTCTAAGTTAGTGATACCGTGAAAGTGGACAAAGACGACCTTGTCACCAACTGGACGATACCAATCTATCAGCTGCCCCATCTGCTTCTTTTTGTAGACAGATGCCTTATCAGCAGACGATTTCAGAGCAGCCCAGTCGACCAGCTCAAATTCGTACACACACTCTAAGAACGGTGATGCTGAAATAGGGATCAGCTTTTGAAGACGATACCGAATACGCCTCCAACGATCATCGTCAGAGGATAGCAGCTGTTCGACATCCTCGACATTGAAATCGCAGACACCAACAGCAGCAGTGATATGTTTTAGATGATCATTTTGATAGTTACCGTTGAGCAGCCTCCGACTTAGATGATCTTTGATGCGACCCTTGAACGTCTTACCAGCTGCCTTCCGACACTGCTTACACCACAGAGATTGACAATGTTTCGTCGGATTCAGGTACCGACCACGAAACCATTTCTCACTGCTGTCCCCCACCTCTAAAAGGGTAGGAACGTTCGGATAGCGACGGTGAAAGGCTAATTCTTTAGTCCATCGCTTCTCACAATCCATCAGCCGCTGAGCCAGTTCATAATGCTCATCGCTATGAGTGTGGAATAGCAGAGCTTCGACTGCCCTTGTGCGAACGTGTTTTGAGGATGGTTTTGACGATTTGCCAAGAACGTCAGTGATCCGATCAACATCATTGAGCGGACTGGGATTACCCCGTTTTAAAAGGAATTCATTGCCATCCAACGGGACACACCACCCATCACCACGAAACGTGTCAGAGCACGGCTCTGAACGAATTACAGTAGGTTTATCAGCTTTCGCTGTGAGTCGGTATCATAGTCGATATACCGTTGCGTCGTTTGTAATGACGAATGACCAGCCATCACCTGGACATCCCTCAAACTACCACCAACCTGCGATACCCGTTTAGCGGCTTCGGTGATGAAGGTACGTCGACCAGAATGTGATGAGCAACCAACAAGACCGATATCTCGGTACCACCGTTGAAACATATTTACGATGACCTGCGGTGAAACACGTGGTGATCGCTGGGATCGAATAATCCAATCAGTTGGCTTGAACCTTTCACCCCTCATTGCGGTATGAAGCTCAGACAGCAGCTGCCTTACATCCGAGTGAAGTGGGACTACTCGACCACTGCGACCTTTCGATGATGAGTTCGGCAGACTTAGTGAGTGACCGATCTCACCATCCGATGTGAGAACCATCTCCCAACGGAGGAATGCGACCTCTTTTGCCCTCAACCCCGTTTTCACCGTAAGAAGGAATATCAGCTGGTTGCGCTTTCCGTTCTGAGTGCTCTCACCCAAATGAGAACGGATCATGTCAACCTGTTTCCTAGAAAGCGTCTTTGCCTGTTTTCCGATACCCACCGCTCTAATCCGATTATAATTTTGACCTATGTCACTATAATATAATCAGAAAATAACGGACACAGCTAAGTGCTGATATTTTATTGTTGTTTTTCAACATGTTATGAAGGCTGATTATAGAATATTAATTTTATAATCAAATTCAAAACTTCTTCAATCTCAACCTTTTGTCGACACCTTTTTGGCAACTACCGTGAAAAACATCAAGGCTTTCCGAAAATGTACCATCACTTGTCATGAACTTATTTTGGCTATTTCCTACAATTTTTCCAGTACTTCTATTTATTTCTCCTGAATAACTATAATAAATTAATGCCGACCCCTTATTTTTCACATCTATAGAAATAATCCTACTGAAATATATACTATTTTCTTGAAAAAAGCATAACCTTTCTACACCTTCTTCTTCTTGGGACCCGACACCACAGACGAATTCGTATTCACCTGTCTGTTCTGTATATTCATACAATTCGGATCTGTCATATTCTACGTAGAAGTGTTTTTCGTCCTTCACACTCGTATCGATTTTTTCAAGGTGAATATCGACATCGCAGCTAAGGAATGCCGCATTCCTCGCATACAAAGCAGATGACGAAAATAAATAACCAATTATAGGAAATATCAATATAAGTTTTTTTCTAGATTTCATTTTGACTATCATAGAGCCCCTCTTGCCCAGTGACTTACCAATATTATCGCCTCTGTCGTTCTGAAGCTCATCGCAGCTCCAAAACTATATTTCATATTATCGATACCGAATTATAATTTTTTACTGTCGTAAATATCTTTACACACCTCTTTGTATGAAGCCATCATACCAGTGCCGGGAGATGGATAATCGACCTCAGCCTCATCGAAGGCATACTGCTTACTGTAGAAGGCATTAAGATTTTTTGCCTTGTACGAAATCGACGAAAGAGTTCTCATTTCCATTGTCTCGCAATTTACAGATAAAAACATCTCTGTCTGAGTAACCTTTTCTTTAATTTTGCCGGTATCTAGAGTTACCCAGAAGAGGCGTTTGGTACGTGGACCTAAAACAGTATCTGCTCTCAAAAACCAATCGGTCCGATTTTTTCCCTCACCTGTTGTGCTCAGAAGAACAAACCCAACAGGACGAGTCGGCTTGGGCGGTGAATATGAAGCAACAGGCATTGGGTTCTTGCCGCTATTTCTTTCGAACAAGCCTTTTACGACACCTATAGCAGTGCCGCCCACCCACGAAGCGATGCTGACGACGATGGCTAGACCAATGACAACTGAAAAAAACTCCTTGAAACTGGTCCAACCCTTTTCAATCCGTTCTTTCCAGTTCAAAGACCCCATGTTATTGCCTTCCAAGCGATTTGCGAAGCTTGGCATCCCTTGCGTTGCGCCGATTATCGAAGCTGTCGATGACATCCTGGAGATCACCGCTCTTCACAGCAGCTTCGAGTTTGTCGAGGAAGGTCGAGTAGTCCGAGACAGTAGCTGTATTTGATCCCTTACCGTCATCAAACAGATTGAGACCGCTGACCCTCGGCGTAACCTCACCATCCTTCTCCCAACTGGAGACGACCTTTCCGTTCCGCTTTACCGTTTCACCCTTTAGGATACGCCGCTGGTCCTTGATGGAGTCGAGAACCGTAGCGTCCGATCCTTTGCGTACTTTTTTCGTCTGCTTGGCGTGAAACGTATACTCATCCAAAAATTTCATCAGTTTTCCCCCTTTCAATACAAACATGAAAGGAAGCTACCACCTCATTCACACGAGTCTAGTGCTGGATGAGGATGACAGAAACCTTCTTGGATCGACCATATAGCCGAGACAGATGATCCTTTGCCTTCTGAAGTCCCTGCGATGTACCAACATCGGACACCTCATAGGATGTCGGCTTCAGCCCCCGTAGTTTATCCACCAAGCTGCTCCATGACGGCTTCGACACATCAAAAAGCATTGTATGAACCGCAACCGATTGGAGCAGGTGGTTCGTCATCCCTCTCCCGTCTTACAAGATCCCTCACAGCTTCCTTGATACGAAGCCCGATCCTCTTTTGGTTGCGCCCCTCGATCTCCACCAGAGCGGCATTGAGACGGTTATCCTTCTCAACCCAATCAGCTTCATCCCTTACAAACTTCTCCATCAACCTGAGCAGCATTGACGTTCTGCTGGTAGCCTTATGTCGAGCTAAACAGTCGAAATTTCTCAGCAAATGAACTGGAACATTGAAATTGATCAACCTTATATTGACTTTATTGTCTGTATTAAAATCCATAAATTTTCCCCTATTTTAAATCATATATCATTCAGATACATCTAATGATTAAAGACGTTTACGTTAAACGTCTCTTTTTGTTTTTCTATGATTGGGAACCAAGGGAATCTATATTCAACGATGGTCAAAAACTGTTGAGTTAATCCAATCAATTGAATCAAATACCCCAGACGGCTTCGTCCGATTCTTCATAATGTATTTTAAATAGCCATCTCTCAGATCATCACTCTCAGGTATGACGATGTGAACCTCCCCATATCCATATGAGGTGGATGCCCAAGTCTTTCGTATCAGATGGCTATATTCTTGGAATCCCATAGCTTCAGGGATCTCCATAATGACGTGTAAGTGGTGACGACCAGAACCGCTCACCTCCCTTACAACCAGAGACTGAAGCTTCTTTCCATATCTCCGAGATGAATTACCAAACACCTTCTTATTAATGACGTTTTGAAAATGCCTAAAGTTTCGTTCAGATATCACATCATCAATATATACACCGTTGAAAACCTGCTTTTCGGTCAGAGTTATATTTACAGGATTTCTGACTCGGTTTTCATTGACGTAGTCATATATTGAATATGCCATATTTTTGATGCCATTCTATTTAATCCATATTTATGTTTTATTTATCAAATAAGGATTTTTGAGGCATACTTAGTTCGACACACCCTATGTGGTTTGTGTTATTCAAAATTTCACACTATAAATATTATAAAGTGTATAATCATTTCCATTATCAAACTGTAATTGAATTATAAACACTATATGTGGTGTTGAAACCACATTTAAAATAATAGATATAGATGTTTTCTAATTCTATTATTATTTAGTGTAGATTTTCGTTTTGTGAGAATTTCAAATTACATATAATTTTTCTGAATTTAGATGATAAGAGGTTTCCTCTTTTCTTTCTATTCGTTGAATATACTTTTTCAACGTCACCCAAATCAGCTTACCTGTATACGGCTTACCATTCGGACTGACATTACCGATATCGTTCAAACAATCAGCAATCTGCCTATCTGACCATCCCATCAGTCGAAGCTGTAACAGCTTATCCAATCGCTGCGTTCTATGATCATTTAGACGAACCTGAGATGCCACCTTTGTCCGTATAACTATATGATATACAACAGTTAAGTGGTCCCAATCATCTATAAATCTGATTCTATTCCACTGTGACAGACTTTGCCAAATTGCGTGGCTGGTCAACATCCGTGCCTTTGGCGCACGCCACATGATAGGCGAGCAACTGGACAGGCACCGCATATACCAATGGCGCAATGAGCGGGTGGACGCTTGGCATTTCGATGGTGGCAAGGCAGCCCTCGCCCGCTTCGGCTATGCCCTCGGCATCTGAAATCAAAACCACCTTTCCACCCCGCGCACGCACTTCCTGCATATTGCTGACGGTCTTTTCGAACAGCGGGCCGCTTGGCGCGAGCACGATGACGGGCACGGCTTCGTCGATCAACGCGATTGGGCCATGCTTCATTTCACCCGACGCATAGCCTTCGGCATGGATGTAGCTGATTTCCTTGAGCTTCAACGCACCTTCCATCGCCAGCGGATAATCAGGGCCACGGCCAAGGTAGAGCACGTCGCGCGCAGGCGCGATAAGATGTGCCATCGCCGCAATGTCGTCGTCATGCGCCAATGCGGCGTTCAAGGCAGCGGGCGCTTCGATCAAATGGCGCACAATCTCGCGTTCTTCTTCTGCTGTCAGCTTGCCTTTGACGAGCGCGAGATGCGCGGCAAGCGCCGCGAGCACGGCAAGTTGGCAGGTGAAGGCCTTAGTCGAAGCAACGCCGATTTCGGGGCCGGCATGTGTTGGCAGCAATAGGTCTGCCTCACGCGCCATTGATGATGTCGGCACATTGACCACGACCGCGATGGTCTGGCCATTTTCCTTACAGTGGCGCAGCGCGGCCAGCGTATCTGCCGTCTCACCCGATTGCGAAATGAACAGCGCCAGACCGCCTTCTTCCAACACCGGATCACGGTAGCGGAATTCCGACGCGACATCGATGTCGACCGGCACGCGGGCGAAGGTTTCGAACCAATATTTGGCGACCATGCCCGCATAATAGGATGTGCCGCAGGCAACGATGGTAATGCGCTTCACGCCCGCAAGGTCGAAATCCATCTGCGGCAGCGCGACGGTCTGTTCAACGGGGCGGATATAGCTGGAGAGCGTTTGGGCGACCACTGTGGGTTGCTCAAATATCTCTTTCTGCATGTAATGGCGGTAATTGCCTTTTTCGATCTGGGCGGCGGACACGCCGCTGGTGGTGACTTCGCGCGTGACAGGATTATTATCCTTATCGAAAATCTGCGCACCATCGCGCGCGATGACAACCCAGTCGCCCTCTTCCAAATAAGCGATTTTCTGCGTCAGCGGCGCGAGCGCCAACGCGTCCGAACCCAAATAGGTTTCGCCGTCGCCATAGCCAACAACCAGTGGGCTACCGAGGCGCGCACCAATCAAAAAATCGGGAAATGCGCGAAACGCAATCGCAAGTGCAAAGGCACCGCGCAAGCGGGGCAGCACGGCCTTCACGGCATCGGCCGGTGCATGGCCAGCCTCCACCTGTTCGGACACCAGATGCGCAACAACCTCTGTATCGGTTTCGCTTTCAAATGTCCGTCCGCGCGCGATGAGTTCATCGCGCAGCTGCTTGAAATTTTCGATGATACCATTGTGCACGAGCGCGACTTCGCCCGTCGCATGGGGATGCGCATTGCTCGTGGTCGGCGCGCCATGGGTGGCCCAACGTGTATGCGCGATGCCAATGTTGCCAGCCGCATCGTCCGTTTTCAGAACATTGACCAAGTTCGCAAGCTTGCCCTCTGCACGGCGGCGGACGAGCTGACCATCATGCACAGTGCACACACCGGCGGAGTCATACCCCCGATACTCCATCCGCTTCAGCCCATCGACCAGCCGGTCTGAAACCGCAGATTTGCCAACAATTCCGATAATTCCGCACATGAACTTTTTGCTTTCGTCAAATTGTGTAGGGGATTCGGATACCCGGCATCTCTGCCGGAAAATCCTTTGTATTTCGCGTAACGAGTATACGCCCTGTCACCTGCGCCGAAGCCAGGATGATCGCGTCAGGCGATTTCAGTGACTTGCGCTGGTGTCGAAGCGCCGCCGCACGTCGCGCAATTTCTTCGTCAATCTCGCTCATGGCGAACAGACGCAAAAATTCTTCAGTCTCGGTCGCGGCGTCATCAGGAACGCCAGACATAACCTCAATCCACGTCATACGACTTATCCAAGCACGGGCGACGTTGCGCACCTCTGCCCATGCTGCAGGCCGGTTGTGCAACATGTCGATAACAATATTGGTGTCGAAAAAGCGCTCGCTCACGCAGCACTGCGTTTCTTTTTGGTCAACGCAACGTCGCTGACATCGGGCCATTCGTCGCGTAACTGCCGCTCATACTCGAGGCCATCAACAGTCGAGCCGTACCGTTCCCAAAGGCCGAAATATTTCTCGAAGCCCTCTTTGCGACTTTCAGCGCGATATGCTTCGACTGCCTCGCGTAATACCGCCGCACGCGACTTGCCCTGCTCGGAAGCAAGTTGGTCGAGCCATTTGATGTCTTCATCAGGCAAATCGGCGAGGATGCGAGTCATGATATATTGATATCATATCATGATATCATGTCAATATAATCTCGGGGCTTTGGTCAATGAGCTGAAGCCGGCCAACAATCGACGCTGGCTCCAATAATGCGCCCGGTGCAATAACCGCGTTTGCGCCGATACGGCTCCTATCGCCTACCAACGCGCCAAATTTGCTGACGCGCGTGTCAATTACCTGTCCACGGTAGACGATGCGAATGTTGCGATCTTCTCTCTCATTCCGGTGATTGGCGATAACTGCGCCTGCTTCAATATTGACATCAGCGCCAATAATTGAGTCCCCTACAAAGTTCTTATGCGCCAGCGTAGACCCCGCGAACATGACCGAGGTTTTGAGTTCAGACGACGGCCCAATTATACAATCCTGTTCAAGATACACACCGCCCCGCAGATATGCCCCTGCAGCTATGAAGCAATTAGGCCCAATGATTGCGGGCCCTTTGATAACAGCGCCCGCCTCAATCCTCGCGGTGCGGTGCACTGCCAATTCGTCGACGCGCTGGTATGAAGAGTCGAGACTGGCCATTTGTTGTCTGAGCAAAGGCGCAATGTTGCCGACAAAATCCCACGGGGCCTTATGAATATCTGCAAAGGGAGAGGCCTGCCAAGGCTCAATACACGAAGGTATCAGGCCTTGGACATCAAGCGTCACTTCTTTTCCGCCTTCTTCTTCCGCATCGCATCGTGGAAACGGTCCGCCCAGCCGGGCTTTACCAGCTGCTCGGCGCGGACCATGCGGAGCTCACCGTCGGCGACGTCGCGTGATACGGCGCTACCTGCCGCGACAATCGCATCGCGGCCGATTTTGACTGGCGCGATGAGGGCGCTGTTGGAACCAATGAAAGCACCTTCGCCAATCACCGTCTGATATTTGAAATAGCCATCATAATTACACGTAATCGTGCCCGCGCCGATATTTGCGCCTGCACCGATTGTCGCATCGCCAAGATAGGTGAGATGGTTGGCCTTTGCGCCCTTGCCCAGATGCGCTTTCTTGGTTTCGACGAAATTGCCGATTTTGGCTTTTTCTTCCAACAATGTTCCGGGCCGCAACCGCGCAAATGGGCCGACTTCGCAACCGCTGGCGATTACTGCGCCTTCGATATGGCTGTTGGCGCGAATTTTTACATTGTCCGCGATGCGCACGCCGGGACCAAAAAAGACATTGGGTTCGATCAGGACATCACGGCCAATTTGCGTGTCCCATGCGAACCAGACCGTTTCTGGCGCGATCAGCGTTGCCCCATCATCCATCGCCTGCATGCGGCGACGCTTTTGCCATTCGGCCTCCATCTCGGCCAATTGTGCGCGGCTGTTGATACCCGCAACATCAAAGGGATCCGTGGTCACTGCAACGCAAACACGGCCATCGGCGTTCGCGATGTTGACGATGTCGGTGAGATAATATTCTTTCTGCGCATTGTCGTCCGTCACGCGGTCGAGCAAGCCAAACAGATCGCGTGACTTGACCGCCATCAGGCCGGAATTGGACAGCTTCACCGCCTTTTCAGTGTCGGTCGCGTCCTTCTGTTCGACCATTTTCACGATGCGGCCGTCTTCGACAATCACGCGGCCATAGCCCGTTGGATCCTCCGGCTCGAACGCCAATACAACCACGGCAGGCGCGTCGGCGGCGTTCAGCCGTTCGACCATCGCCTGCATGGTTGCCGTCGGCACGACCGGAACATCGCCATACAGAATGAGGACATCGCCATCAAAGCCAGCCAATGCGCCTTGCGCCTGCTGCACGGCATGGCCTGTTCCATGTTGCGGTTCCTGCACGGCCAATTCTGCGGAACCGGCCAAGGCAGCTTCAAGCTGATCCTTGCCGCTGCCAACAACCACAACCTTTTTGGCAGGATTTAAGGCATCAACCGACGCCATCAGGTGCATCAACATTGGCCGGCTGGCAATGGGATGCAGGACCTTGTGCAAGTCGGATTTCATGCGGGTGCCCTTGCCCGCAGCAAGGATGATGGCAGCTAATTCATTCATGTGCACTGCCATGCCAGCAAATTGTTGCGGTTTCCAGAACTTGCAGCCATTTGGGAACGATATGACAAAATTTCCTTTCGACATCATCGGCTTCGACCTTGACGGTACTTTAGTGGATACCAGCGGCGACTTAACGGCCGCGGTCAATCATGTGCTGTCCAGCGTCGGCAGGCCCACCCTTTCGGCCGAAACGGTCAAGCAACATATCGGCGGCGGGGCCAAGCTGATGTTGCAACAGGGACTGGAGGCAACAGGCGGCATTCCCGACGGCGATTTTAAGCCACTCTACCGCCAGATGTTGGCTTATTATGAAGCCAATGTGTCGGTCCACAGTAGGCCCTTCGACGGTGCCCTCAATGTGCTGGACACGCTGGATGCCATGGGTGTGCGTTACGCGGTTGTGACCAACAAGTTCGAAAGCCTAGCGGTCAAATTGCTCAACGACCTGAACCTTGCACACCGTATGGGCTGCATTTTGGGCGCGGACACTTTGGGCAAGGAAAATGCCAAACCATCCGGCGCGCCTATCTTCGAAATGGTAAAAAGATGCGGCGGCGGACGTGCGGCCTATATTGGCGATTCCATTTACGACATCATGGCCGCGAAAAATGCCGATGTGCCGAGTGTGGCCGTAAGCTTTGGTTTCCTGCACGGGCCCGTAGAGGATATGGGCGCAGATGCCATCATCGACCATTTTGATGATCTGATCGCGGCTTTGCGGAACCTCTCATAATCAAATGTCCGTTATTTCATCGGCGATGCTTGCACGCAAAAACTGCGTCTATATGTGGGACAATGTAGCCGGTAATAGCTCACAAGGGATTGCCGCAGATCGGGCTGACATGGACGGGTTAATATAGTGAACAGTTGGTTTTCTCCCCGCGTAATCTTTGCCTTTGGCCTTGCTTTTGTGGGCGCCGTTTTTGCAGGGCAAATGCTTGGTACCGCCGAACGCATCCTTGTGGTGTTCGTATCCATGCTGATTGCTTTGTTCGTCGTGGCCGAAGGGCATGACCATGATGAAGCCGTTATCGATACGCCGCGCGAAGAGGAACCGCGTGCTATCGATGCAGCCTCAATCACATCACACCCCCAGTTGCAGGCATTTATCGATGCATCAACCGATGCGATATTGATGGTCGAAAACGCGCGCGTCACGGCTGCGAATGTGGTCGCGTTGCGCTTATTGGGTAGCAATATTGTTGGCCAGAATGTCCGGATGGCATTTCGGCATGCGGGAGCAATCGAGCGGCTGTCCGATCCTGATGCCCAGCACAGCGGCCACCCCATAAAACTCACAGGCATCGGTCAGAAAAACCAGCTGTGGGAAATGCGTATCCAGATGATGGGACCCGGGCAGAAGATTGTCCATTTGGCCGACCGCAGTGGCACGCAAGCGGCCGAAAAGATGCGCGTTGATTTCGTTGCCAATGCCAGCCACGAACTGTTGACGCCGCTCGCTGCTGTTAAAGGATTCATCGAAACATTGGATGACCCCGCTGCTGGCGAAGACCGAGCGACACGCAGTCGATTCTTAGGGATAATGGCGAAAGAAACCGATCGCATGCAGGCGTTGGTGCGCGACCTTATGTCGCTTAGCCGTATTGAAGCCGAAAAATATGACCCGCCACAAACGCCCGTCGATTTTGCCCAGATCGTAATGGAAACCGTGGACCAACTGCGCAACAGCCAGAAAGACCGTGGGGCGGATATTGCTGTTGATATCACCGCGGATTTACCTGCAGTGATTGGCGATGCCGGCCAATTGCGGCAGCTTGCCAATAATATTCTGAACAACGCCATGAAATATGGAAAAGACGGCACCCCGGTGCACGTCTCGCTCATTTCGTCGCGATCGGGCGCCATGCTGAACTTCGCTGTCGCCGATGAAGGGGACGGAATTGCGCCCGAACATTTGCCGCGGCTGACCGAGCGTTTTTATCGCGTCGATTCGGGGCGCAGTCGGTTGGTTGGCGGAACGGGTCTGGGGCTTAGCCTGGTCAAACATATTGTCGACCGGCACCGCGGCCATCTGGAAATCCGCAGCACGGTGGGAAAAGGCACAACTGTGTCGATCCTGCTTCCCGTTTCACCGGCATGACCGTCACAATAGTGTAACACAAGAGTCATTTATCAGCCATCTGCGGCGTCTAATGGACCCGGGAGCGCAGTTCGATCTGTGCCGAATCCATAATGGGGACAACAGTTATGATTAAGAAAATTTCACTTGTTGCCATCAGCGCGCTCGCGCTTGCGGCATGTAATGACCAGGCAAGCACGGGTGGAGCCGCTGGCGGCTCGCGTCAGGAAATCCGCATTGTGGGTTCGTCGACGGTATTTCCATTCGCAAAGGCCGCGTCTGAGGCGTTTGCTAAAGCGGATCCTTCACGCAAATCACCTGTTCTGGAATCGACCGGAACTGGCGGCGGAATTGAACAATTCTGCAAAGGCGTAGGCGCAGAGACACCAGACATCGCAAATGCTTCACGTCGTATGAAGAAGAGCGAGTTCGAAAATTGCCAGAAGAATGGCGTTAAGGACATTGTTGAAGTTCAGGTCGGCATCGACGGTCTGGCGCTTGCACAGTCGAACAAGGGTACCAAGTTCGTGCTCTCGACCGCGGACGTCTACAAGGCACTCGCCGCCAACCCGTTCGGTAAGCCACAGACTGCAAAGCTGTGGTCGGACGTGAACCCTTCGCTGCCCAAATTGCCAATCTCGGTATATGGCCCGCCGTCGACTTCGGGTACGCGCGATTCATTCCATGAGCTGATCATGGAAGCTGGTTGCAAATCCGACGCTGCAACCAAGGCGTTGAAGGACACCGACGAAGACAAGTATAAAGCAATTTGCACCGAAATCCGCACCGATGGCGCTTTCAAGGAGCAGGGCGAAAACGATAACTTGATCGTGCAGAAGCTCGATTCCAACCCCAACATGGTTGGCATCTTCGGCTACAGCTACATGGAAGAAAATGCATCCAAGGTGCATGGCATCGTGATGAACGGCGTCAACCCGACAGTCGCGACGATTTCGGACGGTAGCTACCCCGGTGCGCGCAAGATGTTCATCTATGTCAAGAAAGCCCACATCGACAAAATTCCTGGCATCAAGGAATTTATTGCCGAATTTCTTAAGGGTGGCGCAGTTGGCGGATATCTGACCAAATTGGGCATGATTGCATCGACTGAAGCAGACTATAAAGCGGCAAACGAAGCTGCAAACAGCCTCAATGCCATGACGGGTGCAGATTTGAAATAAAACTGCAACAATCATCGCGTCTATGGGCCTGGATCGAATCTCTGTTTGATCCAGGCCCATTGCTATTTTGGGTTCGGTATTCAGCGGAATTCGGCCAATTTTGGTCCAAGGGGGCAATGTTAAGTTTATGACCGGAACGGCTTTGCTCTTCCTTGTCCTTGGTCTCGGCCTCATTGGCTGGATCGTTGGGCGTGCCCGCGCGTCGGGTTTCGTCCGCAAGGCAAAGGGTGGCCCGCGCGGTACGGTGAACAGCCTACCTTATTATCACGGCTGGTTTGTTGCCATTTGCGCCGTTGTGCCTGCGCTATTGTTCATGGTCATTTGGCAATCGCTTTCGCCATCGCTGGTCACCAACATGGTATTGTCGGCACCGATCGCCGCTGAATTACCGCAAGACCCCTTTGCCCGCGCAGCCATATTGTCTGAAGCTCGCGCCATAGCGCAGGGTCTTCAAGCGACCGCATTTCAGGACATGAGCGACAAGCTTGTGCCTTTATACAAAGGCGCTCTGTCTTATTATAAATGGCTCGGCGTCGCCGCGACATTGCTGCTGTTATTCGCCGGCGGGGCTTTTGCCTTTACCCGTCTGAAGCCGGACTTTCGCGCGCGCGGTAAAGTCGAACGCGTCATCATGTTTGGGCTGCTTGTCGCATCGCTGATCGCCATCATCACCACGCTTGGTATCTTCGCCTCGTTGATATTCGAATCCTGGCGCTTCTTCTCAATGGTGTCGCCATTTGAATTCCTTTTTGGAACCGACTGGAACCCCAAATCGGTTGTCGCGCCGGGCGCGGATAATGGCTATGGCGCCATTCCTTTGTTCTGGGGCACGATTTTCATTGGTGCGATTATCGCGATGGTCGTGGCCATTCCGTTGGGTCTGATGAGCGCTATCTTCCTGACGCAATATGCGTCCGCGAATGTGCGCAAATGGATGAAGCCCATTCTGGAAATTCTCGCCGGTGTGCCCACCGTGGTATATGGCTATTTTGCGGCCTTAACCGTCGCTCCTGCCGTACGCGACTTTGCGGTCATGCTGGGTGTCAGCAACGCAGCATCTGACAATGCGCTTGCTGCAGGTATCGTCATGGGCGTGATGATCATTCCATTGGTATCGTCGATGTCGGATGACAGCATTGCTGCAGTTCCCAACGCGATGCGGGATGGCAGTCTGGCCATGGGCGCGACCAAGAGCGAAACCATTAAACAGGTTCTCTTACCAGCCGCACTTCCGGGCGTGGTCGGCGGCATATTGCTCGCCGTCAGCCGCGCGATTGGCGAGACGATGATTGTGGTGATGGCCGCAGGCTACACCGCGAACCTGACCGCCAATCCTTTTGACACGATCACCACCATTACCGTCCAGATTGTCGCGCTTTTGACGGGCGATCAGGATTTTGGCAGCCCGCATACACTTGCCGCGTTCGCGCTTGGACTGGCGTTGTTCATAACGACGTTCTTTCTGAATTATGTCGCATTGCGGGTCGTTAAAAAATATCGGGAAGCATATGAATAAAGCCGTCATCGACCCAAGCCCGACCGACTGGAACGGGCACATCATGCAAAAGCGTATTGCCAGCCGTTATGCGGCTGAGCGGCGCTTTAAAGCGATGGGCTTTATGGCGGTCGCGCTATCGACGCTTTTCCTTGCGTTTCTGTTGTTCACCATGCTTGGCCAAGGCCTGCGTGGTTTCCAGCGGACAGAAATTGCCGTGGAGTTCGATTTTCCGGCACTCACCTCTGGTGCGACGGCCGCTTCGGTTACAGGCCCGAATGCCGATGCCGCGTTGAATTCGATGGACATTCCCGGCCTCGTCGAATTGGCTGTTGGGCAACAATATGCTGGCTTGGGCGACAGCCTACTGACATCCGCCGCAGCTGCAAATGTGCGGCAGATGTTGATAGACAATCCAGAATTGGTGACGTCCAAACAAACGCTTTGGTTACCAGCAGACTCCCGATTGGACGTCGCATTCAAGCGCAAAGGCGAGCCGGCCGCTGAGAAGACGGTTGCCGCGCTGTCTGAAAAGGATGCTTTGCGCACGGGCTTTAACTGGACTTTCCTAACGGGTGCAGATGCGACGGATCCATCTGCGGTTGGCATCTGGGCTGCGTTCAAGGGATCGCTGATGACGATGGCGATTACCCTGTTGCTCGCCTTTCCCGTCGGCGTCCTCGCGGCGTTATATCTGGAAGAATATGCGCCGAAGAACCGGCTGACCGACATGATAGAAGTGTCCATCAACAATCTGGCCGCTGTTCCATCAATCATCTTTGGTCTTTTAGGCCTCGCCGTGTTTCTCACGATCTTCGGTATGCCGCGATCATCCGCATTGGTCGGCGGGTTAACACTCGCGCTGATGACAATGCCCGTCATCGTCATTGCCGGCCGTAACGCGGTCAAGTCCGTGCCGCCGTCGATCCGCGAAGCGGCCTTGGGCATCGGGGCATCACCTGTCCAAGTCGTTTTCCATCATGTACTGCCGCTTGCTCTGCCCGGCATCCTAACGGGCACCATCATCGGTATGGCACGTGCGCTTGGGGAAACGGCGCCACTGCTGATGATCGGCATGCGCGCCTTCATTCCGGCGGCACCACAAGGCTTTACCGACGCCGCCACGGCATTGCCGGTGCAGATTTACCTGTGGTCGGATGAAGTCAATCAGGGCTTTGTCGAAAAAACCAGTGCGGCAATCATTGTGTTGCTGATATTCCTGCTGGGAATGAACGCTTTGGCCATTTATCTTCGCAACCGTTTTGAAACGCGGTGGTGATTTATGAACAAAAAGGACGTTAATGTGGGCGAAAACCCCGGAAATCCGAAAATATCCACGCGCAATGTGAATGTTTTTTATGGCGATAAACAAGCGATAAACAACGTATCCATCGACGTCGACCGCGACAATGTGACTGCCTTCATTGGCCCGTCGGGCTGTGGCAAATCGACCTTCCTGCGGTCACTTAACCGCATGAACGACACCGTGATTGGTGCGCGCGTCGAAGGCGAGATTTTGCTCGATGGGCAGGATATCTACGCATCGTCGATGGACGTCGTACAATTGCGCGCCCGCGTCGGCATGGTTTTCCAGAAACCAAATCCTTTTCCCAAATCCATTTATGACAATGTTGCTTATGGTCCGCGGATCCATGGGCTGGCGAGCGGCAAGGCAGAACTGGATCAGATCGTAGAAGGTTCGCTTACCCGGGCCGGTTTGTGGACTGAGGTTAAGGATCGGCTGAACGAAAGCGGCACTGCGCTCTCCGGCGGTCAGCAGCAGCGTTTGTGCATCGCCCGCGCCATTGCCGTTGATCCCGAAGTCATTTTGATGGACGAACCTTGTTCGGCGCTCGATCCCATCGCGACGGCGCGGATTGAGGAGTTAATCCACGACCTGCGCGGAAAATATGCTATCATCATCGTGACACATAATATGCAGCAGGCGGCGCGGGTGTCGCAACGCACCGCATTCTTCCATTTGGGTAATCTCATTGAATTTGGTGAGACATCCGAAATATTCACCAATCCACGTGAAGACCGCACTAAGGATTATATTACAGGCCGCTACGGTTAGGATTTAATAGCATGAGCACAGGCACAAGGCACACCATTAGCGCGTTTGACGATGATATGGACGAAATCCGCGGCCTCATCGCCGAGATGGGTGCGCGCGCCGAGACTGCGGTCGTCGCAGCCATGAAAGCGTTATCGGAGCATGACATCGAACTGGCCGCCTCCGTTCGTGCCGAAGACAAAGTGATCGACACTCTTGAGACCGACGTTGAACGCTTGGTTGTGCGTACCATTGCCTTACGCGCACCGATGGCCGACGATTTGCGCGAGCTTATCGCCGCACTCAAAATGTCTGCGGTTATTGAACGCATTGGGGATTACGCGAAAAACATCGCCAAGCGTGTTCCGAAAATGGAAGGCAAAATCCACGCCTCCGCCAAAGAACAGCTTGGCCGCATGGGTGAAATCGTGGTCGAAATGATCCGCACCGCCATGGACGCTTATGCAAAACGCGACGTTGATCTGGCACGCGCAGTGACCATTCGTGACGACGACGTTGATCAGTTGAACAAAGATCTGTTCGTCGATTTTGTCGCATATGTCGCGAAAAATCCGAAGAATGCGACGGAAGTCGCCCACCTGCTGTTTACGGCCAAAAATCTGGAGCGAATTGGGGACCATACCACCACCGTCGCCCAGATGATTTACTTTACCGAAACGGGTGAAAACCTGCCCGACGCTTAACGCGGAGAAACATATGCCCAAGGCGCAGTTGCTTTTGGTTGAAGACGATAGTGCTCTGGCCGAGTTGGTACGCTGGCATTTCGAACGCGAGGAGTTCGACGTTCAGCATACCGGGGACGGTGAAGAAGCCCTGCTGATGGCGAAAGAACGCACGCCAGATCTGGTTTTGCTGGATTGGATGTTGGAGAATCTGTCGGGCATCGAAGTGTGCCGGCAATTACGCAAGGCGGACAACACCGCCAATGTGCCAATCATCATGCTGACAGCACGCGGCGAAGAAGATGACCGTATTCGTGGACTTGAAATCGGCGCTGATGACTATGTCACGAAACCCTTTTCACCACGCGAATTGGTTGCCCGTGCAAAGGCGGTTCTCCGTCGGGTCCGCCCCGCGCTTGCTGGCGAGGCATTGCGCTTTGGTGACGTCGAAATGGATACGGTCGCGCATAAGGTAAAGCGCGGCGAAAAGCAGGTTCCACTTGGGCCAACCGAATACCGGTTGCTCAAGCATTTCCTCGAATATCCAGGACATGTATTCTCGCGTGAGCGCCTTTTGGACAGTGTCTGGGGCCATGACAGCGATATCGAAATACGCACCGTGGACGTCCACATCCGCCGCTTGCGCAAAGCCCTAAATGAGGGCTTTGACAGCGATATTATCCGGACGGTGCGGTCCGCAGGCTATTCGCTCGATCAGGACGCGGTTTAGAACTCCAGCTGCATCCGCGCGGCAAGCACATCAACCGAATAGTCGCGCTTATCAACCGCCTGCGTTGAAAGTGGGTCGACTGTCGCGGCCAACGGGCCACCTTCGACATTGACGCGGCCATAGTTCAACATGAAGCGGACATAATCGATTGGGTACCAGTTCAGCGCGAGCAAATAGCTGGTCTGTGTACCGCCCCGTCCAAGCCGCGCATTGGCTGCCGCCAGACTATTGCTGCCCGTCGCGAAGTTGTTGGTCACGCCGTTTTTCAAGGCGTTGCTGTCGAGATCCAGAAAATCATAGCGGGCCGCAATTTGGAATGCGCCAAGTCCCTTTTTATCAATTGGCTTCAGTACCTTGGTACGCGCCCATGCGCCGTCCTTATAACCGCGGGTTTCGCCGGTCAGGAAATAGCCAGCTTCGGCATACATGCCAAAAAAGCTCGGGTCGCCCGCAGGTGTAACGGCGCTGTTGCCGCCAGCAAAACTGTCCAATCCCGTTGCAATGTCACCCGCGCGATAGGCATTTACCTTGGTCCATTGCCCTTCGCCTGCAAAATAAAATCCGGGGAAGATAGCCGCCAATTCTAAACCGAGAATCCGGTCGCTCTTGGCGGCGAAGCTTCCGGTGTCGACAAATCGTACGTCGGTAAGCTGTGTATTCGGCCGCGCGCGATAACGGGCCAGCTGGTTGGTCGACGGTGCATTCGTCGAAACCGACGCCGTTCCATTGTTGTTGGATGCAAATTCGCGCTGCTGAATGGTCGCACCAAAATGCAGCTGTCCGCCGAACGCCTTTGGCGCATAGGTCAGGCGTCCCGCACCAATCCAGCCGTCATTGTCGAACGAGTTGTCAATGCTGTGGCCGGCAAACAGGCCGACTTCGGCGCGGAGCACATTATCGGAATCACGCCATGCAACCGCGCCGCCAAGGCGACGGCTGTTTAAAAACGCGTCATTGAACGCAGCGCGCTCTGTAAAGCTGCCGTTGTTGGAACTGGTGATTTGCTCCATCCCGTTCAGCGATTCAAAATTACCAATCCGAACGCTGATCGGTGCGTTGGTGGGATTGTAGCTGAGGAACGCGTCGCCAAAGCCAACATTGCCGCCCGCAAGGTCAGCCTCCACCTTATAACCGAAGCCGCCGGGCATGCTGCCTTCAGCGCCAAGGCGAACCCGCCGAACGCGGCTATTGAAACCCAGGTTGCGGTTGACGGCATAATCGCCGGGTACGCTCACATAGCCTGCGTCATAATGGATGCGTCCACGTGGCTTAAAGGTCCAACCACCTTGACCACTGGTTTCTGGTGCGCCCTTCCATTTTACTTCCGCTACAGGTTTTTTCTCGACCGCATCAATCTTTGCCGCAATCGTTGCCAATTGTGTCTTAAGCGCCGCAATTTCCGCACGCAGCGAGTCGACCTCAGATGTGCTGTCCTGCGCATAAGCGGGAAATGCGACACATGCCGCCGTTACCAATGCTGTCGTTGCAAACCATTTTTTTGCGGCGGTCATAATGTTATCCTTGTTTCAATGGTGACGCCTAGACAGCAATTTTATGTCTTGTGCATGACAGCATTATTTCTGTTTTATGACATTCACCGCAACTTGCTTTACGCTTGCGTCAAGTGGCGTGCCATGCCAAGGCTCAGCGTGTTTCGGCGGCTTGGTTCGCCCCTGATTATGGAGATATAATATGACCATCAGTTTTAAAGACAAAGTCGCTATTGTGACCGGTGCAGGCGGTGGATTGGGTAAGGCCTATGCGCTTGAACTCGCCAAGCGCGGTGCGAAAGTGGTGGTCAATGACTTGGGCGGCGCGCGCGATGGCACAGGCACATCCGACGCAGCGGCTCAGGTTGTCGAGCAGATCAAGTCAGCTGGCGGCGAAGCCATGGCCAATGGCGGCAGCGTCACTGAATATGAGCAAATGGTCGAAATGGTCGCCAAAGCGAAAGAAGCATGGGGCGGCGTGCATGTGCTGATCAACAATGCCGGAATCCTACGCGACAAGAGCTTCGCCAAAATGGACATGCCCGACTTCAATCTGGTGCTTCAGGTCCATGTCATGGGATCGGCGAACTGCACCAAGGCCGTTTGGGATACGATGCGCGATCAGGCCTATGGCCGCATCTTGATGACCACATCGTCAACCGGTCTATACGGCAATTTCGGCCAAGCCAATTATGGCGCGGCAAAGCTCGGATTGGCTGGATTTACAAAGACGCTGCACCTTGAAGGCGCCAAATATAACGTGCGCGTCAATTCGCTCGCACCTGTGGCAGGCACGCGCATGACTGAAGATATCTTCCCAGAAGGCCTGTTCGAACAGTTCACGCCGGAAAATGTTGTACCAGCCGCGTTGTATCTGGTCAGCGAAGATGCGCCAACGAACATGATCATCGGCGCAGGCGGTGGCGGCTATCACGCAGCCTATGTCACGATGACCCCGGGCGTCGCCCTGCGTCAGGAAGACCGCAACGTCGAAGGTTTTGCTGCGGCGTGGGACAAGATTATCGACCGCACCGGCGAAACCGTACCACAATCAGGCGGCGAGCAATCCATCGCCGTGATGAAGGCGCTTCAAGCGCTCGGCTAATGGCCTTCCAAATATTTCGAAAGAGCCCGGTCTTTGGCCGGGCTTTTTTTATGCGTCGACCAGTTTCATGAGCTTTCGTTCGACAGGCGCAAGGACGGGGCCAAGATCATGTCCACGTTTCAAAATTGCACCACCTTCACCGACCAATGCCCACATGCCTTGGCGGTTGCGCAATGCGGGTCGCTTTTCAATGCGATATTCGGGCCGCTCGGTGGCGCGCCGGAACGCACTGAATACGGCGGCATCGCGGCCAAGATCGATGGCATAATCGCGCCAGTTGCCCGCCGCGACCATCCGCCCATACAGATTGAGAATCTGGGTTAGCTCGCCTTTTTCAAAACCAATCTGGTTGAGCCGATTGGTTATCGGGAACGGCGTGATGATGGCGCTCAACTGGTCTTGCTTCCCTTGGTCGCACGGGGCTTTACTGGCGTCGCCGCGGGCGTTCCATCACGCTCGGCCATCATGTCGGCGATACGTTTGCGCAGGGTTTCGATTTCACACTGCAGGATCTCGAGGCTTTGAGTCGCCGGGTCGAACATCTCCCGGCATGGCGTGCCATAAGGCATGAAGTCGCGTGCATAGGTTTCGGCCTGAACCAATGTCGAGCGCGCCTTTTGACCTATCATCGTTGCGCCAGCTGGAACGTCGTCGGTCACCACGGCCGCAGCGCCAATGCGCGCGCGTTCGCCCACTGTGATCGGGCCAAGGATTTGCGCACCTGATCCAATGATAACATTATCCAATATTGTGGGGTGCCGTTTGCCCGCCATCCCGTTGGTCGGGTTGGTGCCACCCAAGGTGACATTCTGATACATGGTGACATTATCGCCAATCTCGGCCGTTTCACCAATCACGCTGAAACCATGGTCGAGGAAGAAATTACTCCCAATCTTGGCGCCGGGGTGAATGTCTATACCCGTTAGGAACCGGGCGAAATGGTTTACCAACCGCGCAAGAAAGAACATCTGGCCAAGGAACAGCCAATGCGCGACACGGTGATAGCCTACGGCCCATACGCCGGGGTAGAGTAATATCTCCCAACGCGAGCGCGGCGCAGGATCACGTTCTTTGATCGAGTCGAGATATTCGATGAGATTTGAAATGAACATAAATGACCCTGCCGCCCCTTTTGGGACCATTGAGCATCTAAGCTAAGACTTTCAAACCGGCATTTCCAGCAATCTATGAACCTTTTCGCTAAATATTGCTAGAATCATCGTTAAAAACGATTATATGACCCATAATAATAAACGGGGTCGATTTATGAGCACCTATCTTCCAACATTGAAACAGCTGCAATATCTGGTCGCGCTTCAGGAGCATGGCCATTTCGGTAAAGCTGCGGAATCCTGCTTTGTCACCCAATCCACGCTGTCCGCAGGGATACGCGAGCTGGAGTCGCTGCTTGGACTGATGCTCGTGGAACGCACGCGGCGCGTCGTCCGCTTTACGCCATTGGGCAACAAGATGGTGACAAAGGCGCACCGCATCTTACGTGAGGCGGAAGAGCTCGCCGAAATGGCGCGCTCCGCAGGCAAGCCACTTGCGGATGATTTGCGCATGAGCGTTATCCCGACAATTGCGCCATTTCTGTTGCCCACATTGCTTCCAGCGTTACGCAAGAAATACCCCGATTTAAAGTTGTACCTGCGGGAGGAAGCCAGCGCGGCTGCGGTCGAAGCCTTGCATCATGGTCACGTCGACTGTGTTCTGCTGGCGCTTCCTTTCCCGGCGGGCGATGTCGAAAAAGCGCATCTGTTTAACGACGCATTACATGTTGCCTTTCCATTGGATGACCCGCGCGACCCACCCGAAAGCATCGAACCTGAACTGATCGATGAAAATAGGCTTTTGTTATTGGTCGATGGCCATTGCTTAAAAGACCATGCGCTGGCTGCCTGTAACAGGCCGGAACTGCGCGCATCGGCCATGATGTTGGGCACATCTCTGCACACGCTTGTGCAGATGGTAGACAATGGCTTGGGCCTTACCATCATTCCCGAGATGGCCGTTGCGGCCGGTCTATTGAACGGAACCGACGTTCAGGCGCGGCCGTTGAATGCGGACCACGCGACGCGCGAAATTGCGCTCATTTGGCGGACCAACAGCCCGCGCCGTGAGGAGTTTGAGTTGCTTGCGGAGTCCCTGCGGGAATTGCACACGACCTAAAAGCTGAACCGCAACCGGAGCCGTTAGGCCCAGCGTGAAGACCTTTCGTCGTCGCTGGATTTGGCATCAACCCAGACGGACGTTCCGTCTGCATAATGCTCTTTCTTCCAAAATGGCGCGTCGGTTTTCAGGCGGTCAATCAGAAACGCCGTGGCCTCAAGCGCATCTGCCCTGTGCCGCGACGCTGCGCCGACAACGACGACGGGTTCGCCAACCGCAACGCGCCCAATCCGGTGCACAATCGCCGCGCCAAGCAATGTCCAGCGGGCAAAGGCTTCATCGATTAACCGCATCAGACTTGATTCCGTCATGCCGGGATAATGCTCAAGCTCAATCGCGCTCACACCGCCATCGTCCCGCGATATGCCGGTAAAACTGGACACGGCGCCGCCCCCCAAATCACTCAGCCCCGCCAGCGCAACCTCCGTGCTGATCGGCTCGCCGCTGATAAGGACGCGTTTCATCCGCCGGTCACTGGCGGGAAAATTGCGAGCTCATGTGCATCGCCAAGTGCGGCATCCAACGGCACCATAGCTTGGTCCAAAGCGAAACGAAGCCGCGCCTTGTCTTGAAAGGCCAGCGCATGACCGGATGACTGACCGGCCAGCCAGTCAATGGCGTCATGAATATTGCGCACATGTGCCGGCAGATCACATGTTTCGGAGGCCATACCAATGGCCTCGCGAACCGCCGCAAAATAGACCAGCCTCATGCGGTCAATCCATATGCTTTATGCCGACGCGCAGATAATCCCAGCCGGTAATCATCGTCAGCACCGCGGCGATCCACAGCAGCGCCAGTGCCGCTTGCTTCAGCAACATCCAGTCCGGCAAGGCGCCCGCCAAAATGATGCCGCCGAGCGAAACAAGTTGAAACGTCGTCTTCCATTTGGCGAGTTTCGAAACAGGTACGGAAATCTGCAGGCCAGCCAAAAATTCACGCAGGCCCGATACGATCATTTCACGCAACAAAATGGTGAGGGCTGCAATGACATGCCAACCGTCAACATCGCGCGTGAACACCAGCATCAAAATGACAGCGGCGACCATGATCTTATCGGCGATGGGATCAAGGAAAACGCCCAATTTCGACACTGTCCCCTGCGCCCGCGCAAGATAGCCATCGAAATAATCGGTAATCCCCATCAGGCAGTACAATATGAATGCAAAGCCGTAATCCAGTGGCACCGGCTGAATGCCTATCTGCTTGGCGCCGGGCCACAGCAAAAAGACGAGAATGGGCACAGCAAGAATGCGCGACAAGGTCAGGATGTTGGGTAAGCTCAGCATCCTATAGCAATAGCGCGATGCGCCAGCAAAATCACGCGGCTATTTCACTGTCACATGAAATGCACTTTGCCATGATAGGGCTGGAACGCTAAGGCTCCAAAACCGTCCGCATAGGAACTGCAAGAACTAATGGCTACGACAATGTCCCTGTTGAACAAGCGCAGATTTTTGCCGCTTTTCGTCACGCAGTTCCTGAATGCCTTCAACGACAATTTTTACAAGATGGCCATGGTCATTTTGGTGACGTACGAGATCTATTCGGACCCGACCCAAGAAGCGAATTTTAACGCCATCGCGGGCGCGCTGTTCATATTGCCTTTTTTCCTGTTTTCCGCGCTTGCGGGGCAATTGGCCGATACCATCGAAAAAACGCGCGTCATTCGCATGGTAAAGACAGCCGAGATTTTTATCATGATCTTCGGCGCGGCTGGTATCTACCTGCACAACATACCGATGATGCTCGCCGCATTGTTCGCAATGGGGGTGCATTCCACCTTCTTTGGCCCGATTAAATATGCGATTCTGCCCCAGCATTTGGAGCAGGATGAGGTTTTGGGCGGAACTGGCCTTGTCGAAGCCGGAACCTATCTCGCCATCTTGGGTGGGACGATTGCGGGCGGGATCATCCCCGGAAAGATTGCCGGCATAGGGATTATCATCGTTGCCATCATTGGACGCGTGACCGCGCAATCTGTTCCGCTTGCACCGCCCGAAAGCGACGCGCCAACCGCCAAAATGGACTGGAACATCTTTCGCAGCAGCTGGCGACTGGTGCGCGACACGATGCACATACCCCGCCTGTTTTTGGCGATCATGGCAATCAGCTTTTTCTGGGGCGTAGGTGCTGTCCTTGGGTCGATTTTTCCGCCTATGGTCAAAAACGCTATCGGCGGTGACAATACGGTCGCGACCTTGTTTACCGCATTTTTCTCGATCGGCATCGCCATTGGCTCAGTTGCCATCAACCGCATGCTGAATGGGACAGTGTCGGCAAAATATGCGCCGATTTCAGTCATCATAATGGGTCTGTTCGTCCTGGATCTTTGGTGGACGGTCAGCCACTGGCAAGCCATCGGACCAGAGCTGATGGATTGGTGGCAGTTTCTGAGGCTGGGCTATGGCGAGCGCATGATTGTGGATCTTCTTGGCATTTCGATCGCCGGGGGCATGTTTGTCGTCCCGCTCTACGCGTTCCTGACAACGACGGTTGCAAAGTCACAAACCGCCCGCACCATTGCCGCGAATAACATCGTCAATTCCGGCGCGATGGTCATTGGTGCTGTCATTTACAGCCTTCTCGTCAGCGCAGGTGTGGGCATTGCCGACACGTTGTTCATGATTGCTGCGGCCTGCCTTGTTTCGGCATGGATTTCGTGGAAGCTGCACAAGGCCTGCGACCCCGTCGCCGTCTAAAAGTCAGGCAATATAGCTGCTTATTGCGACAAAAAACGCACTGAAGCTGAGCATAAACAAATGCGTATCCTCACTGCGCCACCACGATGTGGGGCGTGGCGCGATGACAGCGTGCGTCATCTGTGGTGGGGGAAGCATCTGCCGAAGGGGGTGGCGGGCAGCTTCGTTGTGACCGACTAATCTTCTTTTCATCATGATCAGACGTTAACGTTTTGTTAGGCATAATGGCCATGCCAAAAGATGGTTAAAGAGGGACCCAAATTCGACTGTCCCGATCTGCGACAGTTATTGACGTCTTTTTAACCATATTCCGCAGCGCGGGTTGGCGGCCTGCCACTGGCTCTGTTAGGATGCACAGAACGAACAGGAGTTCTCCCGATGGAAAGAGCAGCACAAATTCGGCAAACCGGTGGGCCGGACGTTATTGCGTGGACAGACGTTGAACTGGCAGCGCCCGGTCCGGGTGAAGTCCGCATGCGCAACCTGGCCGTGGGCCTGAACTTCATTGACACCTATCATCGTGGCGGCCTGTATCCGATGGCACTACCCTCTGGCCTTGGCATGGAGGCAGCGGGCGTCATTGAGGCTGTGGGCGAAGGCGTGACCGACTGGCGCGTGGGCGACCGGGTTGCGACTTTTGGCCCAAGCATCGGTGCTTATGCCACCGCGCGCAACATCGCCGCGAATTGCCTGTTTTTGGTGCCGGACGACATCAGCGACGAAATCGCGGCGGCGGGCTTGCTCAAGGGCTGCACCACCGAGTTTCTTGTCGAACGTTGTGCGAAGGTTCAACCCAAATGGGACATATTGGTGCACGCGGCGGCAGGCGGCGTCGGACTGTTGCTTGTGCAATGGCTGAAGCATGTTGGCGCCCGTGTCATCGGGACAGTCAGCACCGATGAAAAGGCGGCGCTAGCGCGTGCAGCAGGGGCCGACCATGTCATTTTATATGGCAAAGAGGATGTCGCCGCGCAGGTGCGCGAACTGACGGGCGGCAAAGGCGTGGAAGTGACCTTCGATGGTGTCGGCCTCGACACATGGGAAACGTCGCTGAACGCAACCGCGCGGCGCGGCCTGATCGTCAGCTATGGCAATGCGAGCGGCCCGGTGACGGGTGTCAATCTTGGCACTTTGGCACAAAAAGGGTCGCTCTACGTCTCGCGCCCAACCTTGTTCGATTATTATCACAATGCAGCGGAGCGGGCAGCGGGCGCAGAATATGTGTTCGACATGTTCCGCCAAGGCATCATCGATATCACGATCGGCCACCGCTACGCGCTGGAAGACGCCGCACAGGCACATCGCGACCTTGAGGGGCGGAAAACCATTGGGTCTTCGATACTGATTCCCTGACAATGCAGGGCAAGAGTGATTCAAGGCAATATTGAGGGGGGAATTATGGAACTTAAGGGCAAAACTGCATTAGTTACGGGTGGGACCGATGGCATTGGTTTGGAAATAGCACGCCAAATGATGGCGCGGGGCGCCGCCGTCATCGTCTGCGGTCGCCGCGAAGACGTGCTTGCCTCCGCACGGCAAGAAGGATTGGAAGCCATTAAGGCAGACCTTTCCAACGCTGCGGGCTGCGCGGCGCTTGCTGCCGCGCTCGCAGGACGCGAATTGGACATCCTGATCAACAATGCAGGGATGAGCGGTAATTTCGGCCCCGGCGAGCCGCTTGATCTGGCGCTCACTGATCAGGCGATCTTCCTGAACCTCAACGCGCCGTTGCACCTGATTGGGCACCTGTTGCCCGGCTTGCTTCAACGGCCCGAGGCCTCGATCGTGAATGTCACGTCAGGCCTTGCCATTGCCCCGCGCGCAGGTGGTCCAGTCTATTGCGCCTCCAAAGCGGGCCTCAGAAGCTTTACCCAATCGCTGCGGCACAATCTGCGCGATACCAAGGTTCATGTTATCGAGGCATTGCCGCCGGTCGTCGACACCGCAATGACGCGCGGCCGCGTAAATGGCAAAAAGATGTCGGCAAAGGAATGTGCCGCAGAAATCGTTGATGCCATTGCGACGAACGCGCCTGAGGCGAATGTCGGCATGGTGAAGCTGCTTCGGCTTGTGTATTCGATGTCGCCCGCACTTGCCCAGCGGATCATGATCAGATTCTGATCGTCAGCATTCGACGACATTGACGGCAAGCCCGCCAAGGCTGGTTTCTTTGTATTTGGAGCGCATATCCTCGCCAGTCTGGCGCATCGTTTCAATGACGGCGTCTAGGCTGACGACATGCGCGCCATCGCCCTGAAGCGCGAGATAGGCAGCGTTGATCGCCTTGATCGCACCCATGGTGTTGCGTTCGATGCATGGAATTTGCACAAGACCGCCAATGGGATCGCAGGTTAGGCCCAAATTATGCTCCATGCCGATTTCGGCTGCATTTTCCACCTGCGCATTGCTGCCGCCCAACGCTGCTGCAAGCCCGGCGGCCGCCATCGAACAGGCAACGCCAACTTCACCCTGACAGCCCATTTCTGCCGCGGATATGGAGGCGTTTGTTTTATACAGGAAACCAATCGCACTTGCCGTGGTCAGCAATAACCGGCTGCCTTCGGGTGTGGGGTTAGCCGTGAATATTTCATAATATTTCAGGACCGCGGGAATAACGCCAGCCGCGCCATTGGTAGGTGCCGTCACCACACGGCCCCCTGCTGCATTTTCCTCATTCACCGCAAGCGCCCATAGGCTGACCCATTCGAACACCGTCGAAGGATCGCTGCGTGGGCCTCGTTCGACGAGCCGCTCGTGTAAAGATTTCGCGCGCCGCTTTACATTTAAGCCGCCCGGCAAGATGCCGTCTTTTGCTATGCCGCGCTTGATGCAATCAAGCATAGCGACGCGGACATCGTCAATGAACGCATGGGTTTCTTCGTCGCTGCGCCACGCCGATTCGTTGGCCTGCACGACAGCGCCAAAAGTGAGCCCGGTCCGTTCGCCCACCGCCAACAATTCGGCACCCGATGCAAAAGGATGAGGCAGTTCGAAATTCAAACGCGGCGCAGCGACCCCGTCCCGGATGATGGCCCCACCACCGATGGAAAAATAGGTTTCACTATATTCGGAGCTGTCGCTGTAGGTTGCAGTGAAGCGCATGGCATTTGCATGACCGGCGAGAAAAGTGCCTTTGCAAAACAGCAAATGCTGACTTTCGACAAAGCTGACGTGCACTTTGCCAGCAAGATGCAAACGGTCCGCTTCCCGAATGGCGCTAACCACAGCAGCGATCTCGTCGGGGTCAGTGCCCTCAGGTGTGTAACCCGACAGCCCAAGCAAGATGGCCGTGTCGGTTGCGTGGCCATGTCCTGTGAGAGCAAGCGACCCAAATAACTCGCACGTAATTTTGCCGACATCTGGCCGGATAAGCGACCGCTCGGCAAAGTCGCGCGCGGCGCGCATCGGCCCAACAGTATGCGAGCTGGACGGCCCGATACCAATGGTGAACAAATCCATGATGCTGAAGGGCTGATACATTTGAGGCCAGGCCATTAACACCGCAAAGCGTTTACACAACCATTTTGGGTCCAGACGAAGTTGATCGCCCGTCGAGCTTAACGCGTCGAGTAACGTTGCTTTTAAAGTTTCGGAATTGTGGTGGTGCCCCAGGCCCGACTCGAACGGGCACTCCTTTCGGAACAGGATTTTGAATCCAGCGCGTCTACCATTCCACCACTGGGGCACATCTTCATCAGGGCGAACCTGTCGAAGCGGAGGCTCCTCTAACCGAGCCTCCGCCCCGATGCAAGCGCATCCTTATTTCTTAAGTTCCTTAGCGAGTGTCTTCAGCGTCGCTTTGCCATAAGGCGCCTTGAATCCGCCAATCCCGGCAACATCGACGCCGGTCTGACGATAGACCGCACGCATATGGCTGAAGGTTTTGAACCCGTCCGCGCCGTGATAATTGCCCATGCCCGACGGCCCGACTCCGCCAAAGGGCAGATCTTCCATCGCATTGTGGAAGACGACGTCGTTTACAGTGACGCCGCCCGAGATGGTCCGCGACAAGACGCGTTCTTCTTCCGCTTTGTCCGATCCGAAATAATATAGGCCAAGCGGACGATCATGTGCATTCACATAATCAATCGCCTCATCCATCGATGAATAGGTCATGACGGGCAGAATTGGTCCGAAGATTTCTTCCTGCATCACCTTCATGTCGTCGGTGACATTGCGGACAATCGTCAGCGGCATCTTGTTGCCGTTTGATCCGACAAAATCCTCGTCCGCAGGGTTGATTTCGATCAGTTCAGCGCCCTTTTCACGCGCATCGTCCAGATAGCCCTGAAGCCGCTGATAATTTCGGCCATTCACAACCGAGGTATAATCGTCATTGTGCAGCAAAGTGGGATATTGCGCGATTGCGCCAGCCTTCACCGCCGCGATGACATCATGCTCTTGGTCGTCGGGCACCAACAGATAATCGGGTGCGAGACAGATTTGGCCCGCATTCATCATCTTGCCCAGGGCAATGCGCTCGCCCGCCTTTTTTGTATCCGCACTCCGGCCAATGATGGTTGGTGATTTGCCGCCAAGTTCAAGCGTCACGGGCACGAGATTGTCCGCTGCGGCGCGCATGATATGCTTGCCCACGCCCGTCGCGCCGGTGAATATCATATGGTCGAATGCCAGCTTTGAAAACGCCATGCCGACTTCAGCGCCGCCAGTGAAAACGGCCATTTCCTCTTCAGCGAAATATTTTGGCACGAGCTCTTCGAACAATGCCGACACGCGTTCGGTGAATTCCGATGGCTTGATCATCGCGCGGTTACCGGCGGCGAGAATACCCGCCATCGGGACCATCACCATACCAACGGGGAAGTTCCATGGCGCAACAACGCCGACAACGCCCTTTGGCTGGTAAACGACTTCGGCCTTGGCACCGAGCAGACCGAGCGGGAAAGTTGGCTTGCGCTTTTCACCTTTGGCCCAGCTTTCAAAATGCTTCTTGGCATGCTTCATCGCGCTCACAGACGGCATGATGTCCGTCAGCAGCGTTTGTTCGCGGCTACGATGACCGAAATCAGCAGAAACGGCCTTTGCGAAATCCTCCGCATGATCGATCAACATCGCAATCGCGCGATCGATACGGTCACGGCGGACCGACATCGATTCTGGCATAGCTGCGGTAAATGCTGCGCGCTGCTTTTCGAGCACAGTCTGCATATTTGCGGTCATTCTCTCTCTCCATTTAACCAGTTGATGAATTGCTAGCGTGAAGCGTTGCAAATGAAAACCATTTTGGCGTATCGACATGTCCAACATGCACAAAGCATGGCGCGTATATTGGAGAGAACATGATCGAGCTCGGTAAAAAGTGGACGCCACCTGCGGGTTGGCCCGTCATGACGCGAGATCAGGTCAAGGCTGCATTATGTGCACCTGGCATGCCGTTCGAGATGGAAACGGCCGAGATTGAAGGTGTGCCAACACGCGTCTGGAAAAACGCATTGCCCAATCTCGCGGTACTGGCCGCGCACGCCAATGCGTCATTCGGCGACCGCGAATTTGTGGTGTATGAGGATGAGCGCGTCACGTACGCAGCTTGGCACCGCGCGGTTGCGACCCTCGCGCATGCGCTGCAAGCGCGCGGCGTAAAAAAGGGCGACCGCGTGGCCCTTGCCATGCGCAACCTGCCTGAATGGCCAGTCGCCTTTTTTGCGGCCGCAGTCACGGGCGCGATTGTTGTGCCGTTGAACGCATGGTGGACAGGCGAAGAGCTTGCCTTTGGTTTGGCCGATTCTGGTGCAGCGGTTCTGATCTGCGACGCAGAACGCTGGGACCGCATATCGCCCTACAAAGCAGAAATGCCTGCGCTCGCGCATGTCATGGTCGCGCGCGCGGGTACAGCGGCAATGGCCGAGCCAGCCATTACGCTCGAAAGCATCATTGGCACTGCAAAAAGCTACGCCGATTTGGCTGACCTGTCGTTACCTGACGTCGCGATTGCACCAGATGACGCGGCCACCATTTTCTACACCAGCGGGACGACCGGCAAGCCAAAGGGCGCTTTAGGTTCGCACCGCAACCTGCTGACCAATGGCTTTTCCAGCGCCTATTCTGGCGCTGCGACTATGTTGCGCCGTGGTGATCCTTTGCCCGAACCAACCATAAGGGCGAGCCTGCTGGTCATTCCGATGTTCCATGTCACCGCTTGTTCGGCGTCCATGATTCCGACGATTCAAGCAGGGCACAAGATCGTGCTCCTCCACAAATGGGATACCGTGAAAGCATTCGAGATTATCGAGCGCGAAAAGATCAACGCCACGGGCGGCGTGCCGTTCATCGCTTGGCAGTTAATCGAGCACCCCGACCGCGAGAAATATGATCTCAGCTCAATCGACGCGATAAGCTATGGCGGTGCACCATCCGCGCCAGAGCTCGTCAGCAAGATCTACGAAATATTCGGCGCGTTCCCGGGCAATGGCTGGGGCATGACCGAAACAATGGCGACAGTCACCTCACATGTTGCCGAAGATTATCTGAATCGTCCCGACAGCTGTGGTCCAGCTGTTGCAGTCTCGGACGTGAAAATCATGTCAGAGGATGGCCAGGTTGAATTGCCTGTTGGCGAAGTCGGCGAATTGTGGGCACGCGGCCCGCAAATCGTCAAAGGCTATTGGAACCGTCCAGACGCCACCGCAGAGACGTTTGTTGATGGCTGGGTGCGCACGGGCGATCTTGCCCGCGTCGATGACGAAGGCTTCTGCTTCATCGTTGATCGCGCCAAGGACATGATCATTCGCGGCGGCGAGAACATCTATTCGTCGGAAGTCGAAAATATCTTGTACGAACATCCCGCGGTCACCGATGCCGCACTGATTGGCATTCCGCACCAGACACTCGGCGAAGAACCCGCAGCTGTGGTCCATCTGGCGCCCGGCATGACCGCAAGCGAGGATGAACTGCGCGAATATGTCAGCGAACGATTGGCAAAATTCAAAGTGCCCGTGAAGATCATCTTCACCCAGGATACCCTGCCACGCAACGCCAATGGCAAAATCCTGAAACGCGATTTGAAGGCCTTGTTCTAACGCGGCAAACTTGGCTGATTCACATTTGTTTTTGATGCTGCGCCGCACTATAAGGCGGCAAATCAAAATTAAAGGAATCTCCCATGCGCAACGCCGATCCTGTCGTCATCCTGTCCTACGCCCGTACCCCAATGGGGGCCATGCAAGGGGCGTTGGCTGACGTTGCTGCCACCGACCTTGGCGCGACTGCGGTGAAGGCCGCGGTTGAACGCGCTGGCGTCGATGGCGCGGCGATTGAGCGCATTTACATGGGGTGTGTGTTGCCAGCAGGGCTTGGCCAAGCCCCTGCCCGTCAGGCCGCGATTAAAGCGGGCCTGCCCAAATCTGTGCAAGCAACGACGGTGAACAAGGTTTGCGGTTCGGGCATGCAGACCGTTATCATGGGCAGCGAGGCACTCGCCGCTGGCTCAGTCGATTATGTCATCGCCGGCGGCATGGAAAGCATGACCAACGCGCCTTACTTGCTCAAAAAGCATCGCAGTGGCGCGCGCATCGGGCATGACACCGCCTACGACCATATGTTCCTTGATGGACTGGAAGACGCATATGAAGCGGGCCGCGCCATGGGCACATTCGCGCAAGACACAGCGAATGATTATCAGCTGACGCGCGAAGCACAGGATGGTTACGCGATTGAATCGCTGCGCCGCGCGCAAAGCGCGATTGCAGACGGCGCGTTTAAAGCGGAAATCGTTCCTGTAAACGTTGCCACACGTAAGGGCGACGTCATCGTCGACACCGACGAACAACCTGGCAAAGGCATGCCCGACAAGATTCCAACGCTCAAGCCAGCCTTTGCAAAGGACGGCACGATCACGGCCGCCACCAGCTCGTCGATCTCGGATGGTGCTGCTGCAATGGTGCTATCGCGCCAATCGGTCGCCGACGCCAACGGGCAAAAACCGATTGCGCGTATCGTCGCGCACGCCGCGCACGCGCAGGAACCATCAGCATTCACCACCGCTCCGGTCGGCGCTATCAATAAATGCTTGGCAAAGGCTGGCTGGACCATCGCGGACGTTGACCTGTTCGAAGTGAATGAAGCATTTGCCTGCGTCGCGATGTTTGCAATGCACGATCTGGGCATAGCGCATGACAAGATTAACGTTCATGGCGGCGCCACGGCATTGGGCCATCCCATTGGCGCATCGGGTGCGCGGATTATCACAACCTTGGTCGCCGCACTTCAACGCCATGGCAAGAAACGCGGTCTGGCATCGCTGTGCATTGGCGGCGGCGAAGCGACCGCGTTGGCGATCGAGCTTATCTGATCGATACAATTTGCGACAACAATGTCTGATTTCTGAACGGCTTATTCGACGCCCGTTCACGGTCTGAAGTCCATTTAGGGAACGTCAACGCAATTGGTGCGTTTACGCCCAGAGAGAAGGACAGAAGACCATGAAGACCAAATTTTTGATCGCAGCGGTCATCGCCACCACCTTAACACCGATGGCGGCGCAGGCGCAGACACGTGAACTTAATCGTGATCGTCAGGAAATCCGTCAGGAAAAGCGCGATGTGCAGGATGCACGCCGCTATGGCGATCGTCAGGATGTTCGCGAAGAGCGTCGTGATGTGCGCGAAGCCCGTCAGGAGTATAAGGAAGATTGGCGCGAATATCGGCAGAAGAACCGCCGTGCTTTTCAGGCAAGCCGTTTTCACGCGCCGTTCCGTTATCGCACATTCAACACCGGCGTAAGCATTGGCGCGAGCTATTATGCGCCGCGCTATCGGGTGAGCAACTATGCGACCTATCGCCTACCGCACCCGGGCCGATATCAAACCTATGTGCGTCACTATAATGACGTGCTGCTGGTGAATATACGCACCGGCCGAGTTATTAGAGCCTATCGCGGCTTTTACCTCTAAAGCGTTCAATCCTCCCTGAACGCTTTGGGCCGTCGGAGACATCCGGCGGCCCTTTGTTTTTTGCCGCGTGCAGGTTAAGCATGCGGCATGAATATCGTCTTCGTCCTCTTCGACAATGTCACGCAACTCGACTTTACGGGGCCGGTGCAATTCCTCTCGCGATTGCCGGGCGCGGATGTTCATGTCGTCAGCAAAACGGGCGCGGCAGTTACGACCGATAGTGGCTTTTCCATTCTGCCCAGATCCAGTTTCGCAGACTGCCCGCAGGCGGACATAATCTGTGTGCCGGGCGGTCATGGTGTCCGCGACGCGATTGCTGATGCGCAGATCGTCGATTTCGTCCGCACGCAAGCACGCGGGGCACAATATATCACCAGCGTGTGCACCGGTGCCTTCATATTGGGCGCGGCCGATTTGCTGCGCGACAAAGAAGCCACATGCCACTGGGCATATACGCATTTGTTGCCGATGTTTGGCGCAACGCACCGCGTCGCGCGTGTGGTCCGCGATGGCAATTTGGTGACTGCAGGCGGCGTCACATCGGGCATCGACTTCGCACTTGAACTGATTTCAGACATTGCAGGCGAAGATGTTGCGCGCACCATCCAGCTCGCGCTGGAATATGATCCAGCACCACCGTTTAGCGGCGGAACGCCCGCGAATGCACCTGATGCGATACTCTCAAACCTCCGCGCGCGCGTCTATGAAAAGGCGGCAACCGAGATGGAAAGCGCCATAAAAAAGATAATTTAACCCGTCAGTTAAATTCCCACTGGACGAAGCCTATTCGACGGCATAGCCTTTCCGTCGAGGGGGAGAAGAATATGACGAAGAAGCTTTGGTTCGCAGCCGCATTTGCTGGCGCGACATTATTATTGGGTTCTTGCCAAAAGGTAGCGGGGCCGACCGATGTGCCTGCATTCGCTAAGATTAACGGTGATTATCTGAAAACCGGTGGCGATGGCTCAAACTGGGCGATGACGGGCTTCAACTATAATGAGCAACGGCACAGCCCGCTTACCCAAATTAACGACAGCAATGTGCAGGATCTGGGCATTGCCTGGTTCGCTGACTTGCCAGATGCGCGCGGGCAGGAAGCAACACCCGTAGTTGTCGACGGTAAAATGTTTGTTTCGACCGCCTGGTCCAAAGTATTTTCTTATGACGCCAAAACCGGCAAACCATTGTGGAGCTTCGATCCCGAAGTCGACAAAGCACGCGGGGTCAAAGCCTGCTGCGACGTGGTCAACCGCGGCGTTGCGTTCTGGAAAGGCAGCGTTTTCGTCGGAACCATCGACGGACGTTTGATTTCCTTGGACGCCACCACAGGCAAACAATTGTGGAGTGTCCAAACGCTTGACCTCAAATCCAACGGCACCATCACGGGCGTTCCGCGGGTCGTAAAGGACAAGGTGGTTATTGGCTTTGGCGGCGCAGAGTTCGGCGCGCGCGGTTATGTAACCGCATATGACGCCGCGACCGGCAAACAGGCATGGCGTTTTTACACCACGCCCAATCCCAAGGGCGAGCCCGACAATGCCGCGAGCGACAAGATCTTAAAAACGGCGGCAAACAAAACATGGAGTTCCAAGCCCAAAAAGGGTGACTGGCGCGAAAGTGGCGGCGGTGGCACCGTGTGGGACGCAATCGTCTATGATGCCGAGCTGGACCAATTATACCTTGGCGTCGGCAACGGAAATCCGTGGAACCATGGTATTCGTTCCAATGGCGAAGGCGACAATCTGTTCCTGTCGTCCATCGTCGCGCTTAAACCCGACACAGGCGAATATGTCTGGCATTATCAGGAGACGCCAGCCGAAAGCTGGGATTACACTGCGACCCAGCCGATCATATTGGCAACAGAAACCCGCGGCGGCAAAGAACGCAAAGTTCTTTACCATGCGCCGAAGAACGGGTTTTTCTTCACCATTGATCGGTTGAACGGCAAGTTGTTGTCAGCAAACCCGTTTATCGACGGCATCACCTGGGCAACCGGCTATGACATGAAAACGGGGCGGCCTATCGAAAACCCTGCAGCGCGATATGAAAAAACCGGCAAGCTCTATTTGGCGAACCCTTCGGCGCTGGGTGCGCATAACTGGCACCCGATGAGCTTTAACCCCGCAACGGGACTGGTCTACATCCCCGCATTGTATATTGGCGGCGCGTATCTGCCGCCGGTTGCGCCAAATGAACAAGAGCGCAAAGCATTGGGCTTCAACGTGGGCGGCGCGATGGCGACGGCCGATCTTCCCGATGACATTAATTTCGTGAAGGCTGTGAAAGCGGCGACGACCGGAAAGCTGGTCGCGTTCGACCCCAAGACCGGCAAAGCAAAATGGACCGTCGATCACCCCGCCTCATGGAATGGTGGGACAATGACCACCGCCGGAAATCTGGTTTTCCAAGGTACGGCAATGGGCGAATTCCGCGCTTATGCTGCAGATAGCGGCAAGCAACTGTTGAACCTTAACGTACAGTCGGGCGTGTTGTCCGGCGCATCAACCTATATGGTGGACGGCGAACAATATGTCGCCTTCCTAACCAGCAAGGGCGGCGCGTTTCCGCTCGTTTCGGGTTATGCAGGCTCCACCAGTGCTGCGGTTCCCAATATCCCCCGCCTGATCGTTTTGAAGCTGGGCGGAAAGACTGCGTTGCCACCCGTGCCTAAAGCGCCAGCCTATGTGTGGGCACCACCTGCTCAATTCGGTACGCCAGCAGATATCGCTGCGGGGGGATCGAATTTCCAACGCTATTGCCTCGTCTGCCACGGACCCGGGGCGGTCGGGAACGGCGTGCTGCCGGACCTGCGTAAATCTGGCGTGATTGCGGATGCCGCTACTTGGAAATCGGTTGTGATTGACGGCATATTGAAGGGCAATGGCATGGTCAGCTTTAGCAGCGTGTTAACAGCCAAAGAAGCCGAGCAAATGCGCGCTTATGTTGTCAGCCGCGCACATTATGCAAAGGCAAATGATGCCGCATTGAGCGGTGGCGCAAAAAAGGCAGCAAAGTAAAAAACTGCTGCCCATGAATCTGGCATCTGCCTAAAATTTAGGCAGATGCCATCGCCCATATGGCCCAAAATAACGCGTTTCGGTGTGAGTCAATTTTGGCACGATACTTGATATGCCTATTACATCATCCGCGCGCGCGGAGCATGTGCCTCACGCGCCATAAAGGGAAAAGCCATGAAAAAGATCGAAGCGATCATCAAGCCATTCAAATTGGACGAGGTGAAAGAAGCGCTGCACGAAGTTGGCGTCTCGGGCATCACTGTTACTGAAGCCAAGGGCTTTGGCCGTCAAAAAGGCCATACCGAACTGTATCGAGGCGCTGAATATGTCGTCGACTTTCTGCCGAAGGTAAAGCTTGAGGTTGTCGTTGAAGACGGCCTGGCCGACCGTGTCGTCGAAGCCATTGCTGCAGCGGCCCAGACGGGGCGCATTGGTGACGGCAAGATTTTCGTCATCCCTGTAGAAACCGCGCTGCGCATCCGCACCGGCGAACGCGATAACGACGCTGTTTAAAAAAATCCAAAATATCCAAAAAAGACAAGCCAAAGAAGGAAAGCAGAATGGGTACCTCAGCTAAGGACATTATCAAGCGTATCAAGGATGAAGAGATCGAGTGGGTCGATGTCCGTTTCACGGATCCCAAGGGTAAATGGCAGCATCTGACCATGTGCGCTGGCGTGATCGGCGAAGACGAGTTGGAAGACGGCCTGATGTTTGACGGTTCGTCCATCGAAGGCTGGAAAGCCATCAACGAATCCGACATGATCCTGAAGCCTGATCTTGATGCCGTGTACGTAGATCCATTCTCCGCCACGCCGATGATGATCATCTTCTGCGATATCGTCGAGCCATCAACGGGCGAGCTGTACAGCCGCGACCCGCGCTCGACCGCAAAGCGCGCTGAAGCCTATTTGAAAACCACAGGCATCGGCGACACCGTATATGTCGGTCCAGAAGCCGAATTCTTCATGTTCGACGATGTGCGTTTCGAAAACAGCTACAACACGTCATATTACAAGATCGACGATATTGAACTGCCAACGAACACCGGCACGAAATATGAAAGCGGCAATATGGGCCATCGCCCCCGTGCAAAGGGTGGTTATTTCCCAGTTGCGCCTGTCGACAGCGCAGTCGACATCCGTGGCGAAATGGTTTCGACCATGCTCGAAATGGGTCTGCCTTGCGATAAGCATCACCATGAAGTTGCCGCAGCCCAGCATGAGCTTGGCCTTACTTTCGGTACGCTGACACAGACCGCTGACCGTATGCAGATCTATAAATATGTCGTGCATCAGGTCGCACATGCATATGGCAAGACCGCAACGTTCATGCCGAAGCCAATCAAGGAAGACAATGGTTCGGGCATGCACACCCACCTGTCGATCTGGGAAGGCAAGACCCCGCTTTTCGCAGGTGACGGCTATGCTGGTCTTTCGGACATGTGCCTGTATTTCATCGGCGGCATCATTAAGCATGCCAAGGCCGTGAACGCATTCACAAACCCGACCACAAACAGCTACAAGCGTTTGGTACCCGGTTACGAAGCCCCTGTGTTGCTCGCATATTCGGCGCGCAACCGTTCGGCTTCATGCCGTATTCCATATGGCGCGGGCGCCAAGGCCAAGCGCGTTGAAGTCCGCTTCCCAGACGCAATGGCGAACCCATATCTGTGCTATGCGGCTTTGTTCATGGCTGGCCTCGACGGCATTCAGAACAAGATTCACCCTGGCGACGCCATGGACAAGAATCTCTATGACTTGCCACCAGCGGAACTCGCTGAAGTGCCAACCGTAGCGGGATCGTTGCGTGAAGCTCTGGATTGTCTGGCCGCCGATCACGACTTCCTGTTGAAGGGTGACGTGTTCTCGAAGGACCAGATTGACAGCTATATCGAATTGAAGATGGAAGACGTCGCCCGTTGGGAAATGACGCCAAGCCCAGTCGAATTCGACATGTACTACAGCTACTGATCCTACGCATCGGATCATTAGCTGAAGGCCCGGCGGTTGGGGGACTGCCGGGCCTTTTCATTTTATGTTTAATAGTTGCGTCCTTGACGCCATGTCTTGTTGAGACGGCTCGTGAGCCGCCGTTACAGCAAATACGCAGATTAAAGCCCGGCCTCTACCGCAATGCGAATAGCATCGGCCGTGGTCGCCGCGCCCAAGCGGTCCATTAACAGCGCGCGGTGCATCTTGACCGTCTGCTCGCTGAGCCCAAGCCGGAACGCGATTTGCTTGTTCAAATGGCCAAGCGCCATTTCTGCCAACACTTCGCGCTGCCGCCGTGACAAAGCCTTCACTGCAGTGGCCGCAGCGATACGGCGGCTCTCGTAAGACACTGGCGCGCTGGGCTCAATTTCCACCTGCGAGCCAAGAAAGAACTCAAGCGCACCTTCTTCGTCAAACAACGGGGCGACCAACACTGCATTACGAAAAGGCGTGCCATCGCGTTTGTAGTTCAGAATTTCGACCATGACCGGGGCGTGACGTTGAACGCCATTGCTGATGGTGTCGGTTAACCAAGGCTCAGTCGCTGGACCGGCCAAGAATTTGCAGTTCCGTCCAATGATTTCATGTTCTGCATAGCCGGTCAGCTCCATAAACGCAGCATTACAGGCAATGATTGGATTTCCGTTTTGACGCGGGTCGCTTATCACCGACGCTATCGGGCTATTTGCGATCAGCGCGTCTAGCTTCTCGTTAGATCGGCCCAAAACGTCCAAATTATAGTGCCTCCCGCGTACCCCCATAGGCGCATTTCAGCGTTAACCATTATATATGCCAGTTCCGCGATGTCGAGGGCCATATCACAAAAACATGGTATAAAGGTTAGGTTGTTGTCCCCAGGTCAGCGTTTATGACGAATAGCCCGACATCCGAAACGGTGTCGCAAAGGGGGAGAGAAAATCGTGGAAAATCTAACTTTTGGCCAATATTCCTTGGTCTATAATGCATTCTCATTTACATTTGCCACCATGGCAGCAGCAACGCTGTTTTTGTGGCTCGGCCGCTCGCAAGTGGGCCCAGCCTACAAGACAGCGCTTACCATTTCCGGCTTGGTTTGCGCCATTGCCGCTTATCACTATTTCCGTATTTTCGAAAGCTGGGAAGGCGCATATTCCGTTGAAGGCGGCGTAGTAGCGGCCAGCGGCTATGCGTTTAACGATGCCTATCGCTATGTCGATTGGCTGCTCACCGTTCCATTGCTTCTCATCGAACTCATCCTCGTAATGCGTTTGAGCGAAGAAGAAACCGTCTCCAAGGCGTTCAAGCTCGGTAGTGCTGCAGCATTGATGATCATCTTGGGTTACCCAGGTGAAATCGCAACGGACATTCCGACCCGCGTATTGTGGGGCACATTGTCGGCAATCCCATTTGTCTACATCATGTGGCAGCTGTTCGCCGGTCTTGGTGCTTCGATCAACAACCAACCAGAAAATGTACGCGAATTGGTGAAGAAGGCACGTTTGCTGACCTTCGCATCATGGGGTTTCTACCCGATCGTATACATGATCCCGTACACCAATCTGAGCGGTTCGGACGTAACCGTTGGCGTACAAGTCGGCTACACCATCGCTGACTTGATCGCAAAGGCAGGCGTCGGCGTCTTGATCTACATGATCGCCGTACGTAAGTCGAAAGCCGAATATGGCGATAAGGCGTTCGGATAAACAGTGGACGCGCGCCGCTCCGGCGGCGTACATTCCTGTATGAATATAACTCTATATCCGCATTCTGCAGGCGCGACATTTACCAAAATGTTGCGCCTGTTTGCGTTACCGGCAGCAACGTTGCTGCTTATTGCTGCTAACAGCCTTCTGGGCGGCATGGACAGCGTTGGGGCCAATATGCTGGCTGCTCTGGCGATCGTGCTTGCAGGCATTCCCCACGGCACGCTGGATGTCGAAATCGCCGCTGCCCATTTCGGGCAAAATGGGTTCGCCGGTAGGGCCAAGATTATCGGCAGCTATCTGGGCTGCGCAGCAGCCATGGTCGTATTATGGCTGCAGCTTCCTGAACTTGCGCTCATTGCATTCCTGCTCATTTCAATAGTCCATTTCAGCCGCGACTGGCGTGGCGGCGTAGATCCGTTTCTGGCCATGATGGTCGGGTGGGCATTGGTTGCCTTGCCTGCGCTGGCCAGCCCCGACGATGTCGCCATGATATTCGCCGCGCTAACGGGTAGCCAAAACGGCGTAGTGATCGCCGCGCTGCTTGGGGCGGCATCAGTCCCGGCTGCGTTGGGCAGCCTTGTCTTTGCCTATTGGGCGTTCCGGCATGATGACCCGCAAAGCGCGCTTGAGGTTCTGGCCTGCATCACGGCGGCCCTGTTCCTGCCGCCACTTGTGGCATTTGCCGTTTTCTTTTGCGGGCTGCACTCGCCTCGGCATATGGCGGAAGCGCTGCGCGAAACGGGTGGCCTGTCTAAATTGAAAAAGGCAGCCATTGTGGCCGCTGTGTCCGCGCTTTCTTTGGGGTTAGGCGTCTTGATGTTCGTATACCAAGGCGACGTTCCTTCGGATATGGGCGTCGTCCGGTCTGCGTTCATTCTAATATCAACGCTGACGGTGCCGCATTTCATTCTCGAACACATCCTCGCGAGAAGGCCGTCCGCATAAGATCGGCATCAACGCCCTTGCCCGAACGCACAAAGCGCGGCACATCATCGCTATAGTCTTCAGGAGTATGTCATGAAATTCCAAGCCCTGTCGTTAATGAGCAGCGTTGCTCTCTTGGCGCTTTCGACGCCTGCTTTTGCCCAGCTTTCCAAACCGGAAGCCAAGATGGCAGCCACCGTTGACGCGGAATATGAACGCTCCATTGCCTTGCTTGAGCGGATGGTAAACCAAAACTCCGGAACGATGAACTTCGCTGGCGTCAAAACCGTCGGTGATATGATGCGCGCTGAGCTCGAACCGCTTGGGTTCAAGGTGGCATGGCTGGATATGGCCAAGGCTGGACGCGCTGGGCACCTAGTCGCAACAAAGACCGGTAAGAAGGGCACAAAAAAGCTTTTACTGATTGCGCATCTCGACACCGTTTTTGAAGCCGATAGCCCCTTCCAGAAATTCGTCCGCAACGGTGATGAGGCCGTTGGCCCGGGTGCGGGTGACGACAAGGGCGGCATGGTTGTTATCGTGTCTGCTTTGCGGGCCATGCAAGCCGCAGGCACGCTGAAGGACGCGCATATAGAAATTCATATGACGGGAGATGAGGAGGACGCAGGCGACCCAATCGAGATTACCCGCGCACCGTTGATTGCCGCCGGCAAGACTGCGGATGTCGCGCTCGATTTCGAAGGACTTTCGATTGAGGATGGCAAGGACATGGGCGTTATCGCGCGCCGGTCGTCGAATAGTTGGAAGCTGGAGGTTTCCGGCGTCACAGGACATAGTTCGCTGATCTTTGATTCGACGTATGGCGATGGCGCAGCGTTTGAACTGGCGCGCATCATTCATCAATTCCGCACCGAGCTGCCTGAGCCAAATCTGACATTTAACGTCGGGTTGATTGCGGCGGGCCAAGAGGCAACGTTTGATAATGACGGCGTCCGCGCAAGTGCCAAGGGGAAGACCAACATCATTCCCGGCATAGCCATAGCGCGCGGTGACTTCCGAACCTTATCCGAAGACCAAAGTGCGCGGGTCCGGCAGAAGATGCAGGCCATCGTGTCGGCATCTGCACCAAGGACCAGCGCCAAGATTAGCTTTGACCCCGGTGGCTATCCCGCCATGGCACCGACGGAAGGCAATAAGGCGTTGTTGGCGCAACTGAATCTTGTGAATCAGGATTTGGGGCTCGGCGCCCAGCCCCCGCTCGACCCGTTGAAACGCGGCGCAGGGGACATCAGCTTCGTCGCCAATGATGTCGACGGTCTTGTTGGCCTAGGCGTCTATAGCAAAGGCGATCATGCCCCTGGGGAGACAGTCGACCTTGCCAGCATCAAACGGCAGGCAAAGCGCGCAGCAATCCTGATGAGCCGGCTGTCCGTCAGCAAATAAGGCAAAAACAACAGCGGCCAATGGACCGGAGTTGCCCCTTGGCCGGCACCGCAGACAATAAAAAAGGCGGCGCATTTCTGCACCGCCTTTTTCAATGTCGATTTAACGGAAGGTTCGGAAACTACCGACCCTCACGCGAAGCCTTGCCGAAGACGCGGTATTGTTCGTTGCCGACAAAACCGAATTTCGTAATGCCACTGCGCTTCACAGAAACCAGTGCCTTATCAACGGTGTCATATGGTGCCGTTGGGGCAGGTTGGAACTGAAGCTCGGGTTCCGGATTCATTGATGTCGTCCGGACCAGATACTGCTCCATCTGCTGAATCGAAACCGGCGTGCCGTTCCACTGGATTGTGCTGTTCGGAAGAATGATGATCTTGTTAATAACAGGATCGATCGGAACTTCCGGAGGTGGCGCATTTGGATCATTGACCGGAAGGTCAATATTTACGGCGTGCGAAACCGGGGGGATGGTGATCATCAGCATGATGAGGAGAACGAGCATAACGTCGATTAACGGCGTTGTGTTCATTTCCATCATCGGCTGGCCATCATCGTTACCGCCACTCATTGCCATGATGATTGCTCCTTAAATTACTTACTGCACGTTCGCGGTTTCGAACGGCGATGAAATGAAGCCAACACGGGCAAAACCGGCCATCTGCATGGTGTAAATTGCACCACCGATGCAACGATAAGGTGTGTTGATATCACCACGAATGTGCGCCTCTGGCAGCATGTCCGGTTCGATCAGACCAGCCGCAGCAGCTTGTTCGCCGCCCAGCTTTTCAAATTCTGCCTTCAAATGCTTCGCTGCACGGTCCACCAACTCGGTTGAGTCGACGGGTGTTACGTTCCAGTAAATACGGCACTCGCCATTCGGGTTTGCACCCTCATAAGCGGGGTCACCGGGGTCACGACCACCAGCATCGGTTGTTGTCACCGACAGCAGAACGTTTTCACGCTTTGCCTTTGTTGGTTCAAACTTGATGACCGGAATATCCATCTTCACTGTTTGGATAGCGACCGGAATTGCGATGAGGAATACGATGAGGAGCACCAGCATGACGTCGACGAGCGGCGTTGTGTTGATGTCAGACATTGGCGCATCATCGCCGCCGCCTCCTGAACTGATTGCCATTGGCCAATCCTCTCTAAATAAATTGGGTCAAAAATCGAGCGCCAGCGGTTGCTGGCGGATGGGCCGCGCCGAAACGCGGCCCTAACCCAATATTACTTCTTAACTGCAGCAGGTGCTGGCTTACCAGCTGGTGCAGCAGCAGTGACAACTGGCTTAACGCGGCCACCCGAAGAGATGTAACCAAGCACATCGTTCGAGAAGGTTGCGAGGCTACGTGCGATTGTCTTGTTGCGTGCCTGCAACCAGTTGTACGCAAGAACAGCAGGAACAGCAACGAACAGACCAATTGCGGTCATGATCAATGCTTCACCAACTGGGCCAGCGATCTTACCGATGTCAGCCTGACCAGCGATACCGATTTTGATCAGCGCCGAGTAGATGCCGATAACCGTACCGAGCAGACCAACGAAAGGAGCTGTTGCACCAACCGTTGCGAGGAACGGAAGACCGCTTGCAAGCTTGTTGTTGATGGAATCTTCCGAACGGGCCATCGCACCGTGCAGCCAGTCATGTGCTTCGACTGGGTCAGTCAAAAGGCTATGCTGCTTTTTCGCTTCGATGCCATCGTCAACAACCTGACGAAATGCACTGTTCTTTTCGAGCTTTGCTGCGCCTTCTTCAAGCGAAGCTGCGCGCCAGAATTGCGCACGAACGTCTTTATACTGGTTGAGAACCTTCTGCTGTTCAAAAAGCTTCGTGAACATGATGTAGAACGAGAAAACCGACATGATGACCATCACGGAGAAAATCGCGATGGAGATTGGTCCGCCTTCTTTAAGCGCAGGGATAAGACCGAATTGTGCGGCGGCCTCAGGTGCGGCACCGGCCGCGGTCAGAAACAAAATCGACATTTTAACTACCTCTCAAAAAATACTACTTGCTAGCAAATGAGGCCCGGAACCAAGGCTCCCCCCATACCGGGCCAGAAAAATTATTTCGGTATCTGCCACCGTACGCGGTTTGAATACGAACCTTGAACCTTTTCGCCATTGCGAACGGCGGGTTCAAAGCGCGCGCGACGCTTCACGTTGGTGCAGGTTGCCGCATCAAGATCCGCATGGCCGCTTGATTGCGTGATCTGGCAATCAATGACACGACCATCGACACCGATAGTAACGCGGAAGCCGGTGGTACCCTCACGCTCCTGCTGCAAAGCACGCGACGGATAGTCATTCGTGTTTGCCCAGTTCCCTGGGTTACCCCGAGGCTTCGCTTCAGCAGTAGGACCTGCTGGCGCTGGCGGTGGGGGCGCTGGTGGCGCGGCCGTCGGCACGATTGGAGCCGCAGGTGGCGGCGTATCAACCGTACGAACCGTTGGCGGCGGAGTCACCGTAACCACCATTGGTGGAGGCGAAACGACCGGAGGCTCGACTTGCTTCTCTGGCTCTGGTGGTGGCTCTTCTTCTTCTGGTGGCTCTTCTTCCTTCACGTCGACCACGGTCATCTTTTCCTTGATCGCGACGACCGCATCATATGCGAGGCCAGTCACCAAGGCATAACCGAGGAAAGCGTGAAGAAGGAGTACAATGACGACAGAAACCAAACGGTTTGTGCTCATCCCATCTTGATCAGCATATGCCATGCGGAAACAACTCTCCTACCTTCAAAACAAAATAATACATTACGGACGCATGTTTTAATATGCATCCAATGTACCCTCGCGATATCGAAAACTATCTTTTTTTTTGCTCGATTCATCGACGCATTAGCCAACCCTAACAGGCCAAGCAATCCGGATTCTGCGATTCATACGCAATTCATGGACAGGTTCACATTATGCTACGATATGATATACGCAAAACCGGCGTTGAACGTCGGTTTCAGGAAGGGATGTTTAATGCGAATTTCGCAAGCAAAAATGATTTTATGCTTGGTTTTGATGGGTTTGGGCAACGCCGCAACCGCCCAACCTTCGGCCACCCTGCCCCCTACATTTTCCATTGAGGCAGAAACCGCGAGTTATTCGGATATTGCCGATTTGGTCGTCATATCGCCCCTGATCGTCGATGTCACCGTCCGCAAAGCTGCGAAAGTTGCTCCTGAACAAGCGACAGGCGTACCCCCATCGCTTCAGCGTATGCTGATCGAAGCGGACGTCATGGCATTGATTCGCGGCGAAGGCGGCATTGCCGACCGCGTCCGCTTTGTGCTGGATGTGCCCAAGGATGCGAAGGGCAAAGTGCCCAAATTGAAAAAGCAGCGGTTGTTTCTATTTGGTAGCCCCGTCGCGGGCCGAACGGGCGATATCCGTTTGTCGCGACCCAACGCGCTCGCAAATTTCAGCCCGACAAATGATGCTTTGGTCCGCCGCATCACGCAAGAGGCTGTCCTGATTGATGCGCCGCAACGCATTATAAGTATCGCCAGTGCTTTCCATAGCCCTGGAACGGTGCTCGGTGAGGGCGAAACACAGATTTTCCTGAAAACCGAAAAGGACCAGCCGGTGTCCCTTACGGTTCTCAGTCGGCCGAACCAGCAAAAGCAGTGGGCGGTATCGACCGCTGAAGTCATTGATTCCTCTGCCACAGCACCTGAACGCTTCACGCTACTATGGTATCGTCTCGCCTGTGGCCTGCCGCGCAGCCTTCCCACGGACCGAATTGAAGCAGCCCGCGACGAAGACGCGGCGCGTGCGCAAGCTGACTATAAATTTGTGATCGATGCGCTTGGGCCATGTGGCCGTAAGCGTTAGGGGGCTGCAAATAAGGGCGCAGCCTCCGCAAGGACCAACGTGAACCAGTTGTTGGCATCGCTATAATCACAGATCGGGGTCCACGCGCCTGCCCGTAACAACAGGCGCAGCCCGCGTAAGTCATATTTATGGCTGTTCTCGGTGTGGATGCTCTCGCCTGCCTGCAGGGAAAACACCTCACCCGCGACCGTAAACTGCACATTGCACACACAGCGCAAGTGCATCTCGATACGTGACTGCATATCGTTCCAGCGAACATCATGGACGAAGGCGTCAACGGGGATATCGCCATCAAGCTCGCGATTAATGCGGTGTAGAAGGTTGAGGTTAAAAGCCGCCGTCACGCCCGCCGCATCATCATAAGCCGCAATGAGGACATCATCGGGCTTGATCCGATCAAAGCCAATGAGCAGCCTTTCCCCTTCCCCCAAGACATTTCGCATATGTCGCAGCAAATCCACGCTGCTAAGCGGAACAAAATTGCCGATTGTTGAACCGGGAAAGAAACCCAACCTGTTTGACGCGGATATTTCCGGAGGCAAGGCAACATCGCCGGTAAAGTCGGCTTCAACCGAAATGACCTTCAGCCCAGGAAAGCGTGATTGCAGAATATCTGCCGACGTGCGCAGATATTCGCCCGATATGTCAATCGGAACATAAGCCGATGGCGCTATCGCCTCCAACAAAAGCGGTGTTTTCGTCGCGCTTCCTGCGCCGAACTCAATAACAGCGGCACCCGCGCCAATGCGCGCTGCGAGGTCAGCGCGGCAATCTTGGAGCAGGGCGGTTTCCGTGCGGGTTGGATAATATTCCGGGAGCCGGGTGATGTCATCAAACAGCTCAGAACCGCGCTCGTCATAAAACCAGCGTGCTGGGATAGCGCGGCGCGGACCTTTTAGACCAGACAGCACATCCGCCCGAAATTGCGGATCAACCGCCGGGATGATGTCGGAGTCAGGCATCCTTGGCCAATCTCACGCCCGTGAATTGCCAGCGCTGCTGCGGGTAGAAGAAATTGCGATATGTCGCGCGTATATGGCCACGCGGCGTGGCGCAGCTTCCACCACGCAGGACAAATTGTCCGCTCATGAACTTGCCATTATATTCGCCGATGGCGCCACTGGCGGCGCGAAATCGGGGATAGGGGCGATATGCACTGCCCGTCCATTGCCAGACATTACCGAACATCGCAGATGCGGCGCAAGCGGTGGACCGGATTGCACCGGGCGCGTCAAGCTGATGGCCTTCACGTGGATCGCGAGATACTGCCAACGCTTCCCACTCCGCCTCTGTCGGCAATCGAGCACCTGCCCAACTGGCATAAGCATCGGCTTCATATAGGCTGATATGCGTCACCGGTGCAGCAAGGTCTAACGCGTGCAGTCCATCAAGTCCGAATGCATTCCACTGCCCGTTATCATCTTGCATCCAATATAAGGGTGATACGATATGCGCGCGATTGACCCAGGCCCATCCATCTGAAAGCCAATATTGTGGTTCGACATAGCCGCCATCAGCCATGAATTGGAGCCATTCGCCATTGGTGACGGTCCGGTCTGCCATCTGATATGGCTGCAGAATGATGTCGTGGCGCGGACCTTCGCAATCAAAGGCGAAGTCGCCACCGCCGTGGCCAATGGCGTGGATTCCCGTCGGTCCATTAATCCATTGTATTGGCGCCGCCGCTTCACCGATGGCGCGCTGCTCTTTCGGCCAATAGGCAGGTCGCATTGGGTTTTGGGCAAACAAATGCAGAATGTCCGTCAACAGCAATTCCTGATGCTGTTGCTCGTGCTGAATGCCGAGCTCAATCAGTTCAAGTGCAGCAGGCGGCAGCTCGTCCCAATGGGTCTTAATCGCGTCCTCGACATGGCTGCGATATTCCAAAATCTGCGACAATGATGGCCGCGTCAGCAAACCGCGTGCGTCACGCGCGTGCCGGGAACCTTCGGCCTCGTAATAGCTATTGAACAGAAATGCGAACCTGTCGTCAAACGTGCGATAGCCCGGCACATGATCGCGCAGAATAAAGCTTTCCAGAAACCACGTGACATGTGCCAGATGCCATTTTGCCGGCGACGCATCGGGCATGGATTGCACCGTGGCATCGGCATCGGACAAAGGTGCAGCCAGATCAGCCGTTAAGGTGCGTGTCGCAACAAAACGGCTTTTCAGGTCTGTCATCACCGCGATGCGCCCGGCACCCACATAATATCACCACCGCGCGTCGAATTGATCAGGCGGCACAGCACGAACAGATAGTCTGACAAACGGTTGATGTAGTTCAACGCTTGCGGATTTATCGAAACGTCCAGCGATGCCGCAACCAGCGCCCGTTCGGCACGGCGTGCAATGGCGCGTGCCATGTGCATATGCGCTGCTGCCAAGCTGCCGCCGGGCAAAATGAAACTGGTCAACGGCGGAAGCTGTTCGTTGGCTTTATCAATCGCTGCCTCAAGCCATTCAACTTGAGATGCCACAATCCGCAATTCCATCGGCGATGGTTCAAAGCTTTCGCCGGGCGTTGCGATATCGGCACCCAGATCAAACAGGTCGTTCTGGATACGCCGCAATTCGGCGACCAAAGGCGTTTCGCCCTCATCCGCTGCCAGCGTCTGAAGCGCTACACCGAGCGCGCTGTTGGTTTCATCAACTTCGCCAATGGCGTGTAAGCGTGCATTGGTCTTGGACACGCGCGAGCCATCGACCAGGCCAGTGGTCCCGTCATCACCGGTGCGTGTATAAATCTTGTTGAGCTTGACCATGTCTGACGCCGGCCGCTTATTGCGAGCCGGCGACCAAGACGAGCACAGCCAGCAATACGATAGTAATGGCCTGCCATTTAACGCGGGCAAACATCATCTTATTCTGCACGGTGAGCGATTTGGGAAGCCCAGCCTCGTCAACATCTGCTGGTCGCAAGTTGGCGAACGCATGAAGGCCACGGATAAGTGCAAATGCCACGGCACCAGCCGCGCCAATGGTGAGGAGAACCAACAAAATAGTCATCGGGAGAAATCCTTGTCCGGGGCCAATACCCCGCTGCGTCTATTTAGGCATGGGATAACGAGATTCCAAGCGGTAGCGTTCCCTGACGCAAATTATTAATAAGTCCATCACCGGATTCCCCCGCCAACCGCCGGTCCGACAGCGCAGGTGAGGATTTGCTCTTCGCCAGCTTTTCGCCGCTCGCGTCCACCAACAGCGGATGGTGCCAATATGTGGGTTCAGGCAAATCCAACAGTTTCTGCAGCAGCCTGTGTATGGCGGTATATCCGAAAAGGTCTTGGCCACGCACGACATGCGACACGCCATCGGCAGCATCGTCGATGGTTGCGGCCAGATGGTATGATGCCGGTGCATCTTTGCGCCATAGAACAACATCGCCAAATGCCATTGGGTCAGCAAATTGCGGTCCAGCCGCCAAATCGAACCACCCCAACAACCCCGACCGCGCCACCGCTTTGGCCATATCAATCCGCAAGCTGTGCGGGACGGAAGGGTCAATGTCGCTGTCCCGGCACGTTCCGGGATAATGGGGGCCATCCGGACCATGCGGCACCGGCTTATGTTTCAGCGCATGGGCAATATCGCTTCGCGAACAGACGCAGCGGTATAGCAGCCCGTCCGCGATCAACCGGTCACGCGCCGCTTCATATCTTACAATGTTCTGCGATTGAAATTGCACAGCGCCGTCATGATGAAGCCCAAGCCATTCCATATCCGACATGATCGCCGCGACATGCTCGGCACGGCTGCGTGTTCCGTCAATATCTTCAATCCGCAGGTGGAACTCACCATCAAAAGCCCGCGCAAAATCATACGCGCATAATGCCGAAAAGGCATGCCCCAGATGCAATCGTCCATTGGGACTCGGCGCGAACCGCGTCGCCACTGCGCCATCATATTGCGGCAGTGCAGGCAGATATTGCTTCAAAAACTCTTCCACACGCAAAAACATATCCCCAAATAATACCATATACAGTGTGTTTGCCCTCTTGACGTCACCATATGTGCAAATAGGTTGATGACTGTCAGATTGCTGTAACGTTGATACGCTTAAAGCATGTATGACATAAAGGGAGTAGGGTTCGACTTATGTTGCATACCGGAACTTTCGAAGCAGCGGGCCGGGCAAGGCACCCGGAAAACTGCCCGGCATTGGTGCTCAACGCCGATTACACGCCGTTGAGCTATTATCCATTAAGCTTATGGCCGTGGCAAACCGCCATTAAGGCGGTGTTCCTCGACAAGGTCGACATCGTTTCCAACTATGATCGGCATGTCCATAGCCCAAGGCTGGATATGAAAATCCCGTCGGTCATCGCCCTGCGCCAATATGTGAAGCCATCGGAATATCCTGCATTCACCCGCTTCAACCTATTCCTGCGTGACAAATTTGAATGCCAATATTGCGGATCGGGCGACAATCTAACCTTTGACCATATCGTTCCGCGCCGTTTGGGCGGCATCACCAGCTGGGAAAATGTCACAACGGCGTGCCTACACTGCAATCTGAAAAAAGGCGGCCGCACACCACAGCAAGCGCATATGCAGCTGAACATGGCCGCGATCCGCCCCACCAGCTGGCAATTGCAAGACAGGGGCCGTGCGTTCCCGCCAAACCATCTGCACGAAACATGGCACGACTGGTTGTATTGGGATATTGAGCTGCAGAGTTAAGCTTAGTCGGTAACCGTCAGCGCAGGCACTGCCCGCGCTGCATCTTCAGGCGTAATGCCCGGCGGTGGCGCAGCAGCGATACGTTCTTCGCCGCGCATGACGCGTCCGGCCCGTTTGATAGCGTCGCGCAGGCGCGGATACACGCCGCAACGGCACAGGTTCGTGATGGCCGCGTCTATTTCTTCATCGGTTGGATTGTTGTTTTTCTTGAGCAACACCGCGCCCGCCATAATGATACCCGGAATGCAAAAGCCGCATTGCGGCACATTGCTGGCGACAAATGCCTGTTGCAGCGGATGGCTTCGATCACGGCTGAGGCCTTCAATCGTCGTGACGAAACGTCCTTCAGCTTCGGCAATCGTAACCAGGCAAGACCGTATCGCTTCCCCGTCGACTTCCACAATGCACGCGCCGCAATCGCCATTGCCGCAACCATATTTGGTTCCGGTCAAGTTTGACGCATCACGCAAAGCCCACAAAAGCGGGGTTTGCGGATCCATTTTATACTGGACCGGGCGATCATTGACGGTGAATTTGGTCATGCGGGCCCATTATAGCCATGCTGGATCTGTTTCAGCATCTTTCTTTGAGACCCTGAAACAAGGCCCACAACGGATAACTGAATTCAGGGAGGACGGAGTGATTAATCCCGCCAGCTTTTATCGATCTGGTCAACCTTGCGCACCATTGCGTCAAATTCAACGCGGCCCGAACCGCCGGGGGGCGATGCCATATACAGGTCACGCTGGTGCACCGCGATGACTTCAGGCGGCACCATGATTGGTTTGCCCATTTGCATTGTCGCAATTTGTTGCTCGCACGCACGCTGCAACGCCCAATATCGCACAAATGCATCCGGCAATGTCTTGCCCATCACGACAGGACCGTGATTTTTCAGCATCAATATCCGCTTGTCGCCCAGATTTTGGACCAATCGCGTGCCTTCTTCCTCACGCACGGTCACGCCCTCGAAGTCATGGTAAGCCAGCTGGCCCGCAAAGTTGCAGGCGTAGAAATTGACTGGCTGCAATCCGCCCTCAACGCTGCACACGGCAACCGTGGCGGTTGTGTGGGTATGGATGATGGCATGGGCATCGGGCAAAGTGCGATGGAACAGGCTATGCTGGACAAAGCCCGCCTTATTGACGTGCCATGGGTTATCGGCATCGATCTTATTACCATCAATGTCGATCTTGATCAGGCTCGACGCGGTAATTTCACCAAAGTGCATGCCATAAGGGTTGATCAAAAAAGCGCCGTCTTCGTCGGGCACTTTCACGGTGATGTGGTTGAAAATCAACTCGTCCCAGCCGAACATCGAAAAAATGCGATAGCAAGCAGCAAGCTCCTGACGCGCGGTCCATTCGGCTTCGCTATATTTGCTGTTCGACTTCAATTGGGTTGCCATTCGCGCTCTCCTGCTCATTCGTTGCGTTGCATTATGAAACGAACATTGCACGAGGGCAAGGGGTTGAGCGCAGCAAAAAGGCCGACGGATTTCTCCGCCGACCCTTTACCAAAAACCCAGACGCTTTAGAAACCGAGCTTGTCGAGCCCAACCTTCACACCCGCGAAGTAATAACGGCCAATGATGCTGACCGGATAATCCAACGATGCGACCGCGGGCTTTTCATCGAACAGATTGTTCACACCAGCATAAAAAGTGAAACGGTTATCGTCGGTCGTGAACTGAAGTCGCAAATCATGCTCCCACTTTTCTTTGAAGAAGAAATAGCGGGGATCGGAAATATCCGGATTTGCCTCCAACTGCTCTGTCGTGAACCGGCGGGTTTTGCTGAAATAGCTCACCCCGTAATTGACCGCAAAATTGTCGATCGACCATGTAAGGTCGGCACTACCAACCCATTTCGGTGAAAACGCCTCACCGCGATCGTCGTCAAGCTCAGCGCCCGGTGTCGGCGTGAACTGCAAGCTATCGAGATAGCCGCCGTTCAGACGCACATTGATCCGGCCAGCGGTTGGGCTAATCGCAAAATTGTAGTTCATCGTGAAATCAGCGCCCGATGTGCTGAATTGCGCGACGTTGGCTGGGCCAACAAGATAGTCGCTGACATATCCTGTCGTGGGATCACGGCTGATGTTCGCACAGAAGCTGTTGCCGAGCGTTGGCTGGTCAACACATAAATCCACAAGATCTTGCGCGGATGCCGTGCTGATCGCGTTGCGCAGCTTTATGTCATACCAGTCAAAAGTCGCTGTAAATCCGGGCAAGAAGCTGGGCCGGAATACCACACCCGCAGTCCAAGTGCGGGCTTCTTCTTCAGCCAATAATGGGTTGCCCCCGCTGCGACCAGGAAGGCTAACCGTAGCCGTTGGATCGCTTGTCGGGCTAAATGTACCCGGGTTCACGCCCAATGCGGTCAGCACCGCTGTACAGTTCGCTTGGCGGAAACTGGTGCCTTCTGGGATGTTTACAGGGTCGCATGGGTCATCAATGAACGAGAAGGTGCCGTTTTGTGGCGCAAATAGCTCGGTCACGTTTGGCGCCCGAACCGCTTCCGAATAGGTTGCCCGGAACGAAAGGTCGCGAACGGGCGCATAAGTGCCGTCCACTTTCCAGGTCGTTGTATTACCTATGGTCGAATAGTCCGAGAAGCGAATTGCCGCCCCAAATTGCAGCAAATGGGCAAACGGCACTTCACGCAACAACGGCACGTTCAATTCTGCAAAAGCTTCTTTCACATCGAACGATCCGCGCTCTGGCAGAATTTGCGCGATATCGGCAAGGGCACCGGCCTGAAGCAGTGGATCGGAGATGAAGTTGCTCTTCTCCTTGCGATATTCGCCGCCCAAGGCGAAGCCAACCGGACCACCGGGAAGCTCAAAGAGCTGGCCAAAGTCGCCCGAAAGCGAACCAGACACTACCTGATGGCTAACCTTTGAAAAGTTGGCGAGGTCCGCGTTCACAAATCCAAGTGCCGCAGCGCTTGCAACATTTTCGCCGAACACGTTCAACGGAACACATCCGCTGCCCGACCCCGGCGTGAAGGTTGTTGCAGCATCACCGAAATTGGGGTCGTTGACCGTCGCATTTGGATCCAGCGACGAACGGCACACAATATTGCCGTTTGGAACGCCCGTCAAAAACGCACCTTGGTCAACCGCATCGAGCGCTGCGAAATAGCGATCTGTGATGCGGTAATTGGTGCTTAGGAAATCGGTTTCGGTTTCGCCATAAACATAGGAAACTTCGTACCGCGCATTGTCGCTGATTTGTCCATCAACACCAAGCACGCCGCGCAATGTCTGGCGCTTGGCAAATTCGCCGCGTACGCCAAGGTCGAAGTTATCGCGTGAAACAAGCACACCGTCCGGCAAGGTGCCCGGCGGCAAGCCAAAGGCGCCGTTGATTGCATCGGGCACGACGGCAGAACGGACATTCGCTGGAATGAACGGATTGTCCGCAGCTACATAAGTGTAGAAGTCGAATGACGGCTGCGCGATCGAGAAAGCTTCGATCCGCGTGTATTTGCCTTCTGCAAAGATCCGCAAGACATCGCTAAATTTGTAGCTGCCGAGGAAGTTCACATTGTGCTTTTCCGTGCGGCCCTGAATGTCGCCTTGGTACGCCGCAATAGGGGTGCTGCTGCCGCCTTGAACCAGACCACCCGATTGGGGAAGGAACCGGCCCAAGTCAAACACACTGCCGCTCCCTGTGAAATCAGGGGTCAGATCGCCATCTACATCAATCGCGCCGTCACGCGAGCTGTCCGCATAACGCAAATCATTGAGCAGAATTCGGTCAAACACATTGGGATCATCGGGAAAGTCATCTGGGTTACGCACGAGACTAAATGTGCTTGCAGGGTCGCCACCGCGTCTGCGTGCAAAGCCGGTTACGCGGTCATTGGCATCATATTCATATGATACAGCGATGTTACCGCGATCATCGGCAAAGTTGGTACCCGCGGTGATAGAACCATAGCGGTTGGCGGCGTCACCATATTTCGAAATGCCCATTTGGCCGCGCGCGCTGATGCCTTCAAAATCGCGTTTCAGCACAAAGTTTACGACACCTGAGACACCGTCTGCCCCATAAATGGCAGACACGCCGCCCGTCAGAATATCGATACGATCAATTAAGTCGCTTGGAATGGTGCTGATGTCGACCGATGCCGAGCCTGACACTCCGGCGATATGACGCCGTCCGTTCACCAAAACCAGCGTCCGGTCGGTGCCCAAATTGCGCAAGTTGAGCAAATTGATGCCCACCGCACCAAAGCCGGCATTTGAACCCGACGAATCGCGGCTGGTGGTAGACCCAACGAGTGCAGCGCTTTGAACAAGCAAGTCGGTCAGGTTCGTGCGGCCCGACTGGTCTATATTCTCTGAGCTAAAAGATGTCACCGGGTTCGGCGAGTCAGCTTCAGGCCGTGCAATACGCGAGCCTGTGACGACAATGGCTTCACCTTCCGCCACTTCAGACCCGTCGGCAGACACTGTTTCTTCCGCGGGGTCCACTGGGGTTTCCTGCGCCCACGCAGCAGCTGGCATCGACGCCACCAAGACTGCGGCGACCGACACCGAACGACCAAAGTTGCGCCGGAGCGCCGATGTTTTCGTCATGAGATTTTCCTAAGAACAAATTTATCGCGACTTGCGCCACGACTGGTTGGGCGAAGGAGACCATTGTTGCGAATTCCTCTGGTCCCAAGGCGACAAATCAGGGGATTTGTGTTTTGTTCCGGGATTTTGAAAATAATGGACGTTTGTAACATATGGGCATCGGTCGACGACATTTGTCCGGCGAAATGCGCCAGTGTCGCTAATAAAAGCGCCATTTTCGCTTGATATTTAAGGGCGACCTAGTTAGGGGCCACGTCAACACGCCGCCTGTGAACGCGGCGATTTTCGTTTTTAGCCTTTCAAAGTGGCCGTTTTAAGCCATTTTGCCGATTCGATCCGGAGTTGAGTTTTTTATGCAGATCATGGTTCGCGACAATAATGTTGATCAAGCCCTACGCGCGCTCAAGAAGAAGCTGCAGCGTGAAGGCGTGTATCGCGAAATGAAGCTGCGTCGTCACTTCGAAAAGCCATCGGAAAAGCGTGCCCGTGAAAAGGCGGCTGCTGTTCGTCGTGCCCGCAAGATGGAGCGCAAGCAGCAGGAACGTGACGGCGCGAAATAAGCGTCTGCGACCCGCAACAAGGAAGGCGCCTTTTACGGCGCTTTTTTTGTGTCTGGAATCCCTGCTAGTTTCTGCTAGTCACCGCGCAACTTAGCCAACAGGAAATGTGTATGTCCGTAACTGCCGTCCCGATTCTTCCGCTCAAAAAAGGCACGATGACCAAATATTGGGCCGCGATTGCGCTCGTGCTCGCTGCCGGTGGCGGTTTGGCATATTGGGGCACAAGCGACGTGCGTCAGGAATATGGCGATATCGTCACCACGCCGTCAGGATTGCGTTACAAGATTATCCAAACCGGCGAAGGCAAGTCGCCGACGGACAATGATGTGGTGCTCGTCAGCTACACAGGCATGTTGAAAGACGGTACGGTTTTCGACCAAAACCCCCAGGCAGGCTTCCCAGTCACTGGCGTTGTTCCCGGCTTTTCAGAAGGCCTTAAAATCATGCAGCGCGGCGGCAAATATCGCCTGTGGATCCCGGCCGAGCTCGGCTATGGTCCGGAAGATCAGCGTAATCCGCAAACCGGCCAAGTCGCCATCCCCGGCGGTAGCGAGCTGACCTTTGATGTCGAACTGTTAGAGTTCAAATCACGCGCCGAAATCGAAGCCATGCAAAAGCAGATGCAGGAAATGCAGAAGCAGCAAGGTGGACAGGCCAGCGGCGCACCGCAGGGCCTACCTCCCGAAATCCAGGCACAAATTGATGCACAGATGCGGGCCCAACAGGGGCAATAATGCCGCCCCGAAAGCATCCAATAGCTGCGGATGCTATCGGAAATTGTTTGATATAGCCCGCGATTAAGCGTGAGCTGAGTTCCTTGAAAGGCAGTTGTCAGCTTGGCAGCCCGCGCTTAGGATGTCGCCTGCAAGCGGTTATGACCGGAAAGTTCCAACGTTGAGCATCACCAATATCGTCGCAATCGCCCTTTTATCGGGGACCCCGCAGTCCCCGCCTTTATCAAATCCAGTTATTGCAATGGAAATTGCTGGCGCACCCGCAGCAGCGCCTGAGCAGGGTACCGCAGCCACTGCTCCGCCATCCACAGACGGAGCAGAGGGCCCGCCGCAATCTTTGGATACACAAACGCCCGTCGGACCCGTTACACCGGCCGCGGCCGAAAAGGCCATGATCGTTGTTACCGCAAATCAAGGACCCCCGAAAGGCGACCCGATTGCGGTCGTGAACGAAGTCTCATTCGGCGCGGTACAGTCGGTCGATAAAGCCATTATCGCACCGGTCGCGTACGGCTATCGAGATGGATTACCTGCCCCGATCCGCGACGGCATGCATAATGTTTTAAACAATTTGGACGAACCCATCGTCTTTCTGAATTTTCTGCTCCAGCTCAAGATCGGCAAAGCGGCCGAAACCGTTGGTCGATTTGCTATCAATTCCACCATCGGCGTTGCCGGGCTTTTTGATGTCGCCAAAAAGCCTCCAATCAACCTACCACGCCGTCCAAATGGCCTCGCAGACACATTGGGATATTATGGCGTCGGTCCTGGCCCCTATTTATTTCTGCCTGTATTCGGATCCACGACGGTTCGTGATCTTCTCGGACGCGTCGTTGATCTTTCGCTTTTACCAGCAGCAGTTGGCAAGCCGTTTACCAATCCAATTGTCTCGGCAGCCAAAGGCACGCTCTCCTCAATTGATGATCGTGTCGAGAATGATGTGATTCTTACCCGGGTGCAAGAAAGCGGGAACCCGTACGCCGCGATGCGCGAATATTATCTGAAGCAGCGCCAGGCAGAGATTGATGTTCTGAAAGGCAAAAGATCCGACGCGAACATAGACCTCAACGAACTGGAGTTTCTAGATTCGCTACCAGCGCCGACCAAACAGCCGCCCGCCCCAAAACCCCAATAATAAGCGCCGCGGCATCGCTACTCTAAAGCGTGGCGAAAAACACGATCGTTGCAACGGCCATAACCCCCGTCGCGATCCATCCTGTAATGGTCGCGCGAAGCCCCAATGTCAGCCGCCCCATCGCGCGCGGGTTGCGCACGATGAGCATCATCATAGCCATCAAGGGTGCTGCCAGCACACCATTGACGACAGCCGCCCAATACAATGCACGCGCCGGGTCAATGCCGACATATTGCAACGACACGCCTAGCAAGGTTGTCACGGCTATCGTCCCGTAAAACAGGCGTGCCTTGGTCGGCTTGGCATCAAGGCTTCCTGCCATGCCGAACATTTCCGTCACCGCATAAGCGGCCGACCCTGCAAGCACGGGCACCGCAAGCAAGCCCGTTCCGATGATACCCAGCGCGAATAATGCAAAGGCGAAATTTCCGGCAATGGGCCGCAATGCTTCGGCCGCCTGCGCCGACGTTTCGATATCACGGATGCCATTGGCATGCAGCGTCGCCGCCGTCGCAAAAACTATAGCCAGCGAGACGATCGAGCTGAACGCCATGCCGGTCAGCGTATCGATCCGGATGCGTTTTAATTCAGGTCCGGCGTCCTTGGGCGTGATGCACAGCGGCTTCACCTTATGTCGCTTCTGCTCCTCAATCTCTTGTCCCGCCTGCCAGAAAAACAAATAGGGGCTGATGGTGGTCCCCAATATCGCGACGACGGCTGTGGCGTACGCGCCGGTCCATTCAATGCGCGGCACAACCAGCGAGGTCAGCGCCTCTCCCCAAGGCACCTGCGCCACAATGACGACAGCAACATACGCGAAGAGCGATAGCGTCGCCCATTTGAGCACCGAGGCATAGCGCTCATAGGATAGCGCCACTTCAACAATGATGCAGAAGAGCCCGAACAATAACGTATACAACCCTATTGGCCCACCGATCAGCAGCCCCACAGCAGCCCCCATCGCGGCCAAATCGGCTCCCAGATTAACGATATTGGCAATGAGCAACAGGCCGACCATGAGCACCAGCAAGGGCCGGGGGTAATGTCGGCGCATATTGCGCGCGATACCTGCACCGGTCACCCGCCCGATTTCAGCCGCGACTTCTTGAATGGCGACCATCAATGGGAAGCTGAACAAAAACGTCCAGCTCAACCCATAGCCAAATTGCGCGCCAACTTGGCTGTGCGTGCCGATTCCCGAAGGATCGTCATCCGCAGCGCCAGTTACTAGGCCGGGACCGAGGCGCGAGAGGAAGCTTGTGCTCGGTTTTTCATCGGTTCGCATTGCAGACGATAACAGGCCCACATCACGTCAATGTCAACAACACTATATGATGCCGAAAGTTGAAGGCTGCCGAAAAACTAGCCCGCATTCTCCAGCAATCCCTCGTCCTTGATCCGCTTTTGCCAATACGCAGGGGCCAGTTGATGGACATTGTTGCCGTCGCTGTCGACTGCAACTGTCACTGGGAAATCCTGCACTTCAAATTCGTAGATGGCTTCCATGCCCAGATCTTCGAAACCGACGACCTTGCTGCCCTTGATCGCGCGCGCCACCAAATAGGCTGCGCCGCCAACGGCCATGAGATATGCGCTCTTATGCTTGGCGATGGCTTGTGTCGCCGCGGGACCGCGCTCCGCCTTACCGACGCATGCCAGCAAGCCCTGTTCCAGCATCATGTCCATGAACTTGTCCATACGCGTAGCCGTCGTCGGGCCAGCGGGGCCAACAATCTCCTCGCCCACCGGATCGACTGGGCCAACATAATAAATCATCCGCCCTTTAAAGCTGACGGGCAGTTCTTCGCCTTTCGCCAGCATGTCGGCGATGCGTTTATGTGCGGCATCTCGCCCGGTCAGCATCTTGCCGTTTAGCAACAAGCGGTCGCCCTGTTTCCAGCTGGCAACGGTTTCGGGGGTCAGTGCGTCCAAATCCACGCGGATCGCGGCTGTATCAGGCTTCCAGTCTACCTTCGGCCATTCGTCCAGCTTCGGCGCCTCCAGATAGGCCGGGCCCGACCCGTTCAGCGTGAAATGCGCATGACGCGTCGCCGCACAGTTGGGTATCATCGCCACTGGCTTGCCCGCAGCATGACATGGCGCATCCATGATTTTCACATCAAGGATTGTGGAAAGCCCGCCAAGCCCCTGCGCGCCGATACCCAACGCATTGACCTTGTCAAAAATCTCAATGCGCATCGCCTCAATATCATTTTGTGGACCGCGTGCTTTTAGCGGCCCCATGTCGATAGGCTCCATCAACGCTTGCTTGGCCAGCAAGACGCAATGCTCCGCGGTCCCGCCGATGCCAATCCCCAACATTCCGGGAGGGCACCAGCCAGCACCCATTTGCGGCAACATTTCAACGACCCAGTCGACGATATTGTCTGACGGGTTCATCATCTTGAACTTTGACTTATTCTCGCTGCCGCCGCCCTTTGCCGCAACATCCACCGAAACTTTTGAACCGGCGACCATTTCGACATGCAGGACGCAGGGCGTGTTATCTTTGGTGTTACGCCGCGTGAAAGCAGGGTCGGCCAAGACCGAGGCGCGCAGCTTGTTTTCAGGGTGCAGATATGCACGACGCACGCCTTCGTCGATGACCTCCTGAAGCGAAGCAGACGTATCATCTAGTCGGCAATCCATCCCCCATTTGACAAAGACATTGACGATGCCCGTGTCCTGACAAATGGGTCGATGCCCTTCTGCGCACATCCGGCTGTTGGTGAGAATTTGCGCGATTGCATCTTTCGCAGCTGGCGATTGTTCCGCCTCATATGCATCCCCCAGCGCGCGGATATAATCCATGGGGTGGAAGTAGCTGATATATTGCAGCGCATCGGCAACGCTATCAATCAAGTCACCTGTGCGGATCGTTACGGTCATGATGTGTCCTGTGGCAATGTTAATGTGATTGCCCATAGCGCGGAGCGAAGGCGATTCAAGCGTGATAACGGGTCTGCAGCTTCGCAAAACATGGATCTGGTTCATCTGAAGTTAAACTTCATTCATATGGCGTTAAACTCCAGTATTTTTATTTATCTTCAACATATCTGAAATAATAAACAAAGGCGCGATAGGTTGACTTCATGTGCATGACGAACTGAAAATCGCGCAAATCTCTTAGTTTAATTTCGAAACACAAACTCCATTTAGTGGTTTCAGTTCAGGATGCTGATCGTCGAACCCGATACTGGGAACGATGAAAAAACATCTCTGCATTTTTGAAAACGAGATGGAGATAATTATGTTACGCATTTTAACCGCATCAAGCCTGTTGGCGCTCGCGTCAGCCTCAGCAATGGCACAAACCGGCCCGATGGATACGCCAAACGCTCCCCACAGCCCAACATCGGTTCAACCTGCAACGCCAGCGACCCCTGCCACTCCGGCAGAGCCGAGTGGCCAGGTGCCTCGGTCAGAAACACAGCCTGTTGCTGAGAGCCCTCCAGCCCCGACTTCCGAGCCGAAAGAAGTAACGGTCCAGAAGCTCGTCGACGCAGAATTTCCAACCTATGACGCCAATAAGGATGACGAGCTCGAATCCGCCGAATTCCGCAAATGGATATTGGCGCTTCATGATGCTGCCAGCGCTGCAAATGCTGCAAAGGATCCGGCCGTAAAGGCAAAATGGGCGAATGCCGCCTTTACCACAGCTGACAGGGACAAAAATAAAAAGGTCTCCAAAGCAGAAATGAATGCATTCCTGCTGGGATGATTTTCTTCTCCCCTGGGCCGGTCGAATCCTGATGGGATATAGGCGATCATCTTGCCGGGTTCGGACATGTGCCGGACCCGGTTTTTTGTCAGAAATTGTTAAATCCCCGATAGGTCCAATTTGAGTGTATAAAAATAGGCGCAGAGCGATTTTCTATCTTGCGCACATACAAACACTTAGAACGTCCACGCGTCGCTACCTTTTGCCTGCCAACAGGTGCGATGAATGGAATCAGAATAGCGACGAATTGATTGGTTAATTTTCGATTTACCCCCTTGCGTCTTAAAATGAATAAGGCACTATAGGTAGCGGTTGGCCACAGGGGGCATCACCACAAATTGTGCTTTCAGCTGCAGATGCGATTCTGCCGTCGGGGAAGGTTTTTTCCGTCGATAAGCTGGGGACAAGTGAAATTATACCCCCTGAAGTGGTCAAAAAATGCTAACAGGGAGTTTCGCGCCCTGAGTCGAACAATATGGGAACACGCGTTCCCGACAGATATTTGAACTGGTCGCTGGCCGCCGGGAAACCGGCATCTGGTTTCGGGTCGCCGCAATGAATGGAGCAACGGGTTAAATGGATTTCAGGGATACAGGCCAAGGGGCCGACGACATGACCGCAATGATGACTGATATGCTTGAAAAAGTTGCTACTGAAGCTGTTAAGGTTGAGGCCGAGACCAAGCCGGCTGACGACAAGAAAGTCGCGTCGAGCAAATCCGTTGACGAGCGCCGTTTCAGCGTTGTGACGGATTCGTCGCGTGACGCCCTGCTGACCGAATTTGGCAAGGACACGCTGCAGGACCGTTATTTGTTGCCGGGCGAAAGTTATCAGGACCTGTTTGCCCGCGTTGCGTCGGCATATGCGGATGATCAGGATCATGCCCAGCGGCTCTATGACTATATCTCGCGCCTTTGGTTCATGCCGGCAACGCCAGTGCTGTCCAACGGCGGAACGGGCCGTGGTCTGCCGATCAGCTGCTATTTGAACTCAGTCGACGACAGCCTTGAAGGCATCGTCAACACATGGAACGAAAACGTCTGGCTCGCATCACGCGGCGGCGGCATTGGGACCTATTGGGGCAATGTGCGCGGCATCGGCGAGCCTGTTGGCCTCAACGGCAAGACGAGCGGCATCATTCCGTTTGTCCGCGTTATGGACAGCCTTACCCTCGCCATCTCGCAAGGTTCGCTGCGTCGTGGTTCGGCCGCGTGCTATCTCGATGTCAGCCATCCTGAAATCGAAGAGTTCCTTGAAATCCGCAAGCCATCTGGCGACTTCAATCGCAAGGCGTTGAACTTGCACCATGGCGTGTTGCTGTCGGACGAATTCATGGAAGCCGTCCGCGCTGGCGAAGAGTTCAACCTGCGTTCGCCCAAAACTGGCGAAGTGCGCAGCACGGTTGATGCACGTTCGCTGTTCCAAAAGCTGGTGGAAACCCGCCTTGCCACGGGCGAGCCGTATATCATCTTCAGCGACACCGTGAACAACGCGATGCCCAAGCATCACCGCGATCTTGGGCTAAAAGTGTCGACGTCCAACCTTTGCAGCGAAATTACCTTGCCCACGGGTCGCGACCATTTGGGTAATGACCGTACTGCGGTCTGCTGCCTGTCGTCGCTCAATCTCGAAACTTGGGATGAGTGGAACGGCGACAAGGTCTTCATCGAAGATGTCATGCGCATGCTCGACAACGTGCTTCAGGACTTTATCGACCGCGCGCCGGACGAAATGTCGCGTGCCAAATATTCGGCCGGTCGCGAACGTTCGGTTGGTTTGGGCGTCATGGGCTATCACAGCTTCCTGCAGTCACGCGGCGTTGGCTTTGAAAGCGCGCTTGCCAAATCTTGGAACATGAAGTTCTTCAAACATATCCGGGCGCAGGTTGATGAGGCGTCGATGATGCTGGCTAATGAGCGGGGGGCCTGCCCTGATGCTGAGGATATGGGCGTTATGGAGCGCTTTTCCTGCAAAATGGCGATTGCGCCGACCGCGTCGATTTCGATCATTTGCGGCGGCACCAGCGCGTGTATTGAGCCGATTCCGGCGAATATTTACACGCACAAGACGCTTTCGGGCAGCTTCATCGTGAAGAATCCGTATCTGGAAAAGCTGTTGCAGGAAAAGGCGAAGGATTCGACCAATGTCTGGAACAGCATCCTTGAAAAGGGCGGCTCTGTCCAACATCTCGACTTCTTGACGCCAGAGGAGAAGGACACGTTCAAGACCAGCTTTGAAATCGACCAGCGTTGGTTGATCGAACTGGCCGCGGACCGCACTCCGTATATCGATCAGGCGACATCGCTGAACCTGTACATCCCCGCCGATGTGGAAAAATGGGACCTTCTCATGCTCCACTTCCGCGCATGGGAATTGGGCGTGAAATCGCTATATTATCTGCGTTCAAAGAGCATTCAGCGCGCTGGCTTTGCCGGCGGGGTGGAGGCGGACAACACCGCCGAACTGCCCGTGATGGAACTTGCCGCGCAAACCGATTACGAAGAGTGCCTCGCCTGCCAATAAGGCAAAAGGGACACGACCGACCGTATTGAACAGTTAAAGACCCAAGGAAACCGACATGTCATTGTTACAAGCACGCAATAGCTACAAGCCTTTTGAATATCCTTGGGCCTATGACTTTTGGAAACGCCAACAGCAGATCCATTGGCTGCCCGAAGAAGTGCCCTTGGGCGAAGATTGCCGCGATTGGGCGCAGAAGCTTTCGGACCACGAACGCAACCTGCTCACGCAAATCTTCCGCTTCTTCACCCAAGCCGATATCGAGGTGCAGAATTGCTACCACGAAAATTACGGCCGCGTGTTCAAACCGACCGAAGTGAAGATGATGCTGACCGCGTTTTCCAACATGGAAACTGTCCACGTCGCGGCATATAGCCACTTGCTGGACACCATCGGCATGCCCGAGTCCGAATATTCGGCCTTCCTCGAATATGAAGAAATGGCGGCGAAGGTTGATTATATCCACCAATTCGGCGTCGACACCGACGAAGACATTGCCCGCACATTGGCGATGTTCGGCGGCTTTACCGAAGGGCTGCAACTGTTCGCATCCTTCGCGATGCTGATGAACTTCCCGCGCTTCAACAAGATGAAGGGCATGGGGCAAATCGTATCCTGGTCGGTCCGCGACGAATCGCTGCACTGCGAAGGCATTACCAAGCTGTTCCACGCATTTTGTGCAGAGCGCGGCTGCCTTACCAAGGCGGTGCGGGAAGACATTATCGATTGCTGCCAAAAGGTTGTCCGTTTGGAAGACGCGTTCATCGACCTTGCGTTCGAAATGGGCCCCGTCCCCGGCATGACCGCCAAGGAAATCAAACGCTACATCCGCTACATCGCCGATTGGCGTTTGGGTCAGCTGGGCTTCCAACCCATTTACATGGTCGAAGACCACCCGCTGCCATGGCTCGCGCCATTGTTGAACGGCGTCGAGCACGCCAACTTCTTCGAAACCCGCGCGACCGAGTACAGCAAGGCGTCGACACGCGGCGATTGGGGCCAAGTGTGGGACAGCTTTGACAATCGTAAGAAAAAGATCATCGGCATTGAACCCGTCGCCGAAAATGACGGCGTCGATATGTTCGAACAAGCCGGGGTCGCCGCGGAATAATCCGCCACCCGTCGCCTGTCGTCAGGACGGAGACCAAGGCGTTTCCACCTGACGACCGCGACCCATAACTTCCATAGATAGACATAAACGAAGCGACTGCGCCCGACGCCGATCGCCCTAAAGTCGTGCGCGCGAATGCGGCGCGATGCGCGCTCCGCTTTATGCCATTGGTAAGGTTGTAAAATCTTACTCCCTCGGATTGACTTCACATTTGTTGACAATATGTTCGGCGCGTAGCCAGCATAGGAAACATAGAATGGCGAGTTACGCGATTAACGACAGCGCCGACAACCGCGAGAAGAAAATCATCGACACTCAGCCGGTGGCGGAAGGTGATGGCATAGATATGTTCGAGCGGCCTAAGGGTCTGGCTGAATAAGCTTGAAACTGCCTAAACCCATCCTTAACTTCTGTTGACTTATATGTCACGGCGATTAGATGAGCTGATAAAGCAAGGTCGCATATCGTCAGTGCCGGTGATTCTTGGTCCACGTGACCAAAAAAATCGGCGACTATTTTGGACAGCGGAGTTTGAAGAATGGGCTCGACAAATATGCGTAACCCACAAGTCGAAAACAATTGCATCAGCCAGTGAGCAGTTGAATATCATGTTTGCAGATTTTATTTCAGGTCGCCCGCTTACCAACGGCTTGGCTCGCTGCGATCCGCCTAAGGGCGAAGGTGTGTGGCGCTTAAAAACGCCCGACTTTCGCCTCTATGGATGGGCGCTGGAACCCCATACCATGATTTTGGCATTCGGCGAGCTCAAGTCAGTACTGAAAAAACCTGGCCCACCCCGCGACTTAGATTATGGTCGAAAAACTGTTGCAATGCGTAAATCTCTATTACTCGAATACAAGTTAGGTGAACGATATGAACTCTTCCCTGCCATTAACTAATCAACGCGGAGCGGCTTTTACACGGCTAGCTTCGCGCGTGCTTGAAGCTCTAAACGAAGCCATCGATCATCGGCGTGAAGAGGGTCAAACTTTAACGCAGATTGCAGACCGTTTAGGATATAACCGCAGTGTGCTCAGCAGAGTACTTAACGGGACCTCCTCCAACTTAACTTTGCGGACGATCTCTGACATTCTGTGGGCTGCCAATTACGACCCCCAGGACTTTAAAGCGGACCCTATCGAAAAAATTTGCCCGAACTGGGTCAATGCAGAGGATAGCGAAGCAGACTACGTTTCCAGCGTTGTTTTTTATCCGACCAAAACGTTAAAAATGGAGTCGGCAGAAATATCTCAAATTTCATTGGGATCTGCTTACCGGAAGCCTCAGTGGCGCATCACTCTTCAATGACTGGGCCTTATGGCACAACTGTGTTCTGCGACGATGTCCGTGACGAAGTTTCGGGCAAGAAGACATATGTCGGCGTGTACTTCAATGAAATGGTACTACCCGGGCCATGTCCGTCACTGATACCACAATTTGCTCTTGCAATCACCTATCTTGAACCACTGTCTGATCCGGTTGAGCCAGTCACCCTCAGGGTTTTCGTGCCCGGCGAGAACAATGATAGTGAGGTCGCGGCAGATATTGTCCTGCCCGTTGACCGAGTGGATACTTTAGACGAGGGAAGCAAAGACCCACTTAACGAGTACCGCGCTCATATTTTTCATTTTAAAATTTCACCTTTTTTAATTGCGCGCGAAGGACATGTTAAAGTCCGTGCGTACATTGGTGAACGAGAGATACGTCTTGGTTCTCTAAAAGTGCGCATAGCCACAGATCAGGAACGGGCCAGCACGCACTGGTGAAAAATTTTGGCAGCAAGCTCGAAGTTCATTGTGCGCAATCTGCATGAGTGTCTTGAATGCCCGCCACCACCACCCCATCATATCGAGCTGCTTGCGTGCAGGTCTGGCAGCGTAATTGCGGCGCGAGGTGCGTTGCGCTTTATGTCACTGGTAAGGTTGTAAAATCTTACCCGCTCGGATTGACTTCACATTTGTTGACAATATGGTTGCGTAGGCTGGGGTGGCTGCGGAGTGGGGATAAATATTGCGGAGCCAGAAGACAGTCCTAGTTTTAGGAGCAGGTACAAGTAAAGGATTTGGACTGCCCCTAGGCCAAGATCTTAGGGACACGATAGCTCGCGATCTTAATATAATGTTTGACGATTTCGGCCATCGCTTAGAGTCTGGTAGTTGGGAAATCGTTGAAGCGTTGCGCTTACACATCGCGCAATCAGACGGCAACTCTGGTAACATAAACCCTCATCGGGCTGCTGCTGTTCAAATTTCCAATGCCATGCCGCTGTCGGGTTCAATCGATGAGTACATTGAACGACACAAAGACGACACCCTAAAAGCTGATTGCGCGAAGTTAGCCATAGCGAAAGCTATATTAGAAGCGGAGCGGAAATCGTCCATTTTCGTTGATCCGATGCGTAGAGTGGATAATCCTCTTCGCAACTCGTCGAACAGCTGGATAGCATATGTTTTAAGAGACATTACTCGCGGAAAAACTTTAGATGAACTCGAAACTTGTTTTGAGAACCTCTCAATTGTTAATTTCAACTATGATAGATGTGTAGAGCATTTTGCATATTTTTGGTTTCAACAGATGTACGATATGGCTCCTGAAAAGGCGGCTGGCATCGTCTCACGGCTCAGAATATTCCATCCATATGGGAAATTAGCCGATCTGCCGCATGAGAACTCTAGCGCACACATCGCATTTGGAGGAGAAATTGACGCACATCGGCTACTGCAAATGGCACAATCAATCCGAACATATTCGGAATCGATCGATTCTGGTTCTGAAATTTTGAGTGTGCAGGATGATTTGGCGGCTGCCGAAAAGGTTGTTTTTATGGGATTTGGTTTTCACAGCCAGAATCTATCTCTCTTATCGATACCACAGGAAAAAGCTCGCGTAACGGTGAGGTGTTTCGTTACCAACTCAGGAATATCTCGGGCGAGATGGGATCAATGCAAATCGGAAATTGCTCAGAAATTTAACTTGGTAGCACCGAATGGATTGTTTTGTTTCGAGAAAGACGGGAATTGTGAAGAATTTTGGCAAGAATTTGGCGACGTTATCGTACAGTAGGATTATCAGTTAAGCGTAATTTCACCTGCTTATGAACCTCCCTACCCTCCTCACCCTCCCCAATGCCCTTGGCCTGTTTGCGCTGGTCAATCTGTGGACGTTCATGCTGTTCGGTTTTGACAAGATCCGTGCGGAGGCGGGGTCGTGGCGGGTGTCCGAAGGGACGTTGCTGGCTTGGGCGTTTTTGGGGGGTAGCATCGGCGCTTATGCCGGCCGTGCGCTGTTCCGGCATAAGACGCGCAAGCAACCCTTTTCCAGCCACCTGCACCAGACTGCGATCTTGCAGGTCTTTGCCCTCGCGCTCGTGGGGGGATGGATGTTGGTGGGGTAGTTGGGGTTCTTTCCACCTCCGTCGCCCGCAGTCCCCATCCCCGTCACCCCCGCTGTCCCCATCCCCGTCACCCTGAACTTGTTTCACCTGCGGTGACTGCGTGCCAGGGTCTTAATTGTCGACGTTGAAAAAGTAAGATGCTGAAACAAGTTCAGCATGACGAAGTGGGGAGTGACGACGTGGGGCAGCATGACGATGGAGGAGGAAAGAAGTCAGCACTCCGTCGCATTCGCCTTGCGTTTCCAATTCGACTTCCGTTTGCGTTTCGGCACCTCACCCGTTGGCGCCTCCAGCTTCCTTAGCCCGTCTGGCTGCGCCCAATAAGGAAGCTCGGCCCCGGCATTGGTCCAGTGCGATTCGCCCTCCTGAAACGGCACAAATTCGGTCACCATGTCGGGCAGAACCAATTCGCCGTGATAGGGGGAGGTGTTTTTGCCCGTCGGGACATAAATTTGGTCGGGATCATCGACCATCATCGCGATTGCATCATCGCCGCCGTCGTCAATAATCTCCCCCGCGGCGCGGTAGCGGGCGGCGCATGCCTCCAACGCGGCGGTGATTGCGGCCTGTGCCTCGGCATCCAATTCAATACCTTCGAAATTTTCAAGCGTGCGGGCCGCGTCGTTGATGTTGGCGGCGGTGCCAGTACCGTTTATCACGGTGCGCACGGTGGTGGTGCTGGCCTCTGCCGCCGATATGCTGCCGCCTGCGCCTCCGCTTGCCTCTCCGCTGGCTGACCCCGCCTGTGCCCGGCTGCTGAAATAGTTGATCGTGGTGCGTTTGCCGTTCGCATCCTGCCCATAATGGCGCAGGCAGAACATCAGCAGCCGGTCGTTGCGTTTGCGCCGGTACCCCATCAACTTGCCCTTTTCAAAGACGGGGATCATCTCCCCCTCAATCGCGCGTTCAAAGGCGATGTCCTTTAACTTCTGCACCCCGAAATCGAGCGCAGCATTCCACGCGGCGCGAAACTCCTCCGCGCCCTTTTGCCGGCGCAGATAATAGACGCCCTCCAACGACATGTTGACGATGGCCGTCGCGCGCGAGACGCAGCCAGTGTCGGCCAACGCCTCAATAAAGCCGCGCTGCCGCTCCGGCGTCCAGCCATCATGGCGGTATCGCAGCGGCACGGGGGTGAAATCAGGCAAAGCCGCGCGGTTTTCGCGGGGGACGGGGACTTTGTTACGCATAATAGGCTCCATTTCAAAAAAAGGAGGCGATTATGAACCATATAGGTTCGTGTAGGAAAATGCTTTTTTAGGGGGGTGCGCGCTGGCGGGGTTATTGCGTCAGCACCAGGGCCGCCGGCCGCCGGCATAAAAGCGCGCGAGGCCTTCACGCACGAGCACAGCGCCAAGGCTTTCGCCGCCGCGCGTCAATATGCGCAGCTTGCGGCCATAGCGGTCGGTATCGCGGTTGATCGGTTGCAGCGTGAACGGCCCGGCATTGACCAATTGGTGCATCCGCCGTGTTGCCGCTGCGCCAAGCTCCGCCTCCAACGGGCATCGGGGACCGTGGGTTTCGGGGGTGTCGATATCGGCAATGCGGATTTTGACGCCGCGATAATGGATCGTGTCGCCATCGACGACGCAGTTGGTGCCGCCGCCGCTGTGGCACAGGCCAAAGGACGCAGATTCGGTGTCGCGTGCGCTGGCTGCGGGCGCGGCAAGGCTCGACAGGCCCAAAAATGCCGCTGCTGCTGCGGTGAAGATAATGTGGCGTGATACCATGTGTTACATTTTAGGCCGAATGCGGATGCTGTCGCGGCGAGTTGGGTCAATTTTGGATGGATTGCGGATGGATTGCGGAAGCCGCGCGCAGCAAAAGACCGCCGGGATTGCGCCCGACGGTCCAATGAAGCGATCCGCCAAAGCGGGTCTATTGCGGCGAATTAGAAACGCACGCCCACGCCGACGACGGCCTGATGACGGTCAACGTCGATTTCACGGTCGAAATCATCCTCACCAATGTCGAGATTCTTGTAGTTCGAATATCGATATTCGGCCTTGATGAAGCCGCTTGGTCCGAACAGGTTGAACTTTTGTTCAATGCCGGCGCCCAAACGGTAGCCATCGGCGGTGACGCCATTGTTGAAAATCGTGCCCGCGCCATTGTCGAAACGGCTTTCAAACTTGGCATTGGTGTATCCGCCCTTGGCGTAGATCATCGTCGATGGCGTCGCGGCAAAGCCGATACGCGCGCCGACATATAGATCACGGTCGGTGTTCAGGCTGAACGTATCGCCCGTCGTGATCAGGTCATTCGCGGTGCCCTTCACGTCGGAATCGGCGAATTCACCTTCGATACCGGCAATCACGCCGCCAAGTTGGAAATCATAACCGCCCGAGACGCCGTACATCAAATCGCCTTCGCCTTCGCTGACATCATCATAGCCAACAAGGCCTTCGATATGTGGGCCGGTAAAGGGTGCGGATTCCTGCGCGAAGGCAGGGGTGGCAAGTGCAGTGGAGAGGAGGGCTGCACCGATTAAAATTTTACGCATTGTTATCATCCATTTTCAGTCAAACTGACGCCATCATTGTGGCGCCAATCATCAAACCGGTCCGCGGCGGGGATAGTTTCATGAATATAAAACAACGAAATGCTGTGGTATTAACGCCACAGTCCGCGGGCGGGCGCCTTGCCCCTATGCGCGGCTTGCCTCGCCCCACGCTTTTCGGCATGGGCTGGGCATGTCCGAACATCGCCATCCCGATACCGCCTTCAAAATATTCACCGCCGCGCAATGGGCGCAGTTTGAAGCCGACGGCGTCTTTCACGGCGCACCTGTCGATCTGGCGGATGGCTATATTCATTTGTCGGCGCAGGATCAGCTGCAGGGCACGCTCGACAAGCATTTTGCCGGACAGGACGGCCTGGTCATTGCCGAAGTTGCCTTGGCCTATCTGGGTGACAGCATCATCTGGGAACCATCGCGCGGCGGCGCGCTTTTCCCGCATATCTATGGCCCATTGCCGATGGAAGCGATTGTCGGCCATTTGACCCAGATCAAAGCATGACCTGATTTCGCGGTGCATAGGGGGCTCCTAACCCAAGGAGCCTGATATGGACGTATTTCAAATTCCAGCCGTCGCATTGTTCACCGGCATGGTGTCCGCCTTTGCCCTGGCGCTGATATTCGCCTCCGTCGGCGATGCCATCAAACGTTAAGACCCGCCCCCCTTTCAGGGGACGGGTCCTCCGTTCCTTTAAGCAACGATAAGCTGCTTCAGGAAAATTGGTGCAAATGTCAGCCCGGATTGCGCGACCGGTTGCCATGGCTGTCGACGTCGCCGGGCTCAAGCGCCGCTTCGCCTAAAGTTTCCGGTTCATCGTCATCGCTGCGTTCGCCGCGATAGGCGTCCATATCAATCTGTCCGCTGCGTTCCATCTGGTGCATATGGTCAACGACGTCCTGCGCGTCGTCAGGATATATCTGCGCGGGGTTGGTCGTGCCGCCATGTTGTGATTGGCCATTGGGAATATTGCGAATGGCGTCGTCCGACACCGTCTGCGCCTGAGCAGCCTCGTCGTCCTGTTCGCTGTTATAATTTTCAAGCGAGTCCTGCGACCGGTCAACGGGGCGTTCGTCGGCATGGTCATTGTCAATGTCCTCACCTGTCGCGGTGACGGCGGCGTCGCTGGCGGTCGTTCCGGACGATCCAGCGGGGGCAGTGGCAGCGGCGGCGTCTGTAATGGGCGTGTTGCCAATCGGTCGGCTATTGTCGGTCTGGGTCACGGGCACATCCTTTCCTGCGTGGGAAAGTGGAAACGCGGGTAACGATGTGCTGTTCCCAACAATCTGTCAGATTGGCCAATCAAATGTGAAACGGCTCTCGCGCGTGAAATTACCATCGCGGTCAAAGCGCCGTTCCATGATGCACCCGCCACCGTCGCCATCCACCGCAACCAGCGTACTGCAGCGCGTCCCATAAACAGCGTTGCGGATGAAGATCGGCGGATCGCCCGATGCCGGGCTTTGATCGTCCAACAGAACGTCCAATAGGTCGACCGGATCATGTCCTTCGGCGGCAAACCATTCCGTGAGTGCGCGGTTCAACCGGTCCTTGCGCGGCCAAGGCGCACCCGTTTCCGCATTGGACAATCCATATATGCCGCGGGGCCATCGCTCCTGCACCGCATGGGGCCGGTTCGCGATATGCGTCAACCCGTGCGTATCGGCCAGCACCAGATTGAACGGGCTAAACGTCTCCACCGCCGTCGGCAGTGTCCCGCCAGATAGCCAGTCGGTAACTAGCGCACCCCGCGACTTTTTGGTCGGGTCGGGGCCATCGGGGTTGCGTATGTTGGTGACGACACCAAAGCGGCCATCGGCGTGCACGCCCATCCATGTGCCGCCGGACAGCACATCGCGCCCCGCCAATATTGACGGCGCGTCCACCCATGAACGGAGCGGGTCCGCCGCGCGGTCGTGAAATTCATCGCGGTTGCCAATCGCGATAAGTTTCCAGCGCGGATGCGCCTCCCACGCGATGGATACTACGCACATGCCGTGGGTGCCGTTTGCGCGGGCTGGACAAGGCGAGACGCCGCTTTCCAATCGGCCGTCAGCCACATGTGCTGCTGCGCGCTGTTGAGAATGAGCGGCGTGCTGCGCTTTTTCATAGGGTCAGTGGCATCATCCATAGTGATGATCGCAAAGACCGGCATATCGGTCAGGTCACGCCAAATGCCTGCCATCGCGCAGACCGATGCGGGGCCGCTGTCCGGCGCTGCCGGTTGCTGGTTGCCAATCGCCGTCGCCGGAACGAGGCACCGCAATTCGATATGCCGCAAATTGCCGATCCAAAACGGGCTCGCCACATTGCGCACCGACGTTACCCATTGCACATCGCCCGCTGGCGTCAGGCTATTGGGTGCGGGGTAACCCCACACCATCGGGCGGATAAAGCGCCGTGCCGTTTTGGATGATCGGACGACGACCGGCGCGAATGTGCCCGGTCTTGGCGCACCGCCGCCCCATGGGTCTGGACCTTGGTCCGCAGACAGGGCCGCGGCAATATCGCGGGAATGCGCATCAAGACGATATATGCGTGTCACACGCCGTCAGAGCTGCTTTTCGTAGATGCGGTACACCTTGTTGATTTTGCCATTAATCGCCTCACCAACCGATCGCATCGGGCCATTATCTTCAAGCACCCAGCCAAATTCGCCGCGGCTTGCGCCAAATTGGCTGGTGGACGCGTCGCGAATGATGGAGACCATCATGAACGCCAATTGGCTCGCCATGCGGGTCGACTGCAGCTTTTTCATCACGCCCATCAACGGCACGCGCATTGTGCTGACCTTTGGCGCACGCAGCCACCACAAAAGCTTCGCCCAGTTGAACGGGAACAGGCTGCCCCCAAATTGACCGATTTTTTCGTTGATGTCGGGCCATGTCATCATGAAGGCGACTGGTTCTCCATCAACCTCCGCAATCCGGATCAGGTCATTGAAGACGATAGGTTTTAACTGCTTTCCGGTGTGCGCCACTTCGGCATCGGTGATGGGCACAAAGCCCCAATTCCCGCTCCACGCATCGTTCAATATGGACAGGATTAACGCCGCTTCCGCGTCAAAATTATCCTTGTTCACTTTACGAATGACGATGCGTTCATTGCGCTCGCCCGACGCGACAATGCGTTCCACCAATGGCGGAAACGGCACATCAATCGGGATTTGATATGTGTAGAGATCTTTGACGCCGGCGTAGCCCGCGGCCTCAATCCACCCGCCATAGGCGGCGTTATGATAGCCCATCAGGACGGTCGACGGATGGTCATGGCCGTCAATCAACACGCCCGGTTCTTCCCAGATGGACAGGCTCAGCGGCCCGAGTGAACGCACCATGTTTTTGCTGCGCAGCCAATCTTCAGCAGTCGCAATCAGCAGCTTTCCGGTGGCTTCGTCTTCCGCCTCAAAAAATCCCCAATTGCCAACGCCGGGGCCCATGCCTTGCTCTGGTGGCTGTTTCAGCGCCAAAAAATCCAAATGTGCGGAGATCCGGCCAACAATTTCTCCGTCCTTTTCGGCAAGGAAAAGCTGCGCCTCACCATGTTCGAACCATGGGTTCTTGCCCGGTGTAATCGTCGCCATCACATCGCTTTTCAATGGCGGAACCCAGTTGGGGTCATGGGCATAAAGCCGGAACGGCAGGTCAATAAAGGCGCGTTTGTCTGCCTTGGTTACAACCGGCCGAATGATGATGTCTGTCATAGTGAATTCCCGAAACTTCTTATTTCATTACAGAGTGATTACAGGCGAAGGCGTGCCGCAAATTTGCCCAACGCGGCCTTATCGTCATCGCCAAGACCAAATTTCAATGCCATCCACAGTGATGGCCAGAAAACCGTAAAAAGTCCAACTGCCCTTATCTGTGCGCCCCATGGATGGAGCGCTTCCCCAATGAGCCATAACAGCGCGATGACCACAGCGCCAGCCGCGGCGGCCCGCCAAAATCCGCGGCCAAACGGACTCAGGCGGTCGCTCATGCGCAGTTCGATGACCGCAGCCCAAGCGGACGCGACCACGGCCACCGAAACCGAAATCGCCATCCCCAATGCACCGTGATCCGGCACCAACCAAAGTGCAAGGCCAAGCCAGATCAACATGCCGATGACGCTGTTCAGGAGCGGGATCGCTTTATGGCCCACCATCTCCACAATAGGCGTCGCGGGACCAATTACCGCCTCCCCCGCCCGCGCGGCGAGCAGGATGATCAGCACCGGAAGTGCAGCCGCAGCCCCCGGCGCAAAGGCACTTAATATGTCGCTAGCCACCAAAATCATAAAGCCCGCCAGCGGCATCGCCAGCAACAACGACATATGTGTCGAAAACCGGTACATCGGTAACATCGCGCTGCGGTCGGACGCGGCTTGTGCGGAGGCAAGCGGCGAAAGGACGTAGAGAAAGGACTGGCGTACGATAAGCGGGATTGAAGCAATCTTGCGCGCAATGCCATAAAGTGCCGCAGCCGTAGCCCCTGATGCCCCGGGGATCATGAGATTAAGCAATATCGGCGGAAGGTCATTATACGCCCGCCGCGCCAAAGCCGGCGGCATCATGGCAGCGCCGCTGTTCAACACTGACCTGCGCAGGGCAGCCGGCATTGGCGCCCGCAGCAGCAATGTGAGATCATAATATCGGCCCAATAGCTGAACCGACAGGATTGCGGTGACCGCCAAGGACAGCATATGGCCAAGCAACAATCCGGTAAGACCAAAGCCCAAGGCGAAAAACCCCGCAGCAAAAAACAACCGTACAACTTGCTCCCAAAAAATCCGCAGCCGGATTTCAGGGCCAAAGGCCCGCTTGGCACGCGCTGCTGCTGTTGCAATTTCGACAAAGATCCAGAGCGGCAAGCTCCACGCAAATAACGCGATTGCGGCGGGAATACGGCCTGCTTCTTCCGGCGCCGTGGCCACGAAACCGGCCAGCGAATCGGCCGACACGGTCAGCCCAAGCGCGGCCATGACGCCCAATGCTGTGCCCGTGATCAGCGCGAATTTGACCGCACCATGTTGCTGTTCAACCGACGATTCCGCCGGAACAATCCGCTGAAGCGCCTGTCCCATTGCAAGGTCGAGGATATTCGCCAAAATGTTGATAGCGGCCCACAGCACAACATAGACACCATAGCCGGTAAGCCCGAACATCCATGTATAAGCGGGTTGCGCGACCACTTCGATTAACGCACCCAGCCGCGAGACCGCGGCTAACCCTGCGCCTTTGGCCACTTCCTGATTGGTGACAGCACGCCCGCGATTGGCACGTCCGTCTTCGACCGGGCCGTTCATGGCTGCCGGCTCATTCTTCCGTGCGGATGAGCACGGTTTCGCCGATCAGTAAAAAGAGCAAAAACGGTCCCCATGCGGCGATCCAGGGCGGATATGCGCCCAGATTGCCCATCGCCAAGGCAAAGTTATCCGCAACGAAATAAGTAAAGCCAAGCGCCATGCCCAGCACCGCGCGCACGAACAAAGCGCCCGAGCGGGCAAGGCCGAAGGCGGCGACCGCAGCCAGCAAGGGCATTAACAAGGTCGATAAAGGCCCTGCTAGCTTGTGCCACAATATGCCTTCAAGATTGTCGGTGCGGCGACCAGCGGCATGTAGATCGTCAATGGCCCGCATCAACGGTAAGAAGCCAAGGCTGTCCCCGTCAACCTTAACGACGTTGAACCTATCGGGCGTAATGCCTTTGCCGATGACGAGATTGGTCACCTTCTTCTGTTCGGTGGTCGCGACATCAAATGTTTCCGCATTTTCAAGCAGCCATGCATTGTCCACATAACGGGCATTTGGTGCCGTAATGACCTGACGCAAACCGCCATTGGCGCGCAAATAGATGCGGACATTATCAAGGACGATATTGTCGCCCGATCCCAGCACCCTGCTTGCATTGATAAGGTCGCCGCCTTCGCGGACCCACACATTATTTCGCGGGTCACCATCGGGCGCTATCGCGCCATATTCGGCGTCCTTCCAAATCTTAAGCTTTTGGGTATTCGGCGCGACGACAACGTCGTTAAAGGCGAACGAAATAAGCGCGACGCCCAAGCTGGCGACAAACATGGGCGCAAGAATTTGGTGCGCCGACAATCCCGCCGCCTTCATCGCCACGACTTCGCTGTTCTGGCTGAGGGTCGCAAACGTGATTAATGTCCCCAACAACACCGAAAAGGGCAGAAATCTGGCAATGATTTGCGGTGCGCGCATCGTCACATAGCGCAACACATCACCCTGATCATTTCCGGGGACCGCCAATATCTTGCCACTTTCACCCAGCAGATCGAGCGTCATCAACACCAGCACAAGCATCATCAACACAGCAAAGCTGCGCACGACAAACAGCCGGGCCATATAGATTGTGATGTTGCGCGAGGGGAAGAAATGCATGGGTTATGACCCCTCTTGCGGCACAGGCATGCCAATGGTGGCCAGCCGCGATTTTCGGCCCCAGCGGAACAGTTTCTTGAACCATTTGCCGGCCTTTGTCGCGAAGACTTCAAGTGCGCCGATGGGCTGACCGCCGGGCACATGCGCGATCACATGATACATCCAGATGATGAGCGCGGCGAACAGCACAAATGGTGCCCACAATGCGATAAACGGGTCGACGATACCCATTGAACCGACGCTTTGGGCATATTCGTTTATCTTATGATAGGTCACGACCATCACAATCGATAAAAAGACGCCAAGCGCGGATGTCGACCGTTTCGGCGGTATCGCCAGCGCCAATGCAAGCAGCGGCAGCAGGAGCATCATCGCCACCTCAACAAGGCGGAAATGGAAATTAGCCCACGCACTGTCGCGGTCCAGCTGCGGCCTTTGCGTATCATTTCCGATCTGGACCAATTCGGTAATCAGATATTCGCGGTCTTTGCCGCCACGCGTCCGAAAATTTTCGATCTGCGGCAGCGGAATGGGGACGTCATGGCTGGTAAAGCTGAGTACCCGGGGTGATTTATAATTGGGCGCGTCGTGCACCAGCGTGCCCTTTTCCAATCGCAGCAATATCGTGTCCGGATCATCGGTGCGCAAAAACTGCCCCTTTTCAGCCGTAACGGCGATCGACTGTCCATTATTGCTTTGCGCGTACACAAACATGCCCGACAGTGCGTTGCCATTGTTCCGGCTTTCATCAATGCGCACGGTCAAATTCTTGCCAACATTGTTGAATTCGCCCACCCGGACCTTTGCGCCAAAGGCGCCTGATCGCAGTTCGAAGCGGAGTTCTTCATATAGATAGCGCGCGCTGGGCTGAACGAATCCGACAATGGCAAAATTGACGGCGGCAAGTGCGATCGCCAGCAGGAATGGCACGCGCAACAGCCGGAAATAGCTCATCCCCACCGCCCGGAAAATATCGAGTTCGGACGATGTCGCGAGCTTGCGGAACGCCAGCAATATCCCCAGCAACAGCCCGATAGGGATGCCGAGTGACAAATATTCGGGCATCAGATTGGCGAGCATGCGCCAGACCACGCTGACCGGTCCGCCCTCTGCGGCGACGAAGTCAAACAGGGTCAACATCTTGTCCAGCAGCAACAATGATGCCGCGATTGCGAGCGTCGCCAGCAACGGCAACATCACAAGCCGGAAGATATATCGGTCGGTGGCAGTAAGAAATTTCAACTTATGGTCGCCCTGTCACCCTAATTTGGCCGCAAACTGACCCGATAGACGCTTACAGGTTCAGGGGCAATATATCGATGGTATCCTTGTGAAGTGATACTGGATTTGCTGTTCCAGGAGTTTTGAGATGCATAAATATTGGGTTCTTATATCTGCCACAGCATTGGCGCTCATATCGGGCAGCGCTGCTGCAGGCCAGGAAACAAGCAATGATTTGTCGCGCTGTGCCGCGGGCAAAGGCCCCGCTGTGCTGGTGAACGTGCAGGGCGTGAAGGAAGCGAGAGGCAATGTTCGCGTGCAATCTTATGCAGCAACGCCTGGATCTTGGCTGGCCAAAGGCCGCTGGCTGCACCGCATCGAAAGCCGCGCGAGCGCAGGAAATATGAGCTTTTGTGTGCCCGTCCCTTCCGAAGGGAAATATGGCATCGCTGTGCGCCATGACCGAAACGGAAATGGCAAAACAGACTTCACGCAGGATGGCGGCGGTTTTTCCAACAACCCCAGCGTGAGCATTTTGAATTTGGGCAAGCCGTCGGTCAGCAAAGTCGCATTCGATGCGGGCCCCGGCGTCACGCGCATCACCATCAACCTGAAATATATGTGAAGGTAATGATTTGGCTTTAGTCGCGCTCCTTTCGAACCCCAATTCAACCGGCAACAGATCGTTGTTGCCGGCGGTGCGAAACTATTGCGCGAAAAATCCTGATATATTCCATTACGAAGTCGAAGAAATTGGCCAGATCGCCAAAGCGCTCGAAATGATTGCCCGCGTGAAGCCAAAGGTGCTCGTCATCAATGGCGGCGATGGCACCGTGCAGTCCGCTTTGACTGAGCTCTACCATGGTGGACATTTTGAAGGGTCACCCCCGCCCGTCGCGGTGCTGCCCAATGGCAAGACCAACTTGATTGCGCTCGATTTGGGTGCGGAAGGTGACCCGTTGGAGGCGCTGGCGCGTATCATCGACGTCGCAAAGGGCGATCTTTCCGAACATATTGTTGTCCGCGAACTGATTGCGTTAAGCGATGGCAGCGAAGGCGCGCGTCCGGTTCTTGGCATGTTCTTGGGCGGCGCAGGCCTTGCCGAAACGATCCTATATTGCCGCCATAAAATCTATCCATTGGGATTGCCCAATGGCTTAAGCCATTTCCTGACGTTCATCGCCGTTATGTTTTCCGCCTTTGTCCGGGTGAAGGCCAGTTTCCTGCCGGAACGATCAAAGCCCGTCAGCATATCGTTTATCCGCAATGGCGAATTGCAGGGCACATTTTCGATTTTGATCGTCACCACGCTGGAAAAGCTTTTGCTTGGCGGACAGGCCGGAAAAACCAAACAGCGTGGCTTGATGAAGTTTATGGCCGTTGACCAAACGCCATGGGCGATGCTGAAAATGATCGCGGCGTCACTGCGCGGCAAATTGGGCCACACGCCCACCAGCGGCGTCCATTTCCAGCAAGGCGACGTCATCCGCATCGATAGCGAACGCAGCAGCGTCGTATTGGATGGCGAAGTGTTCGAGGCGCATCGCGGTAGCCCGATCGTGCTTCGGTCGACCCCGCCTGTGCCTTTTCTGAAACTCGCTGCTTAACAAGCGGCAACGGAAACGGCTAAGGCGCATATATGCTTTCGCTGACCCAGCTTGTGGCCGAGGAATTGGCCATACCCGCGCAACAGGGCGCAAGCGACTTCGCGGCGCATATCGCGGCGCAATATGGCACGGCAGCCCGCGCCGTTCTGTTCTACGGATCGTGCCTGCGGTCGGAACAGCTTGAGGGCGAGATGTTGGATTTCTACCTCATCGTGTCCGATTACCAATCCGCTTATGGGCCCGGTTGGCTCGCCACATGGAACCGCCGCCTGCCGCCCAATGTATTTCCGTTTCAACATGGCGATCTGGTCGCCAAGGTGGCGATTTTAAGCGAAGCGGACTTTCACCACCTCAACCGCCCGGCCGCGTCTGCGGTGTCGGTCTGGGCGCGCTTTGCCCAGCCATCGCGGCTTGTCTGGTGCGCGGATGAAGACGCACGGCAGTCTGCCATTCTCGCCATATCCGGTGCCGCCCCGACCTTGCTGAATGCCGCACTGGCATTTGCCGAGCGCGAAGCCGATGTGCTCGACCTTTGGCAGGCGGGATTCCAGATGACCTATGGCGCGGAGCTGCGCGCGGAACGCAAGGACCGGCCATCTTCGGTGATTTCATTCGACCCCGATCGCTACGTCCGCTTTGGCCGGGCGGCATTGCAGCACATAAAGATCGCACATGACGTGCGCGGCGACAAAATAGTGATCATGCCCGACCCCGATGGCCACATCGTTCAGGAAAAACGCCGCTGGCCCGCCTTACGTCGCCGTGGAAAGTTGCTGACCGTTGCACGGCTGGCAAAGGCGGCGTTCACTTATGCGGGTGGCATTGATTATCTGGCGTGGAAAATAAACCGCCACGCCGGTACGCACATCATAGTGCGCCCTTGGCAGCGCAAATGGCCGTTAATCGCGGCATTGTTTTTGGTGCCCAAGCTTTTGGCCAAAGGCGCCGTGCGTTAGAACGTATTTTTGCGCGGAACGAAAAGCGCCAGAGCGAAAACCCCTGCATATGCGGCAGGCAGCCACAGGCTTTTAAGCCCGAACTGACCGAACATCAGTGCGCCAATCATCGCACCGCTGGCCAGACCCAGCCAAAGCAGAAAATAAGGCACCCATTCCAGACGCGCGCCACCGCTGATCAGCGTCGCAAGGCCTTGCCCAATCTTGACGAGCGCACCGGTCATATAGGTCAAGCCGAACGACACCGATCCTTCGCGTTCAAACAGCGTATTTTCCATCCCCATGCAAAAGGCTGCAAAGCACAAAGCGAGTGGCAAAAATCCAGCGTCAGCGACAAAGGGCGCGGTAAACAGCAAAAGCGAAATGCCGGTCAGGATAATCGCCTGCCTGTGATGCGGGCCAAATGTTGTTTGGCGGCCAACCAACGACCCGGCGACAACGCCGCCGACAAAGCTGGCGAGCAGCGCTGCAACCAAGCCGATATAAGGCGCGCTTTCAACGATCCCGACGCTAAGGCGCGTCGAGTTACCGCTCATGAACGACAGGAAAAACCCGCCGCTCGCCATAAATCCGATGGCATCCACCATGCCGGCCATTGCCGCAAAGCCAGTCGCCAATAAGCGTGCGTTGCGGTCAAGCCTGTTCATGGGACCTTGGTCAAATGATCCCGACGGCCTTGCCCGCGAGTTCGAAGCGGCTGAGGATATCGGCAACCTGTTCGCTGCTATGTTCGGCGCATAAAGAGCAGCGCAGCAATGTCATGCCAGCGGGCGTCGCGGGCGGACGGGCGAGGTTTACATATAGGCCATTCTCAAGAAGCGCAGCCCACATCATCGCGCCTTTTTCCAAATCGGGCATGATCACCGCGATGATCGCGCTTTGCGCATCAGGCGTGCCGAGTTTGAAACCAAGATCGCGAAGACCCTGGTGCAGATTTCTGGAGTTTTCCCACAAATGCGCACGCTTGTTGCCATTGTGCATCAACTTGCGAATGCTCGCCGCCGAACATGCGACGACCGCTGGCGGCAATGACGCCGTGAACACATAAGGGCGGCAGACAAGCCGCATGATTTCAAATTTGGGATGGTTGGACACGCAGAAACCGCCGACAGTACCGACCGATTTGGAGAATGTGCCGATGACGAAATCGACATCGTCCAGCACGCCCTGCTCTTCGGCCACGCCGCGGCCATTTTCGCCGATAAAGCCCATCGAATGCGCTTCGTCGACAAGGATCATCGCGCCTGCTTCTTTCGACACGCGGATCATTTCCTTCAGCGGCGCAACATCGCCCAGCATCGAATAAACGCCTTCAAGCACAACAAGCTTGCCCGCATCGGCGGGTAGGCGCTTCAGCCGTTTTTCCAGCGCTTCGACGTCATTATGGCGGAAGGCCACAATTTCGGCGTCGCCCATTTTGCAGCCGTCATAAATCGACGCATGGCTATCGATATCCAGAATGATATAATCGCCCTTGCCCGCAATCGTGCTGATGATGCCAAGGTTCGCCTGATAACCCGTGGAAAAGACCATCGCATGGTCCATTCCGTAAAATTCCTTCAACGCGTCTTCGCATTCCTTGTGGCCCTGAAATGTGCCGTTCAAAACGCGGCTGCCGGTCGTGCCTGCGCCAAATTCGTCCAAAGCCTGCTTGCCCGCGGCGATGACATCATCGTCAAAGGTCATGCCCATATAATTATAGGTGCCAAGCAAGATGGTTTCCTTGCCATTCACGACAGCAACGGTCGGCGATTTCACCTCTTCCATCACCAGGCTGAACGGGTCTTTTACGCCCGTGGCGAGCAAACCTTCACGTTGCGCAATCAGGGCATCAAATTTGGAGAATAAGTCAGTCATGCACGTCTTCCGTTAAAATCAGGCGTCCGTTTGAATTAGGCTGCGGTCAGCTTGGTCACAGCGTCGACCAGATGGCCGACATTTTCGATTTCCGCCTGTAAATTCATGCTGATGACGATATCGAAACTGTCTTCGACTTCAGCGACAAAATCCATGACGGTCAGGCTGTCCCATTCCAAATCACCTGCAAAAGTGGTGGTCTCGGCAACCTCGACACCTTTTTTGTTAAAAGGCTCAATCAGGCCCTTTAGGCGATCAAACATTTCACTGCGGTCAGTCATACGTACATCCTCAAATTATGTGACGGGCAATGCGCCATATCGGCGCGCTATGGCAAGGGAATAAGGCAGTATGAGGGCAAAGCCATGCGCCTACATCCACCCTTGCGCGCGATACCAGCTTGCGGTGTCTTTCAACCCCTTGGGCGTTGCGATTTCCGGCGTCCAAAGCTGGGGCGCGGGCGCGGCATCGCGATTGATTGTCCAGTCGGGATGCGCCAGATAATTGGCACGGTCGGGCGTCAGTTTCGCCTTTGCACCGCGCACCGCACGGTCGGCCCATCCGGCCATTTTCAACAGAAACGCAGGCGCGTGCACCGTTATGACGTCGCGCCCGACCGCAGCGCCGATGGCCTTGGCAAAACCGGCGTGCGTCCACCCGCCCTTCGTTCCGTCATCTGCCTCAAACACGCATTTCGACACATTATCGGCCGACAGCAACGTCACCAGCAAGCGGGCGAGATCATCGACATGAATGACCGACACCCTTCCGCGCGGCGGCAGCAACGCCCATCCTTTGGCGGCGATACGGAACATATCGAACATTTCGGTGTCGCCGGGGCCGTACACCCCGGGCGGACGAATGACGGTCCAGTCGAGCGATGATGTGCGGACGAGCGCTTCGGCTGTGGCCTTGCTTGCGCCATACATCGAAAGCTCCGGATGGCGCGCAGCAAGCGAGGAGACGCAGACAAAACGTTCGATGCCAGCCGATTGGGCAGCGGCGAGGATATGCGCGGTGCCGGTAACATTCCCGCTTTCGAAGCCCGCAGCATCAGGCGCGTTAACCACGCCTGCGACATGCAAGACAGCATCGGCGCCTTTGCACAATTCGGTGAGGCTAGCCGTATCACTTAAGCTGCCACGAACCCAACTGACGCCCGCTTTTTTGTGCTGATCCCGCCGCGTCAGCGCGCGCACATGCCAGCCAGCGGCAATCAACCGATCGAGCGTGATCCGTCCGACAAAACCCGTCGCTCCGGTTAGCGCGACTGTTTTCACAAAAGGACCAGCTGATCGCGGTGCACAAGCACCGAGCGGGGCACAGTGCCCAAGATATCCGCCAATTCGCTCGAGCGATGGCCGCAAATGCGTGCGGCATCGACGGCATCATATTCGGAAAGGCCGCGCGCGACCGCAATGCCGTCATCATCGCTGATGTCGATGACGTCGCCGCGTTTAAACTCACCCTCCACCGACAAGGCGCCTGCAGGTAACAAGCTGCTGCCCGAGCTGAGCGCCTGAACTGCGCCAGCATCGACGCGGATGCGGCCCTTGACGGTCAGTCGCCCGCCCAACCAGCTTTTGCGTGCAGAACCACCGCCGCGCGGTGCAAAAAAGGTCGAAGGCCCACCCGCTTCAAGTGCGGCAAGCGGGTGATCGCGAAGTCCGGAGGCGATGACCAAACCGATGCCAGCGCGGGTCGCAATGTCGGCGGCATCCAGCTTGGAGGCCATGCCGCCCGACCCCATGCCAGAGGATGAACCCTCCGCCACCATGATGCGCACATGGCCGTCAATTTTTTCGATTGTCGGTAACAATGTCGCACCCGGCAAATGGGGCGCGCGGTCGAACAGGCCATCGACATCAGACAGTAAAATCACCCCACTGGCGCCAGCCGCCTGCGCAACGCGTGCGGCGAGCCGGTCATTGTCGCCAAAGCGGATTTCTTCGGTGGCGACGCTGTCATTTTCATTGATGACGGGAACGGCCCCTGCACCCAAAAGGCGATCCAGCGTGGCGGCAATGTTCAAATAACGTCGGCGATCCTCCAGATCATCAAGCGTCACAAGCATTTGCGCCGCAGCAAGCGACTGGGCGTCCAATAACTCGGCCCAGATGCCCGACAGCACAATTTGCCCAACCGATGCCGCGGCCTGCGCATCGGCGAGGCTGCTGCGGCCGCCTTTTTCAAAACCCAAACGGCGCGCACCCAATGCAATCGCGCCTGAGGTGACGATAACGATCCGCTGCCCGGCCTGATGCCGCGCGCTGATATCCGCAACGAGCGTTTCCAACCATTGCCGCCGCACATTCCCGTCGGGCTGCACCAGCAGCGACGATCCGACCTTGACCACCAATAAGGGGCAAGACGTCGGCAGGAATGCTGCGTTTAGATTGGCGACCATGTCCCGTCCTCGGTAATGCCATCGGCCTTTGCGCCTTCGATCCCGCTTTTGGCGGGCAGCGCTTCCAAGATCCGGTCGAGCACAAGATCAACGCCCTGCCCCGTTGCACCGGAAATGGAAATCACGTCCAACGCGCCGGCTGCCTGCAATTGCTCGGCAATGTCGGCCATCAATTCGGGATCAAGCAAATCGCCCTTGTTGAGCGCAACAATCTGCGGCTTTTCATCCAGCGCCGCGCCATATTCGCTCAGTTCGTCACAGACGATATGCCAGGCGGCGACGGGATCATCCTGCGTCGCGTCGATCAAATGGATGAGGATGCGGCAACGTTCAATGTGGCCCAAAAAGCGATCGCCAATGCCCACGCCTTCGGCTGCACCAGCGATCAGGCCGGGAATATCCGCCAGAACGAACTCGCGCGATTTGTGTTCAACCACACCCAATTGCGGGCGTGTCGTTGTGAACGGATAATCGCCCACCTTGGCTTTGGTATTGGACACCTGATTGATGAAGGTCGATTTGCCCGCGTTAGGCATGCCGACAAGTCCGGCGTCCGCCAACAATTTCAGGCGCAGCCAGACATACATTTCTTCGCCCGGCCAACCGGGGCCATGCTGCCGCGGCGCACGGTTGGTTGAGCTTTTATATGATGCGTTACCGCGACCACCATCGCCGCCGCGCAGAAACACAACACGTTGGCCGACCTCGGTCAGATCGAGCAAAAGCGAGCGTTCTTCGTCATCGGCCAGCACCTGTGTGCCCACAGGCACCTGAATGACCAAATCATCGCCATAGGCACCGTGGCGATCACGGCCCATGCCCTGAATACCGCGCATGGCTTTGAAATGCTGCGCATAACGAAAGTCGATAAGCGTGTTCAGTCCAGCGACCGCTTCAAAGATGATATCGCCACCCTTGCCACCATTGCCGCCGTCTGGCCCGCCATATTGGACATATTTTTCACGACGAAAGCTGACCGCTCCCGGGCCACCGGCGCCGGAACGGATAAAGATTTTTGCTTGGTCGAGAAAATGCATGTGTTGGCCTTAGACTATCAAAACGATTTCGTCATCCTGAACTCGATGCACCGATGGTGACTGCGATCCAGGATAACTGGCTAACGCCGCGTGTTATGCTGAAACAGGTTCAGCATGACGAAACTACGTTACGAAAAATCAGCGCACGTGCCGCGCTTGCCTGCCAGCCGTAGCTTTAGCGAAGGTTGGTGGAGCCTAGGGGAGTCGAACCCCTGACCTCTACACTGCCAGTGTAGCGCTCTACCAGCTGAGCTAAGGCCCCATCTGGCCGCCTGTTGGGCAGCCTTGGTGAGGAGCGCCACTAGCGGGCGCTCCTATATATTTCAAGTCCGAAGATTAGATGTCGTCTGGCTCGTCTTCAGTGCCAGCAACGCCGAGATCTTCGTCACCGCCAAGGTCGACATCATTGTCTGGCGATACGTCGCCGTCAACGGCATCGACGTCAATGTCGAGATCGTCGTCAGCAAGATCCGAATCGTCTTTCTTCTTTTCGGCTTCTTCAAACGGCAATGGCTGCTTCGACTTCAAAACTGGCTCAGGTGTCCACTGGTTGCCGCATTCAATGCATTCAACCGGCTCGTCCTTGGTCAGATCGTAAAAACGAACACCACATTTCGGGCAAGTGCGCTTGGTTCCCCATTCAGCCTTGATCATGGCGGGCTCAAATCCTTTTTAAACTGGCTTGGAAGGGCGACGCACATCTGTGAATCACCGTCAATTGGCGCGGCCTTTGCCACAGCGACGCGCCGCTGTCAAAAATTACTGTGGTCGTTGACTTGGCCACGCATCATCCGCAAAGCGCAAATCGTTATGCATAGCGTTCATCCCCGCCCCGCCAGTTTCCGTTCGCAAGGGCCGCTTCGCGGCACAGTGAAGGTACCCGGAGACAAATCCATCTCACACCGGTCGCTGATGCTCAGCGCATTGGCCGTTGGCGAAAGCCGGATTTCCGGTCTGCTGGAGGGCGAAGACGTGCTGGCGACCGCCGCCGCAATGCGCGCCATGGGCGCACATATCGAACGCACGGGCGAAGGGTGCTGGACCGTCCACGGCGTTGGTGTTGGCGGCCTGATGCAACCCGCAAGCGCGCTCGATATGGGCAATAGCGGCACGTCGACGCGATTGTTGATGGGTCTGGTGGCCAGCCACGCGCTCACCGCAACATTCATTGGCGATGCGTCCTTATCGAAACGCCCGATGGGCCGCGTGATCGACCCGCTCAGCCAAATGGGCGCCGAATTCACTGCAAGTCCCGGCGGCACATTGCCGCTGATGGTGCGCGGCTTGGTACCTGCCGTGCCGATCCGCTACCATCTGCCGGTCGCCTCTGCACAGGTTAAAAGCGCTGTGTTGCTTGCTGGCCTTAATACACCCGGCATCACCGAAGTGATTGAACCCGTCCCCACGCGTGACCACAGCGAACGGATGCTACGCGGCTTTGGCGCGGATCTGACGGTTGAAATCGATGCCGATGGCGTGCGCCATATCCGGCTTATCGGCGAAGCAGAACTGAAGCCCCAAACGATCGACGTGCCCGGCGACCCGTCATCGGCGGCCTTCCCCATTGTCGCGGCGCTCATTACCCCGGGCAGCGAAGTCACCGTGACCCATGTCGGCATGAACCCAACGCGCACCGGCATTTTCAAGATGTTAGAAGCGATGGGCGCTGACCTGACCTATGCCAACGAACGCGAAGTCGGCGGCGAACCTGTGGCGGATATCACCGCGCGCCATTCGGTTTTGCACGGCATCGAAGTGCCACCCGACGTCGCACCGAGCATGATCGACGAATTTCCCGTATTCTTCGTCGCTGCGTGCATGGCGCAGGGACAGACGATCACCAGCGGCCTCGACGAGCTACGCGTGAAAGAGTCCGACCGGTTGGCTTTGATGGCGACTGGCCTGAAAGCCATTGGTGCGCAGGTCGAAGAACGCGAAGACGGCCTTGTCATTCAAGGCACAGGCGGCGAACCGCTTGAGGGCGGCGCAACGATCAACAGCGCGCTCGATCACCGCATTGCCATGAGCTTTGCCGTGGCGGGGCAGCATTGCTACCACCCCGTGACGGTCGATGATGTATCCCCCATCGCCACGAGCTTTCCGACGTTTGAGGCGATGATACACAATCTTCAGGTTGCACATTGATTATCGCCGTTGATGGCCCAACTGCTTCGGGCAAGGGCACGTTGGCAAAGGCATTGGCCGCGCATTTTGTTCTTCCGTTTCTGGATACGGGCCTGTTGTACCGCGCGGTGGGTCGGCAGGTGCAATTACACAATGGCAATCCCGATGATCCGGCGGATGCCTTGGCTGGATGTGATTTTCCCGACAGCATTCTTGATGACGCCGCTTTGCGGACTGAAGAGGTCGGCGGTTTGGCCAGCCGCGTTTCGCTCCACCCGCAGGTGCGCGCGGCGCTCAACAAGCGTCAGGTGGATTTTGCCAATCAGCCAAGCGGAGCGTTGTTGGACGGGCGCGACATCGGCACGGTGATCGCGCCGCATGCCGATGTGAAGCTGTTTGTAACCGCCCCTGCCGAGGTGCGGGCGCAGCGGCGGTATGACGAAATGCAGCGGCACGGGATCGACGTGCGCTTTGCCGATATCCTTGCCGATATTCATGCCCGCGACGCACGCGACATGGGGCGAGCCGATGCCCCGTTAAAACCGGCGGAAGACGCGCTATTGCTTGATACCGGCGATTTGACTATAGGCGGCGCCGTTCAAGCTGCGATTGCGCTGGTGGAGGGTAAACTCCGGCAGAGTTGAGTGGCGGGGCGTTTCAAATGAAGAACGCCGTCACCCTGAACTTGTTTCAGGGTCTATTTCGCCTCTACACCTTATGGTCTGTGTGGCACGATGGATGCTGAAATAAATTCAGCATGACGGATAAATGCTTTTGTAACGCGCTTAAAACGAACGCTTTATTGCTATTCGGGCAATAGGGCATTTCTGGTCAAAGACCGTCGGAACCAACCGACTGGCCGGACAAAAAGTACGTAAGGAAACTCTAACCTATGGCAACTTCGCCAAACCCGACCCGCGACGATTTCGCGGCACTTCTCGACGAATCACTTGGTGGCGCAGACGGTGGCTTTGAAGGCCGCGTCGTAAAAGGCACCGTAACCGCAATCGATAATGACCATGCTGTCATCGATGTGGGTCTCAAATCCGAAGGCCGTGTGGCGCTGCGTGAATTCGCTATGCCCGGCCAAAAAGCCGACCTGAAGGTTGGCGACGAAGTTGAAGTCTTCGTTGACCGCGTAGAAAATATGAACGGCGAAGCCATGCTCAGCCGTGACCGTGCCCGCCGCGAAGCTGCGTGGGACGTTCTTGAAGGCGAATTCGAAGCGGGGAACCGCGTCGATGGCGTTATCTTCGGCCGCGTAAAGGGTGGTTTCACCGTTGACCTCGGCGGCGCAGTGGCATTCTTGCCCGGCAGCCAAGTCGACGTTCGCCCTGTGCGTGACGTTGGTCCATTGATGGACATCGCGCAGCCATTCGTCATCCTGAAAATGGACCGCAAGCGCGGCAACATCGTTGTTTCGCGTCGCGCTATTTTGGAAGAGACACGCGCAGAACAGCGCACTGGCCTCATCCAGAACCTCGCTGAAGGTCAGATCATCGACGGCGTTGTCAAGAACATCACCGATTATGGTGCGTTCGTTGACTTGGGCGGCATCGATGGCCTGCTGCACGTCACCGACATCAGCTACAAGCGCATCAACCACCCAAGCGAAGTCATCAACATTGGTGACACCGTTAAGGTTCAGATCGTTCGTATCAACAAGGACACACAGCGCATCAGCCTTGGCATGAAGCAGCTGGAAAGCGATCCTTGGGATGCAGCGGTTGCAAAATACCCAGTGGGCACAAAGCTCAAGGGTGCAGTCACGAACATCACCGAGTATGGTGCGTTCATCGAACTCGAAGCCGGTATCGAAGGCTTGGTCCACGTTTCGGAAATGTCATGGACAAAGAAGAACGTTCACCCTGGCAAGATCGTTTCGACAAGCCAAGAAGTCGACGTTGTCGTTCTCGACATCGACATGGAAAAGCGCCGCATTTCGCTTGGTCTCAAGCAAGCGCACGACAATCCATGGGCATCGTTTGCTGACAAGTTCCCAGTTGGTTCGACCGTTGAAGGCGAAGTCAAGAACGCGACTGAATTCGGTCTGTTCATTGGTCTCGACGGCGACGTTGACGGCATGGTCCACATGTCCGACATCGCATGGGGCATCACCGGCGAAGAAGCATTGCATCTTCACCGCAAGGGCGAAACCGTCAAGGCAATCGTCCTCGACATCGACGCCGAGAAAGAGCGCATTTCGCTTGGCATCAAGCAGCTTGAAAAGGGTGCCCCATCGGCAGCCGGCGCTGCTTCGGCAAGCGGCCTGAAGAAGGGTGCGACCACCACTGTTACTGTTCTTGAAGTACGCGATGGCGGACTTGAAGTGCAGGCCGGTGAAGATGGTGCAACTGGCTTCATCAAGCGTGCCGACCTTGGCCGTGACCGTGACGAGCAACGTCCAGACCGTTTCCAGGTTGGTCAGAAGTTCGACGCAATGATCACTGGCTTCGACCGTTCGAAGAAGCCAAACTTCTCCGTCAAGGCGCTTCAGCTCGCTGAAGAGAAGCAAGCTGTTGAGCAATATGGTTCGTCGGATTCCGGCGCATCGCTTGGCGACATCTTGGGTGAAGCGCTTAAGGGCGTGAAGAAATAAGCTTCGGCTAATTTACATCTCCGATTTATCGGAACAAAAACCCGCCCTTTTCGCGAAGGGCGGGTTTTTTTATGCTCTCCAAAACCAACATCGGTAACGCCGTTGTAATATCGGTAAATTTCTGGCATTTCGGAACCATTACGAACGTCAGACGCTTGAGAAGCTGCCTTGCAACTTCAGTGAGCCCGATGTGAAGGAAATAAAATGATCCGTTCAGAATTGATCAAAAAGCTGGAAGCTGAAAATCCCGAGTTGAAAACGGAAGAAATCGAAAAGATTTTGGATCTGTTTTTCGACCAGATCATCCAACGTCTCGCCGACGGCGGACGAGTTGAACTGCGTGGCTTTGGCGCCTTTTCAACGCGCGACCGCAGCCCGCGTAAGGGCCGCAACCCGCGCACTGGCGCCGCGGTTGATGTTCCTTCCAAGCGCGTACCTTATTTCAAACCCGGCAAGGAAGTGCGGGAGCGGCTTAACAAATAAGCCTGGGCTGCAAAGCCTCTTGACCATGCGCACGTAATGCTGTCTGCGCAATGTCATGCGGATGTGGCGGAATGGTAGACGCTACAGACTTAAAATCTGTTGTCCTTTTGGGCGTGCGGGTTCGAGTCCCGCCATCCGCACCACCTTTTTTCTCCACGCGCGGCATGCGCGCTCTAGAAATTGCCACTCGACATAGCCTGAACTCAATTGCGCGGTGCTTGCCTGCGATAGCTCAGGGCCTCTGCGATATGGATGCGGCCAACATCGCTCGACCCGGCAAGATCGGCAATTGTTCGCGCGACCCGCAAGATGCGCGTATAGCCGCGCGCGGATAACCGCATGGCCTCCGCCGCTTGCGCCAGCAATTTCTGGCCCGCGGCGTCGGGGCTGGCAAAGGCCGCCAGCGCATCACCGTCCAAATCCGCATTGGTGCGCAGGCCAGTCCCCGCCAAACGCGCGCTTTGCACATGGCGCGCAGCATCGACGCGCGCCGCAACCTCGGCCGATCCTTCGCTGGGCGGCGGCAAGACGAGGTCTGCGGCGCTCACCGCCTGCACCTCCACATGCAGATCGATGCGATCAAGCAACGGCCCCGATATCTTTGCCTGATAATCGGCGGCACAGCGCGGCGCGCGGCTACATGCCAAAGCGGCATCGCCCAAATGCCCGCACCGGCACGGGTTCATGGCCGCAACCAACTGCACATTGGCGGGAAATGTCACATGGCTGTTCGCGCGCGCAATGCTGACTTCGCGGGTTTCGAGCGGTTGCCGCAAGCTATCGAGCACAGCGCGCTGAAATTCGGGCAGTTCATCCAGAAACAATACGCCCAGATGCGCAAGGCTCACTTCGCCCGGCCGAATACGCAGGCCGCCACCGACCAACGCCGGCATGGAGGCGCTGTGGTGCGGCGCGCGGAATGGCCGAGTGCGCATCAACCGCCCGCCCTCCAACGTACCGGCCACCGATGCAATCATCGACACTTCCAACGCTTCAGCGGGCGTCAGTTCGGGCAATATACCGGGCATGCACGACGCCAACAGCGACTTGCCCGCACCCGGCGGCCCCACCATGCACAGGTTATGACCGCCCGCCGCCGCAATCTCAAGCGCGCGCTTGGCCGTTTCCTGCCCCTTCACCATTTTCATGTCAGGGCCAGCTTTGCGCGGTTCGGCGATGCCGGGTTCGGGCGTCCGCAGCAGCGATTGCCCCTTCAAATGATTCAGCAGCCCAAGCAAATCCGGCGCGGCGATCACTTCAATCTCACCTGCCCACGCCGCTTCGGACCCCTGCACCGCCGGACATATCAGCCCCATGCCGCGTGAAGACGCGTGCAGCGCCGCGAGGAGCACTCCGGGTGATCCTGCAACGCGGCCATCCAGACCAAGCTCCCCCACCACGACATATTGGGCCAGCGTCTCTGCATCGATCAACCCCATCGCACCCAATAAGGCCAATGCGATGGGCAAGTCATAATGCGACCCTTCCTTGGGCAAGTCCGCAGGCGACAGGTTGATGGTGATCCGTTTGGGGGGCAGCGCAAGTCCAAGTGCGGAAATCGCGGCGCGCACGCGCTCGCGGCTTTCGGCCACGGCCTTGTCCGGCAATCCCACGACCGTGAAACTCACCACGCCGGGCGCTATCTGACATTGTACCTCGACACTGCGTGCTTCGAGCCCGAGATAGGCAACCGTCGAGACTATCGACACCATATTGTTACCCCACATGACGCCGTAAGGACCCCCGCTGCGCTGGGATGTAAGAACAGCGGAGGTCCAGTCGACCGGTCCAGCGATCGACCACCGTCTGATGCGGGAAAAATCCTGCTTAGGGCAACCGCTGCCGGTTCGTATACGAAGCGTTGGCATATCATATTCGTGCCGGAACCATCTTCGCCCGGCACGGTTACACCGCGCGAACTTTATGGCTGGATTGATAGATAGCGCCCGATTGCTATGCTTTTACATGACCCCGAGTCGCCCCATCCTCTGCGCTGTACGTTAGCGCGCAACTGGAGCACATAAATGAACGCCATAACAACGCCACGCTGGCTGACTTGGGTCAGCATCCTCTTCCTGCTCTGGAACCTCATGGGCGTCGGCGCCTTTGTCAGCCAGTGGACGATGTCAGCCGCCGACATCGCCGCGCTACCGCAGATTGAGCGTGATTTATGGCTATCGATGCCCAGCTGGGCGTGGGCGGCTTATGCCATTGGCGTTGGCGTCGGAATGCTTGGCGCAATCGGCCTGATCATGCGCAAATCTTGGGCCCCGCTTGCTTTTTCATTCAGCCTGATCGCGATCATCATCCAGTTTAGTTACCCGTTCTTGATCGCCGGGGGCGCACAAACCAACATCTCCATCCTCGCCTTCCCGATCTTCATCATCGTGATGGCGGTGGTGCAGTGGCAACTGTCACGGCACTGGCAACGCAAGGGCTGGCTGGCCTGAATTTTCCCACAGAAGGAAAAAGATGATGACCAAAAACACGATATGCATCTGGTATGACAGGGACGCCGAAGAGGCCGCCAATTTCTACGCGGCAACCTTTCCCGACAGCCATGTTGGCGGGGTCCATCGCGCCCCAAGCGATTCCCCGGGCGGGAAAGCGGGCGATGTGATGGTTGTTGAATTTACGGTTTGCGGCATTCCCTGCATCGGCCTCAACGGTGGCCCCATATTTCCGCATAGCGAGTGCTTTTCATTCCAGATCGCAACAGAAGATCAGGCAGAGACCGACCGTTATTGGAACGCAATCGTCGGCAACCATGGCGCGGAAAGTCAGTGCGGTTGGTGCAAGGATAAATGGGGCGTCAACTGGCAGATCACGCCGCGCATCCTGACTGATGCAATTGGGCAGGGCGGCGATGTCGCCAAACGCGCGTTCGATGCCATGGCGCAAATGGTGAAGATCGACGTCGCCGTCATCGAAGCCGCGATACGCGGGTGAGCCTGATGCTTGGCCTATCCGTTCCGGATGGACCCGGCAGCGTTGCGACCCGCGCAATTAGGATTGGCATGAACAGAGGAATTTGAGGGCACCGCAAAGGAGAAGAACGATGGCATATATTGACGGATTCGTAATCGCCTGTCCGCAGGCGAACAAACAGAAGTTCATCGACCATGCAAATACTGCAGATAGCATGTTTATCGAAATGGGCGCTTTGCGGGTGGTCGAATGTTGGGGTGACGATATTCCCGAGGGTACAACGACAGACTTCCGTATGGCGGTGAAGGCGGAGCCCGATGAGGCCGTGTTGTTCAGTTGGATCGAATGGCCCGACAAGGATACGCGCGACGCGGCAATGGCGAAGATGACCGAAATGATGAATGATCCATCAAAGGTCGATCCGAGAATGGACCCGGCAAAGAACCCCATGCCGTTTGACGGAAAGCGGCTGATATTTGGCGGATTTACGCCGGTTCTTGATCTTTCGAAATAAGACCTGCCAAGCGGCGAGGTGACTGGGGGATGTTAGAAATCCACCTGCTCATAATGTTTGGGCGGGGTGATGACTTCCATCCGTTCGGACAATAATGGGCGGAAGCTTGGGCGCGACTTGAACATCGCATACCAAGCCTTGGTCTGCTCATGCCCCGTCCAGTCAATTCCGCCAAGATAATCGGCCACCGAAATTTGTGCAGCCGCGGCAAGATCGGCCATGCTCATCACCGCGCCGGACAGCCATGCACGGTGGTCGATGAGGTAATCGATATAATCGAGATGCCCGTTGGCCAGCTTCATGGCTTCACGCAGCACTTTGGACTCGGGCGGCTGCCGGTCGATCAGGCGCTTTTTCATCCGTTCGTGCAGAAGCGGCTGCGTCACATCGCCATAAAATTGTTCGTCAAACCACGCGACCAGCCGGCGTGTTTCGGCGCGATATTGCGCAGTGCCCGTGATCATCGGATTCGTGGCAACGGTTTCATCAATATATTCTGAGATCGCGACCGAATCGACCAAGGTGATATTGCGTTCCGGATCGCGCATCACCGGCGTGCGTCCGGCGGGGTTCATTTGCAGAAACTCGTCGCGCTGTTCCCACGGATTTTCGCGCACAAGGCTGTACGGCACACCCTTTTCACCCAAAAGGAGACGTACCTTACGCGAAAACGGACACAGCGGATATTGATGGAGATGCCACATGTGTGTCTGTTAGGACCGGTTAACCAAAATGTGAAGGGGTGCGCCTTAAAAGCGCATAGATTAGTTGGATTTAGAAACTTCGCCGGGCTCTCTTTTGGCTTCCTTGGCCATTTCGGCGTCAATCTTGGCCTCGGCCGCCTTCACCTTGCGTTCGGTTTCGGCGTACTGGCTGTCAAAATCCTTCTGACAGGCCGCCAGTGTGAGCAACAGAATGCACGAAGCAAGACGCATCAATAATCCTTTTTATATCGCACATTGACGTTGGACGTTCCGCCGCTGCCGATCTGGCTTAAGATCGAAAGCGCGGGCGTCAGGCTGATTTCCAGCTGCGTTGCGGTATAGCCCCGCGCGTCAGTGACGATTTCGACATAGACATCATTGGTAATATATTGGCCAAAAGCCACCGCCATACCGCGCCCCGTGGTGTCATCCGCGCCCAATATGCGCAGCCGGTCCAATCCCGTTGCCGACTGAAGCACGCCAAGCGGATTAAGCCCGCCCGGCCCGCCACGCAAATTGTTCAGCGATCCTGCCAGTTGCACCGCCTGAATCGCGGACAGTTCGCCGATCGAATTGCCAAACAATATGCGCGCCATAATCTCATCCTGCGGCAATGCAGGGGTCGAGCTGAAGCTGATGTCGGGATTTTGGCCCGTGCCCCTGATGTTAACGCGCACCGTCGTGCCATCGACTTCACTGGCGGCGGCGACGCGGATCGACGGGTTGGCTGCCGGACCGCCGTTGAAAGATATCCGGCCGCTTTCCAGTTCGAACGACCGACCCGCAAAGCCCAATGTGCCGCGTACCAATTCCATATCGCCCGAAATCAGCGGCGCAGCGCTGGTGCCCGTTATCCGCAATTTTGCGCCCCATTCGGATTCAAGGCCCATGCCGGTGACATAAAGCTCGTCCGGCGCTTCGAGCGTGATGTCGAGTTTCCAGTTGCTGGGCAGGCTGGAGATGGGGTCGGCATCACCCGACACACGTGGACGGCGAATTGACTGTTTGCGGCGGATGCCTGTGAGCGTTGCAACCTTGGCCGCACCCTGACGGATGATTTTGAAACGCGTTTCGGGCAAACGCAGCTTACCGCGGATCAGTGCGGAACCATCCGGCGCATTTGTTACGGTGATTTGTCCCGTGGCCGTTGTCGAGATCAGTTCGCTTCGGGCAACACGTGCGCGGTCGAGGTCAAGGCTCAGCTGAACCGGGAAGCCTTTGGCCGAGCTGAGATTGACAATGCCCTTGCCGCTGATCGTCCCGTCGCCTGCCTTTGCGCTCAGCTCGGTCACGTCCAACTGGTCGTTGGTAAACAAACCGCGGATGCGCAAATTGGTCAACCGCGTGCCATAAGCATCATTTTCGTAAATCAGGTCATTGGCGCGGACAACGCCGGTCAGTTGCGGCGTTTGAACACGGCCCGAAAAATCCGCCGCAACGCCGATATTTCCGGTCAGGCTCTGATCCGCCAAAGCCGCTAGCGAAAACAGCGTATCTGCTGGACCATTATAGCGCACACCACCCGACAAGGGCGCAGCAAGCAATCGTTCGGTCCAACTGCCCGTGCCGGGCGGCAACGGTGTCAGGTCAATCTGGATCCGACCTACGGCGGCACCACGCCTCCGGATAATTGCGCGCGCATTGCCGCCATTGGGTAACAATCTACCCACCAGACTGATGTCGACAGGTTGTGACCGCGACCCGAGATTTGCGCGCGCGAAGCGTGTGATTTCCAGCCGTGCATCCGCGCGCGGGAACGCAGCCAAGGATGCTTGCGCCCAATCGATGCTGCCGGTTGCCCTTCCGCTCAGGCCAAGCCCTGGAAGGAGGGGATTCAACACCGCTATGTCGACCTTGTCCAAACGTGATTGGAACATAATCGTCTCGCCATAGCGTCCGGCAAGTCGGATCGAACCTTGCGCCACATTGATGGTGCTCGGCAAAATGTCGTAACTGCTGCGGCGCGGGATGACGCGGATGGGACCAACGGTTGAGAAGTCGACACCGTTCGCCCGGCCCTTGGCAGCGATGCGCCAAAGCTGCGGGGTGAACTCTGCATTGGCGGCAACGCGGAACGGCACTTCGCTTCGGCCCTCCGCCAATATCTGCGCCGTCCCTGTCCCATCGCGATAATTGATCTTTGCCCGGGCAGCGGCAATCGCGATGTCGTTCCATATAGCGTTTTCCATTTGAACATCCGCCACAATCTGCGGGCTGTCATACAGGATCATATCGGCTTTGATGATACCCCGGCCGATGGCGAGTTTTTGCGCGCCGGCGAGTTCCGCATTCAACGCCACCGCATCAACGACGGCGCGTTGGAAACTGCCTTGCGCCGAAAGGTCAATTGTGCCGTTAAACCCTGCGCCTGCGCCGGTGAGCGTACCGACAAAGGGGCCTGCGGCGGCTTGCCGGATGCGACCGGTGACGCCGATGCCCGCAAAATTGCCCCGCATGATGTCAATCGTGAGGGGACCATCGCCCGAAAGCACATCGGCATCACCGCTGATCGGACCATAATCGGTCATGCCCGTCAGAGCGACCGCGTAACCCCGCTGGCTTTGCGTGACGACGCCGACCACATTCGATAGACCAACACCAAAGCCCGGATTGGTCGCGGTGATGCGATACACAGGATCGTCAAAGGTCCCGGTCATGGCGACAGTCACAGGCCCATATTGGTTGGAATAGCCACGCCCGTTAAATAGTACGCGGCCACCTTCGGTTACGTACGTTCCCGTGCCGCTGTTCAGCCGGAAAAGCGGTGACACCACGGTTGCACGGGTGATCTGCAAAATGCCGTTGGTGCCGTATCGAATGCCGGCATTAATAAACATCTGCCCGCCCAGAAACTTTTGCGCGCCCGCACTGAACAGCCGCGTGGAACGCGCCTTTATGGTGCCAACGAGCGCATAGCCCCTACCAAGCGTTGTCTCGAGATCAACGTCGGCGACCACGTTAAACAACCCGACCGAGTTCACTTGGAAGCCGTCGACTTTTCCGTTCAACGCGCCTGTGTAAAAACCCTTATCAATATCGCCGACCAGCAAGGCCGTGGCGTTGATACGGTCTGACCTGATCTTCAGATTATCCGAAAGCAGACGCCCGTTCGCGATCGCCAAATCGCCGTTCAGACGCACGTTGGTCAACAAGCCACCGGCAATTTGGTTGATGCCAGTGACGCGCCGCGCGCGCGCGGTTACCGGAATGAGGAAGCGGTCAGCCGCGCCTTGTGCCTCACCACTCAGCGTCACATCCTCAAAAGTCGTAAGGTCGAATGCCAAACGCTTGGCTGTCGCAGAATATGCCACATTGGGTTCGGCGAATGCCCCGTTGAGCAGTGCCTTGCCGCGTACATTTGTGCCGCTGACGTTCGATCCGATGATGCCGGGTCGAAGCAAACGGATATCCAGGGCAAGGTCGCGAAAACGCGCTTCGCCCAAATCGGCAATGCCATCTGCGCGCATCTCCATCGCGGCCGAGCGCAATGTCCCGCTGATTTTCGCAGACCGTTCGGCAAAGCGTGCCGCCATGTCGATGTTCGCCACGGGCGATAATGCGCGCACCAACAGGCTGTTCGCCATCAATTTGGCAGGCGCGGCGGTGCCCTTTGCACTGAAGGTGCCTTCGCGCGCCGTCAGGGCAATGTCCGCAACTTTTTCCGCACCCATTTGCGCGGACAAAGCACCGTCCCATTTGCGCCAGCTGCCACGGCCAGCGAGGGTCATCTGCATGGGCACGTCACGCCCCAGTAGCCCCGCAACAACGCCCTTCGCCGGTGCGTCGAGGTTCAGATCGACATCGAAACGATTGTCCTCCGGCACGGCATCCAGTTTTAGGACGATGCGATCACCCCGAAGGCTGCCCGCCGTCGCGGTGACGATTGCGCGGCGATCGGCAATCTGGACTTTGCCCGACAGCGAGGCGACCTGTTCCTCGCCCGTGATGCCTTTTGCAAAGACAATGCGGTCAATTTGCAGCTGACCTATATTGATATCCAAATCGGGCAGCAAAGGGTCACCCCGGTCGGGCACCATGCGGAATGCCGGCATCCGTGCGACGTTGAGCGTGGGCGCACGCAGCGAGGTGATGTTTACGCCGCTGGAGAAATAAGACAGCGGGTTCCAATCGAGCCGGATTTCCGGCGCACGGGCAAAGCCGCCCTTGGGATCGCGGAACTGGACATCGCGCAGGATGGTATCGCTGTAAATCGAACCCTCAATTTTCCCGATCCGGATGTTGAGGCCATTTTCCATTTCGAAGGCTGCAATCTGCCGCGCGACAAAATTCCGTCCCGATTGGGTATCTAGCCACACATAGCCGCCGGCGATCAACAGCAACAGCAATGCCATGACCGCCCCAGCCCCGATGGCTATGCGCCGCCACAGCATCAAAACGCCTGTCCAATCGACACATAGACGCTGAAGCGCGATTCACCCTGTCGCCGATTCATGGGTGTTGCGAGGTCCAAGCGGATCGGGCCGAAATTGGTGTAAAAGCGCCCGCCAACCCCGACGCCGAAGCGCCAATCATTGAACTTTGGAATGCTCGATTCATATACCTGGCCGGCGTCGACAAAGCCGACAACGCCGTAATTGCCAAAGCGATAGCGGCCTTCCAGAGAGAATTCGTTCATGCTGCGTCCGCCGACCGGATCACTGTTCGGGTCTTGCGGGCCAAGCTGTTGATAGCCAAAGCCACGAACCGATCCTCCACCGCCACCATAAAAACGCCGCGAAGGGGCAAGGTTATCGCGTGCAATGCCGGATATCGTCCCCACCCGCGCGCGCGCGGCCACAACGACATTGTCTTTCACCGGATAATAATAAGACGCGTCAAGAATGGCCCGCGCATAAATCTGTTTGCCGGTCCCAAGCGAGGCCTCTGGCGAGACGCGCAAATTGACGCGATACCCTTTGGTCGGGTCCAATAGATTGTTGGACCGGTCAAAGCCGACTTGCCCGGGAAGCGCCGCCACATAAAAGATCTGCCGGTCGCGAAGCCCCCGTGCGAAATCAAACTGGTCTTCTGATGTCGCCAACAATTCAGCGCCAATCGACCATGTGAATTTCTTTTGCCAGATCGGCGTCGATACAAACGACATCGTCCCGGCCAGTCGCCCGGTATAGGCTTCGAAAGCGTCGTAATTGCTATGCAAAGCCGACAGCGATATTTCGACATTGCGGTCGCGCCGTCCGGCATTGGCGCGCGCGAAGGAAATGCTCGCGGCTTGTTCTTGTGTTCCCAACACACCCGCTGCGGTCAGCGATCCTTCAGGCGGAAACAGATTGCGGTGTGTCCAGCTTGCTTCGACACGCAAGCCCTGTCCTGTGCCATAGCCCGCGCTTCCGGCAATGGTCCGCGGCGGTGCGGCTTCCTGCCGAACAAGCAGGTCAGCATAAGGCGTTCCGTCTGGTGCGCTGCCTTCGCCCGGGATGGCTTCAACAGACACCGTCGACAGCAAGCCCGTGGCGATGAGCGCGGCGCGCAGATCGTCAACTTTCCGGCTGTCATACAGGTCGCCGGCCTTGAAGCGCCGCAATATCGAGACATGGTCGGCATCAAAAGCAGGGGTGCCTTCGGTTCGCAATTGCCCGAAATAGCTGCGTGCGCCCGTTTCCACAGGCAATGTATAATCCCCAATACCCACGTCGCCATCCAGCAATATGTCCCGCTCGCCAACCTTGGCAAAAGGATAGCCATTTTGGGGCAACTGGACCGAAATATTCGCCTCGGCAGCCAAGATGATGTCCGCGACAATCGGATCGCCGCCTTTGGGAACAAAGTTGCTGCTGATAAGATCCACCGGCTCGACAGCGGGCGCGGCAAAGGCGATTTGTCCGAGATAGTAACGCCGTCCTGGCACAACCGTCAGGACAACGTTCAATGGCTGGCCTTCTACTGCAGATGGCTGAACCGCGACACGCACATCAGCATCAAAAAAGCCTTGCCCGTTGAGAATGTCCAACAGCAACTGACGGTCGGCGCGTGCACGTTGACTGATTTCTGCTCGGTTTTCCGCAGTTCCGTCACCGTCGTTGAGCGCCGACAGGCTATCAAACCGTCCGCGCACATCGCGCCAGGTGGCGGCTTCCACGGCAACCCCGTCGGCGTCTTTGGCAATATCGGTTGTCTTTGTGGCATCGAGCCCATCGACACGCAGTACATAACGCAACGCCCGCGCCTCTCGTTCGGCGGCCTGCGTTGGTTCAGGCGGTGGTTCAGCATCAAAGCTATCTATTGGCGGAAGCGGGTCGTCCAGCAACGGGTCCGTGACCGGTGGGTCCGGCAGGATTTCCACGGCATCGCCATCCTGCACGGCTGCGATAGCGGGATCGGCGGCGGTTTGTGCGGCCTGCTGCTGGGGCGTGCCGCCTTCTTCCTTTGCTTCTTGTTCGGCCTGCCATGCGTCGATGCTCTCCAACGGCGCGTCGTCCAGTGACGGGATGGCAGCGTCGAATTCCGCGTCGTCAATGATCGGCGTTTGCGGATCCGCGGGTGCGGGGCTCAAAACTTTCGGCGGCACGGTGGATGGCGCCGGCGGCTGCACACGAACATCGGCAGCCGGATTTTGCGCGAGCAGAGGCGCTGCGGCACAACCAAGATATAAAAAGGCAGTTAATCGGATCAAGCAGACATTCCTTCGCGCCTAACGCCCCCTTATGCATAAGGTTCCACCAAGCCACAGCAACATCCGTTACCCAGAAGATAATAGGATGCCAATGATAAGGCACAGCGCGGGCCAATTATCCGCACGCAGGCAGGCGCAGTCGTCCCCAACATGCGGTTCTGACATGCGCCAATGGGCAGTGGCGCAAAATGCAAAGTCATTTTAGCGCAGGTCGGCCTTGAAAGCTTTGGGGTGGTGGTGCAAAGCGCCATCCAATTCACACGCTGCATGATGGAGCATTTATGCAAGGCAAGTTGGTAACGATTTTTGGCGGCAGCGGTTTTCTGGGCCGCTATGTGGCGCAGGCGCTGCTGAACGAAGGCGCGCGTATTCGTGTGGCCTGCCGCAACGTCGGTGGCGCCAATCATATCAAGCCGCTCGGCAATGTCGGCCAGGTGCAATTGATGGCTGCGGATGTGCGAAAGCCCGATAGTGTTGCGCGCGCTGTGATGGATGCGGATGCGGTTATCAATCTTGTCGGCAGCTTCGATAATATGGACGCTGTGCAAAATGTTGGCGCAGGCATCGTCGCGCAGGCCACAGCCGCCGCCGGTGTCAAAGCGCTCGTGCATGTGTCGGCCATTGGCGCCGATGCGCACAGCGAAGCGGTATACGGGCAGAGCAAAGCAGGTGGCGAAGCCGCCGTGCGCGCGGCATTCCCGTCGGCAGTCATCCTTCGGCCATCCATTGTCTTTGGCCGCGAAGACCAGTTCATCAACCGCTTTGCCGGAATGATCCGATCGCTTCCTGTCATTCCCGTCATTGGCGCAGGCACCAAGTTCCAGCCGGTATTTGTGGGCGATGTCGCAAAGGCGGTCGCAAAGGCCGTGGCCCATCAGGACGGCAGCACGCTTGAGTTGGGTGGTCCCGAAACATTCTCGATGATGGAGCTGAACCGCTGGATCGCCAAAGCCATCGGCCGTGATCCCATATTTGTGGAAGTGCCCGACATCGCGGCAAAGCTGCTCGCAAAGGGCACCGGTTGGCTGCCGGGCGCGCCGATCACCGAAGATCAGTATAAGATGCTGGGCAAGGACAATGTCGTAACCGGCACAGACGGGCTGGCGGCTTACGGCATCGTGCCGACGCCGCTGGATACGATCGCTGCCGACTGGTTGAACATCTATCGCCGGCATGGCCGCTTTGGTGGCGGTCAGTGAGCGATTGGCTGATCGCTGTGCTCCTCGGCATTATCGAGGGGCTGACCGAGTTTCTGCCCGTATCGTCCACCGGACATCTTATACTTGCCGGTGAACTGGTTGGATTTACCGACAACAGTTCGATCGCGTTCAAGATTGCTATCCAACTGGGCGCAATATTGGCAGTGTTGCTGGTATATTGGCAGCGTTTCTGGGCGGTCGGCATGGGGTTGTTGAAAGTGCAGCCCGGTCCAATCGCGTTCACGCGCAATATCCTGCTCGGCTTTGTACCAGCTTTGCTCATTGGCGTTGTCGCGTACGACGCCATTCGCGCCGCCATGCAAACGCCCGAAATTGTCGCCATCGCGCTGATCGTCGGCGGCATCATCATATTGGTTCTTGAGCGGATCGTGAAAAATGTCCGCTTCCATTCGGTGGAGGACATACCGCTTGGCACTGCCTTATCCATCGGCCTTATTCAGTGCACCGCCATGCTGCCCGGGGTGAGCCGGTCAGGCGCAACGATTATGGGCGGACTGATGATGGGCGTCGAACGCAAAACCGCGGCCGAATTTTCGTTTTTCCTTGCCGTGCCAACGATGATGGCCGCGACCGTCTACGCGCTATGGAAAGATCGCGCACTGCTGAGCGCCGATGACCTAGACATGATTGCCATTGGGTTCACCGCGGCATTCGTCGTTGCCGTGATCGTGGTGAAAGCGTTCGTGGCGCTGGTGGGCCGATATGGCTTCACGCCATTTGCCTATTACCGAATCATTGTCGGTTCAGCGGCTTTGCTGTGGCTAGCCATAGGGTAAGGTCCGAAACGGGCATAAATATGTGAAATTATATTGCGTGTCACCATTATTTAGTCACAAAATATATGACATATGGCAGTTAAACTGACCTATTATTCGGTTTTATAGGTGACATCCACCGTTTTCCGCGATACGCGCCGCGCATATTCAAGGAGTGTGCGCTGTGGCCAAAGACCCGATGCTGAAATTTATCTCGAAACCGCAGGCCTACCCTGAAAAGCGGGCTGCGCAGCTTCGTGCAGAGGATTTTGCCGAAATCGCCGAGCGTTATGCGTCCGACGACGCCGCGGATCAGGCGTCGCGTTGTTCGCAATGCGGCGTGCCTTATTGTTCGGTGCATTGCCCGTTGCATAACCATATTCCGGATTGGTTGCGCCTGACCGCCGAAGGGCGCTTGCGTGAGGCGTATGAGTTGTCCAATCTGACCAGCACTATGCCCGAAATTTGCGGCCGCATCTGCCCGCAAGATCGCTTGTGCGAGGGCAATTGCGTCATTGAATTTTCCGGTCACGATGCAGTGACCATTGGCTCTGTCGAAAAATATATCACCGACACCGCTTGGGAACAGGGCTGGGTCGAACCCGTTGCGGTCGGAGCATCGCGCGGGCAATCGGTGGGCATCATTGGCGGCGGCCCGGGTGGCCTGACCACCGCAGAATATCTACGCGTCGCGGGATATGACGTGCATGTGTACGACCGCTATGACCGCATGGGCGGCCTGCTGACCTATGGCATTCCCGGATTTAAGCTGGAGAAAGACGTCGTCATGCGCCGCGTGAAGCGCCTTGAAGACGCTGGTATCCACTTCCATCCCAATTTCGAAGTGGGCCGTGACGCCACGCTCGACGCATTGCGCGCCAAGCATGACGCCGTGTTGATTGCGACCGGCGTGTACAAGGCGCGCGCAGTGTCGTTACCGGGCGGCGATCTGAATGGCGTCGTAGCGGCATTGGATTATTTGACCGCGTCCAACCGCAAGGGCTTTGGCGATGCCGTGCCCGCGTTCGAAAGCGGCGCGCTGAATGCCGAGGGCAAGAATGTCGTCGTCATTGGCGGCGGCGATACCGCGATGGATTGTGTCCGCACCGCCATCCGCCAAGGCGCAAAGTCGGTGAAATGCCTCTACCGCCGCGACCGCGAAAATATGCCCGGTTCGCAGCGGGAAGTTGCCAATGCCGAAGAAGAAGGCGTGGAGTTTGTTTGGCTTTCCGGCCCCAAGGGCTTTGAAGGCAATGGCAAGGTCGAGCGGGTTCAGGTTTCCAAAATGCGCCTTGGTGCCCCCGACGCATCGGGTCGCCGCGCGCCGGAAAATGATCCGCAAGGTGACTTCACACTGGATGCCGACCTTGTGATTACCGCGCTTGGTTTTGAAGCCGAAGACCTGCCTGTGTTGTTCGGCGCGGCTGACCTCAACGTCACCCGCTGGGGCACCATTCGCGTCGATCATAATACGCAGATGACCAACCTCGACGGTGTGTTCGCCATTGGCGACATCGTGCGCGGCGCGAGCCTTGTCGTCTGGGCGATCCGCGATGGCCGCGACGTGACGCAGCATATGCACAATTATCTGAAATCAAAAGCACGCCGTGAAAAGGTTGCAGCATGACCATATTCTATCCCACCCCCGAACATGAACGCCTCGCCAATGAGGGCATGTATTATCCGGAATCCGAAGGCGATGCCTGCGGCGTTGGCTTGATTGCCGCGACCGATGGAAAGCCATCGCGCCGCGTGGTGGCAGCCGGGATTGAGGCGCTCAAGGCCGTTTGGCACCGTGGCGCCGTTGATGCCGACGGCAAGACGGGCGATGGCGCTGGGCTGCACATCGACTTGCCCGTCCGCTTCTTTGACGATGCCATATCGGACAGCGGCCACCGCCCGATGCCAAACCGTTTGGCGGTCGGCATGGTGTTCCTGCCACGCACCGACCTGAGCGCACAAGAAAACTGCCGGACGATTGTCGAGGCGGAAATCATCGACGCCGGCTACACCATTTATGGCTGGCGGCAGGTGCCGGTCGACGTGTCGGTTATCGGCACCAAGGCGCAGGCGACACGGCCCGAAATCGAACAGATCATGATCGCGGGCCCAATGCCCGATGCGGTGGACGCGACCGAGTTTGAAAAGAATCTGTATCTCGTCCGCCGCCGGATCGAAAAAAAGATCATCGCCGCGCAAATTCGCGATTTCTACATCTGCTCGCTGTCGTGCCGGTCGATTGTCTACAAGGGCCTGTTCCTTGCCGAGAGCCTTTCGGTCTTTTACCCCGATCTTCAGGACGACCGTTTTGAAAGCCGCGTCGCGATTTTCCACCAGCGTTATTCGACCAACACTTTCCCGCAATGGTGGTTAGCACAGCCGTTCCGCGGTCTTGCGCATAATGGCGAAATCAACACCATCCGTGGCAACCAGAATTGGATGAAGAGCCACGAAATCAAAATGGCCAGCATCGCCTTTGGTGCGCATTCTGATGATATTAAGCCCGTCATTCCAGCAGGATCATCGGACACTGCCGCGCTGGATGCTGTGTTCGAAACATTGGTCCGTTCGGGCAAGGAAGCGCCAACGGCAAAGCTGATGCTGATCCCCGAAGCATGGCAGTCAAACCCCAATCTGCCCGCGTCACATCGCGCAATGTATGAATATATGTCCAGCGTCATGGAGCCATGGGATGGCCCCGCTGCGTTGGCCATGACCGACGGCCATTGGGCGGTTGCAGGCGTTGATCGCAACGCCCTTCGCCCGCTGCGCTACAGCCGCACGTCGGACAATCTGCTCGTCATCGGTTCCGAAACCGGCATGGTCGTTCTTCCCGAAACGACAATATTGGAAAAGGGCCGCCTTGGCCCTGGCCAAATGATTGCGGTCAACCTCGACGAAGGCAAATTGTACCGCGATGGTGAGTTGAAAGACCGCATCTCGGCAGAGCAAGATTATGGCGCACTCGTGCGTGGTTTCCGGGCCATCACCGACTTGCCTGACGTCGGGCAGGATGATGCCCCGGCGTGGTCCCGCGCGGAACTGACCAAGCGTCAGGTCGCTGCCGGCATGACACTTGAAGATGTCGAAATGATCCTCGCGCCGATGATCGAAGATGGCAAGGAAGCCATTGGGTCGATGGGCGACGACACGCCGCTCGCCGTCATCAGCGATAAGCCGCGCCTGATCAGCCAATTCTTCCGCCAGAATTTCAGCCAAGTGACAAACCCGCCCATCGACAGCCTGCGCGAGCGGCACGTGATGAGCCTGAAAACGCGTTTCTCCAACCTTGCCAACATTTTGGAAGAAAAGAGCCAGAACGCCGACGTGCTTGTCCTTGCCAGCCCCGTGCTCACGTCGCATGACTGGCGCCGGTTAAAGTCCGCCTTTGGCGCGGCGGGCGCAGAAATTGACTGCACCTATGATATTTCCGAAGGACAAGAAGGTCTTCGCGCGGCCATCACGCGGATCCGCGAAGAAGCCGTCGCCGCGGTGCGTATGGGCAAATCCGAATTGTTCCTAACCGACGAAAATATCAGCGCCGACCGCGTGGGCATTGCCATGATCCTTGCCGCTGCCGCTGTGCACACGCATTTGGTGCGCAATGGCTTGCGCAGCTATTCGTCGATCAACGTCCGCTCGGCCGAATGTCTCGACACGCATTATTTCGCAGTGCTCATTGGCGTTGGCGCAACCACGGTAAACGCATATCTGGCCGAAGCCGCGATTGGCGACCGCCATGCGCGCGGGCTGTTGGGTGGACTTGCGCTGACCCAAGCGGTCGAGAATTACCGCACCGCCATCAATGAAGGGCTGTTGAAGATCATGTCCAAAATGGGCATCGCGGTCATCTCCAGCTATCGTGGCGGCTATAATTTCGAAGCGGTTGGCCTGTCGCGTGCCTTGGTCAACGACTTCTTCCCCGGAATGCCGAACAAGATTTCGGGCGAAGGCTATCATTCGCTCTATGTGAACGCGCGGGATCGCCATGAAGAAGCGTTTGACACCGCCGTAGCACGCTTGCCCGTTGGCGGCTTTTACAAGCAACGTAATGGCGGCGAAGAGCATGCCTATTCGGCGGGTCTGATGCATTTGTTGCAAAGCTCTGTCGCGAATGACAGCTATTCGACCTACACACAATTTGCCCAAGGCGTGCGCGAACTGCCGCCGATTTACTTGCGCGATTTGTTGGAATTCAACTTCGCGAAGGAACCCGTTGCGATTGATGAAGTCGAAGCGATCACCGAAATTCGCAAACGCTTTGTCACGCCGGGCATGTCGCTTGGCGCCTTGTCGCCTGAGGCGCATGAGACACTGGCCATTGCCATGAACCGGATTGGCGCAAAGGCCGTATCCGGCGAAGGCGGCGAAGACAGCAAGCGGTTCAAGCCCTATGAAAATGGCGACAATGCCAACAGCGTCATCAAACAAATCGCCAGTGGCCGTTTCGGTGTAACCGCCGAATATCTTGGCGCGTGTGAGGAAATTGAAATCAAGGTCGCACAGGGCGCAAAGCCCGGCGAAGGTGGCCAGTTGCCCGGTTTCAAGGTCACCGAAATGATTGCGCGCCTGCGGCATTCGACGCCGGGCGTGACGCTGATTTCACCGCCACCGCACCATGACATTTACTCGATCGAAGACCTTGCCCAGCTGATCTACGACCTAAAGCAAATCAATCCGCGCGCGCGGGTGTGCGTCAAGCTGGTGAGCGCGGCAGGCATCGGCACCATCGCCGCTGGTGTGGCAAAAGCGCATGCCGACGTCATCCTCGTTTCGGGCAATGTTGGCGGAACCGGCGCAAGCCCGCAAACCAGCATCAAATATGCAGGGACACCATGGGAAATGGGTCTGTCCGAAGCCAATCAGGTGCTGACGCTCAACGGCCTGCGGCATCGTATCAAGCTGCGGACCGATGGCGGGCTCAAAACCGGACGCGACATTGTGATTGCCGCGATCTTGGGCGCCGAAGAATTTGGCATCGGCACGCTCAGCCTTGTCGCCATGGGCTGCATCATGGTGCGCCAGTGTCATTCCAACACCTGCCCCGTCGGGGTCTGTGTTCAGGACGAAGCCTTGCGCAAGAAATTCACGGGCACCCCGGAAAAGGTCATCAACCTGATGACCTTCATTGCCGAGGAAGTGCGCGAGATTCTGGCCAAGCTTGGCTATCGCAGCCTTGATGAAGTCATTGGCCGTACCGAGCTGCTGCGCCAGGTTAGCCGCGGCGCGGAGCATTTGGACGATCTCGATCTCAACCCCATCCTTGCCAAGGTCGACGCGCCCGACAGCGCGCGCCGCTTCAGCATCCCGACATTCCGCAATGAAGTGCCCGACAGCCTTGATGCGCAAATGATCCATGATGCAAAGCCGGTGTTCGAACGGCGCGAGAAAATGCAGCTGACATATAATGTCCGCAACACCCACCGCGCGGTTGGCACGCGGTTCAGTTCCGAAATCACGAGACTGTACGGGATGAAGGGCCTTTCCGAAGGACATGTCCATGTGCGTTTGCGTGGTTCGGCGGGACAATCGCTTGGCGCATTCCTGTGTCAGGGCATTACCTTGGAAGTGTTTGGCGACGCCAATGACTATGTCGGCAAGGGGCTTTCGGGCGGCACCATAATCGTGCGGCCAACGGTCAGCAGCCCGCTGACCAGTCAGCAGAACAGCATCATCGGCAACACTGTGCTCTATGGCGCAACGTCGGGACGGCTGTTGGCGGCAGGACAGGCTGGCGAGCGCTTTGCCGTCCGCAACTCCGGCGCGCATGTCGTGGTCGAAGGCTGCGGATCAAACGGTCTGGAATATATGACCGGCGGCATGGCGGTCATCTTGGGCAAGGTTGGCAGCAACTTTGGTGCAGGGATGACCGGCGGCATGGCATTTGTGCTCGACACCGAAGGCGATTTTGCAAAGATGGCCAATCCGGACAGCATTGTCTGGCAACGGCTCGACAGCGCTTATTGGGAAGACCAGCTGAAGTCGCTGATCACCGCCCATGCCCAAGCCACCGACAGCGCATGGTCGAAATCATTGCTGGAAGATTGGGACCGCAGGCGCGGTGAATTCTGGCAGATATGCCCGAAGGAAATGCTGACCCGCTTAAGCCAGCCGCTGTCCGACCATGAGGTGCTGGAAGCTGCGGAATAGGTGGCGCCTGACATTGCCAAAGCGCCTTGCAATGGCGTAATGCTTGGCAATGTCGTCCGCAGAACCCAAAACCCCAGCCGGTTTCCCGTCCGAGGCGGAGGCAGATGCGCGGCTGACGGCGGACCGTTTTGACATCATCGCACTGATTGCCAAAGCCGACCGACGGCGTGAGGCCGGTGACCACCGGGCCGCCAATGCTTATTATAGTGCCGCCATTCGCACGGCCGCCGCCCGGCCATCGTACGACCCCGCAGTCGCCACCGAAATCGCGCGCGCGCACGTCGCTGTTACATGGCTGGCGGATCTGTTCCGTCAAACATTGATCGATGGAATGCGCGCAGCAGGCTTTACCCGCGAACAACAGCATCCACGTTTTCGCCAATCGCTCGATATGATGTTTGGCGATGTGCAGCGACCTGCGGAATATCGGCAATTTCCGCAAAAACCGATGGCGCATTATTATCCCCATATGGCCCATGTCGAATTTGCCGACACCACAGCATGGGACTGGGTGGCACAGCTGGAGGCTTTGTTCCCCGACATGCAGCGTGAGGCGCTTTCCTTGCTGGCGCAGCATGACGGTTTTCAGCCATATATGAAAATGGCCAACGCCCGTCCGCAGCAGGACCATCATGGCCTTTTGGAAAATGCGGACTGGAGCACGCTGCATCTGTGGCAAAATGGCGCAGCCGTGGACGAACATATCGCGCGTTGCCCGAACATTTATCGCGCCGTGATGGACCATGTGCCGCTATGTCACATTGGCCCGCGCGCGCCGTCTGTGATGCTATCGCTTTTGCGGCCCGGCGCGAAAATCCCGCCGCATAGCGGCATGTTGAACAGCCGCTTTATCTGCCATTTACCTTTGGTCGTTCCGCCCGATTGCGGCTTTCGCGTTGGTGGCTCGACGATTGAATGGCAGGAAGGCAAAGTCATCGCCTTTGATGACAGTGTCGAACATGAGGCATGGAACAACAGCGCGTTTGACCGGCTGGTGTTGATATTCGATATCTGGCGGCCCGAGCTCAACCAAAGCGAGCGGGACCAAATTACCGCGATGTTCGATATCGTCGACAATTACCGCTGACCACTCAGCCACTGGCCAAGGGCGCAGGGGAATTGCGGAAGGGTCTGGTCAATTGCGTTCGCCCCTGCTTTAGTCCGCACATTGTTATTTCGAGGAGAAGCCCAATGCGCAAATTGTTACTCGCTGGATCGATTTTGGCGCTTGCCGTTCCGGCACATGCCGACGCCAATGGCGACCTTGTCACGCTGGTGAATGATGTGTGGGCGGCTTCGTTGAAGGAACAGCCGGTCTATGCCAGCGCGCTGGGCGTGAATGATTATGCATCGGAACTGGGCGACTACACCTTGGCCGCACAGGACCGCCGCGCCGCCGATGCCGCGAAGTTTCTCACCCGGCTAAATGCCATCCCTTCAGATTCGCTGAATGCCGCATCAAAGGTGGAGGCGGGCATATTACGGCGCGCGCTCAACTCAACCATCGAGGGCAACAGTTTCGGGCAACGCGCGATCAACTTCACGACCTATTCAAGCTGGCACCAGCAACTTGCGGGCATGGCGCAAAATCTGCCGTTTCGCACCAAGGCGGATTTTGAAAGCTACAATGCGCGGCTCGCCCAATATGCGCGCGTGAATGACGAAAATATCGCGGTGGCCAATGTCGCGATCAAGGGCAAATATACCCAGCCCTGCGTCACGCTGAAGGGTTTTGAAGGAACGATCAGCGGGCTGATTACGACCGACGTGAATACGTCGCGTTTCTACGAACCATATGCGAAAAAGCGTCCTGCGGGTGTTTCCGAAGCGGACTTTGCGGGCCTTGCCAAAGCGGCGGAAGCCACGATCCGCACGGTCATTCACCCCGCGCTGAACAAACAACTCGCATGGTATACCGCAAGCTACAAGCCCGCTTGCGCCACAGCACCCGGCGTGTCGGCGCAACCGGGCGGTGACAAATATTATGCGTTCCGGGTCCGTGAAGAAACCACGACGTCCCTGACCGCAGAGCAAATCCACCAAATTGGCCTGAACGAAGTGGCGCGCATTCGCGCCGAGATGGTCGAGGTCGCGTCACAGGCGGGATATCCAAGCCGCGAAGCCTTTATCCAACATTTGCGGACCGACCCGCAATATTACGCCAAAACGCCCGAAGAGCTGATGGAAAAGGTCGCGCGGGTGACCAAGATCATCGATGGCAAAATGCCCAGCCTGTTCGGCCGCCTGCCGCGCCTGCCCTATGGCATAAAGGAAATTCCGGCAGAAACCGCCGAAGGCACCACGACGGCTTATTATAATCAGGGCTCGCCCGAAATCGGCATCTCCGGAACCTATTTCGTCAACACGTCGAAACTGAACCAGCGTCCGTTCTGGGAAATTCCGGCTTTGTCGGTGCATGAAGCGGTCCCCGGGCATCACAACCAAATCGCGCTGCAGCAAGAATTGCCTTTGTCGGACTTCCGCAAATATGGCGCATTCTTCACCGCCTTTACCGAAGGCTGGGGCCTCTACTCCGAGCGGTTGGGCATCGAAATGGGCCTATATGATACGCCCGCCAAGGACATGGGACGGCTGTCCTATGAAATGTGGCGCGCATGCCGCTTGGTCGTCGACACCGGCATTCATGCCAAGGGTTGGAGCAAGCAACAGGCGATCGATTTCATGACCGACAACAGCGCGCTGTCGGCCGCCAATATCGAAGCCGAGGTCAACCGCTACATCAGCTGGCCCGGCCAAGCATTGGCGTATAAATTGGGCGAACTGAAGATCCGTGAATTGCGGACCATGGCCACCAAAGAGCTTGGCCCGAAATTCAACCTTGCGGCGTTCCACGACGCCGTATTGGGCCAAGGCTCCGTCCCGCTCGATGTGTTGGAGCAGCAGATTACAGATTGGGTCGCCGCGGAAAAAGCGAAGGGCTAGGCCCGCTTATTTAGGCTCAGGCAGCGGCTCTGCGTCGGCAGATGCCGCTTCCTTTGCATCCAGTTCGGCCTGCAACTTCGCCTCACGTTCGGCGCGGCCCTTTTCAAATTCGGCCACGCGTGCTTCGACTTCGGCAGCCTCTGCATCGATGCCCGCCATGCGCTTGGCGCGTTCGGCGGCGATCAAGCGGCCAAAGACAATGCCGGGGTCTTGCGCTTTTTCGGCATAGGCGCGGTCAATTTCTTTCAGCCCACATCCGGTAAAGCCGCCAGCACCCGATGCCGAGCAGCTCATCGTGCCGCTGGCGCCCACATATTCGTAGGATTTGATCCGTTCGGACATCGCCTGATTGCGCGAGTCATTTGGGTCGCCGCGCAAGGACGATGGAATGCGGTACCGGTCCGCCTCCCCCATCCGCGCGCAGACGACGATTTCATCGCCTTGGCTTTCGGGGCATTTGTCGTCGCCATAGATGATCAACTGGTTGATCTTTTCATCACCCGGCTGCGAAGCGGGGGCATTTTGCGCCGGTGCTTGCGCCGACAGCATGAGAGCCAAAGCGGCGACGGAAATATTGGCCATTGCGTTCACGGGATATTCTCCAAAAATCTATGCTCTGGCTTGAACGTCGCAGGCTGAATGCGCGATGAAGCTCAAATATGTTTCGACACTGCAATCGCGGTGCGGCAACCCAAACGGACAAGCGCGCTCATGACCGGATAGGCCAGTGCGCGCTCTGCGCCTTCGGCCAGTGCGGTGGCTTTATGTTCCAGCTCATCCGCCTGAAAATCGGCAATCATCGCCGATAATTCGGGATCGCTGTCACCGATTTCTGCGAGCTGTTCGCTATAATGGCGGTCAATTTCGGTTTCGATCGCCACGGTGCAGGCCATTGCCGCCTCCGGGCTGATTGCAGCAGACACTGCGCCAAGCGCAAAACCGGCGGCGTTCCAAATGGGGTATAAAGCGGTTGGACGCACGCCGCGTTCGGCCATCATCTTGTCAAAGGCGCTCAAATGGCGCTCCTCTTGCTCGGCCATATGCGCAATGCTGCGCGCCGCCGGCGTCCGGTCGCCCATCACCGCAAGCTGGCCTGCGTAAATGCGTTTCGCACCAAATTCGCCCGCTTGATTCACGCGAATCATCCGGTCGATGGCCGCCTTACGCTGCGGTGTGGTTTTCAGGGTTTCGTGTTGCGCCATGTCATACCCAAGATGGCCACTGCACCGCCCAACGACAAGAGGAAATTATAGCCGGCAAGCGAAATGCCGAACAAAGACCATGGTGCCACGTCGCAGCGGACCAATGGCGCGTTCATGATCGACTTGAGCAAATCATCCCCGCTGCCCGAAATCGTCGCGGTGCAGGCGGTCAACCCTTCCCACCAGCCATATTCGACGCCGGCGTGAAAGCCCGCGATGCCGCCGCTGGTCGCAATGGCCAATGCCGCAAGCGCAACCAATGTTTTGCGAAAGGCAAGGTTGCCAACGCCAAAGGCAATGGCCGCAATCGCGACCGCGGCGAAATGCGGATAACGCTGCCACCAGCACATTTCGCACGGGAAAAGCCCGCCAATATATTGCGAGCCATATGCCCCCGCGAGCAACGCCGCCGGTAACAGGAATGCGAGCCAATGGGCCTTGTCATATTTCGACATCATCTGCGGCATATGCTCAATTCTGCGCCCTGCCCTTAACGGGCTTTGCAGCAAGCTTCATCGTTTTGGATCCAAGCCGCTGCAAGGTTTCCATCGCGTAATATAATTGGAAATCGTCAATGCCCTTGGCCTTCAACTGTTCGGCCGTCATGGCAAAACGCGGATCGTCGATGCGGTCTTCTTCCAGGTCTTTGCTGTTGTCTTTCAATTCATTGACCAAGTGACGACGCAAATCGGACTCGCGCACAGACACCCGCTTTTTATAATCGGGATCGGTCAATTGCGGTACGCGGACATCGGGCTTTATGCCGCCTTCCTGCACCGAACGACCCGATGGCAGATGGTAGCGCGCAACGGTGAGGCGCAGGCCCGTGTCCCGCGTCAACGGCAGGACACTCTGCACCGATCCCTTGCCGAAACTGCGTTCACCCATGACCAAGCCGCGATGGTGATCTTGCAATGCACCCGCCACAATTTCGGATGCCGATGCAGAGCCAGCGTCAACCAGAACGATGATCGGCGCGCCGCCGGTGACATCGCCCGGAACGGCGCGTTCGGTCCACCAGCGTTGGATGTCGCGTTTGTCGCGGCCGCGTTCGGAAACAATCTCGCCACTCGACAGGAAAGCGTCAGAAACGGAAACGGCTTCATCCAATATGCCACCGGGGTTGGACCGCAGGTCAATGATGTAGCCCAGTGGATTTCCGCCAAGCGATTTCTTGATGCCGGACACAGCAGCGACAACGTCAGCGCCGGTTTGTTCGGAGAAGCCGGTGATCGAAATAACGCCAATGCGGTTTTTCACTTCCCACCGCACAGGTTTCAAATCGATAACCGCACGCGTTATCGTCACGTCGAACGGCGCATCGCGACCGGGCCGGAAAATGGTGAGCTTGATGGATGTGCCCGGCACACCGCGCATCGCCTCGACAGCTTCGTCGAGCGTTCCGCCAAGGATCAGCTTGCCGTCCAAATGCGTGATAAAGTCGCCCGACTTGATACCGGCCTTGTCAGCGGGCGTGTCCTTGGTGGGGGCGATGACCTTCACCGCTTCATCCTCAAGCGTGACCGTCAAGCCAAGGCCGCCATATTCGCCATCAATCTGTGTTTGCAGCGAGCTGAAGTCGGATTTGTCGAGGAAGGCACTGTGCGGATCGAGGCTGGCGAGCATCCCCTGAATCGCGCCTTCCATCAATTGCTTGTCATCGACCTTGTCGACATAGCTTAATTTAACCTTGCGATAGACCGCGAGGAATTCCTCAAGCTCTTTGAAGCGATCGGCTTGCGCTTGTTGCTGCTGAACGCTTTGCGCGACCAGCACAGTCGCAGGGACCGACAGCGCCAAAACAATGGCGCAAGTCGCGGGCAGCAAACGGTTCTTCATAGACCAATCCATTTCATCATTTCGGCGATGCTATACCCCGCCTTAACCCAGGGTGAAAGCATGTTTACCACCAACAGCATGCGGGCATCGACAAGAACGCCAATAGTTCATCCCAATATCGTGGCAATATCCATCACACGGCCATTTTTGCGCAGTTCAACGCCGATTTCGGGCGCGTCTGGTTTGGCCGAGCCCAGCACAAAGCCTTGCGTTACCACCTGCCCTTTTTTGACCTGCGTGCTGCCAAGATGTGTAATCAGGCTGTTCCAGCCATTGCCATGTTCGATAATGATAATCCGCCCATAGCTGCGATAACGGCCAGCAAAGGAAACCGTCCCCGCCGCTGGCGCGACCACGCGCATATTGTCGGCAAGCGCAATGCGGACGCCGCGCTCCCGATAGCCGGTGGCGTTGAGTTCATGGAAACCGGACAACAGCTTGCCGCGCGCGGGCAGGATATAGGCCGTCCCCGCCGCCGCAACCTTGGTGGCGCGCCCGGGGCGGAGCATCGGCCCGTCCAGCGCCGCGAGTTCAGACGCTTTTTCCGCGCTCAGCCGCTGGATATCCATGCGCCCAACAATATCGCGTGCCCGCTCGCCCTGCGCGATGGCTTGTTCAAATGCGATGGCAGCGTTGGCGGACAGTGCGCCGGCCTTGCCACCTGCGGCGCTTTGCAGTCTGGCCAAATCTGTCTGGCGGCTTTTCAAACGGCTGCGCGCATCGCCCAGCGATTTCAGCGCGCGATATTCCTGCGCCCGCAATTCGCTTTGCACCGCAATGTGTTGGCGCAAGGCGCTGGTGCGGCGGATAATCTGTGGCTGCACGGTCGCCATGACCGCGCGCACATGCACATAATCTTCGCGTTGCCCGGGCTGCATCATCATCAGCACCGTGGGGCGGCCCGTCATTTGCTGAAGCGCGGCGTTCAGGCGCAGCACGGGTTCGCTTTCCACACCAAGCTGTGCGCGCTGAAGTTCTTGCTGGCGGCTAATGATGGCAATCCGCGCGGTCGCTGCTGCTATCTGCGCTTCGGCGGCGTCGATTTCGGCAGACAGCACCACCCTTTGCGCGACCAGCCGGTCTGCGGTGCTGTCGGCGTTGCTTGCTTCCTGCCGCAACAATTCGCTGCGCCGTTCCGCACGCAGCGCTTTTTCCTGTGCAGCACGCAGGGCGTCGTGTTGCGCGCTATTGCTGCCCGCATTTTGCGCCATCAGGCTGCTCGCAATGGCAAAGGGCATGAGCATCAAGAGCAATAGGACGGACCAGAACCGCATGGCCCTATCCTTCACGATGATAGGGGTGGTTGGCAATGATCGATGTTGCGCGGAACAATTGTTCGGCCAGCATCGCGCGGGCCATCAAATGCGGCCATGTCGCTTTGCCAAAGGCGATGAGCTTGTCCGCGCCAGCGCGGGCTTCGTCATCAAAGCCGTCGGCAGCGCCAATGAGGAAACGCACCTCGCGCACGCCATCGTCGCGCCAGCGTTCCAGCAAGCGGGCGAGTTCGACCGAGCCGAGCTGTTCGCCTTTTTCATCCAAGATGATGGTTTTGCAGGGGCTGTCCGAACTGGGAAGGTCGCCACCCTTATCGGGCATTTCGCTGTGCCGCGTTGGCCAGCTGATCCGTTTCAGATATCGGTCGACCAGCTCCGCTTCAGCAGAGCGGCCGATTTTGCCGCGCGCGATGATGTGCAGGCGCATCGCCATCAGCGCGGACGTTCGGGCTTATTGGGCCGGGGCTTCGGGCGCGTCGCCAAATGCCCACATGCGCTCCAGATTGTAGAAGCTGCGGACTTCGGGACGGAACAGATGCACGATGACATCTTCGGCGTCGATCAGCACCCAGTCTGCCGATGGCAAACCTTCGATGCGGGCATGACGTCCGGCTTTCTTGATACGCTCGGCAAGCTTTTGCGCCATCGACGCCACCTGCCGCGATGAACGGCCGGATGCGACGACCATATGGTCGGCGATGTTGCTTTTGCCTTCAAGCGGGATGGTCACCACTTCCTGCGCCTGATCATCGTCGAGCGATTGCAGGATAAGCGCGTGGAGGGCGTCCGGGGTCAAAGTGGGTTCCTTGGACTTGGCGGCCAGATTGCCGGCAGTCGGAACGGATGCGGTATCGATCAAGATTGCTCCTTAAAGCACAATATTTCGGGTAACGCCGTCACGCGTTCCATGTTCCTTATATCGGTGAAACCAATATGGGTCAGCACGCCGAATTGCGGTTGCTGAACGCGGATCTGGACGAAAGCGCAAAAAGACAAGCGCTGGCGTACTCCATTTTGTCCAGTGATGAAGCTGGTCCGGACGCCGGACAAACCGTCTGAACCAGGCCATTGCGGGACCCGCAACAGCACGTGCATCATAGCCGGGTCTGGCGATAACTGCAATCGGCATCAATCGCGCAATGTCGCGCCACTGTTTCCAGTGGTGAAATTGCAACAAATTGTCCGCGCCCATGATCCAAACAAAGCGGACTTTGGGATATCGCGCGACCAGATTTTTCAGGGTTTCTGCGGTGTACACGGTGCCAAGGTCGCGTTCAATGGCGGTGGCCTTAATCGGTGTGCGCCGCGTCTGGTCCTGCGCCGATGCCAACCGCGCAGGCAAAGGCGCCATGCCTTTTGTGGGTTTCAATGGATTGCCCGGTGACACCAGCCACCAAAATTCGTCGAGGCACAGCGAATCCATTGCGAACAGGCTAATCGCCCGGTGGCCACCATGCGCGGGGTTGAACGATCCCCCCATGAGGCCAATGGTTTTCAAGGGCGGATTTGCCCGTTTCCGCGCACAACCCATTTATAGGTCGTGAGGCCCTCAAGCGCGACCGGGCCGCGGGCGTGCAGCCGGCCCGTCGCAATGCCAATTTCCGCGCCCAAGCCGAATTCGCCGCCATCGGCAAATTGGGTCGAGCTGTTGTGCATCACAATCGCGCTGTCGACCTCCGCCAAAAAGCGCGCTGCGGCATCGGCATTGTTGGTGATGATCGCGTCAGTATGGTGCGATCCGTGGCGGGCGATATGTTCCATCGCATCATCCAATCCCGATACGACGCGGGCCGAGATGACGGAATCGAGATATTCGGTGTCCCAATCATCCGCATCGGCGGACACGGTGCGGGCGTCGAGTTCCATCAGCACATCATCCGCGCGCACTTCGCATCCGGCATCGATCAGCGCGCCAATCAATTCGGCAGCGGCAGGATAATCCTGATCAATCAGGACGGTTTCAGTTGCCCCGCAAACGCCGGTGCGCCGCATCTTGGCATTGACGACAATCGCCTGCGCCATCGCTGGATCGGCGTCCTTATGGACATAGCTGTGGTTGATGCCGTCGAGATGCGCGAGCACGGGAACGCGGGCTTCATCCTGCACCCGCGCGACCAGCGATTTGCCGCCACGCGGAATGATCATGTCAATCGCACCCTGCGCCCGCAGCATCAGGCCGACCATCTCGCGGTCTTGCGTGGGGATAAGCTGCACCGCGTCGGCGGGTAATCCGGCCTGCGTAATGCCAGCCAGCATCGCGGCATATATCGCGCGGTTGCTGTGCACCGCCTCACTACCACCGCGCAGGATGACGGCATTGCCCGACCGCAGCCCCAAGGCCGCCGCATCCGCCGTGACATTGGGCCGGCTTTCGTAAATGATGCCAAGCACGCCAATCGGCACGCGGATACGCGCCATCTGCAAACCATTGGGCCGCGTACTGCTGTCGATGATGTGACCGACGGGGTCCGCCAGCACAGCAACCTGTGCCACCGCCGCGGCCATGGCGGCAACGCGGGCTTCGTCGAGTTTCAGACGATCCAGCATCGCGGGGGACAGGCCCGCCGTGGTCCCTGCCGCCACGTCGATGGCATTGGCCGCGAGGATATCGGCCGATTGGTCGCGCAGAGCTTGGGCAGCAAAGGTTAAGGCGCTGGCCTTGGACGCGTCGTCTGCTGCGGCCAACAGCCGCGATGCGGCGCGCGCTTTGGTGGCAATCGATGCCATCATGGGCTGATAATCGGTCATAAGAACAATCCGTAGAGAAGTGGCCGCAAAAGGGAAAGATGCCGTTCAATTCCACTGGTTCAGTGCCGTCCTTTGTGCGAATCGCCAGAAAAGCTTTGATTGTACCGCATTTTACGCCGCTGACCTGTGTCGGGGAGGCATATATCATTCACGATTTGTGACATTTGGATAACGTTTTCCACAGCTCATCGTGTGACTCTTTCGACTCGTCACGAGTCCGGCGCTGGCGATTCGCTCAGGCCATTTTGCTCTGCTACGCGCGCCCTACCAATTAAAAACGGGGTGGGTCGTGTCGCTTAAGACCAGAATATCCGGGTGGAAAAACCGGATAGCTGGATGGTTTATTGACCGCGAATTTTTCATGCGGGCCAATGGCCAAGTCCGGTTCTTAAAACTGAGTGCGCAATTGCAACGCCGCGTTGTGGGTACTGTTGCGTCCGTCGTCGGCCTTTGGCTTATCGTCACGCTTGGCATGGCGATCAATCAGTTGAGCGTTTCCGCGCAGCGCATGGCGTTGAGCCAGCAAGAGGCAAAGGTTGAATCGGCCGAAGAACGCGTCGCCAATTATCGCGGCTCCATCGATGAAGTGGCGAAGGATCTCGAGCGGCGGCAGAAAATGCTGGAAAGCCTGAGCGATCAATATCTGGGCGACGTTCCGGATGCCAAGGCCCAAGCGCCTGCAAAGGCGAAGCCAGCCGCCGAAGACCAAACCGTGAAAACCATCAGCGCCGTCGTGCCAGAGGCCGCTGGCCTTGCGCGTGTCGAAGTCCGCCAAATCCAGTTCGCCGAAAAAATGACCAAAGTTGCCTTGGCCCGCACGTCAAAGGCAGAGGCCGCGATCCGCCAGTTCGGGCTGAACCCCGATGTGCTCGCACGGCAGGCGCGGAGCGCGCAGGGCGGTGTGTTTGAACCCTTTTTCGGCAGCACCAAAAAAGATGTCCGCGACCCGCGCTTTTTGAAACTGGCGGCATCGCTTAGCCGGATGGATGCCATGGAGCGCGCACTGGCCGCGATCCCGACATCGATGCCCGCCGCCGTCATGATGATGTCGAGCGGATTTGGTTTCCGCAGCGATCCCTTCACCGGTGGGGGCGCAATGCATGCCGGTTTGGATTTCAAGGGCCCTGTTGGCACGCCCATCCTCGCTGCCGCCCATGGCCGTGTGACCTTTGCGGGCTTCCACGGCGGATATGGCAAGACAGTTGAAATTACACATGCCAACGGACTATTAACGCGTTATGCCCATCTTTCCGGGTTGAATGTTACGCGAGGTCAAAAGGTTGAACGTGGCTTGCAAATCGGACGAATGGGAAGCACAGGGCGATCGACGGGCAGCCATTTGCATTTCGAGGTCCGCCTGAATGGTCGGGCGATCAACCCGAGAAAGTTTTTGGAGGCCAACCCTGATGTTCTCAAAGTCCAAACAGTCGCCGGAAACCGCGCCGGCAACGCCGCAAAGGAATTATAATAACGTGCGCAATAGTTCGGGTCATACATTTTCTGTCATAGCTTCCGATGTCGAAATCGTCGGCAACCTCACCGCCCGCGTGGATCTGCACGTTGATGGCAAGGTGCAGGGCGACGTGACATGCGGCAATCTGGTGCAGGGCGAAGGCAGCATTATCGCAGGCAAGGTCATTGCCGAATCGGCCAAGCTGTCCGGCCATGTCGAAGGTTCAATCGAGGCCAATGATCTGGTGATCGAATCCACCGCGCGTATCGTGGGCGATGTGGTGTACAGCAATCTGACAATCGCCCCGGGCGGACAGATTGACGGCAAGTTCCGGCACAAATCATCGAAGGGAGCGCCAACCACCGCGCGCCCTGCCGCCAATGTTGCCAAGCCAGCGGAGCCGTTGATCCTTGGGGCCGAATCCAAAGTCATCTAGGTCCTGACCCTAAGCGATTTCCTACATCGGCAAGATTATTTCCTACAAAAACTAAACGCGGCCATGCTGCGTGCAAAAGGGGGACGGCCGGCGCGGAAGCGCTGGTGCGTGCTTCCGGCTGATGGTGTTGGTTGATTAAGGCCCGCTTGTTCCATCAGGCTATTGCCCCCGGGCCGCCTTTGCTGGCTGGCATGCTGTCCATCGGGGGTAAGGTTCGTAAACCCCCATAGGCTGTCCGCAAAGACAGGACGGTTTCCCGCCACATCCAACCATGTTTGCGCTGTTCAGAGCTTGATGCAACAGGCCCTTTTTCAG
>CALRLP020000007.1:0-143187 GCA_943368745.1 Maricaulis salignorans
CGGTTCGTAAATCGGCATGATATTGGCGTTCAGGCGCGCTATCTTGCCCTCATCCTTGTCGACACAGACAACTTCATGCCCGAAATCTGCAAAACATGTGCCAGATACAAGGCCAACATAGCCCGAACCGATCATTGCGATTTTCATTACTATACCCTTTTGGAGGCGACTGCCGAATGCTTGCGCCTTATGACTTTATCGTTGCAGGAACAAGTCTTGCGTCGGCATGTTCAGCCGACCGCGTAATAGGCAGAGAAAGAATGCGGCAGGCAGGCCGATATACCCAAGGCCAACCACGCATATGTCAGGCTTCTCGACGACGAGCATTGTAGATGATTCCCGCTATGCGCTGGCTTGCGTGACCATCCCCAAATGGGTTGTGCGCACGGGCCATGGCTGAATAGGCGGCATCATCGTCTAAAAGCGTGAAAATTTCCGAAATGATGCGGTCTTTATCGGTGCCGATCAGCTTCGCGGTGCCCGCATTGATGCCTTCGGGGCGTTCGGTGGTGTCGCGCATCACCAGCACTGGCTTGCCAAGCGCTGGAGCCTCTTCCTGAACGCCGCCGCTATCGGTTAACAAGATGTGCGAGATCGACAGCAGGCGGACGAAGTTGGGATAGTCCAGCGGTTCAATCATCGCGACATTGGGTAGATCGCAAAGCGCTGATTCCATGACTGCTCGCACATTTGGGTTCATATGCACGGGGAAGATGCACGCCACATCATCCCGCGCCGCAATGGCCCGAATGGCTGCGGCGATATTTTCCATGCCGTCGCCGAAATTCTCCCGCCGGTGCGTTGTGATGCCAATGATCTTGCGGCCACGGAACCGCTCTTCATATGGCGCAAGGCACTTGGCCAACATCGGGTTTTGCGCGACGCGATCCGTTACCCAATGCAGCGCATCAATACCTGTGTTGCCGGTGACAAAGATGTTTTCGGGGGAAACGGCCTCTGCGGTAAGTGCCGCCGCAGACACAGCGGTTGGCGCGAAGTGCTGGTCTGCAATCGTGCCGATAATCTTGCGGTTCACTTCCTCAGGCCATGGCTGGCGGATATTGTTGCTGCGTAAACCCGCCTCGACATGGCTCACGGGAATTTGGCGATAATAAGCGGCGAGTGCGCCAGCCATGGCGGTTGCGGTGTCGCCTTGGACAATCACACGGTCGGGTTTTGCGGAATCGAGCACGAGGCCAATAGCCTCCAACAAGCGCGCTGTGAGCGCATCAAGCGACTGCCCGGGTTGCATGAGGTCGAGGTCATAATCCGGGACGATGCCGCTGATGGCCAGCACTTGATCCAGCATCTGCCGGTGTTGCGCGCTCACCAATATTTCCGTGTGCATATTGGCGTAGCTCGCCAACGCATTGACCACAGGAAATAATTTTATGGCTTCTGGCCGCGTGCCAAAGATAACCATATTTTTGTGCATGTCGGGGTCCTGCAGTCGATGCGCGTGTGCAGGTCGTCATCTAAGCCCAACATGTTAAGAAGTGACGAAGCCACAGCGCCAAAGGATGGGCCCATTGGGATCCCCCCTGCGGTAACCGTCAGGCTGCGCCTTTTTCCTGCTCTGCCAGTTCCTGCTGCAAACGGCGCGTGACGGCTTCTGGCGATCCCGTATATTTCGCAAGCCGCGCATAAATCAGCGGGATGAGGACCAGCGTAATCAGCGTGGCGAGCGTTACGCCGAAGACAATGACCACCCCGATAGAGGCCCGTGCTGCGCCGCCAGCGCCACTGGCAATAGCGAGCGGGATTGCGCCGAACACGGTCGCAATCGATGTCATCAGAATTGGCCGCAAACGCCGCGCTGCGGCCTGCTGGATCGATTCCAGAATTTCCATGCCCTCATCGCGCAACTGGTTTGCAAATTCGACAATCAGAATGCCGTTCTTTGCCGCAAGACCAACGAGCATGACGATACCAATTTGGCTGTAGAGGTTGAGCGTCATCCCGGTAAGCGCAAGCCCAATGATGCCACCGCCGACGGCCAATGGGACCGTGGTGATAATCGTCGCCGGGTGCACGAAGCTTTCGAACTGCGCCGCTAGAACGAGGTAGACCAACAGGATCGTGAGGAAAAACACGAGGGTGATGGATCCGCCCGTTTCCTTGAACGCTTGGCTTTCACCGCGATAGCCGACGGCGAGTACTTCTGGTGATGCTGCGGCTTGCTCTTCAAGAAACGCCAGCGCTTCCCCCATTGAATAGCCAGGTGCCAACCCGCCAGACAGCGTAATGGCGCGCAGCTTGTTATAACGGCCAAGATCGCGTGCGCCGGCGGTTTCTTTATATGTGATCAGGTTCGCGAGCGATACCAAGGAACCATCGCGGCTCCGCAGCTGAATAGCGGCCAAATTTTCCGCCGTTGCACGGTTTTGGGCATCGGCCTGAACTATTACGCGATATTCTTCGCCGCGATCCACATAGGTCGAGACACGGCGTGACCCCAATAGCGATTGCAGCGCTTGGCTGACGTCGGCAACGGACACACCCAGATCGCCGGCGCGTGCCGTGTCGACCTGAATTTCCATTTGCGGCTTCGTTTCCTTATAGTCGGAATCGAGGTTCACAATGCCGGGATTTTCGCGCGCGGCAGTCAATATCCTGTCACGTGCGACGCTTAGCGATTCATAAGTCGACCCGGCGATGACAAAGTTCAGCGGCTGACCCCGGCCACGTCCGATAGACGACCGCGCCGCGCCATTGCCGCGCACAGCGGGCAGATCGGCAAGAATTTTGTTGACCTGTGCGACGACATCTTCGGTCTTTTCAGTCCGCTCTTCCCACGGTTTTAGGAAGATGACGAAGGTGCCGGAATTGAAGTCATCACTCGCAGAATAGCCGCCGGGAGTGCGTTGAATGATGGAACGGACCGTGCCTTTGTCGAGCAATTCCAAAATGGGTTTGGACGCATCCAGCATATATTTGTCCATTGCTTCGTAGCCCGTGCCTTCCGGCGCCGAAATGTTGGCATTTAATATGCCGACATCCTCAGCGGGCGCGAGTTCGGACTGAAGCGTCGTGAACAAAAATCCGGCAACAACCAAAAATCCAATGACGCCAAGCATCGCCGCCAATGGCTTGGCAATCGCGCGGGACAGCATATGCGAATAGCGCGTTTCCACGCGTTGGAATTTGTCATCTACCCACGATGCGACGCGTCCACGCTTTTCCTGCTTGAGCAGCTTCGAACACAGCATGGGTGCAAGGCTGAGCGCGACAAAGCCCGAAAAGGCGATGGCGGCAATCATTGCGCCTGCAAGCTCGCGGAATAACAAGCCGGTCTGGCCTGCCAGAAACATGACGGGCACAAACACCGCGCAGACAACGATGGTGGTCGATACAACTGCAAAAGCGACCTGCCGCGTGCCGGTAACCGCTGCGACAAGGGGAGGCTCGCCTTGTTCGATCCGGTGGTAGACATTTTCCAAAACCACAATGGCGTCATCGACCACGAGGCCAATCGCAAGCACGAGCGCCAGCAGCGTTAACAGGTTGATGGAAAATCCGAACAGCCACAGCACCGCAAAGGTCGCGAGCAAGCAGATGGGCACGGTGATTGCTGGAATAAGCGTTGCGCGCCAGCTTCCCAAAAACAGGAAAATGACCAAGACAACCAATGCCGCCGCTTCTGCCAAGGTGGTCCATACGCCGCTGATCGCCTTGCTGATGAACAGCGAGTCATCCGACCCAACGGTAATGGTCATTCCCTGCGGTAAATCGGTTTTGATCTTCTCGGCGAGTGCCTTTGCGCTTTCGGCGACGGCCAAGGTGTTGGCACCCGACTGCCGGACGATGCCCATGCCAAGCGCGGATTCACCATTCAACCGGAACGCCGCATAGGGATTTTCCGGACCGGTTTCGACGCGCGCTAGATCCGCCAGACGAATGAGCGAACCGTCCGCACCGCGTGCGACTATCAACTGCTGGAACTCGGCTTCATTCCCAAATGGTCGGCTGACGCGCAGGGTTACGTTTTGATCGGTAGATTCCAAGCGACCGGCGGGCAGTTCGACATTCTGGCTGCGCAGCGCATTTTCCACATCCAGCGGCGTAAGGCCCAATGCCGCAAGCCGGTCTGGCTGCAGCCAAATACGCATCGATGGCCGCGCTTCGCCGCCCACAAACACACGCGCAACGCCATCGAGGGCGGAGAACCTGTCCACCAGATTGCGGTCGACATAGTCGCTGAGTTCAAGCCGCGACCAACCGGGTTTCGACACCACGAGAAACAATATGGGCGATGCATCGGCATCGACCTTGCGCACTTCAGGCGCGAGCACTTCTTCGGGCAAATCATCCGCCACCCCGCCAACGCGGTCGCGGACATCGTTCGCAGCGCTGTCGACGGTTCGGCCCGGCGCGAATTCGATGGTGATCTCGGACTGCCCGTCGCGCGAACGGGACGTGATGGTCTGAATGCCTTCAATGCCGGCAAGCGCGTTTTCCAGCACCTGCGTCACCCGCGTTTCGACGACACTGGCGGCCGCGCCGGTATAGGCTGTACCGACCGACACAATCGGGGGTTCAGTGTCGGGATATTCGCGAACGGGTAAGTTTAAAAAGCCGACAATGCCGACCAGCACCATCAAGATCGCAATTACGGCTGCGAATACGGGTCTGCGGACGGAGATGTCGGAAAGTGTCATCTCAACCCTGCATCATTTGTTTTTTGCGGGGGCTTCGCCAGCTTTGGCTTTTCCAGTGCGCACTTTGGCACCATCCGACAGCTTGACGACGCCTTCGGTTACGATTTTGTCGCCGACTTTAAGTCCGTCGATGATTTCGACCAGATTACCGTCGCGTGCACCTGTCTTCACTGCAATACGCTTCGCCTTTTGATCAGCGTCCAGCGTGTAGACAAAACTCACATCGCCTTCACGAACAAGCGAGAGTTCAGGAACCGCCGGGGCGGTGCGCGTTTTCGATGTGATCGTGACCGACAGCAACATTCCCGGTTTCAACTGTCCGTTGCGGTTCGGTAATATCGCGCGCAGCGTGGCGGTCCGCGTCTGTGGGTTCACCACGGGATCGATCGCAATGATTTTTCCTGAAGCGACATAATCGGGGAAAGCCGCAGCCTTCGCACTGATGTCTTGGCCAACGCGGACGTTCGCCAACATCGTTTCGGGTATCGTGAAATCCAGTTTGATTGCACTCAGGTCGCTGACGGCTGCAATTTCGTCGCCTGCGCTTACAACTGCGCCAACCGATATGCGTCGCAGCGACACTTGCCCGGAAAAGGGGGCCCGCACAACGCGGTCGCCGATCGTTGCGCGCGCTTCATTGGCTGCGGCTTTTGCCGATGCCGCAGATGCGGTCTGCGCCTCAAGATTTGCGTTGGTTGCAAAGCCGCGCCGATGGAGCTCACTAATCCGCGCCAGTTGCTGATCGGCTTGACGCGCACGCGCCTGCGCGCTGGCGAGTGATGCCGTTTCCTGCCCTTGCGCCAAAACGGCCAGCATCTGGCCCTGCCGCACGTAGTCCCCGTCGGAAAACCCAAGTTGCGTGATGCGTTCGGTCACAGGTGCACGAACCGAAACCTGCTCATTTGCGTTTGCGGTGCCAACGGCAACGTAGCGGTCCGAAAAGACATGCTGCGTTGCGGCACCGACAGTGACCAAAGGCGCAGGGCGGTCGCGTTTTTCTTCACCGCCGCCACAGGCAGCGACACATAGCATCAACGACAGAATGAGTGGCTTGCGCATTTTTTCACCGGTGAGGGGAGATGGATATCGAAGTTCGCGTGATGGCGGAACTTAACCCATATTAACAGCAGATTTCGACGAAAGTATTTCTACACGCGAAACATTATCCCGTCGCCGCGAACCGAGAACGCGTGTTCCCGGTCCGCAGCGGCATGACCATCAATGCCGGATGATGTGATCGAACGCGGACAGGCCTGCCTTTGTGCCTTCGCCCATCGCGACGATAATTTGCTTGTACGGGACAGTCGTAACGTCACCAGCAGCGAAAACGCCGGGGATATTCGTCGCGTTATGCGCATCGACTTCGATTTCGCCACGCGGAGAAAGCTGCAGCGGTCCTTTTAACCATTCAGTGTTCGGAACCAGCCCGATTTGTACAAAGATGCCCTCAAGATCGATGCGATGCGAATCCCCGGTGAGGCGGTCTGTATAGACCAATGCCTCAACCTTTTCGCCGTCGCCCAATACTTCCGTGCTGAGCGCGGATGTGATGATGTCGACATTGGGCAGGCTGCGCAGTTTGTTTTGCAGCACGGCGTCGGCGCGCAGTTGCGAGTCAAATTCGACGAGCGTGACGTGGGAGACAATGCCGGCAAGGTCGATGGCCGCTTCAACGCCCGAGTTGCCACCGCCGATGACGGCAGTGCGCTTGCCCTTGTACAACGGACCATCGCAATGCGGGCAATATGCCACGCCCTTGTTGCGATATTCTTCTTCGCCGGGAACGCCCATTTGCCGCCAACGGGCACCTGTCGACAATATGATCGTCCGTGCCTTTAACGTTGCACCGCTCGCGAGCTTCACTTCATGCAAGCCGCCTTCGGCAGCGGGGATGAGTTCCGTCGCGGCCTGAAGGTTCATGATGTCGACATCATATTCGCGGACATGCTGTTCCAATTGCGCCGCCAGTTTTGGCCCTTCGGTGTGCTGGATAGAAATGAAGTTCTCAATGCCCATCGTATCGAGCACCTGACCGCCAAATCGTTCCGCGACAACGCCGGTGCGAATACCCTTGCGCGCCGCATAAATCGCGGCCGCAGCGCCGGCTGGGCCGCCGCCGACGACCAAGACTTCAAACGGCTCCTTGGCTGCGATCTTTTCCGCAGCGCGGGCAACGGTGCCGGTGTCCAGCTTGGCCATGATCTGCGCAAGGTCCATCCGGCCTTGGCCAAAGGGTTCACCGTTCAGGTAAATGGCAGGGACGGCCATGACCTTGCGGGTCTCAACTTCGTCGCGGAACATCGCGCCATCGATTGCCACATGGCTGACGCCTGGATTGAGCGCGGCCATGATGTTGATGGCCTGAATAACGTCAGGGCAATTCTGGCACGACAGCGAAAAGAATGTTTCGAAACGGAAGTCGCCTTCAAGCGCCTTCACCGAATCGAGCAACTCTGCCTCTTCCTTGGGCGGGTGTCCGCCCATGTGGAGAAGCGCGAGAACCAAAGATGTAAATTCATGCCCTAAGGGCAGGCCCGCAAAATGCGTTTCAGCAGTGCCATCGGCGCGGCGGATGGCAAATGAAGGCACGCGATCCGCATGACCATCAAAACGCGCGGTCAGCAGGTGCGACTGTTCGACGACGGTTTCCACCAGCGCGCGCATTTCCGCAGATTTGGGGCTGTCGTTGAGGGTCGCGACGAGCTCAACGGGGGTGCGCAGGTTTGCCAAATATGTTTTCAACTGGGCAGTGGTAGCAGCATCAAGCATCTTGGGTCTCTTTCAAACAAGCACGGTCACGCCGCGACGGATGGCGGCTGCATTGGTCGGCTATTGGGGGGTGGGTGCCGCGCTAAACCACGCGGCACCCGATATTATTATTAGATCTTGCCGACGAGGTCGATCGAAGGCGCAAGCGTTTCGCCGCCTTCTTCCCACTTCGCAGGGCAAACCTGACCGGGATGCTCACGCACGTAGATCGCAGCCTTGATCTTGCGGACGAGTTCAACCGCGTTGCGGCCAACGCCTTCACAGGTGATTTCCATGACCTGAATGACGCCGTCTGGGTCAACTACGAAGGTCGCACGGTCGGCAAGGCCTTGGCCTTCGCGCAATACGCCGAAGTTGTTGCTGATGACGTGGTTCTGGTCGCCAAGCATGTGGTAGTTGATCTTGCTGATCGCTGGCGAGCTGTCATGCCATGACTTGTGGCTGAAATGCGTGTCGGTCGACACTGCGAATACTTCAACGCCCATGGCTTGCAGGTCAGCATATTGGTCAGCAAGGTCTTCCAGCTCGGTTGGGCATACAAATGTCCAGTCGGCAGGGTAAAAGAAGAATACGCCCCACTTGCCCTTTACGTCGGCGTCGGAAACTTCAACGAACTTTCCAGCCTTGTACGACTGCGTTGTGAACGGCTTAATGCTTGAACCGATGATACCCATGTGAAATCCTTTCGATGGTGGTTTTTGAAATTCTGACGCTCCCCAACACGAATTCTATCATTTAGTCCAGCAACCGTTTTTGCAATGACTAATCGGTTTTTCCGATAATTAGACATGCGGAGTCGCGGTGCAGTGTATCCGGGGTGTGTTACACATATGTATCCGACCGACTTACCGCAATGGATGAAAGCTTTTGAACGTTTGAAATCGCCGACCAAGAATGACGTGCGAAATTTTTACAGGAAATTGTGTCGGGATGCGAAATCCGACTTGTCGCTGGCGGCCTTCCCGTGCACCTATCACTGCCTGAACCGATGTTAGAGAGACTGGCATGAAAAGCGGCGCGTTGAAGAACGTCATTGTCATTTTGGCTGCGGGCCTCACCGCTTGCGGCGGTGGCGGTAGCAGTTCCGGCGGTGGAACCGTCATAGTTCCGCCGACCAGTTCGACGCCCCCCACTTCACCACCGACATCGTCGACGTGCAGCCTGAGCAGCCGGCAAGATTTTGCCTTTTCGGTTTTGAATGAATGGTATTTGTTTCCCGAAACCCTTCCGGGGTCATTGGCAACGGCGCCTTACACATCCGTGCAATCCTATATTGATGCGCTTACCGCCAATGCGCGTGCACAGGGACGTGATCGGTACTTTACCTATGTGACGTCTATTCAGGAAGAAAACGCCTATTACGCATCGGGTTCGACGGCGGGTCTGGGCGTGCGTTTCGCGTATCAGGGCAACCGGCTTTTCGTGATTGAAGCGTTTGAAGGTGCACCAGCGCTTGCTGCGGGCATTGATCGCGGAACCGAAATTCTGGCGATTGGAACCGACGCCGCAAATCTAACGCCCGTCGCTGATATCATCACCGCGCAGGGAACAAGTGGTATCACGAACGCGCTTGGACCAAGCACGGTTGGCACAAGCCGGGTATTGCGCATTACCGACGCGGCCGGCACGCGGAATGTGACGGTGGCGAAGGCCGACTATAATATCGCGCCATTGTCGCCGCGTTATGGCGTGAGAGTGATCGACAATGGTGGTCAGCGCGTTGGCTACATCAACATGCGCACCTTCATTTCAACCGCTGATAATCAGTTGCGCACCGCATTTGCCGATTTCCGGGCTCAGGGTATCACGCATTTTGTTATCGATTTCCGGTACAATGGCGGCGGGCTGGTTTCGACCGCCGAACTGATGGGCGACCTGATGGCTGGCAACCGCTTTTCCAGCGACATCTTTACGGTCACGCGTTTTCGTCCATCCAAATCATCCAACAACGAAACCCGTCGTTTTACGCCAACTACGCAGTCGGTTTCGCCCATTAAAATTGCCTTTATTGCAACCGGTGCGACCGCTTCGGCCAGCGAGTTGGTGATGAACAGTTTCGTGCCCTATTTGGGTGTGAATGCCGCACTGATTGGCAGCAACAGTTATGGTAAGCCCGTCGGACAAATCGCGGTGGACCAGTCCGCGTGTGATGACCGAATTCGCGTTGTTGCCTTTGCCAAGGAAAATGCGGCCGGGCAGGGCGACTATTATTCCGGACTGGCGGGTACAATGCGCGCCACATGCGCGGCAGCGGACGATATTAGCCGGCCCTTGGGCGATCCGCTCGAGGCATCATTGCGCACAGCGTTGGACTTTGTGGCTGGCCGCAGTTGTACACCGGTGGTCGTTGCCCAAACCGCGCAAAGCACCTCCACGCGCAACGAACGCCGGGTTCTTCCTGCGCCCGTTGATGCGCGCGCTGCCCAACGCGAAGTGCCAGGTTTGTTTTAAAGATAACAAAACAGAAATTTCATCTGGGCAAACGCCGCAGTTTCTGTTTTGCGAAATCCGGCGAATATTTCAGTGCGCGGTTAAATTGCTCCGGGCGGGCGCGAAAGGGATGATGATGGACAACGACATTTTCGAACAATTCACGGAACAGCTGCGACGGTATATTCGTGAACGGCTGATCCCCGCGGAAAAGGAAGTGCTCGAAACGGAACTGATCCCCGAAGCGATCATGGCCGAAATGCGTGACCTAGGGTTGTTTGGGTTGACGGTTCCGGAAGAATATGGCGGCGCTGGAATGAATATTCAGCAATATATCCACACCATGCGTGAATTTAGCTACGCGGCACCATGCTTTCGTTCGGTCACGTCCATCAATATCGGGATGGTGTGTTCCGCGTTCAAAAATGGCGGAACCGATGCGCAAAAGGCGGAATGGCTGCCGCGTTTGGCGGCTGGCGAAATTGCGTCCTTTGGTCTGACAGAGCCAGGTTCCGGATCCGACTCTGCGGCGATGCAGACCACAGCGGTGAAGTCAGGCAATGGCTGGGTATTGAACGGTACCAAGCGGTACATCACCAATGCGCCATTTGCGAATGTTGCGTTGATCATGGCGCGGACAAGCAAGGAAGCCTTGCCCAAAAACGCGCATGTCTCTGCCTTTATCGTTCCTATGGACACCGCTGGCATCACCGTGGGTAAGTCCGACAAGAAAATGGGGCAGGCCGGTAGCCATATCGCAGACATCATCATGGAAGATGTGAAGTTGCCTGCGGACGCCATATTGGGCGGTGAAGAGGGCAAGGGCTTTGCCTTTGCCATGAAGAGCCTCGACAACGGACGCATGTCGGTTGGCGCAGCGGCGACGGGCTATGCGCGGCGTGCACTCGACAGCGCGCTGCGTTACGCCAATGAGCGTAAGGCATTTGGCGAACCGATTGCCAATTTCCAGCTTATCCAACAAATGCTCGCCGATAGTGAAATCGAAATTTACGCTGCGGAATGTATGTTGGATGACGCGGCCCGGCGTGCCGATGCCGGTGAGAATGTTTTGCGCAAGGCAGCGGCGGCCAAGGTGTTTGCATCCGAAATGTGCGGCCGCGTTGTCGACCGCGTGGTGCAGATTTACGGTGGTGCTGGTTATCTCGCAGAATATGATGCGGAACGTTTCTACCGTGACGCACGCATTTACCGGATTTATGAAGGCACGACGCAGATCCTGCAGCTTCAGATCGCCAAGCATATGCTGCGTGAATGGGCGGCTCAGGCCTGATGCATGTATAATTTGCTCGATGGTCTCAAGATTATCGAGGCGTCGTCCTTTGTGGCGTCGCCGACAGCTGGTCTGTATTGCGCGCAATTCGGGGCAGAGGTTATCCGTGTCGATCAGATTGGTGGCGGCCCGGATTACCATCGTTGGCCAGTGACTGAGGCGAATGACTCGCTCTATTGGGAAAATCTAAACCGCGCCAAAAAATCGGTCGCGCTTGATCTCTCTAGCCCGCAGGGGCGCGAGTTGTTGCAGGAACTGGTGCGGGCCACCGGTCAGTTCATCACCAATTTCCCTGCAGAAGGTTTTCTGTCGCACGCAAAATTGGCTGAAGGGCGTGCCGATCTTGTAACCGTGCGGGTCATGGGCTGGGCCGACGGGGCGCCAGCGCTGGATTACACCGTGAATAATGCGGTTGGCTATCCCATGATGACTGGGGCTGGCCCGGAACCCGTCAATCATGTGCTGCCTGCTTGGGATGTCATCAGCGGCGCCTATGCGGCGTTCGCTATGCTGGCGGCACTTCGCAGGCGGGAACAGACGGGCGAGGGCAGTGAGGTTCGCATTCCCCTGTCGGACGTCGCCATTGGCACCGTCGCCAATCTGGGCGGTGTCGCAGAAGTGTTGCACAATAATGCCAATCGCCCCCGGCTCGGCAACGCGGTCTATGGTTTGTTCGGGCGCGATTTTGTGACCAAAGACAATGTGCGCACGATGGTGGTCGTTGTCACCCACCGCCAATGGGCGAACCTTATCGGTGCGCTTGGTTTGACGGCGCAGGTGGAGGCGATAGAGGCGGAGCGCGGAGTGAGCTTCGCCAAAGACGATGGGCTTCGCTTTCAGCACCGCGATGCGCTTTATCCGTTGTTTGAAAGGGCAATTGGTTCGCTCGATCACGCGGTGATGGCTGCAACACTTGACGAGGCCGGAATTGTGCATTCGGCCTATCGCACTATGTTGGACGCGGCGCATGATCCGCGCTTGGTCGGTAATAATCCGATGTTTAGCCAATTTGACGCAAACCCGTCGGGCTTCAATTACCCTGCTGCTGGTGCTTTTGGCACTATTCCCCAATTGCCGCGAGGCGACGCAAAAGCAGCGCCGCGCAATGGGGAGCATAGCGAAGAAATTCTAAGCAGCATGCTTAACCTATCCTCGGGCGAGATTGCCCGCTTCATCGACTCTGGAACTGTAGGAATTGCCAAATGAATAAGCTTCGCCGTGCCGCAATCGTCGCCCCCATTCGCACGCCCGTCGGCAAATTTGGCGGTGCGCTTTCGTCCTTAAACGCAGGTGAGTTGGGCGGCATCATATTGAAAGCGCTTGTCGAGCGGACGAAGATTGACCCGTCCGGCGTAGACGATGTTGTGTTCGCGCAAGGATATGGCAGCGGTGAGGCCCCGTGCATCGGACATTGGTCATGGCTGGCCGCTGGCCTTCCGATTGAAGTGCCCGGCTACCAAATTGACCGTCGTTGCGGTTCCGGGCTTCAGGCGATCGTGAATGCCGCGATGATGGTCCAGACCGGTGTGAGCGATATGGTGGTTGCGGGTGGATGCGAAAGCATGTCCAATGTTGAACATTACACCACTGACATCCGCAAAGGTGTTCGGGCGGGTAATCTGACCTTGCATGACCGCTTGACCCGCGGACGCGTGATGAGCCAGCCCGTCGAACGCTTTGGCGTGATTTCGGGTATGATTGAAACAGCCGAAAATCTGGCCAAGGACCATAATATCAGCCGCGAAGCCTGTGACGCATATGCGGCCCGATCGCATCAGCGCGCGGCGGCGGCATGGGCAAATGGTCTGTTTGACGATGAATTGGTGCCCGTCAGCATCGCGCAACGAAAAGGCGACGCAATCGTCTTTGATCATGATGAAGGCTATCGCGCGGACGCGACGCTTGAGACAATGGCTGCGTTACGCCCGCTCGAGGGCGGCGTGGTCACGGCGGGCAATGCCAGCCAACAAAATGACGCTGCAGCCGCATGCCTTGTTGTCGCGGAGGACAAGCTTGAAGAGCTTGGGTTGGAACCCATAGCCTATTTCCACAGCTGGGCCGCAGCCGGTTGTGAGCCATCGCGCATGGGCTTTGGTCCCGTTCCAGCGACGGAGCGGCTCTTTGCGCGCAATGGCCTTTCCTGGGACGACATCGGTCTGATTGAATTGAATGAGGCATTTGCGCCGCAAGTGCTCGCCTGTCTCAAAGGATGGGGCTGGTCGGATGATGATAGCCGCCATGACATGCTCAACGTCAACGGCTCCGGCATTTCGCTTGGCCACCCAATCGGCGCAACTGGCGGCCGTATATTGGCGAACCTTACCCGTGAAATGCAACGCCGCGATGTGCGTTATGGTCTGGAAACGATGTGCATTGGCGGTGGTCAGGGCATAGCGGCGGTGTTCGAGCGCGCATGAGCTTTGCGGCCGCTCTCGAAGCTGCTGAGGGCTACCGCGATGCGGCGAAGGCGGCGCTGTCCGGCCGGTTAAAAGCTCAGTCAATGGACGCCGACCAACGAGCGGCCCACGGCTTTTCGTGGATTGCGACAAGCGTGGCTGCGCTTGCGGCAGTCGCTGATTGGCTTCGCCTACATGATGGCGGAACCGAAGTTGATCGAAATATTGCAACGCTAATTTTTGCCGAAACGTTGGGGCAATTGACCGGCGGCTTGCCGATGGGACAGAATGAAATATTCCGCCCCGTTGATCTTGGCCTGTCGCAACAGGCGGCACTTTTGGCCGCGCGTTGCGAAGAACTATTGGGCGCAGATCATGCCGCGGTGCGCGCCGATGTTGCGCAGGCGATTGCATCAGGAGCGATGCCTAGCGAAAGCCTTCATGACGCAGAGCTTGATGCCATTCGCGATCAATATCGCCGCTTTACCAACAGCGAGATTTTGCCGCACGCGCATCGCTGGCATTTGGCGAATGATTTGATCCCCGATGGCACGATTTCGGCGATGGCGGCGCTTGGCACTTTCGGCGTCTGCATCCCCACCGAATATGGCGGCCTTGGTTTATCCAAGCTGGTCATGTGCGTGATAACCGAAGAGCTCTCGCGTGGCTGGATCGGCGCGGGGTCGCTGAGCACGCGGTCTGAAATCGCCGGTGAATTGATTTCCATGGGCGGCACAGAAGCGCAAAAAACGTATTGGCTGCCGAAAATTGCAAGCGGCGAAGTTTTACCGACCGCAGTGTTTACCGAACCTGACACAGGGTCTGACCTCGGCGCGCTGCAAACCCGCGCGCAACGGGCCGCTGACGGATGGACGATCAATGGTGCAAAGACATGGATTACGCATGGCAGCCGTTCCGATCTGATGACGATGCTGGTGCGCACGTTGCCCGATGCGAAAGGCTATGCGGGGCTGTCGATGCTGCTCGTCCCCAAGCCGCGCGGAACGGATGGCGACCCGTTTCCGGCGACGGGCATGTCCGGCAGCGAGATTGAAGTGCTGGGCTATCGCGGTATGCGCGAATATGCGTTGCAATTCGATGGCATGCTTGCCCCTGTCGATGCTTTGTTGGGCGGCGAAGAGGGGCAGGGGTTCAAGCAGTTGATGCGCACCTTTGAAGGGGCGCGTATCCAGACCGCAGCCCGCGCGGTGGGTGTTGCGAAACGCGCGTTGGAGCTTGGCCTCGACTATGCCGTCAACCGCAAGCAGTTTGGCAAAGCGATCATACACTTTCCCCGCGTTGCGGATAAATTGGCCATGAGCGTGGCCGATTTCGTGATGACCCGTGAACTGACGTACGCTGCTGCGCGTGCCAAGGATTCCGGCAAACGCTGCGATATTGAGGCGGGCATGGCGAAGCTGCTTGCGGCCCGCGCGGCGTGGAGCAATGCCGATGCTGCTCTGCAAATTCATGGCGGCAATGGCTATGCGTTGGAATATGAAATCAGCCGCGTTTTGTGTGATGCGCGCATATTGAATATCTTTGAAGGTGCCGCAGAAATTCAGGCGCAGGTGATCGCCAAAGGCTTGATGGGAGGCGTAAACTGATGGGGGTATGGGATGCTTGGATTGGTCGCGAGGAGGTGCGGACAGATCGCATCGACAGTGGGCTGGCGGCACGCTGGCTTGCAACCTTTGACCGGGATGCGCCGAGCGATGGCAATGTGCCGCAAGGGTTGCACTGGTGCCTTTGCTTGCCAGACGCACCAACCGCGAAACTGGGGCCCGATGGACATCCGTTGCGCGATGATAGCGTAGAAAGCTTCCTACCCCCCGTGCCGCTGCCGCGCCGCATGTGGGCCTCAAGCAAAATCGCGTTTCTGCAGCCGTTACATATTGGTGCGGTCGTCACGCGGACGTCGCGCATATTGTCGATATCCGAAAAGTCGGGCAATTCCGGGCAACTGGTTTTTGTCGATGTCGCGCATGAAACATCCACTGAAAAGGGACTGGCCGTGCGCGAGGTACACAGCATCGTGTATCGCGCGGCCGTGGGGTTAGAAACGCCGCTATCACCACCCGTGGACAGCGCGGACAGCTTTGATGCCAATGGCTGGGACGCTCAGCGCGTTGTTGTCCCAAGCGAGCCGTTGCTTTTTCGCTATTCCGCGCTCACGTTCAACGGCCACCGGATCCATTATGACCATCCATATGTGCGCGAGGTAGAACGCTATCGCGGATTAGTGGTCCATGGTCCGTTGATAGCGAGTTTGCTGCTGGACCTTGCCCGCCGGGCGTTGGGGGACAACGCATTGGCCAGTTTTGCATTCCGGGGTCTATCTCCAGCGATTTGCGGGGACGCCTTGCATCTGGTGATGCGGGGATCAGGCGACGATATTGAACTGGCCGCCTTTGCAGGCGACGGACGACAGATCATGGCAGCTTCGGCGCAAGGACATATTTGACATGAGTGAGAGTGAAAATATCGCCGAAATCCGCCGTTCTGTTCAGGCATTATGCGCCGATTTTCCAGGTGCATATTGGCGGGAAAAAGACAGCGCCCGCGCCTATCCGGGTGAATTTGTCGATGCGCTGACCAAGGCCGGGTTCCTCGCGGCGTTGATACCGGAAGTTTATGGTGGGTCAGGGCTCACACTCTCTGACGCGGCCATTATCATGGAAGAAATTCAAGCATCAGGTTGCAACGGCGCGTCGGCCCATGCACAAATGTACATCATGAACACGCTGCTGAAATATGGCAGCGAAGCACAGAAGCAGGAATATCTACCGCGTATCGCGACAGGCGAGCTGCGGCTGCAGGCCTTTGGTGTGTCCGAACCGACCAGCGGCACCGACACGCTTTCCTTGCGGACGGTGGCTGTGCGGGACGGTGACGAATATGTCATCAATGGCCAAAAATTATGGACGAGCCGCGCCGAATATTCCGATCTTATGCTGTTGCTCGCGCGCACGACGCCGCGTGAAAATGTCACCAGCAAGACGGAGGGACTCTCGGTTTTCCTCATCGATATGCGCAAAGTGGTTGGAAATGGCATGACCATTAAACCCATTCGCACGATGATGAACCATTCAACGACCGAAATCTTCTTTGACGATATGCGGATTCCTGCCTCGGCCTTGGTTGGCGAAGAAGGCAAAGGTTTCCGCTACATCCTGTCGGGCATGAATGCCGAGCGTATCCTCATTGCCGCCGAATGTATTGGCGACGCCAAATGGTTCATTAAAAAAGCTAGCGATTATGCCAGCGAGCGCAACGTCTTTGGTCGCGCCATTGGCCAGAACCAAGGCGTGCAGTTCCCCATCGCGCGTTGCTATGCCCAAATGTGCGCAGCGGAACTGATGGTGCATCATGCAGCGCGGGTATTTGACGCCGGAGGCAACCCGGGGGCAGAGGCGAATATGGCCAAGCTCCTTGCGTCAGAAGCCAGCTGGGCCGCCGCGGACATGTGCGTCCAAACGCATGGTGGCTTTGGCTTTGCCGAAGAATATGACGTCGAACGCAAGTTCCGTGAAGCACGCCTCTATACCGTTGCCCCGATCAGCACCAACCTGATCCTAAGCTATCTTGCCGAGCATGTATTGGGGCTGCCGCGCAGCTATTGAGTCAGGCTGCGTCTTTGGATGAGTTAACCAGAGCCAAAACGCGCGGAGCATGTTCTTTGCGGCAAATGAGCAGGTCGGGCATGTACACATCACGCTGGTTATAGATCAACGGACTGCCGTCCACGCGGCTGACGTGCAGGCCATAGGCAGCCGCGACCGCAACGGGTGCGCAGCTATCCCATTCATATTGCCCGCCGGTGTGCAAATAGATGTCCGCTTCGCCGCGGACCACGGCCATGGCTTTGGCCCCCGCAGATCCCATGGGGATGAGCTCAGCGCACAATGCTTCGGCAACAGCCACGGCCTCGGGTGCCGGGCGCGTCCGGCTGACCACCATGCGGAGTTTTTCGGGAGCTGGGGGGATCATGGCTGGCTGATCCGTCCGCAGAACCAAATCCAAGGCCGGAAGCGCAACGGCGCCAATGACAGGCGCACCGTCGATGGCCAGCGCGACATGGACCGCCCAATCGGACCGGCCTTCGCTATATTCGCGGGTGCCATCGACCGGGTCGATAATCCATACGCGCGATTTTGAGAGGCGGGCGTCGGTGTCTTTGCTTTCTTCCGACAACAGTCCGTCATCAGGGCGTTGTTCGGCAAGCGTACGGATCAGATATTGGTTGGCGGTTCGATCGCCTGCATTTCCTAAATCCTTCGCGACCAACCCGCTGTTCTCACGCATTTCGAGAACCAAAGCGCCTGCGGCCTTTGCCAAATATGCGGCAAGCTCCGTATCGTCAGCGATGATCGTCATTTGAGCGGCATCAACTGGCGCACGATATACTCGGCTGCCTCAGCCGGGCTCATCTCGACGGTGTTCACGCGAATGTCGGGATGTTCCGGCGGTTCATAGGGGCTGTCGATACCGGTGAAGTTTTTAAGTTGGCCGGCGCGCGCCTTTTTATACAAGCCCTTCACATCGCGCGCTTCAGCGACCTCCAATGGCGTATCGACGAAGATTTCGACAAATTCGCCCTCGGGTAACATCGCCCGCACCATGTCGCGTTCGGCGCGGAATGGTGAAATGAACGCGGTCAGGACAATCAGCCCCGCATCCGCCATCAATTTGGCGACTTCGCCGACGCGGCGGATATTCTCGATCCGGTCGGTTTCGGTGAAGCCCAAATCCTTGTTCAAACCGTGCCGGACATTGTCACCGTCAAGCAGGAACGTGTGCCGGTTCATTAGGTGAAGCGCCTTTTCCACCTCGTTAGCGATGGTCGATTTCCCCGAACCGGACAGGCCGGTGAACCACAAAATCCTTGGCTTTTGGTTCTTCAGCATGGCGTGCGCGTCGCGACCAATGTCGGTGGCCTGCCAATGGACATTTTGTGCGCGGCGCAGCGAAAAGTGCAGCATTCCGGCAGCAACGGTCGCGTTGCTGATCTTGTCGATCAGGATGAAACCACCGAGTGCGTGGTTGTCCGCATAAGGCGCAAACACAATGGGCTTGTCGGTCGAAATCTCCGCAACACCAATCGCGTTAAGCTCCAGCGTTTTGGCCGCCATATGCTCCATGCTGTTCACGTTGACGGTATATTTCGGCGCTTGCACAGTCGCTGAAACCATCTGCGTGCCAAGTTTCAACCAATAAGAACGGCCGGGGACAAGCGCGTCATCCGCCATCCATACAATGGTGCTTTCGAACTGGTCGGCGACTTCTGGCGGATTGTCAGCAGCGGCGATAACATCACCGCGTGAACAATCGATTTCGTCATTAAAGCACAAGGTGACCGATTGGCCGGCCACGGCTTCCGGAAGCTCGCCATCGAGTGTTACGATTTTCTTGATCGTGGTTGTCTTGCCCGATGGCAAAACACGAATAGCGTCGCCTGGGTGGACCGTCCCCGATGCAATTTGGCCCGAAAATCCCCGGAAATCCAGATTCGGCCGATTGACCCATTGGACAGCCATACGCAGCGGCTTGGCCTGATCCGCATCATTATCGAGCGCAACGGTTTCCAGATGCGCCATCAGCGGTAGGCCCGTGTACCAAGGGGTGTTTGGCGAGATTTCCGTGATGTTGTCGCCCTTGAAACCCGAAATGGGTATCGGCGTGAAATCGCTGATGCCGATACTGGCCGCAAATTCGGTATATTCGGCAACGATGGCGTCATATTTTGCCTGATCATAGTCGATCAGGTCCATCTTGTTCACCGCGAGCACGATATTCCGAATACCCAGCAGCTTCGCAAGATAGCTATGCCGGCGCGTCTGAACGAGGACACCCTTGCGCGCATCAATCAGGATAACCGCGAGGTCAGCCGTCGATGCTCCAGTGACCATATTGCGGGTATATTGTTCATGCCCCGGGCAATCGGCGACGATGAATTTGCGTTTCTCTGTGGCGAAGAATCGATAGGCGACGTCAATGGTGATGCCCTGTTCGCGTTCGGCGGCCAGCCCATCCACGAGCAGCGCAAAGTCGATGTCCTGACCTTGGGTGCCCATGCGCTTGGAATCGGACTCAAGCGTCGCCAGCTGATCTTCAAAGATCATTTTTGAATCGTACAGCAGCCGGCCGATAAGTGTGGACTTGCCATCATCGACCGAACCGCATGTGATAAAGCGCAGCAGCGATTTGTGCTGATGGATATCCAAATAGGCGTCTATATCCGACGCAATCAGATCATCGGTTTTATAAATGAGCGGGTTGTCCAGGGAAGCAGTCATTAGAAATATCCCTCCTGCTTCTTCTTTTCCATGCTTGCGGCCTGATCATGGTCAATGGCCCGGCCTTGGCGCTCTGAGGTGGTAGTGAGTAGCATTTCTTGAATGACTTCTGGTAATGTGGATGCCGTGCTTTCGACCGCACCAGTCAACGGGTAGCAGCCCAGCGTTCGGAACCGGATGGACCGTTCCACAGGCACTTCGCCTTCCTGTAATGGAAAGCGTTCGTCATCAATCATCAGCAGCGTGCCATCGCGTGTTACCGTCGGACGCGGCGCGCTGAAATACAGCGGCACAATCTCAATATTTTCGAGATGGATATATTGCCAGATGTCCAGCTCCGTCCAGTTTGAGATTGGAAACACCCGGATGCTTTCGGACTTCGCCTTCCGGGCATTGTACAGATTCCAAAGCTCTGGGCGCTGGTTTTTGGGGTCCCAACCATGCGTCGCTGTCCGGAATGAAAAGATGCGCTCCTTGGCACGGCTTTTCTCTTCATCGCGACGCGCGCCGCCAAAGGCGACATCAAATCCATGTGCATCGAGCGCCTGCTTCAGGCCCTCGGTCTTCCACATATCGGTGTGCAGCGATCCATGATCGAACGGATTGATCCCGCGTGCAATCGCCTCGGGATTTTGGTGAACGATTAACTCCATACCCGCATCGCGCGCGGCTTTTTCGCGCAGCGCGTACATTTCCTTGAACTTCCACGTCGTGTCGACATGCAGCAACGGGAATGGCGGCGGGGAGGGATAGAACGCCTTGCGCGCCAGATGCAGCATAACGGCGCTGTCTTTTCCGACGCTATACAGCATGACGGGCTTTTCCGCTTCGGCCACAACCTCGCGCATGATGTGAATCGCCTCAGCCTCAAGGCGCTCAAGATGGGTCAGCGTTTTCGTCATAATCTGGTCACTTCCTGCAGACGCTACTGTCAGAACTGGACACCGCCCGCAAACAAGACATTCTTGCCCCGTCGATTATCCCAGTTTCACACCCTGCCTACCAAGTCATAATCGATTTTCCTACGCCCAGTTTGTGATGTCCCGATTGTGCGCAGCAAAAGCCGATGCTAGCTGTTGAACATCATAGGCTACTCAGAGTGAGATGGAACACCGTGGACTTCGCATTAACGCAGGATCAGCAGAATATTCGCGCTGCAGTGTTGAAACGTTGCGCGCAGTTTACCGACGATTTTTGGCGCGCGCGCGACCGCGAAGCTGTGCGTCCAAACGCACGGTGGTTTTGGCTTTGCCGAAGTATATGACGCCGAACGCAAGTTCCGTGAAGCACGCCTCTATACCGTTGCCCCGATCAGCACCAACCTGATCCTCAGCTCTCTTGCCGAGCATCTTCTCGGTCTTCCCCGCAGCTATTGATTGACATGATTTCGTACATGAAAATCGACAACACAGCCGCCACATCAGTCAATAAAGGCCCAATGGATGAATTTCGAACTCGCTGAAGAACATCGGATGTTAAAGGATCTGGTCCGCAAATTTGTGGACTCCCAATTGGTGCCGCTCGAAGGTGAGGTTTTGGCGCGCGATACTGCAGGTAAAGGCAGCTATCTGACCAAGGATGAACAGGCCAAGGTTGACACGGTGTCGAAAGACCTTGGTCTGTGGGGGCTCGATGCGCCTGAAGAAGTCGGCGGCATGAATTTGCCGATGGTGGCGATGGTTGGGGTCGGTGAGGAATTGGGTCGTACCGCAACGCCATATACATTGCCGCCAGATTCGCCGAATTTGCGTATGATGATGGCTGCTGCGGACGAAAAGCAGCGCGAGCATTATCTTGCGCCTTATGTGCGGGGAGAAACCATTTCTGCCATTGGCATTTCGGAGCCTGGCGCTGGCGCTGATCCGCAATTGATGAAAACCACCGCCGTCCAAGATGGCGACGACTGGATCATTAACGGCCGCAAAATCTGGATTACCAAAGCGGACGAAGCCGATTTCACGATCTTGATGGCAGTAACCGACAAGAATGCCAATGGACGCAATGGCATGTCTGCATTTTTGGTGGACCGCGATACGCCCGGGTTCAACGTGTTACGTAAAATCCCGATGATTGACGGCACCGCGACCTATGAAATCGCGCTGGACGATTGCCGTGTTCCGGGTTGGAAATTGCTCGGGACGCGCGGGCAGGGGTTTCTGCCCATGCAGGTGCGGCTTGGCACGCGGCGTATTGAAATGGCGTCCTGGTCGATCGGCATGGCGCAGCGCGCGTTGGACATGATGGTTGAATATGCGCCACAGCGCGTCACATTTGGCAAGCCTTTGTCTTCACGCCAGACGGTTCAAAATTGGATATCCGATGCCGCCACGCGCATTCATGCCATGCGCTTGATGACCTATGACTGTGCATGGAAAATCGATGAAGGGCGCGACACGCGGCAGGAAATTTCGATGATCAAATCCTATTGCACCGAAGCCGCATATGACATCGTCGATCATGCGATGCAGATGTTTGGTGGCATGGGCATGACGCGCGAAATGCCGCTATATCTGCTTTCAAACAAGCTACGCACGATGCGCATTTATGATGGACCAAGCGAGATCCACAATTGGGTGGTCGCCCGCGATTTGCTTGGAACGCGTGAATGACCCATGCTTCATTGATGTGCGACGCCGTCAGCTAACATCATAGAACACGGGTAAACATGCAAAGTTGCTTTGCGCGGGGGAATAAAAATGGCCGAAAAGAAATTTGATATCATTGTATATGGGGCCACCAGTTTTGTCGGCCAGATCATCGTGCGTTACATGCAAGAGCAGTTCGCCGATGGATCGGTAAAATGGGCCATCGCAGGGCGTTCACTCAGCAAGCTTAAGCAGGTCCGCGATACCATTGGACTTTCGGGCATAGAGATTATCGTTGCGGACGCTGCGGATGAAGATGCGCTGAAACAAATGTGTGCGCAGACCACTGTCGTCATGTCGACGGTCGGCCCCTATGCGCTCTATGGTGACGTGCTCGTTCAAGTCTGCGCCACCACAGGGACCCATTATTGCGATCTAACAGGCGAGCCGCAGTGGATCCGCAAAATGCAATTGCGGCATGAAGCTGACGCCATCAAAAGCGGTGCGCGGATTGTGCATTGTTGCGGCTTTGACAGCATCCCATCCGATCTGGGCGTCCATTTCCTGCAACGCGGCGCATTGGAACAATTCGGGCATAGTTGTGACCGGATAAACATGCGGGTTGTCAGCATGAAGGGCGGTGCGTCCGGCGGCACCATCGCCAGCATGATTAATATGGTCAAAGAAGCGGTCAGCGACGCCGATCTGCGGCGCGAACTTAAAGACCCTTATAGCCTTTGCCCACAAAGCCGTGGGTTCACTGTCGCGCAGCCCGATGTGCAGATAGCATATGACAATGTCTATGGTGGCTGGATTGCGCCGTTTATCATGGCGGGTATCAACACACGGGTGGTGCATCGGTCAAACGCGCTCACCAACAACAGCTATGGTACTGCATTCAAATATGAGGAAGCCGTGGTGACGGGGCAGGGCGGTTCCGGCAAGCAAAAGGCGCGCGCGGCGCATTGGGGTGCCAATGCCCTTATGATCGGTCTGGCCGTGCCGCCAATCCGCTGGCTGCTGGAAACTTTTGTGTTGCCAAAGCCGGGTGAGGGGCCAAGCGAAAAAGCCCAGCTTGAGGGGAATTTTGATATTGTTTTCCTCGGATCAACGGCCAAGGGCGAAACGCTCCGTTGCCGCGTTACGGGAGACAGAGATCCAGGCTATGGATCAACGGCAAAGATGCTGTCTCAGGCTGCTGCCTGCCTTGCCAAAGACGTGCCTGACGATGTTCCGGGCGGCTTCTGGACGCCAGCAACGATTTTGGGCGACAAGCTGATCAAAAGGCTTGAGGCGCATGCGGGGTTGACGTTCGAGAGACTGCCTTATTCTGCACTATGAACGTCTAACTGTTACCGGACGACTTGAACGCAAAGGCGGATTATGAACTGAAATGTTCGCGATAATAGCGCGCGCTTCTTTAACAGACACCCACCTCAACATCTTGCGGATCGCACCGTTTGGCAAAATTCCTAGTCGCGGTGCAAACTATGTGATGCCTAGCGCCACCACATGGACAACAACGAACCCAGAAGATCTAGATAAGTCATTGAAATATATGGTGAGCCCTGCTGGGTTCGAACCAGCGACCTACTGGTGGACATGGATTGGCTGCGCAAAATCAAAGTTAAAGGGAATGGGCGCTCGACTGAGATCTATTCGGTCAATCCAATTGCGGTTCCAACCAGCAATAGTTCCTAAAACTGCCCGGAACCAAAACTTTCAAATGCCCCTGTGCGTTTGGCTTGCTGAACGCATGGGCGAATGACACCAAAAGAACAGATAATATACACCGCGCTGACGAGCTTCACGCACTTCCCAGCAAAAAATCCAAACAGAACGGCTGATCAATGGGTTGTGCACCCAAATGCATGAGTTGGCACGTACAGTGTGGCTGCAAAGCGCCCTGCCGATCGCGGCGCGAGCCCCATATGTCAAGGTTGCCGGGCGAACTACAAGGGCTAGGCAAGCGTCAGGGGCCTGCCCGACTACATCCGCAGCCCGATGCTGGAACCATGGGTGCATCTAATGATTGCGTCGTCGGTGTTTGTTGAGGAGGCAACAGGTAAGCTAGCGCAGATAATATTTTAAATCAGATCCTGCAGCCGTTCAGAGTTTATGATTTGACCTAAGATAATGGCCGCTATGCGCCCAATGTACGCCACGCCGTTCAGCATTTGGTGGCACCAAAAAGGGGACATACATTTTTGACCTGGGGGCAGGCCCTCGAAGGCCTATCAGTGGCTTCTTTGGTAGGATCAGGATGAGCTGTGCGCAGACAACGGACGGCCAGAATTGGGCAACTGCATGAACCTGGGGTCAATCTGACGGCAGAACTGATCCCGAAGAGGGCGGAGCGCTTTAGCGTGTGTCGGCGGCCGCCGTTTACTTCGAAATTAGATGCCGCCTGATCACTTTTCTCTCACAATACCAAAATTATGCTCTATGCGGTGCTCTTGCAATCGTGTTCGGTGTTGCCTGACGACAATATGCCCGTTCCACAAACGATCGATACATTTGCATTTACCTATAGGCGTTTCATATCCATGGAAGGGGAAGGGTGTGTTTTCTGAAATGCTCGCTAGCACAATAGATACGCTTTCCAAAGTGCTGGAGCCCAACGGTCCTGCACAGGCCGCGACTGCGAGCAGCTTCACGCCAACCGATTTTAGCGTCCACTTCTTTTTGCAGTTAGCTATCATCATATTAACCTGCCGGATCGTCGGCAAACTGGGCCAAAAATATCTTGGTCAACCCCAGGTTGTTGGTGAAATGATTGCGGGCGTGATCCTCGGCCCATCATTATTTGGCTATTTTTTCGCGGATGCACAGGCCGCGGTTTTCCCCGGACCGACTAAAAATGTGCTATATTCGGGCGCACAATTGGGCGTCGGTTTGTACATGTTTTTGGTGGGCACAACGTTGCAACTGGACCATTTCAAATCCAAAGCAACGAGCGCGATGAGTGTATCGTTCGCGGGTATTGCGGCCCCGTTTTTGATTGCAATATGGCTGACCCCATGGCTGCTGACTGTTCCGGGTCTCTTTACACCGGGAATTTCGCAATCAAGCGCGACTTTGTTCATGGGCGCCTGTATCGCGCTGACCGCGTTCCCGATGTTAGCGCGCATCATTAACGAACGTGGGTTGGCGAAAACGTCGCTCGGCACATTGTCGCTTGCCGCCGGCGCCTTTGACGACGCTGTATCTTGGTGTGTGCTGGCAGTGGTTCTGGCAACCTTTGGCGCAGGCCCAGGCGTTGCCGTTCTCGCAATCGGTGGCGGGCTGCTTTACGCCATGTTTATCATCCTGTTTGGTCGTAAAATTTTTGCGCCGCTTGGACGAATCGTCGAGCACGAGGGCGAAATGAGCATGACGGTGCTTGGCATAACTATCGCTGCATTCTGTCTGTCCGCGTTCATCATGGACGCAGTTGGTATCCATGCAATTTTCGGCGGCTTCATTTTGGGGGTTGTTATGCCCCGCGGCCTTTTCGTTGAAGAATTAAAGAAGAAGGTTGAGCCGCTTGCCGTCGTTCTATTGCTGCCGATGTTCTTCACTTATTCTGGGCTCAATACGCGCATGGATATGGTCAATACGGTTTCGTTGCTGTTGATCGCACTGGTCATTTTGGCCGGATCAATCGTCGCCAAATTTGGTGCGTGCTATGTCGCGGCGCGGGTTGCCGGCGAAGACAATCGCACCGCATTGGGTATCGGCGCGTTGATGAACTCACGTGGTTTGATGGAACTCATCATCATCAACATCGGCCTGCAAAAAGGCATAATCGGACCGACGTTGTTTTCAATGCTGGTGCTTATGGCGATTGTCACCACGATGATGGCAAGCCCATTGTTTGAATTGGTGTACGGGCGAAAAGCGCGTGAATCAGGCGAGCTCGGGGCACTAGAAAAAAAGGATGTGGCTGTGGCCGATTGAACCCCGGTTTGATTAGGGAACTTGCCTTTTTCAAGCAGGCGCGGGGCAATATCGGTTCAGATATTCGCCATGTGACGGCATGTGCTGGACCACAAACTGGATCGATTTTTCCATTTCGTCAATTTCGCGCCGCGTATTTGGTTCGCTCACCGCGTCTGCCATAGCGTTGTGCCCGCCCATCTTGATACCCTGTCCCATCATGACAGCGGCCCAGCTGGTTTCGGTAAATAGCTCGTCATCTTCGCGGAATATTTGGCCGTTTTGGCGGAACAGTTCGACCTTCTCGGTGAGGCTGTCGGGCACAGACATGTTGCGGCAATAGTTCCAGAAGGGACTGTCGTCACGCGTTGTGCTGTTATAATGGAGGATAAGGAAATCGCGGATGCGGGCGTATTCCTTGCCGGTCAGGCGATTGAACGCGTCTTCTTGCGCTTGCGTCACCCCATTGAGAGACAGCAACGCAATCAGCTTGTTAATCCCCGTATTCACAAGGTGAAGCGAGGTGGATTCAAGCGGCTCCATAAAGCCCGATGCCAGACCAAGCGCGACAACATTCTTGTTCCAAAACTTTTTACGCCGACCCGTCACAAAGCGCAGGAAATTTGGTTCCGCGCCGGGTTTCCCAGCGATGTTGTTGACCAGGATGCTATGTGCTTCGTCATCCGACATATATTCATTGCAATAGACATGGCCGTTGCCGTTGCGGTGCTGCAACGGAACCTGCCACTGCCATCCCGCCGAATGGGCGGTCGCGCGGGTGTAGGGCAATGGTCCGCTGCCATCTTCCCGCAAGCATGGCAGTGCTACCGCGCGGTTACAGGGCAGATAATTGGACCAATCGTCATATCCGGTTTTCAGCGCCTGTTCGATCAACAGGCCGCGGAAGCCGGAGCAATCGATGAACAGATCGCCCTTCAACACGTCGCCATTTTCCATGGTCACCGACGATACAAAACCGCTTTCATTGTCTAATGTGACATCAGAAATCTTGCCTTCACGGCGGACAACGCCGCGCGTTTCTGCATAATTGCGCAAATAACGGGCGTAGCGCCCAGCGTCGATATGATAGGCGTAGTTAACGGGCGGCAAATCGTCGCGTTGATAATCTTCCGTTCGCGCAAAGCGCCCGAAATGCGCGGCCATTGTTTCGACGTTGAAAACCTGAATGGGGCGCTTGTCGCCGGCTTGCTGATATTTGTGCCACACATGGTGAAATGAAATGCCATCGACCTGATAGCCATAATTGCCAAAGGGATGGATATAGCTGTCGCCAATCTTGCCCCAGTTGACGAACTGAATGCCCAGCTTGAAACTGCCTTGGACCATGGAGAGCAGGTCGCGCTCGTCGATTTCGAGCAAACGGTTAAAGTCCAGAAACGGAGGTATCGTCGCCTCGCCAACACCGACGGTTCCGATCTCTTCCGATTCGATCAGCGTAATCGCGACGGGACGACCCGCGCGAATACGCGACAGCGCCGCAGCGGCCATCCAGCCCGCGGTTCCGCCGCCCACGATGATGATGTGATCGATTGCCATGTGACTTCTCCCTTTAACATCCTGCGTAGCCATATAGACCAGAACTGCAAATTGTGAACGTTCATTTTATCTCTTGTGAACGCTCTCAATTGTGGATATGTGGTATGATAAAGGGGGAGTTCATATCCTCCGAATCGATATCAGGGAGGATCATTTGGCACGCAAATCTTTATTCGGAGCAACGCGATCGCAGCGCCTTGCTGTATTAACGACGGCATCCAGCATTGCACTATGTGCAGCGCAGCCGGTTTTTGCACAAACGGCTGACCAGCCTGCTGAAGCTGCGGAAAGCGCTGAGGCTGAAGACGCGATCATCGTAAGTGGCTATAAAAAATCTCTCGCAGACTCGCAGAGCATAAAGCGTGAGGCTGACACATTTGTTGATGTAATCACCTCCGAAGATATTGGCGCGCTTCCCGATCGTTCTGTTGCAGAAGCACTGCAGCGCGTCCCTGGCGTCAACATCTCGCGTTTTGAGCAGCGCAATGACCCCGACCGCTTTTCGGTTGAAGGCTCAGGCGTTGTCATTCGCGGATTGCCCTATGTCCTGTCGAACCTGAATGGCCGCGAAATCTTTTCGGCCAATGGTGGCCGGGAATTGTCGTTCAATGACGTTTCGCCTGAATTGTTGGGCCGTGTCGAGGTTTTCAAAAACTCGACCTCGGATATGTTGGAAGGCAATATCTCTGGCTCCGTCAACCTTGTGACGCGCAAGCCGCTCGACAAACCGGGCTTTCATGTCGCTGGCGCGGTTGAGGGCAATTATGGGGACATGGCGAAGAAATGGTCGCCGGGCTTTTCCATTCTGGGTTCAAATACATTTGAGACAGGCATTGGTACCTTCGGCCTGCAGCTGGCGTATAGCCAATCGGAATTGGCAACCCGTACCGACGCATCGCAAATTACCGACCCTTGCTATCGCGACCGTTCACTGACTGGCCCATGTATCCGTGTACGTCCCGTCGGGTCTGGCGGTTTCGGCAGCGGCACAACTTTGAACGCGTCCAACTTTCCGCCTGCAAATTCCGTTTTTGTCCCAAAAGGTGCCGGCGTTCGCACAACGGACCTGAACCGTGACCGCAATTCATTTTCGGCGGTTGGTCAGTGGGAAAGCAATGATGGCCGTGCTGAGGTCACCGTGGAATATCTGCGCGCGTCGACCAATGCGACGTTGAACGAATTTGCCGTACTGGCATTGGTGAATGACGACGCGCTGTTCCCCGTACTCGCGCCGGGCACGACTGCGATCTATGACGATAACCAATTCGTCGCAGGCACCCTGACCCAATCCTCTGGCGGTGTTAGCGGGATTCCAACCGAACTGCTGCGTTTCCAACGTGAAGACACGGCAAAGACCGAAGATTTCTCGGCCCATATCAAGCTGAGCCCGACAGATCGGTTGCGCTTCAACTTTGAAGTACAGCACATCAAATCTGACCGTACCGAAGATGGTTTTATCTCGGCGATGCAGACCTATGCCGATTTGCGTATCGATAACCGTGGTAGCACGCCGCTCGTCGAGTTTCTGAAACCCGGACTCGCTACATCGCCGTCGAGCTATTTCAACGATCCGAGCAAAACATTTTACTGGTTCCTCATCGACAATCAGGTGAAGAATGAAGGCGAATTGACCAGCATGCGCGCCGACGCCGAATATGACGTTAGCGATGACGGCTTTTTCAAAAAAGCGCGTTTTGGCGCACGCTGGGGTGACCGTAACCGCGTAACGCGCAGCGCGAATTTCTCCAACTGGGGCAATTTGGGCGCACCGTGGACAGGACGTGGCGGTAACTGGAACTGCGGAGATTACCAAGCATTCGGCTGTGGCGGTGCATATGTCCGCGACTTCCCGAACTCGGCCAATTTGCGCAACCCATTTGGCGACAGCTTCCAGCGCGGTAATGCACCGGTTCCGCTTGGGGATGGCTCTGCCTTCTTCTTCGGCGGCGACAATATGGTCGCGGATTATCTGAGCGGCGCCATCCGGACGCAGGCGAATGCGATCACAGCTTCCACACTGACGCCTAACGCATGGTTCCCGATTTCAGCCCGTTCAGGTGCTCTAGCGGGTGGCCCATGGACTGCTGGTGAAATTTCGGACGTCGAAGAAAGCACGGCCGCTGCCTATGCACGCGTCGATTTTGGCGCCGATCTTGGTGGCGCAACGCTCAGCGGCAATATCGGCATGCGTTATGTTAGCACCAAGGTGAGAAGCGGCGGGTCGTTCAGCCTGCCGACGCCTGAATATTTCGACGCTAACGGCAACCGTGATGGCATAGTCCAACTGGCGGAAGTGCAGGGCTCATGTGCCTTTATTCTCGCCAATAATATCACACCGGTGCCTGGCTATTGCGGCTTGTCGGCCGCGCGCCAAGCGACCTATGCGTCGTTGTTTACAGGTGAGGTCATTTCCGACCCGCTCAACATCCGCTACACAAACTGGCTGCCCAACTTCAACGCAAAGCTTGATTTCGGCAATGGCGTCTTGGTGCGTGGTGCAATCTCAAAGGGTATTTCCCGGCCAGATCTATCCGCATTCACATCGGGTGGCGGTGCATATGACAACACCAACAATCTGCGTGCCGGTGGGCTTTTGGCCACGGGTCCGTTGCTTGCCATCAACACGGGTAACCGCTTCTTGCGCCCTGTTGAATCGGTGAACTATGACCTTTCTGTCGAATGGTATTGGGCAGAAATTGGTTCGTTGACGGTATCCGGCTTTGTAAAGGATATCAGCAATATCGTGAATAGCGGCGCCATAGTGCGTCCCTTTGTCACGCCGAAGGGCGTCAACACCGATATTCTGTTCAACACACCGGTGAATAGCGACGGCGGAACATTGAAGGGCGTTGAAGTTGCTTATCAGCAAACTTACGATTTCCTGCCTGGCCTATTAAGCGGTTTGGGCGCCGGTCTGACATATACCTATGTTGATGCGGGCGATTTCAACAACGCTTCGCTGGGTTCTGAACAGAGCCCGCTTTCGGGCGGACTGCCATTGGCTGGGGTCTCGAAACATACGATCAATGCCGTCGGTTTCTACGAAAAAGGTCCGTTGTCATTCCGCTTGGCGTATAACTGGCGGTCTGAATTTGTGCAGACACCGCGCGACGTCATCTTCCCGTTCTCGCCCATTTACGGCGAAGCGACAGGCCAGCTTGACGGATCCATCTTTGTTTCTGTGACCAAGCAATTGAAACTCGGCATTCAGGGCGTGAACTTGCTTGATGAAGTCACACAGACATCACAAGTCATCGATTTTGACGGCACCCGCGCAACGCGCTCGGCCTTCCGGAACGATCGACGCTTCACGTTCCTTGCTCGATTTGAGTTCTAATAGGTAGCATCAATGTTGCGGAAAAGCGGACCTTGGTCATATGACTTGGGTCCGTTTTTCTTTCAGCCCGCGTTTCAGGAGAAAGCTATGCCGTCCAAAATTGCCTTGCTCGGTGCTATGATCGGTTTGTCGGCTTGCTGGACAACGGCAGCCAAAGCACAGGCTTCAGAAAATAACTGGACGCTTGTGTGGGCCGATGAGTTTGATGGCAGCAAATTGGACCGCAAAAAATGGAAGCCTGAAAAATCGTGCTGGGGTGGCGGCAATCAGGAACGGCAATGCTACACCGATAGGCCCAAAAATATTAAGGTCGCCGATGGAAATCTCCATTTAATTGCGCATAAAGAGACGTTTACGGGTCCAGATCTGCCGCCTGAATTTTCAAACAAGCCGTATCCACAAAAGACGCAGGAATATACCTCCGGCAAAATCCGAACGCTCGGCATTTCCAGCTGGAAATACGGAAAAGTCGAATTTCGCGCAAAGCCGCCCAAGGGCCAAGGCACCTGGCCTGCCGTGTGGATGATGCCCGCCAACAGCGTCTACGGTGGCTGGCCGCTTTCGGGCGAGATTGATATTTTGGAGGGTGTTAACCTCGGCGCCACTTGTGAAACATGCGCGGGCGGTGTTGGTGAGAACCGGATGATCAGCGCGATCCATTTTGGCGATTACGCACCGAAAAACAAATTTCATGATACGCGCGTGGCGCTGCCATCCAACGCTTTGCCCTCCGATGAATTTCACATCTGGACGCTTGAATGGGGCGAAGGCGTGATGCGTTTCTATCTCGATGGCCGGAAATATTGGGAACGGACCAGTGCGGATTGGGAAACAGCGTCGCCATTGGCGAAATCAAATCCCGTTGCGCCTTTTGACCAGCCCTTCTACATCATGGCGAACCTCGCCATTGGGGGTGGCCTGTCAGAGAAGAATAACGATAAAGGCGTTGCATCGGATGTAACACCTGCAGCGTTTTTAATCGACTGGATCCGCATCTACCAATGCAGCAGCGATAAGGAAAAAGGTCTGGCCTGCATGCAGGGCGGCAAAGAGAGTAAGTAAGTTATGGCGAGACGCCGCCAGGCCGTCACTATTAAACATGTCGCAGCCGATGCAGGGGTTTCGCTGCAGACTGTAAGCCGCGTCATCAATAATGAGCCTAACGTTCGGCCTGCCATGCAGGAACGGGTGCAGGCGTCCATTGATAAGCTTGGCTATGTCCCGTCCATCGCGGCGCAACGGATGAGCGGATCACGTTCGTACCTGATCCTTGCGATCAACGACCGGGAACGCACAATTGCCGATTGGCGGAACCGCCAAGGATCAGACTGGGTAGACCAAATGCTTTTGGGCGGCATGTTGAAATGTGCCGAACATGGATACCGGATGATCTTTGAACTGGTCGATACCCACAATGACCATGTCGAGCGCGAATTGGGCGCAGCCATTGCCGCGCTGCAGCCAGACGGCGTCATCCTGACGCCGCCGCACTCTGAAAACCCGCTCATCACCGGATTTCTTGCCAAGCGCAAAATTCCCTTCGCCCGCATCGGGTCGATCACATCGGGGCCGGGAATTGCGATGACGATGGATGATGAGGGCTCGGCCCGACGTGCAACCGAACATCTCATCGCGCTTGGCCACAGCAGGATCGGTTTCATTGCGGGCCCTCAGGAATATGACCTGTCCAACTGGCGTATCGACGGGTGGCGCAAGGCGATGGCCAGTGCCGGCCTTTCCTGCGATGCGTTATGCGTCAGAGGCGATTTTGGATATGATAGCGGTGTGCTGGCCGCGAACGCACTGCTCGATTTGGAAAACCCGCCCACGGCGATCATCGGCAGCAACGACCAAATGACGCTTGCCGCTTTGGACGCGGCCAAGGCGCGTGGCCTACACATTCCCGGTGATGTATCCCTTATCAGTTTCGACAATACGCCCGTTGTGCGTTTTACCGTGCCCGAACTCACTGCTGTTGATCAGCCCATTGCCGCAACCTTTTCGAAGGCGGTGGAGCTATTGATTACAAATGGTGACGCGCTTGTGCCGCATCAACCGGTTGTTATTGAAGGCAGCCTTATTGAGCGAAGCAGCACCGCACCACCGTCTGCACATGGTCGCGCCTAAATCTGCGGACAGCAGCCGGCAGTCGGCAACGTTCATGTATTTGTACGCGCTCGCCGTATCCGGGGGCGCCGTGGCCTATATGCCGTTTCTGACGATATTGCTGCCGCTGCGGGCGACAGACATCTCTGGCACGGACGCCCTTGGCATGTTGGCGATCGCGGCCTTTCTGGGTGCTATCGCTGCAAGCATGGCCAATATCGGTTTTGGATGGGCCAGTGACAAAACCGGCGCACGACGCCCGTGGATATGCGCTGGATTAGCCGTATCAACGGCTTTGCTCCTCGCCACAGCTTACGCCAAGAGCCCGGCGGCGATGATCGCCATCATCATCCTCTGGCAAATCGGCCTGAATATGATGCTCGCGCCCTTAAGCGCATGGGCCGGTGACACCATTCCTGATTCCCAAAAGGGCTTCCTCGGCGGTCTATTGGCGCTAGCGCCCGGTATGGGCGCGCTTTCAGGCGCATTTGTAACGATGAACGATGCTGTTCCATCGGAGCACCGTGAAATCATTATCGCGATGTTGGTGATAGCCATGGTCAGCCCGGTGCTGATCTTTGGCAGACCGGTGTCGATGCCGGGGCTGAACACCGCGCTGACGGATCAAACAATCGATTGGGAACAGAGCGCCGTAAAACGGCATGCCGCGGTTAAAATGTGGATTGCGCGCTTATTGATCCAAATTGCAGAAGCGTCATTATTTGCGTTTTTGCTTTTATGGTTCCGCAGCGTCGATCCGGATTTCGGCGAAAATAATGCCGCAAATATCTTTGCGCTTGTTCTGGGTACGGCTGTGTTTTTAGCATTAGCTGCCGGCCGCTGGTCTGACCGTGCAAACCGCCCCATTCTGCCGCTCATATGTGGGGCAGCGGCAGCATCGGCCGGACTGATCATCATGTCGGTTTCGTCATCTTTACCGGTCGCCATCGCCGGCTATGTGGTGTTTGGTTTGGCGAGCAGCCTTTTTCTGGCGTTGCACTCAAGCCAGACGTTGAGGGTGCTCCCTCGTCCACAGACGCGTGGACGGGATTTGGGCATTTTCAACCTGACGAACACCGTGCCATCGCTCATCATGCCATGGCTGACACTCGCTTTAGTGCCGACTTATGGCTTTGGCAGCCTGTTTCTGTTGCTCGCGGGCCTGGCGCTCATCGCGTGCCTGTTATTGGCAACAATGCCGCGCCAGCATGCGCGCGATTAGGCAGGCTTGCGCGCGTAGATCCCGAATGCCGCGATGATCGCATAGCAAAGCATGGGTAGCGTGAACGCTATGGCGAGGCTTCCGGTCACGTCAGCGATGATGCCCGTGAGCAGCGGAACAACAGCGCCGCCGACGATGGCGACGTTGATGATGCCCGAACCATCGGCAGCGCGTGACCCCAGCTTTTCACAGGCCAACGTGAAGATCGTTGGGAACATGATCGCATTGGTCAGGCCCACGGCCAGCAAGGAATAGCCCGCAACTTCGCCCGTGCTTTGTGTGGAAAAGATCAGCAGTGCAATTGCGGCCACCGATACAGACGCCAGCACCTTACCCGGGCTAAGCACACGCAGCACCGCAGAACCGATGAACCGGCCAACCATGGCGCCGCCCCAATATAGGCCAATAAGCTTGCCAGCATCCTGCTCGGCCAAAGCCATGACATGATCTTGCATCAAATAATTGACGATGAGCGAACCAATCGCGACTTCGGCGCCGACATATAGGAAAATGCACAAAGCACCGAAACCGAAACGAGGCCGCTTCAACAAGTCGAGGCCAGCCAAGCCTTCACTCGCCTCATGCTTTTCGCCCTTCAGCGCATCGCGAAACAGCCATACCACAGCAGCAACAATCGCCAGCGCAATCGCAACACCCAAATAGCCGTTCACAATGGCTTGGCTCTCTGCAGTGCGATAGGCGTCAAGCTCCACACCGGATAGTTGGTCAGCGGTTACCGTTGCGAGGCTACCGAGAATAAGGATGGAACCAACGATCGGGAAAACCGTGGTGCCAAGCGAATTGAACGCTTGCGCAAAGGTGAGGCGGCTGTGCGCCGTGGCAGGCTTACCAAGCATGGAGATCAAGGGGTTGGAAACCACTTGGACAATGACCACACCGCTTGCCAGCACAAACAATGCCAACAGGAATACCCCATAAGTCGCGGTCTGGCTCGCTGGAATGAACAACAGGCACCCAGCCATCATCGTCAAAAGGCCGGCAACCGCGCCGCGCATATAGCCGATTTTCTTAACGAGCCGCGCGCCAGGAATGCCGATGACGGCATAAGCGGCAAAGAAACAGAACTGCACAAGCATCGCTTGCGTGTAATTGAGCGTAAACAGCTCTTTTAACTTCGGGATGATAACATCGTTGAGGCTGGTGATGCCGCCGAAGATGAAGAACAGCCCCATCACGAACAATTGCAATTGCGGTGCGTCGATATGGGTATCGCCATTATCTGCTGACGCAGATGCGCCGGGTGCCAATGCCATCTTCTCTCTCCCTTGTTTTTAGCGCGCTTTGCCGGGGCAGGACGCGCCTTTCTTTGTCGTTTCGATATGAACGTTGCGAATTGTCGCAACAAGCCCTTTCGTCGCCTGCATACGTATAGGGGAGCCGACAGCGTCCAATTTCGCGCCAGCTGCGGCAAAGCAACGCAGCGGAATGCGGGTTTGTGTGGGCACCCCTGTGGGCAACGCGCGCATGGTGGTTTTTATATCAAGCGCAGCGCCACCAAAGGCCAGCATGACGGATCCGGTCGCGGGCTGATCAATTCGCCAGTCGATAAGCAGTGACCAGCCATCCCTCAACGGCTTGCTTAAATCGACAGCAGGTCCGTTGACGACAAAGGCACCATCGGCGTTCCAAGTGAACTGCCGCGCATCTTCCTGCGCGGACATATCGACAGCCCGCGCGCTAATCGAACCGTCCATCTGCAAATTCCAAGGCGCGGGCACTTTGCCACGGACAAAATATTGCGTGGCGATGGTCAGCGATGACAAATCGACGCGCGGGTCTTCGTTAACCGGAGCAAGCTTGCTCGATTGCGTGTAATCGAGGCCATAGCCGAGCGGGAAAAGCGGCGCATCGATCGGTGACCGCGCATCTGCCGGCCAACTGAAAGGGAGGCGCCCCGTGAAGTCACGCAATGGCTTTCCGTTTGCGCCAGCGACCAACACATCGGCGACACCGCGGCCTTGCGTGCCCGGCAACCATGCCGCCACAAAAGCGTCGGCTTGGTTGATAAGCTTGCCCGTAAACATGGGCCGTCCAGATAGGAACAGGACCACCACAGGAATATTCTGCGCCTTCAATCGCGCGATCATGTCCTCTTCGGCAGGCTGGGGCCGGAATGCGAGATTTGGCACATCGCCTTCAAACTCGGCATAAGGCTTTTCGCCCAAAACAATGATCGCCACATCGGGCTTTGTTTCAAACATGCCCGTTGCCGAAATATGGGCCGTGCCGCCGCCTGTTTTAACCGCTTCCGAAATCGCACGGCCAATCGTCTGGCCATTGGTGAAATCGGCGGCAGTGGTGTCCGTGCCTTGCCAGCTAATCGTCCAACCGCCGGCCTGCATCGCCATATTGTCCGCACCGGAACCGGCGATCAGGACGTTGCTGCCATTGCGAATGGGCAGAACGCCGTCATCATTCTTGAGCAGCACCAGCGATTTTGATACCGCCTCACGCGCAAGATCGAGATGCTCTTGCTTGCCAACCAAAGATGTTTGCCCCCGTACCGTCGGCGCATCGCCCATGAGGCCAAGTTTGTATTTCACGCGCACGATTCGCCGCACCGCATCGTCCAAACGCGCGGCGGAGATACGGCCATCCCGCGCCGCTGCCAGGGTTGACGCGAACAATCCCTTCCAGCTGTCAGGCGCCATGAACAGGTCAAGCCCGGCATTAATGGCCGCAGCGCAGTCGGTCGCAGAGCAGCCCGCAACTTGGCCATGACCGTTCCAATCGCCAACAACCAGCCCGGCAAAGCCCATCCGGTTTTTCAAGACATCGGTCAGCAGAGAGGCATTGCCATGATGCTTCGCCCCGTTCCAGCTTGAGAAGCTGGCCATGACGGTCAGTGCGCCTGCGTTGATAGATGCTGGATAGCCCTGCGCATGTTTTGCGACCAGTTCGGCTTCGCTGATCTGGGCATCGCCTTGGTCGCGGCCGTCCATGGTGCCACCGTCCGCAAGGAAATGTTTGGCAGTTGCGGCAACATGGGTGGCGTCCAACGGCGCACCTGCAACAAGATTGCCTTGCAAACCTACGGTCATCGCACCGGCATAGGCCGCAATCAGCGCAGGATCGGAGGAATAGCCTTCATAGGTTCTGCCCCAGCGCAAATCTTGCGGTACGGCGAGCGTGGGCGCGAAGGTCCATTCAATCCCGCTGCCTGAAATCTCTGCCGCCGTGGCTTTGCCAATGCGTTGGATTAAGCCGACATCACGGGCCGCACCCAGCCCGATATTATGCGGAAAAATGGTTGCCTGCGGCAGGTTTGAATGCCCATGTACCGCATCGACACCAAATAATATGGGCACGCCAGCGCCTGATGTACGTGATGCATCGCGAAACGCACCAACCAGCTGCGCCCATTTTGCAGCGTCGGCGCGCTCGTCGCCATAAGGCCCGGAATTGCCGCCCGCAAGGATGGAGCCAAGCGGATATGTCTTGAGATCCTCAGGCGTGATTGCGCTGATGTCCGCCTGAATTATTTGGCCGACCTTCTGCTCCAGCGTCATTTTTGAAATCAACGCCGTTATCGCGTCTTCGGTTTTTTTATCGGTAATCGCCGCGGGACTTTGGGCCGCTGGCCAGTTGGCAACATTTGCAGTCGTCGCAGCAGAAGGCGCCGCCGGCGTCGCAGTCAGTGGGTGCGTTGCCGCCGAAACACATCCCGCCGACGCGAAGGCCATCAGTGCCATTGATCCCCTTAACCGCATCAAACCTACTCCAGAACTTCGTTGTGAACGTTATCAGGATTTGATGGCAGCAACGGTGTGAGAAATCAAGCGTCATCATGGCGCCGCTTAGCCAAAAGCGGATAGTCTGCGTCCGGCCCACAACTCGACATACATGGTGATTATGGCTGTTGTGCCGGCCTGTAACCACGCTCCTCTCTGAACGCGCAGAATAATATCTAAGAAGGAAGTGTGAGTCCCATAACCCAGAATATGGGGGTGGCACCCCCGTGGGTTCACGTTAGGTAGGTTTTTGAAGGGGGTAGGGGGTAAGTGACCGTGCTGCCATCTCAGCCTGTTAAATAGCTGCAAGAAGACAGTGAAACCTAGGTGAAACCTTTTTTCAACGTGCATTTCAATGTCCCCGAGGGGAGTGCAGCTAAACCATTGAAAAACAATGGTGAGCCCTGCTGGGTTCGAACCAGCGACCTACTGATTAAAAGTCAGTTGCTCTACCGACTGAGCTAAGGGCCCCCAACCAGACCGAGAGTTGGTCTGTGCGAGAGCGCTCCCCCTAATGGCGGGAACTTGTGCGGTCAAGCGCCTTTGGTCGGTTAAATCGCGATTGTAGCTGCCTTATGGTCAGGCCCGTCATTGGCTCACGCCAATCGGGGGCAATCATGGCTGCGGGGGTCAGGACAAATCCCCGCGAACATAGTCCGGGATGGGGGATGGCCAAGGCCGGATTGCTGTCCGCCCACACGCCGCCGGACCATAACAGGATATCCAGGTCGAGCACCCGCGCGCGCCAGCTTTGGCCGCGTCGGACGCGTCCGAAATGGTGCTCAATCTCTTGCAGGCGCGCCAGCAGGGCAGGGGGTTCAAGTTCGGTGGACACAAGCGCTGCGGCATTTGCAAATAGGCGTGAGGAGGGCCCCATGGGGCTCGATTGGATCGTCGCCGAATGCGCGAAGACGTCGATATCGTCCATTTCCAACGCGGCGATCGCTTGCACGATGATCTTGCTTGGCGCGCCAATGATTGCATGTGGCTGATTAGAGCCAATGCCGATGAGGTAGAGATGTGACAGCTTAGATATCCTCTGCAAGCCGGCTGTATAATTGCGGGCGCCGGTCGCGGAAAAAGCCCATGCTTGCGCGGTGTGCGCGGGCTTGGTCCAAGTCGAATGTTGCGACCAATAGGCCGGTTTCAGCATCATCCAAATCGCAGACGACATCGCCCCATTCGTTGGCGATGAAACTGGTGCCATAAAATTTTTGCGCCAGACCGCCATGGTCGTTTTCCGCGCCGATACGGTTTGCGGCGATGACGGGCATGCAGTTTGATACCGCGTGGCCCACCATGGCCCGGCGCCACATGTGCCGCGTATCCAGCGTCGCATCCTGTGGCTCTGCGCCAATGGCGGTGGGATAGAAAAGCAGCTCAGAGCCCATCAATGCCATGGCCCGTGCGCATTCGGGGTACCATTGGTCCCAGCAGATGCCGACGCCGATTTGCGTGCCAAAGACTTCCCAAACTTTGAACCCGGTGTTCCCAGGGCGGAAATAATATTTCTCCTGATAGCCCGGGCCATCGGGAATATGGCTTTTGCGATAGATGCCGATGATTTCGCCATCGGGACCAATCATCGCGACGCTGTTATAGAAATGCGCGCCATCACGTTCGAAAAAGCTTGTGGGAATGGCAACGCCAAGTCGCTTGGCGAGTTTCGCCATTGCAATGACGGATGGATGTTCGCGCGTTGGCCGCGCGCGTGCGAAATGTTCTTCTTCCTGCGTTTTGCAGAAATAGGGGCCTGAGAACAGTTCAGGCGGCAGGATGATTTGCGCGCCTTGCTCTGCGGCCTGTGACACGAGGTCGCATACAGCATCGATATTTTCGGCTTCGCTTGCCGACAGGGGCAGTTGCAACGCGGCAACGGTGATATTTCGGGTCATGCCGCGTCTATAGCCGGACGCCGAAACGCGCTGCAATCACGATTGTTACCAGATACAATAATATTGTCGTTGCTATGCCAGCAACCAATGCGACCCAGAAGCCATGCCCGGACCGCAAAATCCAAGGCATCAGCAGGAACATCGGCAGGCTGGGCAACACATACCAGAACGTCGCCTCTGCATGATTGGCGAGAAGCAGCGGGTCACTCGTATCGCGCCACAGCCAGATCATTCCGATGACCGAGATCAACGGCAGCGACGCGATAAGTGCGCCCGCTGCCGGTGCTTTTCGACTGACCAATGCAATCAACGCAATGATTATCCCCGAAATAATGGCGCGGATTGCAAATGCAGTCATGTTTCAATCAGGGTCGTTTTTTGAATAGCAAGGTCATGCGGTCGGATTCACCGATGGCTTCGTACTTTGCGCGGTCGACGTCTTTCAAACGCAACGCTGGCGGAAGCGTCCAGACGCCATCGGGCCAATTGGCACTGTCCTTGGGGTTGGCGTTGATTTCGCTTTTGGCGACCAGTTCAAATCCGTTCACTTCCATGAACTTGATGATGTCGGCCTCACGCATATAGCCTTTGGTACCGTCGGTATAGCTGAACGGCGCGTCTGCCTTCGCGCGATGTTGTTCGATGCCCAGCAAGCCATCATCCTTCAACAGGTCGCGCATTGCCTTGATTTCGGCGTCTGCGATGTTCCAGTTCATCATATTGTGCAGCATGCGCATCACAATTATGCGGTCAAACGACCCCTTTGCACCGTCTGGAATTTCGCTGAGCGAAAAGGCGTTGAAATCTGTCGCCGGACGTCCGGATACTGCCGCGACATCAGCAGGGAACTTTGCAATGCCCGCGGCAATGCCGGTTTTCTGTTGATCGCTGAAGTAGCTTTTCGTGCCGAAATATAGGCCGGTATATTTGCCTTTATCGTTCACATAACGGCCGAGGATACGCGAAACCCATTCGCCACCCGGGGCATATTCGCCAATGACGTGGTCAGGGTGCAAACGGAAGAATTCGAACGTTTCGGCAGGGTGGCGATATTGATCGCGCTTGGCATCGGCACCGCGCGACGGGTCGGCAAGAATTTTTGCAAGGCGCGCGGTGTGCTCCTTATGCATTTTGTCATGCTCGGCTTTGCTCATGCTGTGATGGTCGGCAAAGGCGGGCGCTGCAAGCGCAGTGGCGGCGAGGGCAATTAGAAAAGTCTTTTTCATTGGGGGCGTCCTCTTGGTTGGTTGTTCTTGGGATATGCAATGTTTCGCGTCGATATCCAATATAGTCAAACGGGCACGTGTTGGCTCGAACAATGAAAGCTTCCGCCGCCGGTCAATACAGCATCCGCCATGACACCGATAACGTCGCGTTCGGGGTAGATACTGGCCAACACTTCAATCGCGGCGTCATCGTTAGTGCCGCCATAAATCGGTACGACGACTGCGCGGTTGCCGATGTAGAAATTCATATAACTTGCCGGCACGATTTCCCCGTCTTGTTCAAAACGGCCAACCGAGGGCATCAGTGTTACTTTGCATCCGAACGCTTCGGCGCGGGCGCGGGCGTCTTCAAAGACGGCGCTGTTTGGATCGTCGGGCCCAGCGCTGCTGGGAACGAGGATATGGTTCGGGCCAACAAAGCGTGCCAGATTATCAATATGCCCGTCGGTATGGTCGTTGGCGAGGCCGTCGCCGAGCCAAAGCAATCGTTCGATCCCCAAGTCCGTGCGCAGCCGGTCTTCAATCGCGGCTTGATCAAGCGCCGGGTTGCGGTTCGGGTTTAACAGGCAATCGACGGTCGTCGCGGCCAGGCCTTCACCGTCGACATCAATCGATCCGCCCTCAAATATCCAATCTGCCTGTGCAATTTCAAAACCGAAATCTGCGGCCAATTCATGGCCAATGCTTGTATCACCGGGATAGTCGAACCGGTTTCCCCAACCATTGAAACCGAAATTACGGGCAATCCGCCGATCCCCATCTTTCACGATGATGCAGCCTGTGTCACGCAGCCAAACATCGCCAATTTGGCGCAGCTCGACATGGACGCCAGCGTCAACTAGTCCCCGGGCGACGGCCATCGCCTCTGCATTGCCGGCAATCACATGCACGCGTTCACCTTGACCCGACGCGTGCACCGCATTGGCAAAGGCCGCCATCTGCTGCTGTGCGCGTTGGAGCGGCGCACCCCAATATTCCGCAGAACTGGGAAAGCCAATCCAGACGGCTTCATGGGGTGCCCATTCGGCGGGCATACGGAACGTCATTGGCTTATTTCCCGTTGCGGCTCTTGTCGCGGACAGCGCGGAATTCGTCGCCGTCATTCCAGTTTGGCCATGCGTCGGTCATCGCCAACATCCGCCCGATGCGATAATATAGTTTCAAATCGGACATGACGCCCGACCAATCCCATTTTTCGTCAAATTCGTCGCCGGGGGCGTGGTACCGGTTCTTTTCATAATCTTCCGCGGCGGCCTTTGCAGCGGCCTTTCCGCCGGTGACAAGATCGTCGCCGCCTTCGAAATACACCATAGGCACGCCAAGCTTGGCAAAGCTGAAATGGTCAGAGCGGTAGTAGAAGCCCTTTTCCGGTGTCGGTTCCGTTTCAGGTGTCCGTCCTTCGGACTTTGCCGCAGCCTCAAGATAGAGATCAAGTTGCGATTTGCCTTTGCCGATGACGGTTAGGTTTTTCGCGGGGCCAGACATTGAGAATGCATCCATGTTGACGCCGCCCACGGTTTGCGAAAGCGGGAAGATGGGGTTTTCAGCGTAGAATTTCGAACCAAGCAGGCCGCTTTCTTCCGCAGTCACTGCAAGGAACACGACCGAACGCTCCGGTGCGCCGGCTTTGGCAAAGCCTTCTGCCAATGCGACCAAAGCCGCCGTGCCTGTGGCATTGTCGACTGCACCGTTGCAAATGTCGTCGCCATCGGCTGCGGCCGTGCACCGACCGAGATGGTCCCAATGCGCCGTATAGAGCACATATTCGTCAGGGCGCTTGGTGCCTTTCATGACGCCAATGACATTCTTGCTCGCCTTGCGCGCGATGTCATTGTCGAAGTTCATCGACGCGGTGAGGTTCAGCGGAACCGCCTTAAAGCCTTTTTGCTTGGCCGCGGCCATTTGCTTGTCGAGATTCTGACCAGCGGCGGCAAAGATTTCCTTCGCTACGGATTTCTGGATCCAGCCATTGGCTTGGGTCTGGCTCTTTCCGCCATCCTTTGACTGCGCTAGGAATTGCGTGCCTGTCCAACTGGAATTGACGACATTCCAGCCATATGCCGCGGGGGCAGTGTCGTGGATGATCAAAACGGCAGCAGCGCCCTGACGCGCGGCCTCTTCAAATTTATATGTCCAGCGTCCGTAATAGGTCATGGCCTTGCCACCGAACGGGCCATCAAGACCTTCATTTTCGAAATCGGGGTCGTTGACCATGACGACGACGGTTTTGCCCTTAACATCGACGCCAGCATAATCGTTCCAGCCCTTTTCAGGGGCGACAATGCCGTGGCCGACAAAGACCATCTCGCTTTGCTTGATATCGGTTTTGGGTGTCTCGCGGTAACTGCCAATGACATATTCGTTGCCATAGGCAAATGACATGGCCTTGCCGCTGCGGTCGGCAATTGTGAGCGCCGATACATTTTTCGCGGTGATTTCGATCAATGGCACATCCTGCGTCCAGCTGCCGTTATTGCCGGGCTCAAGTCCTGCCGCTTTATATTTGGATATCAGATAAGCGACGGTTTTCTCTTCGCCGACCGAACCCGGTGCGCGGCCTTCATAGCTGTCGAGTGACAATTCGCGTGTCACGTCCTTCATCGTCGCTTCGGAAAGCGCGGGGACTTCGACTTGCGGCAGGGCGTCCATGGAGACATCCAACGACGCATCCTTTTGACAGGCGGTCGTGAGGGCCAGAACAGATACAAGGGCCAGAGACAGCAGGCGCATGAAATTCTCCTAAGGGGGAAATATTATTGCGCGCCTTCTGCCAGACCCGCCGGTCAGGCTCAAACAAAAAAGCGCAGTCATTTTATTCTGCGACGCACCAAATCCTAGAAGAACGAGAGGCGAATTTAATTTGGCTTCAATGCTCCTGCTGAAATTGATTGCCATATAAACCTTTTATTAGCGTGTTGTTCACAAACATAATTTTCGTGTTCATTCTGATTTTCCGGAGGCTATGTTGCAAATTGTTCGTTTCTTGATTGCGGTCTCCGTGCCCTTCAGCCTGTCGGCACAAGATGACGCCGCAACCGCCTTTGGTGCGCGCGAGGCTATCCAGCAGGTATCCATGTCGCCTGATGGAAACAAAATAGCGTATATTGTGCCAGCCAAGGGGCAGGGTAGCCGATTGTACACTGTCGATATCACAAACGCAGCTACGCCGCGTGTCGCACTAGCGGCTTCGGGAGATCCTGAGCGTTTGTCTTCGTGCGAATGGGTATCGAATGCCCGGCTGATATGCCGAATCGGCATGGTGATGCGAGGTTCGGACGGGCCGGTGACTGCCAGTCGTTTGGTTGCCGTCAACGCAGACGGCACGGAACTGAAACTCGTCTCGGTCCGGCAGGGCATCAATGCTGAATGGATGTCTTTTTTCGGCGGTAATCTGATTGACCTTTTGCCTTCAGATGATGGCGCAGTCCTATTAGGTCGTGAATATGTGCCGGAGGGCAAAATCGGATCAATCATTTCCAAAACGAAGGAAGGCTATGGGGTTGATCGCGTAGATACGCTTAGCTTGGTTTCCAAGCAGGTCATTGCGCCAACGCGGCTGGCATCAGAATATATCAGTGATGGCCTAGGCACCGTGCGGATTATGGGTGTCGTTAAAACTGCATCCGAATATGACAGCGGCATTAGGCGATATCTGTACCGTATCGCGGGCCGAACGGATTGGGATCTGCTTAGCGAATATGACTCGACCAACCGCACCGGATTTAATCCCTATGCCGTCGATCCTATCGAGGACGTCGCCTACGGCTTTGAAAAAACGGACGGTCGAATGGCTCTCTACAAAGTGAAGCTGGACGGCACACGCACCAAAACCAAAATATTCAGCAGGCCGGATGTGGACGTCGACGGCTTGATTACGTTGGGTCGACAGAAGAAAATTGTCGGTGTCACCTACGCAACTGAAAAACGCGAGTCTTCTTATTTCGATCCTGCATTACGGAAACTCGGCACCTCCTTGGCAAAGGCCTTACCGCGCGCGGAGCAAATCAACTTTGCAGGTATGAGTGCGGACGGACAAAAGCTTGTCATATGGGCGGGTAGCGACACCAATCCGGGACAATTTTACTATTTCGACAAAACAACCAACCGCGTTAGCCCATTGTTTGCAAGTCGCCCCGAATTGGGCAACTACACGCTGGCACCGGTCAAACCGGTCAGTGTAAAAGCTTCAGACGGCACGTTAATACCCGCTTATCTCACCTTGCCGGTTGGCAGTACGGGTAAGGGGCTTCCCGCCATTGTTATGCCGCACGGGGGACCAAGCGCGCGCGACGAATGGGGATTCGATTGGCTGGCGCAATATTTTGCCCACCAGGGTTTTGCGGTCTTGCAGCCCAACTACCGCGGATCGGCTGGTTATGGAGATGACTGGTATCAGCAGAACGGTTTTCAGTCTTGGAAAATGGCAGTCGGCGATGTCAACGAAAGTGGTCGGTGGCTGATTTCGGAAGGAATAGCCGCGCCCGATAAAATCGCGATATTTGGCTGGTCATATGGCGGATATGCTGCGCTCCAGTCTGCGGTGCTGGATCCCTCATTATTCAAAGCAATCGTCGCGGTCGCGCCAGTGGCCGATCTTGCGAAGCTGAAAGAGCAAGCGCGGGGCTATATGAGCTATTGGCTGAACCGCGAATTTATTGGTTCCGGTCCACATATTGTAGAAGGGTCACCAGCCCGAAATGCCAAGCGCATTTCTGCGCCTGTCATAATGTTTCACGGTGATTTGGATAGAAATGTCGACGTCAATCAATCGCAGTTTATGGCGGACCAGTTAAAAGACGCTGGCGCTTCGCCGCAGCTGTTCATTTATAAAAACCTGGACCATTATTTGGAAGACGGCGCTGTACGTGCAGAAATGCTCCAGAAAAGCTCCGACTTCTTAAAGGCGAAGCTGAATTTGAATTAGCGTCAGGCGTGGTGGCCGACCGTGGAGCAATTCGCCCTTAGATATGCCAACGGGTACGCCGGCATGAGGCTGGTGGTTCCGCTTTACACAAAAAAAGGCGGCCACAAGGACCGCCTTTTTCGTAAGATTGTTTGTAAGATTAACGCGAATAGAATTCGACGACCAAATTTGGTTCCATCTTAACGGGGTAGGGCACTTCGTCGAGCGTTGGGATACGCGCGAAAGTAACCTTGTCGTTGCCGTCTACAGAGACATATTCTGGAACGTCACGCTCGGCGAGGCCTTGTGCTTCGATAACCAAAGCCATTTCCTTGGCCTTGTTGCCCAGGCTGATGACGTCACCCACCGCAACCTGGCGGCTTGCGATGTTGCACTTCACGCCGTTGACGCGAATGTGGCCATGGCTAACGATCTGGCGTGCGGCGAAAATGGTTGGGGCGAACTTGGCGCGGTATACAACCATGTCCAAACGACGCTCGAGCAGACCGATAAGGTTCTGCGAGGTATCGCCCTTCATGTTGCTGGCTTCCTGATACGCACGCTTGAACTGCTTTTCAGTTACGTCGCCATAATAGCCCTTAAGCTTCTGCTTGGCGCGCAGCTGAATACCATAATCGGAAAGCTTGCCTTTACGGCGCTGACCATGCTGGCCGGGGCCATATTCACGCTTGTTTACAGGTGATTTTGGACGGCCCCAGATGTTTTCACCCATGCGGCGGTCAAGTTTATACTTCGAGCTTGTACGCTTCGTCATTTTAAGACTCCAATTGCTAACAACGTTGTTTCCGGTCCCGCGCGACACATTATGCATGTGCCGGACACCTGCTTCACCGGAATGCAGGGTCGATTGCGAAGCGGCGCCTATGGCTGCAGATCGGCCATATGTCAACATCTGGCTCGACTTTAGGCATGCTCAACCGTAAAGGCGCTGCCATGAGCAGCACTGATAGCCCAAAAAATCCCGAGAGTTGTGCCAACATGGTTGACGTGCGGGCAGGTGTTGACGCCGTCGATGCCCAGCTGGTCAATCTGCTGGCGCAGCGATTTGCTTATATGGATGCTGCGGCGCGTATCAAAACCGAACGCAATGCTGTCCGCGATGAAGCGCGCAAGCAACAGGTGCTGGCGAATGTGAAAGACGCTGCACGCAAAGCTGGTGTTCCCGCGGAGATCGTCGGCGACTTGTGGGAGCTTTTGGTTGAAGCCTCCATCGCCTACGAACTCGAAAAGTGGGATGCCAATCGCGCTTAAGCGTTAAATGCCGGTGTCCATTTGTGGCGGCATGGTGGTGCCCGCCTTGCCTTTGACCGAAAGCTCAGACGCAGATTCTGCCTGATCCCATTGCTCTTGAGTCTTGCATAGCTTCTTTGCGATGCGGCTACCGGTGAGGCCCGTTGTTCTGCAGATCTTCTTTGGCTTTGATTTTGGTGCTTCTTGCGCGGCTGCATCTGCGGCGCGTGGCGCTGCTTCGGATGTACCCGATGCGGCCAACAAAAGACTAAAAACTAAAGTGCTAATCATGAAATGCTCCTTGTCGCGCATGGGTGTAAACAGCCGGGGCGCTGTTACCAAGCCTCTATTTTTCGGCTGGTCGCATTCTGTTCAATGTCGTGAGCACGCCGCGTAAGGTCCTCACTTCATATGCGTTCCATGCAGGCTTTGTGAGCAAGTTGCGCAAGGTGCGCCGTGTGACGGGTGCACGATCGATCGGCGTGAAGTAATTTAACGGTTCCAGCATCGCATCAAGCTGCGCGATCAGACCGTCGAGTTCAAACTGTGACGCTGGCGGTTCCAGATCCGTTTTCGGTGGGCTGGCCAGCGATTGGGTTTTCGACCATTCATAGGCGCATAAAATGACCGCCTGCGCGAGGTTCAGTGATCCAAACTCGGGATTGATCGGCACAGTGATGATGGCGCGCGCAACGTTAACTTCATCGCTTTCAAGGCCGGAACGTTCCGCACCGAACAAGATTGCGCTTCGTCCTGTATTGCCAACAACCTCTTTGGCTGCTGCTTCAGGCGTGATGACCGGCTTGGTGACGCCACGCTTGCGCACGGTCGTTGCATAGACATGTGCGATGTCCGCCGTCGCTTCGGCAAGCGTCGGGAAAACTTGAGCATTGGCGAGTACAATGTCTGCGCCAGAGGCGGCAGGGCCAGCATTGGGGTTTGGCCATCCATCACGCGGCGCGACAAGGCGCATTTCCGTCAGGCCAAAATTCAGCATAGCGCGGGCGGCTTTGCCGATGTTTTCGCCCAATTGCGGACGAACAAGAATGATAATCGGCGGCGAACTCATTTCTGCGCCGCTTCAACCACGCTCCCGGCGAAATCTTCAAAATCCTTCGCTTCGCTGAAGTCTTTATAGACCGATGCAAAGCGAATATAGGCCACGCTGTCGAGCGCCTTTAATCCATCCATGACGAACTCGCCGATGCGCTTGGTCTCAATCTCGCTTTCACCCAAGGTTTCCAACTGCCGCTGAATGGCGGAGGCGAGCTTTTCAATCTGGGCATGGTCGACCGGACGCTTGCGGCACGCGACCGAAAGCGAGCGTTCAAGCTTTTCGCGCTCAAACGGCTCACGCTTGCCGTCGGTCTTGATCACCGATAGCTCACGCAACTGAATGCGCTCAAAAGTCGTAAACCGACCGCCGCAACCTTCGCACTGCCGCCGTCTGCGGATAGCGCTATTGTCTTCGGTGGGGCGGCTGTCCTTAACCTGGCTATCGTCGTTTCCGCAAAATGGGCAGCGCAATTATTTTTCCTGATTCTTTTTCTTGTTTACGTGGCGGTAGGCAACGATGCCTGCACCAATCAATGCGCCTGTCGCCAGTCCGATTGGCGCAATGACAGCGGCTGCAGCGCCGATGGCGGCACCGCCGGCAACTTTCTTGACGGTATCTTGATCCGCCAAATGCTTGCCCGTGTGAAACGCATCCTTGGTCGCGCCCCACAATTCATCAGCCGCTTCACCGACATAATGTTTGGCTTGGTTGGGAAAGCTTTCGTCCGCAAGCTGCTCAGGCGTTTTGGCGCCACATTGCGGGCAGAACTTCATCCCTTCGCTATATTCAGCATTACACTCGTTACAAAATCCCATGGTTATTTCCCTTCTGTGTATTAGATGGGTAAGTCACCTATATAATTCAAGATGGGTAGATTGGGAAGCGTGCGCAAAGTGCCTCGGCTTCGTCCTTGATCCGTGCTTCGATCTGGCCGTCGCCAGCCTCGCCATTGTGACGCAGGCCTTCGACGACATCGGCGATCATCCTGCCGATCTGGCGGAATTCCGCCGGGCCGAAACCACGGGTGGTGCCAGCTGGCGTGCCCAAGCGCAGGCCGGACGTGACAAACGGCTTTTCTGGATCGAACGGGATCGAGTTTTTGTTGCACGTAATCGAAGCACGGTCGAGCGCATGTTCGGCATGCTTGCCCTTGGCTTCTTTGGGCCGCAGATCGACCAGCATCGAGTGGTTGTCGGTGCCGCCGGACACGATATCGAGCCCTTGTTCCTGCAACGAAGATGCAAGTGCCTTCGCATTTTCGACGACATTGGCGGCGTAGCTTTTGAATTCTGGCTTCATCGCATCGGCAAAGCACACAGCCTTTGCCGCGATCACATGCACCAACGGCCCACCCTGCAGCCCGGGGAAAATTGCCGAGTTGAATTTTTTGGCGAGTGCCTCGTCATTGGTCAATATGATGCCAGAGCGCGGTCCGCGTAACGACTTGTGCGTTGTGCTTGTCGTGACGTGCGCGTGCGGCACAGGCGAGCTATGCGCGCCGCCTGCAACCAGCCCAGAGATATGCGACATATCGGCCAAAAGGTAAGCGCCGACTTCATCCGCAATTTCCCGGAACCGCGCCCAGTCCCAGCCCCGCGAATAAGCGGTGCCGCCGCAGATGATCAGCTTTGGTTTGTTTTCTCTGGCGATACGCGCGACTTCGTCCATGTCGATCCGATGGTCATCGCGGCGGACACCATATCCGATTGGATTGAACCATTTGCCGGACATGTTTACCGGCGATCCATGGGTCAAATGCCCGCCTGCGTTAAGATCTAGGCCCATGAACGTGTCGCCGGGCTGCAGAAGCGCGAGGAACACCGCCTGATTCATCTGGCTGCCGCTATTGGGCTGCACATTTGCAAATGCACAGCCGAACAATTGCTTCGCGCGCTCAATGGCGATGGTTTCGATTTCATCGACATATTCGCAGCCGCCATAATAGCGTTTACCCGGATAGCCTTCGGCATATTTGTTGGTGAGGATCGAACCTGTGGCTTCGAGCACGGCGCGCGACGTTATATTTTCCGACGCGATCAATTCGATCTTGTCCTTCTGCCGGCCCAGTTCCTTCGCAATCCAGCCCGCGATTTCGGGGTCGCGTTCCGTCAGGCTTTGCGTAAAAAATCCAGAGTTTTGGATGTCATTGGCGGCTGAACTGCTCATGATGGTTCCTTGGTCGTGTTTGGGTTGGATAGTTTATCAACGCGGCGTTGGTGGCGATCGCCGCCAAATTCCGTTGTTAAAAAGGCATCAAGGCAGGCCTTGGCCATTTCAATGCCAATCAGGCGCGCGCCCATGGCAATAACATTTGCGTCATTATGTTCGCGCGCAAGCCGCGCTGACAATGGTTCGGACACCAAAGCGGCGCGTGCGGCGGGATTGCGGTTAACCGCAATCGAAATGCCAATGCCTGATCCGCATAAGGCAACGCCGCGTTCTGCGGTGCCATCGGCAACAGCGGCGGCAAGCTTGTAGCCATAATCGGGATAGTCGACCGAGCTTTCATCATGCGGACCGAGATCGCTCACATCATGCCCTGCCGACAGCAGATATTCGACGAGCGCTGATTTCAGCGCAAGGGCAGCGTGGTCTGAGGCGATAGCGATACGCATGGCACATCCTGTAGCAGCATGAGTCGGAATACGCTCCCCCTATGGCAGAGCGCGGCAAAAGGCTATGCGCTATTTGCCCGATTGCGCGGCTTATCCACCGGCTTTAGAGAGGCGAAATGTTAAACGCCGTTTTATCCATCGCCATGCTGTCCGCGTTCCTGCTTCTCTATGGCGCTTGGAAAAGATGGAGTCGTGATGGTGCAAGTCAGCACATGTGGCTAATGATCGCTGCCGCGCTCGTTATTTTCGCAAATGTTGCGATTTGGGTTGTGCCGGACAAACAAGGCAAAAGCCTTGTTACCGAAGCAAAGTAACTCACTTAATGGGTGAGTTCGGGTCCAACCGGAAATCGAGATAGTTGTTCACGGACGCCATCAGCATATCCATTTCATTTTCAAAGAAATGGTTCGCGCGCGGGATTTCGTCGTGGTGAATGGTGATGTGGCGCTGCGTGCGCAGTTTATCGACCAGCTTTTGAACGGCGTTGGGATTGACGACCTCGTCATTCACACCCTGAATGATGATGCCCGATGATGGGCAAGGCGCCAAAAAGCTGAAATCATACATGTTTGCAGGTGGCGATACCGAGATGAAACCGCGGATTTCCGGACGGCGCATCAAAAGCTGCATGCCAATCCATGCGCCAAAGCTGAAGCCTGCAATCCAGGTCGTTGACGCTTCGGGGTGGAAGCTTTGCACCCAATCGAGCGCAGAAGCGGCGTCAGACAATTCGCCGATGCCATTGTCAAATTCGCCTTCGCTTCGGCCAACGCCGCGAAAGTTGAAACGCAGTACGCCAAATCCGCGCGCTACAAATGTTTTGTACAGCTGCTGCGTAATCCGGTCGTTCATTGTTCCGCCGGCTTGGGGGTGCGGATGCAAAATCATTGCAATCGGTGCACGTGGGCGCGGTGGCGGAGAAAAGCGGGCTTCGAGGCGGCCTTCAGGACCGGGAATAGCAATAGCAGGCATATTATTGTTCGATTCTTAGATGGGTGCCGAGCTTTGCCCGAAGGTTCGGGCTTTGCAGGATTTCGTAGAGCTATATAGAAGCAGTGACGATTTTCGCAACTGTCATGGAAATTATGCCCGACCAAGCCCGCATATATTTGGATCACGCAGCGACGACGCCGATCATTCCGGCCGCGCGCGAAGCGATGGCCGACGCGATGGCGCGATGGGCCAATCCGTCCTCTCCGCATAGCGAGGGGCGCGCAGCCCGCGCGGCGCTGGAGAACGCCCGCACGCGGATTGCTGCTGCACTGAATTGGGATGGTGAAGTCATTTTCACCAGCGGCGCAAGCGAGGCAATTGCGATTGCGCTGCGTGGCCATGATGCGATTGCCAGCGCTGTTGAACATGATGCGGTCTTGGCTGTGACAGGCGCAACCCGCTTGCCCGTCGGCCCCGACGGTTATGTTGACCAGAACGCGATTAAAGGCGCTGCCCGCTATGCGGTGCAGTCCGTGAACAACGAAACAGGCGTTATTCAACCGATGGCGGAGATCGCCGATATTGTGCGGGCCAATGGCGGAATATTGTTTGCCGATTGTTCGCAAAGCGCGGGCAAACTGCCATTGCCCGATGCTGATTTGATGTGCGTATCAGCGCATAAATTGGGCGGGCCGCCGGGAATGGGCGCTTTGCTCGTTCGCAACCTTGGGCTGCTGACGCCAACAGGTGGGCAGGAACAAGGGTACCGACGCGGCACCGAAAACTTGCCCGCAGCAATCGGATTTGCGACGGCCCTTGATGCGGGTTTTGCGTGGACGGAAAACGCCGTTCGGCTGCGCGACATGTTGGATGCAGAGATCACTGCCAGCGGCGGCATCGTGGTTGCAGAGGCAAGCAACCGCCTTGCGACCATTGGCAGCTACCGCATGCCCGGCGTTGCGGCCTCAAGTCAGCTGATCAACTTTGATATGGCGGGCATTGCGGTCTCTGCAGGAAGCGCGTGTTCATCAGGAACGCTGAAAACCAGCCATGTGCTTGGCGCAATGGGTTGGGACGAACGATCCGCCTCTGAAGTCGTCCGTGTCAGTTTCAGCGCGGATACCAGCGAAAAAGATGTCGCACGGTTTTTAGACGTCTGGCGCAATATCGTCATCCGCGCGAAAGCGGCATGATCTACCTCGACTATCAAGCGACAACGCCGCTGGCCCCAGAGGCATTTGCCGCGATGGAGCCTTGGCTGAAAGATGGATTTGCCAACCCGCATAGCGCACATGCAGCGGGCAGGGCGGCAGCTGCGGCGGTGGAGGTTGCCCGCGATCAAATCGCGGCGCTGCTGCCTAAGGACGGGCGTGTGATCTTCACCTCTGGCGCGACCGAGGCGATCAATCTGGCCATCATGGGGTGCGGGTTGCCCGTCACCGCCGCCGCGACTGAGCATGCCGCGGTTTTGGACGTTGTTGCATTTCGAAATGGGCGGACTTTCCCCGTCGATGCTGCAGGCTTAATTTGCCCCGAAACGCAAGCGTCTGGCTCCATGGGTGGGCAGGCGCTAACTGCCATCATGCTGGTCAATAATGAGATTGGCACCATCCAGCCAATCGCGGAGCTCGCAGCAGCCGCGCACGCCCAAGGCAATCTGTTTCTATGCGACGCAGTTCAGGCATTTGGCCGCATGCCGATCCCCGACGGCCCCGACATGATCGCGATATCTGCGCACAAAATCCACGGTCCAAAGGGCATTGGCGCCCTGTGGGTGCGTGACGGCATCGCGCTCACGCCGCAAATGCTTGGCGGTGGTCAGGAGCAAGGCATGCGATCGGGTACATTGTCGCCCGCATTGTGCGCTGGATTTGGTGCCGCAGCCAAGTTGGCGGCAGAACGCATGGACGCGGACGCCATGCATGTTTCTGCCTTATGGGACCGCGCCGCCAGCGCATTTGCGGACTGGACCATCAATGGTTCGGCGACCCAACGCTATAAAGGCAATCTCAACATCCGCCGCGACGGCGTCGACGCCGCGCGTTTGATATCGGAGTGCCGGAACATCGCCTTTTCCGCTGGTTCGGCCTGCGCGAGTGGTTCTGGCCGCCCCAGCCATGTGTTGCGCGCGCTTGGCCTTACCGACGCACAGGCGAAATCATCCATACGTTTGGGTTTTGGCCGCTATACGACGGCGGAAGAGATTGATATGGCCGCAGATGCAATCAACCGGTCAGCAGAGGCAATGCTATGATCAAAGTCACGTTCATCACTGCCGATGGCACTGTCCAGAACGTCGAAGCGGTGCAGGGCCAAAGGCTGCTGGAAATTGCGCAAGCCGCGGGACAACCGTTGGAAGGCACCTGTGAGGGCCAAATGGCCTGTTCAACCTGCCATGTGATCATTGACAAGCTTTGGTTCGACAAGCTCCCCCGATCTGTTGAGGAAGAGGAAGACATGCTCGACCTTGCTACCGGTGCGCGGCGCACCAGTCGTCTGTCTTGCCAAATCGTGCTGACACCCGATCTCGACGGACTGGTTGTGCACATTCCGGCAGAGAGCCGAAATATGCAGGGTCTTTAACCGCCTTCACTTCCCATTCACGAAAAAGCGCCTATATAGGTCGGTGCCGGGTTCGCCCGGCTATGGTGATAAATTGCGGTGTGCAATAGATGCAGCGGACCCGGGGGCGGTACCCGGCAGCTCCACCAAAATCTCTGTTTGTCAGAGGTCTTGGAGGGGCTGAACTAGGATCGACGTGCGTTGAAAAGCATTGTTTTTGCCCGGCATGAATAAGCCGTGAAATGGTTCATAACCAATAGGTGCAAACGATAACGAAGCACTTGCTCTCGCAGCATAATTTTGGGCCTCACGGTCTGAACTTATACTAAAAGAACGCGGCCGGACCGGCCGGGCAACAGAAAGGTTACGGCGGCCCGGGGGGTGCCGAGCAACAGAAACCCCCCACCTAATCCAGCATTTTCAGGAAAAGTGGGAACCGGTTTTCCGGTTAAAAAATGCGCGAGCTATTGAATCGCCGAGCACCAAAATCCCGGGACTTTTCCTGATTTAGTTTGATGTTGGTGCATTAATCCTCGCCGAAGGCTGCATCAAACTCAACCGCCTGAAGCATTTTGGCGGCAGCGATAAAAACGGCGCCTGTGCACAGCAAAAAGAACACTTTCCCGATGTTGCCGGGATATTGGATCATATATTCCTGCCCACGCTTCACGGCACCCAAGCCAAGCGCGTAGGTGATCATAAAGACCTCTAGTTTCGTTTTGATCGTGAACAGGCGTAGGATGCGTTTCATAGTTAACTGAATATGAAGCAATGCCCGTGCCAAATCAGTATTTGCAGCGGTGACGATGGTTAACGAACACGCCGATTGTAAGAAAAACCGACAGTCATGCTAACGCGGTTAGATCGCACATGGTTAACAGTGCCATGCGCGCCGCGCGTACCTGATCCATTAATGACGCATCGCTCAATTGGTCGGGTACAATCGATTCCGGCCAATATGTAGCAACCACGCTGGCAATCTGGTCGAGCTTAGCCTCATTGGCGATGAAGCGCGGATCGACGGTGGCGGGATCTGCAACCACGCGCAGGCGCAAACAGGCGGGGCCGCCGCCATTGGCCATCGATTGGCGCACATCGACGGGGACGAGCTTGCGAATTGGGCCATTGCCTGCGACCATCTCGCTCAGCCAGCCCCAAACACGCGCATTGTCCTGCGCCTCGCTCGGCAGGATGAGTGCCATTCCGCCGTCGGGTAACGTCACCAACTGCGCATTGAACAGATAGCTTTGAATAGCATCGGCAAGGCTGACCCGGTCGGCAGGCACAATGATGATCTCTGCCTCGGGCAACAGCTGCTTGATATCGGCATAGGTTTGCTCGGGATGTTCAAACGCCTGCTCATGGGTGAAGAGCACATGTTCATTGGCCACGGCAACGACGTCATTGTGGAACGCGCCAGCGGCAATCGCGACCTCGGATTGTTGAATGAACAATGTTTTCCCGGTGTCTAGCCGATGTGCCCGCGCAATGGCTTTCGATGCCTCAATATGCTGACGGGCAGGGAATGGACCGCCCGTTTTACCATATACAAATATCTCAATGCCCGCGTCCCCGTGCGTCCGGCACAGGCGCATGAAGTTTGCGGCTCCTTCATCGCCAAACGGCGCTGGAACGGGCCCGTGCACGGCAAAATGTGCTTCATCGGCAAATGCCAGTTTCAACTGCGCAAGCGTTCCGGTCCATTCATGGCTGCGGTGCGCCATCGTCAGCAGGTTCGCCGCCGACAGATGACATTTGCCATCCGCTGTATCGGGCGCGGGGGAGACGGTCGCTGCATTGGCTGCCCACATGGCCGACGCCGAAAAAGCTGCTGCGCGGATATGGGGTTCCGCCGATCGCATGTCGGTTGACAGTCCGGAAAGCCAATTTTGGTTGGGCCTGTCGAGCGGCATGAAAAAGCCCTGCGCCAATCCAAGGCGCAGGTTCGCGCGCATCTTTTCGATGCCCTGCAGGGCAGCAGCCTTTGGATAAGACGGGGCGCCTGCATTGTTTGACGATGCCAGGTTGCCAACGCTTAATCCTGCGTAATTATGGCTTGGCCCAATAATCCCATCAAAGTTTATTTCGACCAGAGCCATGATCAGGTGCGCTCGACATAGGTTACAGCATCGCCTGCTGAAATGCTCAATGCGCGTGCACAATTGCTGTCGATAATGACATTATCGTCTCGGTCATCGATCCAGCCATAGGCGGCTTTAAACGCATGCAGACGGCCCAGCGTTATCAGCTTTTTGTCACCTGATTTATGTTCGCCAACGTCATCGCTGACGGCAGTTATTATGACGTCTTTCGCGTCACGGATGCTGCGGATTTGATCTGTACGCGCGGTCATCGTCGGGCCGCCGTCAAAGATATCGATGTAATTTTCCCAAGCAAATCCCTCGTTCTCAAGCATGCGCATTGCAGCGCGGCCTGAAGGATGCGGTACGCCGATGACGGTCTTTGCACTGTCGGGAAGCATGGCAATGTAGACAGGGTGCTTTGGCATTAGGTCGGCGATAAACTGGTTGCCGAATTTAGCGTTGAATTCGTCTGCTTCCTGAAAGCTCATGCCGAAAAAGCGGCCGGCGACACCGTCCCAAAACGGCGATCCGCCCGCTTCGTCGATGACACCACGCAATTCTGCGATTGTACGGTCGGCAAATCTGGCACGGTGGTTGCGAATGAACAAATATCGGCTGCGCGCAATCAACATACCTAAGCCGCCAGCCCGCTCGCCGGGATGCAGGAACAATCCGCCAACTTCCGTCGCGCCTTCAAGGTCCGTTGACAGGTTAAGGATGTCCGCACGAAATGTTCGTTCCAGTTCAACGCTATGCTGCGTCAACGCGCCAATGCGATAGCTGTAGAACGGCCATTTTTGGCCAACTTTGCCAAATATCTGGCATGTTCCGCGCACTTCGCCTGTCGCGGTGTTTTGCAGAACGAAAACATATAGATCGTCGGCGACTTCCTCACCCACGCGATCGAAACCGGCGGCTGACCGCTCCAGCTTTTGCATCAGAGCCTTTCGGTCGGGTGGCAGATTGGTAAACCCGCCGCCTGTCCTTTTGGCCATTTCATAAATCGGCTGAAGATCGTTCACATTTGCCGGACGGATGATGAAGGTCATAAAGTCCCTTTTTCTGATAAACGCATAATCGTCAGCGCCGATAATTGCGCGCGTTCGACTAAACTTTCGACGATGAGGAATTCATCGGAACTGTGAATGCTGCCCCCGCGTACGCCCATCGTATCGACAACAGGCACACCGCAGGCGGCGATATTGTTGCCATCACATACGCCGCCGCTGGAACGCCATGCGACCCGAATGCCCAGATCAGCCCCACATTGCTTGACCAAGCCAAACAGCTTTGCAGCTTCGTCATCAATGGGCTTTGGCGGGCGACCGAAACTGCCGTGCAGATGCGCACGCACATCATGTTCACGTTCAATGTCGGCAATAACCCTGCGAAGGTCCACGTCCGTCTGCTGCACAATCTCTGGCGTGCGTGGGCGAAAGTTCACCCGCAATATCGCATGATCGGGCACGACATTATTGGGACCGCCGCCGTCAATTTTGGCCGGATTTACCGACAGGCCTTCGCGCGAGAGTTGCTTGAGCCGCAGCGCAAGGTCCGCTGCCGCCAAAAGCGCGTTGCGGCCATCGTCGGGGTTCCGGCCGGCGTGCGCCGATTTGCCCGCAATGATGATGGAGAAATTGCCGCTTCCGCCGCGTTCACCCGCCAGCGTACCGTCGGGCAGCGCCGGTTCATAAGTGAGCGCAGCAAGCTTGTTCTGCGCAAGCTGTGCGATCAATTTGGCCGATGATGGCGAGCCAACCTCTTCATCGCTGTTGATGAGTATCTGGTATCCCGTTTGCGCAAGTTTTCCCGACGATTCCGCAGCGTTCAAAGCGGCGAGCATCACGGCGATGCCGCCCTTCATGTCGGCCACACCGGGGCCATTTAGCGTGCCATCGTCAAGCCAACGCAACGTCTGAAAATGATGGTTTGCCGGAAACACGGTGTCCATATGTCCGGTAAACAGCAATTGTGCCCGACATTCAGGGCGAACCGTCATCAGCAAATGCCGCCCATGCATCACTGTGGTCACCGTGCCGTCGGATAGCACGCGATCCACAGGTTCGGACTCAACGAGTGTTACTTCGCCCGGGAGAACCGAGAATGCGTCCGCGAGCAAATTGGCCGTGGTCGCAAGACCGTCAAGATTGCCTGAGCCGCTGTTGATGGCTGCCCAGTTCTGGACTTGGGCAAGCATGGGTGGTTGCTCTATGGTTTCAAGCGCCTGTCGTTCGCTGGCAGATAGCGTGTGCATATCGCATTCTTAGCCTTGGTTCATCCAAAGGGCCACCCCTGCTAGATGCGTTAACCCACTTCCTTTGCCAGAGCGCACCATTCCGAAATAGTTACGGTTTCGGGGCGACGATCTTCGGCTATTCCAGCGGCGCTCAACGCGTCTAACGCGCCGGCGACACCCTTCAGGCTCTGGCGCAACATTTTGCGGCGCTGGCCAAAGGCGGCGCCTGTCAGATTTTCGAGCACAGACATTTTGACATCTGCGGGCGCATCCTTGGGCGTGATATGCACCACTGCCGACATCACTTTTGGCGGGGGCGTAAATGCGGAACGGTGAACAGGCATCGCAATTGCGGCATTTGACCGCCACTGCGCCAATATCGCGAGGCGGCCAAATGCACCCGTGCCCGGCGCTGCGATAATACGCTCTGCGACTTCACGTTGGAACATCAATGTCAGGCTTTTCCACCGTGGCGGCCATTCGTTGCCGCCCATCCAGCCCACCGCAAGCGCCGTGCCCACATTGTACGGCAGGTTTGAAACAACGTGAAACGGTGCACCAATTTCAGCGAAGGGATCGATTTTTAACGCATCGCCTTCAATCACGCGAAGCTGGCCCGGAAATGCCTCTGACAGCTCAGCCAGGGCAGGAAGACAACGGTGATCGCGCTCAACGGCCAGCACCTGCGCCCCTGCACGCAGGAGCGCTCTGGTGAGGCCGCCGGGGCCGGGGCCAACTTCATATACATGCTCGCCTGCTAAGCTACCGGGAATCGCGGCAATGCGATCGAGCAGCTTTTCATCGAACAGAAAATTTTGGCCGAGCGCCTTGCTTGCGGACAAACCATGCCGCGCAATGATGTCTCTAAGCGGAGGGAGCGACACCGTCATCAGCCAAGATCGGCAGCAGCAAGGCGATGAAGCGCCGCAGATTCAGCCATCTTAATCGCAGCAATCATAGAAAGCGGAAGTGCCATATTCTTGCCAGCAATTCCAAACGCCGTGCCATGGTCTGGCGAGGTGCGGACAACGGGCAACCCCAGCGTGATATTCACCGCATCATGAAAATACAGCGTTTTCAACGGAATGAGGGCCTGATCATGATAAGCGCACAAGGCCGCGTCATAATGCGATCGCGCTTCGGCATGAAACATCGTGTCGGCAGGCAAGGGACCAACAACGTCGAAACCTTCACCGCGAATCTGTTCAATCGCAGGTTCAAATATGTCCAGTTCTTCGCGGCCCATATTGCCCGATTCGCCAGCATGCGGATTAAACCCGGCAACTGCCAGCCGTGGATTTGCTATGCCAAAATTACGCTGCAGGCCCTTGGCTGTCGCACGAAGCCGTTGGCGGATAAGCCGACCGTCAAGCTGTTCCGCGACGGACGCGAGCGGGATATGCGTCGTCATTGGGACAACGCGCAGATCAGGGCCGGCGAGCATCATCACGGCATTGTTTTTGGAAACGCCGCAACGCTCCGCAATAAACTCTGTTTGCCCTGGATGCGTGAAGCCCACCGCGTATAACTGCGCCTTGGATACAGGGCCTGTGACCAACGCGGCGGCACTGCCAGCACGGGCAAAGCCAATCGCCATTTCAAGCGCCTGATAAGCGCAATGCGCGCCATCAAGATCCGGAAAACCCGGAACAATCGAAATGCAATTATGCACTTGGATGACCGGTAGAGCCGTATCAAAATGCGCAAAGGTCTCGGCCGGATCTTCAATACGGACGACCGGACCATTCCAGTGCGGCGCGAAGCTGGCGATATCACCAATTGCGAAGAAAGGGGCCAAGCCGGCCGCGTGGCGTGCCTCCCACGCTTTGCCGATTATCTCCGGCCCTATGCCCGCCGGATCACCGACCGAAACGGCCAGTGGCAGTTCCAGTCGGCCAACCGACATCAGTTATATTCGATAACAGCGTCACGGCGCAAATCGCGCAAGTAAATCCGGGCGCGCTTGTTTACACGCTCTTCTTCCAGCCGTGACATGATTTCGTCGAAGCTTTCAGATGCAGCTTCCTGCGGGGCATCACGACCGCACAAGACGAAAACGCGAACGCCGTCTTGCAACGAGCCATAAGGCGGTGTCGACTGCCCAATCTGCAAATCCAGCATGACCTGCTGCAACGGTGCGGGAAGCTCGCGGATTCTAATGCCGTCGCGGTTGACCACATCGGCACCCAGTTTGCGCGCCATTTCGTCAGCAGCGCCGCAGCCTGTGATTTGCTGCGTTTCTTCGCTAAATTGCTTTACCAGCGGCGCAACTTCAGCTTCCGCGGTGCCTTTTGGAAAGGTGATCGCGATCTGTTTTAAGCTAAGCATCGAATCGCGTGGATCGGACGTTGCGACCTGACGCTTGTCGATCAAAAGCAAAATCGAAATCCCGCCGGGCGAGGCAACGGCCTGCACCTCGTTTGCGTTCATGTTAGCGGCGGCATTTGCGAGCGACTGCGGCAGTTGCGCCAATCCTAGCCAGCCAAGGTCACCACCGACCGACGCGGTTGAGGCTTCAGAAAACTGCCGCGCATATGCGACAAAGTTACCGCCCTGCCGAAGCTGGTCGATGATTTTCTTCGCGTTCTCGGCGACCGCTGGCATCGTTTCCGGCGTTGCGGACAGGTAAATCTCGCCCAAACGGTATTCCGTGGTTCCCTTGGTTGCCTTGATACGCTCGATAATGGCATTCACTTCATCGTCGCTGACATTGGCCGACGGACGCACATTGCGCGACAACAGGCGGCTCCACGAAAGTTCGCCCTTAATCTGGCGCTTCAACGTCGCTACCGATGAACCGATAGAGATCAGATATTTTTCAACCTCATTCGCGGGCCGATTGAAATTCTGTTGCGCGACGCGATTGAAATACTGATTCACTTCAGCGTCGGTGACTTCGATCTCATTGGCTGCGGCTTCTTGGATTTGAAGCGTTTCATCAATCAGGTTCGTCAGAATCTGTGCACGGAAACGCGCGAGTTCTTCAGGCGGCAGCTTATTATCATTCGCAGCAATGATCAGCGCGAGGCGGTGGTCAATATCCGTGCCTGTAATAATTTCGCCATTCACCTGCGCCGTTGCACGGCGTACATTCGGGTCGTTTTTGCCAAATAGTTGCTGTCCATCTGGAATGGCCAATGTGGCTTCTGGTCCAGCATCATCGCCGACAGTTTGTGCGATCAGCGGTGTCAGCGCCGTTGCGGAAACGAGCATAGCGACGAGGGACAGGCGCTTGAATAACTTCATTGATTTAAATCCAGTACACAGACAGTTCGAGGGGACGGGTAACTAAGCACTGCTGAACAGCAGATGAGCAGTATCATCCTTCTCCGCGCATTTATTCCGGATGCTTTACACACCGAGATTGCGAAATGCCAGACGGAACAGAAAGCTGTTTCCACGCTGCGAATCTCCGACAGGCTGATAGTCGCGCCGCCACGTCAGACTTAACGACAAACAGTCATCATCATAGGAAACGCCAAGCCGGTGCCGGATAGGATCAAAGCCATCGGAAATGCTTGTCGGATCCTCCGCAGTGTCAGTCAAATCGACAATTGTTGAACCAAACACCGACCAATAACGTGCAACACGCACGCGGCCTGCCAAGCGAATTTCTTCACGGTCGGTGAGGTCTTCGAGGGTGGGGCCAATATTGCGATTGAGCTTCAGATAGCCCGCCTGAACATATGTACCGCGTGAACCGACCGTGGCGTCAACTTCATTACGGCGTATCGACAAATTGTCTTTGTCCAGGCGGAAGCGGTGTGTGAGCTTAACCAAGTCTTTGAACCGAAATTCGGACCTGCCGACAATATCCGATGCTTTGTCAGATAGCCCCGTTCCATCAGGAAAAATCGACTCTCGATTGGACAGGCGGTAACTTTGACCCAGGCTTATGTCCGCGGTAAAGTCCGATTTACGCAATGCCCAGTCGAAGCCGTATGTAATGCGATAGTCATCTTCAAATCGATCATAACCCGGGAATCGGTTCAGCGCGAACAGGTTGCTGTCTTCCAAATCCACGGCGCGCGAATCTTCATTTGGAATATTCAAATTGGAAATCGACGGTGCCGCGACCATTTGGACGCGCGGCGTAAAAATCTGTGTGCCGCCAAGCGCTTTGCCGACAAAAGGCCATTTAATATCCGCGGCAGTGGCGAAAATGGCGCGGTGCTGCCATCCGGAATCGCCGCGGTAAATCGGGGTCAATGTACTGGCGTTCTCGTCGCTATGGTACATATCCCCGCGCGCGAGCATGGTGAATGTCAGTTCTTGCCCAAGCCCGGTGAGGGTGCGCAGGTCCCATTTGGCGGCGGCAAATGCACGCTGCGTGTCCTGACCCTCGGTCCGTCCGATGGCCAAGCTGTTTGCCTGAAGCTGAATTGTACCACCGACAACGGGCGCATCCATGCGCAGGCGGTAATCAATTTCGGGCAGCGCGATCGGCGCTAGACCTTGGCGATCACCGGTGCGCAAGGTCTGGACTGCCCAGCCTGCAAGCGAGAAGTAGCTGTTGTCACCTATTCGTTCGGCAGCAAAGGTAGAGCGGAGCCTGTCGTCCCGGCTGATGTCATAACGCCGCAAAAACGTGCGGTCCGAAGCATAACGGCCGGATGCCGAAATAGACCAATTGGGGTCGAGCTGGAACTTGCCGGCGCCTTCTAGATAGCCCCGGAAAACATCTGCGCCGACAGGTGTCGACGTGCCGCTTGTATTGATACGATTACTATAGGTACCGTATGCGCTCAGCTCGATAGCGCCATTTTTTTCGAGTGTCCGGAAATTTAGTCTGCCCAAGGGCGCTGCGCCGGTAAAAGCGGTTATCGCTGCAGTCGCATCCCGATTTTCGGATATGCGCCAATAATAGGATTGCTCAAGCTCAGCACCGTTATTCCGCGAAAAGCCGATGCTGGGTACAAGAAAGCCGCTGCCAGCTTTGGCATCCACGGGGTGCGACAGAAATGGCAGCGGAATGACCGGCAGGCCAAACAGTTCGATCCGTGCGCCATTGTAAACGACGCGTTTTTTGCTGGGGTCGTAAACGACCTTAACCGCTTTGACTTCCCAGCTCGGTTTTTTGGGACAGCCGTCGGCGTCTATTACTTTGCACGCCGTATATGCCGCATAATCAAGCGTATAAATGCCATCTTTCCGTGCGCCGCGTTTGGCGGCTAGCCGGCTTTCGTCCGCCAAAACGACAAGCAGATTGTCGATGACGCCGTCTTTCAATGCGTCGGTGAGTTCGATCTTGTCACCATATGCAACGTCGCCCTCTGGGCCTATCGCGCGTATGGCGCCTTCAGCGAAAACCCTCCCGCTTTTGCGGTCCCAGATGATATTGTCTGCGCGCACCGTATAGCCGTCGCGACTGACAATTACGTTGCCTTTTGCGGTGACGGTTTCGGTGTTGGAGTCATATTCGACAACAGCAGCATCGAAATCGATTTGGTCGCTGGCCTTTTGTGCGGCTGCTGCTGCGGGTTCCGTTTGGGCAAGTGCCACAGACGACACAGACCCGCATCCGATGAAAATCGGAACAAGCAATACGCGCGATAAAAAGGTTCGGGTGGCGGGGATGTTCATAAAAACCGTGCAGTCCTTTATCGCCGCTATCGCATTGGGTCCACCCATCATCCCATTTAACGCTGTATTTGCGATTAACAGTGGGAATTTATCCCCTATCTTTTGCTTTAATCCAAGGGTGAATTAGGCCTATAGAGCCGCAAACCCGTTATCCGCAAAAAGGCATACCGTTTCCATGAAGATCAATTTTACCGATGCACGCCCCCAAGATGCCGACGTTCTCGCGTTCATCGTCACAAAAACTACCTTCGCCGACTTCAAATTTCCTTTGGACAATAGCGATATCGTGCACGCGACCGCAAAATTGGCGCGTTTCGAAGGTGCGGCAGGGCAAAGTTTCCTGCTCATCAACGAAGAGGGCGGGAAGCTTGTTCGGATCATTTTGGTTGGTGTCGCGGATGGTGAAGCTGGCGATTATCAAAAGGCGGGCGGCGACATTGTTGCCAAGGTTCAGACATCGGGCGCCAAACATATTGCCATTCATGGCGCGAACCTCAGCGCGAAAGCGGCCGCAGAAACGGCCTATGGCGCAACGTTGCGCAACTGGCGCATGGACAAGTACCGCACAAAATTGGCGGAAACATCAAAGCCGACGGTGGAAACATTGACGGTCGTAAGCGCCCCTGCCGACGCAAGCACCCTGTGGCCAAGCTATCATGCAATCGCTGAAGGCGTTGCCTTGACCAAGGAACTGGTCACCGAACCTGCCAACATCATTTATCCGGAAAGCTTTGTTGAACGCTGCAAGCATCTTGCGGAGCTTGGCGTCGAAATCAGCGTGCTTGATGACAAGGACATGGCCGCGCTCGGAATGGGCGCGCTGCTCGGCGTCGCACAAGGCTCACGTCGTCCGGCCCGTTTGCTGGTGATGAAGTGGGACGGCACCGGCGGTTCGCAAGAACGTCCCGTTGCCTTGGTCGGCAAGGGCGTAACCTTTGATACCGGCGGCATTTCCATTAAGCCAGCTGCGGGCATGGAAGATATGAAGTGGGATATGGGCGGGGCAGGCGCTGTCGCAGGCGCGATGAAGGCGCTCGCTGGACGTAAGGCAAAGGCGTATGTTGTCGGCGTCTGTGGCCTTGTGGAGAACATGCCCGACGGTAACGCGCAACGCCCCGGCGACATTGTGACATCGATGTCGGGCCAAACCATTGAGGTGCTGAATACCGACGCCGAAGGACGTCTGGTGCTGTGTGATGCGCTGCATTGGGTTCAGGAAAATTATAATCCTGAATATATTGTCGATCTCGCAACACTGACCGGCGCGATTATCGTATCGCTGGGCAGTGAATATGCGGGCCTGTTTTCGAACAGCGATGAACTGGCCGACAAGTTGACCGCTGCTGGCAAGGCTTCTGGTGACCCGCTGTGGCGTTTCCCGCTTTCGAAGGCCTATGACAAAATGATCGACAGCCCGATTGCCGATATGAAGAATATCGGCGGCAAGGGCGCTGGTTCCATCACTGCGGCACAATTCTTGGGTCGGTTTATCAAGGACGGCGTAAAATGGGCGCATTTGGACATCGCCGGGACCGTATGGGCCGATAAAGCGGGGCCAGTGTGGGATAAGGGCGCAACCGGCTTTGGCGTGCGTTTGCTTGACCGGTTTGTCGCGGACAACTTCGAAGGTTGATGTTGCCGCGACATGCAGGTCGATTTTTATCAACTCACGCGCGATCCTGCTGAAAAAGTTCTGCCTGCCATTGCCCAACGAATCTTGGACAATAAAGGGCGGTTGCTGATCATCAGTGATGATGCGGGCCAACTGGATGCGATCTCTGCAGCGTTGTGGACCGCAAGGGTGGACAGCTTTTTAGCGCACGCAAAATCGGGGGAGGGCGATGATGCACTTCAACCGATATTGTTGTCGCACGATACCGATGCACCAAATGGCGCCAAATTTGTTGCGCTGGCTGACGGTAATTGGCGTGCGGTTACCCAAGATTTTGAGCGGATCTTTTATCTTTTTCCACCGGAGCAGACCGACAATGCGCGGTCGGCATGGCGCACATTGGGTGATGGGGTAGAGCGCCGCTATTGGAAACAGGACGGCGGCAAATGGGTCCAAGGCCCATAAAGCTTGCACTCAACGTGCAGCGACGTTAGATGCGCGCCAAATTCCCCCTACAAATATGGAGCTTTTCATGTCGGTTACCCGCACTTTTTCGATCATTAAGCCTGACGCAACGCGTCGCAACCTGACTGGTGCAGTCACCAAGATGCTTGAAGAAGCCGGCCTGCGCGTCGTTGCTTCAAAGCGTATTCACATGACCCGCGAACAGGCCGAAGGCTTCTACGCGGTGCACCGTGAGCGTCCGTTCTTTGGCGAACTCGTCGATTTCATGATCAGCGGCCCAGTCGTCGTTCAGGTTCTTGAAGGCGAAAACGCCATGCAGCGTAACCGTGACATCATGGGCGCGACGAACCCTGCCAATGCTGAACCCGGCACGATCCGCAAGGAACTGGCCGAAAGCATCGAAGCGAACAGCGTCCACGGTTCGGACAGCGACGAAAACGCAGCGATTGAAATCGCGTATTTCTTCAAGCCAGAAGAAATCGTCGGCTAAACCCGATCAATCTAAGATTATCTGACATCAAGCGCGTAGCGCGCGCTTGGTGTCAATGTTCCTAACTTGGCGCAGTTGCAATTTTTCTGAAAAGTCGAGATCGACTTCGAAAAAGCCTATGGGGCCTGCAACCGATTAGTCCGAGCCGAGTATATCCAGAAATTTTGTAAGCTTTTTTGGCGCAACCGCGCGCCAGCTTTTGGCGATCCATTCGCCGATATGATCCCAATCGGTATCGCCCAGGTCGAGCCTAATGCCCACCCAGCCATCGCCGAAATAAGCGGGGCGATAGTAACGCTCGGCGTCGCTATCGATCAGCATCGCCTGTTCTTCGACGCCGCTGATTTTGACCAAGAGCGCGATTTTCCCGTCGCCATGATGGTCGATGGAAACATAAGCGAATTTCTTGCCGCCGACGATGCCGAAGCAGGGCATTCCATGCGACACCACTTCATCGGCATCTGGCTGGGCCAGCGCGATTTCGCGCACTTTTGATGTCAGATAATCCGGGTTCGTTGCCCGCGAAACATAGTCGGCCAGCGTCCGCGGATACAATTGATGCTCGGCAATCTTGACGCGCTCCGCCAATGAATCGGCGGTGTCATTAGGCAAAACGGCGACTTCCATCTGGCCAAGAAGGGGGCCTTCATCAAGATCGGCAGTGACAAGGTGTACGCTGCAACCAGCGATACTGTCGCCTGCGTCAATCGCGCGCTGGTGGGTGTGCAGCCCAGTATATTTGGGCAATAGGGAAGGGTGGATATTCAGCATCCGGCCGTCCCATTTTTCGACGAAGCTTTCGCTCAATATCCGCATATATCCCGCAAGCGCGACATAAGCCGCCCCCGCTTTGGTAATGTGGTTGTGCATTATTTCGTCATGATCAGCCCGCTTAAGACCAACGTGCGATTGTGCGAACGTGGCGACGCCTTCGGCTTGTGCAAGCTTCAACCCTTCTGCGTCGGGATTGTTGCTGGCGACCAGAACAACTTCATATGGGCTATCTGGGCGTTTTGCGGCATATAACAACGCCGCCATATTGGTGCCGCCGCCGGAAATAAGGACCGCAACACGCGCCTTAGCCATGATGCGTCGCAGTCCAATCGGCTTTGGCGCTCCAGGTTTCGATGCTGCCGGTAACCGTGCAGCCTTTTTCACCCGCTGCAATATGTCCAATGCGGAACACGGTCTCTCCAGCGGCCTCAAGTGCAGCGGTTACGCCCGCGACTTCGGTTTCATCGACAACCACCGCCATGCCGATGCCGCAGTTGAATGTGCGTGCCATTTCCTCTGGCTCGATATGACCTTGCGCTTGCAAGAACGCCATCAAGCGCGGTTGTTGCCATGCGTCGGCATCGACATGTGCGTGCAAACCGTCGGGCAGGATACGCGGGATATTCTCAAGCAAGCCACCCCCGGTAATATGCGCCATTGCGTGGATTTTGCCCGTGCGGACCATCGGCAGCAGCGATTTCACGTAGATGCGGGTCGGCGCCATGAGTGCGTCGATAAGAATGACATTCTGGTCGAAAATGGCCGGACGATCGAGTTTCCAGCCCTTGTCTGCGGCAAGCCGCCGAACCAGCGAGAAACCGTTGGAATGCACGCCCGATGATGCAAGGCCCAGAATGATGTCGCCCGCCGCGACCTTATCTGCCGTCAGCACCTGGTCGCGCTCCACCGCGCCAACGCAGAAACCGGCAAGGTCATAGTCGCCTTCGGAATACATGCCCGGCATTTCAGCGGTCTCGCCGCCAATCAGCGCGCAGCCGGCTTGCTTGCAGCCTTCGGCAATGCTGGCGACAACAGAGGTGGCAACGGCGTTGTCGAGTTTGCCGGTGGCATAATAATCAAGGAAGAAAAGCGGCTCTGCGCCTTGCACGATCAAGTCATTGGCGCACATGGCGACAAGATCAATGCCAACGCCTTCATGACGACCGGATTCGATGGCCAGTTTCAGCTTCGTTCCGACACCGTCATTCGCAGCGACCAGAAGCGGATCATTGAAGCCTGCTGCCTTGAGGTCAAAAAACCCGCCAAAGCCGCCAAGATCGGCGTCCGCGCCAGCACGGCGGGTCGATTTCGCCAGCGGCGCAATCGCGCGCACGAGCGCGTTACCGGTTTCAATGGAAACACCCGCCTTGGCATAGGTGTAAGATTCGGGCTTCTGTTCTTTTGCGTCCATTTGTCGCCGTTAGCGAGAACAGGGTTGGAATTCCACGTCTATGTCGCCTAAAGGTGCGTTAATGACAAATTCTCGCGGAAAATGGTTTCAGATTGCAGCGATTGGCTTGCCTTTGGCGCTGATTGGTGGCGGAATCGTTGCCGCGCAAATCGAAGGTCCGAAGCGCGGCATTGCGCCAATCGCAAGCGCGGGCGATTTTGAAGTGACCGGCGTCTCTGTGAATGTCGTCGGCAACAACGCGTTTGATGCCCGGCAAAAGGGTTGGGAGCAGGCGCAGCGGATTGCATGGTCGGCATTGTGGCGCAAAACCCATGGAACTGTTGGCGCTGGCCTATCCGATTCGACGCTAGACGGCATCGTCGCCGCAATCGTGGTGGAGCAAGAGCAGATTGGCCCACGCCGTTATGTGGCAAAGCTTGGCGTATTGTTTGACCGCGCCCGCGCTGGTCAATTGCTGGGCGTCAGCGGCGTGGCGCGCCGTTCTGCGCCGTTGTTATTGTTACCCGTTACCTATTCGGCAGGCGCGCCGACGGTATTTGAACAGCGCACATCATGGCAGCGCAGCTGGGCGAAGTATCGCACGGCAGACAGCACGATAGATTATGTGCGTCCAAGCGGGGCAGGCGGCGAATCGTTGCTGCTGAATGCGGGTCAGAAAGACCGTCGCAGCCGCATTTGGTGGCGCACAATTCTCGACCAATTTGGTGCGGCTGACGTGATCATCCCGATAGCACGTATCGAACGCCAATGGCCCGGCGGCCCGATCATTGGTCGGTTTTCTGCGCGATATGGGCCGGATAATAAATATCTTGGGTCGTTTACCCTGCGTGTTTCCAACAGCGCCGGTATTCCGGGCATGATGGATCAGGCGGTGATTAAGATGGACCAACTGTTCCAATCCGCGCTCGCCTCTGGCCGATTGCGGGCAGATGCCTCGCTCGTCCTTGAACCCGAAGTGGTCGAGGAAGAGGAATTGGAAGGCGAAGTGGAAGACCTGTCGGTCGTCGATGGGGCAGAGCCTGCCCGCCAGTCTTTGGATGATGTGGTAAAGTCGGTGTTGCAAGAAGCAGAACCTGCGCGCAATTCTGGTGCGCCCACGCCGCCGTCGCCGCGGCCATGAGCACCAGCATCTGACATTATGCGCCAGATTGCTTTGCCATTGGACGAACTGCGCAGCGGCGCATCGTCCAGCCTGATCATTACGCAATCCAATGCGACCGCTTTTGCCGGGCTTTCGAGCGCATCTGGCTGGGCCAAACGCTGTGCGATTTTGACTGGTCCCGCACGCTCGGGAAAATCGCTCATGGCGCGCTATTTTTCGGGGCAAAACGGCACGGTCATTGATGACGCAGAGGCCAGTCCGGCGGAAACCTTGTTTAACGCATGGAACCGGTCGCAGGAAAGCGGCGTCCCGTTATTGCTTATCTCGCGTTGGCAGCCTGCGGAATGGAACATTACACTACCCGATCTGCAATCGCGTCTGGGCTCTGCATTGTTGCTCGACATTGGGCCGCCCGACGATGAAATGATTGAACAATTGATTCAAAAACAGCTCGCTGATCGCGGGGCTGCAATCAGCATGGATGCTTTAAGCTACGTAAAGCGCCGGATTGAACGCAGTTATGGCGCAATCGAAAAATTTGCTCGGTCCGCAAACGCACTGGCGCTGGCGGAAAATGCCCCGGTCAATCTCAGCTTGGTAAAGAAGATACTCGAAAGCTAATTCCAACCGGAGACGTTGTAGATCGCCCTATTAGCGGACCATCTCTTCTTCTTGGGTGTGGGTCATTTTCAGTTTCCCGTTCACCACTGCGAACGCCAGCCTGCCTTCGACCAGATCAAGCGCATCGCGGCCGAACTGTTCAAACCGCCATCCCGTCAGGACTTCTAGGTCTTCGCGCTCACCCGCAGCCAACCGTTCCAGTTCCTCGGTCCGGACGATGAGGCGCGGCGCGACATTGATTTCGCGGGAACGAATTTTGAGCAACAGCTTCAAAAGGTCCGCGACAAGCGATCCGTCTTTGCCGCCGCCGGGCGATGATCTGCCACGATCAGGCATATCATCGCGCGCCATGGGCTGACTTGCTTCGATAACGGCGATCAACCGCGCACCAATGTCATTGTCGCGCCAAGCAGGGGATAGTCCGCGCACCTTGGGCAAATCAGCCTGCGTCTTGGGTGGATGCGCGGCAATATCGGCAAGCGTTTCGTCTTTCATGATGCGCCCGCGCGGGATGTTTTTACGCTGCGCTTCCTTTTCGCGCCATGCCGCCATGGCTTGAAGCCGGCCCAGAACGTCGGGCTTACGCGATTGCACCTTTATCCGGGACCACGCATTTTCGGGATCATTGCGATAGTTGGCCGCGTCTGAAATGCGCTCCATTTCATCATTCAGCCAAGCGCCACGGCCAGTGACCTTCAGCTTTTCGAGCATCATCGGAAATATCGCCGATAAATGCGTGACGTCGGCAATCGCATAATCGATTTGCCGTTTGTCGAGCGGGCGACGCGACCAATCTGTAAATCGCGCGCCTTTGTCGAGTTGAATGCCCATCCATAGATCGACAAGGTTGGAATAGCCGATTTGTTCACCCTGACCGAGCGCCATGGCCGCGATTTGAGTGTCGAACATGGGGTAGGGCGTTTTGCCCGTCAGGTTGAAGAATATTTCAATGTCCTGCCCACCGGCATGAAAGACTTTCAGGACGTCGTCATTCGCGCAGAGCAGATCGAGCATTGGCGTGAGGTCCAGCCCCTCGGCCTTCGGGTCAATCGCCGCCGCCTCATGCGTGTCCGCCAACTGCACAAGGCAGAGGTCCGGATAATAAGTGTTTTCGCGCATAAATTCGGTATCAACCGCAACAAATGGGGATTTTGCAAGGCGTGCGCACAATTCGGCGAGACGTTTGCTGTCGGAGATGAGTGGATGAATCTGCATTGCGCATCGCCGTAGCACCCATTCCCGACTTGACAAAGTGCCCCTGCACGGTTGTTAGGCGGCCTTTCCACAGATTTTTTGAATTGAGTGAACAATGCACGCTTATCGCACGCACAAATGCGCCGAACTTCGCGATTCCCACGTGGGGGAAACCGTACGCCTATCTGGCTGGGTCCATCGTAAGCGCGACCATGGTGGTGTTTTGTTCGTCGATTTGCGCGACCATTACGGCATGACACAGATTGTTGCCGATAGCGACAGCCCCGCACTGCCAATCCTCGAAGCATTGCGACTTGAAAGCGTCGTCACCATTGATGGCGATGTAAAGGCCCGCAGCGCCGCCACCGTGAACGCCAATCTGCCCACGGGGCAGATTGAAGTTTTCGCGCGCAATGTTGTTGTGCTCAGCAAGTCTGAAGAACTACCATTGCCCGTTGCTGGCGAACAGGAATATCCAGAAGAAACCCGCCTGAAATACCGCTTCCTCGATTTGCGCCGCGAAACGCTGCACGCGAATATCGTCAAGCGTACGCAGATCATTCGCGAAACGCGCCGCCGCATGGAAGATATCGGCTTCACCGAATATTCAACGCCCATCCTGACGGCATCCAGCCCCGAAGGCGCGCGCGATTTCCTCGTGCCGAGCCGCATTCACCCGGGCAAGTTCTTCGCGCTGCCACAGGCACCGCAGCAGTATAAGCAGTTGCTGATGGTCGCTGGCTTTGACCGCTATTTCCAAATCGCACCATGCTTCCGCGATGAAGACCCGCGCGCTGACCGTTTGCCGGGCGAATTTTATCAGCTCGATCTGGAAATGAGCTTCGTCACGCAGGAAGAAGTTTGGGACACGATGGAGCCGGTAATGGCTGGCGTGTTCGAAAAATTTGCGGATGGCAAAACCGTTACGCCTGCCGGCCAATTCCCACGTATTCCGCATGCAAAAGCGATGCTGGATTACGGCACGGACAAGCCCGATTTGCGCAACCCGCTGATCATTCATGACGTGACCAGCCACTTCACCAAATCGGGCTTCGGCCTGTTTGAACGCATCGTTGAAGGCGGCGGCGTTGTCCGCGCTATCCCTGCGCCAAAGACGGCGGAAAAGAGCCGCAAATTCTTTGACGATATGAATGAATGGGCGCGTAGCGAAGGCCATGCTGGCTTGGGCTATGTCACCCGTAAGGCTGGCGAATTTGGCGGCCCTATTGCCAAAAACCATGGCGACGAAGGTATGCAGGCGCTGTACGACGCCATTGGCCTTGGTCCCGACGATGGTTGCTTCTTTGCTGCGGGCAAGGAAGAGCAAGCCGCCAAGCTGGCGGGGGCCGCGCGCACACGCACGGGTGAGCAGCTTGATCTCATTGAAAAAGACGCATTCCGCTTTTGCTGGATCATCGACTTCCCGTTTTACGAATGGAGCGAGGAAGACAAGAAAGTCGATTTCGCCCACAACCCGTTTTCGATGCCACAAGGCGGCCTCGAAGCGCTTCAGACGCAGGATCCGCTCACCATCAAAGCCTATCAATATGATATGGTCTGTAACGGCTATGAGCTCGCCTCGGGCTCCATCCGGAACCAGCATCCCGATCTGATGGTGAAGGCGTTTGAACTGACTGGCCTGACGCAGGCTGATGTTGAGGATCGTTTTGGCGGCATGTACCGTGCATTCCAATATGGTGCACCACCGCATGGCGGCATGGCCGCTGGCGTTGACCGGATGGTCATGTTGTTGTGCGGTGTGCAGAATCTGCGCGAAATTACCTTGTTCCCGATGAACCAGCGTGCGGAAGATTTGCTGATGGGCGCACCGTCACCTGCCGAGCATAAGCAATTGCGCGAGCTGAACATTCGCGTCGTCGAACAGCCGCCCAAAGCGCAATCATAAAGCATAGGCCGACGCCATAACGCTGTCCCTTTTGGGGACAGCGTTTTGCTTTGTCTTGTCTATCGGCCGAATAGGTGCTGCAGTCGCCCGATGGCGATTGATCTTTCAAACTATGAGTCCGGTACAAAATATGACGGTACCTACGATGAGGACCTGAAAGCGCTGCAGGACCGTCTTTCGCGGCTGCAGTCGCTGCATATATTGCACAATGCGCGCACGTTGATCGTGATTGAAGGGTGGGACGCGGCTGGTAAGGGCGGCGCGATCAAGCGCATGACGGCGACGCTCGATCCGCGTTATTATCATGTCTATCCCGTTTCAGCGCCCACGGCAGAGGAAAAGGACAAGCATTTCCTCTGGCGCTTTTGGAACAAGCTGCCTGGCAGCCGGGAAATCAATATCTGGGACCGCAGCCATTATGGCCGTGTGCTGGTCGAACGCGTTGAAAAATTCTGCAGCGAGGCGGAATGGCGGCGCGGATATGACGAGATTAATGAGTTTGAGTCGCGACAGGGCGAAATCGGCACGAAAATCATCAAGCTGTTCTTCCATGTAACACAGGAAACGCAGGATAAGGTGCTGATGGAACGCCTCGGAGATCCCGCCAAGCGCTGGAAAGTGACCGCAGAGGACTTTCGAAATCGCGAACGGCGTAGCGAGTATATGGATGCGCTGGCGGACATGTTTAAACGCACCCATACGCGCTGGGCCCCATGGACCGTTATCGACGGCAATAACCAGAAAGCGGCACGGATCGCTGCACTAAAGCATGTTGTGGAGTCGCTTGAGGCAAGCGTTCCGCAAGATTTCCCTGATGCCAAACCGGAGATTGCCGCACTGGCCGAAAAGACATTCGGCTATTCCCCTATTGGATAGGCGATTGCGACGACTTCCCATTCTTTGGGACCGGTTGGCAAGGTTACCGTTTTGACATCACCCACGCGCGCACCGCGCAGGGCGCGGGCCAGCGGTGCGTTCCAGCCGATGCGGCCATGGCTTGCATCGGCTTCGTCATCGCCGACCAACGTAATGACGCGCTCCACGTCGTCGATATCGGCCAACGTAACTGTCGCGCCGAAAAATACGCGGTCGCGGTCTTCCTGCTTTGACGGGTCGAGGACCTTTGCAACTTTCATTTTCTTGGAAAGCTGGCCGAGTTCACGGTCGATCGCCCGCAGCTTCTGCCGGCCGTAGATATAGTCGCCATTCTCGCTTCGGTCGCCATTGCCTGCCGCCCAATGGACGATTTCGACAACCGCGGGGCGTTCTACAGCGAACAATTGTTCATACCGCGCGCGCAAGGCTGCGAATCCGGCCGGGGTAATGGGGTTTGTGCGCTCCATGGCGCCTCTATGTCACCCCGGGCTTGATTTGCCCAGATATGTGCTGAGCGGCGTTGCCGACCGCACGCGCGCGCGTTCGGGGTGGAGATGATCGTACATCACAGCATTTTCCAGCACGCGGTAAACATAATCGCGTGTCTCGCTCAGCGGGATTTTTTCGATCCATTCCATCATGCCGATGCTGCCCGTACGCGGGTCACCATATGCCTTCAGCCATTTGTTCACATTGCCGGGGCCACCATTATACGCCGCGATAGCAAGCGGATAGCTGCCGCCGAAATAATCGAGCATCCGTTCGATATATGTCGCGCCAAGGGCGATGTTGTAATCTGTATCGACCGTCAGCGCTTCAGGGCGATATGCCATCGCGATTTTGCCTGACGTCTCGCGCGCTGTGCCGGGCATGAGCTGCATCAGGCCGCGGGCACCCGCGTGGCTTTCCGCTGCCCGGTCAAACTGGCTTTCCTGCCGCATGATCGCATGGGCAAGCGTCCATGTCTGGTGATGCGCGGCGGGAACATTGACCGTTGGATAGCTGTTTCCCAAAAGTTCAGTTATGCCTGCCGATCGGGCGCTGCGACCCGCCATCACCGCAAGATCAGGACGGCCCAATTTTTGGGAAAGGCCAATGGCTATGGCAAAATCATCCGGATCCTTGGCGTTCCGCGCAATCGCTCTGAAAAAATTGCTTTGGTCCTTCCAACTTCCATATTTGGAGGCGAGGGCTGCCGCCAAATAGACGTCCGGAACGTCTCCCTGCGCCAAAAGGGGTGCGGCGGGGGTGATGCGCGGCACTGGGGGCATGGGACGCCGCAACTGTTCAAGCGACAACTGGCCAAAAAAGCTCTCATAATAAGCGGCGGCTTGTTCATGATAGCGTGTCGCTGACGCTTGGTCTCCCGCCTTTGCCGCGGCTTTTCCAGCAAAGTGTAAGCCTTTTGATCGGGTTTGCGCCGATTTTGCAGCGGACGCATAACGTTCGAACATGCCGACAGCATCACCAGGGCGGCCAAGCCTTTCCATCGCCGTCATGCCCGCGAGCCATGTCAGGCTGGTATAACGATCGCGTGTGGTGATATCTTGATCGACCATAGCGATCCCACGTGGCGTTGCGTCGTCAACGCGTGACGCTATGCGGTAAGCGAGGTCATATTGGCCGTCATTCGCGGCTGCCTGCGCATGCGTCAGCAGCAATTGATACCAGTCCTTCAGAACAGGTGCTGGCGCAGCAAGATTGGCGCGGTTCGCCAGCAATTCGCGCGCACCGATACTGTTGCCGGAGGACCGCATGGAGTCTGCTCTGGCGGCGATTAGGCTCGCTTCACTGTTGGCGAGAGTTCCGGCTTCCTGAACCTTTTGATCGGCATCAGGGGCTTTTAGGCGCGTGGCAAGCGCCGCAACAAAGGCGGGGCGACGTTGCGGAGAGGTGTAGGCTATCCATCGTTCTGCGCCACGGGTTGAGCCCGACCATAACAAGCGGTCAACGCGGGCGTCATGGTCAGCGGACGTAAAATGCTTACCGGCGATGCGGAACATACGTGCTTCGTCGTCATCGTTAAGGGTACCGCCGCGCCATGCCGCGCGCGCTTGTGCCTCAGCGCGCGCTTTGTCGCCCGACGCGTCGAGCGCAATCGCGAACCTTGCGCGCCCCGCGTTGGTGAGGGGGGGCAAACGATCAAAAAACGCCACAACCTGACTGGGCGACGATGACAAAGGATTGATCGCCTGTTCGGCGTTCTTGCGCATCTCATCGCTATTTGGCCAATCGGGATAGCGCATCAAAAATGACGCATATTCGCCAAAGCTGAAATTGCCTGAAGCGCTCAGCATTTTCCAACGTTGTAACGCGGCGGGGACTTGGCCCTCGCTTGGGTCATATTGCACCGCCGGGGCCTGCGGCATTTGTGCAGTTGGCGCAGCAGTAACAGTGGCATCTCCCGTACCCCGCTGCCACGTTATGCGATCGCTTTGTTGCGCTGCCACAGCCGTCGAAAACGGAATTATCAGCATAGATGCTGAAATGAGATGCTTTACCATGCTGGACATATTATGTGCCCCATCCTTATCACGTACTGAACAAACGACTATATAGTCCTTAGCGACCTATATGGCCCAGATTGAAAGTGTTATGCTATGTTTTCGGGATCGATACCGGCCCTAGTGACTCCTTTTTGCGACGGAGCGTTTAGCGAAAAGCATTTTCGCGCGTTGATCGATTGGCAAATCGACCAAGGATCAAGCGCGCTGGTGCCCGCTGGAACGACCGGAGAGGCCTCCACGCTGTCGAATGCAGAGCATCATCGCGTGATCGAAGTGTGTATCGAGCAAGCCGCTGGGCGCGTACCCGTGATTGCCGGCTGTGGGTCGAATGACACCAATAACGCCATTCTCCACCTTAATTTTTCAAAGAAAAGCGGTGCGGCTGCCGGGCTGGTTGTCGCGCCTTATTATAACCGCCCGAACCAAGAGGGTATTTACGCGCATTTCGAGGCGATGACCAAGAAGAACGACCTGCCTATCGTGCTGTACAATGTGCCTGCGCGCACCGTGACGGACATCAAGCCGGAAACGGTCGCGCGCCTTGCGCAGTTGCCGACGGTGATCGGTATCAAAGACGCAAGCGGTGACATGCCACGCGTCACGGACCACCGCTTGGCCTGCGGACCTGATTTCTGCTTACTTTCGGGCGTTGACGAACAGTCGCTTGCGTTCAATGCCGCGGGCGGGCGCGGGTGCATTTCGGTTACCGCAAATGTTGCGCCGAAATTATGCGCCGAATTTCAGGCAGCATGTGCATCGGGTGACTACACCTTAGCACGCGAACTGAACGATAAGCTGTATCCCCTTCATTTGGCATTGTTTTCTGACGCATCGCCGGGCCCAATTAAATATGCATTGTCACGCGTCATCGACGGTTTCCCAACCGAGCTACGCTTACCAATGACCCCGCCAAGCGAGGCGAGCCGTCGTCAGGTTGATGCCGCTTTGGAGAATGCAGGGCTTATTTAATGACGCGTCCAAAGCCCGAAGTATTCAACAAAGTCAAAACGGTCGCCGAAAACCGGCGTGCCCGTTACGATTTTCATATCGATGACAAATATGAGGCCGGGATTGTCCTGACCGGAACCGAAGTAAAATCTTTGCGCTTTGGTGAAGGGTCCATCGCCGAAAGCTATGCCGAAGTCCGCGATGATCAAATTTGGCTGATTAACGCGAATATCCCCGAATTCAGCCACGGGAACCGGTTTAACCATGAACCGAAGCGGCCAAGAAAGTTGCTGCTGAACGAGCGTGAAATCAACAAGCTGCATGGCGCGGTGATGCGGCAGGGCATGACACTTGTACCCCTGTCGATTTATTTCAATGGACGCGGCAGGGCGAAAGTGGAATTGGCGTTGGCAAAGGGCAAAAAGGCGCCCGATAAGCGTGCGACCGAGAAAGAACGGGATTGGAAGCGTGAGCAAGGACGCATTATGCGTGATCGTGGATGAGTAAGTTTGATACCTGGTTGCACAGGCAAGCACCCACCCGCGACAGCTTTGAACGCAGCCGCTTTCTGCGGCCGTTTGCGCAGCGCGTGTTCCATCCGGCTCTCTGGCGCTTTACGCGGCGCTCCGTCCCCCGGGGCGTAGCTCTTGGCCTGTTGGTCGGGATTTTCCTTTTGATACCGGGTGTCCAGATCGCTGGTGTCGCGCTGCTGGCGCTGCCATTCCGGGCAAATATCCCTATCGGCGCGGCGATGACGTTCCTGAGCATGCCGGCCACAACGCCATTCATTTTGCTTGGTTCGGTGTATGTCGGTGAATCGGTGCTGCGGTTGAACAATGGCTCAGGCCATTTTTATCAACTTATCGAGACATCGGCGCCGCTGTCCGCGTGGGCTGATTATGTCTGGAACGAAGCACCTTTGGCGCTTGTCCAAGGTGTCGCAGGGCTTGCGATCATATCCATCGCAGCAGCGGTCATCGGTTATGTGCTCTCGGCTTGGTTCTGGCGCTGGCGGATAAGCGCCAAATGGCGACGCCGGTCGAAGTCAGTTGCGTCTCGTGGATAAACTTTTGTAGCCTTTGGTCTGCGAGCGTCTAATCTCCCCACGATATCACGGGAGCATAGACATGAAATTCGCACTTAAACTCGCATTGGCAGCATCGGTGTCGTTGGCATCGATCGCCGCGCCAGCATTTGCCCAAAGCCAATCTGACGCCACGCAAGCGCCCGCTAAAGAGGGGGCGCAACTGGGCACTTTCGGCTTTGATACCGCGGGCATGGACGCAAGCGTGTCACCTGCGGACGATTTTTACGGTTACGCCAATGGCAAATGGGCGGCGAACACCCCGATTCCTGCGGATAAATCGAACTATGGCATGTTCACTGCGCTCGACGACCTGTCGAAGGACCGGGTGAAGCTGGTCCTCGATGCCGAGAAAGATCGCGCAGGCAGCAAGGCTGGCGATGTCTATGCGAGTTATCTCGATCAGGCGACCGTCGAGAAAATGGGATTGAAGCCAATCCAGCCATGGCTGAAGACTGTGCGCAGCGTGAAGAGCAAGGCCGCGTTTGAAAAGCTGTTGCCCGTCGCCGCGCGCAATGGCGTCCGTGCCCTGTTTGGCGGCTATGTTGGCCAAGACGACAAGAACCCGGACGTTTATATTTTCCAAATGTATCAGGCGGGAACAGGCTTGCCTGACCGCGACATGTATCTCGTCGAAAATGATAAATTTGAAGGCATTAGAAAGGCTTATAAGGCATATCTCGCACAAATGCTGACATTGGCTGGCGAGAAAAATGCCGAAGCGCGCGCGGATGCTATCTTCGCGATGGAAAAACGCATCGCCGAAGTGCAGTGGACGCGTGAGGATTCGAGTGACGCGACAAAGACATATAACAAAATGTCGCTCGCCCAGTTGGACGCCATCACGCCGGGCCTGAAAATGTCGTCCATTTTGACGAAGCTGAGCCCCAAAATTGGCGACATCATCGTGAACCAGCCAAGCGCGCTGACGGGCATTGCGAAAATCTATGCCGAAACCGATCTCGCGGTTTTGAAAGATCAGATGATCGTCAACAGCCTGTCCAGCTTTTCAAATGTGCTGCCGGACTCGGTTTCGGACACAACCTTCGCGTTCTACGGCACGACGCTGCAAGGCACGCCAAAACGCGAACCACGTTGGAAACGCGGCGTATCGTTGACCGAGGGCACAGTGGGCGATGAAGTCGGCAAGGCCTATGCCGCGAAATATTTCCCACCCGAAACCAAAGCCGCAATGGACGTTCTGGTGAAGAACGTCCTTTCCGCCATGGGCCGCCGCATCGACGGCCTTGCCTGGATGCAGCCCGAAACGAAAGTGAAAGCCCGCGAAAAACTGGCAAATTTCACGACCAAGATCGGTTATCCGGATCGCTGGAAAGATTATTCGAACCTGAAAATCGTGCGCGGCGATTTGTTTGGTAATGATCTGCGTGCGAACCAATGGGGCTTTGACGACAATATGTCGAAGCTTGGCCAGCCCATCCGCCGTTGGGAATGGGGCATGTTGCCGCAGACAGTCAATGCCTATGCCAATTTTGGGATGAACGAAATCGTCTTCCCGGCCGCAATTTTGCAGCCACCTTTCTTTGACGCAAAGGCGGACCCAGCGGTCAATTACGGCGGAATTGGTGCAGTGATCGGACATGAAATCAGCCACCATTTCGATGATCAGGGTGCCAAATATGATGCGAGCGGAAAGCTTGCCGATTGGTGGACCGAAAGCGATGTCAAAGCGTTTGAGGCCGCCGGTAAAAAGCTCATCGCGCAATATGACGCCTATAAGATTTTCCCTGACGCTTCGGTGAAGGGTGAATTTACATTGGGCGAGAATATCGGTGACCTTGCCGGTCTTACGATTGCGTACGATGCCTACCGCGCGTCGCTCAATGGTAAAGAGCCACCGGTGATTGACGGAATGACGGGCGATCAGCGCTTTTTCCTTGGCTGGGCGCAGGTATGGCGCCGCAATTATCGTGAGGCCAATTTGCGTCAGCGTTTGATCACCGATCCGCACAGCCCGTCGGAACAACGCGCGTGGGTCGTTCGCAATCTTGACAAATGGTACGATGCGTTCCAGCCAAAAGCAGACGGAAAATTGTACCTCAAGCCTGAGGACCGCGTTCGCATCTGGTAAGGAACCGCTTTGAACAGAATATCCCCGCCGACTCCATTCCAGATGTTTGGCGGGGATATTGACCAGTCCGCCAAGCTGGATGTGCGTCAGCTGGCGGTATTGGCTCTGGCAACCTTATTATCGCTGGCGATATTGTGGTTTTCGACGGGCAGCATCATTCTTGTCGGTTCATGTGCCGCCGTCATGATTGCGGCCGGTGCGCTCATTTACTTTTTCCGTCATGCGGGTTCGGCCGAGGATGTCGTCGATGCATCTCCGCCGGATTGGTCGATCGCGCACGCGGCCACGCAACTGAGTGACGCTGCAATCGCCATAAGCGACCGCGCTGGTCGGCTGGTATGCGCAAATGACCATTTTACGAACGCGTTTCCGGGGCTGAAGGCGCCGCCGGATCTGGGGGCGGACGAAGCGAGCTACGCTTTGATGGTCGCGGCAAGTCGTGCTGCATGGCGCGACGGCAGTGCCCAGATCGATAATATAAACAAGGACGAGCGGGCATATAGCGTCAAGGTGGCACGCGCGGGCGCTTCCGACGAATATCTATTATGGAAACTCGCACCGATTGAGCGGCTCGCGATTGAAAACCGTGCGATTGAACTGGTTACCGGACGTATCGGGCGCGCCATGTCCGGCAGCGGCGTCATGGCCGTCGCCGTGGGTCCCGACGGCTGCGTTCGGGCTGCAAACGCTGCTTTTGCCTTGCGCGCAACGGGCACGGATCAGGAGCCGCTCACTGGCCGTTCATTCGCAGATTTTGTGCGGATGGATGACAAGGGCAGCGTCTTTTTTGAACGCGAAGGACGTCGCGGCTTGCCTATCCGGCTTTTGCACGTGCCGTTGAACGAACATAATGTTGAAGGCTCCGCGCTGCTGCTCGCGGTGGATGAAGAGAGCGTAAAGGTCGACCGCGGCCTCGCCTTGGCACATGTTGAACAATTGCTCTCCACACTGCCTCTGGGACTGGCGCTTGTTGATCGCGATGGCCGGTTCCTGTTTGCCAATGAAGCATTTGCCCGCGTTCTGGGGGTTGAGCCGACCAAATTGCCCCCATATCCTGGCGATCTGGTCATTTCTGAAGACAAAGGCGCGGTTCTGGATAGCATTCGCCGCTATGGTAGCGGGCCGATGACGTCAGGGGACATTGCCATTCGGTTGAAAGAGCGACCCGATGAAGTCATTGCGCTTTCCATCGCTGGCGTGCGTGGGCTTGGCGACGCTGCGGTTCTGCTTGGACTTAAGGATAATAGCGAAGAAATAACGCTGAAGCGGCAGCTCGCCCAGCAGACGAAGATGGAATCGATCGGGCAGCTTGCAGGCGGTGTTGCGCATGATTTCAACAACATCCTGACCGCAATCATCGGATATTGCGACCTCATGCTGCTGCGGCATCAGCCCGGCGATGGCGATTATGACGATATTCAGCAGATCAAGAACAACTCAAATCGCGCGGCTAGTCTGACGCGGCAGTTGCTTGCATTCTCGCGCCAGCAAACATTGCGTCCGCAGATATTGCAGCTGGCAAATGTGGTTGCCGACGTATCCAGCTTGCTGAAGCGATTGCTTGGCGAGACGGTCCGGCTTGAGGTGCATCACGGACGTAATGTCGGCGCTGTGCGCGCTGACCCGGGGCAACTTGAACAGGTGATCATCAATCTGGGCGTGAACGCGCGCGACGCGATGCCGAAAGGCGGTGTGGTGCATATCAGCACATTGGCGGTGGGTCAGCAGGAAGTCGCTGCGATGGGTAAAGAGTTTTTGCCCATTGGTGACTATGTCAAATTATCTGTCGAAGACAGTGGCGTCGGTATTCCCAAAGAAAATTTGTCCAAAATATTTGAACCGTTTTTCACGACCAAAGAACTTGGCCATGGAACCGGGCTTGGTCTCTCCACGGTCTACGGCATCGTTAAACAATCGGGCGGGTTTATTTTTGCCGATTCACAAGTCGGCCAAGGCACACGATTCGACATCTTCTTGCCGGTTCATCGCGGTGAGATCCCCGTCGTCGAGACGGGCAAAAAGGAATTTTACAAGCCCAAGGATTTGTGGGGCAGCGGCCGGGTTTTGATTGTTGAAGACGAAGACATGGTGCGCGCGGTCGCAGAGCGCGCATTGGTTCGGCAGGGATATGTCGTGGAAGCCGCAAGCGATGGCGAGCAAGCACTTGAATTGTTCGCAGAGGGCAAGCGATATGACCTTGTCGTCTCGGACGTCGTCATGCCCAATATGGATGGCCCGACAATGGCGCGCAATTTGCGTGCGGCATATGGGGACATCCGCCTGTTGTTCATGTCCGGTTATGCAGAAGAGCAGTTGCGCGAAACGATCAGCCTCGACAATGTCTCGTTCCTTGCTAAGCCATTTTCAGTTCAGCAAATTGCGGAAGCGGTCCACGACGCGCTCGCGAAGGGTGATTAATTTACGTATTGAAAATAAACGCATAAATAATTTTGTTCTGCTCTTGTTCTTTTGGAACATAAAGTGTACATAGTAGATATTCCGGACGATATTCTGGAACAGGCATGACGCTAAAGGAGTGGAAAAATGGCAGCAAGTCTTAAAATGGTCGATGGGAATCAGGCAAACGGTATGAAAAATTCGGAACGTGAAAAGGCGTTAGAGGCGGCGCTTGCGCAGATTGATCGCGCTTTTGGTAAAGGCTCGGCGATGAAGCTGGGTAGCCGTGAGGCTATTGCTATTGATGCAGTGTCCACAGGCTCGCTTGGTCTGGATATTGCGCTTGGCATTGGCGGCCTACCTAAGGGACGGGTCATTGAAATTTATGGACCAGAAAGCTCTGGTAAGACCACGCTGACCCTGCATGCAATTGCAGAGGCGCAGAAGGCAGGCGGTACGGCGGCATTTATCGATGCAGAGCATGCGCTGGATCCGGGCTATGCGAAGAAATTGGGTGTCGATATTGATAACCTCATCGTGTCGCAGCCCGATACGGGTGAGCAAGCACTTGAGATTGCAGATACGCTGGTGCGTTCTAACGCAGTCGATATTTTGGTTATCGACTCGGTCGCTGCTCTTGTGCCGCGCGCTGAAATCGAAGGTGAAATGGGTGACAGCCATGTCGGCTTGCAAGCCCGTTTGATGAGCCAGGCGCTTCGCAAAATTACAGGTTCGATCAGCCGGTCGAACTGCATGGTGATTTTCATCAACCAGATTCGAATGAAAATCGGTGTGATGTATGGTTCGCCCGAAACGACTACGGGCGGTAATGCGTTGAAATTTTATGCGTCGGTCCGTTTGGATATTCGCCGCACGGGTCAGATTAAGTCTGGTGAAGATATTGTGGGCAACACAACCCGCGTGAAGGTTGTGAAAAACAAGGTAGCTCCACCTTTCAAGCAGGTCGAATTCGACATCATGTACGGCGAAGGTATTTCCAAGACCGGTGAACTTTTGGATCTGGGCGTGAAGGCAGGCATTGTTGAAAAGTCCGGCAGCTGGTTCAGCTATGACTCGATCCGTATCGGGCAGGGTCGCGAGAATTCAAAAACCTATCTCACGGAAAATCCGGAAGTCGCGGCACGGTTGGAAGCCGCCATTCGGGGTAAGACCGAAGAAGTCGCTGAAGTCCTGATGACAGGGCCTGACGCGGAAGACGACCTTTAAGAAATATGCGAACAAGCGCGGCCTTGCCTGAGGCCGCTGCTTTCGACCCGCCCTGGTCCACCCCAGGGCGGGTCACTTTGTTTTGCCGCGCGCAGATATATGAAGAACCGCGCGCGCTGGCCGCTGACTTCTTGACAGGCAGGGTGACTACGGCACAACTGCATCAATGACATTGCAGATTCACCTGATTGGCTTGCCCACAGATCAAAACAGTTCGTTCGAACGTGGCGCAGCGGCGGCACCGGCCGCAATTCGCCATGCGCTTTTTAGCGATCGGGGCAACCTTTCGACCGAGAGCGGCCTTGAAATAGGAACCGACATTGCGCTGATTGATCGCGGCGATGTGCCGCTTGTGGACGTTGATACTGCGGCTGATGACGCGCGCATCATACAGGCTGTGGCTGACGCGATGGACGCAGGCGCGGTTCCTCTGCTGTTGGGCGGCGACCATTCAGTAACATATCCGGTGGTTGCGGCTCTTGCCGCGCGGCATGGTCCGCTCAACATTCTGCATTTCGATGCGCACCCCGACATTTATGCCGATTTTGAAGGCAATCCGCGTAGCCATGCATCGCCATTTGCCCGCATATTGGAAGCCGGGCACGCCAAGCGCATTGTTCAAGTCGGCATCCGGACGCTCAACCGCCACTGCCGCGAACAGGCGGAGCGTTATGGTGTTGAAATACTCCCGATGCTGAACTTCTCGCCGGAGCATGTTCCCGTTCTTGAAGGGCCGCTCTACATCAGTTTTGATCTCGATGGCCTTGACCCGTCAGAGGCGCCGGGTGTGGCGCATCCGGAGCCGGGCGGCCTGACGGTGCGCGAAGTCCTGTCGATACTTGCAAGACAAAATGCCGCAATCGTCGGCGCGGATGTCGTGGAACTTAATCCGCAACGCGACGTGAACGATGTTACGGCAATCGTCGGGGCCAAGCTGGTTCGGGAGATCGCCGCGCGTATCTTTCAAAATCATTCAGGAGAATAGCCATGACCATCACAGTGCACCATTTGAACAATTCGCGGTCGCAACGGATTTTGTGGCTCCTCGAAGAATTGAACGTGCCGTATGAAATTGTGCACCACCAACGCGATGCCGTGACCAATCTTGCGCCCGAGGCGCTTTTGAAAATACATCCTTTGGGTAAGTCACCGATGATAGACGACGCCGGCAATATCGTTTTTGAATCAGGGGCCATCGTCGAATATCTTTGCGAGCGTCATAACGGCGCGCATCTGGTGCCGCCACGCGGGACAGACAAACATATCCGTTACCTTGAGTGGCTGCATTTTGCCGAAGGTTCAGTAATGACGCCGATTTTGCTCAACCTGTACACGGCCCGTCTGGGCGAAGCCGCCGCGCCGCTGCACCCGCGCATACATGAGCAATTGGAAAGCCATTTTCAGTTCATGGAGGACGGATTGAAAGCCAGCGGATGGTTTGTGGGCGATACGATGAGCGGCGCCGACATCATGTTGAGCTTTCCAGCGGAGGCCGCCGTCAAAATGGGCCGCGCCGCCAACCGCCCGAACCTCACCAAATTTGTAGAAACAATCCACGCGCGGCCCGCATTTCAGCGCGCGCTCGAAAAGGGCGGACCTTACGCTTATGCCTGATAGAGCGGCAAAGTGCATATCCGGCTTGCAGGGCGGCGAGTCGTTCCCTAAGTCGCTTTCGTTATGACATCGACCAATGATATTCGCCGCGGGTTCCTTGATTATTTTGGTGCTGCTCAGCACGACATAGTCTCGTCCGCGCCACTCGTGCCGTACAATGACCCGACATTGATGTTCGTCAATGCCGGCATGGTACCGTTTAAAAACGTATTTACGGGCCTTGAAAGCCGCGAAATACCGCGTGCAGCTTCAAGCCAGAAATGTGTGCGGGCGGGCGGCAAGCATAATGATCTGGACAATGTCGGCTACACGGCGCGCCACCACACATTCTTTGAAATGCTCGGGAACTTCTCGTTCGGCGATTATTTCAAAGAGCAGGCGATTACCCATGCGTGGACATTGCTGACGAAGGAATGGGGGCTTGATCCATCGCGCCTCACGACCACGGTTTATCACACCGATGACGAGGCGTTCGACCTGTGGCGCAAAATTGCGGGCCTTCCTGAAGAGCGCATTATCCGCATCGCCACGAACGATAATTTCTGGTCGATGGGCGACACGGGGCCATGCGGTCCGTGCAGCGAAATTTTTTATGACCATGGCGACCATATCTTTGGTGGCCCTCCCGGAAGCCCGGATGAAGATGGCGACCGTTTTGTCGAAATCTGGAACCTCGTGTTCATGCAGTTCGAGCGGCAGGATGACGGCACCGATGTGCCTTTGCCAAAGCCGTCGATCGATACCGGCATGGGGCTTGAGCGCATCGCGGCGGTCATGCAGGGCGTGCACGACAATTACGATACGGACACGTTCAAGGCGCTGATCAATGCGTCGGAAGAGCTGACCGGTACCAAGGCGCAGGGCGACCAAATGGCCAGCCACCGCGTGATTGCCGACCATTTGCGCTCGACCAGCTTCCTGTTGGCCGATGGCGTTATGCCGTCGAATGAAGGTCGCGGCTATGTTCTGCGCCGCATCATGCGCCGCGCCATGCGCCATGCGCACATCCTTGGCGCGAAAGAGCCGTTGATGCACCGTTTGGTCGGCAGCCTTGCCGCTGAAATGGGCGCGGCTTATCCCGAATTGCTGCGTGCGCAACCGATGATTGAAGCAACGTTGAAGCAGGAAGAAACCCAGTTCCGCCGCACGCTGGACAAGGGCATCAAGCTGCTGGATGAAGCCACCACGGGTATGCAGCCAGGTGACATCCTTGCCGGCGATACCGCGTTCAAACTGTATGACACATATGGCTTTCCATATGACCTGACCGAAGATGCGTTGCGTGCGCAGGGCTTGGGCATTGATCAGGCCGGTTTTGAAACCGCGATGAACAATCAAAAGGCTATGGCACGTGCCGCATGGAAGGGTTCGGGCGCCAAGGCATCGGACGACGTCTGGTTCGACATCGCCGAACGCGTTGGTTCGACCGAGTTTACAGGATACGCAGCCAATGAAGGCGAGGGGCAAGTCGTTGCCCTCGTCAACGATGGCGTCGAAGTGCAGTCTGCTGTGGCAAACGACACCGTGACCGTCATTACCAACCAGACACCATTTTACGGCGAAAGCGGCGGCCAGATGGGCGACGCTGGCGTTATTTCGAGCACGAATATGCGCGGCGAAGTTACCGATACGGCAAAGCCGCTTGGACGTTTGCATGCGCATCAGGTGACGATTGGAACGGGCGAGATCAAGGTCGGCGACTTTGTCACCCTGAAGATCGATACAACCCGTCGCGACTCGCTGCGCGCCAACCATAGCGCAACCCATTTGCTGCACGCATCATTGCGTGAACGACTGGGCAGTCATGTCACGCAAAAGGGCAGCCTTGTTGCGCCGGATCGTCTGCGGTTCGATTTCTCGCATAATCAGGCGGTGACGGCTGATGAAATTGCGATGATTGAAGCCGATGTGAACGCGCAAATCCGTGGTAATCAGGCTGTAACCACGCGTTTGATGACCCCCGATGACGCGGTCGCTGCGGGTGCGCTTGCTTTGTTTGGCGAGAAATATGGCGAGGAAGTCCGCGTGCTGACGATGGGCAAGACCGATGACACGCATTATTCGCTCGAACTGTGCGGTGGCACGCATGTGAACGCATTGGGTGACATTGCGTTGTTTACGATCATTTCTGAAGGCGCTGTCGCCAGCGGTATCCGCCGGATTGAGGCATTGACCGGAGAGGCCGCACGCCTCTGGCTCGTTGGCCGCGAAACACAGTTGAAGAATGTAGCCGCGATGCTGAAAACCGCGCCTGATGAAGTCGGCGCGCGTATTGAAACATTGATGAGCGAACGCAAGCGGATGGAGAAAGAACTCTCCGAAGCCAAAACCGCGCTCGCATTGTCCGGTGGCAGCGGTCCCAAGGCAGAAGCCGAAACAATCGGTGATGTTACATTCATGGGGCAGGTCATCAATGGTATTGAGCCAAAGGCCCTGCGCGGTTTGGCCGATGACCAGATGAAGGCCATTGGCAGCGGCATCGTCGCCATCATCGCGGCGAACGAGAACAGCAACACCGTCGTTGTCGCGGTCTCACCCGCGCTCCACGCCACGCTGACCGCTCCAGACCTCGTTCGCGCCGCGACCGAGGCAATGGGTGCGCAAGGTGGCGGCGGGCGTCCCGACATGGCGCAAGGTGGCGGTCCAGCCGGCGCTGAACTGGCGCAGGCGGCATTGGATGCCATCAAGGCAAAGATTGCGGGTTAAGACGTAAGCTTGAGCTTGGGGGCCTCGTCGAGGCCGCCGGCTTCTTTGATCTGCCGCCGGAATTCGTCGCGCTTTTCGTGAATCGACGCGATCACGGGGCCCATGGCCACGCCGAGGTCGACAAGCACCGCTTCCGATAGCTGTAACGAGCTTTCCAGCGTTTCTGGAACGGCATCGGTCGCTCCAGCCTGATATAGTCGCGCGGCATGGTCTGCGTCACGCGCGCGCGCGACGATGGTAATATCCGGCAACCACTGGCGGACGCGCTTGACGATATGTTCGGCCAGCACCGGTTGGTCCATAGTCAGGATAAGCGCCTTTGCGTGGCCAAGGCTTAGCTTGTCCAATGTTTCGGGCCGTGAGATGTCGCCGAAGATCACTTTATACCCACCACGCCGCGCCGCTGTGACCGCATCCATATTGGATTCTACCGCGACATAAGGCTGCCCATGCGCCGTGAGCATGTCGGCCACCAAATGACCGACGCGGCCAAAGCCGATAACGACGGTCCGAGGTTCCTGCGTCGGGTCTTGTTCATGCACTTCGTCATCGCTCTCGCGCAGTTCAAGCCGGCGCGCCATGTCGTGGCCGATGCGCGCCAATATCGGTGTGATGGTTAGACCAATCGCCGTTGCGACTTGCCAGAAATTGATGGTCGCGGCGTCAATGATCTGCGCCGCGCCGGCTGCACCCAGCACAATGAGCGTGGTTTCAGATGGGCTTCCCATCAGCACGCCCGTCTCGGTGGCGGTCCCCGTGCGTGCGCCGTTCAATTTCAGCAGGCCTGCGGTAACCGCCGCCTTTATCAGAACGACGCTCGCCACCGCGCCAACCAGCGCCGCCCAATTGGCCGCGACAAAGCGCAGATCGACCTGCATGCCGATGCTGATCAGAAACACACCCAGCGCCAACCCCTTGAACGGCGCGGTCATGACTTCGACTTCGGTATGATAGTCCGTCTCGGCGATTAACAAGCCAGCGATCATTGCGCCGACGATGGGCGAAAGGCCAACCGCGCCGGTCGCGAGGCTGGCCACGATCACGACCAGCAGGCTGACCGACACAAATAGCTCAGGGCTTTTGGTACGCGCTGCCTGCCCGAACAGGCGGGGCAGGAAGAAGCGGCCAAGCACAAGCATTCCGACGATTACCAATGTGCCCTGCCAGAGCACAGTAACGATGCCCTCCCAAGAATCCGAACCCGCTTGTGGTGCCAGCGCGCCCAGGACGAAGATGATCGGGACGATCGCAAGATCTTCGAAAAGCAACATCGCAAGCGCTGATTTGCCAACGGCAGAATGCGTGCCCGATATCGGCAGCACAAGCGCGGTCGATGAAAGCGCGAGCGCAATGCCGATACCAATCGCAGCCGTCAGGTTATAGCCAAATAGCAAAAGCCCCGCAGCAATGATGAGCCCCGCACCGAACAATTGCGACGCGCCCACGCCAAAAACCAACCGCCGCATCTTCCACAATCGCCGAAAGGACAGTTCAAGCCCTATCGAGAACAGCAATAGGATAATGCCATATTCGCCAATCGGTCGAATGGCCTCTGGATTGGTAATGGTAACCCATTCAAGCAATGGATAGCGTTCCACCAAGGTGCCAAGGCCCATGGGGCCGACCAATATCCCCACCAAGATGAAACCGATAATGGGTGTGATGCGAAAGCGGGCGAACGCCGGGATGACGATGCCAGCTGCGCCCAGAATGACGAGCAGATCGCTGATGCTTTCGCCGTGTAGTTCGCCTGCCATGTCTGACTTGTTCGCATAGGCAGCATGATAAGGGAAGGGCAGCGCAATAAAAAAAGCGCGGAGGTCGCCCCCCGCGCTTTGATGTACTTATGTGTTTGGCGTTACTGCCAGCTGCCCATTTTGATTTCGAGGTTGGCGCGAACCTGTTCAAAGAACTGCTCGGTCGTCATCCATGCCTGGTCTGGACCAATGAGGATCGCGAGATCCTTTGTCATGTGGCCATCTTCAACCGTCTGGATGCACACTTCTTCAAGCGTTTCTGCAAAGCGCGTCACTTCAGGTGTTTCGTCAAACTTGCCACGGAATTTCAGACCGCCGGTCCATGCAAAAATCGACGCAATTGGGTTGGTCGATGTTGCCTTGCCCTGCTGATGCTGGCGGAAATGGCGCGTTACGGTACCATGTGCGGCTTCGGCTTCAACGGTCTTGCCATCTGGTGTCATCAGAATCGACGTCATCAATCCAAGCGAACCGAATCCTTGTGCGACTTGGTCAGACTGCACATCGCCGTCATAGTTTTTGCACGCCCAGATGAACTTGCCCGACCACTTCAGCGCAGATGCAACCATGTCGTCGATCAAGCGATGCTCATATACAATGCCGAGCTCTTTGAACTTGTCGGCAAATTCGGCTTCGTACACTTCTTGGAACAGGTCCTTAAAGCGGCCATCATAATATTTCAGGATGGTGTTCTTCGTCGACAGATACACTGGCCATTCGCGAGTCACGCCATAGTTCAGCGAAGCGCGGGCAAAATCACGAATCGAGTCGTCGAGATTGTACATCGCAAGCGCAACGCCCGGTGACGGATAACGGAACACTTCTTCGTCAATCGTCCGGCCATCGTCGCCATCCCACACAAGGCGCAATGTGCCTGGGCCAGGAACGAGGAAATCGGTCGCGCGATACTGGTCACCAAACGCATGGCGGCCGATCACGATAGGGTCCGTCCAGCCCGGAATCAGGCGCGGGACATTTTCGATGACGATGGGTTCACGGAAAACAACGCCGCCCAAAATATTGCGGATGGTGCCGTTTGGCGACTTCCACATTTTCTGCAGGCCGAACTCTTCCACGCGTGCTTCATCTGGTGTGATGGTCGCGCATTTTACGCCGACACCGAATTCGCGGATTGCGTTGGCGGAATCAACAGTGACCTTGTCATTGGTCTTGTCGCGATATTCCATGCCAAGGTCATAATATTTCAGGTCAATATCGAGATAGGGCAGGATGAGACGTTCCCTGATCCATTCCCAGATGATGCGAGTCATTTCGTCGCCATCGAGTTCTACAACCGGATTTTTGACCTTAATTTTTGCCATGTCAGAAAGCACTTTCCATTGGGGAGTCTTGATGTTGAACGGTGCCATAGCAAAGTCTGCCATATGTTCAACTGGCTACCGTAATTGTCGGAAATTGCCCTAAACGGCATCAAAGGTTGTCATATGCACCGTCATCCCCTAGCTAAAGTCTATGAGTAGACAAGAACTGACAAACCGGGGCACCGGGGTCGCGAAATGGTCGTTTCCACCTGTTCACCCTGAAGGCCGTAAATTTGGCCTGATCGCAGCGGGTATCACCCTGTTTTTTGCATTTATGGCATGGGAGACGCTCGCATGGCCCATGGGCGCAGTGACGATATGGACACTCGCTTTCTTTCGGGATCCAGTCCGTGCAACGCCTATCGACGACCGCTTTGTGGTTTCGCCAGCAGATGGCCTTGTCACCTTGATTGAACAAGTTCTGCCACCGGCAGAATTGCGCGGGCCAGACGGTCTGGGTGATCAGCCGATGACCCGGGTTTCCATCTTTATGAGCGTTTTTGACGTTCATATTAACCGGACGCCAATCCGCGGCACGATCAAACGCGTTGTGTACATCGCGGGTAAGTTTTTGAACGCTGACTTGGATAAAGCGAGCGAAGAAAACGAACGTCAGCACTTCCTCGTGGAGCGCAGCGACGGCGTGCGTATCGGCTTTACGCAAATCGCTGGTCTTGTCGCCCGCCGTATTGTTGCCTTTGTCAAAGAAGGCGACAGCGTAGCGAATGGCCAACGTATCGGCCTTATCCGCTTTGGCAGCCGTGTGGATGTATATTTGCCGCACGGAACATCGTCGCGCGTCATTAAAGGGCAGCGTTGCGTCGCGGGCGAAACGGTTATCGCGGACTTGGGTGTTGACCAAGATTTGATTGCCGTCGCACACTAATGAACGATTTTCCCTCTCGCCCCGGCATTCCGTTACGGGCGCTCGCACCAAATGCGATCACCGCGCTTGCATTGTGTACTGGCCTCTCGGGGGCATGGTTTGCGATGCAGGGCCGCTGGGAAAACGCTGTCGCCGCGATGGTTATTGCAGGCGTGCTTGATGTCATGGATGGCCGCGTCGCCCGGATGTTGAAAGGCGAAAGCCGCTTTGGTGCGGAACTGGATTCGCTGTCCGATGTGATTGCTTTCGGCGCGACCCCGGCATTGGTCATGTATATGTGGGTGCTGCAGGATATGCCGCGCTTCGGCTGGACCATCTCGGTATTCTTTGTGTTGTGCGCTGCGCTGCGACTTGCGCGTTTTAATGCGCGCATCGACACCGAAGACCAGCCACATAAATTGGCGGGATTTAACACCGGCGTCCCATCGCCGCCCGGCGCGGCGTTGGCCTTGCTGCCGATGATGATTTGGTTCGAAACCGGTGCGGAATGGGTGCGTGACTATCGCTTTCTTGGGCCATGGTTGCTTCTGTGCGCAGTCTTGATGGTTTCCAACGTCGCCACCTACAGCTGGTCGTCGATCAAGGTTCGTCGCAGCCTGCGCTTCATGGCGCTCGCTTTTGTTGGTTTGTTTACCGCGACCTTGGTTGCTGCCCCTTGGGTTGCGATGATCGGGGCGACAATAGTTTATGCAGGGCTGCTGCCGTTTAGCGCCATAAGCTATGCGCGCGTAAAAAAGGCACGGCGGGCGCAAACCGAAGCCGCTTGACCTAAGCCTGCCATAGGCTATGTTCCGCATTCGTTCTATATTTGGAGTGCTGTGTTGGAGCCGTTAGTCGTCATCGTCATTGTTGTGCTTACTTTGCTGGTCGGGCTTGTGCTCGGCTGGTTTGCAGGCGGGCGTGAAAACCGGGCAGGGCAGGAGACCACCGTGCAATTGCGTTCAATGCTCGATCAGGTCGTGGTTGAGCGGGACAGTGCAAAGGACCGATTGGCGCGCCTTGAAACCAGCCTAGAAGAGCGTGAACGTGGCTTTGAAGAGCAGATCGCGGTGCTTGGTCAGGCAAAAGAAACATTGTCGGCGCAGTTTGGCGAGATTGGCCAAAAGCTGTTGGGCGAAGCGCAAGCGGCATTTCTTCAACGCGCCGATGAACGCTTTCATCAGGCCGGTGAAAAGAATGAAGAGCGCCTGAAACAGCTTTTGGGACCGGTTGGCGACAAGCTGAAAGCTTATGAAGAGCAAGTCGGCAAAATCGAGAAAGACCGCACCGAAGCTTATGGCGATCTGAAGGGTTTGATTGGCGAAATGCGGCTTGGGCAGGAGCGCGTGTCGAGCGTTGCCTCTGGCCTGATGAACTCATTGCGCAATGCGCCAAAGGCGCGGGGCCGCTGGGGCGAGCAGCAGTTGAAGAATGTTTTGGAAAGCTGCGGCTTATCGGAACATGTCGATTTTGATCTGGAAACCAGCATTGATGCGGGCGATGGCCTGCGCTTGCGGCCCGACGCGATCATTCACGTGCCGGGCGGGCGGACGTTGGTTATCGATGCCAAGGTGTCTTTGAACGATTATCAAGACGCTTTTGCCTCCGTGGATGACGAAGTCCGCGCAGTTGCCATGACGCGGCACACACAGTCGATGAAGAACCATATCGATGGCCTGTCGCGCAAAGCCTATTGGGACCAGTTTGAAGACGCGCCCGATTATGTGATTATGTTTGTCCCGGGCGAACATTTTCTGGCGGCTGCGCTTGAGCATGAACCGCAATTGTGGGACTTTGCCTTTGATAAGAAGGTGTTGTTGGCCACGCCGACCAATCTGGTTGCGATTGCGCGCACCGTTGCCAGCGTATGGCGGCAAGAGGGACTCGCGCGCGAAGCCAAGCAGATTGGCGCGCTTGGCAAGGAAATGTACGACCGCATTGCCGTGGCCGCGCAGCATCTGAAATCGGTGGGCAGTGGCCTGTCCTCTGCGGTGAATAATTATAATAAATTCGTGGGCAGTTTTGAACGTAATGTCATGTCGACGGGTCGGAAATTTGCCGATCTCAATGTCGAAACCGGCAAGCGCGAATTGGAAGATATCCCGTCGGTTGAAGCGCTGCCGCGTTATGGTGATGACGAGGGCAACACGCAAATTGCCGACGGACGCGAAGCGGCGGAGTAATAGCTCTGGCGGGCCTCAGCCGCGCGCTGGACGGCGAAACTGGTTCAGCACTTCATACGCCATGACCGCTGTGGCGACCGCGGCGTTTAAGCTGTCTGCCTTGCCCCGCATCGGCATTTTGACGAGCAAATCGCACTGACCTTCATAATCGTCGGGCAGACCCTGCGCTTCATTGCCTGTGAGGATGAAGCACGGGCTATTGTAGTGCGCCGCTTGATAATCTGTGTCGGTTTGCAGGCTCGTTCCAACCAGCTGACCATCGCCCGCGCGTAACCAAGTGATAAACTCGTCCCATCGACACTGAACGATCTTTTGCGTGAAAATCGCGCCCATGCTCGCGCGGACAGCCTCAACCGAAAACGGGTCGGTGCAGTCATCAATGAGGATGAGCCCGCCGGCGCCGACAGCATCGCCCGTTCGCAACATTGTCCCCAAATTGCCCGGGTCACGCATCGCTTGCGCCACCAGCCAGATCGGCGCGGTCGCGCGCTCTATGTCGGCAAGCGCGGTAATATGGTCACGATAGACACCGACGACCGCCTGTGCGTTATCTTTGCCGGACAGTTTCGCCATGATTTCGGCGCTGGTTTCAATGACGTCTCCGCCATTGCGTAGCACCTCGTCCTCAAGCGCGATTTCGAGCGCATGAACGGGCCGGTCTTTGACCCGGAACAGCATTTCGGGGAGAAAACCAGCTTCGCGCGCTTCCGTCATGATGCGGAGGCCTTCGGCAAGAAATAGCCCCGCACGTTTCCGCAATTTCTTTTCGCGCAGTCCGCGGATTTCCTTCAAAAGGGGGTTGGAAAATCCGGTAATCTCACGGCGCATCAGTCTTCGCCAAAGCCGTCGACGACCAGCCCGATGAGTTTTTCAATGGCGGGCTCTGCCTGGTCGCCTTCGACGTGAATGGTAATTTCACTGCCCTTGGCTGCGCCGAGCATCATTAGGCCCATGATGGATGTGCCCGTGACGATCTGCCCGTCTTTTTCAACTTCAACTTTGATCCCTTCGGGCAACCGGCTGACAAAGGTGACAAATTTTGCACTGGCGCGGGCGTGCAGCCCTTTCACATTCACGATTGTTGCAGACCGGCTGAGGCGGGTCATTTCGACGCCTCAAGCACTTCGGACGCCACGCTGATATATTTTCGGCCCGCTTCACGCGCGGCGGCGACAGCCTCTTTCACATCCAGGTTTTTGCGGGCGCTGTCGAGGCGGATCAGCATCGGCAGGTTTACGCCAGCGATCACTTCCACACGGCCGCTTTCCAGCAGCGATATGGCCAGATTGGACGGTGTTCCGCCAAAAAGATCGGAGAGGATTATCGCGCCTTTTCCTGAATCAACCTGCTTAATGGCCGCAGCTATTTCATTGCGGCGAGCTTCCATGTCATCATGCGGACCAATGCAAATGGTGGCGATGTCTTTTTGGGGGCCAACAACATGCTCGAGCGCGACGAGAAACTCGGCCGCAAGCTTGCCATGTGTGACTAAAATCAAACCGATCATGTGATGTCGTTACCCTGTGGTGCGCTATTCTTATTTGCGCCGTTAGCAGGCTCCTCAATTGCGTCAATCGGTCTTGAGGTCAGGTTGCGATGGTTAACCGCTGGCGCAAAGCCATCTTCACGCAACCAACGCCCAAATTGTTCGGCGACATGGACAGACCTATGGCGTCCACCGGTACAGCCAAAGGCTATGTTTACATAAGCCTTACCTTGCGCGTCATAGAGCGGCAAAAGATAGCGGAGCAAGTCGCGTATCTTTTCCATTGCCGCATCATAGGCAGGGTCAGCTTCGACATAATGCGATACACCTTCATCCAACCCCGTAAGCGGCCGAAGTATATTGTCCCAATGCGGATTGCGCAGGAAACGTAGGTCAAAAACCAGATCGGCATTGTGCGGAATGCCGCGTGAATAGCCAAAGCTGGTTATGGTAATGACGGAATGTGGCGATGCTTCGTTGTTGAACTGCTCGCGTATCGCCTGTTGCAGATCATGTGCAGACAGCTTGCTGGTATCGATGACCGTTTCCGCCCAGCGACGAAATGGCTCCATTAACGTCCGTTCAATCGCGATGCCGTCCATGGCCGGGCGGTCCGGTGCCGCGGGGTGGCGGCGACGTGTCTCTGCATAACGGCGTTCAATTTCAACACCTGCACAATCGAGAAACAGCGTCCTGATGGTCAGGTTGGGCTGGGTCTGCAGCTGTTTGATCTGTTGAATAAGCGTTTCGGCGTCAAAACCGCGAGTCCGGCTATCAAAGCCAAGGGCTATCGGGATATCTGGGCTCGCCTGACGACCGGTAACGGGTATTTCAAGTAACTGGCCGGCAAGGCGGATCGGAAAATTGTCGACGGCCTCCCAACCTAAATCTTCAAGCGCCTTGAGAACGGTGGTTTTGCCTGCGCCAGAAACGCCCGTCACAATCAATATTGTTTGGGGGGTAGAGGCTGTTTTGGCGTTCACGATGGCAAGCTTTCATTTACAACATTAGCGGACATAAATTCGGGCCGGACGCCACGGTCGAGAACTGCCCGCAACGCATATTCGACCTTGATTGCGCTGCTTTGTTCAAATGGATTTAGTTTGGACACAGGAACGACGTAATCACCAATGCTGGTGTGCGCCACGTCTTCAGGTAATCTGTCTGGTACATCTACGAACTCTACAATGAGGCGAAGCGGCGCAGACGCTATGAAATCGACATCAAAGATGCCGACGCCGCGCACCTCAATCTTTCCGGCGATATTGGGGGCTACGGTGAGCAGCGGGGCGTTGTCACGGGTTTCCAGAAAAACGACATCATCGCTAATCAAAATTGCGCCGCGATCGATCAGCCGGAGCGCGAGATCGGATTTGCCGCTACCCGATTCGCCCATAATCAGCACAGCATGGCCACCGATGGATATCGCGCTGCCATGGATCATCTGTGGCATCAGAGGGTTGCCGCCGCTGCGCAGGGAAGGGCGATTTCAAAACAGGCCCCGCCTTTGCCATCCACGCGGTCGCGCACATTGATGCGGCCATGATGCCCCTCAACAATTGTGCGCGCGATGGCCAAACCCAGCCCGCTATGTTTGCCGAAATTCTCGGTTGGCGGGCGCTCACTATGGAACCGGCGGAAGATCGCTTCTCGTTCCTGCGGAGGAACGCCGGGGCCTTCATCGCTGATGCGAATAATCACTTCTTCGTCGGCCAGCGTAGCTGATATTTCAACGACTGCGCCCGGTGGGGAAAAGGACACCGCGTTGTCGATGAGATTGGTAAGCATGCGTTCGAGGCGCACATCTTCCCCCATGACCGTGGCGATTGTCCGCCGTGGCCGTGCGAAGGCGATGTTGACATCCTTGTCGCTGCCACGGTCTTCGCGCGCTTGAAGCAATTGTTCAATCATATCGCCCAAGTCGATGGGTTCGAACTTTGCCTTGGCCAGTTGCGAATCCACGCGGCTTGCGTCTGAAATATCACTGATCAAACGGTCCATGCGCTGAACATCTGCTTTTGCGACATCCATAAGCTGTTTGCGCAGGGCGGGGTCTTGAATGCGCTCTGCACCGTCCAGTGCTGACCGCAGGGAAGCCAGCGGGTTTTTAATTTCGTGCGCGACATCCGCGGCAAATGCTTCGGTCGCGTCAATACGCTGCCGAAGGGCAATGCTCATGTCGGACAGTGCGCGCGCAAGCATGCCGATTTCATCACGGCGGGAAGGTAGACGCGGAACGGTGACTTCCTGAGCCCGGCCAAGCCGTACCTTTACCGCCGCACGGGATAGGTGCCGAAGCGGACGCACAATGGTTCGCCCGAGAAATATTGAGAGCATTATGCCGATGCCAAGAGCGATGATAAAAAACATCCCGACATTGAACCGTTCAGCCCGAACAAATAGGCGAATATCGCGTTCATTGGATGTGGTCAGAACGGCAAAGCGGCCATCGCGCGACCGTGAACCGGCGCTGATGACATGTGTGAGATCAGGGGCGAAAGCGACCGTCGACGCGGCGTCCTCTGGCTTAGGCTTTATTACCTGTTGCCAAGCATCGGCCGTATCTACGCGCGGTTCCGCAAAGGGTTGCAGCACGGCGGCACCCACCAAAAAGTCGAACATCTTATCAATGCCGCGCGCGATGACTTTACGTATCGGTTCCTTGTCAGGATCGCGGAAGACATATGTCGGCGGACGGCCGGCAAAACTATCAAGGATTTTTTCGCCATTTTGCGCATAGACGCGAATCCGCGATTGATGCTCTTGGCCAAATTCGTAGATATACGCGGCGCGCTTTTCGGGTGGGACCAAAGACAGGCTTTCGGCAAGGAACGTTGCCTGACGCCGGGCAGCATCTTCGCGTTCGGCGATCAGGCGCACGCGGTAGCTGTCGAGGAAAAACAGCCCAGCGCCCAGCAGCGCCAAAACAAATAGATTTACAGCAAGGATGCGGGCGGTGAGCGAAAGCCCCCGGCTCCATCCCAGCTGAAGATCAGCAGGCTCAGCTGTCTGCAAAGCGATATCCTGCACCGTAAAGCGTATCTATGGCCGCAAATTCCGGATCAACTTCACGAAACTTACGCCGCAGCCGTTTGATGTGGCTGTCGATGGTGCGGTCGTCGACATACACGTCATCCTGATATGCGGCATCCATGAGCTGATCACGTGTGCGCACAACGCCCGGCCGATTGGCGAGCGCTTCCAATATCATAAACTCGGTCACCGTTAGTGTAAGCGGCTTTCCATCCCATTTCACATGGTGCCGTGCTGGGTCCATTTGCAGTTTGCCCCGCACCATTGGCTCAAGCTCAGGTTCAGCGTCGCCGCTGCTCACGCCGCGATCATAAGTGGCGCGGCGCAGTATAGCCTTTACGCGGGCCACCAACAGGCGTTGGGAAAAAGGTTTGGTGATATAATCATCGGCACCCATGGCAAGGCCAAGTGCTTCATCCAGCTCTTCATCTTTCGATGTCAGAAAGATAACCGGCATGTCGCTTTTTTCGCGCAACCGCCGGAGCAGTTCGAGGCCATCCATGCGCGGCATTTTGATATCGAAAATGCCAAGATCTGCCGGATTTTCCAGCATGGCCTTCAACGCGGTTTCGCCATCGGAATATATCCGGGTGACATATCCTTCCGCTTGCATAGCGATGGACACAGACGTCAGGATGTTTCGGTCGTCGTCGACCAAGGCGATGGTTGCACTCATAGGCCAACTATAGGGGCGCAATGGCTTAGGTTCAATCACTTGCTCTCTTGGAGCCGATGTGGCGGGAAAAAGGTGGTGCTGTTGCACCTAAACAATGAACCCCATTTGACCTTGTTGCGCGCATCGTATACCGGCTCCAGCGAAACAGTGCATACGTATGCCCTAGATTCGCAACTTTTGCCGGAGTAGCCAATGTCGACACCTTTAAATATCTCGCTTTCGCAACAAGGTTTTGACACAAAGGCGCAGCTGCATTGCAACCTCGGCACAGCGCCGCTGGTAGAAGCCGCGTTGGCGAATGATGAAGGCATTTTAGCCAAAAACGGTCCGCTCGTTGTTAAGACGGGTGCGCACACAGGGCGTTCCGCCAAAGACAAGTTTATCGTGCGCGACGCCGAAACCGAAAACAGCATTTGGTGGGGTAAAACCAACGTCCCGATGGACCCAGCGCATTTTGCTGCGCTGAAAGAAGATTTCATTGCCGCACTTGGCGGCAAAGACAAATTGTACGTCGCTGACCTGTTCGGGGGTTCGCAGCCAGAACACCGCGTCAATGTGCGCGTGATTAACGAATTTGCATGGCACAATCTGTTCATCCGCACTTTGCTGGTGCGCCCGACGCAGGAAGAGCTGACCAGCTTTGTACCCGAATATACCATTATCGATTTGCCAAGCTTCCGCGCAGACCCTGCGCGTCATGGCTGCCGCAGCGAGACAGTTATCGCCGTGAACTTCACCGAAAAGCTTATCCTGATCGGTGGCACTGCATATGCGGGTGAAATGAAGAAGTCGGTTTTCGGCATCCTCAATTATCTGTTGCCGGTGAAGGGCGTGATGCCAATGCATTGCTCCGCCAATATCGGCCCGGACGGCGACACCGCCGTATTCTTTGGCCTTTCAGGCACCGGCAAGACGACTTTGTCTGCAGATGCGAGCCGCACACTGATCGGCGATGATGAACATGGTTGGTCGGACACTGCGGTGTTTAACTTTGAAGGCGGTTGCTACGCAAAAATGATTCGTCTCTCGGAAGAAGCCGAGCCTGAAATCTTTGCGACGACAAAGCGTTTCGGAACGGTGCTTGAAAATGTCGTTATCGACCCGGAAACACGTGAACTGGATTTCGACGACAATAGCCTCGCGGAAAACAGCCGTGGTTCATACCCGATTGAGTTCATTCCGAACACATCTGAAAAGAATATGGGGCCAGTTCCCAAGACGATCATCTTCCTGACCGCCGACGCTTATGGCGTTTTGCCTCCGATCGCGCGCCTCACGCCCGATCAGGCCATGTACCACTTCCTGTCGGGTTACACGGCGCGTGTCGCTGGCACAGAAATCGGCGTGACTGAGCCTGAAGCCACATTCTCCACCTGCTTTGGCGCGCCATTCATGCCGCGTCACCCAAGCATCTATGGCAATTTGCTGAAAGAACGGATCGCGAAGGGGGCGGTACAATGCTGGTTGGTCAACACCGGCTGGACGGGCGGCAAAGCAACGATGCCCGGCATCAGCCGTATGCCAATCAAGGCAACACGGGCCTTGCTCAACGCTGCGCTTGACGGAAGCCTGAACAATGCAGAATTCCGTAAGGATCAGAATTTTGGTTTTGAATTCCCGGTCGCAGTTCCAGGTGTCGACAGCGGCATCCTCGATCCGCGCGAAGCTTGGGCGGACAAGGCGGAATATGATGTGACGGCCCGCGGACTTGTTCAGCAGTTCATCGACAACTTCGCGCAATTTGCAGATCATGTTGACGAAGGTGTAAGGCAGTCGGCGCCAAAGGTCGCTTAACCCGTCCGGACATAATCGGACAACGCAGAAGGTCCGATAATGTCTGAATATTCCATTCGCCTGTTTGAAGATGACGCCGCGATTGTTGCGATCGGCGAAGGCTTGCTTGCGCGCACCTTACCGCGCGCGCGTTGGACGCACGAGGCGCATCTGGCGGCATGTACTTGGCTGGTGCGTAACCGGCCGGATATAGCTATTGAGCGTGAACTGCCCGCAATCATTTCGGCCTATAACGAGGCCGTGGGTGGCGTGAATGACGATACCCAAGGCTATCACGACACGATTACGCAAGTGTATATCGCGGGCGTGAAGGCACATCTGGCAGAGGTCGGGATGCAGGTGCCGTTGCACGAGGCCGTGAACGCGCTGCTGCTTTCCCACCGGGGACGCCGGGACCTGCCGCTTCAATTTTATTCGAAGGAGCGGCTGTTTTCAGTATCCGCGCGGCGGGGCTTTATCGAGCCCGACCGCGCGAGCCTTGATCTCATTTAAAACGGGTTGGACTCAGAAAAGACGGACCGATTGCGTCCTTCGATTAGTCGAGGCCGCCTTCAACCAACAACACCGCGCCGTCAGCGCCTGTGACGCGCACACGGGATCCGATTGCAGCATCGACTCCGCGGGCGGACCAGACGCTGTCGCCGACCTTAACGCGGCCGTTGCCGTTTGTGATCGCCTCAACCACGGTCACGATTTCACCCGTTAGCCGCGCGCCACGGTCGTTCAACTTTGCGTCCTCGGTTTCGATGGGGTTGTCGTGTAGGAATTTCTTACCCGCAAAGACAGTCAACACCGACAATATGGCAAACATCGCGACTTGATAGGCGACGGTGATGGGGAGGAAGTAATCCAGCCCCCCGACAATGAGCGCGGCAAGGCCAAGCCACATCAGGAAGAACCCCGGCGCAACCATTTCGGCAACGCCGAGCACTAGCCCCAGCGAGAGCCAGAACCAGTGCGTTGAAATTGTGTCGAGCCATTCTGCCATGTCTTACTCCGTAATCTCGATGTCTAAACTGCAGATCTTACCGTAGCCCTGAGCCGTCAGTGCGTCCGCGCTGACGAAAGTCGAAGGGCGCGTGTCGGTGGAGCGCAATGTCTGTCTTACAGGCGTCCTTCGACGGGCACAATCGCCTTGCGATTGTTGCTCAGGACTATCGGCTTTGTCTCCGCCCCACAGGCTTCACTTTTCTTTGGGTGCAAGCGCTTCCTTGGCCAATTCACCAATTCCGCCCAGCGTTCCAATCAACTGCGTGGCTTCTACAGGGAACAAAATAGTCTTTGCATTGGGCGATGTTGCGAACTGGCTGATGGCTTCAGTGTATTTCTGCGCGATGAAGTAATTCAGCGCCTGCGTGCCCGATGTCGCGATGGAATCGGAAACCATGACTGTTGCCTTCGCCTCGGCCTCTGCTTCGCGTTCGCGGGCTTCGGCGTCACGGAATGCAGCTTCCTTGCGGCCCTCGGCCTGAAGGATTGCGCCTTGCTTTTCACCTTCAGCGCGCAGGATTTCTGCGGCGCGCATGCCCTCTGCTTCAAGGATTTGCGCACGCTTTTCACGCTCGGCCTTCATCTGCCGCGCCATTGCGTTGGAGATATCAGCTGGCGGGCGAATATCTTTCACCTCGACACGCGTGATTTTGACACCCCATGGGCTGGTTGCGTGATCCACCACCGACAGCAGACGGCCATTGATATCGTCGCGTTTCGACAAGGTTTCATCAAGGTCCATGCTGCCCATCACCGTGCGCAGATTGGTTGTCGTGATCTGCATGATGGCGACATATAGGTCCGACACTTCATATGCGGCCTTGGCCGCGTCGAGCACTTGAAAGAACACCACAGCGTCAACGCCGACCATGGCGTTATCCTTGGTGATGATCTCTTGCCCCGGAATGTCGAGAACTTGTTCCATGACGTTGACCTTGCGGCCAACGCGGTCAAAGAACGGGATGATGACGGTAAGCCCAGGTTGGGCGGAATAAGTATAACGACCGAACCGCTCAATTGTGAAAACAAAGCCTTGCTGAACAACGGTCACGCCCATCATCACAAAAATGATGACGATCAGGGCGAGTAGGCCGAAAAAATATTCCATAGAAATCCTCCCGTTTGCTTGATCTGTAATAGTGTGGGATTAACGAATAGTTGCAAGAAAAATCGGTCGATGGCTTTACCATTTAATCGCGATTACGCAGGGAGCATGCGCAAGCCGATAAAATGGGAGCGAACATGGATATCTTGCAGCAACTGAGGTTTACGCGGTCGGCGCTTTATATGCCGGCGTCCAATGCACGCGCGCTGGAAAAAGCGCGGTCGCTTGATGCAGATATGCTGATCATCGATTTGGAAGATGCCGTTCCGCACGATTTAAAGGCGGATGCCCGCGCGGCAGCTGTGCAATATGCCGCAGGCGGCGTCGCAGGCAAAATAATCGCCATACGGGCAAACGGCGCTGACAGCGTGTATCATGGCGACGACATCACCGCTTTGGCGCAAAGCTGCGCGAACTTCATTGTTGTCCCTAAGGTCGAAGGCCCTGACGAAATCCCCGATGCTGGCAAGCCCATATTGGCGATGATTGAAACGCCAAAGGGATTATATGCCGCGCGCGAGATTGCGGCGCATCCCATGGTTGCGGGGTTAATTGCGGGCACAAATGACATTGCGGCGGAAACCGGTATTCGGCCCGGCCCATTGCGCGAGGGGTTGGAACTCGCGCTGCAGACAATTGTGCTCGCGGCATCCGCATCGGGCAAGCCGCGCTTTGACGGCGTGTGCAACCGGCTGGATGACATGAGCGGGTTTGATGCCGAATGCCGCCAAGGCGCAACTTATGGATTCACGGGCAAAACGCTCATTCATCCCAATCAAGTTGCGATAGCCAATCAGGCTTTTGGCGCGGATGCCGCTGCGGTGGCTGAGGCAGAGGAATTAATTGCGGCGAGCCGAGGGGGCGCACAGCGATTTAAGGGTCGCATGATTGAATCGATGCATGTAGATGAGGCGAAATTAACGATAGAGCGTTCCCGACATGCGACGGGTGCCGCCTTGTTATAGCCCGGAGCGATCATTCATGCGTCTTACCCATTTTGCAGTATTCGTCAGTTTTGCAGCAATGGCGGCGGGTTCCGTGCACGCCAAAGCCGTGAGCGAAGCTGACCTGCGCACGCATATCGAAATTCTGGCCAGCGACGCTTTTGAAGGCCGTAAACCCGGCACCGAAGGCGAGGCAAAAACGGTTCAGTATATTGCTGAGCAATGGGCGAGATCTGGCTTAAAGCCCGCGGCCACCGACGGCGGTTGGTTTGATGCCGTTCCTTTGATCCAGCGCGGGCAGGGCAGTGCGGAATATGCATTTGCGGCGAAGGGCCGCAAACTGCGTATCGCGTCTCAAGAAATCATCCTGATTGGTCAGCAGTCCGATTATGCGCGTACTGATTTGCCGCTTATCTTTACCGGTGCAGGGGTCAAGGCCGATGGTTCGGTTGCGGCCGATGTTGCGGGCAAAGCCGCCCTCGTGCTGTTTGACGCGGAAAATGTGCCAAACAATATGAAGTCACCGCGCGCGCGGCGCGAAGCGCTGATCGCTGCGGGGGCGGAGGCTGTTATCTTCATCGGCGATGGGCAGGGAAATTGGCCTTCGCTGCGGCGTTTGTTGCTGTCGCGTCCGATCGCACTTGAGAGCCGCGAAAAGCGCGCACCGTTGGAAGGGGCAATCAGCGCCGAGTTTGCGGTCGCGATGATAACCGGCGCCGGGCAAGATTGGGATAAATTGCGCGCTCATGCCAAGGCCAGCGATTATGCGGGCGAGCCGCTCGGCATTGACGCAGATTTCAAAGTCACGACGGATATTTACCGGTTCAACAGCTCGAATGTTGTTGGAAAGATTGCCGGTCGTAAAAAGGGCGGCGGTGCTGTTTTGTTCATGGGGCATTGGGACCATTTGGGTATTTGCGCGCCAGAGGGTGCACCTGACCGGATTTGTAATGGTGCCGTGGACAATGCCAGCGGCATTGCGGTGCTGAACGAAATCGCGGAGAGCTTGGCGAAGAAAAAGCATGATCGCGATATTTATTTTGTAGCGACAACAGCCGAAGAAAGCGGCCTATTGGGTGCTTATGCTTTTGCTGACAAACCGGCTTTGCCGCTTGATCAGATCGTGATTTCCCTAAACGTTGATACAATCGCGATTGCGCCACGCGGGTCAAAGGTTGCGATCATCGGCCGTGGAACCACTCCATTGGATGCCACGGTTGAGGCGGTGGCGAAAAAGACAGGCAGGGCGATTGAAAGTTCGACCGATGCAAATGCGTTTATCCAAAGGCAGGACGGTTGGGCACTCGCGCAAAAGGGCGTGCCGGCACTCATGGTGGGTGGTTCGTTCGCCGATCTTGAGCTGATGCAAAAGTTTCTGGGCAGCGATTATCACGGCCCTGATGATGAGCTTACGGATAAGACGGAGCTTGGCGGCGCGGCGGATGACGCTGACCTGCACATTGCGCTTGGCCGCTACTTTGCGGACGCCAGAAAATATAAATCCAAGAAGGCTGGCGAATAAGGGACTTACTGTTTACATGGGCCGCCACGAATCAAAGCTTAAAGCGGTGGCACCATGAAAGAAATTTCCCTCGGACTTACATTTGACGACGTGCTGTTGCAGCCCGGGGCATCTGACATTTTGCCGAGCCAGGCCGACACCCGTACGCAGCTTACGAAAAGCATATCACTGAACATTCCAGTGCTATCGTCGGCGATGGACACCGTCACCGAAGCGCGCATGGCGATCGTCATGGCGCAGCTGGGCGGCATTGGCGTTCTGCACCGCAACCTAAGCATTGAAGAACAGTGCGCTGCCGTGCGTCAGGTTAAGCGTTTTGAGAGCGGCATGGTGGTGAACCCCATCACCATCGCACCCGAAGCGACCTTGGCCGAAGCGCAAGCATTGATGTCGGCGCATTCCATCTCCGGCATCCCGGTTGTTGAGGCGAGCGGTAAGCTGGCTGGCATCTTGACCAATCGTGACGTGCGCTTTGCCGAAAATCCGGCGCAGCCTGTGTCCGAGTTGATGACGCATGAAAATCTGGCGACGGTCGCATCGTCCGTCACGCAGGAAGAAGCGCGGCGTTTGCTGCATCAACGGCGCATTGAAAAGCTTTTGGTCGTCGATGACGCCTATCATTGCATTGGCCTGATTACCGTAAAGGATATCGAGAAGGCTGTTCTATATCCCAACGCAACAAAGGACGGCACAGGACGTTTGCGCGTCGCTGCGGCGACGACTGTCGGCGAAAAGGGAATGGCTTACACGAAGGCGTTGATTGACGCGGAGTGTGACCTCATCGTCGTCGACACGGCGCATGGCCATAGCGCGATGGTTGCGGCTGCGGTTGCAGAGATTAAGCGTATGGCACCTGAAGTTCAGGTCGTTGCCGGAAATGTCGCGACGGCTGCGGCGACACGTGCGCTGATTGATGCGGGCGCGGATGGTATCAAGGTTGGTATCGGCCCAGGCTCCATTTGCACCACCCGCGTTGTTGCTGGCGTTGGCGTTCCGCAATTGACTGCGGTTATGGAGTCAGCGGCTGAAGCTGCAAAGTCGGGCATTCCAATCATCGCCGATGGCGGATTGCGGACATCTGGCGACTTGGCCAAAGCGCTTGCGGCCGGGGCATCGTCGGTGATGGTCGGCTCGCTGTTGGCGGGAACCGAGGAAGCACCGGGCGAAACATTCCTGTATCAAGGGCGTGCTTATAAAAGCTATCGCGGCATGGGCAGTGTTGGCGCAATGGCGCGTGGCTCTGCCGACCGGTATTTTCAGCAGGATATTAAGGACCAGCTTAAACTGGTTCCAGAAGGCATTGAAGGGCAGGTGCCTTTCAAAGGCCCCGCACGCGACGTCATTCATCAGCTTGTCGGCGGCGTCAAAGCAGCTATGGGTTATACCGGTTCGCGCACGATTGCGGACCTTCAGGAACGCGCGCAGTTTGTGCGCATCACCAATGCCGGATTACGGGAAAGCCATGTACATGACGTTACAATCACGCGGGAAGCTCCAAATTATCCGACGCGTTGAGGCATGAGACCTGCTGCTCGCCTGCAGTCAGCCATTGAATTGGTTGACCAAATCATCCTTTCCGCGCGTGATGGCGGCGCTTCTGCTGACCAGCTTGCGAAGCGCTTTTTTGCCGAGCGGCGTTATGCCGGTTCGAAAGACCGCCGTGCTGTCCGCGATTTAGCTTGGGGTGCCATCCGCCGCTTTGGCAAAAGGCCGGTAACGGCGCGGTCTGCCTTTGTCGCAATGGCGGATGCCGATCCGGAACTGGCGGCACTGTTCGACGGCACCGATTATGGTCCAGCGGCGATTGAGCCCGGCGAAGCGCGATCAACCGGTGGCGGGCTGCCCAAATGGATCAAACCTTTGTTTTCCGCCCATGTTGATGAGGCCGAGCAAGCAAGCCTGCTTGACCGTGCCCCCATGGACTTGCGCGTTAATGCGTTGAAGGCAAGCCGCGCTGAAGTATCGGCGACGTTCCCCGACGCTGAAGTCCTTCCGCACCTCGAATATGCGCTCCGCCTGCCGGGCGGGACCGCAATTGATAGCCATCCCGCCGTGGAAGACGGTCAGGTTGAAATTCAGGATCTGGGAAGCCAGTTGATTGTAGAGGCATGTCAGGCAAAGGGTGCTGGCACTGTGCTTGACCTGTGCGCTGGTGCTGGCGGCAAAACCCTGGCGCTCGCCGCCGCGATGCGAAATCAGGGACGATTGATCGCAACAGACACAAACCGCAACCGGCTGGACCAATTGAAACCACGGGCCAACCGGTCGGGTGCCACCAATATCGAAACGCGCTTGCTTAATCCGGGCAAGGAAAAAGAAATGCTGTCCGAATTGGTCGGTGGCTGCGACCTTGTCCTCATTGATGCACCTTGTTCGGGAAGCGGCACATGGCGGCGCAATCCAGAGACGCGCTGGCGTTTGGATGCAGCGCGGTTGAAACGCGTTGTGGATGAACAGGCGAAGCTGTTGGACATTGGCGCCGACATGGTCGTGCGTGGTGGCTATCTGGTTTATGCCGTGTGCTCACTGATTGAGAGTGAGGGCAAGGGACAAGTGGCTGCGTTCTTAAAATCGCATACGGGCTGGCGCGCTGCGGATACCGGAGTGTCGATGGGCCGTGCCGACGGCGATGGCGTGTTGTTGACCCCGTATCATGATGGCAGTGATGGATTCTTCTTCGCGAGGCTCCAAAAGCTGTGATAGCATCACCTTCCAAAAAGTTATGGATATTGTTTATGCGCTTTTCTCCCGCGGCCATTGCGCTGTCGTTCACTTTAGCGGTCATGTCGAGCGCCAGCATTGGCGGACGTGCGGATGACGATATCGACGCCCGCTCTATTGCGCTGATGCAGACGGGTGACCAGGAATCGGCCGCTGGACGGTTCGACAATGCGATCAGCTGGTATGAATCCGCACTTGCGGTCGACCCGCGCAATCGCCCTGCATATATTGCGATGGCCCGCGCGGTGAAGGCCCAAGGACTGAATGGTAAAGCGATCCGCTTTTACACAGAAGCGTTGGAGCTTGAGCCCAATGATCAGGTTGCATTGGCCGAGCAGGCAGATGCCATGATTGCCAAGGGCGCAATTGAGCAAGCGGGTAAAAATATCGCGCGGCTGAAAACATTATGTCGTTCGGACTGCAGCGCTGTCGAGCGGCTTTCGCTTGCATCGAGTAAGGCAACCGAAAAACAGCAGATGCAGGCGAGCGCAGTGGAGACGAAACCAGCACTTGGTGGCGTGCCGGTTCCGCAGCCCAATTAAAGGCGCGGATGCGTTCAGCACGCGGAACGACGTTAAATCAGGTCTGCAAACTCCGCGAGAATATTCTCGTACAGCCGCTTTTTGAACGGGACGATCAGTTGCGGCAGTTGCGGTGCATCGATCCACTGCCACTTGCTGAATTCCTGATGCGACGTTTCGATGTTGATATCGGCATCGGTGCCTTTGAAGCGCATTAGAAACCAATGCTGGCGTTGCCCGCGATATTTGCCCTTCCAAATGCGGCCAATCATATCATCGGGTAAGTCATAGAAATGTTCATCGCGGCTGCGCGCGAGAATATCGACCAAATCGGCGCGCACGCCGGTTTCTTCGAACAATTCGCGTAGCGCCGCAGCCTCTGCATCCTCACCATCGTCGATACCGCCTTGCGGCATTTGCCATGCATCGGTTCCGACAGGGCTGTCCAAGCGTTGCCCGACAAAAATCTTCCCCTGCATATTTGCGAGCATGATGCCGGCGCAGGGACGGTACGGTAAATCTTCCAAAGATATGCTCATGCTGTTGCCGCCACTTCTGCGAGCAGGTTTTTCAGCGCGGCGATATTGCCTTCAATGTCCGATTGGACCGATGGGATAGCCTGGCGGATGTTGATATGCCCGTGAATATTGCCCTCGGCACTGCGATGTTCAACGCGCACGCCGTCCTGTTTCAGCTTTTCAACATAGGCGATGCCCTGGTCGCGCAAGGGATCAAGGCTTGCGGTTGTGACAAGGCTCGGCGGCATGCCCTGCTGGCTGAAATTCAACGGCTCGGACCGATAGTCTCCGGGCGTTGCTGCATGGCCTTCGCCGAAATAGGCCATTGCTTCTTCGGTTAGCAAATAGCCGTTGGCAAATTCGCGCATGCTCGGCCAGTCAGCATCGAGCGTCACGACCGGGTAAATCGGATGTTGCACCAACACAGGCACGGCGGCCGGACGGTCGCGAAGTGCCATGGTGGTGACAATCGCTAGGTTGCCTCCCGCACTGTCGCCGGAGGGAATGAGCCCAGTCACTTGCAGTCCAAGTTCCGCAGGGCTCGTCGCAATCCAGCGCGTTGCGGCTTCACAATCCTCGGCCGGGGCAGGGAATGGATATTCGGGTGACAGTCGATAATCGATGGAGATAACTGGCAAATCGAGGAGGCGCGCAACTTCTGCGCAATAGGGTTCATAGGTATACAGGCTGCCGATGACGAATCCGCCGCCATGGTAAAACACCATGACAGGGCCGGCTTCGCGCTCTTCCCGGCTGTCATATAATCGCGCGGGGATGGCTCCGGCGGGGCCGGGAATCGATAAATCGCGAATAACCGCCAGTTCGCCAACGGGTGCATCCGCAACGTCGCGCATCGCAGCGGTCATCGCGCGTGCATCATCAACGGGCACTTGCCAAAATTTAGGGCCGGGTACCGCGTTCAGAAATTGCAGAAACAATGCCACGTCTGGACGGACATAAGGTGGGGTATCGGTCATCGCGTTCTCCATTTCTGCCGCTTCCTAGGGTGGCTTGGGCAATGCGTCCAGCATATCCACCTATAGTTTTTCTAACATTGCAGTGCGCGGCGAATGGGATTAGGCGAAAAAGCAATAAAGTTGCAATTAAAGACGGGCTAGAACGCATGGCTACGGCATTCAAAGACGAACAGACGAGCGGACATACTCCAGTGCACAGCGACGCAGTCGTTGTGCGCTTTGCCGGGGACAGCGGCGACGGCATGCAGTTGACCGGGGGACAGTTTACGCTGTCGTCCGCTCTGGCGGGCAATGACTTTGCGACATTCCCTGACTTTCCTGCCGAAATCCGCGCACCAATCGGGACACTTTTCGGTGTGTCGGCGTTTCAGATTAACTTTGGTTCTTCGGCAATTGATACCGCTGGTGACCAGCCGGACGTGCTGATCGCGATGAACCCCGCCGCACTTAAAACCAATGTCGGGTCTTTGCGCGAAGGCGGTTTGATTATCGCGGACACAGGCGAGTTTAACCAGCGCAACCTGGATAAGGCCAAATATGCCACCAACCCGTTTGAAGATGGCAGCCTTGCGAAATGGCAAGTGCTGGCGTTCGACATCAGCGCGCTGACGCTGGAAGCCGTCAAGCCGTTTGGCATGGGCAACAAAGACGCGTTGCGCTGCAAGAATATGTGGACGCTTGGTCTTGCTTTGTGGATGTTTGACCGTGATCGTCAGCCGATCATCGATTGGCTGAACGCGAAATTTGCAAAGAATCAGGTTTTGGCCGACGCCAATATCGCGGCGCTGAATGCTGGTCATGCTTATGGTGAGACAGCTGAATTGGCTGGACCGCTGAAGCAATATCATGTCGATGCCGCGCCTGCGCCTGCGGGTCTGTACCGGACGGTGACGGGCGCTGAGTCTATTTCTTATGGCTTGGTCGCTGGCGCGCAGCTCGCTGGCCTCAAGATGTTCTTCGGTGGTTATCCGATTACGCCAGCGTCGGCGATCTTGCATCACCTCAGCCGCTTGAAAGAATATGGTATCACCACATTCCAGGCAGAAGATGAAATTGCCGCGATTTGTTCGGCCATTGGCGCAAGCTATGCGGGGCAGTTGGGCGTTACCAGCTCGTCCGGTCCCGGCATCGCTTTGAAGGGTGAGGCTATGGGCCTTGCCATCATGACCGAGCTTCCCTTGGTCATCGTCAACAGCCAGCGTGGGGGCCCTTCGACGGGCCTGCCAACCAAGACCGAGCAGTCCGATCTGTATCAGGCGGTGTATGGCCGCAACGGCGACGCACCGATGCCTGTGATCGCAGCGCGCTCGCCGGTTGATTGCTTTGACTGTGCGGTCGAAGCTGTCCGGATTGCCGTTGAATATATGACGCCAGTGATGCTGCTTACCGATGGCTATATCGCCAACGCGGCTGAGCCTTGGCTGGTGCCCGATCTCGAAGAGTATACGGCATTCCCTGTCGAGTTTCTGGAAAGCGTGCCCGAAGATGGCTTCAAGCCCTATGCGCGCGACCATAAGTTGAAGCGCCCATGGGTGAAGCCCGGTACGCCCGGATTGCTGCATCGCATTGGTGGTATCGAAAAAGAAGTCGATACCGGCCACATCAACTATGCGCCGGCCAACCACCAGGCGATGACCGACATCCGTTCGGCCAAGGTAAACGGCGTCGCCGACAGCATTCCCGACCAGATCGTCGAGCAGGGCGCAGCAGGCGCGAAGCTCGCCGTCGTCGGCTGGGGATCAACCTATGGCCCCATCAAGCAAGCTGTGCGCCGCAAGCGCGCCGAAGGTGTTGATGTCGCGCATGTCCACATTCGCCATATCTGGCCCATGCCCAAAAACATGGCCGAGTTGCTGAAGAGCTTTGACAAGATCATCGTGCCTGAAATGAACACCGGCCAGTTGAAGACCATATTGCGAGACCAGTTCCTTGTGGATGCGCAGCCCGTGAACAAAGTGTCCGGCCAGCCATTTACTATCGCCGAAATTGAAGCCGCGATTGGGAGTGCTTTATAATGAACGATATGACCCCCGTTAAAGCCACGACGCCCAAGGATTGGGAAACCGACCAAGAAGTTCGCTGGTGCCCCGGCTGTGGTGACTATGCGATTTTGAAGGCGGTGCAGCGCACCATGCCTGAAATCGGTGGCACGCCTGAGAACACCGTGTTCATCAGCGGCATCGGCTGCTCATCGCGTTTCCCATATTATATGGAAACCTATGGCTTCCACACCATTCACGGCCGCGCGCCTGCGGTTGCGACGGGCGTAAAGCTGGCCAATCCTGATCTCGATGTATGGATTATCACGGGCGATGGCGACGCGCTGTCGATCGGCGGCAACCACACGATGCATTTGCTGCGCCGCAATCTGGATTGCCAGATCATGCTGTTCAACAACGAGATTTACGGCCTGACCAAGGGCCAATATTCGCCAACATCGCGCGTTGGCACCAACAGCCCATCGACGCCTTATGGCTCGGTTGACCGTCCAGCAACGCCATGCGCGTTTGCGCTGGGTTCAGGCGCGCGGTTTGTTGCGCGCGGCTTTGACGTTTCAAAGAATCTACCAGAAGTTCTGAAGGCGGCGCACGCCCATCGCGGCGCGGCGTTCATCGAAATCTTCCAGAACTGCATTGTGTATAACAAGGACGTGTTTGAAGACTTCGCGGCGCCAAAGGGTGCCGACGGCCATCAATTGTGGCTGCGTAATGGCGAGCCGATGTTGTTCGGCAGCGAAAAGTCCGGCGGCACCAAAGGCATCGCGCTCGACAATGTTGGGCTGACGCTGAAGGTTGTCGATGTCGTTGATGGCGATTGGCAGAGCGCGGGCGTTATCGTCCACGACGTGACCAACCGTTCGCTCGCGCACATGCTTGTGGAAATGCCATTCGGCGAATTTCCCATGGCACTCGGCGTCCTGTACGACGACCCACGCCCGACCTTTAACGACGCCGTCATCGCGCAGAACGAGTCGGCCAGTGCAGGTAAAGCACCTGACCTCGGTAAGCTGCTGGCAAAGGGACAAACTTGGACGGTAGCTGAGGGCCATCCCGAGACGTAATTGATTTTCACGCAGAGGCGCAGAGTCCGCAGAGATTTCAAATTTCTGCTCCGCGAACTCTGCGCCTTTGCGTGAACAAAATAGTTTATGGCGATAACGCCGTATTGCCATTTCGGTTTGGCTACGCCAGCTAACCCGCATGGATAATCTCACACATAGCCTTGTTGGCGCGCTCATCGGGCAGATGGGGTTGAAGCGTCGGACTGGCCTTGCCATGCCCACGCTGATTATTGCTGCGAACATCCCAGATATTGACGCCGTGGCGGTTCTGCTGGGCGGGCAGCAGCATTTGACAATCCGGCGTGGCCTGACGCACGGCCCAATCGCGATGCTGGTGCTGCCGCTGATACTGTGGGGCATCATGCTGTGGTTCGATCGCTGGCAAGAAAGATGCGGAAAGCGGCCTCAGGCAAGGTTGCCGGTGCATAAAGGCTGGTTGTTGGCGCTGGCTTATGTTGGATGCTTGAGCCACCCGCTCTTTGACTGGTTCAACAGTTACGGGATCCGGTTGCTTGAACCATTTTCGAGCCAATGGTTTTATGGCGATACGTTATTCATCATCGACATCTGGCTGTGGGCTGCACTGATATGCGGCGTTTGGGTTTCGCTCCGCCGCGAACGTAAGGGGGACGCAAACTGGCGCGTGCCTGCGTTGGCCAGTTTTGCCGCCATTTGCGCATATATCTTAGCCAATGGGATCATCACGGGCAGGGCGGAGCAATTGACCGCCCAAGCCGTTCAGAAACAGCATAAGATCGTGCCAACTCTGGTTGTCGCCAATCCTGTCCCTGTGCAATTTTGGAAACGTGAAATGCTTTGGCGCGACGACAGATATTATGGGCAGGGCACTTACACGCCGTTTCATGGCGCGCGCATCGATGACGATATTCGCGCCCATTATATGGGACGTGAAGATACCCAGGCTTTTGAGACACATATTGTCCGCGGCTCGCCCCTGTTGTTTTGGTCACGTATGCCGGTGGCCGAGATTGTCGGCGAAGGTGCAGAAAAGACGTTGAAGGTTTCCGACCAGCGCTTTTCTGACCCTCTGGTGGGCGACCGATTCAGTATGTTCTTTCCCATTGGAGTTGAAAGCAAATGACGGCCCCGGTTATCGTTTGGCTGCGCCGTGACCTGCGTCTTGCGGACCAAGCTGCGATTGCAGCCGCAGTTGCAAGTGGCGCGCCGGTTATCCCCGTCTATGTCCTTGATGATGACACGCCAAAGCATCGCAAGATGGGCGCGGCGTCGCGCTGGTGGTTGCACCATAGCCTGACGGCGCTCGACGCAGATTTGCGGGCGTTGGGGTCGCGTTTGATTTTACGCGCCGGAAAATCCGATGACGTTTTATGCGCACTCGCTGAAGAGACCGGCGCGTCGGCCATTCACTGCATGCGGCATTACGAACCATGGTGGCGGAATGCGGAAAAGGCTGTCGCAAGTGGACTTGGGGTAGGGTGCGCATTTGTCTGCCACGACGGCAACTATCTGCTTCCCGCAGGCAGCGTGACCACAGGCAGCGGCGGGCAGTACAAGATTTACACGCCATTCATGCGCGCGCTCTGGCAGCATATGCCACCGCCCGTGCCATTGGCATCCCCTAAGCATTTCACTGCGCCCCAGACATGGCCAGAGAGCGACAATATCGATGATTGGGCCCTGTTGCCCACCGAGCCCGATTGGTCGGGCGCTATGGCCGATATGTGGACCCCGGGTGAGGCTGGCGCACGCGATCGGCTTGAGGATTTTGCCGATAAGGCCAAATTTTATGACGAGAAACGCAATCTGCCATCTGTGGCGGGTTCGTCATTCCTGTCACCGCATCTGCACTTTGGCGAGATTTCACCTGCGGCGTGCTGGCACGCGACCATGCATGCCGGCGGGTCGGCTGATGTGTTTTTGAAGGAACTGGTGTGGCGGGACTATGCGCAGAATGTGATCGTCCAGATGCCCGAATATGGTGCGAAGAACGCCCGCGATGCCTTCGACAGGTTGCCGTGGCGCGATCTATCCGATCCAGCGGTAAAGGCTGATTTCGTGGCATGGACCAAGGGCCGGACGGGTTATCCAATCGTTGATGCCGGGATGCGGCAATTATGGGCGACCGGATGGATGCACAACCGCGTGCGGATGATTGCGGCGTCGTTTCTTGTCAAACATCTGCTCATTGATTGGCGCGAAGGCGAAAAATGGTTCTGGGATACGCTGGTCGATGCCGATTACGGCAGCAACAGCGTCAATTGGCAATGGACAGCGGGGACGGGCGTAGACAGCAATATGTTCGTGCGCATCATGGCGCCATTGTCGCAGTCAGAGAAATTCGACGCCGCACGCTATATCCGCGAATGGGTGCCAGAGCTTGCTGGTTTGCAAGAGCCGTATATTCATGATCCCGATGAATATGGCGCACGGCCAAAAAACTATCCGCGCAAAATCATTGGCCACAAAGCCGCGCGTGAGCGTGCGTTAAAGGCGCATGAGGTCGTGAAAGGGTAAACCAAAAAGATGCCGGTTATCCAAGGGACGTCGTCATCCTGAACTTGTTTCAGGATCTTACTTTTCGAAGGTTGTTTTGATTAAGACCCTGAAACAAGTTCAGGGTGACGGTAATATTTCTAGCCCGCTACCACCAAACGATGCCCGGTCTCAAACTCGGTCGTGAGCATCGTGACTATCGCATCGGCCACAACCGATGGTTCCTTAACCGTCGCCGGGTCTTCGCCCGGATAGGCCTTTGCCCGCATTTGGGTGCGCGTACGGCCCGGATCCACAATGGCCGTGCGCACAGCGGACAAGTTCTTCACTTCCTCGCCATAGCTGGCCACGAGCGTTTCGAGCGCGGCCTTTGATGCGCCATAGGCGCCCCAAAATGCGCGTGGTGCTGCCCCGACCGAGGATGTCAGCGCGACGAGGCGACCCGCATCTGATTTGCGCAACAACGCATCGAATGACGCAATCAGCACCTGCTGTGCGGTTACGTTTAGGGTGAACAAACGCGCGAATTCTGCGCCATCAATGGCTGGAACGGGCGCGAGCGTGCCGAGCATCGCGGCATTTAGCACCAAGACATCGAGTTTACCCCAACGTTCGGTCACTGCTGTGGCAAGCCGAGCAATGCTGTCTCCGTCGGTGAGGTCCAATGGCGCAATCGTCGCATTGCCGCCTGCGTTGAATATCGCGTCTTCAACGGCTTCTAAGTCTTTGGGGGTGCGCGCTGTGATGATGACATGTGCACCTTGCGCCGCGAGTGCCTTCGCGGTTGCCGCACCAATCCCGCGGCTTGCGCCGGTTACCAGCGCCACTTTTCCTTCAAATAGCTTCGTCATGAGTTATGCAGACTTCCGTTCGCCCAGCATCATGAGGTCACCCGATTCATGCTCCTCATGGTCGGTGAGGGTGGTGGGATAGTCGCCGGTAAAACACGCATCGCAATATTGCGGTTGGTTTTTGTTGCGCGATTCTTCGCCCAACGCGCGGTACAGCCCATCGATGGAGAGAAACGCAAGGCTGTCGGCTTGAATAAACTGCCGCATTTCTTCCACGTCCATACGGCTTGCCAGCAATTTGGAGCGTTCGGGCGTGTCGACGCCATAGAAGCAGCTGTTCATTGTTGGCGGGCTTGCAATACGCATATGCACTTCCGCAGCGCCCGCTTCGCGCATCATCTGAACGATCTTGAGCGAGGTCGTGCCACGAACGATGGAATCGTCGATAAGGACGATCTTTTTGCCCGCAACGAGATTGCGGTTCGCATTATGCTTCAGCTTCACGCCCAAATGGCGAACGCCATCGCCCGGCTGAATGAATGTACGGCCGACATAATGTGACCGGATAATGCCCAGCTCGAACGGAATCTTGGCCGCTTCGGCATAGCCAATGGCTGCAGGGGTGCCGCTGTCGGGCACGGGAATGACATAATCAACATCGACGCCATTTTCGCGTGCGAGTTCCGCGCCAATCGCCTTACGAACCGAATAGACGCTGATGCCTTCAACAATGGAATCGGGCCGTGAGAAATACACATGCTCGAAAATGCAGGGGCGTTGCGAAACGGGGATGAAGGGTTTGTGCGAATGAATTTCGCTGCCATTCACCACAACCAATTCGCCCGGTTCAACCGAACGGATGAATTCTGCGCCAACAATATCGAGCGCAACGGTTTCCGATGCGAAGATTATCGTATCGCCAAGCTTACCCATGACCAATGGACGAATGCCCAACGGATCACGGCATGCGATCATGCCCTCTGTGGTCAAGCAGATAAGCGAATAGGCACCCTCAACACGCTTCAGCGCATCAATCAGGCGATCCAGCAACGTGCGGTAACCCGACGTCGCTACCAGATGAATGATGACTTCAGTGTCCGATGATGACTGGAATATCGAGCCGCGGCGGACAAGGTCACGGCGCAATGCAACCGCGTTTGAAATATTGCCGTTATGCGCGACCGCAAATCCGCCGGTGGCAAGGTCAGCATATAGGGGCTGCACATTGCGCAGCGATGTTTCGCCCGTCGTTGAATAGCGGACATGGCCAATGGCACTGCTTCCGCCAAGGCCGTTGATGATTTCATCACGGTCGAAATTGCCCGCAACATGGCCCATGGCACGGTGCGTGTGAAATTCATGCTCGTCGTAACTGGTGATGCCGGCGGCTTCCTGGCCACGATGCTGAAGCGCATGTAGGCCAAGCGCAACCATCGCTGAAGCACCTTCGGCGTCATAGACACCAAAAATCCCGCACTCCTCGCGTAGTTTGTCGTCATCAAATGGGTCGGTGGTCAGCATAATTCGAATCCCGCTGCTCGTCGCTGGCCGGCGTATAGGCAACGCATCATCGATTGTCTCCCCCTTGTCGTAGCAATGTAACAAAGAAAATGTTGGCGGGCCACTTGCCCTTGCGTTAGGCCTTGGAAATGACCGACGAGATTGAGACAGGGCTTGCCCTCACACCCAAATTTGACGCCAACGGATTGTTGACCGCCGTGGTCACCGATGCGGCGGATGGTGCCGTATTGATGGTGGCGCATATGAACGCGGAGGCACTCGCCAAAAGCATCGAGAGTCGCACTGCGGTGTTTTATTCGCGCAGCCGGCAGCGGCTTTGGCAAAAGGGCGAAAGCAGCGGCAATGTCCTGCACATCGTCGATATGCGCGTTGACTGCGATCAGGATGCCATTTGGATTATCGCAAAGCCGCAAGGCCCTACATGTCATACCGGCGCGCGTAGCTGCTTTTATCGCCGGATAACGAAGGACGGATTGGAGCCAGTGTGACGCGCAGGGCATTTCCGATCATCGCTTCATGCGTGCTGTTGGCGGGTTGCGGGGATAGCGCGCTCACGTCTGGCCTTGGGTCGGATGCGGGCGAAACGCTTGATGCACGCGCGGTGGAGACGGGCGTTCTTCCGAACCCGGATAAAATCGAATTTGCGGGCCGTTTTGAAACGCGCAGCGACCTTGGCATCGACAAATTCTGTGCTGTGAAAACCGATGCCGATCGCTTTGATATCGGTTTTCTTGCGGTCTTCGGGCCCGAAAGCACATGCGAAGGAACCGGAACAGCGTCCGTGCAAGGCGATGCGGTCGAAATCACATTGAACGGTAAAGGTGCTTGCACTTTCACTGCGCGCTATGATGGCATTGAACTGCGCTTTGCTGGTGCGGTTGGAAGCGGTTGCGCACGCTATTGCTCAGAAAAGGCGAGCCTTTCCGGTACGCATTATTTCATGATTGAACCGGGCGATAGCGCGGCCCGCAATACGCTAGGCCGCGAAATCGAGCGCCTCTGCAGTTAAGGCCGGTGCATCCGAACGCAAAATCCGATATCCCGATCAGTGTTAACCTATTTTTAGCCCTGTTCTGTCACATCCCCATTTGAAACATTTGCAAAAGGGGAATGATGTGAGGGTACTCGCATTGGCATCACAGAAGGGCGGATCGGGCAAAACGACTCTGTCCGGCCATTTGGCGGTTCAGGCGCAGCGCGCAGGCGCTGGGCCGGTTGTGCTTATCGATATCGATCCCCAGGGGTCTTTGGCTGATTGGTGGAATGAACGTGAAGCTGACCTTCCCGCCTTTGCGCAGACAACCGTGGCCCGCCTCGCAACCGATCTCGCCATATTGCGGCAGCAAGGTTTTAAGCTGGCGGTGATTGATACGCCGCCTGCCATTACGATGGCTATCCAAAGCGTTATTTCGGTATCAGAACTGATCGTCGTGCCTACACGGCCAAGTCCGCATGACTTGCGCGCTGTGGGTGCGACCGTCGACTTGTGCGAGCGTGCTGGCAAGCCGCTCATCTTCGTCGTCAACGCGGCGACGCCAAAGGCCAAGATTACGTCTGAAGCCGCCGTCGCACTGTCACAGCATGGCACGGTCGCGCCGATTACACTGCACCATCGCACCGATTTCGCCGCATCCATGATTGACGGCCGCACGGTGATGGAAATCGACCCCAATGGCAGGTCTTCGCAAGAAGTTATCCAGCTGTGGACATATATTTCGGACCGGCTCGAAAAGAATTTCCGCCGCACCGTTTTCAGTGCGCCCGCTGCCGCAAACCAGCAAATATCCGTGGCGCGTCCCATGGGTGGCTTCGGCCGCCGGGTCGTAGGTTAAGCGAAGGAAGGGCAGGAAAATGGGTGAACCTAAGCCAATCGCGTCGCTGTCGGGCATATTGCTGGCACGCAAAGGTCTGGCACGTCCCGCGATGCGCCGTCCATCGATGGTTATGAGCAGTGGCAACGCTGCAATGTCGCAAGACGATCTGGGTTGGAACGATATGGGATATGATGTCGATCCCGATTTCACGACTCCGATGGATTATGACCACGGCTTTCACGGGGCGAACCCGCTTGCCGCGGCTGTTCCCGAAGTAAAGCATCAGCAAGATCGTCTCGCAGATGCACTGTTCGCTGACGTTGAACCGGAGGTTGGCTTTGACGACTTGGCTGATGAGCCAGAATCGGTCGCCGATGCACCCAGTTTGGTTACCGTGACACCGGAGCCTGTAACACCGCTCATTTCGCGTCGTGGTGGCACGGATGCGCCACGTTCGCGTGCCCGGTCAAAGCCTGGCTTAAAAGAGAAAGCCGCCTTCACATTGCGTCTTGATAGCGAACGGCATTTGAAATTGCGGCTGGCATGCGCGGTGCGCCACCAGTCAGCGCAACAGCTTGTGACCGATGCGCTTGATGCACTTCTCGAATCCATGCCGGAAATTGATGACCTCGCGTCCCATGTTCCTGCGAAAAAACACTGATGCCGATATTTAGCTTTTTTGAGGTGATGTCATGAATAGCCGTTTTGTCGTAAAGCTGGCCTTGTCGATCGCGTGTGTCGCGGTACCGGCAATGACTGCATCGGCGGCCGGAGCCGGCAGTACGGCCCATTCTTCGGTCCACAAGGCATCGCCGCAAAAGGCCTTTGCCTGGGCCAAGAAAGCCGAACGGGCGCTAGCCAGCGGGAAGGCCGATAAGGCATTGGCCTTTGCTGAGTTTGCTGTTCAGGCCGATATGCAGAACCGCGATTATCGTGGGTTGCTGGCGCGTGTGTACATGGCGAAAGGGCGCTTTGCGTCTGCAGAGCGGACGTTGATGGATGTTATGGAGCTGGGCCAAGCCGACCCACGCACCGTCATCAGCCTCGCATTGGCGCGTATCGCCTTGGGTAAAACCGAATCTGCCGTTGGGCTTGTCGATTCAAACCGGTCCATCCTGCCGATCAGCGACTATGCGCTGACGTTGGCTTTGGCGGGTCGGTCGGCGGATGCTGTCGATATTCTGACCAATGTAGTCCGGACCGACGCCGCCACAGCCCGTACACGCCAGAATTTGGCATTAGCTTACGCACTTGACGGGCGCTGGCGCGATGCGCGGATCATGGCGTCGCAGGATATGTCGCAGGACAAAGTTAACGAACGGATATCCGAATGGGCGCAGTTCGCCCGCCCTGGTGCTTACGCGTCGCGCGTAGCAGGCCTTTTGAAGGTTCAGCCCGACATGTCAGATACGGGGCAGCCGGTGCGCCTCGCGTTAAGCAGCATCAATGCCATTGGTTTTGCGCAGGCTGATGTTGCGCCAACTGCTGCACCAGAATTTGCAGATGTTTCGTCTGCACCCGCAGCAGCGGTGGAGTTGGCTGCGGTGGGCCCAGCACCCGTATCGGACAGTGCAGGTTTTGCCGCTGTTAATAAATACGTGACTGCTGCCGAGACAGTGCCGAGCGCCCCGGTTTACGAAGCGCCGCTTATCAAGGCGTCGGACGTTCCCGCAAAGTCATTTGTGGCTGCACCGGTGAAGCTTGCAATGTCAGACATGCCAGCGGCAAAAACGCCAGCCGCTGCGGGAAGCCACTTGGTTCAGCTGGGCGCGTTCTCGTCTGCGGCCAGTGCGCAAGCGGCTTGGAACAAATATGCTAAACGCTACCGCGCATTGAACGGCTTTGCATCTGCTAGCTCGACCGTAACGGTCAACGGCAAGAAACTGGTTCGTTTGGCGGCAATGGGTTTCGGGGACGCAGCAAGCGCACGGGCAACGTGCAAGATGATCAAGTCGCAAGGCGGCGATTGCTTCGTGCGCATAAATGGCGGCCCCCAGAATATCCGCATGGCGAATGCCGCAGGGCGTAAGATCGCCGCACGATAAATTGATATCCGTGAAACGTTATTGGGCGGCGGGTTTAGGGTCAGGACCTATTAAATGACCTTGCCGCCCTTTAGCATATGGCGCACACGACCTTGCACCGGCAGTCGGTCAAATGGCGTATTGCCCGCAAGTGCGGCCATGCGGTCGCCATCGACCTGCCACGGCGCATCCGGGTCGACGAGAATGAGGTCCGCCGCATATCCTTCCGCTATTTGACCGGCATTCAGCCCCAAGATCTTTGCAGGATTTGATGCCAGCAGTTCGAACAACCGACCCGTCGAAATCACATTGTCCCGTACAAGGTTGAGCGACAGCGCGAGAAGCGTTTCTGCCCCCGCCATGCCCGGTGCGCTTTCGGAATAGGGTAGGCGCTTGTCCTCTGGCCCGCGCGGGTCGTGCCCAGATGCAATCACGTCAATCGTGCCATCGGCGATGGCGGCGACACAGGCCAGTCGGTCGCTTTCCGAACGCAATGGCGGCGACAGATGGGCAAAGGTCCGGAAATCAGAAACGGCATTGTCGGACAGGAACAAATGCCCTGGCGTAATGCCGCATGTGATGCGCAAGCCCTTTGCCTTGGCGGCGCGAATAAGGTCCAGCCCGCGCTCGGTCGTCACTTGGCGGAAATGCACATGTGCGCCGCTTTCCTCCGCGAGCAATAGGTCACGTGCGATGGCAAGCGCTTCGGTGATGGGCGATGCGCTCGATAGACCCAGCAACGTCGCTGTTTCCCCGGCCGTTGCAACCGCGTTGCCCGATAGGCCTGCATCTTCGCTGTGCACAAAGACGGGCAGGTCGAGCGCATGGCAATAGCGCATGATGCGCAGCAATATGCCGCTATCCGCAATCCATTTGCGGCCCGTGGCAACGCCAACTGCGCCTGCTTCTTTCATCAGCGCGATTTCGGCCATCTGCAGCCCATTGAGGCCCTGCGTTGCCGCAGCGAGCGGGTGCACCCACAAATCGGGTTTCCCCTTGAGCGCTGCAAAACGAACCGTTGCGGGGTCGTCGTGCACAGGCGACTGGTCGGGCATAAGTGCCGCGCGCGTGATGCCGCCAAAGCGGAAAGCGGGCTTGTCGGTCTTAAATACGCCCAGATCAATGATGCCCGGCGCGATGATGAGGTCGCTGGCGTCAAGCTGGTTCGCTATCGGGGCAGCGTTCCCAACCGAGGCAATTTTGCCATTTTCGATATGCACATTCAGTGGCTCGGCCTTGTTTGCGCCGGGCAAAATGGCGTGGCCGTTCAGGATGCTGATTCCGGTCATGACCAACCCTCCTGACCGCGTGCTTTTCGGGTAAGTATATCGAGGCACGCCATGCGAACGGCGACACCCATTTCTACCTGTTCGGTAATGGCGGAGCGTTCAACATGGTCGGCGACATTGCTCGCAATCTCTACGCCGCGGTTCATTGGACCCGGGTGCATCACGAGCGCATCGGGCTTGGCCAATGCTAGCCGGCGTTCATCAAGGCCATATAGATGGAAATATTCGCGGGGCGAGGGGATGAAATCCCCCTGCATGCGCTCATTCTGAAGACGCAGCATCATGACGACATCCGCGCCATCCAATGCCGCATCAAAATTGGTAAATGTCTGCGCACCAAATGCCTCGATACCGCTCGGCATCAATGCAGGGGGCGCAACGACGCGGACTTCGGCGCCCAATGTTTTGAGGCAGAATAGATTTGAGCGCGCAACGCGGCTGTGCAGGACATCACCACAAATGACGACGGTTTGGCCTTCGACCCGCCCTTTGCGGCGCATGATGGTCAGCGAATCGAGCAGCGCCTGCGTTGGATGTTCGTGGCTTCCGTCGCCTGCGTTGATGACAGGGCAATCGACTTTGCTTGAAATCAGCTGCACCGCGCCGGAACTGCCGTGGCGAATGACAATGGCATCGGCGCGCATGGCGTTCAATGTCATTGCGGTGTCGATAAGTGTTTCGCCCTTTTTGACGCTCGATTGCGCCGCGTGCATATTCACGACGTCTGCGCCAAGCCGTTTCCCAGCAATTTCGAACGACAGCAATGTGCGTGTCGAGTTTTCAAAAAAGGCATTGATAATCGTAAGGCCCGACAATCGGCCGTCATGCTTTGCGGGGCCGGAGCGGTTCAAGGCCACCCATTGTTCAGCCTCTTTCAGGATGTAGAGAATTTCCCATTTCTGAAGTCCGGCGATACCAAGCAAATGCTTGTGCGGAAAAGCGCCCGACCCGCTTGGAAAGCTGTCGGCTGCAAAAGGCTGTGTCCATGTCATTAAAGCGATGCCCTTAAAGGGAAGGGGGGCAATACTCAATCATTTTGTCGGCTAGGTCGTGGCCGAGCAAAAACGTCACCCAATGGTCAGCGCATCGATCGCGCCTTGCAGGATGAATGCCGCTGCGCCGCTGTCGATTTTTTCGGCCCGTTTTGCGCGGCTCATGTCGGCGGCAATCATGTCGCGCTCAACCGCTTGGGTCGACCAGCGTTCATCGCGCAACAAAATCGGCAGGCCAAGATCCGCGATGTTGCGCGCAAAAGCGCGGCTTGATTGGCTTCTGGGGCTTTCGCTGCCATCCATGTTGAGCGGTAAGCCAATGACGATACCGCGCGTCGGGCGCGTCGCAATCGCGGCGGTGAGCAACGCCTTGTCTTTGGAAAACTTGCTTCTGCGGATCAGGTCGGCGGGCGATGCGAATGTCCAACCAGCGTCACAAAACGCCGTGCCAATCGTTTTGGTGCCGATATCGAGCCCTATCAACACGCCGCCGTCCGGCAGCTGTTCCAGAAAGTCAGCGACGGCATCAAAAATCATTTCTGAAGAAACTTCCGCAGCCGCAACGTGGCATCCGCCCGCACATTCGCCCAGAACAGCGGGAAATCATACACATGGTAATTGTTGCCGGGCAGCACATAAGGGCCGACTTCGGGCGGATCGCCGATCAATAGAAAGCCCTTTGCGTCGCATCGTGCGGGTACGGCCCCAACGACCAGCTCGCCGGTGTCCAGCGTTGCATCTGGTTTTAATGTACCCAAATTGGCCTTCATGTCTGCCGCAGCTGCTGCACCACCATTCAACGGATTGGTGCATAACATTGCGGTGCCTTTGCGGCTCTGCCCGTTGAAACCCGTCGTTGCGTCATAAGCTTTTGATATACGGTCATACTCGGCCGGCTCGGCAAAGCTCTGCCACGCCATGATGCATCCCGTTTGATCTGGACCCGAGCATGCGGGCAGCCCCATCGCAGCGACATCATTGTCCACTGAAATCGGCCAGCCGACAACATAGGCCGCGACGATTCGTTTGGCGATGGGTTTGCCTGCAACGCGATCTTTCAGCAGATGTGTAAGATGCAGCGCGCCTTGGCTATGGCCAGCCAATATAATCGGCCGGTCTTTTTGTACTTTCGCAACAAATTCATCGAACGCCAAAAGAACGTCTTGATACGCGGCGTCCAACGCCAGTTGACCCTCGGGTTTGGTGGTTAGGAACGAGCCAATGGCGGCCTGACGATAGCGGGGCGCCCACATTTCACCTGTGCTGGCAAATGGCGAAGCTAGGCCGCGCAGGAACAATCTGGCGCGATCCTGCGATTCCGCGTCGTCCAGCGGGGCATTCCAATGGTCCCTGCCGATATAGGATGTTGGGTGAACGAAGAATATCGCCGCTGATCCACGAACTTCTGGCTTGACCGCGCCCACAGGCAACCAGTCGGCTGGATTTTCCGCCTTACCGGGCCGCGCAAACCACATATCGTTGCTGGAATATTTGTTTGGTTCAAACGCCGCCTGTTTTTCGAACTTTGCCGTTGGCACGAATGCCAGTTCGGTAAGCTCAGCCTCATAAATGCGGATAACGAAACCGCCCGCAATGACGAGGACGATGAGCGCTGCGACGATATAAATGAATTTACGAGCCAAGTTTATGTCCTGAAATTTTGATGCGATTTAGCCGATTGGACGGAAATAGCATCGGAAAATTGAATAGAGCCTGAAAGATTAAGCTTTTCCGTTGAAGCGGGGCAGGTGCAATGCTAGCGGCTGGCGTATGTCTGTAGATAAAGATACCGTGAACAAAATCGCACGGCTTTCGCGCATCGCGATTAGCGATGCAGAGGCTGACAAGATGGTCGGCGAACTCAATGGCATTCTTGCCTGGGTGGAGCAATTGGGCGAAGTCGACGTCACTGGCGTTGAGCCGATGACGGCTGTCATCCCCAATAAGCTGCGCCTGCGTGATGACGTCGTTACCGATGGCGATGTCCGCGACAAGGTGCTTGCCAATGCGCCAGCGAAGGAAGGCAGCTTCTTTGGCGTGCCCAAGGTGATTGAATAATGACTGATTTTTCGAGACTGGGCGTAGCTGCCATTCGTGATGGCGTCGCCAACGGCGAATTCAAAGCCGTTGAGGTTGCTGAAGCGCTGAACGCGCGCGTTGCTGCGGCAAAGGCACTGAACGCCTTTATCGTGGAAACGCCTGAAAAAGCGATAGAGGCTGCGCAAGCGGTCGATGCCGACCGCGCGGCGGGCAAGCCACTTGGCAAAATGGCCGGTGTGCCGATTGGCATGAAGGATTTGTTCTGCACCGAAGGCGTGCAGACGACCGCCGCAAGCCATATGCTGGAAGGTTTCGTCCCGACCTATGAGTCGACGGTATCCGCCAATCTTTGGAAGGCTGGGGCAGGGATGTTGGGCAAGCTCAACCTTGACCAGTTCGCCATGGGTTCGTCGAACGAAACCAGCTATTTCGGTAATGTCATTTCGCCTTGGCGTCGCAATGATGGTGACAACGCCGCACTTGCGCCGGGTGGTTCATCGGGCGGTTCGTCCTCTGCCATCGCCGCACGGCTGTGTCCTGCTGCGACAGGTACCGACACCGGTGGTTCCATCCGCCAACCAGCGGCATTTGTCGGCATTAGCGGTATCAAGCCAACCTATGGCCGCTGCTCGCGTTGGGGCGTTGTAGCATTCGCCAGTTCGCTTGACCAAGCTGGCCCAATGGCGCGCGACGTCCGCGATTGCGCGATCATGTTGGAAGCCATGGCAGGCTTTGATCCGAAGGATTCGACGTCGCTCGATTTGCCTGTGCCCGCATGGGAAGCGGGTCTGAACAGCGATCTGAAGGGCAAGCGCATCGGCATCCCCCGCGAATATCGTCTTGATGGTATCGACGAAGATATTGCCAAGATGTGGGATAATGGCATCGCATGGCTGAAGGATGCAGGCGCGGAAATCGTCGACATCAGCCTGCCGCATACCAAATATGCGTTACCTGCTTATTATATCATCGCCCCTGCCGAAGCGTCATCGAACCTTGCGCGCTATGACGGCGTGCGCTTTGGTTTGCGCGACTTGCCTGAGGGCGCTGGCTTGCAGGATATGTATGCCGCAACCCGCGCCGCCGGTTTTGGCGAAGAAGTGCGCCGCCGCATCATGATCGGCACATATGTGTTGAGCGCTGGCTTCTACGACGCATATTACACGCAGGCGCAAAAGGTCCGTGCCCTAATCGCACGCGATTTCGAAAATGCGTGGGCAAGCTGTGACCTTATCCTCGCGCCAACCGCACCAAGCGCGGCCTTTGGTTTGGGTGAGAAGAACGCCGACCCATTGTCGATGTATTTGAACGACGTGTTCGCTGTGCCTGCCTCATTGGCTGGGTTGCCCGCGATGTCGGTTCCGGGTGGCCTCGACAAGCAAGGCCTGCCTATAGGGCTGCAGATTATCGGTAAGGCGCTTGATGAACAGGCTGTGCTCAACGCCGGCCTCGCGATTGAGCAGCGTTCAGGATTTACGGCGGAAGCCGGAGAGTGGTGGTAATATGAGCGAGTACCGCATCCAGGGAAATACCGGTGAGTGGGAGGTCGTCATTGGCCTTGAAGTTCATGCGCAGATCACCAGCGAGTCCAAACTCTTTTCAGGCTCATCGACCGGCTTTGGCGCCGAACCGAACAGCCATGTGAGCCTTGTCGACGCAGCGATGCCCGGCATGTTGCCCGTGCCAAACCGCGAATGTCTGCGTCAGGCTGTGCGCACCGGCATGGCAATCAATGCGCAGATTAACCGCTGGTCGCGCTTTGATCGTAAGAATTATTTCTACGCCGATTTGCCGCAGGGCTACCAAATTTCGCAGCTGTACCACCCTATCGTGGGGGAGGGCGCAATTGAGGTTACGCTGAACGAAAAAGACCCCGATAGCCCGACCAAGAAAATCGGTATCGAGCGGATTCACGTTGAGCAAGACGCGGGCAAGTTGATGCATGACCAGCATCCGACGATGTCTTTTGTCGATTTGAACCGCTCTGGCGTTGCGCTGATGGAAATCGTGTCGCGTCCTGATATTAGCAGCCCGCAAGAGGCTGGGGCGTATCTCAAGAAACTGCGTTCCATCCTGCGCTATGTCGGATCGTGCGACGGCAATATGGAGCAAGGCTCCATGCGCGCTGACGTCAACGTGTCCGTCCGCAAGCCCGGTGGTGAACTGGGTACGCGCACAGAGACCAAGAACGTCAACTCGATCCGCTTCATGATGCAGGCGATTGAGTATGAAGCGCAGCGTCAGGTGGATCTGATCGAAAGCGGCGGCGCAGTGGTTCAGGAAACCCGCTTGTTCGACCCGAACAAGATGGAAACGCGGTCGATGCGGTCGAAAGAAGACGCGCATGATTATCGTTATTTCCCCGACCCTGATTTGTTGCCGGTCGAACTCGACGACGCGTTTCTGGAGGAATGCCTTGCTTCCTTGCCCGAACTTCCCGACGCCAAACGTGCGCGTTATGAAGCATTGGGCCTTACCGCATACAATGCGGCGGTTCTGACGGCGGAAGCCGAAACGGCATTTTGGTTTGAAGATTTGTTGGCCGAAGGCGTCGATGCCAAGCAGGCGTCGAACTGGTTGATGTCCGAATTGTTCGGTGCGCTGAACAAGCTGGGTAAGACCTTGGACGAAAGCCCGGTTAATCCAAAGCAAGCGGCCGAGCTTCTGGGCCTTGTCGCCGATGGCACGATCAGCGGCAGCATCGCCAAGCAGGTCTTTGAAATCATGCTTGAGACCGGGCAGGGTGCATCTGCGATTGTCGAAGAAAAAGGCCTGAAACAGACCAATGACACGGGCGCAATTGAGGCAGAGATTGCCAAGATCATGGCCGCCAATGAAGATAAGGTTGCCGAGTACCGCTCGGGCAAAGACAAATTGTTTGGCTTCTTCGTGGGCCAGACGATGAAGGCGATGCAGGGCAAGGCCAATCCGCAAATCATCAACGACTTGCTGAAAAAGGCACTTGGTTAACAGGAGATAAGGGCGCAGCGGCGGTTTTGCCGCTTCTGCCCTTGCCCTAGCGGGGCTTTCCCGTTAGAGGCTCCCGTCGTTTGTGAAACGGCAGCTTTTCGTAAGCGGGCGTGGCGGAATTGGTAGACGCACCAGATTTAGGTTCTGGCATCGCAAGGTGTGGGGGTTCGAGTCCCTTCGCCCGCACCACGAAATAGGGAAGTTCCCGGCTGTCGTTGAGCCCGAAAGCCATTTAACGTTTAAGGTGAGGCCAGCCGCTTTGCCTGCAGATAGAGAAGATATTATGCAAACCGTCGAGACACAGAATGAAGGCCTGAAGCGCGCATATCGTATGACGATTACCGCGAAAGACGTCGAATCACGCATCGATGCCGAGGTGAAGAAAATCGCGCCTCAGGTGCGTATGCCCGGTTTCCGTCCTGGCAAGGTTCCCGCCAATCTGGTCAAGAAAATGCATAAGGATTCGCTGCTTCAGGACGCGCTGAACAGCTCGATCCAGGAAGGCGTCCAAAAGGCGATTTCCGACAACAAGCTGCGCCCTGCGACTCAGCCGCATGTGCATCTCGATAATGATTACGAGCCCGGCAAAGACGCGGTTGTTGATTTCCATCTCGAAGTCCTGCCCGCCATTACCGCTCCGTCGATTGATGGCATCACGCTTGAGCGCCTGACGGTTGAAGTCAGCGACGCACAGGTCGACGAATCGATCCTGAAGCTTGCTGCTGGTCAAAAGAGCTTTGAAGCGGCGGACAAGAAATATGCCGCAAAGATGGGCGACAGCGTCGTCATCGATTTTGAAGGCAAGGTTGACGGCGTACCATTCGAAGGCGGCAAGGGCGAAGGCATGGCGGTTGAGCTTGGCTCAGGCCAGTTGATCCCCGGTTTTGAAGAGCAGCTCGTTGGCGTCAAAGCCAATGACGAGAAGGTTCTGAACGTAACCTTCCCCGAAGATTACAATGCCGAAAACCTGAAGGGCAAGGCTGCGACGTTTGATATCGTCGTCACCGAAGTGCGCAAGCCAGTCGAAGCAAAAGCGGATGACAATCTTGCAAAGATGTTCGGCCTTGAAGGTATCGACAAGCTGCGCGAGTTGATGAAGGTTCAGGTTGAGCAAGAACATAACGGCCTGACCCGCACCTACATGAAGCGCCAGCTGCTTGATCAGCTTGCGGCCGATCATGACTTTGACGTCCCGCCATCGATGGTCGAAGCAGAATTCGAGCAGATTTGGGCGCAGTTGGAGCAGGAAGCTGCCCGCGAAGAAGACGTCGAAGCTGCGAAGAAGGAAATGGAAGCCGAGCGCGAAGAGTATCGCGATATCGCGGTCCGCCGCGTTCGCCTTGGTCTGTTGCTGTCCGAAATCGGTCAGGCAAATGGCGTTGAAGTCAGCCAACAGGAAATGAACATGCTGGTGCAGCAAGCTGCGCAGCAATATCGCCCTGAAGACCGTCAGCGTTTTGTGCAGTATCTGCAGGAAAACCCGATGGCAGCGGCCCAGCTGCGTGCGCCAATGTTTGAAGACAAGGTTGTCGATTTCTTGTTCGACAAGGCGACGATCACGGAAAAGACCGTGACCAAGGACGTTCTTGAAGCGGCGATTGAAGCTGATCCAGACGCAAAGCCCGCAGCGAAGAAGAAGGCACCTGCGAAAAAGGCTGCAGCGAAGGAAGAGGCACCTGCAAAGGAAGCTAAGCCTGCTGCAAAGAAAGCCGCTCCTAAGAAGGAAGCGGAAGAAGCGAAGCCAGCGGCCAAGAAGGCTCCTGCCAAAAAGGCTGCGCCTAAGAAATAATCGTTCAGCTTTGGACAAACGAAAAGGCCTCGGGATTCCGGGGCCTTTTTTGTTTCGGTCGCTATGGCTTGCATCACATTTGGCTTTTTATCGACCAAATCAATCAAAATCTAAAAATTAATCGATTTCACCATCTCAATCGAATCGCGATTTTGATGAACTCTCTGTGGATTGCACGCCAGTTTAACCTTTTCCTGCTTGAAACTTTGTCTGCCCGCGCCGATGTAGGCATCAGCGTAAAACAGAACAGCCCAGAGGTATTTCATGCACGTCCCATTTGATCCGGTACAAGCCCTAGTTCCCGTCGTTATCGAGCAATCGAACCGGGGAGAGCGGAGCTGGGACATATTTTCGCGTCTTCTACGCGAGCGGATCATTTTCGTGACGGGTGAAGTCGAGGACAATATGGCGTCGGTTATCACCGCGCAGCTTTTGTTCCTTGAGTCGGACAATCCAAAGAAAGACATTTGGATGTACATCAACTCGCCCGGCGGCGTTGTCACTGCTGGCATGGCGATTCATGACACCATGCAATATATCCGTCCAAAGGTCGGGACGGTGTGCATCGGACAAGCCGCATCAATGGGCAGCTTCCTGTTGGCAGCGGGTGAGCCCGGCATGCGCGTTGCGCTGACCAATTCGCGTATCATGGTCCACCAGCCTTCGGGCGGCGCGCGTGGTATGGCATCGGACATCCAAATTCAGGCGAATGAAATCCTGCGCATTCGCAAGCGTATGAACGACTTGTACGCCAAATATACGGGCAAGCCGTTGAAAGATATTGAAAAAGCGATGGATCGCGACACGTTCCTAGAAGCCGAGGAAGCCAAGGCATTTGGTCTGGTCGACGAAGTCTTTGACAAGCGTCCGCTGAATTCTGAGGCAGGTGCAGACTGATCGCTTTCAGGCGGTTACTAAGATGGCATAGTCCGTTTGGGCTATTGCCAAATCGGAACGCATCTTTAGGATGTTGGTTCAATAAAGTACGCCCCGTTTCGGCGTGGTAGCAGGACATATTATGACGAAGTTAAGCGGATCCGACACTAAGAGCACATTATATTGCTCATTCTGTGGAAAGTCACAGCACGAAGTCCGCAAATTGATCGCTGGCCCGACAGTTTTCATCTGTGATGAGTGTGTTGAGCTTTGCAACGACATCATTCGTGAAGAAACCAAGGGGGCGCTGACCGGCCGCAAGGAAGGTGAAGTTCCGACACCGCAGGAAATCTGCGAAGTTCTCGACGACTATGTCATTGGTCAACCGCAGGCAAAACGTGTGCTGTCGGTGGCTGTGCACAACCATTATAAGCGGCTCAATCATGGTGCCAAGGGCGCCGAAGTTGAATTGGCCAAGTCGAATATCCTGCTCGTTGGCCCAACCGGTTGCGGAAAGACCTTGCTAGCCCAGACGTTGGCGAAGACGTTTGACGTGCCATTCACCATGGCTGACGCGACGACATTGACCGAAGCGGGCTATGTTGGCGAAGATGTTGAAAACATCATCCTGAAGCTTCTGCAGGCGTCGGACTATAATGTCGAAAAGGCCCAGCGCGGCATCGTATACATCGACGAAATCGACAAGATCAGCCGTAAGGCCGAAAACCCGTCCATCACCCGCGATGTAAGTGGTGAGGGCGTTCAGCAGGCTTTGCTGAAGCTTATGGAAGGCACAACCGCAAGTGTGCCTCCGCAGGGCGGCCGTAAGCATCCACAGCAGGAATTCCTGCAGGTCGATACAACGAATATCTTGTTCATCTGTGGCGGCGCGTTTGCCGGGCTGGAAAAGATCATTGCCAATCGTCTTGAAGGCAAGTCGATTGGGTTCGGCGCACATGTCGCTGATCCTGATGAACGCGGAACGGGTGAAATCCTCAAGCAAATTGAGCCAGAAGATTTGTTGAAATATGGCTTGATCCCTGAATTCGTAGGTCGTTTGCCGGTCACTGCGACGCTGGAAGATCTTGATATCCCCGCGCTCGTCAAAATCCTGTCGGAGCCGAAAAACGCACTTGTGAAACAGTATCGCAAGCTGTTCGAGATGGAAAATGTCGGCCTGAGCTTTACCGATGACGCGTTGGAAGCGGTGGCGAAGAAAGCGATTGAGCGCAAAACAGGCGCTCGCGGACTGCGGTCGATCCTGGAAGCGATTTTGCTCGATACGATGTTTGATCTTCCGACATTTGACGGAGTCGACGAGGTGGTCGTGGACAAGGATGTGGTCGAAGGTCGCAAGACACCTGTCCTCGTTTACGCAAAATCGGCGAAATCGAGCAAAGAGGACGCTGCATAAGCACATTTCCCAATGACTGTGGCAAACAGGCCACAAGTCTTAACAAAATGTTTAAATAGGCCAATTTTCACAGGTTGCTGCACTGCAATACTTTGCCTGTCCGGCGCGGTCGGTTAAGGGCGAATCATCTGCGGGGCGGGGTGTCATTTTATTGTCATTCACCAGCCCCAAGGGGATGGCACGGTTCAATTCATACGGATGATTCGGGCGAAATGCTTGGTTACCATTGGATTGGCATGTGAAAACCAAAGGGGCTTTAGAAATGAAAATTCGTTATCAGCTTGCGGCGAGTGCGGTTGCACTTTCCATCTGCAGCTTTTCAAGCGCTGCCTTCGCACAGTCGACTGGTTCAGTCGATTTCGAAGAAGAAGTAATCGTCGTCTCCGGTTCGCGTTCGCAGGACGTTGCTGGAATTCAGGCACCTGACGCGACCAAGGCAAAAGCGGTTCTTACGCAAGAGCTGATCGAGCGTCAGAACCCTGGCCAGACAATTCTCGACACCATCAACGTCATTCCAGGCGTCAGCTTCCAGAACAACGACGCATATGGCTCGTCGGGCGGTACGCTGAACATCCGTGGATTTGACTCGTCGCGTATCTCGCTGACGTTTGACGGTATCCCGTTGAATGACTCCGGCAACTACGCGATCTATTCGAACCAGCAGCTTGACCCTGAATTGATTGAGCAGGTCAATGTTAACCTTGGTACGACTGACGTCGACAGCCCTACAGCATCAGCTGTTGGCGGCACCGTCAACTACCGCACGATGACCCCGACTGAAGATTTCGGCGTTAAGGTTTCGACCTCGCTCGGCGAGTTTAACTTCGAGCGCATGTTTGCCATGATCAACACCGGCAACCTGACATCGTTCGGTACACGTGCTTTCTTCTCGGCTTCAAAGGCGAGCAACGACAACCCGTTCAACAACTACGGCGTCGTCGACAAGCAGCAGTATAACGCGAAGATCTATCAGCCAATTGGCAGCGATGGTGACTTCATTGCGATTGCGGCTAACTACAACGAAAACCGCAACAACTTCTTTGGTTCGCTGCCTTTGCGCAACGATGCCGGCCGTGTTGTTGGTGCCGCTTCGTCCAACCGTTTCCCAGCGAACAATGATGAGCGGGAATATCTGATCAACTTCCCTTGCACGACAACTGTAACGCCAGTTGCAGGTACGGCGCAGTCGGCAACAACGTGCGGTACGGAATTCGACCGTCGTTATAACCCGTCAAACACCGGAAGCATCCGTGGTTCGTCGAAATTCAGTTTCGGTGAAAAGCTGACGTTGACCGTCGATCCAAGCTATCAGTACGTAAAGGCAAACGGTGGCGGCACCGTTACTGCACGTGAAGCACGTCGCGACATCGATCCGACTGGCGGCACAGCGAACTGCACGACCGTGGTAAGCGGCGCTGGCGTTAACTGCCAGGCTGGATACCTCTCCGGTTCGCCATTCTTTGGTAAGGATCTGAACGGCGATGGCGACATCCTCGATCAGGTTACCATGATGGCACCTAGCCAGACCCAAACAAATCGTTATGGCGTCATCAGCTCGCTCCGTTATGAATTTAACGATGCGCATTCGGTTCGTGTTGCCTACACTTATGACCGTGCACGCCACCGTCAGACAGGCGAAGTTGGCCTGTTGGACACCAATGGCGAGCCATTTGATGTTTTCCCAGTGAACGGCCCGCAAATTGCTGCCAACGGCGTAACGCTTCAAAAGCGTAACCGTCTGTCCTATGCAATTTTGCAGCAGGTTTCTGGCGAATATCGCGGTGAATATCTGGACAGCAATCTGGTCGTGACAGCCGGTGTTCGTGCACCGTTCTTCAAGCGCGACCTGACCAACTATTGCTTCACCAGCTCAGCTGGCGGCTTTGTTGAGTGCTTCGGCGATGCGAACCAGAACACTCTGAACGCAACACTCAACCCAACGCAGGCTGGTCCACAAAACCGCGTCTTCAAATATGACAAGGTTCTGCCAAACGTAGGCTTCAACTATAAGTTCACGCCTGAATTCAGCATGTTCGCAAGCTTCGCACAGGGCCTTTCGGTTCCAGGTACAGACAGCTTGTACAACGCGTTCTTCTTCCCGATCACGACCGCGCGTGCGCGTCCTGCTCCAGAAACGACAGACAGCGTTGATGTTGGCGTTCGTTACCGTTCGGGCAACATCCAGGCTCAGCTTTCGGGTTGGTTGACGAAGTTCCAAAACCGTTTGGCTTCGGCTTACGATCCAGAACTGGACCAGAACGTGTATCGTAACCTTGGCAATGTCGACAAATACGGTGTTGATGGTTCGATTTCATATCAGCCAATTCCAGAACTCGCTGTGTATGTATTCGGTTCGTACATGAAGTCGGAAATCAAGAACAACGTTGCTATCGGTGAAAACACCGACGGTACGCCTGTTTTTGCTGCGACTGCTGGCCAGCGTGAAGGTGGTTCGCCGAAATATTCGTTCGGTGGAACTGTGCGCGGTGAAGTCGGACCAGTTGAACTTGGCATTACTGCAAAGCGCACTGGCCCACGGAACATCTTCGACACGGGTGAAGCAACCTACACTGGTACGTTCATTCCAACTGGCGCTGTTCCAACCGGTACTTTGGGTGCCACATCGCGGACCCAAATCTTTGGTGCAGCTGCGCCTGCTTATTGGATGGTCAACCTTGATGCGAGCATCAACCTTGGCTTCTTGGGCGTAAGCGACAAGACTCGCTTCCAACTCAACGTCTACAACCTGTTCGACCAATTCTATGTCGGCGGTTTTGGCGGTGGCTTGGCGCAGAGCGCAACATATAGCCGTACAACCGGCGTTGCGACTTATGGCAGCCCTAACTTCGTTCAAATCGGTGCGCCACGCACCGTGAGCGGAACGCTCACATTCGTTTTCTAAGTCATTGAAATAGAAAATTAAAAAGGGCGGGGCTTCGGCTTCGCCCTTTTTTTATGGGTAAATGCAGCTATCGAGGCGGTCCCGTTTGACGACGCGAATGCGGGCGGCGATGCTGTTTCCGTAGCGGCGCGTGAAACCGCCCACGCCATTTACCGCGCGCTTTTTGGGCAATGGCAGAATAGCGGCCAGTCGCGCGGCTTCCGTGCGGGTGAGATCTTTCGCAGATTTGTTGAAGTAACGCTGCGCGCCTTCTTCGGCGCCATAAGTGCCAATGCCGGTTTCAGCGACATTCAGATACACTTCCATAATCCGGCGTTTGCCCCAGATTTTTTCGATCAGAAATGTGAAATAGACTTCGGGTACTTTGCGCAGGTAACGCGTCCAACCGGACCCCTGCCACAGAAACACGTTCTTCGCGGTTTGCTGGCTGATGGTTGAGCCACCGCGGATTTTTCCGCCCTGTTGATTACGTTTAAGCGCCTTTTCAATCGCTTCACGGTCAAAACCGTCATGGCTGCAGAATTTGCCATCCTCGGCGGCAATGACGGCGCGGACAAGATTTGGTGAGATGTCGGAAAGCGGCGTCCAGTCGCGCTTTGCACCATGACTGTCGAACAACATGGTCAGCGTCGTGGGCACCGGAACAACGGCATAAATGGCCGTCAACGCGACGGTTCCGCCGGTAAGATATATCGCCGTTTTCAGGCTGGAACGAAAGATACGGGCGGAAAACGAGCGCTTCGGTTTTTTCATTATCAAAAGCTAGCGCAGCGTTCTCCGTCCGTCATCTATTTTTACATGGGATTAAGCGGTGAGCAGTAACCGCTTTTCGCCGGCGATCCGCAGCATCGCTTTTTGCAGTTTTTCGAATGCCCGCACCTCAATTTGGCGCACGCGCTCGCGGCTAACGCTGTACGTCTGGCTCAACTCTTCGAGCGTTTGTGGCTCTTCAATCAGCCTGCGCTGTGTCAGAATATGCTTCTCGCGCTCATTGAGGCTGTCCATCGCTTCGGAGAGCAGGGCATGACGCATATCGCCTTCTTGTGCGTCTGCGACGCGTTCGTCCTGCAACGGCGCGTCGTCGACCAACCAATCCTGCCACTGGCCATCTCCATCTTCGCGCATTGGGACGTTCAGTGACGTGTCACCGCCCATCGCCATGCGGCGGTTCATATTGTTCACTTCTTCCTCGGACACGCCAAGGTCGGTGGCAATTTTGCGCAAGGCGTCTTGGTTCAGATCGCCATCTTCAAATGCCTGAAGATTGTTTTTCATCCGGCGCAGGTTGAAGAACAGCTTTTTCTGCGCGGCAGTCGTGCCGATTTTGACAAGGCTCCAGCTGCGCAGAATGAATTCCTGCATCGACGCGCGAATCCACCACATCGCGTAGGTCGCGAGGCGGAAACCGCGGTCTGGATCGAATTTTTTTACACCTTGCATCAATCCGATGTTTCCTTCGGAAATAAGCTCGGACACCGGCAGGCCGTAGCCGCGATAGCCCATGGCAATTTTTGATACGAGGCGAAGATGTGACGTAACAAGCTGCTCGGCAGCTTTGGTATCGCCATGTTCTTGGAAGCGTTTGGCGAGCATATATTCTTGCTCAGGCTTCAAAACCGGAAACTTCCGGATTTCGCTTAGGTAACGGTTTAGGCTCGCGTCCCCCCCAAGGGCAGGTATTGTAGCCGGAACATTCTTTTTCTCAGACATGTTTTCCTCTTTCATTGTGCTTCCCACCGGGCCTCATCAAGCACCCGCTAGCAAAGCGTTCCCTTCGAAACCTTATAATCGTAATTGGCTTAACAGAAGCTGCATATCTTCTGGTATACCACATTCGAACCGTAAGGTTTCTCCAGATATCGGATGAATAAACCCCAACGAGGCAGCATGCAATGCTTGTCGGTCGAACGGAGCCTTATCTGGTCCGATTTTGTAAGGGTTTTGTCGATTAGAATAAACGCTATCGCCGATTAGTGGATGGCCAATATGGGCCATATGGACGCGGACTTGATGAGTCCGTCCCGTTTCCAACGTGCATTCGACGACTGCGGTTTTGGAAAATGCTTCAGTCATGCGAAAATGCGTGACCGCGTGCTTACCCTTTGAATCGGGCAACACCGCCATTTTTTTACGGTTGGTCGTTGACCGGCCAATCTGTGTGCGCACCGTTCCGGCAGGCGGGGCAGGTATGCCACTGACGATCGCGATATATTTGCGTTCGATGTCATGCGCAGCGAACAATTTTGCGAGGCCCTCATGCGCGACGTCGCTTTTCGCCACAACCAACAGACCGGATGTGTCTTTATCGATACGGTGAACAATGCCTGGACGCTGCACGCCGCCAATGCCGGACAATTTGCCCTGACAATGGTGCAGCAGCGCATTGACCAATGTTCCGTCGCTATGCCCGGCGGCAGGGTGCACCACCAATCCAGCGGGTTTGTTGACGATGATCAGATGTTCATCTTCGTAAACGACTTCGAGTTGAATATTTTGCGGGATTGCTTTGTCCGGCTTGGGGGCAGGGACATGTAGTTCAAACTGCTGCCCGGACATTTTCTTGCTTGCGGCATCAACGAAGCTTTGTCCGTTGATGCGCAACGCTGCGTCAGCGATCAGGGCCTGAATACGTGCGCGCGAAAATTGCGGCAGCGCTGCCGCAAGCGCGCTATCGAGCCTTCCTTCGCCCAAAACACCTGTAAATGTGGTATTTTCTCCAACCATCGCATACACATGGGTGATGGCCCTGCATTTATCAAGCAATGACCAAAAACAACTTTTGCGTTGGGCGGCGGACGCCGGCCATAACGAATGTTGTGGTGTGCTGCGTGGCAGGGACCGGAAGGTCATGGCCGTGCAATGGGCCGCCAATGTTGCCGCCGATCCGTCGCGGAATTTCGAAATCGACCCAGCCGCGCTTATCGCTGTCCACAAGGATGCCAGAGCAGGCGGCATGCCGCTTTTGGGCTATTTTCATTCGCACCCGAATGGCTTGGCGCGTCCTTCGGCGTCTGACATCGCGCAGGCCGCACCCGATGGCCTGATATGGCTCGTGATTGCGGAGGGAGCGGTCACGGCATGGCAACCCATCGCTATTGGTACTCACGTCACAGGATTTACCCCAGTACCGCTGATCGTGGAGGGTTGAATCGCGTGAAAACACAGTCCATGACCGCCAGCAACATGCCAGCAAGCCCAAGGAACTATTTTTAATGTCGGACACGGAAATCGAATTTGCCAGCCTCCTTTGCTCGCGCCTGTGTCATGACCTTTTGAGCCCTGTCGGCGCCATGAATAATGGTCTTGAGCTGCTGGCGGACGAGCATGATCCGGAAATGCGGCAACGGTGCATGGATTTGCTGGCGGAAAGCGCCAAATCAGCGGCGGATAAGCTGAAGTTTTTCCGCCTCGCTTTTGGTGCTGCGGGAGGTTTTGGCTCGGAAGTCGACCCGAAAGAAGCGCGGGGCGTTATTGAACCGCTGATTACCTCAAGCGGTCGCACAGTGCTGGAATGGGCTGTTCCTGCGCAGATGATGCCAAAAAGGGCGGTCAAGATCCTCTTGAACCTGGTGCTGCTGGCGAACGAAGCATTGGTGCGTGGCGGCACTTTATTCGTGGGCGCTGAAGCAGGATCGAACGAGCAGGAAATTGTTATTCGGGCGAGTGGAACCAAAATTGTTATGGATTCGGCGGTTCGTGACGCGCTGACGGGGAAGCTCGATGCCGCGATGGTCGATTCCCGAACTGCTGCGGCCTGGATGGCGCACACGCTGGCCGTACAGGGGGGCGGGATGATCCAGCTTGCTGAGCCCGATGCCGAACATCTCGTGATCGGCGCGCTCATTCGCACGTCGTCGGTCTAGCGTTCTCAACATCTTTTTAACCATCTGATGTCACATGTCGTGTCCGTTATAACGGATCGGCAGATATGGACGACTTGATTGAAGACTTTATTGCTGAAACGCGCGAAACGCTTGAGGCGCTGACAAGTCAGTTGGTCGAGTGGGAGCGTCGGCCGCATGATCGTGCATTGCTCGACAGTGTGTTCCGATTTGTGCACACCGTAAAAGGCAGCTGCGGCTTCCTGTCACTCCCAAGGCTGCTCCGCTTGAGCCACGCGGCCGAGGACGTGCTGAGCGCCGCACGCGATGGGCATGTCGAGGTGTCGGCAGATCTGGTAACCGCCGTTCTCGCCGTCATTGACCGCGTCGCTATTCTAACCGAGGCACTTGAGTCCGGCGCATCTGTCTATGATGATGATGACGTCTTAACGGGTGCCCTGCGCCAATATTTGGGCGACAAACCCACAGGCCTCGTTACGGATCCGGTTGGTGAATCCGGTGACGTACTGGCGCATGAGGACAGCCAGTTACGCGGCAAAACGCGAACGGTGCGGGTATCGCTTGCCCTGCTCGACAATTTGATGAGCGGGGTCTCGGACATGGTGCTCGCCCGCAACGAGGTGTCGCGTCAGCTTCGTAAGGTCAACTCCAACGCCGATCTTGCTTTGTCATTTGCGCGTTTGTCTTCGTCTGTGGCCGAACTGCGCGATGCCGTTGGCATGATGCGTATGCAGCATATCGATAAATTATTCTCGGCACTGCCAAGGCTTGTCCGCGACATAGCCATTGAGCTTGGCAAAGAAATAGAATTGCGCATCGACGGAAGCGAAGTCGAAGTGGACCGCGAAATGATCGAGGCGTTGCGCGATCCGCTGACGCACATTCTGCGCAATGCGGCCGACCACGGAATTGAAAGTGCCGATGAACGCCGCGCTGCTGGCAAAGACCCCGTGGGCCATATCCGCATCTCGGCCCGTCAGTCGGGCAACCAGATCATCATTGATATTGTCGATGATGGGCGCGGGATCAATGTCGACAAGCTGGGTATTCGTGCAGTAGCCGCCAATGTGACGACCGTCGGCGAATGGCAGAAAATGTCTCGTCGATCTCAGCTGAACACCATTTTCACGCCCGGTCTGTCGACCGCAGACAGTGTTACGTCGATTTCGGGCCGCGGTGTGGGCATGGACGTCGTTCGCAACAATCTGCAAGCCGTTGGCGGCACGATTGAATTAGAGAATCATGAAGGTCATGGTCTGAAAATAACGTTGCGTTTGCCACTAAC
>CALRLP020000008.1:0-89512 GCA_943368745.1 Maricaulis salignorans
CAGGACGGTTTCCCGCCACATCCAACCATGTTTGCGCTGTTCAGAGCTTGATGCAACAGGCCCTTTTTCAGGCTGAAGCACGCACCCTATCGCGCCGACCGTGCCAACGGATTTCCCCGCCAGCGTTCCCGTCATCCCGACCAGCGTTCCGGACCGCCGCCTGAATGACGCGACTCGAATAACCCATATGGTTATTTGTAGGAAAGTTGTTTTTGCAACTTAGTGTGTCGCTTCTTCAACCGCTTCGGCTTTGGCGCGGCGGCGGCGGGTGAACCAGATGGCGACGAGCGCCATTTCAAACAATATGCACAAAGGAATGGCGAGCAGCAGTTGCGAGACAATATCGGGCGGCGTCAGCACCGCCGCGATAGCAAATGCGCCGACAATGGCATAACGGCGCGCACCGCGCAGCTGCTCCAGCGTGACAATCCCTGCCCGTTCCAACAGCATCAGCAGCACGGGCAACAGAAACGAAATGCCAAAGCCAAAAATGAACTTCATCACAAAGCTGAGATAATTGTCGACGCCCGGAAGCGCCTGTTGTTGAACGCCGCCAACATTTCCGCCGAAGCCCAACAGATATTCAAGCGCCACGGGTATCGCCATGAAATAGGCCATCGATGCGCCAAGGATGAACAACACCGGCGTTGCCAGCAAAAATGGCAGAAATGCGCGCTTTTCCTTGTTATACAATCCCGGCGCGACAAACCGCCACAGCTGCGTTGCAAACACGGGGAAAGAGAAGAAGCTGGCGGCGAAAAACGCGACCTTTATCTCGACAAAAAACGCCTCAAAGATTGCGGTGTAAATCAGCGTCTTTTGACCGGACTCGAGCAATGGCTGCACCAGGAATCCGAAAATGGGCCGCGCGAAATACAGGCTGATGCCAAAGGCGATGGCGAGCGCCAGAAAGCTCCAGAGCAGACGGCTGCGCAGCTCAATCAAATGATCGAGCAACGGCATTTTGCTGTCATCAATATCGTTCATGCCTTGGGTGCCGCTTCTGCAGGGGGCGGATCTATCGGCAATTCGGGCTGACCACCGGTTGTGGCAACAGGCGCAGCATCATCGCCAAGGACATCGGCGCGCGGATCGGCGGGGTGTTCACGCATGATACGTTCGTTTTCCGCTTTCCACTTTTTCTCTAACTCTTCGATTTCGGACTGACGCACCATTTCGTCAAAGCCGGACCGGAAATGCGCCGCGACACCGCGTGCCTTGCCCACCCATTTCCCAACAACGCGCAACGCCTTTGGCAAATCCTTTGGGCCAATGACCAGCAACGCCACAAGGACGACAAGCAACAGTTCGGAAGACGCGACGTCAAACATTCAATTGGCCAATCCGGTGGACGGACATGGCACCACCCTTAAGGAATGGCGACATGTCATCACGATACTTATGCCCCAAGATTATTGGGTTTTATCAGTCTGCTTTTCAGCATCGATGACCGTGGTCGCGCCAATCTGTGGCGGAGCCTTTGGCGCGTCGTCGTCTTCGCTCATGCCTTTTTTGAAGCTTTTAATGCCCTTGGCAACGTCGCCCATCATGTCGGAAAAACGGCCCTTGCCGAACAAGAGCAAAACCAGAATGCCGACAATCAGCCAGTGCCAGATGCTAAAACCGCCCATTTCAAACTCCTACCGGGGTTCGCCCCGAAAATTGCGACCGTAATCGCGCAGCTATCCCACCCTATCTAGGCGTTGTTTTCGTCAATTTCCAGTTCGCTGTTACTTTCTTCGCCCGCAAAATGCATATCGCCCATTGCGGTGTCGATCGGATCGAGCAGTCCGGCGGCTTTCAAATCGTCAATTCCCGGTAAATCCTTGCGACTAATAAGGCCGAAATGCGACAGAAATCCGGCGGTTGTTGCGTAAATCAATGGGCGGCCGGGCACATCGCGCCGACCCGCTGGCCGGACCCAGCCTGCCTCCATCAACACATCCAGCGTACCTTTCGAAATCTGCACGCCGCGAATGGCCTCAATCTCCGCACGGCTGACCGGCTCATGATAGGCGATGATGGCAAGCGTTTCGACCGCGGCTCGGCTGAGCTTGCGGCTTTCTTCGCGTTCGCGGCGCAAAACATAGGCAAGGTCGGCGGCTGTTTGAAAATGCCACGATTTGCCGCGCCGGACCAGTTCGATGCCCCGCCCGGCATAATGCGCCTCAAGCTGCGCCAGCGCATCGGCGATGTCGACATCGTCGCCGACATAGCCGCGAATCTGTTCAACGGTCATGGGCTGGTCACTGGCGAACAAGGTCGCTTCGACCGCGCGAACATGTGGATCGCTTTCTATCGTCATGCTTTCACCCTTAACAACAATGGCGCAAATGTCGCCTCTTGCTGCAAATCGACAGCGCCGCGTTTCGCGAGCTCCAGCGCCGCCACGAAACTGGACGCGAGCGCAGATTTGCGCAGCGCAGGCTCGGCATGGATAGGCAGAAACGCCTCAATAGAGGTCCAATCGACCGCGCGGCCAATCATCGCGGATACCCGCTCCAGCGCTTCTTCCAGCGTCATGACTTGCCGTTTTTTCACGACATGCATCACCGGCTGCGTGCGCGCCTTTACCTGGCCATAAGCGGTGATGAGTTCGAAATAGTCGCATTCCCATGCCCGCGCCTTGACCACGCGCAAGCCTTCGGGATTGCCGCGCAGAAAGATATCGCGCCCCACCCGGTCCCGCGCCATCAACCGCGCGCCGCTTTCGCGCATGGCGTTCAACCGCTCAAGCCGCAATTGCAGGCGCAGCGCAAGCTCCTCTGGCGACGGGTCAATCGTCGGGTCCTTGGGCAGCAGCAGTGCGGATTTGAGATAGGCAAGCCACGCCGCCATCACCAGATAATCCGCCGCAAGCTCCAGCTTCAGCGCGCGTGCCTCATCAATGAAGACCAGATATTGTTCGACCAAGGCGAGGATCGACAGTTGCCGCAAATCGACCTTTTGATTGCGCGCGAGTGCCAGCAACAGGTCAAGCGGCCCTTCCCATCCATCGATATCGATGGTCAGGACATTAGGTTCGGGAACGCTCTCGGTGCGGAGCGCATCTTGCTCTTCATCAAAGAGCAATTGCCCCGTCATGCCGCGCCCGTTGCTCCACCGGTCAGCTTCGCACTTGTGTCCGCCAGCGCGAGCAGCTGGTCGCGTTTATCCAGCAAATAAGCCAGTCGGTCGGCATCAAATGCGGGGACAGGCAAGGCCATCGCGCGGTCAAGCCGCGTCCGCGCCGCTGCGGTGATTTCAGGCAACATGTCCGCAATCGCACGCATTTCGTCCAACCTGCCCCAGCAGTTGAGCGCGATGTCGCATCCCGCCTCAACACAACGCAGCGCGCGTGTCGCAACGTCCCCCTGAAGCGCGTTCATATCGAGATCATCGCTCATCAACAGGCCGTCAAAGCCGATATTCTGGCGAATGATATTGTTCAGAACATAAGGCGACATGGTTGCCGTGTGCTGATCGTCCCACACATCATAAACCACATGCCCGGTCATGCCCATCGCGGCGCTGTTAAGGGCGCGAAATGGCGCGAGGTCTTGTTCCAGCTCTGCCGTGCTGGCGGTGACATGCGGCAGGTCGTGATGGGTATCGACGCTGGCGCGGCCCTGCCCCGGCATATGCTTGACGACGCCGATAACCCCGCCTTTTGCAAGGCCGTCCAATATCGCGCGGCCAAGTGCGGCAACGCGCATCGGTTCGCTGCCCAGCGCGCGGTCACCGATGGCCGAATGCGTTTCGGGCACGCGGACATCGAGCACGGGCAAGCAATCGACGTTAATGCCCACTTCGTTAAGCGACAGCGCAATCGCTTCGGCATTGCAGCGCGCAGCCTCAATCGCGGTCATGGGTGCCAAGTCGTACAGCGCATCAAACGCCCCACCAGCGGGAAAGTCCGGCCAAACCGGCGGACGCATACGCGCGACGCGGCCCCCTTCCTGATCAATCAAGACCGGCACATCATCCCGGCCATGCAAGGCCCGCAAGCTGTCCGTCAGCGCGCGAACCTGAGCGCGATCCTCAATATTGCGTTTGAACAGGATGTAGCCCGCCGGTTCGACATCGCGAAACAGGCGTTTTTCATCATCAGTCAGGGTCAGGCCCGAAAGGCCAAATATCACGGGCTTCATGGCGCGCAAGCTAGGGCCGCCGTGCCCCCAAGGCAAGCATGGAGCAGCGGCGCTTTGGCCCAAAGCTGTGTATAATTAAGCGATGGCGCCGAGGAAATCGCGCTTGCCCAAGGGCACGCCCTTCATCCGCAGCAACGCATAGGCCATGCTGAGATGGAAGAAGAAATTGGGAATGGCAAAGCCGTGGACATAAGTGTTGCCCGTGAAAGGTATGTCGCCGCTTGGCGTGGTGAGCACGACTTTCGCGTCTTCGCGGCCTTCAAAACCGTCGGCCGATGCGGCTTCCAGAAACGCAATCGCCTTGGCCACGCGGGCCTGAACGTCGGCGAAGCTGGCTTCATCATCCGCCCATGGCGTATTTTCCACTTGGCCGACACGGACAGCGACGAACTTTGCCGTATCGGTCACCATCTGAACCTGACGCGTGAGCGGTGCCATGTCATCGATCAAGCGCGCATCGAGCAAGTCGGAGAGCTCAATGCCCTGCTCCGCCGCAAAAGCGCTGCCCTTTTCGAGCATGTTGGACAGGTTTTTCAGACCGCGGATGAAAGCTGGAATGGCAACGTCATATAATGCAGGCATGGTCTTCTCCTTGAAGCGTGCGGGCGGCATAAGTTGCAAATGGAAACTTTACAACCGCGACGCCGCTACCGCACGATCAGGCAGTTTTCACCCGCGACCTTCAGCTTTGCGCATAATTGCTGCGCTTCGGATGAATTTGCGGTCACCGCCTGAAGCCGGAAAACCTTGCGGCCGCCTTCGACATTGGTTTCCGCGATTTTGCGGTTCATTCCGGCCAAAAAGCCAAAGCGTTTGTTCAGCGCAGCCCAAGCCGCGTCAGCCTTGGCAGAATCGCCGAACGCGCCGAGTTGCACCATGACTGCACCCGCAGATGGTGCCGCAGACGGTGCGGCTGGCACCGCCGCTGGAGCAGGTGCGATGGCGGCGGGGGGTGCGATCGTCGGGGTTTTTGCGGCGGGAACCAATGTCGCGCCGGTTTTGGTGCCTTCGCTCGCGGCAAAAGCCGAATCGCCCTCACCTTCAAATCTTTTGCCACCGGCATCCTGAGGCTTAACCTTATAGGCGCCTGCGGGTGCGGCAATCAGTTCGCCATTGCCATTCGCGCCGCCCGTCTGGTTACGCTGCACCCAATAGACCGCGCCAACAATCGCTGCGAGCAACGCCAGGCCGGCAAGCACCATGACTGCCAACTTTAGCGGGGATGCACTATCATCGTATTCGTAACCGTCGGCGGTTTCCAACCAAGGCAGACGATTGGGATCGTCCAGATTCAGCCCATGTTCGTTGGTGTTGTTCATGCCGGTCCCCCAATTGCTACATATTGTAAGCGGCCTCGACGCCCATCAGGCGCAAACCATTGCGCAGAACTTGCCCGATATTGGTCGCCATGAAAAGCCTTGCGCCCGTCAGCGCCGGGTCCTGTGCCAATATGAAGCGCTTGTCCGGCTGGTCATTGCCCAGGTTCCAATAGGCATGGAACGCGGCCGCCAAGTCATTGAGATAAAAGGCAATACGGTGCGGCTCACCCGATTTGGCGGACGCTTCGACAATGCGCGGGAAGTTTGCGGCTTCGCGAATAAGGCCGATTTCGGCGTCGCCGAGCAACGCGAGTTCCGATCCGTCGACGCCCAAGCCCTCGCCCTCTGCCTTGCGCAGTGTCGAGGCGATACGCGCATGCGCATATTGCACATAAAATACCGGATTGTCCTTTGACGCTTCGACCACCTTGGCAAAGTCAAAGTCCATCTGCGCATCGGATTTGCGCGTCAGCATTGTGAAGCGGACGACATCCTTGCCGACTTCTTCAATCACATCGGCGAGCGTGACAAAGCTGCCCGACCGCTTGGACATTTTCACGGGCTCACCGCCGCGCAGCAGGCGCACCATTTGCACCAGCTTGATATCGAAATCGACTTTGCCATCGGTCAGCGCGTTGACAGCCGCCTTGATCCGCTTGACGGTACCCGCATGATCCGCGCCCCAGATATCGATCATGGCGTCAACGCCCTGACTTTTCTGGAAATGATAGGCAAGATCAGCGCCGAAATAGGTCCAGCTGCCGTTGGATTTCTTGATCGGCCTGTCTTGGTCATCGCCAAATTGTGTCGACCGGAACAAGGGAAGCGTCACCGGCTCCCAATCTTCGATTTCCTTGCCCTTTGGCTTTTCCAATTCGCCATCATAGACAAGGCCACGCGCGCGCAGTTCGCGCTCCGCAATGTCCGCCTTGCCCGCTTCATGCAGTTCGGCTTCGGATGAAAACAGGTCGTGGTGGATGCCCAGCAAGGCGAGGTCGGCCTTGATCATTTCCATCATCTCGGCAACTGCAGCTTTGCGGAACAGCGCAAGCCATTCTGCCTCTGGCTGGGCGACATATTGGTCGCCAAAACGCTCGGCCAGCCGCTGGCCGACCGGAATCAGATAATCACCGGGGTAGAGCCCTTCGGCGATTTCAATGGTCTCACCCAATGCCTCGCGATACCGCAAATGCGCGGACCGGGCCAAAACATCGACCTGCCCACCGGCGTCGTTGATATAATATTCGCGCACGACACGGTAGCCGGCGAATTCCATCAATGCGGCAAGCGCATCGCCCACCACTGCGCCGCGGCAATGCCCCATATGCATTGGCCCCGTCGGGTTGGCGGAGACATATTCGATATTTACCGACTTGCCGTCACCACGGTGCGACCGCCCATAATCATCACCAGCCTGCGCAATCGCGCGCAGTTCATCAATCCATGCCGATGCGTCGAGCCGCAGGTTCAAAAAGCCCGGTCCAGCGATTTCGACAGCCGTGACGCCGGAAACCTTTGCGAGTTCAGCCGACAACGCTTCGGCCAATTGGCGCGGATTAAGCCCTGCGGGTTTGGCGAGCACCATCGCGGCGTTGGTCGATATGTCGCCATGTGATGGATCGCGCGGCGGTTCGACCGTCACATTGGCACGATCAATGCCCGATGGCAGGGTCTTGCTGGCAACAAGTGCGTCCAGCGCATGATCGACATGCGCTGCATATTGTTCAAAAAGGGTCATCTTCGTGCCTTGAAAAAAGCGCGTATCAACGCGTTACATTATACCGCAGCTGATCTTCGGTCAGCTGGAAACCGATAAGCATTTCAAAGCTTGATCGGACGACCGCCGCGCGCACTTCGGGGTCCGCCATGGGGTCGAGCGCCGCATCGGGATCACCCGGCTTGCGCTTCTTGGTAATTTTTTGAACGATTTCGGCCGGCAGGCTGGCCGATGCCTTGTCGATATAGCTTGCGGCTTGCGCGCTGGCGGATGCCCGCTGCTGGCCATCGGCAAATTGCAAGGTCACTTGACCAACGCGCTTGGCGATAACGGCGCTGCTGCCCTGCACCACAGTGGTGAAATAGGGCAAAGTCACTGTCCGGCTGCCTTGCGTATCGCTGCGCCGCGCCTGAACATCAAAACTGGCTTGTGAATAAATCTTGTCACCACTGTCGTTGCACGTCGGGCGGATATTCGTGATCGATGCGACAACGTCAATTGCGCTCGCGTCCTGGCTGTCGGCTGGGTTGAACAAGGTTATGTCGCCTGTGCCATCCGGAACGGCGACCGCAGGGCAACCCGAGCGCGTGACGTTCACGCCCACACCGGCGCCGATATCAAGGTCGCCTTCGCGCGAACAACCGGTCAAGGTTGCAGCAACAATGCCGAAGGTCAGGACTTTGGCGGCAAATTTCATATAGGCTATCCTTGGCATAACAGTGCATGGGTTGCGGGTACGTCGCTGGCATTGGTCCTTATCCGCCCATCGCCTGACGTGCAACAGGGGAAAGGCCTTGGCGGATGCGGCCTGTTTAACTAAAGGACATTGCCGATGACTGAACAAACGATCTCCAAGAAACCCCTCACGCTGCTTCTGGCCGCACCACGCGGTTTTTGCGCTGGCGTGGACCGCGCTATCAAGATTGTGGAGCTCGCGCTCGAACAACATGGCGCACCGGTATATGTGCGCCATGAAATTGTGCACAACCGCTTTGTCGTCGACAGTTTGAAGGCCAAGGGCGCTATCTTTGTCGAGGAACTGGATGAAGTGCCCGATGGCGCGCATGTGGTATTTTCGGCGCATGGCGTCCCTAAATCGGTACCGGCCAATGCGCAGCAACGCGGCCTTGCTTATTTCGATGCCACCTGCCCTTTGGTGTCCAAGGTGCATAAGCAGGCCGAACGGCAGGTTGAAGCCGGCCGGCACATCATTTTCGTTGGCCATGCAGGCCATCCCGAAGTCATCGGCACATTCGGCCAAGTCCCCGCAGGCGCGATGACATTGGTGGAAACCGCCGAGGACGCACGCCATCTTCAGCCTGCCGATCCCGACAATCTCGCATTTCTGACGCAGACGACTTTGTCGGTCGACGATACGTCGGAAATCGTCTCCATTCTTGAATCGCGCTTCCCGAATATTGTTGGGCCAAAGGGTGAGGATATTTGTTACGCGACATCGAACCGGCAAGAGGCGGTAAAGGCGATTGCGGGCAAATGCGAACTCGTCATCGTCATTGGCGCGCCCAACAGCTCAAATTCGCTGCGCTTGGTCGAAGTGGCCGCGCGTTCGGGTGCGAAAGCCCATCTTGTGCAGCGCGCCGACGATATCAGCATGAACTGGTTTGACGGTGTGGACACGCTTGGCCTGACCGCAGGCGCATCAGCCCCTGAAGTGCTGGTCCGCGAAATCATCGATGCACTTGCCGCGCATTTTGACATCGATGAACAGCAGGTCACAACGGCGCAAGAAAGCATCACCTTTAAATTGCCGCGCGAACTGGCCGGCGCGGCGGCTTGATTTGGCCGTCTATACGCAATTAGGGCCTGAACAGGTTGGCGCGTTGCTTGCGCTTTATGATGTCGGTGAACTGGTTTCGCTCAAGGGCATTGCCGAGGGCGTTGAAAACAGCAATTTCTTCGTCGAAACAACGCAAAGCCGGTTTATCCTGACCATTTACGAAAACCGCGTGGACCCAAAAGATCTGCCGTTTTTCTATGCCCTGCTGAAACATTTGCATGAAGCAGGCTGCAAGGTTCCGCGGTTTATGTCGGACCGCAACGGCAATTGGTTGCAGACCATCGCTGGAAAGCCGGCCTGCCTGATCGAATTTCTCAATGGCGTATCGGTCACCGAGCCATCGGCGGCACAGGCACACTCCACCGGTGCAGCCCTTGGTCAAATGCACAAGGCGCTGACAGACTTCACGCTGTCGCGGCCCAACAGCCTTGGCATTTCTGCATTCCGGCCGCTCGCCATGCGCTGCACCGCGCAAGGTCTCGACGCGATTTCCGAAGGCCTATCTGCGCGGATATTTGCGGAATGCGATTATCTTGAGGCGCATTGGCCGACAAATCTTCCCGTGGCCGCGATCCATGCGGACCTGTTTCCGGACAATGTCCTGATGCTTGGCGACAATGTCACTGGCCTCATTGATTTCTATTTTGCCTGCTCGGAAATCCGCGCTTATGACCTTGCGGTCACGCATAGCGCATGGTGCTTTTCGGGCGACGGCAAAGTCTTTGACGCCGATGTGAGTGCGGCCATGTTGGCGGGCTACACCGACGCCGTGCCGATGGATGCCGCAACGCGGGATGCATTGCCGATATTGCTGCGCGGTGCGTGTTTGCGGTTTACATTAACGCGGTGTTACGACTGGATTAACACGCCAGCCGATGCACTGGTCACGCGCAAAGACCCCTTGGCGTTCCTGCGGCGGCTGGATTTTTACAGCGACCCCAAACAGATTGATGCCCTTTTGGCCCAATTGCCATGAAACAGATTGAAATTTTCACCGACGGCGCGTGCAAGGGCAACCCCGGGCCGGGCGGATGGGGTGCGATCATCCGTTATGGCAAGCATGAAAAAGAAATTGCGGGCGGCGATCCGGACACCACCAACAACCGCATGGAAATGAGCGCGGTCATTCACGCGCTGAACGCCCTTGTCGAACCGTGTAGCGTCAAACTGCACACCGACAGCAAATATGTCATCGATGGCATCACAAAATGGATCTTTGGCTGGCAACGCAATGGTTGGAAAAACGCATCGAAACAGCCGGTGCGCAATGCCGACCTATGGCGTGAGATGGTCGCAGCGATGGCACGGCATCAGGTGGAATGGATTTGGGTCAAAGGGCATAATGGCCACCCCGAAAATGAACGCGCAGACCGGCTGGCCAGCGATGCGGCCGACGCTGCCAGCAACAAGGTTGGGTAAGCTATTTTAAAAACGCCCGGGCGCATAGAGCGCGGCATGGACGCGGTCGGGCGGCGCGATGGCATCGTTCAGTAACGACGCCGCCAGCTGCGCCGCGGCAGGGGCCGTCTGAATGCCAAAGCCGCCTTGCCCTGCAAACCAGAAGAACGCATCATGCGCCGCATCGCGGCCAATGACGGGCAGCCGGTCAGGCGCAAAGCTGCGCAAGCCGGCCCATTTGCGTTCAACCCGGCGAATATCCCAGTCAACAACCTGCTGCAGCCGATCAATGGCGAGCGCAATGTCCAGCTCTTCGGGTGCGGCGTCGCACGCCGGTGTTGCGGTCTCGTCATGCGGGCTCAACCACAAACGTCCGCCCGCATCGGGCTTGAAATAGAAACTGCCATCAAGGCCAATGACGAGTGGCAGGGCCGCAGGCACATCGGGTGCAACCGCCAATTGCGCAATAGTGCGCCGATAGGGTTGAATGCCCAAGGGACGAACGCCCGCCATCTGCGCCACATTATCGGCCCATGCCCCTGCGGCATTGACGATGATGTCTGCGGTACAGTTCAGGCTGCCCGCTTTGATATGCCACTTGCCGTCACGCCACTGCGCATGTTCCAGCCGGCTGTTGCAATGCGGCTGAACGCCCTGCTTGCGCGCTTGGCGCAGATAGGCAGCGTGGAGCGCGGCGACGTCAATATCCGCACAGGCCGCTTCCCATAGCCCCGTCGTCCATCCGCTGCGCAGACCGGGCACATGTCGTTCCAAATCCTCGCGATCGCTGCGTTCAATATGCACACCGCTTGATGCGAACTCCGCCAGCATATCGTCCGCCAAAGGTTGCTGCTCGGCCGTGCCGATGTGCAGCCCGCCGCGCGGGGACATTAATGGGCCGTCATGGAAATCCTTGGGAGGGTTCGCAAGAAACGGGCCCGACGCTGTTGTCAGCGGCTGAACGTCAGGGCCGCCATAGCATTCAACCCAGAACGCGGCGGACCGGCCCGTGGAATGATATCCGGGATGCGCCTCCGCCTCAATCAGGACAACTGACTGATAAGCGGACAGCTGCGCGGCAAGGCTTGCCCCGGCGATTCCCGCACCGATTATGGCAATGCTAAAATCGCTCATGGCCGGGGTGCGTGCTGGTCCAAAAAGGCGTCGATGCGTTTCAGGCACTGGTCGCGCACGCCATCTGCTTCGCGCAGCAGCTCGTGCGCCGCCTCTTTGCCGAAAATCAGCGTTTCGGCATGTGGCAGCCTTTTGCTGTCTGCGATGACCCGCTTTGTGCTGACCAACTGATCCGCCGTCGTCGCGAGCAACAAGATGGGCGTTTGCACCGCCTCCAGCGCGCCGGGGCGTTCCAGCAAGCGAATGGACGCCATGGCGCGTTCCACCCAGTGCCAGCTTGGCGGCCCAAGCTTCACCTCTGGACGCAGCGCCCACCATGCAATCTCGTCTTCGTACCGGTCGTCGTCATGCGTCAGCATTTTGCCGCGCATACTCATCGGCGATAATGGCTTTTCACTGACTTTCCATGCGGCTTGCTTGCCCTTGCCCAATGCCACAATCAATTTGGCAACGGCATGGTTGAGCGCAAGCGGCAGGCCGCCCGTTTGAATGCCCAGCATCGGCGCGCTCAGCGCAACCGCGTCGGGATCCATCGCCTTTTCCACCAAGGCGCGCATCGCCAGTTGCCCGCCCATGCTGTGCGCGAGCACAACATGCGGCGCTGGCGTGTCGCGTTTCCATGCGTCCCAAAATGTGCGCAAATCCGCAATCCACGTGGCAAAATCATCGATATGGCCGACTTGCGGATCATCCAACAACCGGCCCGAAGCACCCTGCCCGCGCCAGTCAATGGCGGTAACATGCCATCCGGCATCGGCATAATAAGCCAATGTTTCCAGATATTTTTCATAATGGTCGCCGCGACCGGGCAAAAATAACATGGATCCACGCGGCGGGGTCGACCCCTGCCAATCGATCCGCCGGATCGGCCAACCATCGGCGGCGTGCCACATCGTTTCTGTGGCATTTGCCGGAATTGCGCGGCGGTTCATCGGTGTTTTCGGTGCGTGCATGGTTACTGTTTGGTAATCTTTCATGGTTAATGCTGTGCAGATGACCAGTGAAACTCTCGCTTACGCAACCCTTGGCGGCTTGGCAATTGCGCTGTTGGTATCAATCTACACCGACATCAGATACCGCCTTATTTTCAACAAGATAACCATCGCTATTGCGCTCGGCGCGCCATTATTCTGGCTGGCCAGTGGTGGGTTTACGCTCACCGATATCGGCATACATCTTTTGACCGCCGCGATTACGTTCATTGTCTTCGCGACCGCGTTCCATTTCGGCGCCATGGGTGGCGGCGATGTGAAGCTTTTTGCGGCGTTGGCATTATGGTTCCACTGGATCGAGGTCATCCGCCTTATCTTATACGCATCAATCATCGGCGCGGTGGTCACCATCATCTTTCTTGCGATCCACAAATGGAAACAGCGCAAGGGGCCCGCGCGGATTCCCTATGGTGTGGCGATAGCGCTTTCCGGGCTTTGGATCACCGGTGAACGGATTTTTAACCATTTTACATGAAATAGCTGGGTTCGATCAGGGGACCTTTCAGGGGACAATACGTCATGGATAGGAAAAAAGTCATATTGCTGGTGGCCGCGCTTTTAATCGCGGCAGTGACCGCCCTTATGGCGCGCAGCATGTTCACAGGGGCGTCTGCACCCCCAGCTGCGGCAGCCGTCGCGCCTGCACCCGCACCCGCCGGGCCCAAAGTCCTCGTCGCGACGAAGGCGTTGCCCGTTGGCACGATCATCACCGCCGACAGCGTGCGCTATCAACCATGGCCGAAAGAATTGATCGAAACCGCCTATTTCAAAGAAGGGGACGGTGGCGCATCCATTGACAGCCTTGTCGGCACGGTCGTCCGCAACGCCGTGACCGCTGGCCAGCCACTGACCCAAGGCTCGATCGTTAAGCCCGGTGACCGCGGTTTCCTCGCCGCTGCGCTTGGACCTGGCATGCGCGCCGTAACGGTGCCGGTATCGGCATTGACCGGTGTTGCAGGCTTTGTCTTCCCTGGTGACCGTGTTGACCTTGTGCTCACGCAAAATGTCGAAGCAAGCGCTGGCCCGCCATTGAAGGTGTCCGAAACCATCGTCCGCAACCTGCGTGTGTTGGCGACCGACCAACGTTCAACCCCGTCTGTCGATGACAAGGGCAATACCGTCGTCTCTGAGTATAAATTGGTGACGATTGAAGCGACCCCGCGCATTGCGGAGAAGATTACGGTCGCCCAATCGATCGGCACAATCAGCCTTTCCCTGCGTTCGCTGGCCGACAACGCCGCCGAACTGGAACAAGCGCTGGCGTCGGGCGATATCAACATCCCCGAAGGTGCAACGGCGGATCAGGAACGGGCGATCCTACGCCAGCTCGCGCAGCGGCCAAGCGCCAGCAAAAGCAGCTATGCAACCGGCGGCGACGTCTCGCGTTTCCAACGCAGCAGCATGCCCGAACAAATGCCATTGGCGGTCGCAGCCGAACAGGCCCGCACGCAAAGGCAAGTCGAGAAAATCATGAAGGGTCCAGTGGTCCGTGTGTCGCGTGGCGGCAATGTGACCGAAATCGACATTAGCCGGAGATAATAACAATATGGCACGTTTCACCACATTCAAATCGGGCCTTACCGCCGCGGTTATGACCGCAGCCATCGGCGCGAGCACATTGGTCGGCGCGTTGGTCGGGATGCCAACAGCAGCGTCGGCGCAATCGGCAAAAGATGGCAAGTTGCTCATCTTGTCCATCGGACGCGGGCAACAGGTCAATCTGGGGGCTAGCATCACCGATGTGGTGGTCGCGGACCCCAGCATCGCCGATGTCGAGGTGAAAACCGCACGCCAGATCTACATTCTGGGCAAGGGCCCCGGCGAAACTACCGTCTACGCAACCGATGCCGCCGGCCGCACCGTGTATCAGGCAACCGTCCGCGTCGGCAACAATATGGACTCGGTCTCGCAAATGCTGGCGCTGGCGATGCCCGATTCAAAAATCATTGTTAGCACGATGAATGGCGTGATCCTGCTGACAGGCACCGTCAACCAACCCGAAGAAGCGGCGGAAGCCGAAGCTTTGGTAAAGGCGTTTACGGGCGGGAATACGCAAGTCGTAACCCGCCTGAAAAACGCAACGCCGCTGCAAATCAATTTGCAGGTCCGCATTGCTGAAGTCAGCCGGTCGCTGATGAAGGAAATTTCGGGCAATCTTAAAACCCGCGATCATGGCGGGACCGGTATCCTTGGCGGCGTGTACCAAGGACGTGATATCGCGGACATCAGCTCAGTGACGAACCCGGACAACCTTCCGCTTGTAGATGCGTCGGCGCTATTTGGCCTGCCCGCAAAATCCATATCGCTTCCGTTCAACCCGGCGACCGGACAATATATAACAGGCCCATACACGCAGTATCAATTCGACGTTCCTGCGGGCACAAATGTGCTGACAGCAGCTGGCCGCTTGTTTGGCATGGACGTAGCCGCTGCCTTCGATCTATCGGAAAAGGCGGGCCTGAGTTCAACCTTAGCGAACCCCAATCTGACAACGGTATCCGGCGAAACGGCGGAATTTTTGGCAGGCGGCGCGTTCCCAGTGGTGACATCGTCAAACAATGGCACCAACGTCGAATATAAGAATTACGGCGTCAACCTGACCTACACGCCAACGGTGTTGTCGGATGGCCGCATTTCGCTGCGGGTGCGTTCGGAAGTCTCGGATATTTCATCGCAGGGCGCCGTGCGGTTCGGCGGCCTTGAAGTGCCCGCGACCACGACGCGAATGGCCGAAACGACGGTGGAGCTTGGTTCGGGTCAAAGCATGATGATCGCTGGATTGTTAAGCAATACAATGGGCAGCTCGGTCGATAAGATGCCTGGTACGGGTGACCTTCCTGTGCTGGGTGCGCTTTTCAAATCCAACGGCTGGCGGCGCAACGAAACCGAACTGATGATCGTTGTCACGCCCTATTTGGTGAAGCCGGTATCCGATAGCGAGATTGTTTTGCCGACCGACGGATTGCATTCGCCAAATGACCTTGAACGCATTTTGCTCGGCAAGGTGACCAGCGACAAGGGCGAAAAAACCCGCCCCATGCCAGCGATTGCGCCAAGCGTATCCAATGGCCCTGAACTGGGATCCGTGACCGACGCACCCGCGCCGTTGGCCCAAAAAGTCAAATCGCAAGCCGCTGCGACCGGGCCAAGCGGCCCCGGCTTCAGCTTCGACAATTGACCGACCCTGCAAGGAGACAAGATATGCAAAAGGTAACATTCCTGATCGCTGCAAGCCTTGGCCTGGCCGGTTGCGGCACATTGCCAACAAACACATCCATGTATTCGGTGCACCAACCCGTCGTCGAGCGCACCAATTACGCCATCGATCTTGCCGCGGACGCCGATGGTATCGCCAGTGCCGACCAGAAGCGCTTGAACGAATGGTTTGAAACGCTCGACCTTCGTTATGGCGACCGCATTTCGATCGATAGCGGCGATGGCTTTGGCAATGAAGATGCCGCCCGTGATGTGCGTGCCGCAGCCGCAGAGCGCGGCGTCATGGTCGCCGAACGCGCACCGGCAACCCCCGGCATAATCGCACCCGGCAATATTCGCGTTGTTGTCACGCGATCCCAAGCGTCGGTGCCGTCCTGTCCCGAAAATCGCACAACGTCCGGCCAAAACTTTAATTCAGGTAATAGCAGCAACTACGGCTGCGCGATTAATTCCAACCTTGCGGCCATGGTGGCAGACCCCGAAGATCTGGTGCGTGGACGCGATAACAAGCGGCTCGATAGCAACAGCGGCAAAGCAGCGGTGAACGCGTACAAGACAAAGACTGGAGGCAATTGATGAACGCTCCGTGGAAATCCGGTATCTCCGGAACGCGCGACCCGATTAGCGCTTATGTCTGCGACGACCTCACGCTTGATGTCGTTCGCGGCGTGTGTGAGGAAATGGGCTGGACCCCGGACAAAGCCTATAAAGGCGGCCTGCGTAACGCCATTCAATCGCTGTCCGTTTCGGCAAGCCCGCAGATATTGCTGGTCGATTTGTCGGAATCGGGTGATCCGATCAGCGACATCAACAGCCTGGCCGAAGTGTGCGAGCCTGGAACAATCGTGATTGCGGTTGGTCAGGTGAATGATGTTCGCCTGTACCGCGACTTACTGATGTCCGGTCTGCAGGATTATCTGTTGAAGCCACTGAGCCCTGACGCGCTGCGCGATGCATTCGCCAATGCGCAAGCCTCATTGAGTGCACCAAAGGCGGATGATGGCCATGCTGACCGGCCACATGTGTCGACCGCCATTATCGGAACCCGCGGTGGTTCGGGCGCGTCCACCATTGCGGCATCGCTGGCATGGGCGTTCTCCCAGGTGCAAGGCCATCAAACAGGCTTGCTCGACCTTGATGTTCACTTTGGCACCGCCGCGCTTGCGATGGATTTGGAACCCGGCCGCGGTTTGACCGACGCCATCGATAACCCAAGCCGCATCGACGGATTGTTTATCGAACGCGCCATGATCAAAGCCAATGAACGTCTGTCGATCTTGTCGGCAGAAGCGCCGATGAACAGCCCGGTATTGACCGATGGATCGGCCTTTTTCCAGCTGCAGGAAGAATTTCGCGCAGCGTTCGAAAACACCGTCATCGATATGCCACGCAGCATGCTGATTGCGTATCCGCATCTTATGAACGACGTGAATATTGCGGTTGTCACAACCGAACTGACGCTGGCTTCAGCGCGCGACAGCATTCGCGTGTTGGCATGGCTGAAACAGAACGCGCCGCATTGCAAAGTGCTGGTGGTCGCCAACAATGTTCAACCAGCGATTGTCGAAATCAGCCGCAAGGATTTTGAAAGCACGATCGAACGCAAGATCGACCTGCTTTTGCCAGCGGACCCCAAGTCGGTGGCGCAAGCGGCGAAACTGGGCCAGCCAGTTGCCGAAGCCATTCGTACAAGCAAGCTTTCCACGGGCATCATATCGTTGGCCGAAATGGTTGCTAGCAACTTTGCAGAAATGGACGACGCTGTACCAGTGGATGCCAAGAGCCCATCGAAAAAGACTGTTTTTACCAGTTTCAAATCGATGTTGAAAAAGAAGTGAAGCGGGCATGGGACCACCCAGCGCATAGGTAGCAGAGCGGATGACAATGCAGACATTCATGATCGCGGCTGGAACAATATTGTTCTTTGTTCTGGTGGCACTCGCCTTTGCTGGCCCCAATAGCGGTAAGGCGACGGCACGCCGTCTTGGCGCTATCAAAATGCGTCATTCGGACAGCGCCGACGTGCGCGTGGAACAGCAAATGCGCAAGGTGGTTGCCGCGCGCCGCCCGCTCATCGTCGCCGACGGCCAACCGACCACTTATGCCGACAAGCTTAGCGTGCGTCTGGCCCAAACCGGCAACAAATGGACCTTGCAGCAATATATGTACGCGTCGGGCGGACTTGCTTTTATCATCATGGCGATTCTCTGGCTCAAGGGCGTATCGTTTCTTATCGGCGTTTTTGGCGGGCTGCTGATCGGCGCTGGCCTGCCGCACATAGTCGTCAACTTCCTTATCGGGCGACGTATCAAAAATTTCACCAAGAATTTTCCTGACGCCATCGAGCTTTTGGTACGTGGTTTGAAATCAGGCATGCCGGTGAGCGAAACGCTAAATGTGATCGCAAAGGAAATTGCCGGCGCTGTTGGCGAAGAGTTTAAATTGGTCGTCGAGAAAATCAGAATCGGCAAAAGCATGGAAGACGCGCTGCAGGAAACGGCGGATCGGCTTGGCACCCCGGAATTCCAGTTTTTCGTGATTACCTTGGCCATTCAGCGCGAAACGGGCGGTAACTTGGCTGAAACACTCGCCAACCTTGCGGATGTTTTGCGCAAGCGCGCGCAGATGAAGCTCAAAATTCGCGCAATGTCATCTGAAGCGAAGGCATCGGCCTATATCGTCGGGTCGTTGCCATTTTTCGTGTCCGGCATGATCTGGATGATTAACGCGCCATATCTCTCAGGTTTCTTCTACGAACCCCGTTTGATAATCGCGGGTGTCGTCGGCGCAATATGGATGTCGATCGGCGTCCTCATAATGGCCAAAATGGTCCGTTTCGAAATTTAAGTTGGGGGCAGGATAGCAAAAATGACCAATCCAGGTGGACCTCAACTTTTAGGCATGGACGCCATGTGGGTGGCGACATTGCTTTGGGTCGTGGCAGGTATCGCTGTCATGGTTGCCATATATTCAGTGGTTACCGTGCGCGATCCTATGGCCAAGCGCGTAAAGGCGCTAAACGAACGCCGTGAGCAGCTGAAAGCCGGTATCACTGCGACAACATCGAAAAAGCGCGCCAAGCTTGTCCGCAAAACCGAAACCACCGATAAAATGCGCCAGCTGCTGTCAAAACTTCAGGTTTTGCAGGACGATCAGGTTAAGGTTGTGCAGCAACGGCTGGCACAGGCGGGTATCCGCCGTAAAGAACTCGCCGTAACTGTAATCTTCAGCCGCATGGTGCTGCCGATCATTTTCGGTGGCGGAGCCTGCTTGTGGATTTATGCTCTGGACGGCGTACCCGACTGGAGCGCGCTCAAGAAATTTGGTGCATTCGCAGCGGCGACGATTTTGAGTTACAAGGCCGCTGACATTTATCTGACGAACCTGGTGACGAAACGGACCGATGCCATCCGCAAGGGACTTCCAGACGCGCTCGACCTGCTCGTGATTTGCGCAGAGGCTGGCTTGACCGTCGATGCGGCGTTCAACCGCGTGGCAAAGGAGCTGGGCCGCGGCTATCCCGAATTGGGCGATGAATTTGCACTCACCGCGATTGAGCTTGGCTTTTTAACCGAACGCCGTGCTGCCTTTGAAAATCTGGCGTACCGCGTCAATTTGGAATCGATCCGGGGCGTTGTCACAACCATGATCCAGACCGAAAAATATGGTACGCCATTGGCATCGGCATTGCGTGTCTTGTCGGCTGAATTCCGCAACGACCGGATGATGCGCGCGGAAGAAAAGGCCGCACGTTTGCCCGCTATTATGACGGTGCCGCTGATCCTTTTCATTCTGCCGGCGCTGTTCATCGTTATCATAGGGCCAGCCGCCTGCAAGCTTGGCGACGCGTTTTCGAAACAGTGAACGGGACGGCCGCGCGCCGCCCCTATCAGCCCAAATGCACGGTCTGTTCGATCGCCCCGAAAATGCTGTGGCCAGCGTCGTCGCGCACTTCGATGCGAACGATGTCGCCGTCTTGCAGGAATGGCGTGGTCATTTCGCCCGTCGCGATTTTTTCGACCATGCGCACTTCGGCAAGACAGCTATAGCCAAGCCCGCCGTCGGACACGGGGCGGCCGGGGCCGCCATCGGCATCGCGGTTGGACACTGTGCCTGAACCAATAATCGACCCTGCCCCCAAATTGCGCGTCTTTGCCAGATGCGCAATCAAGACACCGAAATCGAATGTGCAGTCATCCGACGCCACGGCCCGGCCAAATGGCGCGCCATTCAGATCGACATGCAATGTCCGGTGCAGCTTGCCGCCCTGCCAACAGGCGCCAAGGCTATCGGGCGTCACGAACACCGGTGACAAAGCGCTGGCAGGTTTGGACTGCACAAAGCCGAAGCCTTTTTCCAGTTCCGCAGGGATCAGATTGCGCAGCGACACGTCGTTCACAAGGCCGACAAGCCGGATATGCGCCAGCGCATCTGCCGCCTGCGTGCCCTTTGGCACATCGCCGGTGACGACAACGATCTCCGCCTCAAAATCGCAACCCCATGCGGCGTCAGCCAGCATGATGTCGTCGCGCGCGCCCATAAATTCATCCGAACCGCCCTGATACATCAATGGATCATGCCAAAAGCTCTCGGGCAACACCGCGCCGCGCGCTTTGCGGACCAGTTCGACATGATTGACATAGGCAGAGCCATCGGCCCACTGATATGCGCGGGGCAGCGGGGCGGCGGCGTCATGTTCATGGAAGCGTTCAAGCGGAATGACGGCATGTTCCAGATCGGTCGCCAATGCCTCAAGCCGCTGCGCAATATTGTCCCAGTCATCCAGCGCGGCCTGCAATGTCGGCGCGATATGCGCTGCGTCGGCAAACCAGGCAAGATCGTTGGAAACGACAACCAGATGACCGTCACGCCCAGACTTTAATGATGCAAGTTTCATAATCGCTCTCCTGCTTTTGACCATCATGCAACGATATTACTGTTGCGGCAACCGCGCCTGTGCGTTTAGACATATGCGCATGGGATTGGGGCTCGCCAAAATGCGAATGTTTCAAGCAAGTGCCTTGGCACTTTCCCTGTTCGTCTCCGGATCGGCGTTCAGCCAGCAGCAGACCTTTAGCACCGCCGAGGCGGGGAAAAATGGCTGGTCGATGGAGCAGAACCGTTCTGCCAGCTGGCATCTTTCGCAACACATGCGCCTTACCACCGCGATAGCAAATCTCCAGCCGCAAAAGCCCGGTGTCGTCGATGCCTATGTCGTTTCGATTGGGCTCGACTCCGATGCCGTTTTCGGACGGGAATCGGCTGAAGCGGCAAAGGTTCTGGCGCGCCGCTATGGCGCCGTGGGCAAAACGCTTTTCCTCGCCGCTGGGGCCGACGATGCGCCATCGGGCGCGCCGCAGGGTTCGCCATCCAACCTTGCCGTCGCACTGGCCGCGGTTGCAGGCAAAATGGATCTGAAAGAAGACGTGCTGATTTTATTCGCCACCAGCCATGGCGACCCCGTGTCGGGGCTGGCCTATCGTGATGGGAACAATGGTGTCGGCATGATTGCGCCGCAGCGATTGTCCACGCTGCTCGATGGCGTGGGCATCCACCGCCGCATGGTTCTGATCTCCGCCTGCTATTCAGGGATATTCATTCCGTTGCTGACCAATGACCAGACCGTCATTGTGACCGCGGCATCGTCGCAACGCACATCGTTCGGTTGCGCACCCGGCAATGACTGGACCTTTTTCGGCGACGCTTTGGTGAACAATGGCTTACGCAAGCCGCAGAAATTTGATGATGCCGTTGCCGAGGCGGTTCAGCTGATTTCCCGATGGGAAAATATGTTGCAGCTTTTGCCGTCACGGCCGCAGGTCTTTGTCGGCGACAATGCGCATATCTGGCTTGATGCGCTTGAACTTAAAATGCCCAAGACCGAAACCCCGAAAATGGGCCGCCCCGCAATCTCCGCCGATTACGAGCCTGCGAGCGACGCTAACCCAACTCGATAACGCGTGCGCGTAACTGCGCGAGCATGCTCTCCAGCTGCTTGGCTTCCCCGCTGCCCAATATCTTCTCAAGCTCCGCCTCTAACTGCAGCGCCTCCGGCACGATTTGGTCATAGAGGCTGCGGCCGGCGACGGTCAGGGCCAGATGGTGTGACCGCCCGTCGCTGCTATTGGGCACGCGGTTCACGAGCGCGCGTTCCTCCAGCGCCTTGCACGCGCGGTTGACCGTCACCTTGTCCATCGCCGTTGCCGCCACCAACTCGCGCTGCGTTGCGACCTCTGCCTCCCCCAAAAGCGCCATCACGCGCCATTCGGGCACCTTAAGCGCAAATTTGCCGCGATAGGCGCGCGCGATCAGGTCGCTGACCGCGTTTGAGGTAATCGACAATTGATAGGGAAGGAAAGCGCTAAGCTTTAGGGTCTTTCGTGGCATAAAATTCACTCTGTTGTGGCATGCACCGCATGTGCGTCAGTCGGGTTTGACCTGATCCGGATGGGCGGCGATGAAGGCAGGCAACGCCGTCAGCGCCGCGTCAATCCGGAGCAATTTGGGGAACTGGTCCAATGGCGTGTCCACCCGCCGCGCGTTGGCCATTTGCGGGACAAGGCAGACATCGGCAAGGTTCGGCACGTCACCACCAAATAATCCATCATCGGGCGCCATATTCTCAAGCGCCGTGAACCCTTCGATGATCCAATGCCTGTACCAATTATCAACGGCCTCCTGCGACTGCCCCATTTCATCCTTCAAATAACGCAGCACGCGCAGATTATCGATCGGATGAATGTCCGCCGCAATAATCAGCGCCTGCGCCAATGTTTTGGCCCGATCCGCAGGGTTGGACGATACCATCGCCGGTTCGGGATATTTGGTATCAAGATAATCGATAATCGCAAGGCTTTGCGTCAGATCATGGCCGTCGATCGACAGCATGGGGACAAAACCTTGCGGATTGCGCGCGACATAGGCCGGTGCCTTTTGTTCATTGTCCAGCAGGCTTGTCGGCACGCGTGTGTACGGCACATGTTTCAGATTGAGGACGATGCGCACCCGGTAACTTGCCGAGGAACGCCAATAGTCGAACAGGGTTATCGCATTCATGACGCAGCAATTAGCATGGCGTTAGTAAAAGGCAAAAGCATTGCAGAGCCGCCTGCCCTTGCATATGTCTGGCGCAGCTAAAGAGGATTGAGGATGACCGACGTGAAAAAATGGATGACCGCCGCTGGATTATTGATCCTGCCCTTATCGGCGCAGGCGGCTTCGCCCATTACGGGCCGATGGGTCACGCAAAGCAAGGATGGCGTCGTTGAAATCTATCCCTGCGGCGAGCATATATGCGGCAAGCTGTCCAAATTTCTTGTAAACCCGCCAGCTGGTCCCGGCGCGAAGGACATCAACAACCCCGACAAGGCGCTGCGCAACCGGACAATCTTGGGCATGAATGTTTTGACGGGTTTCAAAGCCGCTGGCGATGAATGGAAAGGCCAGATTTACGATCCCAAATCGGGCAAAACCTATCGGTCGATTGTCTATAAAGGCAAATCGGGCAATCTGGTCGTCAAAGGATGCATTGGGCCATTTTGTCAGGCGCAAACATGGACACCGGCGCGTTAAATACGCACGCACCGGACGGATATTAAGACCGCAATTTCCAACCTGAACGCAGCAGCAAATAGCAGATCGTGCCAAGCACAATGTTCAGCGCAAGCAGCAACAGCGCGCCAAAAACCACGGGACTGTCTGCGGAACCAATGAAGCCATAACGGAAGCCCGATATTGCATAGAAGAACGGGTTGGCGTGGCTGATCGCCTGAAATGTCGGGGCCAGCTTATCTACCGAATAGAATGTACCCGACAGCAACGCCGCTGGCGCAACTACGAAGTTACTGACCGCCGCTGCATGGTCGAATTTCTCCGCCCAGATTGATGTCATAACGCCAATGAGCGCGAGCATCATTGAACCCATCAGGCCAAACCACAATACGGCCCACATATGTGCAGGGGTGACATGCACGCCAGGCCAAAAAACCATCGCAAGCCAGATTGTGCCGCCCACCAAAAAGGCGCGCGTCACCGCAGCACATGTCAGCGCGGCCAAAACCTCCGCATTGGACAAAGGCGGCATCAAATAATCGACAATCGTGCCCTGAATTTTACCGACCAGCAAAGAGAAGCTGGAATTGGCAAAGGCGTTTTGCATCATACCCATGATGATAAGGCCTGGCGCAATGAAATCCGCAAAGGAAACGCCCAGAACCTGTGGCTTCACGCTACCCAAAGCCACGGTGAAAATAATCAGATACAGCAAGGTCGTAATGGCCGGAGCCCATACCGTTTGCAGCTGCACCTTAAAGAAGCGGCGCACTTCTTTCATATATAGGGTTTGAAGTCCAACCCAGTTTACGTTGCGGATGTGCCGTTCGCCGTCGGGCAGTTGCACAACCGGGTTCGCGTCCCTATCTGGGCCAATATCGCTTTTATGGTGGATAGTCATCGCGCAATCGACTATCGGCTTGCAGGCTTAACCGCAAGGCGCAAATGCGCCGCGACTGCGGTATGACACATTAGATATTGGGAAAGTTTCTATGTCCTGGACCGACCAGCGGATTGATCAGTTAAAAGCGCTTTGGGAAAAAGGCCTGACCGCAAGCCAGATTGCCGAAGAACTTGGTGGTGTAAGCCGCAATGCCGTTATCGGCAAGGCCCATCGCTTGGGACTAAAATCGCGCCCATCACCGGTGAAGGCCAACGACACGGACAAAAAAGCCGCGCCGAAAAAGGCAGCGGCTGCAGCGCCTGTAAAGGCAGCGGCCCCCGCTGCGCCTGTGCGCCCCCGCGCCGCTGCACCTGTGGCTGAGCCTGTTGCGCCCGTGCGCGCCGATGACGACGCAGCCGAAACACCTGCACCGCGTGCATCGGCGATGCCACGCATTGTGTCGATCGGACCTGGCGGTTTCATGCGTCAGGGCCCCGGCGATCAGCAAGCACCGATTCCGCCAGCACCGCCACGCCGCCTTGTGCCGGCAAAGCCAAGCCCTGAAATGGCCGACAAGACGTCATTGCTGGATTTGAACGAGCGCATTTGCCGTTGGCCCTTGGGCCACCCCGGTGAAGCCGATTTCCATTTCTGCGGCGAGGCGGTGAACCCCGGTTTTCCGTACTGCGTCGAACATTGCGGCCGTGCCTATCAGGCGCAGCTTCCACGCGGTGTGCGCCGTCCTCCGCCACCAATGCCCTTCGGCGGACCACGCGTCCGCTAAACGCGGCAGAAATATCCACAGACGATTGTCAAAGCGTTGCGCTGGTGCTTGCACCGGCGACTCTCCCGCGCCTATAGCAGTGTCATGACCGATGACCTGTTTGGCGGGAGCGCGGCAGCAACTGCCGCATCCAATGATTATACTGCTTCTGCAATTGAAGTGCTGGAGGGGCTTGAGCCGGTTCGCCGTCGCCCGGGCATGTATATTGGCGGCATCGACGAACGCGCCTTGCACCATCTCGCGTCCGAAGTACTCGACAACTCGATGGACGAAGCCGTCGCCGGCCATGCCAGCCGTATTGAGGTGCATTTGGGCGTTGGCAACCGGCTGACCATCACCGACAATGGCCGCGGCATTCCGGTTGATCCCCATCCTAAATTTCCGGACAAGTCGGCGCTTGAGGTCATTCTGACGACCTTGCACTCCGGCGGCAAGTTCACGGACAAGGCTTATGCGACATCCGGCGGCTTGCACGGCGTCGGCGTGTCTGTCGTCAACGCCCTGTCGACCGACACCGTTGTCGAAGTGGCCCGCAACAAGCAGCTATATCGCCAACGCTTTGCGCAAGGCCATCCGGTCGGTAAGCTGGAAGAGCTTGGCCCCACCCCCAACCGGCGCGGAACCACCATAGCGTTCACTCCTGATCCCGAAATTTTCGGCGCCGATGCAAAGTTTAAACCCGCGCGCCTGTTCAAGCTTGCGCGGTCAAAGGCTTATTTGTTCGCTGGCGTCGAAATCCGCTGGCGGTGCGACGCGGAACTCGCAAGCGCAGATGTCCCTGCCGAAGCGGTGTTCCAATTCCCCGGCGGCTTGTCCGACCATTTGCGCGAACAGCTTGGCACCCGCGCCTGCGCGACCACAGAGTTTTTCTCTGGCACGCAAGATTTCCCCGATGCGCAAGGCCGCGTTGAATGGGCGATTTCGTGGCCACTTTATTCCGACGGTTCGTACAGCTGGTATTGTAACACCATTCCGACCCCCGATGGCGGCACCCATGAAGCCGGCGTTCGCGCTGCGCTGACCAAGGGCTTGCGCGCCTTTGGCGAATTGATTGGCCAGAAAAAAGCGGCGCAGATATCGGCGGAAGACATTTTCAACGAAGCCGAATTGATGTTGTCGGTGTTCATCCGCAACCCGCAATTCCAAAGCCAGACCAAAGACCGGCTGACCTCACCCGAAGCCACGCGCTTGGTGGAAAACGCGGTGCGGGACCATTTCGACCATTATCTTGCCGACAATATGGAACGCGGCAAGGCGTTGATGGGCTTCATCTTGGAAAAGGTCGACGACCGCCTGCGCCGTAAGGCAGAGCGTGAGGTCAAACGCAAAACCGCGACCTCGGGCCGCAAGGTGCGTCTGCCCGGAAAGCTGACCGATTGTGCATCGGATGACCCGACCGGCACCGAATTGTTCATCGTCGAAGGCGACAGCGCTGGCGGCAGCGCAAAGCAAGCCCGTGACCGCAAGACGCAGGCGATTTTGCCGATCCGGGGTAAAATCCTGAACGTGGCTTCCGCCACCGCAGACAAAATCCGCGCCAACAACGAAATCGCCGATCTTCAGCTCGCGCTGGGCTGTGGCACGCGCAAGGACTGCAACCCCGACAATCTGCGCTATGAACGCATCATCATCATGACCGATGCCGATGTCGATGGCGCGCATATTGCGACCTTGTTGATGACATTCTTCTTTCAGGAAATGTCCGAAATCGTGAAAGCCGGGCATCTCTTCCTCGCGCGGCCGCCTTTATATCGGCTGACGCATGGCAGCCAGAGCGTCTACGCCGCCGACGACGCGCACCGCGCCGAATTGGAAGCGACGGTTTTCAAGGGCAAGAAAGTCGATGTTGGCCGGTTCAAGGGGCTGGGTGAAATGAACCCGAACCAGTTGAAAGAAACGACGATGGACCCGGCGACCCGCTCGCTGATCCGCATTACTTTGCCGCATGAATATGAACGGCGTGCTGTCGTAAACGACCTCGTCGACCGGCTGATGGGCAAAAATCCGGAGCACCGGTTCAACTTCATTCAGGAAAATGCCGCGCAGTTGGACGAGGACACGATTGACGCTTGATCGGGCGGGTTAGTGTCAGCCTAAGCCGTTAAAGCCTCAACCAAGGCCTTGACCTTTTTCTGCCGCCATTGCGGCAAAGGCGCGACCAGCCAATAGGCTTCTTCGCTTTCTTTCGCATTGTCGACCGCGCGTATTTTTCCGCTCGCCAAATCGGCTTCGGCCAAAAGCAACGGTACGGTGGCCCTGCCCAGCCCGATCGCGGCCGCGTCAATCGCAAGGCCCGCATCGGCAAGGCGAAGCGCCGCCACGCCGTCGGCCACAGGGCAATTGGGCCAGCTAATCGGCGTTTCCGCGCCTCCTTCGGGGGCAGCGACGGTGACATGCGCGCCAGCGGCTAGCTTGATACCTTCATGCTCGCCGGGGCCAGTGGTCAGACGGATGGCAAGGTCAAGATTGGCTTCGGTAAAATCGACATCCTCGTCCGCCGCCACCAACGTGAAGCGTGTGTCGGGGTTCGCCTTGCTAAATGCCGCCAACCGCGCGGCCAGCCATTTGGCGGTAAAATCGCGCGGCGCAGCGATGGTCAACGAATTGGAGGATTGCCCCGCCTGCATCGCACGGACGGACTCTTCAAACTGCAAAAAGCCTGCCCGCAGAGCATCAAGGCCGTTTGCTGCCTCGTCCGTCAGCTCAAGCCCCTTGGGCGTCCGGCGGAAGAGAACGACGCCCAACATATCTTCCAACGCGCGGATCTGTTGGCCAACGGCCGCTGGCGTCACCGCAAGTTCGTCCGCCGCCTTGGTAAAGCTTAAATGCCGCGCAGAAGCGTCCAGCACGCGCAAACCATTTAAGGGCAGATGCGTACGCTTCATCGGATGCTCAACGCGCTATGGCCGGGGCGACCAGCGTAAAACGTGGAATTTCGGCCAAGAATGTCGTGCCATCTTCGCGGATGAAACGATATTGCCCCTCCATCATGCCGCTGGGTGTCGGCAGTGGGCAGCCCGACACATAATCATGGCTTTCGCCCGGCTTTAGCAAGGGCTGTTCGCCGACCACGCCATCGCCATCGACATGGTTGATTGTGCCGCGACCGTCGGTGATCCGCCAATGCCGCGTCATCAATTGCACGGGTTCATCGCCGCCATTTTCGATGCGAATATGATAGGACCAAAACCAGCGGCCTTGCGCCGGAGCCGATTGTTCCTGCAGAAAATTGGGTGACACGCGGACGGTCACGCCCTCGGTCGTTGCGCTGACCGCAAAGAAGGAATCGAGGATGCTCGTCACAGTCCCGCGGCCCTGAGCGCCTGATCCAGATCGTCGATCAGATCCGCGGGATCTTCCAAGCCAACATTGATGCGGATCATCCCTTCGCCCACGCCCATGGCTTCGCGGCCTTCGGGGCCCATGCCATGGTGGGTGGAGGACGCAGGGTGGCACATCAGGCTACGCGCATCGCCGATATTGTTCGAAATATCGATCAGCTGCAGCGCGTTGAGCAAGGCGTGCGCCTGTTTACGGCCACCATCAACTTCAAACGCAAAAATCGGCCCGCACGCTTTCATCTGGCGCATAGCGAGCTCATGCTGCGGGTGGCTGGCAAGACCGGGATGCATGATATGCGGCACGCGGCCTTCCAGGAATTTGCCGACCGCAAGCGCGTTTTCCGACTGCCGCATCGCGCGCAGTTCCAGCGTTTCCAAACCCTTATGCACTACCCAGGCGTTGAATGGCGACAAATTGGGTCCAGTGTTGCGTTGAAACGGCAACAGCACGTCATCGATCCATTGTTGCGAACCACAGACGGCACCGGCAAGCACGCGGCCCTGCCCGTCCATTAGCTTCGTTGCGCTATAGGCGACAACATCTGCGCCATAATCCATCGGCCGTTGCAGCACGCTGGTGGCAAAGGCGTTGTCGACCACCGTGGTGATGCCATGTTCTTTGGCGAGGCCGCAGACATAAGCCATGTCGACAATGTCCATCGTCGGGTTGGCGGGCGTTTCAAAGAAGAACACTTTGGTGTTCGGCTGGATCGCCGCTTTCCACGCATCATTGTCGCGGCTGTCGATCGTGGTCGTGCTGATACCCCATTTGGGCAGCAACGTGTCCGTCAGCCAGCGGCATGAGCCAAAGGCTGCGCGCGCGGCGACCACATGGTCGCCCTGCGACAATTGGCACAGCAAGGCCGTTGTCATCGCCGCCATGCCCGTGGCTTGCGCGCGGCATGCCTCGGCCCCTTCCATCAGCGCAATGCGTTCCTCCAGCATTTGCACCGTCGGGTTTTGCAACCGCGAATAGGTCATGCCGTCCTGCTCACCCGCAAAACGGGCCGCTACGGTTTCCGCATCATCATAGGTAAAGCCAGACGAGAGGAACAACGCCTCCGACGTCTCACCATGTTCGCTACGCCATGTGCCACCACGCACTGCCTGTGTGGCAGGACGCCAATGCCGGGTGATTTCGCGATTCTGGCCAGTCGTTTTCTTCATAAGTTCGCTTTTCGGGGACTAGAGGGGTTGCGTCAATAAGGAGATGTTATGGATGTTACACCGTAGCTGTTTGAAGCCACTTAAATCCAAAACCACAGATCGTCATCCCGAACTTGTTTCGGGATAACGCACGGCGGCACATCCGGGGCTCGTTATCCTGAAACAAGTTCAGGATGACGAAGATTGGGATGTTACACCGTAGCCCTGAGCAGCGCTTGCGCAGCGCGCGCGTCCGTCGAAGGGCGCGTGTCAACGCAAAGCCGCCCTTCGACTTTTCGCCGGTGCTATGCACCGTCGGCTCAGGGCTACGGTCATTATGATAGCGCAGCCAACACCGCGTCGCCCATTTCGCTGGTGGACATCGTCCCACCAAGGTCGGGCGAGCGGGCACCCGCAGCGAGTGCTTTTGCGACGGCTGCGTCAATGCGGTCGGCCATTGCCGGCAAGCCCAGCGAGTAACGCAGCATCATCGCGGCGGACAAGATTGTCGCCAGCGGGTTGGCCTTGCCCTGCCCCGCAATATCGGGCGCACTGCCGTGGATGGGCTCATACAGGCCCTTTTGGTTGCTATCGAGCGAGGCGCTGGGCAGCATGCCAATCGATCCGGCACACATGCTGGCCTGATCGGACAAGATATCGCCAAACAAATTGCCGGTGACGATCACGTCAAACTGGCCAGGGTTGCGCACCAGCTGCATCGCACAATTGTCGACATACATATGGCTGAGCGCCACTTCGGGATATTCGGCATGGGTTTCAATCACCACATCGCGCCACAGTTGCGAGGTTTCGAGCACATTGGCCTTGTCCACCGAGCATAATTTCTTACCGCGCGCCATCGCGGTTTCAAAGCCGACCCGGGCAATGCGACGCACTTCGTCCTCATTATAGGACATGATGTCATAGCCTTCGCGCTTACCATCCGCGGTTTTGCGCATGCCCTTTTCACCGAAATACACATCACCATTCAATTCGCGCACAATGACCATGTCGATCTGTGAGGCAACCTCGGGACGAAGCGCACTGGCATCCGCCAGTTCGGGAAACAAGGTCGCGGGCCGCAAATTGGCAAATAAGGACAGTTCCTTGCGCAGCCCCAATATCGCCTGTTCGGGCCGCAAATGCCGTTCCAACGCATCGCAATCGGGGTCGCCCACCGCGCCAAACAAAATCGCGTCAGCGCGCTTTGCAAGGTGCAGCGTTTCGGGGGGCAGCGGATGGCCGGTCGCCTTATAGGCCGCGCCGCCAACCAACGCTTCTTCGAAGGTCAGTCCGTCAATCGCCAACGCGTCCAACACGCGCCGTGCTTGGGTGATGACTTCGGGACCAATTCCGTCCCCGGGTAATAAGGCAACTAACAAGGCGGCATTCCTCAAAAGAAACCGTAGTGCTGAGCCTGTCGAAGCACGCCTATCGATATGGCGATGCCTTTAAGCGCCCTTCGACAGGCTCAGGGCTACGGTGTTGAATTCATGCCTCCCCTGCCAAGTGCAGCGCGGTTATGCAACTGCCCTTTTCAGGCGGTCCACCAACCGTTCGCGCGCGGCCATGACATCGGCGCGGCGGTCGCCCAGAACATGCGCGACCAAACGCTTGCGGTTTTGCGCCATCATCGCCACGGGCGCGCTGTCGGCGTCATAATCTTCGGCATAGCCAAGTTCGGCCAGCAATAAGGTTTCATATTGCGCAATGGCCCCCGCCCAAACCCGTGCGGCAGGCGCCAGCTCAATCGCCGACAGCAGCCCGTCGCACGCGCTGTACACGCGGGGATAAGGCACGCCTTCGGCCAGCGTTGCCGCGGTCAGCGCGGTGACCCAATCAATCGCCGCAATCGCCAGCGGCTCGCCCAGCAAATGCGCGCGGCTGTGCAGGGGTTCGGGCGTCAGGCGCGCCAACTGCCCCGCTATGCGCGTGCGCCATTCGCCGGTGATGACATTGCCGGGGATCAGCACAGGCCGCAATTGCCGCCCCCGCGCGCCTTGCACATAGCCCGCAAGCATGCCGTATTCTTCGGAAAACGCGCGCACGATGGCACCGGTTTCGCCGTGATTACGGACTGCACAAATGATCGCGGATGCCGTTATGTCCATAGGCCCTCATGCCAACACTGCGGCATGAGGGGAAGCGCTATCCTGCGTCGCTATGTTCGCCGCTGATCATGAACAACGTCACGCCTGCATATTTTTCGGCGCCAGCTTCGAATAACGGGTCAATTTCGAACAATTGTTCGGTCAGTTTCAAATCGTTGAGGCCAAGCAAATGAAACGCGCCCAGCTTTTTCTCACGCGGCGGCTCACCATGCTTTTCCAGCGCAATTGCGTCGATAAACAGCGCGTTGTTCTTGGAATAAAGCACGTGCGGCGCAAGCTTCATCGCCACATTATTATAGGTGGCGGTCACACATTTTTTGAGCGCGATAGCCTCAAGCAGCAATTGGTTGGTCGTCATCGGCGTAGATTATCCAACCAACCGGAGCGCGCAAGTGAAAATTGTGCAGTGCAGCATTTTCATCAATGCGCTTGCGTGGCGTGTCCGGCGATCAAATCCACCATGCGTCCAACTTGTGAGGGCGGCAGATCGTGCGCCATTTCGTCGATAATCTCCAACCGTGCGCCGGGGATGTGGCGGGCGATATCCTCGCTGCCTTCTTTGGGCACGAGCGGGTCCGCACCGCCATGCACCACAAGAGTGGGCACCGTAATTGTCTTAAGCCGTTCAACGCGGCTGCCATCGGCGATGATCGCCAGCAACTGCCGCCTGGTGCCGACCGGATAATAGCCGCGGTCGAACGCTTTGGCCGCCATTTCGGCGTGGGCACTCTCTGGGCGCGCCGGATCGGGGAAGGAAAACGCATTGACCAACTCGGCTCCGAACGCGACAGCCTCCTCTCGGCTGGCGTCTGGCGGGCGCTTGACCATGAATTGGCGCTGGATATCGGCGCGCGCGCCGGGAAGCCCAGCCTTGCCACTCGACGACATGATAGAGGTCATGCTCAACGTCCGTTCGGGGTGGTTGGCCGCCATCAATTGGACGATCATCCCGCCCATCGACGCGCCGACCACATGCGCCTTGTCGATGCCCAGCGCATCCAGCAACCCAATGCCGTCTGCCGCCATGTCACTCAGCGTGTACGGAACGCGCACCGGCAGCCCTATTCGGGCCTTGAACATCGTCCAGACCAGATGGGGCGTCTTTGCCCCCTCCATCCGCTGTGACAGGCCTACGTCGCGATTGTCATAATGAATGACGCGGTAGCCTTTGCTGACAAGGCCGTGAATGAACTCATCGGGCCACGCAATCATCTGCGCACCAAGGCCCATGACGAGCAGGATGACCGGACCATCGGCTGGGCCGTTTTCCTCATAATATATATCGATATTGTTGGCGCGGATATTTGGCATGGCGTTCTCCCTACCCGCCTTTTTAATCAGCTGCTGAACAACTGCAAGGCTACATCATCCGCCCGCATGGTAGAAATCATACACCGTCTGCGCCACGGCGGCGGAGACCCCCGGTGTTTTCTGCAAGTCTTCAAGGCTGGCATTGCGCACGGCGCGCGCGGTGCCGAAATGCAGCAATAAAGCCTTTTTCCGCGAAGGGCCGACGCCGGGCACTTCATCCAGCGGGCTTACGGTTATCGCCTTGCTGCGCTTCGCACGGTGCGCGCCAATGGCGTAGCGGTGCACCTCATCGCGCAGGCGCTGCAGGTAGAAAAGAACCGGCGCGTTCACGGGCAAGGTCAATTCGCGTCCGTCGGGGAAGTGAAAAACTTCGCGGCCGTCGCGGCCATGATGCGGGCCTTTGGCGATGGCGATCAACGGCACGTCATCGACACCAATTTCCTCCAACGCGGCCTTCACGCTGCTCATCTGCCCCTTGCCGCCGTCGATCAGCACCAGGTCAGGCCACTGCCCGCTGTCACGGTCGGGATCATCTGCCTGCGCGCGCGCAAAGCGGCGCTGGAACACCTCGCGCATCATCGCAAAGTCGTCATCGGTCGCCGCCTGTTTGATGTTAAACTTGCGATACTGGCCCTTGATAAAGCCTTCGGGTCCGGCAACGACCATCGCGCCAAGCGCATTGGTGCCCTGAATATGGCTGTTGTCGTAAATCTCAATCCGGCGGGGCGGTTCGGGCAGTTCAAACAGGTCCGCCACCTCTTGCAGCAACTTGCCCTGCGTCGTGCTCTCCGCCAGCCGCCGGTCCAGCGCCTCTTCGGCGTTGCGCGTGGCCTGTTTGACAAGGCGGACGCGGTCGCCGCGCTGCGGCACGCTGATTTCAATCTTGCGCTCGGCACGTTCGGACAATGCCTCCGCCAACAGATCCGCCTCGGTCAGTTCGCGGTCGAGCAATATGTTTTTGGCGGGCGGCACATCTTCGTAAAATTGCGCAAGGAAGCTGGTGAACACCTCATCCTCGGTCATTTCGGCGACATGGGACGGGAAAAACGACCGATGCCCCCAATTTTGCCCGCCGCGGATGAAAAACGCCTGAATACCCATCACGCCATTGCGGTGCGCCAAGGCAAAGATGTCGGCATCGCCAACGCCCTGCGCATTAATCGCCTGCGACCCTTGAATGAAGGTCAGCGCCTTCAACCGGTCGCGCAGCATGGCCGCACGTTCGAAATCGAGCGCTTCGGCCGCGCCCTCCATTTCCTTCGCCAGCTTTGCCTGCACATCAGAGGATTTGCCGTCGAGGAAGGATTTGGCATCAGCGACCAGCCCGTCATAGGATTGATCGTCAATCCGGCCAACGCAGGGCGCGGAACAGCGCTTGATTTGATACAGCAGGCATGGCCGGTCGCGATTGTTGAAAAAACTGTCCGAACAGCTGCGCAACAGAAACAGCTTTTGCAACGCATTCAGCGTCTGGTTGACCGACCCCGCGCTGGCAAAGGGGCCATAATAATGCCCCTTGTTCCGCCGTGCACCGCGATGTTTCTGGATACGCGGGAATTTATGATCCGCGCGCAACAGGATGAAGGGGAAGCTTTTGTCGTCGCGCAGCAGCACATTGTAAGCCGGACGATAACGCTTGATCAGCTGCGCCTCCAACAACAGGGCCTCCGCCTCACTATTGGTGGTAACAATCGTCATCGAACGCGTCAGCGCGACCATTCTGCGCAGGCGGTTGGGCAAGCGGTCAATCTGCACATAATTGCCGACGCGGTTCTTCAGCGCACGCGCCTTGCCGACATATAATATTTCGCCGCGCGCGTCGTGCATCCGGTACACGCCCGGTTTCAGCGGTAACGTCTTCAGAACATTGCGGATGGCGGCTGTGCCGGTTTCGAGATCGGGTGTGTCCGCACCACGCACCGCATAGGTCGCCTGCTCCTCGTTAAAGCGAGAAGCAGCATTGGGTTGATCGGGGCGGTCGGCTTTGGACATGTCGGGGTGATGTAGGCAACGTCGGTGCTCTACACAATGTCATTCCCGCAAATGCGCGGCATGATTATATATCGGAAGTTGTGTTCCCGCCTGCGCGGGAACGAGAAGCTTAGTTCAGCGAGGCGATCGATTGGTCGATCAAGGCTGCGTCGGCCTTTGCATCATGATGCGCAGCGATCAATTGCGCAGCAGCAGCGGCGGCAGCACTTGCGGCCTTGTTGCGGACATCGGCGATTGCGGCGCGCTCGGCAGCAGCAATCTTTTCTTCAGCGGCCTTGGCACGGCGTTCGATCAATGCGGTTGCATCACTCTTTGCGCGGGCAACAATCTGCTTCGCTTCAGCTTCGGCAGAGGCTTTCATCGCATCGGCATCACGCGCCGCCTGCTTTGCCTTTGCTTCATACTCGACCTTGATATTTTCGGCTTCGGCACGCAGCGCGGTTGCTTGGTCCAGCTGCTGCTTAATGCCTGCAATCTGTCCATCCAATGCGCCAGCGATCATCGCAGGCACTTTTTTCCAGATTGCCAAGATGATGACGGCAAGCATCGCCAAAGCCACAAGCATCGTGGCGTCAAAACCAAGAGCCGAAGGCGTGACATGCTCTTCTGCACCGCCATGTGCTTCGGTAGAAGCGTGCGCAGCGGGCGCGGCGGTTTCAGCGGTGGGCGCCGCAGCGGATGCGGCGGCGTCTGCTGCTGGAGCAACGGCGGTTGTTGCCGCTACCGTGTCGGTGGATGCTGCTGGATTAGCCATTGGACATTACCGCCTTCACTGCTTTTGCGGCCTGCGCCGGGGTAACTTTCGCGCCCGAAACCTTGGCAACGATATCCGCAGCGGCGTCCGCAGCCACGGTTTCGATGCTTGCCATTGCCTTGGCTGATGCAGCCGAAAGCGCGGCTTCCGCAGCGGCGAGCTTTACGCCCACTTCCGCATCGGCTTTCGCCAAACGGGCATCTGCGTCTTTAGCGCCTTTTGCTTTCGCATCGCTTGCCTTGGCTTGGGCCGCAGCCCGCGCAGCAGCAAGTCCTGCTTCGCCACTATCCCCCAGATCATCCGCTTCGGCACGCGCAAGCTCGGCAGCCGCAAGGTCGTCCGCAATCTTGCGATTACGTGCGTCCATCGTTGCTTCCACTTTTGGCAACATGCCATGACCGATCGTAAAATAGACCAAGCCAAAGACAATCATCAGCCAAAAAAACTGTGATGCATAAGTTTCAAGAATCTGGGCAATTTGTGGCATATTACGCGCTCATCCTATTGAGGAAATGCCCCGGCGGTTGCCGGGGCGAAACCGTCAATTAGGCAACGAAGATCAGGATCATCGCGATAACGAACGCGAGCAGACCAAGAAGTTCGACGGCGGCGAAGCCGATGAACAGACGGCCCTGCTGGCTGTCAGCTGCTGCTGGGTTACGCAACGCGCCCTGAAGGAACGAGCTAAAAACGTTACCAACACCGCCAGCGGCGATACCGGCACCAATTGCTGCCAGACCGGCACCGATCATTTGGGCTGCTTCTGCGTCCATGATAATAACTCCTGTTAGAAATAAAACTTAGTGGTTGAAATCTTAGTGCAAATTGACGGCGTCGTTGATGTACAGCGACGTCAAAAGTGCAAAAACATAGGCCTGAATAGCACAAACGAGCAGTTCAAGCAGGGTAATACCAATCATCAAAACAAAGGCCGGGAAGCTGACAATCATCGGCACCCAAGCGGCTTCTGCATTCAAACCGTTAATCACAAATCCGGCAAGCACCTTCATCATGATGTGACCCGCGGTCATCGCGACGAACAAACGCAGCGCAAGGCTGAAAGGACGGATCATGAATGAGAACAATTCGATGACCGGGATCAGCCAGAGCAACCACCATGGTGTGCCATGCGGAACAAACAGGCTGAAGAAATGCAGGCCATGCCGCCAGAAACCGACGACCAAGACAGTGCCAAAGCTGAACAGCGCCAGCACGGCGGTGACGGTCAAATGGCTGGTAATGGTAAAGGGATGCACGCCGGGAACGATACCGAACGGCATCATGCCCATGAAGTTCGCCATCAGGATGAACATGAACAACGAGAACACCAAAGGCACATATTTCTTGCCTTCGGGACCGACATTTGCGGTCAGCATGTTGTTGATGAAGCCCGTTACGCCTTCGACAGCCATCTGCCAGCGGCCGGGGACCATTTCGCGCTTCATTCCGCCCGCCATGAACACCCAAAGCGCGCCAAGGACAAGTACCATGAACAACGATGAGTTGGTGAAGGAGACGTCGTAACCTGCAAGATTAAGCTGCGCGAGCGGCTCAATCTTGAACTGGTACATCGGATCGATTTTGCCGCTTTCGCCTGCCACGTTCACTACCCTGTTATATACACGTCAAGCGCCCGGTTTAGTCCGGACGCTCAGCTGAAATCTTTATTATATTCCTGAAGGCGACTGCGATGCCCAAGAACATGCAGGTCAACAGGAGCGCAGGTGCGATACCCAGCCAGCGGTCCAAGACCCAGCCAACCAAAGCACCACCAGCAGGACCCGCGATCAACTCGGTTAAAACCCTGTTCCCTTGCCGCATTCCTTTGGCTGGAACCTGATCTTGACCTGAGCGTTCTGCTTCGGCTTTCCGTGCCGCTTTCAGCTGCATATCTAACGACACGAGCCGGGCGTCACTTTTGCCTTTTCCATCCTGCCCGGAATTGTCCGACATCATGTGATTCCATCCAAATAAACACACGGAACCGCCACGCAATCGGGGCAACCCCGCCTAGGCATCGGCGCTTTAGGAGAGCGCCTTCGTCAAGTCAACAGCGCGTCGCCAAGAATGTTGCGTTGCAATAGAAAGGGCCGAAGCATCGCTGCCCCGGCCCGGTATTTTCAGTTTCGCGAAAGACGGAATTACGGGCAGCGCGGGTCCAATTCCGGTGCGCTGGAATCGCGGGTTTTCCATTGGCCCGATGGCGCTTGGTATTTTTCACCCGCTACGGTGCGCTCTGCAATCAAGCGACATCCGGTACGCAGAGCCATTTCCTCAATGGTCGCACCATTGGCGAGCGCTTCTTTGGAATAAGCCGCTCGGCGCTTGATATTGATGTCCTCTACCAAAGCCTTGATGGCTGGCGAAGGCGCGCTGACGAAACCCAGATAGCCATCGGGCTTCTCGCCCACCAGTCCGCTGTCGCGCGCACTTTGATATGCAGGGTCGCGGCCAGCTTGATACGCTCCGGCGCTGGTTGCGGTCGCGCCAAGCAGCACAGCGGCAATAATCATTTCAACAGAATTTTTCATCAGAATATCCCCGGTTCCTGTTCAATCACTTTCTCGGACGCCGCAGCCAGCTTGTATAAAATTTCCTGCCGGATTGCGATGTTGAGGTTGATGACGATTGGCTTGTCTGGTGCGGTAACCTGCACACAACCGGCCAAGGCAGACACCATCAACGGTGTGCATAAAAGCAGCATTTTTCCCATAAGGCGGCGAATCGCATTATCATTGCGGTTCGTCAATTGATGACGGTTTTGCGGCATGGTCGCTTTCCCTTTGCTGAATAGGTCATTCATTGGCTGTTTCTTTTGTTGGTTCAACAGATGGCGTGGTTTTGGCATCGGTTTGCGTTGGCTGTTGTTGCAGCAAATATGGCAAATCCCGTTCTGCCGCGTAATTCGGATCATAATAGCCACGGATAGACCCGATCAGCATCATAAACTGCGCCGTTACGCTGACGTTGAACTTAATGGGAATGCGGGCCAGTTGGCGCGTGATGAAGTTGCGCTTGGCAAGGCTGCCTTGCTGCAATCCGGTAAAGCTGATGTCCGTCACGATTTCACCGTCGAGGTCACCACCTACACCAATAGTCAGTGTCGAATAACGGATCGAGCGCAGCGCGTTGAACGCATAATTGGCGAATGTGCCCATGTCTTTGTAGGTTAGCTCACCCAGATAGCTCACCTCACCACCGCCCTCGCGCGAGACGAGGCTGCCGCCAACAATTCGGCCGCCGTCCTGATTGAATATCATCGGCAAGGTGCCATCGAACACACCTGTCACGCGCAAATTCTGGAAATTATATCCTTCCAAAAGCTTGTCGGCATGCACGCCAACGACATGGAACGTCAGGCTCCGTTCGGACTCCACATCGAAATCGAGAATGGTGGGCTCCAAGATCAGCTCGCCACCGGCGAAAGGCCAGCGGCCCGATTCAATTGCCACGCGCCGGTCGGGAAGCAAGCGATAGCTCACCTTCCCTCCCAGCGCCGGAACGCCGGGATTGACCGATGCAATCTCGGCCACTTGCGATGGGCCCGTCTCAAGCCCCAGAAGGTCGGTGAAGACGATTTCCGTGGTAAGGCCTTCAACAGGGCCGAATGCGGCGGCCAGGTTCATGCCCCGCGTTGCAACCCTGCCCGTGCTGCGGACGCCCTGCGCATCCCATTCGATACGGCCATCGCCGGATATCGTGCCATCGACATTTGCTGCCACACCCAAAACCAGCGGGGTCAGCAGGTCCGGCTGAAACCGTTCGGTAAAGTGCAGATCGTCAACGGCAAGCAGCGCGCGTCCGGTAGCACTGCCAAGTGCATGGCGAATGTCGATATCGGCCACTCGCGTACCCGTTGTTGGTTCCACCGCATGGCCAATCGCGGTGATTACTTCATTTTCCAGCGTCAGCAGCATGTCCGGCACGATCATCGGCTTGAAACGATCGACTTGTTCCGCGTCGGTCACGCCCAATCGGCCATTCAGCGTCAATATTGCATCGGCGTAGCGCCAGTCACCCGATGCGTCGTTTATCAGCAGCGGCACATTGCCGATCTGCCCCGCACCGCCGGACAGCGCGCCCGACATCCCACCTTGCCCAAAACGCCCCGATAAAGCGGCCATATCAAATGTGCTCTGCCCGCCCTCTGCGCCAAGCGTGATGCGGACATCCTTCGCGACGAAGCCTTCATCCAGACTGAACCGGACCGTCGCGCTGCGTCCCGATATCGGCGTGCGGCCAAGATTTCCATTCGCTCTAAAATCAGCGATATTGCTCGCAAAAGCTGGCTTTCCATTGCCGGTAGAAAACATCGACCGGCCACGGTCGGGGCACAGCCGCAACATATCGCCGCGCAGCGCCAAAGATGATATTTTCAGCGAGTCGAACCGGACATTTTGGCACGCGTCATACAGGGACAGCGCGCCCGCTTCATATCGGCCGGCGATGGGCAAGTTCAGCCCGGTGACAAAACCGCCGGGCAATGGCCCCGACATTTTCGCCTGCCCCTGAAAACGCCATGCGCCACCCGGATTGCCATTGAACGCAAGGTTGGACACCGCCAGCCGCGCACTGCCTGCTGTATATGGCGCAATAGCCAGACTGCCCGACCATGATTGCCCCGTCTGCGCAAGCGACAGCCGCATGTTCGGCACGTTCGTACCGAACAATGTCAATTGCGCAGGCGCATTCAGCCGCCATCCTTTGGGGGAAGCCGAAACGCCAAAGCTGCCAATCTGCCGAAGGCGAACGCCCGATGCGCTGGTCAGCGATAGCGCGCTGATGTCGCCGCCGAGGCGCCCTTGAAAATCCTGAAAGGATTCGAAATCTAGCTGCGCCGCAAATCGGTCTCCCGCGCGCTGCAACACGGGAGCCATCCGCGCGACAATGGGCCCGATTGGCGTCGCGCGCGTTTGCGCAACCAGACCGCGAAGGTCGCCAACGGTGCCGCGATCCAGCGCGCCATTGGCCAAGGCGGCATTGCCCGAAACGCTCAACGCCAGACGGCGATTGGCCAGCCCGGCATATCCCTTTGACGCCAGTTGCAATCGGCCAACTGACAAAGGTGCTGATCGCAATGCCCCCTTGTCGAGCAGCAGCGCAAAATTGGTGCGCTTCAAATTGCCATCCACCGACAGTGTCCCCGCAACGTCCTTCATCTGCGCTGTGGGGACAACCAGATGGGTCGCCGCATACCCCAGTGTCCCATCCCATCGGTTAAGCCGTTCGGACAGCTTCATATCCGCATCCAGCCGCGGCGCAGCGATCGCAAGCCCAGCATCTGCGCATTTCGCCGCTGTGGCGGTTATCGGCCCGACCAATCGCGGTCCACGCCATTCGAGCATCAGCTTTCCGTCGAACCTTACGTCAGATGCGGCGCAATCCGCGACTGCGATGCCCTGCGACCGCACGGACAGATTTGCCGCAAAGCGGTTCCGCAGCAGACCGCTGCCATGCGCCGCGGCGTCGAATACCCCCCATGGCGTTTCAATCTGCGCCCGCGCATTTTTGAGCGATAGCGCAATGTCGGGAAGCTCCAGCGGCTCGGTTGATGTGGGATCGGCAAACTTATCGAGCTCACCAAAGGACAATTGGCCATTGGCGTACCGCCCACGCAGCATCACCCCGTCGGCACGGACATCGCGCAAGTTGGCACCGGAAAAGTTCAGCGCCACATCAATTTCAACGAGCTTTGCGGTGAGATCAGGTCGCGCGGGATTACCAATGACGAGATCACGAATGCGCTGCGTGCGAAAGCCCACGGTATCAATCTTGTATGTCGCTGCAACGCCGCGCGCAGCAAAGGCATTTTGCACGAACCGGTCAGCGATGCTGTTGCGTTGCGCCCATGCAAACACCAACAACCCAATAAGCAAAAGCGACACGGCGCCAAAAATACGACGTTTCCAACGCGCACCCTGGAAAGGCTGCACATCGGCGTCGTCTGTCGGTGTTTCGTCGGCAGCGGTCCGCATGCTTATCAAATGCGGGAAAGCCCGTCCGGTTGCAACGGCATTCGCGTCAATCGACTTGCACCCGCCGCAAAAATCACCAAAAAGAACATGATCGCAAAAGGACAGTGCTGATGGCGGACGGCGCGGATAAAATCGAACATCATGGCACCGGCCACCGCGCGCGTCTGCGCAAGCGGCTTTTTGAACAGCAAGGCGAAGGCCTGCACGACCATGAGCTGGTCGAATATTTGCTCGCATTGGCCATTCCGCGCCGCGACACAAAACAAATCGCCAAGGATCTGATCGCGCGATATGGCAGCCTCTCGGCCTTGTTAACGGCGGATGCCGACAGCATCATGCGCGAAAAGTGGATGGGCGAAACAAGTGTCGCTGCGCTGAAAATCGTTCAAGTGGCGGCCTTACGTCTTTTGAGCGAACCCGTCCGCGAGATGCCGATTTTGTCATCATGGCAGGCGTTGCTCGACTATCTGCGTGCCGACATGGCGCACCTGACCATTGAGCGCGTGCGGACCTTATATCTTAACAGCAAGAATATGCTGATCCGCGATGAGATCGCGAGCGAAGGTTCGGTCGATCAGGCGGCGATTTATACGCGCGAAGTTATCCGGCGCGCGATGGACTTGGGCGCAGCGGCCATCATCCTTGTCCACAACCACCCAAGCGGCGATAGCAGCCCAAGCCGGCAAGACATTGCCATGACCCGCGACATTGCGGATGCAGGGCAGAAGTTCGGGATAACGGTGCATGATCACATCATCATCGGCAAAGACGGCTTTTCCAGCATGCGGAGCGCTGGACTGATTTAAAGATTTAGCGGGTGGAATTATTGCCGCTGCTACCCCATAGCCGCAACATGACCTCCCCAGCTTCTGCAAAAAAATCCATCGGCCCGCGCGAATTGACCATCATGATGGCATCGCTGATGGCGCTCAACGCGTTGGCCATTGATGCAATGTTGCCGGCGTTTCCCGCCATGGCACAGGGGCTGAAGGTTTCCGATCCCAACCAGATCCAATATATTATTTCGGTCTTTCTGGCCGGCACCGGCATTGGCGCGTTGATCTATGGTCCGCTGTCTGACCGCTATGGTCGCAAGCCGATATTGCTGATTGCAACCATCGGCGCTGCTGTGTTTTCGCTCGCCTGTTCGATTACGCCAGATTTTGAAATGATGCTCGCGATGCGTTTTGCGCATGGTTTGCTCGCGGCGGCCATGGGCGTGCTTGTGGTCTCCGTCATCCGCGACCAGTTTGAAGGTGACGCAATGGCGCGGCGGATGTCGACTATCTTCCTCATCTTTATGATCGTGCCGATAATCGCACCAACGATAGGACAGATGGTCCTGTTGTTTGCAGGCTGGCGGACGATATTCGACCTGATGGCGTTCATGGCCGTGGCGGCCGCCATCTGGGTATATTTCCGTTTGCCGGAAACACTTGCGCCCGAAAATGTCATTCCGATTGAACCCCGTGCGCTGGCCAAGGCATGGAAAGTCGTCGTCCTTCATCGCAATGCTGCGGGATATATGATTGGCGCTGGCATCGTTCAGGGCGCTTTGTTCGGCTATCTCAACAGCTCGCAACAAATGTTCGACAAGGTGTTCAACGCTGCTGACTTTTTCACCATTGGCTTTGCCATCATCGCCATTGGCATCGCTGTGTCGAACTTCACCAATTCGCGAATTGTGGAACGCTTTGGCGCCCGCCGTGTCTCGCACACCGCGCTTTTGACCTTCATCACCCTTGGCGCATTGCAATTGCTCGCGGCGCAATTCGCGCCGAAGTCGATGCCGTTGTTCCTATTGTTGCTGACGGGCAATATGGCGATGGTTGGGTTTATCGGCTCCAACTTCTCGTCGATTGCGATGACGCCCTTTGGCCATGTCGCGGGCGCAGCGTCATCGTTTCAGACGTTCGTGCGCACGGCCTTGGCTGCCTCGCTCGGTGCCATTATCGGACAGCAGTTTGACGGAAGCGTCTTTCCTGTCGCGCTTGGTTTTCTGTGTTGTGGGCTGGCCGCGCTGATATTGGTTCTATGGTGTGAAAAGGGCAAGCTGTTTACGCGTCCCGGCACCACCCAACCCCTTCCCGCTGACCCCCGCAGCTAGGGTCAGGACCTAGGCAAAGAAAAGGGGCGCCGAAGCGCCCCTGCCCTTTTGCGTTATGCCGGTAACCTTAGTCCACAACTGGACCAGGGAATTCACCCATATCCGGTGCGTTGTCCGTCAATTGGTCATGCTGCAAGTTTGAATTGCGCATGCCATAAACGAAGTACAGCACGATGGCACCAATCAGGAAGTACACGAAGAACATCAGCACGTTGTAAGGTACTGTCGTAATCAGATACAGGCATGACAAGATACCAAGGATCGGTGTCAGTGGGTAGAACGGTACCGAAAAGCCACGTGGCAGATCAGGCGCTGCACGGCGCAGATACATGACCGACAGGCAGACGATGGCAAATGCTGCCAATGTGCCGACCGAGGTCATGTCACCCAAAACGTTGATGTCGAAGAACCCTGCGGCAACAGCCGTGATCGTGCCGACCAACAATGTGTTGATATATGGCGTGTGGAACTTTGGATGCACCTTTGAGAAGATCTTCGGCAACAGGCCGTCACGGGCCATGGTGTAGAAGATACGCGTTTGGGCATACATCAGCACCAGAACAACCGAGGTCAGACCAATGATCGCGCCGACCTTGATGGTCTTTGCCAACCAAGCCCATTGTGGACCAAAGCTGTCAACAACGACCGCGACAGGGTCTGGCACGTTCAATGTTGCATAAGGCACGAGCAAGGTCATGATTGCAGCCACCAACATATAGATGACAGTGCAGACAACCAGCGAACCGATGATACCAAATGGCATGTCGCGCTTGGGGTCCTTGGCTTCCTGACCAGCGGTCGAGACAGCTTCAAAACCGATATAAGCGAAGAAGACGATCGATGCCGCACGCATGATGCCATCAATACCGAATTCGCCGTCACCAGTGTTTTCTGGAATAAAGGGAGTCCAGTTCTTCGCCGCCAATTCCGGCAAGTTCGACAGAACGATGTAGCCACCGACCAGAATGAATGCAGCCAGAACGCTGACCTTAATGGCCACAATGACGTTGTTGACCTTAGCCGATTCCGACACACCCACCATCAACAACAGCGCAAGCGCCATACAGATGAGGAAGGCTGGCAAGTTGAAGATTGCGGTTACCGCAGCGCCATCAACCAACAGGGGCACACCGTCACGCATGACCGCATGTCCGGTTGGTCCGGTAAATTGCGGCGGGATGACAAGGCCGAAGTCCGCCAGCAAGCTGACAACATATCCGCCCCAACCGACGGCCACCACCGATGCGGCAAGGCCGTATTCGAGAAGCAGCAATGCCCCCATGATCCAAGCGACAAATTCGCCCAATGTGGTGTAGCTGTAGGTGTAGGCCGACCCCGAAACAGGCAGCGTTGACGAAAGTTCGGCATAGCACAGGCCTGCAAAAGCGCAGACGATCCCCGCCACGACGAAGGACAGCAGAACAGCAGGTCCAGCATGCAATGCAGCGGCACTGCCCGTACGGACGAAAATGCCCGCACCGATGATGCACCCAACGCCCAAAAGCAGAAGGTTCCACTTGCCCAACGAACGCTTCAGTTCGCTGCTGGCCGACTCTCTTTGTACTTGTGCGATCGTTTTGCGCGCGAACATGCGCTGCATCACGGATTGCTGCTCAATCGCCATCATAATCTCCCCGATGGATTTCTTATCGCGCAGAACCTAACCTCTAAAAGTCTCCGCGCAACTGAATTTCATCGCATAAGCATGGGGCCGAGCGGTTTTCCACTTAAAATATGAACATGAAGATGAGCGATTTCCTGATGCGCATTGGTTCCAACGTTCGTAATCAGGCGATAGCCTTCTTCGACAACACCAAGTATGCGGGCGGTGTGACCGACAGCGCGGTTGAAACCAGCGACCTCAGCATCGCTGGCATTGGCCGTAAAATCATCCCAGCTCACATAGCCTTTCTTGGGTATCACCAAAACATGCACCGGCGCTTGCGGATTGATATCATGCAGGGCGAGCGCCCACTCATCTTCATAAACCGTTTTATTGGGAATCTCGCCCCGAAGTATCTTAGCCAAAATATTGCTATCATCGTAAGGCAGCGTCGCATCGATTGGCATCTTATTCTCCGGAATTGTCGCGCGCAGCCTTTTCAACCAGGCCGGATACGCCTTCCCTGCGGTCAAGTTCGGCGAGAACATCGTCAAATGCCACCCCGCCCTCGGCAAGCAAGATCATCAGGTGGAAAAGCAGGTCTGCTGCTTCAGCAGTCAGGTGGTCGGCATCACCCGAAAGCGCGGCGATGATCGTCTCGGTCGCTTCTTCGCCAACTTTCTGCGCTATTTTACCGCGCCCTTTGGCGAATAATGACGCCACATAGCTGCTATCGGGCGCTGCCTTCGACCGCTGGGCGATGATATGTTCAAGTCGTGCAAGCGTGTCGCGCATCAAATATCCTTCTGCAAGGCGATAACCATGGCCTTGTCCTCTGCAGGTATCAACCCTTCCAAAACGCGCCAGAAACCCGTGACCGATTCCTGCCCCGCTGCGGCATAAGCAGCCCCAAGGCTGGTGCGCAGTGCGTCAAATAGCTGCGCTTCAAAGCGGACACCCTCCGCAGTCAGACGCAGCAGCTTCTGCCGCCGGTCGACCACCCCCGTGCGCGTTTCGACCAACTCTCGCTCCGCCAAGTCGGTCAGTACCCGGCCCAGCGATTGCTTCGTGATGGCAAGGATTTTGAGTAATTCGCTAATCGTCAGGTCGGGTTGGCGGGCGATAAAATACAGTGCGCGATGGTGCGCGCGGCCAAGGCCATGCTCTGCCAATCCGTCATCTATAGCGCGCGTAAGCCGCGTATAACCGAAAAACAAAAGCTCAACGCCGCGCCGCACCTCATGCTCGCGCAGAAACAAAGGTGACGCCGTCGGCGCAGCAGATACAGAAGATGGGGCAGCCATATTGACGTATCTAAGCCCAGCCCATAGGACGAAGCAAGACCCTAACTGACGAGAGCATCTATGACGTCCGGCGCATTTCCATTTGAGGCCAATCCAAATCCCGTTGACGCGGCGGAACGCGCGGCGCGGCTTGTCGATCCGGGCTTTGGTCGTGTGTTCACCGATCATATGGTCACCATCCGCTATTCGGACGCCAAAGGCTGGCATGATGCGAAAGTAGGCCCGCGCGCGCCACTTACGCTCGATCCAGCAACGGCTGTGCTGCATTATGCACAAGAAATATTTGAAGGTTTAAAGGCCTACCGCCTTGCCGACGGATCGATGGCGCTGTTTCGCCCTGAGCAGAATGCCCGCCGTTTCCAGCGGTCGGCCAAGCGCCTTGCTATGCCCGAACTGCCTGAAGAAATGTTTTTGCAAGCGTGTCGCCAACTGGTTCAGGTCGACAAGGACTGGTTTCCGCCCATCGATGGTGGGTCGATTTATTTGCGCCCCTTCATGATCGCCAGCGAAGTGTTTTTGGGCGTGAAGCCATCGGCAGAATATCTGTTCATGGTCATAGCGTCATCGGCCGGGAATTATTTTAAAAGCGGTGCGCCGGCGATTTCGATTTGGGTATCGGAACAATATACCCGGGCCGCACGCGGCGGAACGGGCGCGGCAAAATGCGGCGGTAATTATGCCGCCAGCCTTGTCGCCCAATCCGAAGCCATTCGTCAGGGTTGTGACCAAGTCGTGTTCCTCGACGCCGCCGAACATCGCTGGGTCGAAGAATTGGGCGGCATGAACCTGTTTTTCCTGTTCGATGACGCTTCATTGCTGACACCGCCTACCGACGGCACGATTTTGGAAGGCATCACTCGCGATTCGGTTCTAACGCTTGCCCGTGCACAAGGTTTGAACGTCCGCGAGGAGCGTTATGCGATGGACCAATGGCGCGCCGATGCCGAATCCGGACGGCTCGTTGAAGTCTTTGCCTGTGGCACTGCGGCGGTCGTAACCCCTGTCGGCACGGTGAAATCCACCCAAGGTGCCTTCACCATTGGCGCGGGCGGCGCGGGGCAAATGACCCAGATAATCCGCACAAAACTTGTGGATATCCAACGCGGAGTGGCAGCAGACACCCATGGTTGGGTGCAACGCATCGATTAAGCTGTTGCGCTACGAGATTCGCACGATATAAGCCGCGCACATTGGCCAGTTTGCTGGCCTGCTGGGGCGTCGCCAAGCGGTAAGGCAGCGGCTTTTGATGCCGCCATTCGCAGGTTCGATCCCTGCCGCCCCAGCCACTATCTGCAATCTACGCAAACTGCGCGCCGCACCCCCAAATGTAAAACATTGTAAATGTTTTGGGCCGATGTATGGTAACGCAATGTTTATCGGCGTATTTATCTCTTAGCGCCGATATTCGGCAGTTTGCTGAGGGGCGGACCAAAATATGCGGGTAGTAATTGCGGAAGATGAGCCGGAAGTGGTTCATCATCTGACGGCAATCGTCGAAGAACTTGGCCACGCTGCGGTTGGATATACCGATGGGAACGCCCTTATGCGAACCTTGATCCGCGACACATTTGATTTGCTGATGCTCGACTGGAACATGCCCGGCAAAGATGGTCTCGAGATTCTGAAATGGATGCAAGAGACGCTGCCCGAGCGGCCGCCGGTCATGATGATCACCAACCGGTCTGCGAAAAAAGACATTACCGAGGCGCTCTATGCCGGAGCCACTGATTATATCAGTAAGCCGGAAGACCGCGCGGTTATCGCCGCCCGCATCAGTGCAATATTACGCTGTGGCGCGGTTGGGGGCGCTTTTGATACCGAAGCGACATATGGCAAATATCGCCTAAATCGGATTGAACAGACCGTCATGGTGAATGGGAAGATTATTACACTCACGGCGAAAGAGTTTGAATTGGCCGATTTTTTCTTCCGCAATGTCAACCGCACATTGTCACGCAATTATCTTATGGAGACGATCTGGCGGACGACCGCAGCCTTGGCCACGCGTACGTTGGACATGCATATCTCGCGCGTGCGTTCAAAGCTGAACCTGCAGCCTGAAAACGGTTTTCGCATTTCAACGGTCTTTGGGTACGGCTACCGCCTAGAAACGATCGCCAACACGCGTTAGTTTTGGGCAAACATCTAGCGCACAGCCAGATATACCAACCCGCAGTCGCTTACCGATGCTTATGCGGCTTTCTTCGCGCGCTCGGTCATTTCCTGATTAAGTATGTCTGCCAACAGGAAAGCGAGTTCAAGCGATTGCGCCGCATTCAACCGTGGGTCGCAATGCGTATGGTACCGGTCGGCCAGACCTTCGTCCGTCACGGCAACCGCACCGCCGGTGCATTCGGTAACGTTCTGGCCCGTCATCTCGATATGGATGCCGCCGCCAAAGCTGCCTTCTGCACGGTGCACGGCAAAAAAGCCACGAACTTCCGCCAAAATACGCTCGAACGGACGCGTTTTATATCCGCTCGCGGATTTGACGACATTGCCATGCATCGGATCGCATGACCAGATAACAGGATGCCCCTCACGCTGGACGGCACGCACCAAAGTGGGCAATCCGCTTTCCACCTTGTCATACCCATAACGCGAAATCAGCGTAATCCGGCCCGCTTCGCGCGACGGGTTCAACCCATCCAACATGCGCAACAGCGCGTCGGGTTCAAGGCTTGGTCCGCATTTGATACCGATTGGGTTCCCGATGCCGCGCAAAAATTCGACATGTGCCGAACCGTCAAAGCGGGTGCGATCGCCAATCCACAAGAAGTGCGCCGACGTATCGTACCAATCACCCGTAAGGCTGTCCTGCCGGGTCATTGCTTGCTCATACGGCAACAACAATGCCTCATGGCTGGTGTAAAAGCTTGTGCCCTTAATCTGCGGGACGGTCTCTGGCGTGATGCCGCAGGCTTCCATGAATGCCAGCGCCTCGCTGATGCGGTCAGCGGTTTCTTTATATTTCTGCGCCCATGGGGAACGGCCCATATAATCATGCGTCCACGCATTGACCTGCTGCAGATTGGCGTATCCACCGTTGGAAAACGCGCGCAACAGGTTCAGCGTTGACGCAGCCTGGCTATATGCACGGATCATCCGTGCCGGGTCAGGCTCGCGGCCTTCGGCAACAAATTCAATGTCGTTGATGATATCGCCGAAATAGCTGGGCAGTTCGACGCCATTGATTGTTTCAGTCGGCGTGGAGCGTGGCTTGGCAAACTGGCCAGCCATCCGGCCCAATTTCACGACCGGCAATTTGCCCGCAAAGGTCAGCACGACCGCCATTTGCAGAATGACGCGGAATGTATCGCGAATATTATTGGGATGAAATTCGGCAAAGCTTTCGGCGCAATCGCCGCCTTGCAACAGAAACGCCTTTCCGTCGGCCACCTTGGCGAGATCCGCCGTCAGATTGCGCGCCTCGCCTGCAAAAACCAGCGGCGGATAGTTACGCAATGTCTCTTCGGTTGCGGCAAGTGCTGCTGCATCCTTATATTCAGGCATGTGAATGCCCGTCGCGCTTCTCCAGCTATCCGGCGTCCAAGGTGTCGCCATGCGATCTACTCCAACAATATTCATTCAAAAGACGCGCTCTTTAGGCTTAATATGTTGCGAGAAGCAAGCATTAGCCGCGAATTTACGCCGGTTTTGCAAAATGCAATCGGCATGGCGCGCTTTGCTATGCACACTGCCAAATTCCCTGTTGGCAAAAAGGCCTAAAGGCGTCTATCAGGCCCGCTGAATCGACCCAATTGTAAGGCGAATTGCTTTTCAGCTTGGGAAGAGACGGGATTTCGACGCTATTGCGGATTAACCGCCGCAACGCAAAAAGGGCAGATTATGTCGACAGTCAAAAAGACAAAAAGCACGGCGAAAAAGCCGGCAGTAAAAAAGCAGGCGGCTGCGCCGGCAGCTTCAGTCGCAACGAAAGCTGCAGCTGCTGCGCAGAATCATGATGGCGCAGAAGGTTCGGGCGTTCGTCGTCGCGACTTCATTCACGTCGCCGCGGTCAGCTTCGCAGGCGTAGGCGCCGCAGCCGTTGCGATGCCATTGGTATCGCAGATGAGCGCAAGCGCGGACGTGCTGGCACTCGCCTCAATCGAGGTTGACGTTGCAGCCATCCAGCCAGGTCAGTCGATTAAGACCAGCTGGCGCAAACAGCCGGTGTTCATCCGCAATCTGACCCCTGCTGAAGTCGAAGAAGCCAACAAGGTAGATGTTGGCTCGCTGCGCGATCCACAAACGCTTGCCGAACGCACCAAGCCCGGCAAAGAAAATTGGCTGATTACCCTTGGTGTTTGCACCCATTTGGGTTGCGTGCCACTTGGTGCAGCAGCTGGTGAAGTTAAGGGTGAATATGGCGGCTATTTCTGCCCATGCCATGGTTCGCATTATGACACCGCCGCACGTATCCGGAAGGGTCCAGCGCCGCTGAACCTTGCTGTTCCGGAGTTCGCATTCATTTCTGACACAGTCGTTAAAATCGGTTGAGGAGCTAAAACGCGATGAGCTTCCCTTGGGCACAAGAATATAAACCGCAGGGTGCGGTGAGCAAATGGGTCGACGAACGTCTTCCTTTGCCACGCCTTGTATATAACGCGGTCGGCGCCGGATATCCGGTGCCACGCAACCTCAATTACTTCTGGAACTTCGGCGTCCTTGCGGGCGTCGCTTTGGTGATCCAGATTGTGACCGGCATCGTGTTGGCCATGCATTATTATGCAAGCGTCGATGGCGCGTTCAACAGCGTTGAACATATCATGCGCGATGTGAACTCGGGCTGGTTTGTGCGCTATGCGCATATGAACGGCGCAAGCTTCTTCTTCATCGTGGTCTATATTCATATCTTCCGCGGTCTTTTCTACGGCTCATATAAAGCGCCACGCGAAATGATCTGGTTGCTGGGCGTCACCATATTCTTGTTGATGATGGCGACTGCGTTCATGGGCTATGTGCTTCCATGGGGCCAAATGAGCTTCTGGGGTGCGCAGGTTATTACGGGCTTCTTCTCCGCCATTCCATTGGTGGGTGAACCTCTGCGTCAGCTTCTTTTGGGCGGTTTTGCGCCAGACCAAGCCGCGCTGAACCGTTTCTTCTCGCTGCACTATTTGCTGCCGTTCGTCATTGCCGGTGTCATCATCTTGCACATTTGGGCATTGCACATCCCGGGGTCGTCAAACCCGACGGGCGTAAGCGTAAAGAGTGAGCAAGACACGGTTCCATTCCACCCATATTACACCGCAAAAGACGGCTTCGGCCTTGGGGTCTTCTTGATCTTCTTCGTCGCTGTCACCTTCTTTGCGCCAAATATGCTTGGCCACCCGGACAATTACATTCCGGCGAACCCGCTTTCAACGCCAGCGCACATCGTGCCTGAATGGTATTTCTTGCCGTTCTACGCGATTTTGAAGGCGTTCACGGTCGACTTTGGCATTCCGTTCACCGGCATCATCCTCATCCCAGCAAAGTTGATGGGCGTGCTTGCGATGTTCGGTTCGATCTTGCTCTTGTTCTTCCTGCCTTGGTTGGACACGTCGCCCGTGCGTTCGGGGCATTATCGTCCATTGTTCCGCAAGTTCTTCTGGTATGGCTTGATCCCAAGCCTCGCCATCCTGACCTATTGCGGTGGCAAACCGCCATACACCCAGTGGGTTGTACTCAGCCAGCTTGCGGCAGCGTATTATTTCGCTCACTTCTTGATCATCTTGCCGATCGTTTCGCGCATTGAACGGCCGCTTCCGCTGCCAAATTCAATCACCGAAGCCGTCACCGGCAAACCGCTTCCAGCGGCTGCGTAAAACAGGGAAAGCATAATCATGGTTCGTTTAATTGCTTTTTTGGTAGGCCTGTTTTTCAGCGGCATGCTGTTGCTTGGCCTTGGGGACACCGTCATCACTGCGATCAAGGAACCTGCCGTTCCTTCGGTTGAGGCGGAGTTCCATGAAGAGACTTTGCCCGTCACATTTGCCCATGACGGCCCGTTGGGCAAATATGACCGCGGTCAATTACAACGTGGCTTGAAGGTGTATTCCGAAGTCTGCGCCGCTTGCCACAGCTTGAAGCTGGTCTCGTTCCGCGATTTCGCGGCACTGGGCTACAGCGAAGAACAGGTCAAAGCGCTTGCAAAGGCATGGAAGACCGAAGTTCCAAGCATCAACCCTGAAACAGGTGAGCCTGCAACACGTCCGGGCATTCCTGCGGACAAAATTCCTTCGCCATTTGCGAACGAAGTTGCGGCACGTGCGGCCAACAACAATGCGCTTCCGCCAGATCTTTCGCTGATCACAAAGGCACGTGAAGGCGGCCCTGCATATGTGTATTCATTGCTGCTCGGCTATCGTGACCAAGCTGGTTATAAGAACGAAGAAGGCAAGGAACTGCTGAAGGAATTCCCTGAAGCGGCGACACCTGCCGGCCTGCACTTCAATCCGTGGTTTGCGAACCTGAACATCGCAATGGCGGCGCCGATCGTTTCCGATGACCAGGTTACTTATGACGATGGTACGCCGGCCACCAAGAAACAGATGGCGGAAGACGTCTCTGCATTCCTGACCTGGGCTGCGGAACCAAAGATGGAAAACCGCAAGAGCGCCGGTTGGGCAGCCCTTGGCTTCCTATTGGTCTTCACAGTGCTGGCTTGGATGTCCTACAAAACAATCTGGGCCGACAAGAAGCATTGATAAAAAACAGCATAGTTTTTGGAAGGGGCCGCTTTTGCGGCCCTTTCTTTTGCAATCTTGGCGTTGACGCTAGGGCCGTATAATGGCAATAGCGGCGCTCAAGACGGCCCATGGCCAGTCGCGGGTATAGCATAGTGGTAATGCACTAGCCTTCCAAGCTAGCTAGAGGGGTTCGATTCCCCTTACCCGCTCCAACTTTTCCGGCACTTCGATACTGCAAACGTAGGGGGTTCGATTGTCCTCCGCTGCGCTCCGTTCGCCTGCGGCACCCCCTTACCCGCTCCAACTTTCCGCAGCTTCAAATCATCCCATGCTGTTACAGTTTGCGACAAAGCATGCTTTGCCTCGACAAACTGTTGCGACATATACAGCCTATATGCGTTTCATCTGCAGTCCCGCGGACGATCATAAGGAGCGATTAGGATGAAGAAACTTTCCATTTATGCTGGCCTGATGGCCCTTTCGATAAGCTCGGCTGCCGCATTATATGCCGCGCCCCGTGGAATGGCGGACCAAGACGGCGACCGCGTTGTTACCAAAGCCGAAGCCATGGCCGCCGCTGATGCGCATTTTGCCATGATGGACGCCAACGGCGATGGCACGCTGAATGACAGCGACAAGACCGCGATGTTGGCGAAGCGCTTTGCCGCAATCGATACCGACAAAAACGGCTCCATCAGCCAAGCTGAATTCATGGCCGCACATGAAATGCGCGGTGATCGCCGCGCTGACCGACGCGAAAAGCGCATGGAGCATGGCAAGATGGGCAAGCGCCATAAGCGCGAAGGTGGCCGTGACGGACGCATGGATATAATGGCGCGTGCCGATAGCAATGGTGACAAGGCCATATCGCAGTCGGAATTCCGTGCTGCCGCTGAAGCCCGTTTCGCCAAAGCTGATACCAATAAAGATGGCAGCATCAGCCCCGATGAGCGCAAGGCCGGACGCAAGGGTCGCTGGAACGGACTAATGGCCCCTGCCGAGCCCAACGGCGGTTAACGGACTTTGCTGGCGCGGTCTTTTCCCCCTTTTGGACCGGGTCTTTCTTGGCCGGAGCTGCTCTGTCGTCTCCGGCCTTTTTTGTTGCTAATGCCTGTCCAACGATGAAGCCTGCGCGATATGCATAAACCCCGCCCACATCTGCTGCTTGTCGACGATGAAGTGTCGATACGCGAGCCATTGGGCAAATATCTGGAGCGGCAGGGCTTTCGGATAACCGACGCCGCGAGCGCATCGACCGCGCGCTCCGCGTTGCTTTCCTATGACATTGACATGGTCCTGCTCGATATCATGATGCCCGGTGAGGATGGATTGAGCCTCTGCCGCCATATCGCCGCGCATGAAGGTCCACCGGTCATTCTGCTGACCGCAAAATCCGAAGAGACCGACCGCATCATTGGCCTTGAAATCGGCGCCGATGATTATGTCATCAAACCCTTTTCTCCGCGCGAGCTGGTGGCCAGAATAAAGGCGGTTCTGCGCCGCATCTCTTCGGGCGCGCCAAAGCCGGAGCGTTTGGGGCAAAGCTTTAGCTTCGATGGCTGGACCTTGAACACCACCGAACAGACATTGTTCGATCCCAAAGGCGTGTTGGTACCGCTGTCATCGGGCGAATTCCGGATGCTGGAAGCGTTGGTGGAGCGCGCAGGCCACATATTGACCCGCGATCAACTGCTCGATCTTACCCGTGGGCGCGAGGGTGGCCCCTTTGACCGTGCGATCGATAATCAAGTCAGCCGTTTACGCCGCAAGATCGAACATGATCCCAAGGATCCCCAACATATCAAGACGATCTGGGGCGGCGGCTATCGCTTTTCCACGGCGGTTACCCGCCTGTGACAGCGTCGCGCACCTTCCGCTTTTGGCCGCGCAGCCTTTATGGCCAGATATTGCTCGTCGCTGGATCTGCGCTGTTGTTGGCGCAGTGTGTAAATGCCGCCATGTTGTTGTCGGGCGCACGCACGCGCGCCGTGGCCGAAGCATCAGTGATGGTGGTCAGCCGCGTCGCCAACCAATTGGAACGCAGCGAACGCATGGGCGGTGCGTCTGCCACGCCATTTATTGCAATAGGCGATGCCGCGGGGAATGACCGGCCGAACCGGCGCAGGAACGTTACCATCACGGTCGATGACAACGCCCTCAACATTCCCCGCGCGGAATATCAGGATGATATGTCGATCCGTGCGCAGGAATTTCTCCGGCAGGGCGAGATCGCATTATCCGACGTGCGCATATCGGCGGTATCGCTGAACGCGCTTCCCCCTGCGTTGCGCGATCCCCAAATTCGCCGCTGGCAAGACGGCCGGTTCCGACAGTCTGCGCGAAAAATGCCAAGCACCGCCGTTCTGCTGACCGGGCGTCTGCCCAATGGCAAGTGGTTACATGCGGCGGGACTTGTGCGCGCAAGCGACCGCGCATCGATGATCGCTTTATTGCTGCAGACGTTTACGTTGTTTGTCGCTGTCATGGTGCCACTGGCATTGCTGGCGCGCCGGATTGCGCGCCCGCTTGAGGATTTGACCCGCCGCGTGCGGCGCGTCGGCGTTACCGAGGATCCGGAACCCATGGAGCGCGCAGGGCCAGATGATGTGCAGCAGCTGATCGTTGCGTTCAACGCCATGCAGGCGCGCGTTTCAAACCTGCTTGGCGAAAAAGATGTGATGTTGGGTGCGATTGGCCATGATTTAAAAACTCCCCTCGCCGCGTTACGCGTGCGCATTGAATCGGTCGATGACGATGAAGAGCGCGAGAAAATGGCGTCCACCATTGATGAAATGGTGACCATCCTTGATGACATTCTAACGCTCGCGCGGTTGGGCAAATCAGGCGAACCGATGCAATCAGTCGATATCGGGGCGATGGTGGAAACCGTGGTCAGCGACTTCGAACAAGCCCGTTTCGAAACGTCCGACCTGCGTGTTGTTGCGCATATCCGGCCCGTGCTCATCAGGCGCGCGCTGCGCAACCTGATCGGTAATGCCATTGCTTATGGAAAGCACGCTACGCTGGTGGTGCGCGAAGAAGGTGGCATGATTTTTGTGGATATTGATGATGATGGCCCCGGCATCGATCCCGATATGGCAGAAAGCATGTTCGAACCATTTGTGCGCGCGGAACGATCACGCAGCCGCTCCACCGGCGGTTCCGGACTGGGTCTAACGATTTCACGTGCCATCGCCCGCGCCCATGGCGGAGATGTCGTGCTGCGCAATCGTGCCGAGGGCGGCCTTCGCGCGACAATGTCGTTTAAGCTATAAAAGCTAAACGGCGGGGTATGTGCACATTTCGCCCGCGGGCGCGGTTGCCATGAAGGCCACATACAGTCTAATCGTCACGCATTGGTTTCCATCGGAGAGTTTTCATGCGCATCGCGCTCTATCAGCCAGACATGGCCGGCAATGTCGGGGCGGTATTACGCACAACCGCATGCTTTTGCGTCCAATGCGACATCATTGAACCTTGCGGTTTTCCCTTTTCAGAACGTGCCTTGAGGCGCGCCGGCATGGATTATGTCGCGCATGCAAAGATACAGCGCCACACCGACTGGTCAGCGTTTCTTGAAACATTGAATGGTGCGCGGTTGGTGCTGATGTCGAGCAAGGCGTCAACCGCCCTCCACACTTTCGCCTTTCGGCCCGATGATGTCATCCTGATGGGGTCCGAAAGTACCGGCGCACCGCCCGAAGTGCATGCCCGCGCCGACGAACGCGTGTATATTCCCATGGGCGCAGGATTTCGGTCCTTGAACATTTCGGTGTCGGCTGGCATCGCGCTGGCAGAAGGTCTTCGGCAGACCCAACAATTTCCGGAAGGTGCAGTATGACTCTGGTCCTCGACAATCGACAGCAAGCGGCGCGCAGTTGGTTCGAATCGCTGCGCGACAGCATTTGTGCGGCGTTTGAAGCCATCGAACGCGAAGCCGGATCAGACGCATCTTTCGAATATATCCCTTGGGATCGCCACGACCATGACGGTTCGCCCGGCGGCGGCGGCGTACGCGGCGTGATGAAGGGTAAAATCTTTGAAAAGGTCGGCGTAAACGTCTCGACCGTAGGGGGCAGCTTCAACCCTGAATTTGCCAAGACCATTCATGGCGCGGCTGAAGACCCCAATTTCTTCGCGACCGGGATCAGCCTTGTCGCGCATATGGCCAATCCACATGTGCCAGCCGTGCATATGAACACGCGCTATCTTGTGACGACGAAAAGCTGGTTTGGCGGCGGCGCTGATCTCAACCCGCCCATCCCCTACGAAGAAGACACGGCCGACTTCCACGCCCGCCTGCGTGCGGCCTGCGCGCCTTATGGCCCTGACGTGTACGAACGCTATCGCAAATGGGCGGAGGATTATTTCTGGATCCCCCACCGCAACGTGCATCGCGGTGTTGGCGGTATTTTCTACGATCATCTGGAAAACAGCAGCGACGCCATTTTCGACCAGAATTTTGCGCTGACCCGCGATGTCGGCGAAGCTTTCCTCGATATCTTTCCCAAGCTGGTGCGTCGCCGGATGAATCAGCCATTCACCGCCGAAGAAAAACAGGCGCAGCGGCGCTGGCGCGGGCTCTATGCCGAATTCAACCTCGTATATGACCGCGGCACGACCTTTGGCCTGAAAACCGGCGGAAATGTTGACGCGATTTTGATGAGCCTTCCGCCCGAAGTGGCGTGGGATTAATCCAATATGCCATATAGCCCGATTGCCGATGGCGAGCTTGGTGCCATTGTAACCTCGCTGGAAATGACAAGCCGTCCGCCGTTGCGCGCGCTGCCCGCTTCGGATTTGCGGCTAGAGCCATGGCACGCCCCGCATGCCGACAAATACCGGACGCTCTATCGCCGCATTGGTGAGCCATGGCTGTGGTTCTCACGCCTTGAGATGGACGACGAGACGCTGATTGCGACCATTCACGATCCCAAGGTCCGGATTTGGGCGGTGGTCGACAGGCGCGGGATTGAAGTCGGCATATTGGAACTCGACTTCAGAACCGATGGCGCATGTGAAATTGCCTTTTTTGGCCTGATCCCTGAACTTGGCGGCAAGGGCCATGGCAAATGGTTGATGGCCATGGCGCTTCAGCTGGGCTGGGCGGAGGCTGGCGTGCAACGCATGTGGGTGCATACATGCACGCTGGATGGTCCGACCGCGCTCGCCTTTTACCAAAAGTCCGGGTTCACGGCCTATCAACGGCAATTGGAGACATTTGCGGACCCGCGGATCAGCGGCCTTATCCCGCGAGACGCCGCCCCGCATATTCCCATTATTGGTTAGCCGTCTGCGCCCCTAGCTGACGGTTAACCGCCGTCGCAGCGATAACATAAATAACAGCCTCAACCGCTGCGAAAAACGCGCTGACCGCAGCTTGGACGATGGGAACCCCGCCGTCGCCAGCAATTGCTTCGCATATCCCGGCGACGGCATCTCCAGCGATCCCGGAAACCAGGCGTATAGCGACCGCGATAAACAGCGTCAGTATCACGATGGCCCAACCGCATTTGCGCGTTGTCGCCCAAGTCTGCTTCACCGCATCTATGATGCCAAGCGCCGGATCTTGCGCGATCACCGCGGGCAGCACGGCAAAGCGGCCCGTGAGATAAAGGCCGGGAATGAGGAACAGCAAAAACCCTGCAAATGTCGCCCAGCCGGTCAATATGGTCGCGGTTAAATATGTCGGGAACAAAGCAGCCGCGATAACAAGCGCGTCGCCGACTTTGGCCAGTTGGCGCCCCGAAATCAGGACATAAAGCGCAAGGCTGCCATACATTGTGACAAGCATCGCCGGTAACAAGACCGGCCAATTCGCCTCGAAATAACCGCTGAACGCCGCGATGACTTTGGCGGTATCGTCAAAGCTGTCGAGGACGAGTGGAGGGGCCAGATAGCCCGCGATCCAGTTCGACATGAAAATGAAAAAGCCCGCAATGGCGATAATGGCTTCACGGTGCGCCGCGAATGAAGCGCGCGCATCTTTTGCCACCGCACGATAATCAAGCTTCTTTTGCATATACACTCCCTGACCCTTGGCGGCGTAGAGGCTGACATATCCGGTGGCAAGCGGCTTGCACCATGCTAAGCAGCGCGGATGAAGATCGATTGCAATATTGATTGGGACGTTTCCGAAGGGCTAACCCCCTATCCCGAAGCCGTTGCCCGAATGGAAACATTACAGGCCGCCATCCGTGAGGAAAACGCACGGGAACTTATCTGGCTGCTGGAACACCCGCCATTATATACAGGCGGGACGAGCGCGGACCCGGCAGAATTGCTGAGCACCGCATTTCCCGTTTACGACACCGGACGCGGCGGACGGTACACCTATCATGGGCCGGGGCAGCGTGTCGGCTATGTCATGCTCGACCTTGCCAAGCATTGCAAAGATGTCCGCTGTTATGTGCATGCGCTTGAGGGTTGGGTGATCGCCGCACTTGGCCATTTCGGGGTGGAGGCACGCCGCGCCGAGGGCCGTGTTGGCATATGGTGCGACACCAAAAATGGTCAGGAAGCGAAAATCGGCGCAATCGGCGTGCGCATCCGCAGATGGGTGACGATGCATGGCTTTGCGGTGAATATAGCGCCTGATTTGAATCATTTCGGTGGCATCGTTCCGTGCGGGATATCCGAATATCCGGTCACAAGCCTCGCAGACCTGGGCATTGAAGCATCAATGCAGGACTTCGATGCGGCCTTGCGCGCCACCTTCCCCGACTTTCTCATTAACCTTGCCAAAGCGGGCGGAAATTGTACGGTCGCGCCGGAATAGAGAACTGAGGACAATATGCGTTTCAATATCATGGCACCTGCCTTTGCAGCCTTACTGGCATTGTCCGCCTGTGGCGGCGGCAAAGAAGACAATCAGGTCACCGAAACGCGCATGGACAATCTCGAAAGCCTTAAAGGCACGATCAGTGACGACATGATTAACACCGACGAATCCACCGATGAGGCACCTGTTGAAGCGATGCCCGTGCGTGCCGATACCGATGCTGCAAAAGCAACGCCGGAAAAAAGCGACGAACCCAAAACCGATGGTTCAGATGAACCAAAAATTGAAGAACCAAGCGAGCCAAAGTGATCTTAAGTAGCGCCATACAACTGCCCTGTGGGGCCGTACTCAAAAACAGAATAGCAAAAGCCGCGATGACCGAGGGCTTGGCGGACACGCAAGGTGTGCCGACGCCCGAGTTGCAGCGCCTGTACGGTATCTGGTCGGATGGAGGCGCGGGTCTTCAGATATCCGGCAACATCCACATTGACGCCGACCATTTGGAACGGCCCGGCAACGTCTTTTTCAGCGGACAGCCCGACGAAGCGATGATGGACGCGCTCAAATCATGGACCAAGGCCGCGACCCGCAATGGCAACCATTTTTGGGCGCAGATCAGCCATGCCGGCCGCCAGACCATGCGGGGCATCAATCCACGTCCAAAAGCGCCGTCAGCGGTCAAGCTGGGCCTGCCCGGCGGACAATTTGGAATGCCGGTTGCATTGACCGAGGATGAAATTCTAAATCTGATTGGCCGGTTCGGCCAGGCGGCACTGCATTGCCAAAATGCCGGGTTTACGGGCGTTCAAATCCACGCAGCGCACGGCTATTTGATCTCACAATTCCTCAGCCCGAAGTCAAACCAGCGCACCGATCGCTGGGGGGGCAGCCTCGTCAACCGCGCGCGTTTTCTAATGTTTACCGTCAACACCGTCCGGACTTTGGTGGGCCCTAATTTCCCGATTTCGGTCAAGCTGAACAGCGCGGATTTCCAACGCGGCGGCTTTGCTTTTGAAGACAGCCTTCAGGTGGCCCGCTGGCTTCAGGATGCTGGCGTTGATTTGATCGAGATTTCGGGCGGCACCTATGAGCAGCCCAAGCTATTGGGTATCGAGGGGATGGAAGCCGAAGAGACGCAGACCGTCGCGGAAACCACGCTTGCACGCGAAGCCTATTTCGTTGATTTCGCCAAAGCAATGAAGAGTGAGCTGACCATTCCATTGATGGTCACTGGCGGATTCCGCAGCGCGTCGGCCATGGAACAGGCGCTTCGCAACAAAGCGGCCGATGTTGTCGGATTGGCGCGGCCATTATGCGTGATGCCCGAGGCGCCAAAGCGGCTGCTCGGTGGCTTGGCGATGCTGCCCAAGGTTGAAAACCAGCTTAAGCTGTTGCCCGAATGGCTATCCAGCCTACGCAAGATAAAGGCGGTGCGCGGGATTGAAGGTTTTGCGACCCAATATTGGTTTTACAGCCAGATATATGCGCTGGGACGTACCGGCCGGACGAAGCCGACCGTCACGGTCTTCGAGGCTCTACGTGAAGTAGAATCCTATCAAAGAAGCTGGCTTAAAGAGCGGCGTGCCGCGAAGGCTTAATCGCCTTCGCCGGGCTCAGCGCTGAAATATTTGTCGAACTTGCCTTCTTCGCCCTTGTGCTCGTCTGCGTCTGCAGGCGGTTCGCGGCTTGAAGTAATATTCGGCCATTCTGCGCTATAGGTTGCGTTCAGTTCAAGCCATTGTTCCAAACCGCTTTCGGTGTCTGGCAAAATCGCTTCTGCAGGGCATTCGGGTTCGCACACGCCGCAATCGATGCACTCATTTGGGTTGATGACGAGCATATTGTCGCCTTCATAGAAGCAATCCACCGGACATACTTCAACGCAGTCCATATATTTGCAGCGGATGCAGGCATCGGTAACGACATAAGTCATTGGCGGAACTCTCCCATACAGAACGGCGGATTAGCCGTTTCATTTCCTCTGCCTATTGCGTGGCGCAGGGGGAAGTCAACGCCGGATTGCACCGAGTCGCCAATTTTTTAGTCTATACGCTGATAGAAAAGCTGCGCCTCTGATGCCGGACCACGCCGAACAGGGATAGAGAGCAGCTTTAAAGTCAAAACAGCCTCACCCAATGGCATGGTGATAACATCCCCCGCACGCACCGCGGCGCTGCCCTTTTCGATCCGGCGACCATTCAACCTGATATGGCCAGCCTCTGCCCAACTCAGCGCGAGCGAACGGCTTTTGGCCAATCGCAGAAAGAACAGCAGCTTGTCGATCCGCAAGGTTTGCCCGACCTTCTAGAGCTTGAGGCCCTTGAGCGCAGCCAATTGCAAAGCCAATGCCGACGGCGGCGCACTTGGCTTTGGTGCTGGCGGCGCGCGATCGGGCTTAGCCTTCGGCTTCGCCGATGCGTGCGGCTTTCGTTCTGCAGAAGCATGCGGCCTGCGCTGCTCAGGCGGGCGCGGTTTGGGCAAGCCCACCCAACGCCAATACGTCAGCACGACGGGCGCGGTTTCTTTTGGCGCGGATTGCTCTGGTGCGGCGGCGTCGGCGACTATTGCTTCAACTGCGGCTTCAGGCTCGGGCGCTGGTGTGGTTTCGGCTGGCGTGCTTTCGTCGACCACGGGCGTTTCATCAGCCGCAGTCTCAGGTACAGCCGCCGCGTCGGCAGGACGGAAACCAGCGTCGCGCATCAGCGCTTTCAAACCGGCCTCGCTGATACCCAGCGAGGTTGCAAAGGCCATGTCCATGCCAAAGACATTGTTCTGCCCGCGCGCTTCATGCGCTTTTTTGATCACGCGTTCGGCCAAATCGATACGCACATATTCATCACCAATCCGGCGATAGCCCGCATTTCTGGCCTCCGACGGGTTCGCAAAATTCCATGTTTTCAAATGCACCGCGCTTTCGGGTGGCAGCACTGGCATGGCGCGGCTGTCGCGTGCGGCAAACAAGGCGGCGCGCCATTTGGCGGCAGCGGGTTTCAACGCGGCATGGTGATAAATATCGAGCGCGCCGAAAACGATTCCGCCCTTGCGTGCGGCCCCGCGGGCTTCCTTGGGAAGCGCGGCGATGGCATCGGCAAGATAATGCCGACCCGCAATCCCGCCTTCATCCGCGAGCCGAACAGCGAGCGCACGAACGTTGCCGTCGACATCGGCTTGCTGGGCCAAGTCGAGCAATCCGACAATCCCGCCCATCGCCTTTGCCAACTGGCTTTCAATCCAGCTTTCAGCGCGCGTAACAATCTCGCGCAGGGCGTCGCCTTCCAATCCGGCGACGGCCTTTACGGGCGTAAATGCAGGTTGAAGCAGCGTGCGGCCTTTGGTCAATGTGCCCAGAAGGTCATCCTTCCAGAAGATCGAAGGTTTACCCTCCCCATCGGCTGCGAGCGAGAATTCGCTATCCTCTGCCATAGATACGTCCTTTGCCTTTTGTCTCAAATGCGCTGCCAAATGTCGTTCTGCGGCAGCCAATAATAATTTACGGTCACCCGCTTTTGCCGCCGGGTCAACCCGAAAGGCAAATCCTTGTAAAGTCCCAATGTCCTCGCCATCAACCAGAACGCGATTATCCTGCTGGATTTCAACGGGTAACAGCCCAACATCCCCCGCGCCTTTGCGCAGCAACATCGATGTGCGTTTATCGACAAACCGCTGGCGCAGCGCATCGTGCAACGCGTCCGATAATTTTTCTTCCAGCGCCCGCGCGCGTTCGGCCATTGCCGGGGGGTTGGCCAGCCAATCGTTCCGGTGCGCGATATAAGTCCAAGTCCGCACCGCTGCGATTCGGGCGGACAGCGTGTCGACATCGCCCTGAATATTATCCAGCCGTGCCAGCTCATTTGCGTAAATGCCGTGCGGAATGACGCGCTCGCCCTGCCCCAGATATTGCCATAAGGACGCGACAAAGCGGCTGTGATGCTCCTCACCCATTTGCCGGAAATCGGGCAAGCAGGCCACTTCCCACAACCGCGCCACATCAACAGGGTGCCGTATCAGCAATTTCACGTCGGGCATTTCGGCCAGCCGCTTGAGCACCAACAGGTCGATGACCTTTGGCGCGGGTAACAGGCCCGGACGGCCCGGTTTTTTCTCAAGATCGGCGATCAGCGTCGCGATGTCGTTAAATCTTGGCTTTGCCTCGCGCCAAAATAGCCAGTCCAGCCGCGGGAAGCTGTGCCCTTCAATCGCCAGCACTTCTTCGGGGGTAAATTCGCTGCCTTCGCCCGCGAGCGTGCCAAAGCTTCCGTCACGTTGATGTCGTCCCGCCCGCCCCGCGATTTGCGCCATTTCGGCGACGGTCAACCTGCGCCTGCGCGAACCGTCGAATTTCGACAGGCTTACAAAGGCGACATGTGCGACATCAAGGTTCAGCCCCATGCCAATCGCATCGGTGGCCACAAGATAATCAACCTCGCCCGACTGGAACATCGCCACCTGCGCATTGCGGGTACGCGGCGACAAAGCGCCCATGACAACCGCTGCGCCGCCACGCATCCGGCGCAATGTTTCGGCGACCGCATACACCTGCTCAATCGAAAACGCGACGATGGCAGAGCGTTTGGGCAGCCGGGACAGCTTCTTCGCGCCGGCATAGCTTAACGTGGAAAAGCGCGGACGGGAAATGATCTCCGCATCGGGCAGCAGCGACCGGATGATCGGGCGCAGGCTTTCCGAACCCAAGATCATCGTTTCCTCACGCCCGCGGGCATGCAAGATGCGGTCTGTAAAAATATGTCCGCGTTCGGGGTCCGCCCCCAATTGCGCTTCGTCAATTGCGACGAAGGCAAATTCCCGGTGGATGGGCATGCTTTCGACCGTACAGCAATACCAGCGCGCCTGCGGTGGCTCGATCCGTTCCTCGCCCGTTATCAGCGCGACATTTTGCGCGCCTTTGATCGCCACCAGCCGGTCATAGATTTCCCGCGCCAGCAACCGCAAAGGAAAGCCGATCATCCCGCTCGAATGGGCACACATCCGCTCCACAGCGAGATGGGTCTTGCCGGTGTTCGTTGGACCTAAAATGGCCGTGAGGGCTGAACGGACTGGAGGCAAAAGTTTAGGTGGCTGTCAATTCTGCGGCGAGTTCTTTCAAGGGAACTTCGGTATTTGCCAATTGTTCAGCGGAAGGCGACAAGCCCTCTGTAACAAAGGCGCGGCCCTGCACATAATCCTTGGTGGCGTTCACACAATCGAGGGCGATGACACGGCCCGATTTCAAATAGATGAGCGAAAAGCTGCGTGCGTCCACATCGCCGCGCAGCACTGTTGTGTCATAGCCAGCGCTGATGCCAACGGTTTGCAGCCTTAAGTCATATTGGTTTGACCAGAACCAAGGCACCGCATGATATTCGGTCAGCGCACCCATTAAGCTTTTCGCCACCGCATTGGCCATATCATTGGCATTCTGCACAGATTCCACGCGCATGATATTGCCGCCGGCAAAGCTGTTGGCATGGGCAGCGCAGTCCCCAATGGCGAAGATATCGGGCAAGGACGTCCGGCAATAAGCGTCAACGTCAACGCCTGCGCCGCCAACGGCACCCGCCGTCAACAAAGGCGCAACCGACGGGATGATGCCAATGCCGACGATGACCATTTGCGCGGGAATAACTTCGCCATCGGCCAAGCGAACGCCGGTGGCGACATCGTCGCCTTCAATCGCCGCAATGCCGACGTTCAGACGCAGATCGACGCCATGGCTGCGATGTTCGGATTCATAAAAACGCGAGAGCGGTTCGCCAGCGACCCGCGCGAGCACGCGATCCATCGCCTCCAGCACGGTCACTTTCTTACCCATTTTACGCAGCACTGCTGCGGCCTCAAGCCCGATATAGCCACCGCCGACAATCACAACGTCAGCGACATCATCCAGGCCTTCGACCATGTGATCCACATCGGCGCGGGTCCTGACAACATGCACACCGCGCAGATTGCCCCCCGTGACCGGCAATTGCCGCGGGTCGCCGCCTGTGGCCCAGATCATATGGCCGTAAGAGATGACTGTGCCGTCAGAAGTCGTGACGGAATGCGCGGCAGCATCCACCGTCTCCACCCGCTGGCCAAGCAGCATATCCACCGAACGCTCCGCCCAAAATGCAGCAGGCCGGATCATGATGCGTTCAAACGCCTTGTCGCCAGCAAAATAGTCCTTGGACAATGGTGGGCGCTCATAAGGATATTCAGGTTCGGCATTGACGATAGCGATGCTGCCTTCAAATTTTGCCTGCCGCAATGCGATGGCCGCTTGCGCACCGCCATGGCCGCCACCGACGATGAGAATATCATAATGCATCGTTTAAGATTCGCTCGTTAGAAAAATATCAAAAGTGCGGTAAGCAAAAGGTCAGCAACTGGCTAGTCCCATGCTTGCGGCACTATCAAATAAATGGCAGAGGATGGCGATGACTTTAGACTTTGCCCTCGGCGAAAATGCCGACATGATCCGCGATACCACCAAGCGCTTTGCGACCGATAAAATCGCGCCCTTGGCCACCAAAATTGATGCCGATGACTGGTTTCCGCGTGAAGAATTATGGCCAGCCATGGGTGCGCTTGGACTTCACGGCCTGACGGTTGCGCATGAAGATGGCGGCCTTGGCCTTGGCTATTTGGAACATGTTGTCGCCGTCGAGGAAGTCAGCAGGGCGTCTGCATCTATCGGACTGTCATATGGCGCGCATTCCAATCTGTGCGTCAACCAGATTGCGCGTTGGGCCTCGCCCGAGCAAAAGGCGAAATATTTGCCCAAGCTGATTTCGGGCGAACATGTCGGCAGTTTGGCCATGTCCGAAACCGGCGCAGGTTCGGACGTTGTGTCGATGAAGCTGAAGGCCGAAGCGGTTCAGGGCGGTTACATATTGAACGGTACGAAATTCTGGATCACCAACGCGCCTTATGCAGATACGTTGGTTGTCTATGCAAAGACCGCGCCTGAGGCGGCGTCGCGCGGCATCACCGCCTTTCTGATTGAGAAAGGCATGGAGGGTTTTTCGATCGGCCAGAAAATCGACAAGGTCGGGATGCGCGGATCGCCGACGGCGGAACTGGTGTTCAACGACTGTTTCGTATCCGAAGAGCAGATGATGGGCCCGTTGCATGGCGGCGTCGGCGTATTGATGTCGGGCCTTGATTATGAACGTGTCGTCCTCGCCGGGCTTCAGCTTGGCGTAATGCAGGCCTGCCTCGACGTCGTCTTGCCCTACGTTCGCGAACGCAAGCAATTCGGCAAACCCATCGGTAGTTTCCAGCTGATGCAGGCGAAGATTGCCGACATGTATGTCGCGCTCAATTCTGCGCGCAGCTATGTCTACAATGTCGCACGGGCGTGCGATGCCGGGCAGACCACCCGCTTTGACGCAGCCGGCGCGATCCTGTTGGCCAGTGAAAACGCCGTGAAGGTCGCGGGCGAAGCCATTCAGGCATTGGGCGGCGCTGGCTATACCAAGGATTGGCCGGTCGAGCGTTATTGGCGCGATGCCAAATTGCTCGACATTGGTGCGGGAACAAATGAAATCCGCCGGATGTTGATTGGCCGGGAGTTGATCGGAGCAGCGTGAACGGACCTATAGAATGGATTGCGGCAATAGGAACGATCTTGGCCGCAGCCATGGTCGCTGCCGACTTTAGCCGCCGGATCACCGGCTTCGGCTTTGTCCTGTTTTCCATCGTTGCGTGTCTGTGGGTCTATTCGGGCCTTACCGCACCCGACGGAATGCCACTGGCACTGCAGAACGGCGTACTGTTGTTCATCAATCTGTTCGGCGTGTGGCAGTTCCTGATTAGCCGCAAAAAGAAGCAAGAAATTGACAAAGCTGCCGAAATTGCCGAGCAAGCCAAGCAAGAGGTAGCGCAGGAGTCCGCAGAATGAGCCGTCCGGTATTGGGTGTCATCGCGTGTAACCGCATGGTCGGCAGCGAAGTCGCCCAAGCCGTGATGAACCGCTATATCCGCGCAGCCATGACCTATGCCGATGTCGCGGCGTTAATCATCCCCTCGTTGCCCGACCTGATGACCGCCGCTGAAGTCGCGCCACGGATAGACGGCATATTGTTGACCGGCAGCCCGTCAAATGTCGCGACGCGGCTTTATGGGGACGAAGGCGGCGATGGTCCCTTCGACGACGGCCGCGATGAGATTGCGATGTCCATGGTCGACCGCATGATTGACGCGCGCAAGCCGGTCTTTGGCATTTGCCGTGGTTTTCAGGAAATCAATGTCGCCTTAGGCGGAACGTTGCGCCGTGACACGAGCGCGAGCGATACGCTCATCCGCCATCATGCACCCGATGATGTCGATTTCGACGCCATGTTCGACCACCGCCATCCGGTTGAACTTGCAGACGGCGGTATGCTGTCCAATGCCTATGCCAAAGGCGCTTTGGACGTGAACTCGGTGCATTTTCAAGGCATCGGCACGCTCGCGGAAGGGCTGACGGTGGAGGCGCGCGCACCCGATGGACTTATCGAGGCCTATAGCGCCCAACCCAATGGCGCACCCTTGCTTGCGGTCCAGTGGCACCCCGAATGGGGCACAGAAAATGACGCGGATTCGCAAACCTATTTCCACCTTTTGGGAAAGGCGTTAAGGGGTAATCTGTGAACATAACCGTGACCCGTTATAACCGCTATCAAGCACGGATAGGCTTTTCGCCCTGAATTGAATTCGGGCGCTGCCCTATCGCTCCCCTCCCGCAAGCGGGAGGGGCTGGGGGTGGGCCTGCAACGGCTAGATCAGATAGATCGCCTGCGGCTCCCACCCTCCCCTAACCCCTCCCGCCTGCGGGAAGGGAATATTATGGAGACCTTTTCATGCCCCGCAATTACGACATCGCCGAACTTCGCCGTTTAGACATCGCCCACCATTTGCCCGCGCAAGCCGATTGGCAGGAAATCGAAGACCTGGGCGGTAGCCGCATCATCACCCATGCAGAAGGCTGCTATATCCATGATGGCGACGGCAATCGCATATTGGACGGGATGGCTGGCCTGTGGTGCGTCAACGCGGGCTATGGCCGCGATGAGCTCGCCGAGGTTGCGCGCGAACAAATGCTGGAGCTGCCTTATTATAACAGCTTCTTCAAAACCGCGAACGCCCCTGCCATCTTGCTCGCCGAAAAGATTGCGAGCCTGACAGGTGGCCGCTTGCCGCATGTATTTTTCAACAGCTCCGGCTCCGAAGCCAACGACACGATTTTGCGGATGGTACGCCATTATTGGCAGGTGAAGGGCGAACATAGCCGCACCATCGTCATCAGCCGCCACAATGCCTATCATGGCTCCACCGTGGCGGGCGTCAGTATGGGCGGAATGAAGGTCATGCACGGCCAAGGCTTCCCTGCCCCCGGCGTCTTGCCGATGGCGGGCATTGAGCATGTCCGACAGCCTTATTGGTACAATGAAGGCCGTGACATGACGCCAGAGGATTTCGGCACCGCATGCGCGCAAGCCATTGAGGACAAGATTTTAGAAGTAGGCCCGGAAAATGTCGCCGCCTTCATTGGTGAGCCGGTACAGGGTGCAGGCGGCGTTATCATTCCGCCAGCCAATTACTGGCCGCAGGTGGAAGCAATCTGCCGCAAATATGGCATATTGTTGGTCTGTGATGAAGTGATCTGCGGCTTTGGCCGGACCGGCAATATTTGGGGCCACGAAACCGTTGGCGTAAAGCCCGATATCATCGCCATGGCCAAGGGGCTGTCGTCGGGTTACTTGCCGATTTCCGCTGTCGCCGTGAGCGCGGAGATCGTCAAGGTCATCAAAACCGGCGGCGATTTCGTCCATGGCTATACCTATTCCGGCCACCCCGTCGCATCCGCCGTCGCCCTGCGCAATATCGAGATCATGGAGCGCGAGGGACTGTTTGAAAAAGTCCGGAACGAAACCGGCCCCTATCTTGCCGAAAAGCTGGCGACACTGCGCGACCACCCGCTGGTCGGTGAAGCCCGCTCGGTTGGCTTGCTTGGCGCTGTCGAGGTTGTTGCCGACAAGGCCACGGGCGCGCGTTTCGGCGGCGCTGAAGGCACAGCAGGGCCAATGGTGCGCGATATCTGCATCCGCAACGGCCTGATGGTGCGCGGCATCCGCGACAGCATCGTCATGTGCCCGCCACTGATTATCACGCCGTCGCAGATCGACGATTTGATTGGCATCATTCGCAAGTCACTGGATGAAGCCGAGCCGAAGCTGCGCGCGATCGCGTAAAAGCCGAATAATATACCGTAGCCCTGAGCAGCAGTCGCAAAGCGACTGCGACCGTCGAAGGGCGCTTTTCGATCTTAGCGGGAACGTGAAAAGCATGCTTCGACACGCTCAGCACTACGGTAAGTTGTTCAAGCTAGACAAACCACATCCAATGATTACCTTGACCCCATGACATCCAAAACGCTCCAGCGCGCCATCACGGCGGCCCTCACCCCTGCCCTGCTTCTTCAATTTGCGCCTGCACATGCGGCGGCCCCGGTTGCGGCAAAGCCCAAGCCACCCGTCCTCACATGCTCGACCACGACGCCAGAAGGCCTGTCCTATACCGTCATTAAGGCGGGCAAAGGCGAACGCCCGAACGCTGAATCGCGCGTCATGGTCAATTATAAGGGCATGCTGACCGCTGACGGCACCGAGTTTGATTCCGGGCAAGATGCGCAGTTTCCCGTTGGCGGCGTTATTCCCGGCTTTGCGCAAGGTCTGCAATTGATGCAGGTGGGCGGCAGCTACCGTCTCTGCATCCCGTCAAAGCTTGGCTATGGCGAAGCAGGCACTGGCCCCATCCCGGCCAATGCGGATCTGGTGTTCGAAGTTGATTTGCTGTCCTTCAAAAACCCGGCGCCAAAGCCGGTCATTCCAGTGGCCGATCGCACTTGTTCCAAAACCACGGCAAGCGGATTGGGCTTTGACCTTATCAAGGCTGGCGCAGGCAAGAGCGCCACCGATAGCGACATGGCGCTTGTCGACTTCACCGTTTTTGACGCCAGCACCGGCGTCGTGCAGCAGCAGCGCGAATGGGAAAAAATTCCGTTGAGCCAGGCATCGCCCGTGTTCGGCGAGGGGCTGAAAATGATGCAGGCAGGATCAACCTATCGTTTCTGCATGCCCAAGGCCGCCGATTCCGGTCCCGAAAGCAATATCATCGTGACCTTGTTGGATGTCCGGCCTGCGCCAACCCCTGACAATTAAGGCGGCGGCGAAGGACGCGCTTTGCATCTAGCTTAACAGAACCACGGGGCTGTCCGCACGCCAGTGCATACTGACCTTGTCATCCCATGTGAAATCCTCTTGATCATGGCGTGACAGGTTCGGGCGGCTGACGCGGATCATCTGTCCGCCCTCCAGCTGGATTTCATACAGCGTGATATCGCCGAGATAGCTCATGCCCTTAATCGTGCCGCGCGCGAGGTTGTGGCCATCGGGCGCGTCTTGGGCGGCTGCGCGAACGGCTTTGCCTTCGCCGGGCACATGCAGGTAAATCTTCTCCGGACGCAGCGCGACCCAGACGTCGGCACCATGCGGTCCGGTGACACCATGATTGAGGTAAATTTTGCCAAGGCCGGGGCAATCGACCGCGGCCTTGTCCGGCTCGTCCAGCGTCAACTTGCCCTCAAAAATGTTCACCGAACCAACGAAATCGGCCACGAACCGGTTGGCGGGATATTCATACAAATCAGCTGGCGGCGCAAGCTGCGCAACTTCGCCTTTGTTGATGACGGCGACACGGCTTGCCATCGACAATGCCTCATCCTGATCATGCGTGACGGTGACAAAGGTAATGCCGACCTTGTCCTGCAGATCAGCCAATTCAAACTGCATTTGCGCGCGCAATTTGGCGTCCAGCGCCGACAAAGGCTCGTCGAGCAACAGCACCTTTGGCCGCATCACCAGACTGCGCGCGAGTGCAACGCGCTGGCGCTGCCCGCCCGACATCTGGTCCGGCATCCGGTCTTCAAATCCGCCCAGTTTCACCAGCTCAAGCGCCTCGGCAACGCGGTCGCGCATTTCGCCCTTCGATACGCCCGATATGCGCAGGCCATAGCCGACATTGTCGCTGACGTTCATGTGCGGAAAAACGGCGTAGCTTTGGAACACCATGTTCACCGGCCGCTTGTTCGGCGGCACAAGGCTCATATCCTGCCCGTCGATAATGATCTGCCCCTCGGTCGGCATTTCAAAACCGGCGATCATCCGCAGCAGCGTGGTTTTGCCGCAGCCGGACGGTCCCAACAGAACGAAGAATTCGCCTGCAACAATATCCAGACTGATATTGTCGACAGCGGTCACCTTGCCAAAGCGTTTGGACACATTGCGGATTTGAATGATGGGCTGTTTGGCTTGGGTCATAAGCATGATCTCTAATGGGTTTCCGCAATGCCCTTCACGCCCTGCAATTTCAGCGCGATGAAGGTCAGGATGACAGTAAGGAGGATGAGGATTGTCGACGCGGCGTTCACTTCTGGCGTGACCGAGAAGCGGACCATCGAATAAACCTTTACCGGGAAGGTAATCGTATCCGGACCACTGGTGAAAAAGGTGATGACGAAATCATCAAGGCTGAGCGTGAAAGCCAAAAGCGCCCCCGCCACCAACGCCGGCCGTATGTGCGGCAACAAGACATCGCGAAACGCCTGCCATTCCGTCGCGCCAAGGTCCTTTGCGGCCTCTTCCTCTTCCTTGTTAAAACTCGCCAGCCGTGCGCGCACAACCATGGCGACGAACGGGAAGCAAAACGTAATATGCGCAATCGTGATCGCGGAAAGATTGAGCGGCCACGCCAAATCAGTTGGCCAGTCGACTTTCGCAAAAAAGATCAGAAATGCGACGCCCAAACAAATCTCAGGAACAATAATCGGCAGGGACATGGTCCCTTCGATCAGCCCCTTGAACGGAAACCGGAACCGCCAGAGCGCAACCGCGGCAAGCGCGCCAATCACAAGGCTGACGATCGTAGCAAGCGCCGCGATGGTAAGCGAGTTAACCAACGCCTCCACCAGACTGTCGTTGTTCAGCGCTTTCTCATAATATTTGAGGGTAAAACCCTTCCACACGACATTGCGTTTACTGTCGTTAAAACTGAAGATCATCAATAGGATGAGCGGCGCGTATAGAAACAGCATGGTCAACCCGACCCAACTGCGCATCCACAGTTTTCTGGTATATTCCAATGGCGCGATGGGGGTGCGATTGAACATCATCACGCCGCCTTCACTTTGTTCGCGCGCATGGATTGGAAGGCAATCAGAATGAACATCGCATAGATCAGCAGGAACGAAAGCGCAGCGCCAAATGGCCAGTCATTCGCGCGCTTGAATTGCCGTTCGATAACATTGGCGATCATCTGGCTGTCTGTCCCGCCCATCAAGTCAGGGGTCAGATACGCGCCAAGTGCGGGGATCAATGTAATCATCACACCCGCGACAATGCCCGGCGCGGCCAGCGGAACCACGATCTGCATGAAGGTTTTGAAATGCCCTGCCCCCAAATCGAGGCTGGCTTCAATCAGGCTTTTGTCCAGCCGGTCGAGCGCGGAATAGAGCGGTAAGACCATGAAAGGCAGATGGACATAGACCAGCCCAAGCACGACCGCGAAATTATTGTACAGCAACTGCACGGGTGTCCACGCCTCCAGCGGCTGCATGCCGACAAGCGTACGCAGCCAACTTGCGCCTTCCCACAATCCGGCCAAGCCCTTGTTCATATATCCGTTGGTGCCCATCAGCGCCATCAACGCATAAGTGCGGATTAACAGGTTGGTCCAAAAGGGCAGCATGATGCCAAGCAACAGCCATGGCCGCCATTTCGGCGCGGCGAAGGTAATCGCCATCGCCACTGGAAAGCCGATAATGAGGCACAAGAGCGTGGTGAGCGCCGCGACCGCAAAGCTTTTCAGGAAAATCGATACATACAGCCACTCGGTCGCGCGCTTGTAATTATCGAGCGTGCCTGAAATTTCAATGTCGGCAGGCCCGGCATTCTGCCCAAAGCTGTACAGCCAAACAATGGCCATGGGCGCCACAAAGAATAGGACAAGCCAGAAAACAGGTGCCGTCACAACGGCGGCAAAAGGTTTCTTCTGGCTTTTCCAGTCTTGCAGCGCCCCCGACATGTTTTAGGCGGCCCGCACGCGGGTGAACGCCTCCTCATATTTTGGCTGAAGCTCTGGATTGAACTTTGCATATTCGCATTTCGCCAACACATCTGCTGGCGGGAAAATGACCGGGTTGTTCTTGTACGCGTCGGGCATCAGCGCCTTTGCGGCGTCATTTGGCGTTGGATACAAAATGGTTTCGGTAATCTTTTTGCCAGCTTCTGCATCAAGCAGATAGTTGATAAATGCGTGGGCATTTTTCGGATGCGGCGCGCCCTTGGGAATGCACAGATTGTCCGAGTTCAACTGGCTGCCCTCTTTGGGGATGACAAAGCCAATGTCGGAATCTTCGACCATCGCCTGCGCAATGTCGCCATTATATTCGAGCACCACATCGACTTCGCCCTTAAGCAACAAGTCCTGACCATTGTCTTCGTGGAAGGCTTTGATGTTCGGCTTTTGCTTGATCATCATGGCTTCGATGGCCTTCAAATCGGCATCGGTGAGGGCGTTGACTGACTTGCCCATATATTTCCCATAAAGCCGGAACATGTCACCCGCCTCGGACAGCACCGCGATGCGGCCTTTATATTCATCACTGTCGAACAGCACTTTCCAGCTGTCTGGCACCGCCTTCACCTTGGACTTGCGATAGCCAATGCCAAGCGCCAGCCAGGTGTAAGGCATCGAATATTTGCGTGCTGGATCATAGGGAACATCCTGATAATCTTTGGCAACATTTTTGAAGTTCGGAATTTGCGCCTGATCCAGCGGCATCAGCATATCGGCCGCCGCCATACGTTCCACAAAATCGTTGGACGGGACGATAACGTCATAGCCCGGGTTTCCGGCGCGCAGCTTAGCGAACAGTTCGTCATTGCTGGCGAACAGCGTCATGTTGACGTCTACGCCAGCGCTGTCCTTATAATCTTCCAACGTGGTTTCACCGATATAGGTGTCCCAATTGTAGAAGTTCAGCTTTGCTTCTTCACCATTGGCAAGCTTCTTGGCTTCCTTCTCACCGCACCCTGCAAGCGCGCCGGTCAGCGAGAAACCAACGGCGGCAACGCCCATCCCTTTTAACATGGCCCGGCGGTTGCTGCCCGCGTGTAAAAACGTCTTAAAGTCCATGATTAATCTCCAGCAGAAGCATATCGTTAACATGCACATGCTGGACTATTAATCGGACTTAGAAAAGACCCTTTTTTCCGCGTGTTGCGGCGCAATTTTATTGCGATTTAACGCAATTATTGTGCACCGCAACATAACACCTCATTCAACGCTTCTTCGCGTCAGCATCGACCGCAGCTTGGACCGCTTTGTAAAACGCCTCACGTCCTGCGCCCACGGTGTCGGGATCGGTCGCCTTTGGCCAATTGCTGTTGGACGCAATGATCAGCTTCCGTTTGGGATCAATGAAGATGCCCTGCCCGAAAATACCTTGGGCGGCATAGCTGCCGTCATCATAGGTCCACCATTGATAGCCATAGCCCTTGCCAGCGATGCCGATGTCGGCATGTTTGACTGTTGCAGATGCCAACCAGTTATCCGGCCATATGCTCTGCCCGTTTATCTTGGCACCGCCCATAACGAATACACCAAAACGGGCATAGTCACGGGTCGATGCCTGAATGCAGCAGCCGCTGATTTCATGCCCGGTTGAACCCAAAAGCCAGCTTGCGTCTTGTTCCATCCCATAAGGTGCCCAGACTTTTTCCGACAGATAATCGGACAGCTTTTTCTTGGTAGCAGAGCTGACCAACACGCCGATCAGGTTGGTTTCGCCGGTCTTATACACCCACTTCGTTCCGGCGGGCGCTTCACGCGGCAAATTGCGCATATAGCTGACCGTTACATCCATGCCCTTTTCGGGCTTGTGCAGGTTGAACAATGCGACGTCGGATTTGGGATCGGCATAATCCTCGTTCCATCGAACGCCCGACGTCATCGTCAGCAGCTGCGCAATCGTCACGTCGTCATAGGCAGAACCCTTAAGGTCGGGAATATAGGCCGAGACCATGTCGTCGACGCTTTTGATATAGCCGTCCTTGATAGCCGCGCCGACAAGGGTTGAGGTGAAGGACTTGGCAACAGAGAAGCTTGTCCACTTGCCGTGCGCGTCAAAATCGAGACCGTATTTTTCAACACGGATCTTGCCATCTTGGACAATGACGAGGCCAGCCGTACGCTGCGCCTTCATATAGGCATCAACATCCATATCAATGCTCAGCGGTTCGCCCTTGGGCATGGGATAAACCTTATCACCCGCTTTGATGATGTTTGACTTCGCCAATATGGGAATGCGGTCCAATGCGCGGAAACCGGCGTCGCGTTGCTCAACGCTCCAGAACAGCACGTTAGCGTCCGTTGGTAGGTTGGCGATGAGCGCTTTCATATCCTTGTCCGCGCTGGCCCAGAAACCGCCAGCCGCAGCCGCGATCACAATTATTATACCGAGTATCCATTTTTTCATCTTGCTCCCCCAGTGGTTATTTTTTGAGCAACGTTCATTCCGCCGCCCCTGAATCTACTTTCGCAATACATCAGAAAATAGCGCGAAAGCGAAATGAATTTATCGTCACATCCAATGGACAGCGCATCTCTTGACAATGCCCCACAGCAAAACATGACATATTGCCGATAGCAGACATTGCGAAAGCCATAGCTGCGCCTTATGTATGTAACACACGCCGGTTAAACGGCTGAAATCTGGGCGACAGCCCGTTGGAGGAGCTCTTTCGATGCGTAACCAAGTTGTAAAATCTTTGCTATTAACCGCTGCGGCCCTCTCTCTTGCAAGCTGCGGTATCAACAGCGTTCCGACCGCTGAGGAAAATGCCAAGGCAAAATGGGCCGACGTTCAGGCCGCGTTTCAAGAGCGCGCCAACCTTATTCCAAATCTGGCAAATGTCGTCAAAGGCGCAGCTGCGCAGGAAAACAAAACGTTGACCGAAGTCATCGAGGCCCGCGCGCGCGCGACATCACCAAATATTCAGGTCAATCCTGATGATCTGGCCAACCCGGCCAAGATGGCCGCTTTCCAGGCTGCGCAAAACCAATTGTCGGGCAGCCTCTCGCGCCTGCTCGTATCGGTTGAGCAATATCCGCAGTTGAAGAGCCAAGAGGGCTATCTGAAACTGCAAGATCAGCTTGAAGGTCAGGAAAACCGCGTGCGCATCACCTTGCGCGATTATAACGAGGCTGTGCGCGGGTATAACACCACCATCCGCACATTCCCCGATATTATCGGCGCAAAAATCATTCACGGTGCGCAACCGATGATCCCATATCAAGCTACCACGCAAGGCGCTGAGTCCGCACCTAAGCTCGATATGGCGCCCGCAACTTAACCCCTTTTGGGATTACACACATGAAAAAGGCCCTTGGCCTGCTCACAGCGCTGCTTTTGGCCTTAACCGGTCAGGCAGCGCTTGCGCAAAACTTCCCCAAGCTTTCGGGCCGCGTTGTCGATCAGGCGAATCTGCTCGATCCGCAGCAAGAGGCGGCGTTAACCGCCAAGTTGCAGGGGCTTGAGACGCGCACCAAGAGGCAGTTGGTGGTGGCCACATTGGACAGCCTCGAAGGCTATGAAATATCCGATTATGGATATCGGCTTGGCCGCCAATGGGCGCTTGGGCAAGATGGCAAAGGCGAGACTGAAAAAGACAATGGCGCCATCCTGATAGTCGCGCCCAATGAACGCAAAATGCGTATTGAGGTTGGCTATGGTCTTGAACCTGTCCTGACCGACGGCCTGTCATCGACCATCATTCGCAACGACATCACCCCCCTTTTCAAGGCGGGCGATTTTGCCGGCGGTATTAACGCAGGCGTCGACCGCATCGTCACGCAGCTTGAGTTACCGGCCGACGAAGCCGCCAAAATTGCGCAAGCGGCGCAGCAACGGCAGGGCAAGGGCGAAGGCATACCGTTCGGGGCGATCATCTTCATCCTGTTCCTGATCTTCTTTGTTTTTCTGCCCATGATCCGATCAACAAACGGTGGCGGTCGCAAGCATCGGCGCGGCGGCATCGCTCCGGTCATTATCTGGGGCGGTGGCGGATCATCCTGGGGCGGCGGTGGAGGCGGCTTTGGTGGTGGCTTCGGCGGCGGTTTTGGCGGAGGTGGCGGCAGCTTCGGCGGCGGCGGTGCTTCGGGTGGTTGGTAGAAAGTATCGTTATGGCCTTAACTAAAATTAGCCGGATGACCGAAGCCGACCACGCGTTGGTAACGGCGGCAGTTGCGGATGCCGAGCATCACACAAGCGGCGAAATCGTGACCATCGTCACCGATCTGTCCGACCATTATGAAGACATCGGCATTGCGTGGGCAAGCGGCGTCGCCTTTGTGGCGCTTGCAGTCTATGCGACTTTCCCGGACATCTACATCGGTCTCATCAACCGCCTGACCGGTGGTTGGGGCCATGAATATACCACCAACGAATATGTCGCGCTGCTTCTGACGGCGGTTGCGTTGAAATGGGTTGGAACATGGCTGATCCTGAAATGGATGCCGTTGCGTCTTTGGCTGACGCCCAAAGCGACCAAATTGGCACGCGTGCGTAACCATGCGATCAGCCTGTTTAAGGTTGGCACCGAATCCAAGACCGTCGGTCGCACCGGCGTTTTGTTATATTTGTCGATGCTCGAACATCGCGCCGAAATCGTTGCGGACGAAGCCATTGCATCAAAGGTCGCGCCAGAGGTTTGGGGCGATGCGATGGTTGCGCTGCTTGAGCATGTGAAGGCAGGCAACCCCGGACAGGGCGTTGCCGCCGCGGTTGCGCAAATGGGTGTTGTTTTGGCGGAGCATTTCCCCAAAGGCAGCGAAAACCCCAACGAACTACCCGACAGGCTTATCCAGTTATGAATGCAGACGAAGACGTCGAAAACGTGATGTGGCAAGGCCGCTTCATCACGGCGAAGACACGCGGCAAATGGGAATATGTCAGTCGCGCGCGCGGTATCAAGGCCGGCGTCATCCTAGCGGTCGAAGATGACCATGTCTTGCTTGTCGAACAATATCGCGTGCCACTTGGCGCAAATTGCATCGAGCTTCCCGCTGGTCTGATTGGCGACCATGACGAAGGCGAGGACACGCTCACCTCTGCCGCACGCGAGCTTGAGGAAGAAACCGGCTATCGGGCAGACAGGCTTGAAATCGTCGGCGAGTTTTTCTCATCCCCCGGCATGGTCAGCGAAAGCTTTTCACTCGTGCGCGCACATGGCCTTACGAAAGTAAGCGAAGGCGGCGGTGTTGATGGCGAGAATATCATCGTGCATCGCGTCGCCCTGCCCGATTTGCCACGCTTCGTTCAATCGAAGCGCGACGAGGGCTGCGTTGTCGACGTCAAGCTGCTGATGTTGCCCGGGATGCTGTTTTAACGGAAGTTATCCGCATAAGCCTGAAGCTTCAGGGTCTTGGGCGGAGTAGGAATGTAGGTCGCGGCGATGCCTTTCTTTTCGGCATAAGCGCGCGCGGCATCAAGCGTTGGAAAGGTCAACTGGACCTGCGATTGCGTGTCGCCTGAGCCCGCCCAACCCATCAACGGATCGGCCTTGCGCGGTTCATTCGACTGAAACTCAAGCACCCATTCGTTCGTGCGGCCACGGCCCGATTGCATGGCATTTTTGGGACGCTGAAAAATACGGGCAGACATGGATATTTCCTGAAAATTACGTTCGCGGTTGCTTTGCCCGAACGGCAATGGATTCGTCAAGCGTTGCGGGGCATATCGCGCGCTTGGGCCTTTTTCGTCTTTAGGCTGGCCACACTCTCCCAAGGCGCATCCGGCCAGTTATGCCGCGGATATCTGCCCCGCATTTCCTTGGCCACGTCCCGCCAGCTACCGCGCCAAAACTCTGGCAGATTGCGGGTGGTCTGGATGGGACGACCAGCAGGCGACGTTAGGCTTAACACCAAAGCAATGCGCTCCGCGCCAACCGTGGGATGGCTATCAAGTCCAAACAAGCCCTGTACGCGCAGCTCAACCGTTGGCCCGGCCTCTGCTGCATAATCGATGGCATGGGTCGTTCCTGCGGGACTGACAAAAGATGCTGGCGCGATTTGGTCAATGCGCGTGCGCTGATCCCAGCCCAGCATATTGTCGAGCGCTGTCGACAATGCCGCAGGTGAGACATCGCGCAGCCGGTTCACGCCCATCAGCAGCGGCAAAAGCCATTGCTCCGCCGCTTCACCCAATGCCTCGTCGCTGACAGCCGCTATGCCTGCAAATTGTGCGCGCTCACGCAGCGCAAGCGCCGCTTTTGACCATGGCAGTGCCCCCACACCCATTTCGCGCAACGCAGCCAGTAACGCACGCGCCACGGCCGTCTGGTCGGGTTTTTCCACGCGACCTTCGCTTAAGACTATCGCACCAAGCCGCCGCTGCGCGCGCGCATCCACACGGTCGGCGTTCTTATCGTAAGACAGGGCCTCTTCCTGCGTTATCCGGTGGGCAAAATGACTAAGTATCTCCGCTTCCGTCAGTGGCGCAGCAGACAATATGCGCGCGCCCGATGCAGCGCCTTGAACATCGGCCACCGCGAGCCATTCTTCGCGTGCCAGAAGCGACGCGGTGTCCAACTGCAACCCGCGTCCCATCGCGCTAATCCATTTTTCGCCTTTGTTATCGCGGCGCTTGGCAATGCGATCGGGATAGGCGGTGGCGATGAGGCCGCCGATGCTGAGCTGTTCTTGTCCGCCGGTGCCGCTGCGGCACATCCGCGATATGCGCTGTGCAAGCTTGCGCACGGCATCCGCCTTGGGGCTGCGTTCGCCCACAAAGCGTTCAAACCGCGTTTCGATATTCTCGCCCTGCCCGCCAAGCCCGCGTTCCTGCAGCAGCAGGGCAAGCATGGCCGCATCTTCGCTTTGTCCGCTCTTGGACGCTTCAACGACCATATGTGCGAGCGGTGGCGGTAAGGGTAGGTCTGCAAGCTGAACGCCATGCGGCGTAATATGCCCCGACGCGTCGAGCGCGTTGATGGACAACAGCAACTTTCGCGCTTGCTGAAGCGACGGCGCTGGCGGGCCATCAAGCCAGCGCAAATTGGCCGGATCATTCTCGCCCCACCGCGCGCAGTCGAGCAGCAACGGCGCAAGGTCGCTTTCCAATATTTCGGGCGGGTCAAATGGGGGAAGCCCGCCATTGCCTGCTTCCTGCCACAGCCGGTACGCAACGCCCGCCTGCTGCCGCGCGGCCCGCCCTGCCCGCTGGGTAACCGCAGACAGGCTCGCGCGCTCGGTCACCAGCCGCGTAACGCCAGCCGCTTGGTCGAACCGCGCGCGCCGCGCCAGGCCGCTGTCGATGACGATGCGAACGCCATCAATGGTCAGGCTGGTCTCGGCGATGTTGGTCGCAAAAATGATTTTCCGGCGTTGCTGCGGGTCACGGCGGACGGCCAGCCTTTGCGCCGCCGGGTCAATTTGGCCATGCAATTTATGCACGACGATGTCTTCGCCAATACTGCCGAGACTGTCCACGGCGCGGTCAATTTCGCGCACGCCGGGCAAGAAAACCAGAATATCGCCCTCTTCCTCGGACAGCGCCTGCCGGACCGCGCGCACGATGTCGGTTTCGATCGGTTGTTCGGCGCGGCGGCCGACATATTTGAAATCCAGCGGCCATCTTTTGCAATCGCTCTCGACGACTGGCGCATCGCCCATCAACTGGGAAAATCTGGAACCATCCAAGGTTGCCGACATGGCAAGCACACGCAGATCGGGCCGGAATGCGGCTTGTGCCTCAAGCGCAAGCGCAAGGCCAAAGTCGCTGTCGATGCTGCGTTCATGAACTTCGTCAAACAAGACCGCAGAAACACCGACAAGCTCTGGATCGCTGATGATACGGTTTCGAAAAATGCCCTCGGTCATGACCAATATACGGCTATTGGGACCTTGATTGCTATCCAGCCGAGTCGTGTAGCCAACCCGTCCTCCGACGGCTTCGTCCAGCCCCTCCGAAATGCGCTCTGCCGCCATACGCGCGGCGAGGCGGCGGGGGGACAGCAGCAAAATCTGGCCATTACAATAAGGTTCGTCCAACAATGCGGGCGCAACCATCGTGGTCTTACCCGCACCTGGCGGCGCAATCAGGACGGCATTGGGTGATGCACGCAACGATGCCAGCAGGTCTGACATCACGGCCATGACGGGCAGCATATGGTCCGATGTCTTTTCAGCCATGATGGTTTGCGGCTGTCATCATGAATTGCGCCTATGCCCGTGCTGCATCGGCACTGACCGTGCGATCAATATGCGCGTGCTATGGCGAATTCGACCGCCTCAGTCAGCGCAGATTTGGCTTCACCATTGGGGAAATGCGCAATCGCATCAATTGCGCGCTGGCCATAATGCCGCGCGCGATCCAGCGTATCGTCAATCGCATTATGCGCCTGCAGCAACGTCCGCGCATGCTGCAAATCCGCATCCGAAATCCGGTTGCCAAGCATCGCGTCACGCCAGAATTTCTGTTCATCGGCACTGCCACGGACATGGGCCAGAATGACGGGCAATGTAACCTTGCCATCGCGGAAGTCGTCGCCGCTGTCTTTGCCCATGGTTGCGCCATCGGAAACATAATCAATGGCGTCGTCAACCAATTGAAATGCGATCCCCAGATTGCGGCCATAAGCGTCCAGCGACATTTCTTGCGCGTCACCGCTCTCGGCCACGACCGCCGCAATCCGGCAGGCTGCTGCGAACAAGGCAGCAGTTTTCGATCCAATGATTTCGAGATATTTCTCTTCGGTCGTCGAAATCTGCCGCTGGGCGGTCAATTGATTGACCTCACCCTCTGCAATGACGGCAGACGCGTTCGACAAGATTTTGAGGACCTTAAGCGATCCGTCTTCCACCATCAGCTCAAATGAGCGGCTGAACAGGAAGTCACCGACCAGTACTGCGGCAGGGTTGCCGAAAATGAGGTTGGCGGCGGTTTTGCCACGGCGCATATCGCTGCCATCGACGACGTCATCGTGCAGCAAGGTTGCGGTGTGAATAAACTCAACGGCCGCCGCCAGCTTGTGATGACGGTCGCCGGGATAATCGAGAAGCTGCGCGCAGGCCAATGTCAGCATCGGGCGCATCCGCTTCCCACCGCCAGCAATAAGATGCCCGGCCAGTTCAGGAATAAGCGGGATTTCGGACTGCATACGGTCAAGAATAACCGCGTTTACCTTGTTCATTCCGGGCGCGACCAGCTTGAACATGGGTTCCAAAGATGGCGCACGATTTCCGCCGATTTTATGTATGGTTGCAGTCATAATCGTTTCGCTCTGACGACAGCCGCGCCGCAAGGCAAGTGCAAATGGCGTATTTCCTCTTGTCCGTTGCAGTCAATATCGGCACAGGATGCAGTCATGGACGATCAAGAAACCCTCACCCGTTTTCGTGAAAGCATCGACAATATCGATGCCGCGCTTGTATTCATGCTCGCCGAGCGCTTTAAAATAACGCAGGCGGTGGGCGAGTTTAAGGCGAAATCGGCGCTGCCACCCGCCGATCCCGCCCGCGAAGAACGGCAGATTGAACGGCTTCGGCAACTGGCCCGCGATGCAAAGCTTGATCCGGATTTTACCGAAAAATTCCTGCGCTTCATCATCGATGAAGTCATCCGCCATCATCAGCAGATCCGCGACGCAAGCTGATTAGCTGGTTGCTTTGGGCAGCCTAAGGCGCACGAGCAACCCGCCCAAATCTTCGCTTTCTTCAAGCCGGACGGTCCCGCCGTAAATTTCGACAACATCGCGAACAATCGCTAAACCAAGCCCCGTGCCCGGCTTACCGGTATCTAGACGCGCACCGCGGTCGAACAGGCGCTCACGCTCGCCTTCCGGAATGCCTCTACCATCGTCCTCAATAAGCATTTCAACAAAATCGCCTGCGTCCTCGACCGTAACAAACACGCTGCCGCCGCCATATTTGGCTGCATTTTCGATCAAGTTGCCCAGCATTTCATCCAGATCCTGCCGTTCGACACGCGCAGAAATTTCCTTGTCGCCCGCCATGTCGAGCCGGACGTGGGAATATAGGCGGCTGACGGCACGTTCGACGGACTCAAGGCTGTCCCATATTTGCGCGCGGCTATGGCTATGCCCGCGCCGTCCCACAGCACGCGCACGCGCCAAATGGTGGTCGACCTGACGCCGCATCGTCGTGGCTTCGCGAATGACGGTTTCGGCGAGGTCGGGTGATTGCGCGGTGGCGCTGTTCATGATGACCGTGAGCGGCGTCTTGAGCGCATGCGCCAAATTCCCAGCATGACGCCGCGATTCTTCGGCCTGCTTCTCATTATGGTCCAGCAAGGCGTTCAGTTCATTGACCATCGGCATGACTTCGTCCGGCAAAGCGTCGGTAACCCGGCTTTCACGGCCACTGCGCATCTGCGCAATCGCTTTGCGCACCGCACGCAGCGGCCAAAGGCCATAAAATGTCTGGAGCGCGGCCAAGATAATGAGGCCAAGACCGAGCAAAAGAAAACTCGTGACCAGCACGGACCGCAGCTCGATAATTTGCCGATCAAGGCTGTCCCGGCTTTGCGCGACCATGAAGGTCCAACGCCGCTCCGAATCAGGGAGGTATACCTGCCGTTCAGCAATGCGCAGCGGTTCATCACGAAATTCGTTACTATCCCGAAAATGGACTGACTCATCCTTGTGATTAGACGGAATTTGAAGCGCGCGATCCCAAAGCGAGCGCGATGGATAAGGCATCGCTCCTGGAGACGTTATCTGCCAGTAAAGTCCGCTATTGGGCTCCAGAAAGCGTTGGTCACCCAGCGGACGATTGTTCCGGACCTCTCCATCAGGGCCAATCTCCGATGACGCAATCATCGCGGTCAGAACATATTCCAGTTGATTGTCGAAATTCTGCTCGACCGAATTGACCAACACGCGGTCAAGCGCGGCACCGCCGCCGATCAACAATATCGTAATCCACGCCGCGGCGGTCAGAATCATCCGTCGGGTCAGCGAACCCGTACTCTGAAACTGGCTTCGCCATGTCGGTGCTTGATTGGCCGTTTTAATGGCGACCGGCGGGTTCAGCTGACCGGTTCCTCAAGGCTGTAGCCAAGGCCGCGGATCGTCGAGATGACATCTTGGCCAAGCTTTTTGCGGATGCGCGTTACGAACACCTCAATCGTGTTGGAATCGCGGTCAAAATCCTGATCATAAATATGCTCAATCAACTCGGTCCGCGACACAACCTTGCCCTTGTGGTGCATCAGGTAGGACAGCAATTTATATTCCTGCGCGGTCAATTTCACAGGCTCGCCGCCAAGCGTGACGCGGCCTGAGCGTGTATCAAGGCGAACCTCGCCAACGGTAAGCTCGGACGAAGCATTGCCCGATGCGCGGCGGATGAGCGCCCGAAGACGCGCGATCAGCTCTTCTGTCTGGAATGGTTTGGCCAGATAATCATCGGCACCCGCATCAAGACCAGCGACCTTGTCAGACCAGCTGTCACGCGCCGTCAGAACCAGAACAGGGAATTTCCGGCCTTCCTTGCGCCAGCGATCGAGAACGGTGAGGCCGTCAATTTCAGGCAGACCAAGGTCAAGAATGACCGCATCGTAATTTTCGGTCGAACCCATATAATGGCCGTCTTCGCCGTCGGTGGACAAATCAACCGCGTAGCCAGCACCTTCAAGGGTGGACTTCAGTTGCTTGCCCAATGTGGGTTCGTCTTCGACGATCAAGATGCGCATGCTGTCCCCTTTAAATGTTAAATATTATGTCGAAATCAGGCTAGCAGATTCAAGTGCAGCCACAAAATCCTATCAGCGTTGACGTAAAACGTTACCTGTTCGGGCATCTACGTCGACAAATATCACCCTGTCGCGGTTGATGAATTTAAGACGGTAGACTTGCGCAGTCGGGTCATATTCCGGTCCCAGATACTGCATTCCGCGCATGCGCGGCACAACGATCGCCTCAATTTCGGGAAGACGTTTGATCTTCCCGGCCGCCATATCCTGACGTGCATCGTCCTGCTCACCGCGACGCGCATCGGCCGGAAAGGCAGCGAGCAACGCAATTGCAGACAGCCCTGCAAAAATTGAAGTTCGGTTTAACATTCCTGCGCACTACCCCCATGGCATTGAACGTAAAATGAATGGGCCGATCATCACAACCGGCCCGATAAGATTATTTCACCATTTCAAAGGTGAATGAAAGCGTTGCCGAGACGCTTAGCTCACCCGGCGCAATGGGTGTCGACTTTTCAGACACATCCATCGCGCGCAAGACCATGGGCCGTGGATAGCCACCGCCTTGGCTGTCGGTTTCTTCAACGCGCAATACGCGGACATCATTGTAGCCCGCCTTTCGTGCAAGGTTTTGTGCGCGGTTCATTGCCGTTGCCCAAACCTTGTCACGGGCAGCGGCACGAAACGCACTGTCATCATCAATGCTGAACGTCGGACCATTGAAGCTTGTCGCGCCATCGACCGCGAGCGCATCCAGAAACGCGCCCAGTTTCTTCAAGTCGCGCAGTTTCGACGTCACCATGTTTGACGCCTGATAGCCTTTGAAAATTTGCTGCCCATCGCGATAGTCAAATTGCTGATTGAGGCTAATCTGCGTGGTTTGGATATCGCGTTCGGCAATGCCCAATTTCTTCAGCCGCGCAACGACAGAAGCCATTTGCACATTATTCGCCCGAACTGCCTCGGTCGCCGTTGGTGCCAAAGTTTGGACACCCGTGGAGAAGGTCGCGATATCTGGCTTGGTGTCTACAGATTCGGTGATCGTCAGATCAATGACGGGGTTTGCGGCGGTAATATTGACCTGCGTGGCCATGGCTTCGCCCGACGCCAAAGCTGCGGTTGCCAGCAACGCGGCAAAAATAATTTTACGCATAAGATGCTCCTATATGATGCCACCCACTTATATCGCGGTTTGGCGTGCCCAATCGATATAGGCTTGGCGAAGCTGAACGGTTGCCGAACCGGGCGTTCCATCGCCGATGGTTTTGCCGTTTATTTCCACCACGGGCATCACGAAACCTGACGCCGACGAAACGAAAGCCTCTGCGGCTTGTTCCGCCTCGGTAACCGAAAACGCCCGCTCTTCGATCCTATGCGCAACCAATGGTAAAACAGCCGCTCGGGTGATGCCATGCAGGATTTCGCGGTTCAGCGGGTGCGTCACCAGCACACCATCATGCGTGATGATATGCGCGTTTTGCGCGGTCCCCTCTGTCACGACGCCGCCACGTTCCATCCACGCGTCGTCCACCCCGCGGGCAATGGCTTCGTTTTTCATCAGCGACGCGTAGAGCAATTGCGTGGTTTTGATATCGGCCCTGCCCCAGCGCAGATCAGGCAAAGTAACCACACGAATGCCGCGCTTTGCCAATGGCGTGTCTGCCAATGCACGGCTTTGGCTAAAGGCCAGAACGGTCGGGGTTGTACCTTCGGGTGGGAAAACAAAATCGCGATCCGTCGGCGCGCCGCGCGTGACTTGCCAATAGATCATGCCTTCCTCGACAGCATTGCGCGCGACAAGCTCGCGGCAAATCGCGAGCCATGCTGCGGCATCAGGCGCGCCTTTAATACCCAGTTCGCCCAGCGAGCGGGCCAGTCGCTGCGCATGGCCGTCAAAATCCACAAGCTTGCCGCCAAGTACCGAGACAACTTCGTAGACCGAGTCAGCGAACAAAAAGCCCCGGTCAAATACCGACACTTTGCCATCGGTTTCGGGAACATATGCCCCGTTGAGATAAATAGTGCGCATATGACGTCTGTGCTGGAAGCACTGCTAATCGTCAACATCGACATTGTCATTCGCGTTGCGACCCCCTATCCGCCAGCGCATATGTCCCAACCCCCAATCTTCGCATTCGAAAATCTCGCGCTACAGCAAGGTGGCGGCTGGCTGTTTCAGGATATCGACCTGTTTATTGGCGCACGCGATCGGCTCGCGCTGATTGGCCGCAATGGCGCGGGCAAAACAACGTTGATGAAATTGGTCGCGGGCACGGTCGAGGCGGACAAAGGCAAACGCGTTGTCGTTCCCGGCACAAATATCGTCATGCTGGAACAAGACCCCGACGTGACATCGTTCGCGCGGCTCGTCGACTTTGCCATTCATGGCGAAAAAGGCCCGCCCGAATATGCGGTGCGCGCCATTGCGGACCAGTTGGGCATTAATCTGGACCGCGAAGCCAAAACCGCAAGCGGCGGTGAGAAACGGCGCGCCGCGATTTGCCGCGCATTGGCCAGTGAACCCGATTTGCTGTTGCTTGACGAGCCGACCAACCATTTGGACCTCGCCGCGATTGAATGGCTTGAGGATTGGCTGACGCGCTATCGCGGCGCCTTCATGGTTATCAGCCATGACCGGACGTTTTTAACCCGTCTGACGCGGCAGACATTCTGGCTGGACCGCGGCCTGTTGCGCCGGAACGAGATTGGCTTTGGCGGCTATGATGCCTGGACCGAGCGGGTCTATGCCGAAGATGCGCGCAATGCGGACCGGCTGGATGCCAAGCTGAAGATCGAGGCACATTGGCTTGAGCGCGGCGTCACTGCGCGGCGTAAGCGCAATCAGGGGCGGCTCGCGAAGCTTTGGGAAATGCGGGCCGCACGCGCCGCAATGATCGGCCCGCAAGGCACCGCCAAACTTGCCGCCGCAAGCGACGATAGCAAAACCAAAACCGTCATCAGCGCAGAAGGCGTCGGCAAAAGCTTTGGCGACCGCACGATTATCAAAGATTTTACGCTGCGTATCCAGCGCGGGGACCGTATCGGCATCGTCGGCGCGAATGGCACCGGCAAAACGACCTTAATCCGTATGCTGACCGGTGAAACGCAGCCCGACAGCGGCAGCATCACGCTATCGCCAACGCTCACCGGCATCGTCATCGACCAACAGCGCAAATTGCTGACACCCGAAAAGCGGGTGCGCGATGTGCTCGCCGATGGCAGCGACTGGATTGATGTGCGCGGTGTGCGCAAACATGTTCAGGGTTATCTCAAAGAGTTTCTGTTCGACCCGGCATTGATTGAAGCGCGGATCGGCACATTATCGGGCGGCGAACAATCGCGCATTTTGTTGGCGCGGGAATTCGCGCGTGAGGCCAATTTGCTGGTGCTCGACGAACCCACAAACGATCTCGACCTTGAAACGTTGGATCTGCTGCAAGAAGTCATTGCCGATTATGATGGCACCGTTCTGATCGTCAGCCACGACCGTGATTTCCTTGACCGAACGGTGACACTCACGCTCGGCCTTGATGGATCAGGGCATGTCGATATCATTGCGGGCGGTTATGCCGATTGGGAAGCCAAGCGGGACAAGCGCGACAAACCCGCAGCGAAAAAGGCGGAGAAAGCCGCCCCGCGGCCAGAGGTAAGCAGCGACACTGCGCCTGCCAAACGGGTTAAGCTGACCTACAAAGACCAGCG
>CALRLP020000009.1:0-80857 GCA_943368745.1 Maricaulis salignorans
TGCTCTGGTTTCTGGCCACTACGCCCCTACCAGAGGTGCCAGTGACGGCCCCCGTCGCAGTGACCGAGAGCGAGCCAGTGCCGTCGTTGCGTGCATTGATACCTGTGCCGCCTAAAACCGAAGCGGCGGCGATGGTCATGTCGGTACCAAAGTTGCGGACGAAGAGGCCAACACCGCTTGTGCCGACAACGTTTCCGGTGGAGGTTACCGACAATGCGCCGCGGCCAGCGTTGCTTGCGTAAATACCGTCCGTGGCACCCGTGACGCCAGCAACATTGATGCCCAGATTCAAACCGGTGCTCTGGTTTGTCGCACTTATGCCTGTACCGGTGGTGCCAGTTACCGACCCGGTCGTGGTCACCAAGAGCGAGCCAGTGCCGTCGTTGCGCAGGTTGATACCAGCGCCGCCGGAAACCGAAGCGGTGGAGACCGTCAGATCGGTACCCGAATAATTGCGGGCCCGTATGCCGAAGTTGACGCCGGTCACACTACCCGACGATGTTATCGAAAGTGCACCTGTACCGAAGTTTCTCGTCAAAATACCATCTAACCCGCCCGACACCGATGCGGTCGACACCGTCAGATCGGTACCAACGTTGCGGGCGAAGATGCCAATGCCGATTGTTCCGCTAACCGTTCCGGTGGACGTCACCGACAATGCGCCGGTGCCATTGTTTACGGCCAAGATACCGTCTCCAGCACCCGTAACGCCAGCGGCACTGACGGTCAAACTCGTCCCGTTGGCGGAGTTAGAGGCATTTATGCCCCGGCCGGCGGTGCCGGTAACTTGCTCCGTAGAGGTCACCAAAAGCGCACCACCGCCAAGATTGATTGCATTGATACCCGTTGTTCCACCCGAAACCGCAGCAGCGGCGACGGTTACGCCATTACCAGCACTCGTGTTGCGGACATCAATACCAATGCCGCTTGTCCCCGTAACCGTTCCGGTCGCGGTCACCGACGTCGTGCCAGTGCCATTGTTGCTGGCGAAGATACCACCGTATCCGGAGACATCCGTAACCGATAAAGTCAGACCCGCGCTAGAGTTGGCATTGTTGATCGCGCTGATGCCAAGGTCATTGTTTCCGGTTACAGCACCAGTCGAGACAATGGATAGCCCACCTAAACCTGAATTTTCGGCGAAAATGCCGCCATTTCCGCCGGAGACTTCGACTGTCGAAACGCTTAGGCCACCAGTGGAGTACACACTGTTAGTGAGATATATCCCCCTGCCGGTTGTTGCAGTAACAGCCCCGGTTGACGTAACGGACAGCGCGCCTGAACCATTATTGTCCGCAACAATGCCGTAGGTGCCGCCCGTCACCACATTGGCCAAGATCGTGAGGTTACCCGTAGCGTTCAAATAATTGACCGCCGAAATGCCGCGTCCAACGGCTGCTGTCACTGTCCCGGTCGACGTCACCGACAACCCGCCCGTACCATTGTTGATAGCGTCGATGCCGTCCGCGTTACCCGTCACATCAGCGACGGCGATGCTAAGGTTCGTACCGTTGCTGGTTGCTTTAATCCCGTCGATCGTGGTGCCGGTCACAACCCCGGTCGACGTCACCGACAACGCGCCGGTGCCTTGGTTGAAGGCAAAAATACCCGAATAGCCACCGGTTACGTCGTCTGCAGATATCGTGATGTTCGTACCTGCAGTGCCATTGATGGCATAGATTCCGGTATGGTCTGTGCCAACCACAGCGCCGGTTGTCGTTACCGATAACGCCCCCGTGCCTAGGTGGCTTACGATTATGCCAGCATAGCCGCCGGTTACGTCGACGGCAGTGATATTCAAATCAGTGCCAGATGATTCACTGCGGGCAAGAATTCCGAGACGATCGCCTATGACCGTTCCGGTCGAGCTAACAGACAGCAAACCATTGCCGCGATTGTGCGCATTGATACCGTCATTGCCACCGGTTACGTCAGCGACAGAGACAGTGAGGTCTGTGCTATAACCTATAACAAGAATACCGTCAGCATCCGTGCTGGATACAGTACCCGTCGCAGTGATATCCACTGCCCCTGCACCATAGTTGATGGCGCGAATGCCGCTTCTGGTGCCGCCAGAGACATTGGCGACAGAAATTTCGAGGTCGATGCCGCGGCCATTATTGATGGCAGAAATGCCATAGCCACCACCCGATACGTCGCCGGTGGTCAAAATCGTCAGCGAACCTACATGGTCATTACGCGCGTCAATGCCGGCATCGGTGCCGCTGACGTTAACAGCAGTGATCGAAAGGTCACCCGTTCCGTTGATCACATTCCGCGCATAGATACCTTGTGTACCACCGGATATGTCGCCGGTTGCCTCAATCGACAGCGAGCCGGTTCCATAATTCCGCGCCTTGATGCCGGCTTGGGTGGCACCGGTTACGTCCGCGACAGAGATCGTAAGGTCAGTGCCCGATGTGTTAAAGGCCGTAATACCGGTATTAACGCCAAATACGTTGCCGGTTGCCGTTATCGACAACGCACCGGTGCCGTAAGAAAGCGCATCGATACCGGTAGCGCCGCCATTTACGCGATCTGCCGAGATCGTCAGGTCACCCGCTGCGCTGCTGGTGTTGACGGCGTTTATGCCGGTGCCAAATTGTCCATTCACCAGCCCATTGGATGTAATGGACAACGCGCCTGTGCCGTTATTAACGACCGTAATACCGTGCAATAAACCCGTTACGTCTGCCGCAGAGATACTGACGTTACCCGTTGCGTTGAAAGTGTTTGTCGCACTAATACCAAACCGGCCTCGCCCCGCCACCGAGTCTGTCGCTGTTATCGTCAGCGCGCCGCTACCGCCATGGTACGCAGAAATACCATCAATTTGGCCATCCACGCGCGCTACTGAAACCGCCAAACTGCCTGTTAAGCTGGTGGCGTTGGACGCGTTGACGCCTATGACGCCAGTTACGGTGCCAGTTGATGTCACAAATAGGCTGCCGCTGCCATAGTTCTTCGCATAAATACCGTCGGCAAAACCGTCCACGTCCGCCGCAGTGATAGTGATGTCGCCCAATGCACTGATGGTGTTAATGGCACTTATCCCGCGGGATCCATTTGCCGTCACCGTTCCGGTCACCGTTATCGACAATGCGCCGGTGCCACTATTGAGCGCCTCAATGGCGACATTGTTACTGGTGATGTTAACAGCAGAGATAGTGAGGTCGGTACTGTTGGCAGAATTCAGCGCAACAATACCTTGTGAACCGCCTGAAATGTTGCCGGTTGCGCTAATCGACAGCGCGCCGGTTCCTTCATTACGCCCCTTGATACCGCTCATGCCGCCGTCGGCGTTTGCTACAGAGATCGTAAGGTCAGTGCCCGTGGAATAGTTATAGCCAAAAACACCGTAATAACCGCCGGAAACCGTCCCCGTTGCTGTTACCGAAATTGCACCGACCCCATAATTAAGCGCTTTGATGCCCATCAATGCGCCGCTCGCGCTATCGGCCGAGATCGTGACGCCACCCGATGAGGTGGAAACATTGTTGGCAGTGATGCCGACGCCGTACACGCTGTTCACCATCCCAGTGGATATAATGGACAAAGCACCAGCGCCGCTATTGACGGCGGCAATACCACCAAGTCCGCCAGTTACGTCTGCCGCCAAAATCGTCAGGTCACCGGTTGAGTTGGTAGTGGTGACGGCAGCGATGCCATATCCACCTTCCGCCGTCACCGCCCCGGTCGCCGTTATCGACAACGCACCCGTGCCGTCATTATATCCCACAATACCGTCGCTGCCTCCCGTTACCGTGGAAGCAACGATCTCCAGATCAGTAGCATTAGAATCGTTGCGGGCACGAATGGCGATGTCACCAACGCTGGATACCGCACCCGTCGAGGTAACCGACAGCGCACCGGTGCCAAAATTTCGTGCATCAATGCCGTTTTTGGAGCCGCCCGAGACATCATCGACGGAGATTGTTAGGTCGGTGCCAGAGTTGCGGGCAAGGATGCCGTAGGTGCTTATACCGACAACCGTTCCAGTGGCGGTCACCGACATTGCGCCGCGCCCAAGGTTGTTTGTGTAAATACCATCTGTGGCACCGGTGACGCCAGCAACATTGACGTCCAGATCCATCCCGGCGCCATTGTTTTTAGCCACTATGCCCCTGGTGCTGGTGCCAGTGACGGCACCAGTCGCGGTCACCGAGAGCGAGCCAGTGCCGTCGTTACGCGCATTGATACCAATACCGCCTGAAACCGAAGCAGCGTCGATAGTCAGGCTGGTACCAGCGTTAGTGGCAAATATACCGGTGGTTACCCCGGTCACGGTCCCCGTCGATGTGGAGGAAAGTGCGCCGGTGCCGTTGTTGCGCGCGTCGATACCGTCTTGACTACCCGAAACATCGGTGGCGGTAATGGTCAAATCGGTACCGGGTGAATTGTTGGTGGCTTTAATGCCATCTCCGTTGGTTTCCGTTACGGGCGCGGGCGCCGAAACCGTCAACGCGCCGGGGCCGCTGCGCGTCGTCACAATACCCGTTAAAGCGTAAGCGGACGGAGCGGTCAGGACGCCGCCCCCCAAAGCCAATCCTGCCGCCAAAGCCGCTAAGGAAGCGCCGTCGGATAAATTGATACCAAATTGGCGGTTTTTGCGATTTTTGGATGAAATGTACGAATTTTTCTCGGCGAATTTGCGGCGCATGCTGGACAATCTATTACAGCTGATTTGGAAATAATGTGGCTAGTCACACTATTTAGGCAGCTTTGCCCTTACGCAATTTCGGATGCCGCGCTACCGCGCGACTGTGAACAATTGTGACTTATGACAATTGTTCACAGTTTTTACCTTGGGGAACTTCTTGAGCGCACATAATCGTCTCGTAAAACGATGTCTCCAGTTGGAGGATCACGCGATAATCTTATTTTCGCACGGTTTATTGCAACGAATACTTGCCCAGCAACAGCGGGACTTTCCAAGCTGTCACAATGAAACGACGCGTTCCAAATTCTTTTGCGCGACCTTGGATTTCAGGCGCAAAAATGCCCTGAACATGAGATGGGACAAAGAGCTGAGGGAAAGCGCCTTTTCCTAAACAGAATATGCCATCGTTACGGTTGCAGCTTATTCCAACCCGATCAAAGCCGCAGCGGCAACTTCGCCATCCTGCTCAGAGCTTCCGCCGCTGACGCCAATCGCGCCGACAATCCGGCCGTTGATGACAATCGGCGTGCCACCTTCAATGGCCACCACACCCGGCAGGCTTAGCACGGCGTTACGTCCGCCGGAGATGGAATCGAAAAAGGCTTTCGTGCTCCGTTTGAAGCGCGCCGCGGTGCGCGCTTTTTCGCGGGCGACCAGATCGGACCCATATTGTGTGCCGTCCATCTTGTGGAACAGAACAAGCTCGCCGCTTGGTTCGACGATGGCGAAGGCCATAGTGAAATTGCGCGACCGTGCGGACTGTTCAGCGGCGGCGACAATCGTTTTTGCCTGCGCAAGGGTGACCGGGCTACCATAAGGCAATGGCGACTGTTGCGCGCCTGCCGCGGAGGTCAAAGCAATCGCCGCAACCGCACCCAAAAACATCCGTTTCATAATTACGCACCCCTCGCAGCCTTTTATAATGCCTGTTAATTGTCAGATATTTCGCGCGTGCGCTATCTGGAAAGTGCCAAGCTTCATTTCGCCATGGCCCAATCGCCAAATGCAGTCGCATTGTGCCCGCAAATATTATGCAGCCGCCCCCGCCTTTGCATTGACACAGCCCTTCAAATGCCGCTAAGCGCGCCCCCTACCCTGTGCCCGGATGGCGGAATTGGTAGACGCACCAGCTTCAGGTGCTGGCGCTGGCAACGGCGTGGAGGTTCGAGTCCTCTTCCGGGCACCATTTTCAAACAGTAATGAAGCGCAATATCCGATTGCGCGCGCGTTTAACGCCTACGCTTGCTTGTCCGGATCAATGTGCAGCCAATCGGCATGGCGCGGGGCTTTTTTGGTTTCGCTCCATTCTGCAAGCATCAACGGCGCGACGCGTTTTAATTCGGCATATTGTTCCGGCGTGCCGATGTTGCACGCAAGCTCCAGCCGGTGGCCGTTGGGATCAAAGAAATAGATCGACCGGAAAATCCCGTGAAATGTCGGCCCGACAACATCAATGCCCTGCGCCTCGATATGCGCTTTTGCGGCAAGCAGGGCGTCAAGGTCACTGACTTCAAACGCGATATGCTGGACCCATGCCGGGGTGTTGGGGTCTTTGCCCATGTCGGGTTGGTTCGGCAGTTCGAAAAAGGCGATAACATTGCCGCCGCCGCAATCGAGGAAGATGTGCATATAGGGGTCATATTCCCCCGTGGACGGAACATGATCCTCGGCAAAGGCGGTGGTGAATTCCATGCCCAAAACGCGCGCATACCAATCCGCCGTCGCCTTTGCATCCTTGCACCGATAGGCCACATGGTGAATGCGGCTAAGCGCGACTGGCGCGGTCATAATGCGGCCTCTTCGACCGTCAGCGCGCCGCGTTCAATCTGGTCGCGCTCAATGCTTTTGAACAAGGCGGTGAAGTTACCTTCGCCAAAACCTTCATCTTTCTTGCGTTGGATAAATTCGAAGAACACCGGCCCAATCATCGTCTGCGAAAATATCTGCAGCAGCAGACGCGGGTCACCATCTTCGGTTGAACCATCGAGCAAGATGCCGCGTGCCTGCAGTTCATCGACTGGTTCGCCATGGCCGGGCAAGCGCTCTTCCAGCATATCATAATATGCCTTGGGCGGTGGCGGCGCGAATGGTGTGCCCAGCGCTTTCAACCGGTCCCAGCACGCCGGCAGGTCATCACAGGAAAAGGCGATATGCTGAATGCCTTCGCCATTATACGCACGCAGATATTCCTCAATCTGCCCGCCGCCTGCTTTGCCTTCTTCGTTCAACGGAATGCGGATTTTGCCATCGGGCGCGGTCATCGCGCGGCTGGTGAGGCCCGTATATTCGCCCTTGATATCAAAATAGCGGATTTCGCGGAAATTGAAGACGCGCTCATAAAAGCTGCCCCAATGCGCCATGCGTCCGCCATAGACATTATGCGTCAGGTGATCGATAATCTTGAAGCCAGCACCCACCGGGTTGCGATCCACACCGGGCAGATAATCAAAATCGATATCGTAAATCGACAGCGCGTCACCATAACGGTCGACGAGGTAAATCATCGCCCCGCCAATCCCGCGAATGGCGGGCAGCCGAAGCTCCATTGGCCCCGTACGTGTCTCAACGGGCTCCGCGCCGCGGGCAATCGCTTCGTCATAAGCGACCCGCGCATTTTTCACGCGAAACGCCATGCCGCAGGCGGACGGACCATGTTCCGCCGCAAAATAAGCCGCCGGGCTTTTGGGTTCGTAATTGGCGATCAGGTTGATTTCGCCCTGACGCCATAGGTCCACGTCCTTCGACCGGTGCCGGGCAATGCGCGCAAAACCCATGCGTTCGAACACGGGTTCCAGCAGGCCTTTTTCCGGTGCGGAAAATTCGATGAATTCGAACCCATCCAAACCCAACGGATTTTCGAACAAATCGGCCATGCTACTGCTCCTGCGAAACTGGTTACATTTGAAACCAATTTACGGCATCACTCGTCACGAGTCAATGCGAGCAGGTGTTATGTGAAGTGCAGACGCCGGTATTTGCCGCGGAAATATAATAAAGGATCGCGGCGCGGTTCAAAGCTGGCTTTTTCGACGCGACCGACGAGGATGAAATGGTCCCCCGCCTCGTGCAATGTATGCCGTTTGCATTCAAATATACCGAGCGAGCTGGGCAAAATAGGCGCGCCATATTCGCCGACTTCCCACCGCGTTCCGGAGAAGCGATCTTCGCTTTTTCCCGCGAACAGGTTGGACACCGGTTGCTGGCCAATCTGTAATACGTTGACCGCGAAATCATCAATCCCGCGCAAAACTTCTGCACTGCCCGAATTGTTGGCGATACAGACGAGCAGCAACGGGGGGTCGAGCGACACGCTGGTGAAGCTGTTCGCCGTCAGGCCAACGGGCCGTCCGTCGGGCGCATGGGCGGTGATGATGGTCACGCCCGTTGCAAAGCAGCCCATGGCATCGCGCAACGTGCGCGCGTCGGAACCGGATCGATATTCCGGAATGAAGCGCGGTTGCTTGCGCTCCAGAAAATCGATCAGCAAGCCGTTGAACGCTTCGGTTCGTTCCGCCACGATCAGCAGGCCGCCGCCATCGACATCAATCGCTTCGACATTGGGAAAAGCGGAGGCGAAGCCCGTTTGCGGGTCAACGCCGTCCGACGCGCCAAGTGCGCCGCGCACCACCAATACAGGAATGTTGATCTGCGGTGCCGCTTGCGCGAGCCGCGCACCCACACCGTCGGTGCCGAATGACGCGAAAATTTTGCTGTCATATTCGGATGGCGCAAGCCCCTGCCCCAAGGCCGCGGACAGCGCCTCTGCCGAAACCTTTACCGCTTGGGCATCGGTATGCGCAGGCGGGTCGAGTAGGATAAGCCCAGACGCCAACATCGCGGCATCCTCGGCAAGCGCCATCGTTGCAATCCATGCGCTGTGCGTTGCCGCCACCACCACAGGTCGCGTCCGCATCTGCCCCAGAACCGCGCGTAAATCGTCTACAAAGGCGTCGATGTCATAACGGCCATCGGACGGCCAATCGCTGCCGCCATGCCCGCGCAGGTCAACATTGATGACATGCCGCCCCGCCTGTTCAAGGCCAACCGCGACATCTTCCCAGACCTTACGTGTTTGTCCAAAGCCGTGCAGCAGGACGATCGAGGGTTCATCAGCCGACCCGATATCGTCCGCTTCAATCCTGACCCCGGCAAAGCCCTTAAATTCTCTTACATATCGAAGCGACATTCGCCTGCACCCCAAATTCTGTCTAACGGTGTCATCTATCTTTTACCCGTGGACGCCATCGCCCCGAAACGCAAGATTTTAGGCGCGTTCGGTGGAAATGACGGCCATCGTGATGCGCGAAATGCACACCAGCTTTCCGGCCTCATCCTCAATACGGATGGACCAGATTTGTGTTGTCCGGCCGATGGATTCGGCCTTCCCCGTTGCAAAAACCAGACCGTCTTTTGCAGGACGAATATGGTTGGCGTTGATTTCCATGCCCACGGTCGCAAATTTGCTGCGGTCCACAGTCATCGCCGCGCCCACCGATCCAACCGTTTCGGCAAGCACTACCGAAGCGCCGCCATGCAGTCGGCCATAAGGTTGCTTTGTGCGTTCATTGACGGGCATGCTGGCCTTTATCCAGTCGTCGCCATAATCGATGAACCGGATGCCGACATAGCCGGGCATGCAATCGCCACCATTTTCGGTAAGCGAATTGAGATCAAGTGCGTCGTCAAACCAGATTTTTGCCATAGTCCGCAATTAACCCGACCGACGACTATTGCAACCTAGTGTTTTGCCCACCCAAAAGCCCACCTGCAAATCACACCCGCAGCTGCATATATTTCCCTCCACATATGCATTATGGGTTGTTGTAGCGGTTGGCGGGGGTTGTGCCTCACCAGCATATGGGCGATGATGCTTCGGCGGCAATGCAGTTACACGTCGCGAAATGCTTGCCGTAAATATGTAATGTTTTCGTGGCACGCAGCATTAGCCAGTTAAAAAGGATAGTTTTTCGTGAAGTCCGCGCCCGGTTCTAGCAAAGTGAAGTCCATGAAAACGCCTGAGGACGCACGCTATTTTAACCGCGAATTATCTTGGCTAAAATTCAACGAGCGCGTGCTGGAAGAAGCGGCGAATCCTGCACATCCGCTGCTTGAACGGCTGCGCTTTTTGTCGATTTCCGGCACAAACCTTGACGAATTTTTCATGGTCCGCGTCGCTGGATTGCGTGGGCAACAGCAACGGAAAATTGAAGAGCTGTCAATCGACGGCCGCACCCCGTCTGAACAGCTGATCGCAACCGTTGCCGCCGCAGATCGCCTCATGATCCAGCAGCAAAAGCTGTGGCGCAAATTGATGCGCGAGCTATCGGCAGAGGGCATTAAGGTGGTTGAGCCATCCGCCCTTGGCAAAAATCTTCAAGCCGCAGTCGGCACATATTTTCAGGAGCAGATTCTTCCGGTTCTGACGCCGCAAGCGCTGGATCCCGCCCACCCGTTTCCGTTCATCCCCAATCAGGGTATCAGCCTGATTTTCGATATGCGGCGGAAAAATGATGGCGAAGTCGTGCGCCAGTTGGTGATGATCCCGCAATCGCTGGCGCGTTTCATCCGATTGCCCGGCCCGGGCACGCGCTTTGTGACGATCGAGGCGTTGATTAAGCATTTTGTCGGGCAGATGTTTCCGGACTATTTGCTCGTCGCTGCCGGTGCCTTCCGCGTTATCCGTGACAGCGATATCGAGGTGGAGGAAGAGGCCGAAGATCTCGTGCGCTATTTCCGCAGCGCCATCAAACGCCGCCGTCGTGGCCGGATTATCCGGCTAAAGCTGGAAAAAGGGCTGCCCGCAGAATTGGCGACCTTAATCCGGTCAGAGCTTGGCGCTGGCGCATCCATTGTCGTCGAAACCGTCGGCTTTTTGGGCATCGGCGACCTTGGGCAACTGGTGGACGAAGACCGGCCAACGCTGAAATTCCCGCCATATTCGCCGCGCTTTCCCGAACGCATTTTGGAACATGATGGTGACTGCTTTGCCGCGATCCGCCAAAAAGACATCGTCGTCCATCACCCTTATGAAAGCTTTGACGCCGTCCTCGCATTTTTGCAGCAAGCGGCTGTTGATCCAGATGTCGTTGCGATCAAACAGACATTGTACCGCGCAGGGAAACAGTCCGCGGTCATTCGCGCTTTGTGTGAAGCCGCCGATGCCGGCAAATCCGTCACAGCTATCGTCGAGCTAAAGGCGCGGTTTGACGAAGAGCAGAATTTGCACTGGGCTTCGCAACTTGAAAATTCGGGCGTCCAAGTCGTCTACGGCTTTGTCGACATGAAAACCCACGCCAAAATTTCGCTGGTCGTGCGGCGCGAGGCGGACGGATTCCGGACCTATTGCCATTTGGGCACCGGCAATTACCACCCCATCACGGCAAAGGTGTATACCGACATCAGCTTCTTCACCGCGGACCCGCGCGTCGGGCATGATGCGGGGCAGATTTTCAATTATATCACCGGCTATATCCCGCCGACCGAGCTCAAGCTTTTGACGATGAGCCCGCTTGGCCTGCGCGAAAAAATCATGTCGCTGATCGATGACGAAATCGCGCATGTTGCCGCGGGGCGGTCGGGCGCTGTCTGGGCAAAGCTCAACTCGTTGGTCGACAAGGCCGTGATCGACAAATTGTACGAAGCCAGCGAAGCGGGCGTGGAGATTGACCTGATCGTGCGCGGCATTTGCTGCCTGCGCCCCGGGGTGAAGGGCATGTCGTCGCGCATCCGGGTAAAGTCTGTCGTTGGACGCTTTCTCGAGCACAGCCGCATTTGGGCGATGGGCAATGGCGCGGACCTTCCCAATCCCGACGCCAAGGTGTTTATGTCGTCGGCGGACTGGATGTCGCGCAATTTTGACCGCCGTGTCGAATATATGCTGCCGATTGAAAACCCGACGGTGCATGACCAGATTCTGGATCAGGTTATGGTTGCAAACCTGCTCGACAACCAGCAAAGCTGGATGCTGCGGTCAGACGGCCGATATGAGCGAGTCAAAGCAGGAACAATGCCTTTCAATTTGCACCATTATTTCATGACCAACGCGTCATTATCTGGACGCGGAGGCGCGCTTGCAGATGACAAGAAGGTTCCAACGCTGCGCCTCATCCGACAACGATGAAGGCGGTGCGTCAGGCCGTCATTGATATTGGCTCCAACACAGTACGACTGGTCGTTTATGCAGGGCTGCCACGCGCGCCGCTGCCGATTTACAATGAAAAAAGCCGCGTAAAACTGGGCGCCTGCCTCGCGGGCGATGGCATCATCGATAAAGCCACGATGAAAAAGGCGCTGGCCGCATTGGCGCGCTTTGAAACGCTGGCACAGGCGATGAAGGTCGACACGATGCGCGTGGTCGCCACCGCCGCAACACGCGAAGCCAAAAATGGCCATGAGCTGGTCGAAAAGGCCGCGGCGCTCGGCATTCATGTGGAGGTGCTGGATGGCGATGCGGAGGCAACCGCCGCCGGGTTCGGCATATTAAGCGACAACCCACATGCCAATGGCTATGTCGGCGATCTTGGCGGCGGCAGCCTTGAGCTTATTCGCATAGCCGACGGCAAACTGGGCACGCGCGTGTCCCTGCCGCTGGGCACATTGCGGCATGATATATTGAAGGGCAAAACGACCAAGCAGATTAGCCAAATGCTGCGCGATGATATTGCCAAAGCGGTGGGCAAAGCGGGTTTCCCCATCGAAACCGGTCTGCCATTTTATATGATCGGCGGTTCGTGGCGGACATTCGCGCGGCTGCACATGCACCACAGCGGATATCCGCTCACCATCCTGTCCAATTATGAAATGCCCGCCGACGCACCCGAAATGATGATGGCGATAGTGAACGACAAAGACGCGTTAACCCGATCCAATGTCGTTGCCACAGGCCGCATTTCGGCGCTGCCAGGGGCGAATGCGTTGCTCGCGGGCATATCGGGCCTGCTGAAACCAAGCAAGCTTGTCACCAGCATCTATGGCCTGCGTGAGGGATTGTTGTTTGAACAGCTGACCCCCGCCGAGCGCCAAGACGACCCGCTGATCGCCGCCGCACGTTTTGAAGGCGAACGGCTTGGCCGGTTTCCATTTCATGGGGACGCGTTGGCGCAATGGATTGCGCCGGTGTTCGCCGGACAAAGCCCCAATGATGCGCGGCTGTGCCGGGCGGCCTGTTTGCTGTCCGACAGCGTGTGGAACGCAAATCCCGAATATCGCGCAGACCATGCGCTCGATCTGGCATTGGACGGCAGCTGGCCCGGCGTGAACGCAAGCGACCGCGCGGTGATAGCCGCGGCGTTGTGGACGGTGCATGCCGGAAAGCGGACCTTGCCCGAAATGCTCACGGCCTTGGCCACGCCCGGCGCGCTCGCGCAAGCGGTGATCTGGGGCCTCGCCATCCGTCTGGCCCACCGGCTTGACGGCGGCACCGGCGGCGCGCTGGCCGACAGCCGCATTGACGGCGACGGCGCAACGCTACGCCTGCACCTAACCGGCTCCGCCGTGCGATTACAGTCCAACAGCGTCCAGCGCCGTTTGCAGGCATTGGGCGAAGCGTTGGGCTACGCACAGGCGGAGATTGCGGGTTAGGGGATGCCGCAGAACGGCTGACGGAGGGGCCTGCAACGGCAAAGCCTCGCCATAGCCCGCAACCGCACCGCCCCGCCAAAGCCAGAAGCTGCGCCAATGTATCTCGCACAAAGCCACGAAGAAGCCCCCCCCCCCACCGTCATGCTGAACGCGTTTCAGCATCTTAATTTCAGCCGCCCTCAAAAAGTAAGATGCTGAACCAAGTGCAGCATAACAAAGAAAGAGGCCGAGGTTGCCGACGCGCCATCTAAGATGGAACCTCTATTTCAAGAGCGACAGAGCCCTGAGATGATCAGATCAGTATACGTGGAAACGAAGGGCATATGAGTTCTTCGACCGTTTCCAGGAAATCTGACCAATGAGGATATGTCTCCGCGACTCTTCGATGATTAATAACAAAAAATATTTCCACTCCAAGAGTTGTTTCATGATACTGCATATGGGAGTTCAGAAGACGCGAAAGCCCACCTTTTCCTTGAAATGATTGATCAGCATATGGCGGCAGATTGTAATGACAAACTATAGATTCAATATCAGCAAGATATAGATCTTCAGTCATTCTATCCGCAACAAAAATTCTAATGTCTTGATCAGAAAAATTGTATGATTCATGCAGAATATTTAACAAATCATTTTTAATTTTGTCGCATGACATATCTCTGTCTTCACGATCAAATATAATTATTATGGGATAGTATCGGTTGTTTAGCACCCTAATTTGCGCAGCAACAAACTTCGCAACCACCTCAATCGGGGCGCTGTCGCCGTTGCATCCAATTTTTGTAACAGGCTGTCCAGGGCAAATTCGGCGCGCGATCAGCTGCTCCATTCGCCCTTCAACAATAAAAGCCGGATTAGGCATGGTCTAGTGCGCCCGTTGAGTAATAATATCCAAGCCCAAAACCCGTAGAATTGATTTCTTTTTGCACGTTATTAGAGTCATCCAATCTCTTGTTTTTTGTAACGCCTTCATCCATCCAAACCATAATAAGCTCATTAGCCTGCGCTTCATTTAATAACGATTCACTGTGCGTAGTCATAAGCGTATATCTAGACTGATTTTGACTGTGAGATTCGACACGAACAATTTTTACAAATTCTTTTTGAATTTCAGGATGTAAAAAATTCTCAGGCTCCTCAATCGAAAATCCAGAAACTGATGTTAGAAGCTTAGTTACAAGACCAATCCACTTTATTGTCCCGTCCGAGCAATGAGCAAGGGGAAATTCTACAACCCCATCACCTCCCATAACTCGAACAAAAACTGAAATATTATTTTGCATGGAGTCTTTTCGTGGATGAATTCCGTCAATAGATGGATTTATCAGGTTAACATATCGATTTATTTGACCCATATTTGTGCGACGTCGTTCACGATACTGGATTCTAAATCGTGACGGCACGGCTGGTAACATCGAATCGTTGTAAATTCGGTAGAGAGTGCTCGCCAGACCAGCCCCATCTTTAGCAATTTCGCCGGGCTTCGAACTGTCGTCTGGCTGCTTTACGGCTGACGGCAAGACATTAAAAATTTCTCCGCCTCTTATTTCAGCCTCGATCTGACTGAGAGGACTTGGACCATAATATGAAGCATCAAAAATACACTCTCGCGAAAATCTTTTATGCAAAAACATCCGATTTAGTATCGTTATAGCTGTTTTTTTAGTTACATAATCAGAGTGCTCGTTAACAACAAATATATAAATACTTTTAAAAAATTTCTGCAACTTTGATGCTGATAGTTTATTTATTATAAATTTCGTATTTTTATCATCGCCATTGAAATTAATTTCGATATCCAGATCATAAGATTCAAATTTTTTATCATTTTTTACCGTAGCAATTGAAAGTCTTTGCTTCGAAAAAAATATTTTATCAAAATTGTCTTGTGTTTGTATTTCAAACTCCCAGCAATAATGAAGATCATAATTGTTCTCACCTCGAAGCGGCACGTAACCTGTTACTTTTGAATGCATCTGCGTTGCAAATTTGATCTGCGATTCACGCGTAAAAACGCGGCTAATTCCACCGTGATGACTGACGGCTTCATCCACGGGATAAGAACATAATCGCGACAGAAATTCAAAAAACGATAAAATGTTAGTTTTTCCGCCACCATTTGGGCCGACGAATATGTTCAAGCCTGGATTCAGCTTAAGATGCAGCTTTCTCAAAGACCGATAGCCATCGACGTATATCTCGGTCAGCATTTTTTCGTCCTCACATAACTGGATCAATTTTCAAAGAGACTGTTATTTAAAATGCATATAACGCTTTATCATCTCAATTATACTATGCTTGTTTCAACGTATGCCCGACGCAATTATCGTCGCTATTTTCGCAGATGTTCCTTCGCCAACTCTATCACTCCCACTCGCCGGCCCAAGCCTACGCAAACCGCGTTTGTCATGCGCCAGCCGCCTGACTCGGTCACATGTGGTCCCGAAACATTTCTAAAGAATAAAACGCGCAAGAAATCGCTGCCACCTGCGGTAGCATCCTGACTTGTTTTCATGTCTTCGCGGATATCTTTTCTAATCCCCGAAACTCTGCGGTTCGCGGGTGAGAAAAGAATTTTTATCAATTTTCTGAGAGAAATTGACCTGACAAACATCCAGAACCCCCATGAATCACATGCGAAATCTCTGGACCGATTGTTACTGGCTATCTTGCTAGGCGGTCATTGTCGATAACATTTTGGCGCCCTTTAAACCGCCACCATGTTGCGCCGGTCCTCTGCGTCTCTGCGCCTCTGCGTGAACCAAAATCCTTCCCAAAAATTACGGTGGCCAACTACGGTGACAATCCATCCGGCCGCCGCATTGCTTTTTACAAAGAAAGACCCCGTCCGCGGGAGGTAACCGGACGGGGTCAATATTGTCCTCTTCGCCTGCTAGGGGGAATTTGAGGACTGGGGGCAAACACCCCCGCATTCAGGTCGCCGAAGCAGCCCGAAACTTCATGGCATGACGACGGTATCGACCATGTGAACCGTGCCGTTTGACGCGACCATATCTGCCGCGGTCACGGTCGATTTGCCGCCCTTGGCATCGGTCAGGACAATCTTGTCACCGTCCATGCTGGCTTTCAACGTGCCGCCGTTCAACGTTGTCACCGTTGCGGTGCCGTTGCCGTCTGCGATCATCTTGGCCAGATCAGCCGCCTTCACATTGCCGGCGACGACATGATATTTCAGCAACGCCGCAAGCTTCGCCTTGCTGGCGGGCATCATCAAACCGTCAAGCGTGGCCTTGTCCACCTTCGCAAATGCGGCATTGGATGGCGCGAACACTGTGAACGGGCCCGTGCCCGACAATGTTTCGCCAAGGCCAGCCGCGGTGACGGCGGACACCAAAGTCGATGCCTGTGGGTTGCCTTGGGCAAGTGCGACGATATTCTTTTCGCCGGTCGCTTCGCTTGCGGCCATGCTGTCGGTTGCCATCGCGTCTTCCTGTACCACTTCGGTATCGGTCGCCGCGGTGTCGCTGGTTTCGCTGCCTGAGCACGCGGTCAATGCCAGTGCGGACAGGCCGCAAATTAATGTGCGCTTCAAAATCTTCATTTCGGGATTCCTTCCAATTGAATGCCTCTGCGGGCGATAACGCGCAAAGTCGGCGGATGGGTGCGTGTGCGGTAAAATAAATGCGATGAACGCCGAAGTTTGCGCGTTGGACCGCTTTGCTTTCGGCCGGCTTGGGGGTAACGGGCGGGGTATGGACGGACCTGCCCCTAATCTTGCCTCAACGCTGCGCGATGCGACCGATGCCCTGACGCCTGTCAGCGCGACCCCGCGTCTCGACGCCGAATTGTTGATGGCGCATGCCTTGGGAATCGACCGGTCGGCGATGTTGTTGCGGATGCATGACCTTGCTGTGCCGCCTGCCTTTGCGGCGTTGCTCGCGCGGCGGGTGGCGGATGAACCGGTGGCCTATATCACGGGAATGCAGGCCTTTTGGGACCTTGACCTGCATGTGACGCCCGATGTGCTGATCCCCCGTGCGGACAGCGAAACGGTGATTGAGGTGGCGATTGCGGGTTTTGCCGGGCGGGATGCGCCTGCGCGGATCTTGGACTTGGGCACCGGGTCGGGCGCGTTGTTGCTGGCGGCTTTGTCGGTGTTCGGGGACGCGCAAGGGGTTGGCATTGATGCCAGCGCGGCGGCTCTTGCGGTCGCATCGGGCAATGCGGCGCGGCTTGGGCTGGACGGGCGCGCATACTTCGAACGGCGCGATTGGACTTTGGACGGGTGGGCCGACGGTTTGGGGCAATTCGACCTCATCATGTGCAACCCCCCTTATATTGAGGACGCAGCACAGCTTGCGCCCATGGTCGCCCGCCACGAACCACACAGCGCCCTCTTCGCCGGACCCGACGGTCTGCGCGACTATCGCATACTTCTAAAAACCCTCGAAAAACTGCTAAAAACCAGGGGAATCGCAGTCTTCGAAATCGGATTCAACCAGTCAAAATCCGTCGCAAAATTGGGCGCCGAAGCCGGATTCACCTCCGAATTAACCCACGACCTTTCCGGCAATCCACGCGTCTTGCGCTTTTCGCTTGGAATCGCGCAACCGAACCGCTAACGCTAAACAGCATCGCAGCAAAACCCGTAAATTGCGGAGATTAGCGCGAAGCCGCCCCCAGCGCAGTTGGAAATTTTTTCAAGGTCTCGGTCGACCTTGGCGTAACCCAAAGACTGGGTTTTGGGGCTTCCTGCAATGTTAAAATGCTAAAAGAGGACGGGTCAGCCCTGATGAATATCAACAACAGGCAGCAGCAGAACAACAATCGTCGCCGCGGTCGCAACAACAATAATCGCCAGCAAAATAACAACCGCAGCGGTTTCGACTATCAAAACCAGATCGACAATCGTGCGCGCGGCAACGCAGCGCAGATGCTGGAAAAATACAAGAAGCTAGCGCAAGACGCGCAGTTTAACGGTGACCGCGTAAACGCCGAATATCACCTGCAATTTGCCGACCATTATTTCCGCGTACTCGCCGATTTCCGCGGCCGCCAGGAAGCGCGTCAGGAACAGCAAGGCGAACGTCGTCCCCGCGAAGACAATCGTGAAGACCGCGACGATTGGCAGAATGATGATCGTTCGCAAAATTATGACGAGCAGGGCTCTTCCGATGGAATGGACACCGATTCCGTTTCGCAAGACGATGGCGATTCCGAAGAGCGCGCGCCACGCGAACAACAGCGCGAAAGCCGCCCACGTCGTCCGGAACGGGCCGACCGTAATGATCGTTCCGACAATAACCGTTCCGCAAATCGCGGGTCGCGCCGTCACCACAGCGAAGAAAAAGACGATGCGCCCGCAGGTCTTGATCTCGCCGTATTGCCGCCGTCGATCGCGATTTCGTCGAACGACAGTGACGCGGATATGGAAAAGCCCGCACGCAAACCACGCGCCCGCCGGGTTAAACCAGCCGGTGATGATGAAGCTGCAGCGGCGGAATAATCAATCCTTCTGCCGTTTACAGCTCACGGACGGCGCAACAGTCGTTAGGTTTCGGGCAGTGCCCGTGGCTTGTGATCGTCATCTAGGGCAACAAAGGTAAACAGCCCTTCGGTCACTTTGACCTCTTGTTGGCCCCGCGCACGGGTCGCGATTACTTCAATGCGGATGCCCATGGATGTGCGCCCGCGCCGTTCGAGTGTTGCGTAGACAGAGATAATGTCGCGTAACAGGATCGGTGCGATGAATTCCATTTTTTCGATGGCCACCGTCGCGCACGCGCCCTGAGCAATCCGTCCAGCCAAGATACCGCCCGCCTGATCCATCATCCCCAATACCCAACCGCCAAAGATATGGCCATTGGCGTTGATATCGGCAGGGCCCGGAACAACCCGTAAAACCGGGTCATTCCGTTTTGGAAGATTTCGAACAGCCTCGGTCACCGGTCGGCTTCGTCTTCAAAAGGGTCGTCGATGGATTCATCATGACCCGACCCGCTGGACAGGAAAACAAGACCCATCAGCGCGGCGGTCAGCATGATCGCCCCGGTTATTGCACCGGCCGTGGCGATGAAGAAGTGGATGGAAACCATCCCGTTCTGCCACCAGAATGTCCCGAGAGCACCCACGGTCACAATCAATGTCACACAAAACATCCACCGCATCAGCCGCCAATAGCGGCGCCATGCGAAGTTGGCATATTCAGGATCATCGAGGCGGGAGGGGCGAGTCATGGCTTGATAAGGTCGCCTTATGCTATAAGTTCCATCAGGGGCAAGGACATAGGGAGAGAGTCGATGACGATTTCTGCGATATTGGCCAACCATCAAGGCAATGTGTTTACGGCTGCGCCGCATGAAAGTGTCGGTGATGTGGTCTCGCGACTTGCCGAAAACCGGATTGGTGCCCTGCCCGTTGTCGAAGGCAAAGCTGTTGTCGGTATCTTTTCCGAACGCGATATTGTCTACGGTGTCGCGCGCCATGGTTCGGCTTTCCTGACAAAGACCGTAGCAGAGACAATGACGGCACCAGCCATCACCGTTGCGCCCGATACGGCAATCCTGTCGGCCTTATCACTGATGACGAAACGGCGCATTCGTCACCTTCCCGTAATACAGGGCGATGATCTTGTCGGCTTTGTCTCCATTGGCGATTTGGTGAAGCACCGTATCGACAAAATTGAGGCAGAAGCCGCCGCAATGCGCGATTATATTACCATGGCCTGACAATCATTTGAGCGAGGTGCAAGCAATGTCCAAGATAGATTTCTACACCAACCCCATGTCACGCGGTCAGATCGCGCGTTGGGCGTTGCACGAAGTCGGCGCAGAGTATGAACAACATATTCTGGACTATGGCACGACAATGAAGTTGCCCGAATATCTCGCCATCAATGCCATGGGTAAGGTTCCCACCATCGTCCACAACGGTCATGTCGTAACCGAATGCGCCGCCATTTGCGCCTATCTCACCGATGCATTCCCCGAAAGCGGTCTACAGCCAACCGAGGGTGAACGCGCCAGCTATTATCGCTGGATGTTCTTTGGCGCTGGCCCCGTCGAAGCCGCCGTGACAAACCACGCTGCCGGGTTTGACCCTGCACCTGAAAAAGAAATGATGTTCGGTTACGGTAGCTATGACCGGGTTATCGATACGCTCGACAAGCATTTCAGCGACAATGCATATGTCTGCGGCGACAGGTTTACTGGCGCGGATCTATATGTCGGCAGTCAGGTCGTTTGGGGCGTCATGTTTGGCACCATGCCCAAGCGCGACGCGTTTGTTCGCTATAGCGACCGGCTCACTGAGCGCCCCGCCTATATTGCAGCCAAGGCTATAGACAGTGCCCTCATCGCCAAGGCGCAGGCTGCTTCCGCCAGTTAGTTCAAAAAATTAGCCGGGATTGGATGGCGACGTTGTTGGCGCCGCAGATGATGCGGCTGACGGTGTGGTCATGTTTGATGTCGGAATTGGGGCGTCAACGGGTTTCGGCGCGTACTTCATATTCCAGTCGGCAAGATCGCGTTCATATTTCACATATGCATCGTAAAAATTGACAAACACGCCATCAATATCGGCCAAGCCGCCAATCGCATATTCCGGCAATGCCCCGGTGGGGACAGTATTTGCCTCAGTCAGCTTGCGCAGCGCCATGTCACAATATTGGGCGCGGACGGGCGGCAAGGCGAAATAATTATACAAATCGGTCATACGCGTATCGCGAACCCGCAGGCCATTTTGTCCGGGGTATCGGGCGACATATTCACGGTCGACCGCTTTGCTGGTTTTCGACAAGAGCACCTTATGGATGATAATGAACTTATTATACTCGGTCGCAATTTGACCCCATACAGGCCCTTGGCAATTCAATGCCGCTACGTTCAAAGCCGACCGAAAATGCCAGATTTGTTCGTCACGGCTTAAGCCGCGATTTGGCGTTACGCGAACGCCATCGATCCCAACCGGCGGGATCGTCATCGACAATGCTGCCCCGCCCGGTGGCAAAGGCATAGCAGGCGGAGGTGGCGGCGGCGCAGGAAGCGGAATGGGTGATGGCGCGACTTTTACGGGCGCAGGGGCACAGGCTGCAACAGCAGTCACCATGATGATGGCAGCTAGATTTTTTATGCCCCGACGCATTTGCTTTCTCCGATTTAACATTCCTGATTCCAACAGGATTTTCGTTCGAATGAAAAGCCCTGTTCGACAAAATCCCAAAGAAAATGGCCCAGTGGTTTCCCACCGGGCCATATTGTGGCGTTCAAGGTGAACAGCCGATGACTTATTCGCGGTTACCGAGGAAGCTCAGCAAAAACTGGAACATGTTGATGAAGTCCAGATACAGCGTCAGTGCGGCCATGACTGCAGCCTTGCCGATCATTTCTGTACCCTGAAGGTAGAAATACTCGCTTTTGATACGTTGCGTATCATAAGCGGTCAGACCAGCGAAGATGAGCACACCTGCGCAGCTGATAACCCAACCCAAAGTGTCGGAGCCGAGGAAGATGTTGACGATCGACGCAACAATCAAGCCGACCATACCCATGACCAGAAAGCTTCCCCAGCCACTAATGTCCTTCTTCGTGGTGTAAGCCCAAAGGCTCAATCCCGCGAAAGCGGCTGACGTTGCAAAGAACGTCTGCGCGATGGACTCACCGGTGAACATCATGAAGATGCGTGCCAGCGATAGGCCCATCAATACTGCAAATCCCCAGAACATCCCCTGAAGCGTGGAAGCAGAAAACTTACCTTGGCCAAAGCTCATCGCCATTACGACAACCAGTGGCGACAGAATGATTACCCAGCTCATCAGGCTTGGGTTTACCATCAGATTTCGTGCCAGTTCGGTCTGTGCAAACAGCATCGCAACGATGCCTGTCAGCAAGACGCCTGACGCCATATAGTTATAAACCTTGAGCATGTGCGAACGCAGACCAGCGTCGACAGCAACGTCGCCTGCGCGCGTACCTGCAAGACTTGACTGGGTCCCGGTTACCCGTGGATCGGACCACTGTGCCATGACTTAATTCTCCTCAAAACACGGCAAGATAGCCGCTGATCCAGTATATTGGAGGAATTCGTTCCAGATTCAAGTGAAACACGACACGCCGCATTCTGATTTTTTATTACGACTGCGCGGCATTGGCTTTGAGGAATGTGGTCTGGTTCCCCGCACACTTTCGCCAAACTATTATGTTCGATGCATTGAAAGGCAATTATCGTTGCGCAGGCTGGCTGTTCTGCTAGCCATAGCAGCAGAAGGCGACAACCGCTATTGAGGGAGAGCAAGGTGAGTGTGACGGTCGAAGGCGAAAACAACGGCGCTATTTCCCCGCAATCAGAGGTTAAATCGCCTGAGGCCAGCAGCTACAGCTGGTATGTGCTACTTGTCCTTGTCATCGTCTACATACTCAACTTCATCGACCGCCAAATCCTCAGCATTTTGGCTGTCGATATCAAGGCGGACCTTGGCCTGACCGATGCCGACATGGGCTTTTTGGGTGGCGCAGCTTTCGCGGTGTTTTATGCTTTATTCGGTATTCCGTTGGGCCGACTTGCTGATAATTGGAGCCGCGTAAAGCTTCTATCTATTGGCCTTGCCTTATGGTCGATCATGACCGCCTTGTCGGGCTTTGCGCGCAATCAGGTGGAACTGACCATGGCGCGTATGGGCGTTGGCGTCGGCGAAGCCACCGCCAGCCCCACGGCTTATTCACTGATTTCCGATTATTTCCCGAAACGGCAGCGCGCGACCGCGCTCGCGATTTACTCGTCCGGCCTGTATATTGGCGGCGGCGTTTCCTTGTTTTTGGGCGCGCTCATTGTGCAAAGCTGGGACGCGGCTTTCCCGCAAGGCGGACCGCTCGGACTGGCTGGCTGGCATGCGGCATTCGTGGCTGTCGGCATTCCCGGCATAATCGTGGGCTTGTGGGTCGCAACATTGCGTGAACCAGTCCGCGGCGCGATGGATGGGCTGGTTACGCCCGCGCACCCAGCCCCATTCCGCGCATTTGCGAGCGATCTTTCTATGATCGTCCCACCCTTTACTCTGTGGGGTGCATGGCAACGTGGGCCTGTGGCGCTTGTGATAAACATAGTCACGGCGGCCGCAATTGCAGCGTTTGCATACACAATGATCCAGTTGACCGGCAATTTCCCGCAGTGGTCGGCGGTTGGTTTTGGCTATTATGCCGTCTTCTCCTGGGCATCCTCATTGCGGGCGAAGGATCCAGCGACATTTAAGCTCATCTGGGGAACGCCTGCGTTCATCTGTACCACCATTGGCTATGGCCTGGTTGCGCTTGTCGCTTATGCTTTGGCGTTCTGGTCCGCTCCTTATGCGGAAACGGTGCTTAAGCTGCCTAAAGCAGAGTTGGCTCTGATTTTAGGTGGAAGTGGAGCACTTAGTGGCTTTCTGGGTGTCATCGTCGGCGGATCTGTCGCCGATATGCTCCGGGCGCGGCATGCCGCAGGACGCGTTTTAGTGATAATGTTTGGTGTCGTTGCCCCAGTTGTTCCGATCTGGATCGGCTTTACGACCGAAAATGCAATATTGTTTTACATCATGCAATTTCTTGCTGGAATGTTTGGCGCAACGGCGCTTGGCGCCGCTGCCGCAACCACGCAGGACCTCGTATTGCCACGCATGCGGGGCACGGCAACCGCCGCCTTCTTCTTAGGCACCACGCTCGTCGGCCTGTCCTTTGGGCCTTATATGGTTGGTCAGATTTCCGACCTTGCCGGAACGATGGTCGGCGGGAAGCTCGTGGGCAACTTACGCGTTGGCATCCTCTCGCTTATCGCGGTCGCGCCAATCGCGTTGGGTTTGTTAATCGCTGCCTATCGCAGCGTGCCCAAGGCGGAACGCACCATCGTTGAACGTGCACGTGATGCGGGCGAGCCAGTTTAATTGAACGATTAAATTCGGCTTGACGCCCGCGTCAACTTGCTGCCATTGATGGTGCATATTTTGCAGTTACTTCTTGCAGGGGATTCACCATGTCGCTCGATACCATTCCACGCACCGCTTATACTGAAGACCATGAAGCGTTCCGCCAGTCGGTTCGCCAGTTCCTTCAAAAGGAAGTCGCGCCCCACGCAAAGCAGTGGCAGGAAGATGGCATCGTTCCAAAGTCGATCTGGCCCAAGGCGGGCGCAGTCGGCATGCTCTGCCCCACCGCACCTGTTGAATATGGCGGCCTTGGCCTCGACTTTGGCTACAACGCGATCGTCGACGAAGAATCGGCTTATTATGGCGGCGTCGCCACGGGCTTCTCGCTTCAGTCAGATATTGTCGTAAACTATATCACCAGCTATGGCAGCGAAGAGCAGAAAAAGCATTGGCTGCCCAAGATGATCTCGGGCGAAGTCATCACCGCCATCGCCATGACCGAGCCCGGCACCGGAAGCGATCTTCAGGGTATGAAGACAACCGCGCGCAAAGACGGCAATCATTATGTCATCAACGGCAGCAAAACGTACATCACCAATGGCCAGAATGCCGACCTGATCTTGGTCTGCGTCAAAACCGACACAGAGATCCAGCCAGCTTATAAGGGCATGTCGATTGTCCTCGTTGAGGCTGACCGTGACGGCTTCAAGCGCGGCCGCAACCTCGACAAAATCGGTATGGATGAAGCGGATACTTCGGAACTGTTCTTCGAAGATGTCCGCGTGCCAATGACCAACTGCTTGGGCGAAGAAGGCAAGGGCTTCATCTATCTGATGAGCGAACTGCCGCAGGAGCGTCTGTCGATTGCGGTGTCGTCTATGGCCAGCACGCAGAAGGCTTTTGATGAAACCGTCGCGTTCTGCCGCGAACGGATTGTGTTCGGCAAGCCATTGCTGGATTTCCAAAACACCCGTTTCGTATTGGCCGATATCAAGGCAAAGCTGCAAATTGGCTGGGCACATCTCGATTGGGCGTTGAACCGCCATTACAAAAAAGAGCTGACCGCCGAGGAAGGCGCTGCTGCAAAGCTGTGGCATACCGACCTGCAGTGGGAAGTTGTCGACGCCTGTCTGCAACTGCATGGCGGCGCTGGATATATGAATGAATATCCCATCGCCCGCATGTGGCGCGCAGCCCGTGTGACGCGCATTTTCGGCGGCACCAACGAGATCATGAAAGAACTCATCGGTCGGGGTCTGTAAGACCCAGCTAATAATAGCCAAACCGTCACCCTGAACGTGTTTCAGGGTCTTAATCTTCAACGCAGAAAGTAAGACCCTGAAACCCGTTTAGGGTGACGACTTTTGATAAAGGTTTCATATGCCCAAACCTCAGGCTTGGCAGCTTAACCCTGCCAGCTATCCGTTCAGCCATCGCACCGAAACGCGCTTTGCGGACATGGATGTTCTTGGCCACATTAACAATGTGTCCATGGCGGGGCTGTTCGAACATGGCCGTGGCATGTTTAACCACGCCATTGAGGTCCAGCGCCGTGCCCCGGGCCAAAGATGGCTGATCGCCAGCGTCAATCTGGACTATATTGCCGAGGCACATTTCCCCGAGCATGTCGACATCGCCAGCGGCATCGCGCGGATTGGCAACAGCAGCTGGGATATCGCATCCGCAGCCTTTCAAGGCGGTGAGTGCAAAGCCACCTGCATTACGACCATCGTGCTAACCAATGCGGACGGGTCAGCGCCTATCCCTGATGACCTCAGAGAAGAGTTCGAACGGCTGCGCGTTAAGCTGGGCTAACGCAGGCATGAGGTCATGCTGCTAACGGAAGCGGACCACGTCGTTCATCATCATTCAACGGAGATGGGCCAGCGGTCGTTTCACGCGGCTTTGTTTTCGATGACCTCGCCGAAGCCTTCATGCGATGCGGGAGCATGTTTTGCATCTTGAGCTTTGCGTAAACCCATGCTGATTTGGTCCTGACAGCAGTAGCTGTTACGCCCACCGAAATCATGACATCAATATACAGCGAGGCATCCAGAGCCGCCACAATTGCCAAGTCTATGGAAACGACTGACGCAAAACCCTGGATCATCAGTAGGCCGAAAATCAGGAAGATAATGTGTTTGCGTTCGGTCTTTTCAATTACCTTGGCGGGAAACTCGACAAAGCATCTGTGCATGAACGCGCCACTGGGCGTTTTCGGAAAAAACCTGATTAAAATGGCAGCGAAGATTAAAAGTCCGGCAATCGACAGCATCTAATTTTCCCTTCACACAGCCCTCTATTTAATCAACAAACGTAGCTGCACGCTTCTGCATTCCCGCCATGACCGCTTCAATCTGGTTGGGCGTTCGGATCACGCGCGCTTGGCGGACGCTTTCGGCCATCAAAATCGCGTCTTGGTCCATGTCGGCATATTCGTTGAACAGCGCCTTGGCCTCACGCATGGCGCCGGGATTGCGGTCCGCGATTTCACGAGCAATGGCCATGGCGCGGGCGTGCGGGTTTTCATCCACGAACGTCGCAAAGCCCAAGCCCAGCGCCTCCGCCCCTGAAAACTCGCGGTTGGTGTAGGTTAACTCGCGCAGCATATCTTCGCGCACCATGCCGCGCCATAAGGCATAGCCGCCCATGTCAGGGATGAGCCCCCATTTCATTTCCATCACGGCAAGCCGGGCATCAGGCGCAATCACGCGGATGTCCGCACCGCTGGCAATTTGCAGGCCGCCGCCAAAGCACACCCCGTGGACTGCGGCAATGACGGGCATAGGCAGCTTACGCCAAAGCATCGCGACTTGCTGAAATGTGTTGGCATTGCCGTGCGTACGGTCTGTGAGGGCGCCCATGCCGCTGTTCGCGCTTGCACCGCCGCTCGCCATGCTGGCCATATCGAGCCCTGCGCAAAAGCTGCGTCCTTCGCCCGAAAGCACCACCGCGCGCACGCCTTTCATAGCTGCAAGCTCTTCTCCGGCAGATATGATCCCCTGAAACATGGCCGGGTCGAGCGCGTTCATTTTGTCGGCGCGGGTGAGCCGCACATCGGCCACGTGGTTTTCAACGGTTATGCTAACGCGGTCGTTCATGCGGCGCTCCTATTCAACGCAAATTCTACCAAAGGCAGTTGGTCATTACCAAAATACATATATGTTTTGTCGACAAAAATCGTAGGTGAGCCATATCCACCGCGCGCAATGACTTCATCCGTATTTGCGCGCAGCAGCGCCTTTACGTCATCCGATTGCGCACGCGCGCGCAAGGCGTCACCATCCAGACCGACGCTGTTGGCCACCGCAACCAGCACATCGGGATCATCAAGATTTTCCTGCGCGCCAAAATAGCTTTCGAACGCCGCTTTCGTAAACGCGTGCAGTGCCGCTGGATCATGGGCAAGACCGCAGGCCATGCGCATTGCATTGACGCTCTTGGCGGGGTGATATTGGCATGGGAAGTTCAGTGCGACGCCGGTTAACGCGGCCCAATCGCGCAGTGTTCTCCAACTGTGGAGCAGCTTTGGATTGTCGGATGCTTCACGGGCCGCATATACAGCCGGGTTGACCGCGTTGAACACCCCGCCGACCAATATAGGCCGCAACGTCATTGTCGCCCCTGTGCGATCGAGCACGCCCATAATGTTCGTGAACGCCAAATAGGTCCATGGGCTTGAAAGATCGTAGAAAAATTCAACCCGATCGCTATGCATTCTACCCTCCCGATATTGCATCCTGCTTTAGCATTGCCGAACATTTAATGAAGCGATTAAATGCCCGTTTGTCACTTATCATTATGTTCCCGGACTGGTCGGTGAATATACACCATTCGCCGCATCACGAACCAATTGTGTGCGGTGTTAAATTGACATTAACCATATGCCGTCACAGGGATATGGGCATAGAAGAATGTCCGGGTGGATAAGGGCGGGGCGTGGATAGATATCCTTATGTTTGAAGGCAAAGATACACACTTTGCTGCGGCTGGCTTAAACGGAAACGTGATGCTTGCCGATGCCATGATTGCACCGCTGCGCCAGACCACCGAAGCAACTTGGCGCGAACGCATTGCCCAACGCGACCTCGTCCCCGACCTTGGCGAAAATATTGGCTCCGTCCGCTGGTTTCGCGGTCTTGGAACGCTAACCCTATTAAGCGTTGCCGCACTTGCGCTCCTCCCCGATTTCGGACCTATTTACGGCCCGCAACCGTCCATCGCGACGGAAGCGGAGTTCGAAGAAGCGCGCGCGCAAATGATTATGCCGATTGCCTATGGCAGTGACAGCGGCAAACGCATGGCGGCCACCGACGCGGTTATTGCCCTTGCCGGAAGCCCGGAGCGTCCCCGTATCGAATTGACGGCCTCTTTGGGCCGCGGTGATAGCTTTGCACGGGTTCTACAGCGCGCTGGCGTTGGCGGCAATGAAGCCAATGATGTCGCCAACATGGTTTCAGGCGTCACCTCGCTATCGGATATTGAACCCGGCACCCCAATCAATATCGTACTCGGTAAACGTTCTGCGCAAAATCAGCCCCGGCCTTTGGAATCCATTGCCTTTCGGGCACGATTTGACCTCAATCTCGCTATCAACCGCGAAGCTGGCGCGCTCCGGTTAAGCCGCGAACCGATTATGGTCGATGACACGCCGTTGCGTATCCGCGGCACAGTGGGCAGCCAGGGCATTTACCGGTCGGCGCGCGCAGCGGGTGCGCCTGCCAGCGCTATCCAGGATTATCTGAAAGTCATTTCGGGCCGCATATCCCTATCGGCAATTCGTGCGACCGATGAATTTGATATCATCGTTGGTTACAAGCGCGCTGAAACCGGTGAAGTTAAGGTCGGCAATCTTTTATATGCCGGCGTCGACCGCGACGGCAAATCACCAGTCCAGATGCTCAAGTGGACCAATGGCGACAGCAGCCAATGGTTCGAAGCCTCCGGCGTGGGTGAATCAAAAGGCGCGCTCAGCCGCCCAGTTAATGGCGCTGTCACATCGGGCTTTGGCGGCAGACGTCACCCAATTTTAGGCTATATGCGCATGCATAGCGGCCTCGATTTTAAAGCAAGCTATGGCCAACCCATTTTTGCGGTGACCGATGGTGTCGTTGCATATGCCGGACGCAAGGGCGGTTACGGCAACTTTGTTCAGCTGAACCATGGCGGCGGCCTTGCCAGTGGCTATGGCCATATGAGCCGCATCGCTGCACGCGCCGGAAGCCGCGTGCGGCGCGGTCAAATCATCGGTTATGTGGGGTCAACAGGTTTGTCGACTGGTCCGCATTTGCACTATGAGTTATATCGCAATGGACGTGCGGTGAACCCGAATTCGATCAAGTTTACGCAGCGCGCCCAACTTGGGGGCAGTGACCTTGCGCGCTTTAAAGGCACGCTTCAGCGCCTGAAATCGGTCAAGGCCGGTGCAGCGCTCGCACCATTGCGCGCACAGCCGAAAAGCACCGACGAACCGAAACGCGAAATTGACCGACTGACGCTTCAAGTCGACCGGTCGCGGACCAACGGATAAGCCATTGAGGATGCGGCATAACCCCGCTACCTGTCCTTCATGAGCAACACATCCTTTTTCCCGAACACCCGTTTGCGCCGTACGCGCGCCACGCAATGGAGCAGAGCCATGGTCCGTGAGACCATGCTTTCGCCTGCAGATCTTATCTCGCCATTGTTCGTCACCGAGGGAGAGGCTGTCGAAGAACCGATTTTGTCGCTCCCGGGCGTATCGCGCTGGTCCGTCGACCAGATCGTCGTCCGCGCCGCGGAAGCTATCGATCTTGGCATTCCCTGCATCGCATTGTTCCCCAACACCCAGCCAGAACGGCGCAGCGAGGACGGTGAAGAGGCGCTCAACCCCGACAATCTCATGTGCCGCGCAATCCGCGCCATCAAACAGGCACATGGTGACGCAATCGGCATTTTGACCGATGTCGCGCTCGACCCGTACACGTCGCATGGACAGGACGGCTTAATCGACGATGCCGGTTATGTGTTGAACGACGAAACGGTTGCTGTGCTTGTCGATCAGGCGATAAATCAGGCCAATGCCGGCGCGGATATCATTGCGCCAAGCGACATGATGGACGGACGCATTGGTGCCATTCGCAAGGCGCTTGAAATGAATGGCCATCCCAACGTCCAGATCATGTCCTACGCCGCAAAATATGCCAGCGCGTTCTACGGCCCGTTCCGTGACGCCGTTGGCTCAAGCGGCCTGCTGAAAGGTAACAAGAAAACTTATCAGATGGATCCGGCGAACAGCGATGAAGCCATGCGCGAAGTCGCTATGGACATCGCCGAAGGTGCCGACAGCGTCATGGTCAAGCCCGGCCTGCCCTATCTCGATATTGTCCGCCGCGTGCGTGACCAATTCGATGTCCCCGTATTCGCGTACCAAGTGTCCGGTGAATATGCGATGATTGAGGCCGCCGCTGCCGCTGGCGCTGGTGACCGCGACGCGTTGGTGCTGGAAACGCTGATGGCATTCAAACGTGCCGGTTGCTCCGGCATTTTGACATATCACGCCGCACTGGCCGCGCGTTTGCTGAACGGGTAAAGCATGAACGGCGCTGAAGCATCCAGCGACACATACGCGTGGACCGATCATTATGCATCGGTGGTGCCACATCTTTCACTATGGAAAATCCGATGATCAATAACCGTACCGACATCAGCATTGTCACCGTCAATGGCAAGACGCCGCAAATTCACGACAGCGCATTCATTGCGCCCGGCTGTCGTATCATCGGTGATGTCACCATCGGGCCGGAGGCCAGCATCTGGTACAATTGCGTCATCCGCGCTGAAGTGAACCGGGTTGTGATTGGTGCTCGAACAAATATTCAAGACGGCAGTGTCGTACATTGCGACGGCCCAATGCCCGGCGTTGAAGATGGCTTTCCGACCATTATCGGGGATGACGTGCTGGTTGGCCACAATGTCATGCTGCACGGTTGTATCCTGCACGATCGTGCGTTTGTCGGCCTGTCGTCAACGGTCATGAACGGCGCCGTGATTGAGGGCGATGCCATGCTCGCGGCCGGCGCAATGCTTACCCAAGGGAAACGCATTGCGGCGCGGCAATTATGGGCAGGATCACCAGCCCGTTTTGTTCGCGATCTCGACGATGCGGCAGTCATGGGGATGCGGATCGGCGTTGCGCATTATGTCACCAACGCCAAGCTACATGCTGCTGCGATAGCCGAAGCTTAGGGTCAGGACCTAAAACTTCGCCCTAACCGTAAAGCGACCATTGATCGGCGCGCCGGTCGAGATGTTATTATTATTGTGCGCGTCCGAATAATATGCGGTGTCGAACAGATTTTCGACATTCAGTTGAAGCTGCAACCGGTCGCTCACATCATAATATAGAGCAGCATCGACCCGTGTGAATGCAGGCAATTTGGTTGTCGTCGCGGATGTGCGGATGGCCGCATATTGGCTCGATTGGTGGATGATGCCGACGCCTGCCGCAAACGCGTCGGAAAATTCATACCGGTTCCATAGGCTTGCCTGATGCTTGGGCACTTGCGCCAGCCGCACAGTATTGTTGCCCGCCAGAACAGCGTCCTGATAGCTGTAGCCGCCATGTACTTGCCATTGCGACGTCACGCGTCCTGTCGCGCCCAGTTCAATCCCTTGGGTCCGCGTTTTGCCGATATTGATGCTGGCAAGCGGATTGGCGGGGTCCGGCGTCGTCGCATTGCTGCGATCAAGCTGAAACACTGCAAGGGTCAGGTTTAAATTTGGCTGGACATCCCATTTGGCGCCGATTTCAAGGTTGGTGAATTTCTCCGGAGCCAGGTTTTGCTGTGTAACCGTCAGCGCCAGGAACTGGTCACCCGACCGCGGCAGGAATGATTGGCTATAGCTGCCGTAAAGCGACATGCTTTCCTGCGGTTTGAAAATCAGCCCAAGACGCGGGCTAACCTTTTCATCCTTTCGTGCAAAAGGCCGGTCGATTGCCGGCAGCAAATCTGCACCGCTGATATCAAAACTGTCGTACCGAAGCCCTGCAACGACATCGATATGCTCGCCAAAGCTAATCTGGTCCTGCGCATAAGCGGAGAAGAACTTCACATCAGAAACACTGTCTCGTGCCAATGTGTTAAAAGCTACTGTCGGAAAAACCGGGTTTGAAAGGCGCAATGTCGCATTTGAAAGCGTTCCGTTGAACCGACGGTTGGCCGATTGCTGGTCGCCATATTCGACGCCAACGAGAATTTTGTGTCCAAGCGCGCCCGTCTCAATATCCCAGACCACATTTGCTTGGGCGATGACGTTTTCGCGTTGAGTAGGGTCACTATAGGCCCCAAGAGCAACCGTTCCATTTTGTGCCGTCGCCGCCCCATTTGCAAAGACGTTCACATAGATTTTATCGTAATCGCCATAGAGGATAGTGCCGCTGAAATTGAGGTTTGATGCCAACTGACCGTCTAGCCGCAGCTTGGCAATGTGCGCCTCAAGTCGCGTACGATTGACTCCGGGGACGCCGAAAAACTGATCCCGAAAGCCAGCCAACGGACGATTGGGTTGGCCCGCACCCGTCGCAACCGACGGGATGCCTCGATCCGTCGTGCGGTCGTCATTTACATATTCATACGAAAGGCCCAGCTTCCAAGCATCGTTCAGCCTGAAGGCGACATAGGGGTTCCACGCATAGCGTTCGCCGCCGACAAAATCGCGATGGCTGTCTAGGTTTTCGTACACCGCGTTAATACGCACAGCGGTGGATGCACTTAACGGAGCGTTCAAATCCGCCGAGACGTCGTAGGCCCCGAAACTGTTGACGCTCGCTTGTCCTGCATAAATGAAATCGTCGCTCAACGGAGCCTTCTGAACCCGGTTGATGATGCCGCCGCCACCGCCGCGGCCAAAAATGAGGGCGTAAGGGCCCTTCAGAATTTCGACCCGCTCAATATTGTAAAGCCCGCGATAATATTGAACGTCGTCGCGCACGCCATCCAGGAAAAAGTCAGCCGTTGTGTTTTGCCCGCGCAGGGTAATTTGGTCGCGATTACCTTCGCCTTGGCCCACCGTTGTACCCGGAACATAACGCAATATATCCGACAAGGAGTGATGCGCCTGATCATCCAATTGTTCACGGGTCACGACATTGATCGTCTGGGGAATATTGATGAGCGGCGTGTCCGTTTTTGTGGCCGTGATAGAATTGGACGCGAGGTAGCCGTCGCTTACACCCGTTACAATGATGGTCCGGCTGTCATCGCTTGCTCCAGCATCGAATGCGGCATCTTCCGCAAAGGCATAAGGCGCGCTTACAACGGCAGAAATCAGAGCGAAAACGGATGCGGAGAGACGGAACATTTTGGACCTTTTCATGCTTATTGCAAATGACTCGCAATTCGATTTGCGGTCACTATTGCGAATCGTTCTCATATGCAATTTAAAAATGAAAAAAAGTGCGTTTGCTTTTGCGGGTCACCAATTTAGGTACATCGCGACGCAAACGACATTTTCGAGGACGGCGATAATCATGAACGCAACAATCTGGCACAACCCCGATTGTGGAACGTCGCGCAAGACCCTCGCACTCCTTCAAGAAGCGCCGGGTGTAACGGTCGAGATTATCGAATATCGTAAGCAACCCTTCACCCGCGCAAAGCTTGAACAATTGTTCAAAGATGCAGGCCTTACGCCACGCGAAGCGCTGCGTACCCGTGGTTCACCCGCTGAAGAATTAGGTTTGATCGATGGCGCGTCTGCCGATCGCATATTGGACCATATGGTTGAACACCCAATCTTGGTCGAACGGCCATTTGTGGAAACCGACAAAGGTGTTCGGCTATGCAGGCCCCAAGAAAAGGTGCTCGAACTGCTCTAGGGCTGCCCAAGGGTATCCTTCACAGCCTTAAACCGGTTTGGGTAGATTATCAGGAACCCGCAACACCGCCGCCATCTTCAGAATGGCGCGGCGACACAGACGATTAAGCCGCGATTGCGTAGGGCTGAATTTCACCAGACAGATACAGATTGCGCGCTTTCGCCCGACTCATTTTACCTGAGCTGGTCCGCGGCAATGTCCGCGGTGGAACCAATTCAACGACACAATTCATTCCCGTCACCGACCGAACCTTGTCGCGGATCTGCTCACGCAGCTTTGCCCGCTCGGCTTCGTCAGTAGTACGGCACTGGACGAGCACAGCAGGTGTTTCCTCACCGCCGGGCGTTGTCACGGAGAAAGCCGCGATATCACCGGCTTTAAATCCGGGCAGTTGTTCAACCGCCCATTCAATATCCTGCGGCCAATGGTTTTTACCATTGATGATGATCATGTCCTTGGCGCGACCCACAATATAAATGTAGCCGTTCGACAGATAGCCCATGTCGCCAGTATCTAGCCAGCCATCGACCAGACAAGCATCGGTCGATTCCTTGTCGCGGAAATATTCCTTCATCAACGAAGGCCCTGTGCACCACACTTTGCCGATCGTCTTATCGGCAAGTGGCTTGCGGTTTTCGTCGCGGATTTGGATGGTCATGTCTTTTACAGCACGGCCGCAGTTAACGATGGCGCGATAACGGATGGGGCGATCCGGCGCACCGGGATGACCCGTCAGTTCCGTCTCTTCGACAAGCTCAACTTGAATACCTTCGCCCGGCGGCATGATGGACACAGCCAAGGTTGTTTCAGCCAAGCCATAGCTTGGGAGGAAAGAAGACGCCTTGAAACCCGCGTCGCCGAACGCATCGACAAAAGCCTGCATCACGTCGGGGCGGATCATATCCGCACCATTGCCTGCAAGCCGCCATTTTGCGAGGTCAAAGCGGTCGCTCACATGCGTTTGGCTGGAAACCCGCCGTGCGCAGATATCATAGCCAAATGTCGGTGAGTAGCTGATGACCGTGCCATCCGCGGCGCTAATAACATCAAGCCACGCCAATGGGCGACGCGCGAAATCTTCGGTTTTCATATAATCGGTCGAAACTTGGTTTGCGACAGGCGACAGGAAACAACCGACGAGGCCCATATCATGATACCAGGGCAACCATGACACACAGCGATCATTTGCCGTCAATTCCATGCCATGCGAATGTGCCGACAGATTGTTCAGCAGGGCATTGTGCGTAACAGCCACGCCATGCGGAAAACGGGTCGAGCCGCTGGAATATTGCAGATAGCAAATTTCGTCGGTCTGCGCCGAAGGAAGATCGGACTTTAACGCGACGCGATCGCCGAAGCTTTCCCAATCAATGCCTTCGACATTGCATGCGCTGGCCGCGTCATTGGCCATGTCGGCGAGTTCCGCCGGAAAGAACAATATCTTGGGGTCACAGCTCTTCAGCTGCACGGACAACTGGTCCACATAGCTTTCTTTGCCGCCAAATGACGTTGGCAATGGCAGTGGCACTGGCCATGCGCCGGCATATACGCAGCCAAAGAACAGGGCCGCAAAATCTGGACCGGTCTCGGCGACCAAGGCAATGCGGTCGTCTTTGCGGACACCATGGCTGATCAAGCGATAGGCCATGTTCAGCGCGTCTTCGCGCATTTCCCTGAAGGGATAAGCGCGCGCCAATTTGCCGCGCATGTCGTGGAAATTGAGACCGCGTTGCCCTTGGGCGGCATAATCCAATGCCTCACCTAAGGTCGCAAAGTCAGAAAAACGACGTGGCAAACTGTCCTGTGTGGGCGTGGATGCGCGTTCGCTCATAATTTTTCCCATAGCAAATAGGGCGGTGCCCGATAATTTTATTGTTAGTCTACGCCATTACGCGTCGATACCAGTTCAAATTTCGACCCGACTGTGGCAAGAATAGGGCGTGAACAGCCCACGTGCCGCCAAAAAACCCGCTCCGCCGTTAAATGACGAGAGACTGAGACAGCTAGCGCTGCATTATGTTGGCAAATACGCGACCACACAGGCCAAACTCGGCACCTATTTAAACCGCAAAATTCGCGAGCGTGGATGGGACGGGGAACGCGGCGCGGACATCGCAATGCTGGTCGAACAATTTGCCGCGCTCGGCTATATAAACGATGCCCAATTTGCTGAGGCACGAAGCCGGTCATTTGTGCGCCGTGGCTATGGCGAACGGCGCTTAAACGAGGATTTGCGCGCGAGTGGCATCGGCGATGCGGATGCCATTCCGGCAAAAGCACATATGGAAGAAAGCGTATTGAGCGCCGCGGAAAACTTTGCGCGGCGCAAACGTATCGGTCCATTTGCCCAAGAAGCGGCAACGCCAGAGAAACGCAATAAGCAACTCAATGCCTTTCTGCGCGCTGGACACAGTTTTGAACTGGCCAAACGTTTTGTCTATGCTGAACCCGGGGACGAGATTGGCGACTGGATTTAGTCGTAGACGCGGTCCGCCGTCGCCACCGCCTCGGACGCACGAAGCGCAGATATTATCCGCATAAGGTGCTGCAAATCATGCACCTCCAAATCTATTTCAAAGGTGTGAAACTCGGCGTCGCGCGCAGTTAAACGCAAATTGATGATGTTCGCCTTGTGATAGCCAAAAATGCCCGCAATTTCACCCAGCGTGCCGGGACGATTGTGAATGATCGTGCGCAATCGCGCCGAAGCGCCATCGCTACCCTGCCCCCAACTGAGGTCCACCCAATCGGCGTCGGCTCCGTTAGCGAGACGGTCACATTCGATCGTGTGCACTTCAACCGGCTGTCCTGCCAACCTGAGCCCGACGATCCGGTCGCCCGGAATGGGGTGGCAGCATTCACCAAGGTGGTAACCGACACCCGGCGTAAGTCCGCGTATGGAGATGGCGCGTTCTTGACTTGGAAAATCAAGCGCGATGCCCTCCGCGTCAAAGCCCGGTACCAACGCCTCCATCAGCGCGTGGTCATTAATCTTGCCAAGGCCAATGCGATGCATCAGCTCTTCCTCATCCTCAAGCTTCAGCCGGTTCACCGCGGCCGTTAAGGCTTTCTTGCCAATTTTGCCCGGCATACGCGCAGCAATTTCGTCGTAAAGCTTGCGTCCAATCGCGACAAGCTCATCGCGTTCGCGGTGCCGCACATGCCGGCGGATGGCAGCGCGCGCTTTACCTGTCGTCACGAAGTTAAGCCAAGTCTGCTGCGGTTCCTGCGCTTTGGATTTCAGTATCTCGACCATATCGCCATTGTTCAGTTGCGCGCGCAACGGGACGTGGCGCCCATTCACTTTTGCGCCAACGGTCTTGTCCCCAAGATCGGTATGCACAGCGTACGCAAAATCAACGACCGTTGAACCCTTCGGCAGCTGATGCAGCGCACCTTTTGGGGTGAAGGCAAATATCCGGTCCTGATACATCGCCATGCGGGTGTTTTCGAGGATGTCCTCGGCATCTTGGCTGGTTTCAAGAATTTCGATGAGATCGCGCAGCCACGCAGCCTGCCCATCGGGCTTATCCGCTTGCTTATAGGCCCAGTGGGCGGCCAAGCCATGTTCCGAACTTCGGTGCATTTCGGCGCTGCGAATTTGGACCTCGACGCGCATGTTTTTGGCGAACATGATCGTTGTGTGCAGCGATTTATATCCGTTGCGCTTTGGCGTCGAGACGAAGTCCTTGAACCGCCCGGGCACCATCTGCCAACGCCGATGCAGCACGCCCAGCGCGCGATAGCAGTCTTCTGTGGTCTCGGTTATGACGCGAAAGGCGTTGATATCGGTCAGCTGCTCAAACGCAACATGGCGTTCCTGCATCTTTTTCCAAATCGAATAAGGATGCTTTTCGCGGCCGGAGATTTTGATCTTCAGCCCCGCCTGCTCCATTTCCCAAGCAATGGTCTGGTTAATCTGGTCGATTTCAACATCGGCCTTTTCGCGGATCTGTTTCAGACGACCCGTAATCGTCTGATAGGCTTCGGGTTCCAGCTGTTCGAACGCGAGCAGCTGCATTTCGCGCATATATTCATACATGCCAATCCGCTCCGCCAGCGGGGCATAGATATCCATTGTTTCTTTGGCGATACGACGCCGTTTTTCGGGACTTTTGATGAAATGCAGCGTCCGCATATTGTGTAGGCGATCCGCAAGCTTGACCAGAAGAACGCGGATATCATCCGAAATGGCCAGCAGGAACTTGCGCAAATTTTCGGCAGCGCGTTCGTCTTCGGTTTGCGCTTCGATTTTTGAAAGCTTGGTAACGCCATCGACCAAACGGGCGACTTCGGAACCGAAGCGGCTTTCCACATCTTCGATGGAGGTGAGCGTATCTTCCACCGTGTCGTGGAGCAGCGCGGTGATGATCGTGTCCTCATCCATTTTGAGGTCCGTCATTAACCCTGCGACTTCGACCGGATGGCTGAAATAAGGGTCGCCTGATGCCCGTTTCTGCGCACCATGCATCTGAACCGTAAAGACATAAGCACGGTTCAGCCGATCCTCATCGACATCCGGGATATAGGCCCGCACCCGTTCAACCAATTCATATTGCCGCATCATAGTCTGCAAGATGTGGCTTTTGCGCTGCGTTGCAACAAGAAACTTAAAAACATAGTCAATTTAACAACAAATTATGCGCTGGCTGCTTGTTCATGGCGCATGTGACAACGCCTGTTCCAACAAAAAATGCACCGAAATATGGCGTCCGCGACGTTGCGCGTATGCCCATATTCCGGTGCAGTTGTCTCGGCTCAAAGCGTCAATAAAATTGTCGCAGGTTAAAAAGGAGGAGAGAAGAGCCGAATGTGCTTATTGAGAGGTTCGCCGATTAAGCGCCAGCGTTACAGGCCGCGAGTTCGTCGGCCGTAAACACGCGCTCACCAGCGGTGAATGCGGAAACTGCACCCAATTTGCGGGCAACACTGATGCACATATTCTTTGGTGCGGTCGACGCCATTGGCGCACGGCATGCAGTGCCTTCGCACTTTACAACGACGCTACGCAGCACTTCTTGCTTCGATGCGGCTGGCTGAGCCAGTTCGATGTTGTAATACGCGCCGTTGCTTGCAGCTTGCGCCTGCGTTGGAACACCGAAAAGAAGTGTGGCGCTGATCACAGATGCGGCAGCGAGCGCGCCCAAACGGGCGGAAACTTGGGAGAGAGTCATAATCTTATCCTTTTAGCTTTGCTAAACGAGCACAACGATGGCCGGTTCTATTGTCCCCCAACCTTCGCTTTGCGCTTCTGGAAAACCAGTTGCGAATCGCTACTTATTAGATTAGGTTTCGAGTTGCAACTTAAAACTTAAATGGGGTTGCAAAATTTTTCGGGTCGGCTCACGCTGTGCGCTAAAGGACAAATATATGGGCGAATTGCGCGAGTCACTACAGGACATTACCGAGTGTGGGCTACCAACCGCACTTGAGGCAATGGGCGAACGATGGTCGTTCATGATCTTGCGCGCTGCCTTTAACGGTGTCCGCCATTTCGAGGATTTCCTCTCGGAAATCAGCATTGCGCGCAACATATTGGCCAACCGCTTAAGCCGGTTGAGCGAAAGCGGCATATTGCATCGCACACCCTGCCCCGATGACCGCCGCAAAGTGGAATATCGCCTGACCGAAAAAGGGTTGGATTTGCTTCCCACGATGATCGCGTTGCGCCAATGGGGCGAAAAATGGGGGACGGGCGTGCCATCCAATCCGGTATTGGTCGATGAACTGCATCATCAACCCATCCTGCCGGTCACCATAAGAAGCCATGATGACCGCGTTCTTGGCCACATGGACCTATGCTGGATGAACTCGGCGGATATCAAGCCGATTAGTAATGCCGTGTTTGCCGAACATGATGATCGCGTGCGAAAATTAAGCGCCATTTAAATCGCACTATTGACACTCTAGATAGCAGCATTGAACTTTTGTGGCGAATCTGTTACACTTCGTGTCGACAGGCCAAAAATGGTCGATAACCGCCTTCCTAAAACGGGTTTGAGCGGATGATGACGTAAGGGACGAATGCCAACTGTCTTATGGACAACAAGATGTTGTCAGCGAGCTTATTCTCCCGAATAATCAGAAAGGTCGTAATATGACGTCCAACGCGGCGATGTTTGATGTAGGCGATTATGTGGTATATCCCAAGCATGGGGTTGGTCGCGTAATCGAGCTTCAGGATTCCGAAATCGCAGGGATGCAGCTTCAGCTTTATGTGCTGCGCTTTGAAAAAGAGAAAATGACGCTTCGCGTGCCTTTTAACAAGGCCGAAGGCGTGGGTATGCGCAAGCTGTCGAGCGACAAAACGCTCAAAGAAGCAATGCATACGCTCACCGGCAAGCCTAAGGTAAAGCGCACCATGTGGTCGCGCCGTGCCCAGGAATATGAAGCGAAGATCAACTCGGGCGACCTGGTTTCGATCGCGGAAGTTACCCGCGACTTGTTCCGCCCCGATGACCAGCCAGAGCAGAGCTATTCGGAACGTCAGATTTTTGAAGCGGCATCAAGCCGTTTGGCCCGCGAACTCGCGGCAATGGAAAAGACCGACGAAAAAGCGGCGCTCCAGAAAATTTTGGCCATTCTGAATGAGGCCGCACCGCAATATTACGAAAAAGCGGAATAACCAGTTTCCTTACCGGAAAATCTGAAGGGCGCTGACAACGGCGCCCTTTTTTTTGGCATCATTATACCATATTATGCCCAGCCTGACGTTCTCTTCCGGCACGTCTAAACAGAGGCATGTTCAATCTCATCATCTGGTATGACGGCGCATGTCCGCTGTGTGTGCGTGAAATCGCGCTGATGCGGCGTCTCGATTGGCAGCGAAAAATCGACTTCCAAGATATTGCGCCAGACACGGCCATATGCCCCCTCGACCGGCAGCTTATGCTTGATCGTCTTCACGCCTGTGAAAATGGCGTGATGCTATCGGGTGCAGCGGCATTTGCGGCGATGTGGCGGCATATTCCCCTACTTAAGCCGCTGGGTTGGCTTGCGCGAAATCCCGTTATTTTGGACATATTCGAGCGGTTGTATGTCCGCTTTCTGAAAATCCGTCCTTATTTGCAAAAGTGGCTAGCATGACAGTGGCATCGGATATTTTCCCCGCCTCGCGGACCGCCGCACGCGCGCGTCTTGCGCAGTTCATACCCGGCGCAGGGCAGAATTATGCCTTTGGCCGCAACACCGATGCGGGGCCAGAGCAGCCAAATGCTGTCTCCAAGCTCTCGCCTTATCTGCGCTATCGCATGGTGACCGAGCATGAAGCCGTGCAAGCTGTTCTGAAGCAGCACAGCCTCGCTGCAGCCGAAAAGTTCATTCAGGAAATATTGTGGCGCACTTATTGGAAAGGTTGGCTGGAAATGCGCCCGTCTGTGTGGACGCAGTTTCAGGAAGAACGCGACCAGCAGCGCGATAGTTTTCCCAACGCGCGCGCAATCCGCAACGCCGAGGCTGGGCAAACCGGCATCGAAGGCTTTGACGATTGGGCACGCGAGTTGGTGGAGACGGGCTATCTGCACAATCACGCGAGAATGTGGTTTGCCTCCATCTGGATCTTTACGCTGCGCCTGCCATGGGCGTTGGGCGCGGACTTTTTCTTGCGCCACTTGGTTGACGCCGACGCAGCGAGCAACACATTGTCATGGCGTTGGGTCGCTGGCTTGCAAACCGCTGGCAAAACCTATCTCGCGACGACGGACAATATCGCGCGCCACACCAATGGGCGATTTGCACCAAAAGGGCTGGCAAAGACGGCTATAATCCCACCCGATTTGACCGTCGCAAATCCCCGTCCCATTCCCTTCGCAGCGCAATGGGACCTGCAAAAGCCGGCATTGTTGTTGGTAACGCCGGATGACCTGCACCCAGAGTCGCTCTTTACGCCTTCGCCCGCGATCAAGGCAGCATTTGTCGCCGCCGATGCCACCACCTTATGGGGCGACAATGCACGTGATTTCGTCGCAAGCGCGTCACGTGACGCAGCAGAACGGGTCAGCACTGCGTTTCAATGTCCCGCGGATATTATCGATACCCTGAATGTCGAAATCTTGATCACTCAGGCAAAGCAAGCCGGCGCTGAACAGATTATCACCGCTTACGCGCCGGTGGGTCCGGTTGCTGACCTTTTCGCCAAATGCGCTCCGCGTCTGGAACAGGAAGGCATAAAGCTCGTCCAAATCCGCCAAAGCTGGGACGAGAAATTCTGGCCACATGCGACCAAGGGCTTTTTCCCCTTCAAAGAAAAAATCCCGAAAATTTTGGGTGAAATAGGTTGATAGGACGACTTGGAATTTGCGCTTGAGTTACATTCCCCGAGTGTATTATAACTACAATACACAAGGAGATTGACCCATGCTAAAAATTACATTCTTCCTGCCGCTGGCCGCACTCGCCCTCCCCGCGTGTGGATATTCCGTTTCGGACGCAATCGATGAAGTTAGAAGTTCGGATACGAGCGCATTTGAAGATGGCAAGACTATCTCTTCAACCGCAACAACGACTGAAGCATTCACGATGATAAAGGCGCTTGGCCCCGACAACATCATTTTCGTAACTGGCGACGCCTTCACTATCAAGGCAGCGGGCAATGCGAAGGCTTTGGCCACACTGCGTTACATATTGGACGATGGCGCCATCAAAATTGGCCGTATCAAGGGCAATTGGTTCGGAGATGAAGGCAAGGCTGTAACCATCACAATCACGGCTCCCAAATTAACGGCCGCGTCGCTGGCCGGCTCAGGCGATTTCACTGCAGACAAAATGGAAGGTGACGCTGTTGAGGTCAAAATCGCAGGATCAGGTAGCCTAAAAGTCGCGCAAGTTGTCGCCAAAACATTGGAAACCAAAATTGCGGGATCCGGTGATGCAATCATTGCCGGGACGGCTGAAAACGTCAATTTCTCGGTTCTTGGTTCGGGCAGTATCAATGGGCAAAAACTCACCGCAACGAATGCCGAAGTGTCAATCGCAGGTTCGGGCGATGTAAGCATTAACGCCACCGGCAAGGTTGAAGCAAAGGTCGCGGGCAGCGGCGACATCAATGTTACAGGTGGCGCAACCTGCGCCTCAAAATCCATGGGCTCGGGAAGCATCAATTGTTCCTAAAACTGCAAAGCCCCGTCACATGAACGGTTGGTGGGACAGGCATGTCATGCCCCGCCTCATTGGTTGCGCCTGCACGCAGCCTGCGGTGATGCGTGATCGCGCAAAAGTTGTTCCGCGCGCGTCGGGGGACATTCTGGAACTGGGCTGCGGCGGCGGAACCAATCTGCAGTTTTACGACTGGTCGCAGGTGCGATCCCTATCGGGTGTTGATCCCTCGCCGGAATTGCTTGGCCGCGCGCAAGATGCGCTTTTGCGATCCGGCCGAAGCGCCAACTTCGCAAGCGGCATTGCAGAGGCGCTGCCGTTTGAAAGCAGCAGCTTTGATACTGTCGTCACCACTTTCACATTATGTTCGGTTCAAGATCCCACCGCCGCGCTTTCGGAGGTCCGGCGCGTCCTGCGCCCCGGCGGGCGGCTGATATTTTTGGAGCATGGCAAAGCGCCAGAGCCCGCTGCGGCAAACTGGCAAAATCGGATTGAGCCTGTTTGGAAACATATTGCCGGCGGATGCCATTTGACCCGACCCGTAACTGGGGCCATATCTGATGCTGGCTTTGTGTGTGATGCGCCGCAGGGACATTATATGAAAAGGACACCAAAATGGCTTGGCTGGGTGGAATGGGGCGAGGCAACATTGGCACATTAATTGTTGCCCTCTCGCTATCCGTCGGATTTTTTGCTGAGCGGCCCGCGCTGGCCGACGAACGCAAAATCCTCGTCGCCAGCTTTGAAAATATTCAAGTCATCGGCGACATCAAAGTACAGGTGCAAACAGGCAAAGCGCCATCTGCCAAAGCCAAAGGCGACAAAAGGGTGCTCGACGCCCTGAAGCTGGAACGTGTCGGCCTGACATTGCGTGTGCGTCTTCAGGGTGCTGTGAACAACGAACAGGGCGTCCCGATGACGCAGCCGCTTGAGGTCATGCTATCGACCCAAGCTATTAAAGACATGACGGTCAGCGGCAATGGAAGCCTGCAAATTTCCGAGGTAAAGCAACAAGACGCCGCCCGCATGCTGGTGGCTGGTAACGGTTCCATTGCGGTGGAACGGCTACTCACCGACCAATTTTCGGCTGACATCGACGGAAACGGGCGGATCGATATAAAGGCCGGCAAAGTCCGTGACGGGCGCGTAACATTGAATGGCACCGGTCATTTTGACGCAGCCAATGTACCCATGCGCAATTTGCGGCTCGAACATATCGGTAATGGGGAATCCCGCGTGCATGTCGACGAAGCGGCCAATATCTTTAATCGCGGAACCGGAACGATCAATGTAGGTGGAAATGGCAGTTGTTTTTTGAAACAGGCCGGAAGTGCCGCTATAAACTGTGCCAGAATCGAAAAAGGATCGGGTAAATGAATGCAAGTAAGCTTGGCAAAATCGGCCTTTATGCTGCCACCCTTGCGCTGGCCGCGTGCACAATGCCTGCCAATGGCGGAAACCAGACCGCAGGGTGCAAAGCCGGAACGGGCGCAGGTCGCTCTGCCGCCGGGCTTGAGCAAGTGACATTGTGCGTCACCAGTGGCGCAAAAACGCGGGCGTTCACTGTCGAACTTGCGCAGACGTCGATGGAGCAGGCCCGCGGAATGATGTTCCGTACCGAGCTTGCGGACAATGCCGGCATGGTCTTCCCCTTTCCTGAACCCCGCATGGCAAGCTTTTGGATGAAGAACACGGTGATCCCGCTCGACATCATCTTTGTCCGGACAGACGGCACGATTGAAAGCATCGCCGAAAACACAATTCCGTATTCCACAATACCGGTTGAATCGGGCGAACCGGTTGGAGCCGTATTGGAACTGCGTGGGGGGTTATCCGCCGAGCTGGGCATTTCGGCGGGCGACACGGTTAAATGGACCGCAAAGTAAGGCAAATAGGGATTGCACCGAAACGTGCTTGCTCCTAATCGCGGGTCCATGGGTATTCTCGGTAAAATCTTCACTTGGTGGGACGGTGCCACCATCGGCACAACGATCTACAGCTGGCGTAAGGGCAAAGCTGTGGGCAGCGATGCCCAGGGAAATAAATATTACCAGTCGTCCGACGGTAAACGTCGCTGGGTCATCTACAATGGCGCGAACGATGCAAGCCGCGTAGCGCCCGACTGGCACGGATGGTTGCATGGTACCCATGATGGTGATCCCGAAAGCTATTTGCCGCCAGTGCGCGGTTATGAAACACTGCCTGAGCCCAATTTGACGGGCACGGACCGTGCCTATCGGCCAGCAGGATCGATACAGCGTGGCGGCCATCGTGCCCGCGCCACTGGCGATTATGAGGCGTGGAGTCCCGACGCATCATGATTCGCCGGCACAGCCTGATGCTGCTGCCGTTGCTGGCAACGCTCGCGGCGTGCGGACCCACTGACGAAGAAAAGCTGGCACCGGAAAAATCCGGTAAAGCCCAAGCGACCGCAGACCGGATTGTTGCTGGTTCTGGTAATTCACTCGGCACACCCATGGCCGAACGTGTTGCCGTTCTGGGCCTGTTGAACAAACGCAACGGACAAACGCGCGACATTGAACTCAAGCCCGGCGAGGCCATTCGCTTTGGCAAAGTTGTCGTAAGATTGCGTGCCTGCGAGAAAACAGCGCCGTGGGAAAATTACCCCGATGAAGGTGCTTTTGTTCAACTGCTGGTGCATGAACGCCCCCCCGGCACAACCGATGCTGAAAAATGGCGCAGTGTGTTTTCAGGCTGGCTTTTCAAAGAAAACCCGGCCGCAAATGTTGTCGAACACCCCGTCTACGATGTTTGGGTCAAAAGCTGCAGGATGAGCTTCCCCGGCGAAGAAACGCCGGTCGAGGAAAAGCCATCGGAAGAAGCGCCAGCGCCTGCCGATAACGCATCGTCAAGTGCGCCCCAATCCGCACCGGCAGAACCCGCCGCGCCAGCAGGCGAAGACGCTAAGCCCGACGAGGGCTGACCGGTCGTCGTCAACGCCGATTGGAGTAATTTCAGATACGTGCCTTGGGTGATTTCAACGGCACCAAGGCTGGCCAGATGGTCGGTCATGAACTGACAATCCAGCAGTTCGAAGCCGCCAATTTTAAGACGCGCGACAAGCCATGCCAGCGCCACTTTTGACGCATCGGTCTCCCGCGAAAACATGCTTTCGCCAAAAAATGCGCGGCCCATGGCGAGCCCGTAAAGCCCGCCGACCAATCGGCCGTCGACCCAACATTCCACGCTGTGCGCGCGGCCTTGTGCATGCAGCTGGCAAAAGGATTCTTCGATATCAGGGTTTATCCACGTCTCGCGCCGATCATCCTGCGACTCGGCGCATGTTGCGATAATTTGGGCAAAGGCGTTATCCGCCGTGACTGTAAACCGCCCCTGCCGGATCGTTTTCGCCAATGATTTGGACAACCGAAACCCCTCCAACGGCAAAATCGCGCGATATTCGGGTTCAATCCAAAAGGTATCGGGGTCATCACGCGCGTCGGACATCGGAAATATGCCATTGGCGTAGGCCTGAAGCAGCAAATCCAGATCGATGGGCAAAAATCTGTCCTTTCCTGTCCGTTAAGGGGCCTATCTCGAATTGCGCCGCCGCATGCAATGGATTATAGCGAACAAAATGCCCCGGCAGCGTCTGGTCACTTTACGGCCGGTCCTGCCGGGGCACGTCATTTTAAGCAAAGTCAGGGACCGCATATGACCCGCCGCCGCAAAATATACGAAGGCAAGGCCAAGATTCTTTATGAAGGCCCTGAACCCGGCACGCTGATCCAATATTTCAAGGATGATGCGACCGCCTTTAACGCCCAGAAAAAGGGTACGATTTCTGGCAAAGGCGTCATTAACAATCGCGTGTCAGAGCATGTTTTTACGCGCCTGAGTCATATTGGCATTCCCACCCACTTCATCCGCCGCCTGAACATGCGTGAACAGCTCATCCGGCAAGTTGAAATCGTGCCGATCGAAGTGATTGTGCGCAATGTCGCTGCGGGCACTTTGTCCAAACGGCTGGGCATCGAAGAAGGCACACCCCTGCCCCACACATTGCTGGAATATTGCTACAAAGACGACAGTCTGGGCGACCCGCTTGTAGCCGAAGAGCATATCGCATGCTTCGGCTGGGCCACGCAGGAGGAAATGCAGGACATTTCTTCGATGGCGATCCGCATCAACGATTTCATGTGCGGCATGTTTGCAGCGATTGGCATTCGATTGGTGGACTTTAAACTGGAGTTCGGCCGACTGTTTGACGGCGATTTTTCGCGCATCATTTTGGCGGACGAAATCAGCCCCGATGGATGCCGCCTTTGGGATATCGAGACCGGCGAAAAGCTTGATAAGGATCGCTTCCGCCGTGACTTGGGTGGTGAAGCCGAAGCCTATCAAGAAGTGGCGCGCCGTCTGGGCCTAATGCCGGATGAAAGCGAAGGCGCTGTGCTCGATATGGTTAGCCATAGGCTGCGTAAAGGCAAGTAACACAAGAATTTACATCTTTGCATCTTGCTATCGGTGGCTTTCTCTGGACAAAGTCGACCAATGAACAAGAGACTTTTAGTTGTATTGGCGGCGGCTGCCTGTGTTGTAGGCGCACCCGCTTTGTCCGCTGCGCCGCAAGAGAGAACTAAAGTCGAGGGCACGGAACGCACCGCACCCTGGAATGCCGAGACGTCCGACCTCGAACCGGACGCCAGTATCATTTACGGGCGGCTGGCCAATGGCCTGCGCTACGCCATTCGCCCGAACCAGCGCCCCCAAAATCAGGTGCTCGTGCGCATGACTATCGACTTCGGGTCGGCCGCAGAGGCGGAGGACGAGCAGGGTCTTGCGCATTTCATCGAACATATGGCCTTTAACGGCAGCACCAACGTGCCCGAGGGCGAGATGGTCAAAATGCTTGAGCGGCTTGGCCTCTCCTTTGGCGCCGATACGAACGCGTCAACGGGGTACACACGGACTGAATATAAGCTCGATTTGCCGAAAGCCGACCCGCGCCTGATTGAGCGCGCTTTGTTCCTCATGCGCGAAACCGCAGGGAATATATCGTTTAATCCGGCATCGGTTGACCGTGAGCGCGGGATCATATTGGCTGAGCGACGCGAGCGCGAAAATTACGCGTTTCAGAGTGGGCGGGCTGCCAACAATCTCTTTTTTCCCAACACCTATTTTTCGACCCGCTACCCGATTGGGCTGTCCGAAATCATCGAAACCGCACCCGCGGACCGGTTGAAGGCGCTGTATCGCACACATTATCGGCCAGACCGAATCAAAATCATCATTGTCGGGCCAGTGGACCCCGTTGCGATTGAACGCGAATTGGTGCGCAAATTCGCCGATTGGCAGGTCGCAGCGCCACCCTTGGGCAAACTTGACCGGTGCGAACTCGATACGACACGTGGCGTGTCTGCCGCAAGTTTTACCCATCCTGAAATCGGTGAGGCCATTGGCGTTCAACAGTTTTTCAAGGACAAACCCCGCCCCGACACTGTTGAACGGGCGATGATTGACCTCAAGATCCAAATTGCATCGGCCATCATTTCCCAGCGGATAAGCCGTCGTTCGCGTTCAGAAGACATTCCCTTTCTGGGCGGTGGTATGAATTTTGCCTTAGGTATCTGCGACAGTTATGCCGCCGTCGGCTTTAGCGCAGGCGGCAAAGACGGCAGTTGGCGGGCATTGCTGCCATTTACCGAACAGGCTGTCCGGCAAGCCGTGCAATATGGTTTTGATGACGGCGAAGTTGCCGAGCAGATAAAGCGCCTCGACACGTCTTTTGAAAACAACGCCAAGGCAGAGGGCACAGAGCAAAGCGCTGCGATTGCCAACGGATTGGTCGGACTTGATGATGACGTCTATAATTCAGACGCCTACCGGTTGCTGCTATGGCGCCAATTGCGCCCGTTCATGACGAAAGCTGCGATCAATGCGGAATTCGCAAAATGGTTTGGCCAAATGACGGCCCCGCAAATTTTTCTGTCGACGAAGCAGACGTCAGGGACGTCTTCCGATGATATCTTGGCCGCCTATGGCGCGAGCCGCGCCGTTGCGGTGGCGGCACCCGTTGCGCGCCAGGCGTCAGCATTTGCCTATACGGACTTTGGCCCAGCCGGCACTGTCGTTGAAGATACCGTCATTGCCGACCTCGGCATTCGCACCATCCGTTTTGCCAATGGCGTTTTGCTGAACCTCAAAAAAACCGATTTTGAGGACAATCGTGTGCGATATTCCCTGCGGATCGATGGCGGACGATTGCATTTTGGGAAGGACGATGCGGTATTGGCCTGGCTGATGTCTGGGGCTTATGTTTCCGGCGGTCTTGCGGCACATGATTTTGAAGATCTGCGCTCCTTGCTTGCCGGGACAACCGTCACACCCGCATTCGGGGTAGCTGAAGACTATTTCGGCGGCACTGGCGCGGTCGCACCTGTGGACTTGGAGCGCCAGTTGCAGGTGATGGCCGCGTACGCAAAATATCCCGGCTATGCCGACAGTGCCCTCCGCTTGTTCCGCCGCCCATTGCCAGAAATCTACGCGCGGTTGGACGCGTCTCCGGGCTCGGCATTGAGCGTCGCCATGGCGAGAATCATGACGGACAATGATCCACGCTTTGCACTTGCACCGCTTGAAGACATCCAAGCCGCAGATTTTACGAAGCTGAAATCTGCGTTGGGTGATGCGCTGATTCAGAACAGAATGGAAATCGCAATCGTCGGCGACATTGACGAAGCCGTTACAATTGCCGCTGTTGCGCGCACTTTTGGCGCCATGCCCACCCGAACGGGCGCAGCAGATATTGCACCTCAGGACGCACGCTGGAGCGCCGCGAGCGGGAATTTCGATATCCCGCACAAAGGAGAAGCCAATCAGCTGGGATGGCGCCGGATTTGGACCACCACGGGTGACCGCGATCAGAAGCTGACGCAGTCGATGGATCTGTTGGCACGTGTCGTAACCCTGCGTCTTACCGATGAATTGCGGGAAAAGCTGGGCGCGACCTATGGTGTGCAGGCAGGATCTGACATGTCGGATATCTATCGCGATCGTGGTGCATTTTCGATTTCGACAGCAGGCGATCCCAAGGACCTCGCAGCCATCGAACGTGCGGTTGATCTGGTCATGGCCGAAATCGTGAAAGCGCCCGTTGACAGCGACCTGTTTGAACGCGCACGCAAACCGGTGCTCGAAAGCTATGCCGATTGGAAAAAGCGCAACCCGACATGGCTGGGGGTTGCAGCAGAAGCGCAAACCAATCCGGATAAGCTGAACCGGTTTCGGCAGAACGAAAAAACGTTCAATTCCATCACTGCGCAGGATTTATGGGCACTGGCCAAGCAGTATCTCAGCAAACCCGCCCAGTTCACATTCCGCGCGTTACCTGACGCGGCGATTGCCAAACCCATCTTGGCGCCCACCAATCCGTAAAAGGGCCGCACGGAACGCGTGTAAAATCCTGTTGGGCGCGAGCTTACCCTTGAATCGCGCGGCGCGCCTTCTATAGGAAAGGCGAACAACCAAGCAGATAGGGCCCACATGAAAACCCGTATTTTTGTCACCCTGAAGAACGGCGTGCTCGATCCGCAAGGGAAAGCCATTCACCACGCGATCGAAGGTCTCGGGTTTTCGGGCGTTCATGATGTGCGGGCCGGCCGCCTGATTGAGATCGAGCATGAGCCGGGCCTGTCGAAGGCTGATCTGGAATCCATGTGCACGAAATTGTTGGCCAATATGGTCATTGAGAATTTCGAAATCGAGCAAGCATGATGCGCGCTGCCGTCATTCAATTTCCCGGATCGAATTGCGACCGTGACATGGCGGTTGCCATTCGTGACATCACCGGCGCGGACACAAGCCTTGTGTGGCACCGCGAAAGCGTATTGCCATCCGGACTAGACCTCATCGCAATTCCGGGCGGCTTTTCTTATGGGGATTATCTGCGTTCTGGCGCAATGGCGGCACGTTCGCCCGTGATGCAGGCGGTCATTGCCGCTGCGGGTCGCGGCGTCCCTGTTCTTGGCGTTTGCAATGGCTTCCAGATCTTGACCGAAGCAGGACTGCTTCCCGGTGCATTGATGCGCAACGCGGGCATCCGTTTCGTTTGCCGCACCGTCGGTCTGACGGTCGAAAACAGCCAATCCATGTTCACCAGCGGATATTCAGCCGGTGAAAAAATCCACATTCCGGTGGCCCATCATGACGGCAATTTCTTTGCAGATGATGCGACGCTTGATCGCTTGGAAGGTGAGGGCCGCGTTGCGTTTCGCTATGCCGAACCCGTCAATGGTTCAGCGCGCAATATTGCGGGTGTTCTCAATGACGCAGGCAACGTCCTCGGCATGATGCCGCATCCCGAACGGATGATTGAGGCCATACAGGGTGGATCAGACGGCCGGAGATTATTTGAAGGGCTGATCCGCGAAATCGCCTGATACATCGGGTGCTGCGTCAGATTTTCTTGGCGCGCGGAAACATAAACCGCCCCAAAAGCAGGATTATCGTCGGCCAAATCATGGTATTATAAAGATCATGCATGGCAGCGTCGATTGTTGCCTCGCCCGGTGCCTGACCTTGTAAATCAGCATATTCGTTGAACAATTCGGCGACGAGTACGATCAACCAACACCAAACACTGTCGGCCCTGCGGCGTAGGACTATTGCTGAACCAAATAATATGAACAACGAACCGTGGATGTGCATGGCATCGTTGGTCAGTCCAACCGCCTCAACCAAACGGAATTTATAGCCGATCCAATATTCGGCCAACTGCTGCAAATAATCCTGCATGACGTCCTAAACTTTGGTTTTGAAGGGCGAAAAATTCGTGCCCTCATCGAAAATATCGACGCCTTCTTTACGTTTTAACCAGCCCACAACGACATATGTTACGGGCGTCAGAACAACTTCCCAGCCCACTTTCAGCAGCCAGTTGGTGATCATAACGCTGATCACTTGCTCTTGGCTCCATAGCCCCCAAAAGGCGAGCGGGTAAAATATGATGCTATCGACGCCCTGCCCCACCACGGTCGACCCAATGGTGCGCGACCACAGATGCTTGCCGCCAGTCCAGATCTTCATGCGCGCCATGACATAGCTGTTCACAAACTCGCCCGCCCAAAAAGCGGTGATGGACGCAATCACGATCCGCCATACTTGTCCGAACACGCTTTCATAGGCGGCTTGCCCTTCCCAGCCCGGGGCTGGCGGCAAGGCAACGACAACCCAGCTCATGAACGCCATAAACAACAGGGCAGCAAAGCCCGCCCAGATGACGCGCCTTGCGCGGGCATAGCCGTACACCTCGGTCAACACATCGCCGATGACGTAGCCAAGCGGGAAAAATAATATCCCTGCCCCGAATATCCATTGCTCCCCGCTTATGGTCACCGCAGCGGGCTTTGCTGCGCCAATGATGTTGGACAGCAGCAAAATAGCCACGAATGCGGCCATGACGAAATCATAATAGCGGAACTGGCGTCCGGTGACGGCACTTGCGCTTTCGGTTACAACGGGAGCATCTTGCATAAAATGACATAAGCAGCTTTGCGTTCGCAGGCAAAGCCGTTATTGCGCCTCTCAGCGCGCGCCCTTAGCTCAGCTGGATAGAGCGCGAGACTTCTAATCTTGAGGCCACAGGTTCGACTCCTGTAGGGCGCGCCAATCAAACCCAATCTATTACGTGGCCGAGGCCAGTTTACCGCTTAAGAAACAGCTCCGCCATTGCATCAATGATGGCAGCCGCATCAAGGCGGTAGGTGTCGTACAGATCGATTAGGTCACCCGTCTGGCCGAAACGATCCGTGCCCAGCGGACTTACCCGCATGCCTGTCACACCACCCAGCCACGATAACGCGCCTGGCGAACCATCAATCACCGTCACGAGCCCAGCGTCAGATGCCAAAACCGACAATAGATCCTCGGCATGGCACATTTGCGTGGGCTTATCAGTCCAGCGCGCGGCCTTGCTGGCAGACCAGTCGCGATGCAGCACATCGGGCGACGTCACATTTAACACGCCCAATCCGGGAATATCATCCGCCAATTGGTCAAAAGCAGCCAGTACTTCAGGGGCAATTGCGCCTGTGAAAACAATCGCGGCTTCGGCGCCGGGTGCAGGTTGCCGCAGCCAATAGCCGCCTTTTAACGCGTCCGCCTCCCATTCGGAGCCAGCGCGTTTCACCTGCGGCACTTGGCGCGTGCTTAGGCGCAGATATACCGAGCTGCCGTCGGGTTTCTGCATATGCTCAAATGCCCAGCGCATGAACAATGCGACTTCATCGGCATAAGCCGGTTCGAAATAGGCAAGGCCAGGCTGCCCCATCCCGATCAGCGGCGTATTGATCGACTGGTGCGCACCGCCCTCTGGCCCCAAGGTCAGTCCGGACGGCGTTCCAACGAGCAAGAAACGGGCATCGGAGTAGCAACCATAATTCAGCGCATCCAATCCACGCGCGATAAAGGGATCATACACCGTACCAACGGGAATCAACCGCGTTCCGAAGTGCGGTGCGGCCAGCCCAAGCGACGTGAGCAACAGAAAGAAGTTATTCTCAGCAATCCCGAGTTCAATATGCTGTCCCGCCGCATGTGCCGCCCATTTTTGTGCCGATGGAATTTTGGCATCACGGAAGATATCAGCCACGTCGGATCGGCGGAATAGCCCGCGTTGGTTTACAAAGCCGCCCAAGTTGGTCGTCTGGGTAACATCAGGCGCGGTTGTCACGATACGGTCTGCTAATGTCTCAGAGGATTTGGCGAGGTCGAGCAAAACATTGCCAAAGGCTGCTTGTGTCGACTGAACATCACCCGATGGCACAGGAAGTCGCTCGGGCACGGCTATCACCGGTGCATCGGGCTCTTGCGGTTTGTGCGCGAGAACGCTCTGCCCGACAAAGTCTTTCAACCGCGCCGCGATATTTCCACCCAATCCAGCAAATGGTTCCCATTCCTGCCCGACCTCAACGCCCATGCTGGCGCGAAGCTGTTCAATCTGCGCAGGGTTCATCATCCCCGAATGATTGTCCTTATGCCCCGCGAGCGGCAGGCCGTAGCCTTTAACGGTGTAGGCAATAAACAATGTCGGTCGTTCATCATCGGCGCTGTCGAACGCATCCATTAAAGACTCGATGCAATGCCCACCCAAATTGGTCATCAGGGCAGCGAGCCCGTCATCGTCAAAACTGTCGAGCAGCTTTGCCACATGCGGCTTACCGCCAATGTCCGCGATCAATCGTTCGCGCCACGCCGCACCGCCCTTATAAGTGAGCACGGCAAAATCGGCATTGGGACAATTTTCAATCCAGTCCTCAAGCGATTTTCCGCCAGGCCGCGAGATCGCCGCACGTTGCAACTTGCCATTCTTTAACGTGACAACACGCCAGCCGCAGGTTTCGAAAATATCATCAAAGCGTCGGAACATGCGGTCCGCGGTCGTGCTGTCCAACGACTGGCGGTTATAATCAACCACCCACCAGCAATTGCGAATGTCGTGCTTATAGGCTTCGATCAGGCATTCGTAGATATTGCCTTCATCAAGCTCTGCATCGCCCATCAGCGATATCATCCGGCCTGCGTCCGCTTCATCTAGCGACCCATGCGCAACAAGATAATCCTGAACGAGGCTGGAAAAGGCCGTTATCGCAACGCCCAATCCAACCGAACCGGTTGAAAAATCCACCGGGATCTTGTCCTTGGTGCGTGACGGATAACTTTGTGCGCCGCCCAATGCGCGAAACTGCTGCAATTGCGCCAGAGATTGATTGCCCAGCAAATAATGGATGGCCTGCAGCACGGGGCCTGCATGGGGCTTCACCGACACCTTGTCTTGCGGGCGAAGCGCATGGAAATACAGCGCCGCCATAATCGCCGTCATCGACGCGCAACTGGCCTGATGACCGCCAACCTTCAGGCCGTCGCGCTTTTCTCGCAAATGGTTGGCGTTATGGACAATCCATGACGACAACCAACGCAGCCGCGCATCCAGCGCCTCAATCGTGGCGATTTTTTCTTTTCGGTGATCAGTTAAGACGGTGGCCATTTCGGTTATTACATCCCCTCAACCATTCCATATCAGCCCAGCAAGCGCATGTCAGTCCAATGCCGCGGCTTATAAGCAAAAATTATAACCCGTGCGGTCCAACTATTCGCGACGACAGACGGCTTGTATTACATTTGTTTGATAGCCCTCATTTACAGACCACTTGTTTCAAAGCTAGAACCGTTTTGAACGAGGGGGAATCCGACACATGGACACAAGCTTAGCGACGCCACCAGCAGGAACGGGTGCGAACGAACTTAGCCGGACACTCAAGTCCCGGCATGTTTCGATGATCACATTTGGCGGCATCATCGGTGCCGGCCTGTTTGTTGGTTCATCGACGGCAATCAGCACAATCGGGCCCGCTGCCGTTATAAGCTACGCGTTGGCGGGATTTCTCGTGTTACTCGTCATGCGGATGATTTCCGAAATGGCCATGGCGATGCCCGGTGTTCAGACTTTTCCCGATTTTGCCCGGACCGGCGTCGGTAATTGGGCGGGATTTCTTGTCGGATGGCTCTATTGGTATTTCTGGGTCGTCGTGATCGCCATTGAGGCAATTGCAGGCGCGAAGATTATAAACAGCTGGTTTCCGATGCTGGAGGTTTGGGAAATCGGTGTGGCGTTGATGGCCATATTGACCGCGGTGAATTTGATGTCCGCCAAATCCTACGGAGAATTCGAATTCTGGTTCGCCTCCACCAAGGTTGTGGCGATTATCGTCTTCATTCTGGCTGCCGCCGCTTATGCCACGGGCATCACGTCGCCTTCTGGCCCGACTTTTTCAAACCTGACCGAACATGGTGGTTTTGCACCAGCGGGTGTGGCGGCCATTTTTGTTGGCGTTTCAACGACGATATTTTCGCTTTGCGGCGCCGAAATCGCGACGCTGGCGGCCGCAGAATCCGAAGATGGCGCAAGCACCATCGCGCGTATGACGATATCGGTATCGACACGCATTTTGATTTTCTTCGTGTTGTCGATCCTGATGATCGTCTCCATCGTGCCATGGAACGAAATCGAAGTTGGCGTATCACCATTTGCCCAAGCTATGCGCGTCATGGGTTATCCCGCCGCCGATCTGATTATGAATAGCATCGTGCTTGTAGCCGTGTTGTCGTGCCTGAACTCGGGCATCTATATCACGTCACGCGCCATGTTCGGTCTCGCCAAAAATGGTGATGCGCCGCAATCTTGTGTGCAATTGAGCAAAGCAAAAGTGCCTGCCCGTGCGATCCTGATCGCGAGCCTCTTTAGCTATGTCGCACTTGCCGCATCGGTGCTCTCGCCCGACAGGGTGTTCAATTTTCTGGTGAATGCTTCGGGTGCGGTGATGCTGTTTATCTATCTGCTGATTGCTTGGGCACAGCTGCGGCTCCGCGCCGATTTCGAAGCGACTGCGCCTGAAAAACTGAAGCTCAAAATGTGGTTCCATCCTTATGGCACATGGACGGCCATTGCCGGGATGGTTGGCGTTCTGGTGCTGATGGGCGTTTCCACATCGCACGCGATTGAACTTTGGACCAGCGTTCTGGTGGCAGCGCTGTTTTTGGTTGGATATTGGGTCAAATGCCGCGTGCAAGCAAATCAACGGAAAAGTTAATGCCCACCAAAATTTTCCGGACGCAACAATCTTTTCAATCACGGATAATGGCCTGCATATCGCATAAGCATTTGAAACTGGTTGCTGGAGCGAATGGATGAAACTGGAAAACGACCCCCTAGCGGCATTTTGGATGCCGTTTACTGCGAACCGGGCGTTCAAAACCACGCCGCGTCAGCTGGCGTCGGCAAAGGACATGCATTATACCAGCGACGACGGACGTCAGATCCTTGACGGTACCGCGGGTCTATGGGCGGTAAACGCAGGCCATTGCCGCGCGCCGATTGTTGAGGCCATCCAGAAATGCGCCGCCGAGCTGGACTATGCCCCGCCGTTCCAATTGGGTCACCCGCTTGCGTTTGAACTGGCGTCGCGATTGGCGACGATCATGCCTGAGGGGTTGGACCGCATTTTCTTTACCAATTCGGGATCCGAATCGGTCGACACCGCGTTGAAGATTGCGCTCGCTTATCAACGCGCCATCGGACAAGGCACGCGCACGCGCCTGATTGGACGTGAGCGTGGTTATAATGGCGTTGGCTTTGGCGGCATTTCCGTCGGCGGTATCGTCAACAACCGGCGTCAATTTGGCACCTTGTTAACGGGCGTCGACCATCTGCCGCATACCCATAATCTGGAACATAACGCCTTCACCATGGGTCGCCCCCAATGGGGCGCGCATCTGGCCGATAATCTTGAGGCTATCGTCGCGCTGCATGGCGCCGAAACCATTGCCGCCGTAATTGTTGAACCCATGGCGGGGTCAACCGGCGTTCTGGTGCCACCGATTGGCTATCTCGAAAAACTGCGTGAGATAACGCGCAAGCACGGCATTGTGCTGATTTTTGACGAAGTCATCACCGCCTTTGGCCGTGTCGGCGGCACCACGGCATCCGAAACGCTCGGCGTGACGCCAGACATCATCACAATGGCAAAGGGCCTTACCAACGCCGCTGTGCCTATGGGCGCGGTTGCGGTCAGCCGCCACATCCATGACGGTGTTGTAGAGGGCGGCCCGGATGGCATAGAGTTGTTCCACGGCTACACCTATTCCGGCCACCCCTTGGCAGCGGCAGCAGCACTTGCGACACTTGACCTTTACAAGTCGGAGGGGATTTTTGAGCACGCCAGTTCGCTGCACGGTTATTGGCAAGATGCGGTGCACAGCCTGAAGGGCAAACGCCACATTATCGATATCCGCAATATGGGCATTGTTGCTGCCATAGAGCTCGCGCCACATGCAGGCGGCGTTGGCAAGCGGGGCATGCAGTTGTTCCACAAATGCTTCGACAACGGCTTATTGGTCCGCGCGACCGGCGATATCATCGCATTGTCGCCGCCGCTCATTCTCGAAAAAGCGCACATCGACGAAATCGTTGGACGTATCGGCGAGCTGATTGAAACTGTCGACTAAAGCGACAGCACAATCTTTCCGACATGCTGCTTCGTCAAAAACGCGTCTTGCGCTTTGACGATGTCGAATAGGTCATAGGTGGCTGCAACCACCGGCTGGATTTCGCCTTGTTCAATATAGGAGACGAGGTTTGCAAAAACCTCCGGCTCTAAAACCGTGCAACCGATCAGGCGCAAATCCTTCAGATAGAGCGTCCGAAGGTCAAGATCGACAACAGGCCCCGAAATCGCACCCGACACGCCATAGCGGCCTCCGCGCTTTAGGGCGTTCAGGATCTCGCCGAACTGCGCGCCACCGACAATATCGACAGCAGCGTCGAAATATTCTTGCCCAAACAATGATACCAAATTGGCATCGCGCGGAATGACCTGGGACGCGCCGAGCGCGCGAACGCTATTGGCCTTTGCATCCGCCGCCATGGCGATGACCTCTGCGCCGCGCCGTTTCGCAAGCTGGACTGCCGCTGAGCCAACGCCACCTGATGCACCCGTGATGAGTACACGCTCACCAGCCTGCAGATTGATACGGGTCAGGATGTTTTCCGCAGTTCCATAAGCGCAGGGAAGGCTAGCCAGTTCGATGTCAGATAACGCAGATTCAACGCGGTGCGCATGAACCGAAGGAACGCAGGCATAGTCCGCAAAGCCGCCATCGACTTCTGATCCGAAATAGAGGATGTCGTAAAGGCTCGCGCCGCAAAAGACGGGTTCGACCAAAACCCGTTCACCGATGCGGGCAGGATCGACATTATCGCCGACTGCGACAATCCTCCCGCAAGCATCTGCACCCTGAATACGCGGAAATTGAAATGCGGCACCGGACCAGCCATCGTCGCCCGCGCCTTCAAGTCCTTCTGCAGCGCCCACATCCGTCGCCTCTGCGACTGATTTTGAATACCAGCCAATGCGCGTGTTGATATCCGTATTATTGACGCCCGCCGCGCTAACACGGATCAGGACGTCATTAACACCCGGCTTCGGCACCGGCACATCATCACGCAATTCCAGCTTTTCATAACCACCATGGCCGGTCAGCAAAACTGCCCGCATGTTGGCGGCTATGGTCACTCGGCGCGCGCCAGCCCGAACTGGTTGAGATACCATTTCTGGAACTTAAGAACGCTGCCCTCTTGATCAGAATAGCGCCCCGGACGGTAACGGCTCGACATAATGCCCGCCTGATTATTTTCGGTGATGACTTTGTCCTGCGTGGTTGTCGCGTGATAGCCCCAGGTCATCTTTTCAATGTCAACTTGGTCTTCTGTCGCACGGCCATCAACAATCCAGATCATTTCCACATCGGTTTCCAGCGCGCCGCGCGGGGTGAACTGGAACAGGATAGCGAAATGGTCGTCGGCAACAATTTGACTGAACGGGCTGAAGCTTAGGTGCATCCGGCCGCCATCTGCCTTTGTCCGCTTGCCCATGAGAGGCGCAGGCGCCGAGCCATCTTGCGTTTCCGATGACCAGCCATCCTTGTTCATCCGCTGCATCAACAGACGCAGGTGGCTGCTTTCGGGGGCGTCGTCGATATTGCCGATTGGCCGTCCTGCCGCTGCTGCACTCTCTTCCCAAGCCTGCAACTTAGGCGTGAAGCTTGCAATGGCGTCAGCAGGCCCCGAACTTGGCCCTGCGCCTACCGCAACGATCGACTCTGATGCATGCATCGAGCAGAATTCCGGATGCGAAGGCACGCAATGATAGCATTCAAAGAAATTCTCGATGACCAGCTTCCAATTGGCGGTCGTGGGATAGCTACCCGCGTGTGCGATCCGCGCATCAGCAAAACCGTGATAGTCGAGGATGGCGCCCATGTCGCCAAAGGTCGCGTCAAAATCGTCCGGTTCGCCTTCGCTCATGTTGATGAAAATCAGGCCATGGAAAACGCGGATGTGGCACGCGAACAGACTGTTTTCGGCTTTGTCGAAATCTTCCGGCATTAACCGCGCGGAGATCAGGCGGCCATCAAGCCCAAATGTCCATGCATGATAGGGGCAGACCAAACGCGGCGCATTGCCGCTTTCCGACTGACAAATCGTCGAACCCCGGTGGCGGCAGACGTTGAAAAACGCGCGGACGCTTTCGCTATTTTCGCGAATGACGATAATCTGTTCATTACCGACCCGGTACAGGAAATAATCACCTTTTTCCGGGATGCGTGACACATGACCCGCCAGCAGCCATTTCTGGCTGATGATTTGATCAAAGTCAGCTTTGAACACCGCATCGCTGGTGTAGAATTCCTGATCAAAGCTGTATCCAACCTGCGTGTTTGCAGCGAGGCGGCCCATAAGTTCAGTGTGCGACATTAGATTTTGATCCGTGCATTTGTGGGGTCATAAAAAGGTTTGAGCGACGCGGTGACGGGATAGCGGACACCGGCAATCTCGATTTCATAATCATCAGCGCCAATTGGCCCGACAACACCGCCGTCCGCGGCATCAACATAGCCAAGCCCGCAAGCGCCGCCCAGCGTATGGGCATACATTCCGGAACGAATATAGCCGGCGATCCGGTCGCCCTGCCAAATCGGTTCATTGTGATAGAGCATTGGTTCGGGTGATTTGACCAAGAACTGCACAAGGCGCTGCTTAAGGCCTGCTTCTTTCTGCGCGGCCAAAGCCTCACGCCCGATGAAACCACCCGCCTTGTCCATCTTCACAGCAAAACCGAGGCCGGCTTCCAACGGTGTATCCTCATCCGTGATGTCATGGCCCCAGTGGCGATAGGCCTTTTCCATGCGAAGCGCGTTCAGCGCATGATAGCCGCAATGTTTTAATCCAAACGCCGCGCCAGCCGCGACGATCGCATCATATACGCCCGCCATGAACTCGGTGGGAATATAAAGCTCCCACCCCAGCTCACCGACATAGGTGATGCGCGATGCGCGCACGATGGCATAGCCCAACTCAATCTCTTGCGAGGTCGCAAAAGGGAACGCCTCATGCGACAGGTCATTGGGGCTAATCGATTGCAACAACGCGCGGCTGTTGGGCCCCATGATCGAAATGACACCCATGCCTGACGACACATTGGTCAGCACGGCATGTGCATCTTCGGGCGTATGGCGTTTCAGCCAGTTGAAATCCTTCACCTCGGTTTCAGCACCAGTGACGATCAGATATGCAGTTTCCGAAAGACGCGTGACGGTCAGGTCAGCCTCAATACCGCCTTTTTCATTGAGCCATTGGGTATAGACCAGCTTGCCAGGGGCAACATCGACGTCGTTGGCGCAAACGCGGTTGAGCACGGCCATGGCGTCGCGGCCTTCAAGACGGAATTTGGCGAAACTTGATTGGTCGAACAGGCCAACCGCTTCGCGCACGGCCTTGCATTCGTCTGCATTGGCTTCAAACCAGTTCTGGCGGCCATAGCTATATTCATATGCGGGCGTGCTGCCGGGTTCACCATACCAGTTGGCACGTTCCCAACCGAAAGCTTCGCCAAAACACGCACCTTGCGCGACAAGCCGGTCGTGCAATGCAGATTTGCGCACCCCGCGTGCGGTTTCATATTGCTTGAACGGATAATGCGTCGCGTAAAGAAGGCCGAGGCTTTCGGTAACGCGTTCGCGCAGATATTTGCGGTTAATCTGGAACGGCATGTTGCGGCGGATATCGACGGTCCACAGGTCTGCAGGCGGAATACCATCGCGGATCCAGTCCGCCATGACCTTGCCCACGCCGCCCGCCGATTGCAGGCCGATGGAATTGAGGCCGGCGGCGACAAAGCAGCCTTTCAATTCTGCGCTTTCACCCAGATGGTATCGCACGTCCGGGGTGAAGCTTTCGGGACCGCAGAAGAATTTCTGAATGCCCGCTTTTTCCAGTGCAGGCACACGGCGCATTGCATCAATCAACAATGGCTCAAAATGTTCGAAGCTTCCGGCAATTTCATCGAAACAGAAATCTTCGGATATGCCGTCCATACCCCATGGCCGCGCATTGGGTTCAAATGCGCCGACAAGCAGCTTGCCCGCGTCATATTTATAATAACCACAATAATCATAATCGCGCAGAACCGGCAGTGTATTGTCGATGCCTTCCACGCCTTCAAATAGAACATAATAATGCTCACATGCGTGCAATGGGGCAGCAACGCCAACGCTGGCGGCCAAATCACGCGTCCACATGCCACCGCAGATGACGACATAATCGGCGTCAATCGAACCATCGTCCGTATCTACGCCCGTGATGCGATCACCATTGTGGCGGATTCTGGTGACTTTGGTGTTTTCAAAGATTTTCGCGCCGCCGGTACGGGCACCTTTGGCCAAGGCCTGCGTAATATCGACTGCATTTGCATAGCCGTCACTTGGGATATGAATACCGCCGACGACATCATCGACATTGACGATATGCGCCAGCTCTTTGATTTCTTGTGGCGTCACGACATGCACAGGCAGGTCAAATACCTTGGCCATGGATGCGCTGCGCTTCAGCTCCTCAAAGCGTTCGGCATTGGTGGCCATCGATATCGAACCGCACTGGCGATAGCCCGTTGCCTGGCCAGTTTCTGCCTCAAGCCCGCGATAGAGTTCGCCGGTATATTTTGCGAGCTTGGTCATGTTGATGCTGGGCCGCAATTGCCCGACCAACCCCGCCGCATGCCATGTTGTGCCGCTGGTCAATTGCTTGCGTTCCAGCAAGACCACGTCGTCCCAACCAATCTTGGTCAGGTGATATGCAATCGAACAGCCGATGACACCGCCACCGATGATGACGACTTTTGCCTTTTTGGGTAATTCAGCCACGCGGATCAGACCTTCATCTTGGCGTTATCAGGATCATAAACAGGGTACTCCAGCACTGTGCCGATGCGTCGTTCGCCCTGTAACACGATATCGAACTGCGACCCCGGCGCCGCATTTTCAATCGGCACACAGGCGAAAAACAGGCTCTTGCCAACGCGATGTCCATAGCCGCCTGATGTCGTCAGGCCGATACAATGGTCGCCCACCAAAATTGGTTCGCCGCCGCGCACATCAACATTATCTGCATCAACCGCGCCATACACAATGCGGAAGCGCTCAGGCGCATCCAACGTTGCCTGCTTGCCGACGAAATCATCCTTATTGAAATTGATGAAGCGTGGCATGTCCGCCTCAATCATCGTCAATTCGTTGGTGAGCTCGGATCCCCAGGCCTTATAACCCTTTTCGACCCGCATACTGTTCGCTGCGTACAGCCCGTAATTGACGATGCCGAATTCCTGCCCTGCTTCCCACACCGCTTCATAGAGCGCAGCGAGGTCCTTCATCGCAGGATGCAATTCCCAGCCCAACTCGCCTGCATAAGACACACGAAGCGCACGCATGGTGATGCCCGCAATCACGATCTCCTGACCACTGAGCCAGCGGAAACCTTCGTTGCTCAGGTCGGCGTCGGTTAGCTTTTCCAGCACGTCGCGCGAACGCGGGCCGTTCATCACCAAAACGCCAAGGTCCATCGTCAGATTGCGGATGGTCACATCTTCGTCCGGCAACTTGCTTTGGATCAGCAAGTCCCAATCGCGCTGTTCAGCCGCTGCTGCCGAGAGGCAGTAGAAATGATCATCGGCGAAACGCGTGACGGTCATTTCGCCATAAATGCGGCCCTGCACCGAAAGCGGATGCACCAAGCCGATACCGCCCAATTTCTTGGGCATACGGTTGGCGCAAATACGGTTGAGGAATGCCTCGGCATCTGGTCCGCTCACATCATATTTCGCAAAGCCGGACAGATCGAGCACGCCAACCCGCTCCGCAACAGCCTTTACCTCTGCGGCGACCGCGTCAAAGCTGTTGGTGCGGTGATAGCCGCCTTCTTCTTCTGCGCCATCGAGGGCAAAATATTTGGGCCGCTCCCAGCCGTAGGTTTCGCCATATACCGCGCCAGCGGACAGCAAACGGCCATATAGCGCGCTCATTTTTTGCGGGCGGCCATCGGGCTCTTCTTCGCCGGGAAGCCGCGTCGTAAAGGTCATGCGGTAATCAAGGAAAACCTTAGCGCGGCTGTAATCTTCGTCCGCATAAGGGCCGTAACGGCGCGGATCGAATTCGGTCATGTTGATATCGGCATCACCGAACACCATCCACTGCGCCAGATATTTTCCAGCGCCGCCGCCTTGCGCGATGCCAAAGCTTGTGCCGCAACAATGCCAAAAATTCTTCAGGCCAACCGCTGGCCCCAACAGAGGCCCGCCGTCGGGCGTATGCGGGATCGCGCCGTTGACGAAGCGCCGCAAACCGACTTCACCAAAAATCGGCATCCGTTCAATCGCGCGTTCCAGCCATGGGGCGATGCGCTCCAGATCTTCGGGGAACAACTCGCTCGTCGAATCCCACTCAGGGTTTCCGCCGCGCGGCGCCCATGCTTCGGCCAGGCCCGTATTTTCGTATACGCCGATCAGTCCGCTTTTCTGCTCCTGCCGGAAATATCCCGACACATGGGGGCAACGCATGACCGGTATTTCTTCATCGCGATCTTTGAATGCGGGGATAGGATCGGTGACAACATAATGATGTTCCATGTTCGTCACCGGAATATCTATGCCCGCCATTTGCGCGATTTGCCGGGCATAGCAGCCCGCCGCATTTACGACGATTTCGGCCCGAACCGTGCCCTTTTCCGTCTCCACATCCCATTCGCCAGATGGCAATTGCGTCAGGCCCGTCACGCGGTTTTTGCGCACGATTTTGGCGCCCATATTCTTGGCACCAATGGCGAGCGCGTTGCAAATACCCGACGGATCAGCATGTCCGTCTTCGGTCGTCCGCGCACCGGCGATGACACCGTCAAGCGTCATGAATGGGTTGTGGCGGAGAATTTCCTCAGGCGGGATAATCTCCATCTCGAACCCGATGATTTTCGAAAAGCCCTGAATATAGCGCATCCACGCCAGCTCGCGCTCGTTGGTTGCAAGACGGATACCGCCGGATTTATGCCAACTGACATATTGTCCGGTCAAACCTTCCAGCCGCGGATAGAGGTCATTGCTATAGGCATGCATCTTGGCAAGGTTGAAGCTGCCTGTGATGTTGGGGCATTGGCCAGCCGCGTGCCATGTCGAGCCAGAGGTCAGCTCGTCCTTTTCGATCAGCAGACTGTCCGTCCACCCGAGTTCGGCGAGATGGTAAAGCAACGAAGCCCCCATTATGCCGCCGCCGATTATCACAACTCGTGCCGATGTTTGCATAAACGCCCTGCTCCTTATAACAGAACCTTAGGGCGGGTTTGCGGTCAGGCACAAATGGGGAATATGACGGGACCGGTTAAAAAAATTTTTGGATTAGGATCGCCGGTGCCTGTAAGGGGGACAGGGTTGATTGAGAATATAAAGGTGGGGCTATGAAGGTTGCGTTGGTTACGGGTGCTGCACAAGGCGTTGGCTTTGCAACGGCAAAGCTTTTCGTCGAAACCGGCTATCATGTTGTCATGACCGACGTGCAGCCCTTGGATGCGCAAGTCGAAGCATTGGTTGCTCTTGGCGGGAGCGTATCCGCGCTTTCCGGTGACATTTCCTCTGAAGAATTTGTTGTCGAATTGGCCGAGAAAATTGCCCGCGAACATGGCGCCGCAGACGTGTTGGTCAACAACGCCGGCATCAGTTTGATTTGCAGCGCCGAAACGACCAGTATCGAGCAGTGGCAGCGCGTCATGAGCATCAACCTGACCGGACCGTTTTTGCTGTGCCGCGAAATCGGAAAGCAGATGCTTGGGCGTAACCGTGGTAACATTATCAACGTTGCCTCAATCGCCGGGCTTCACGGTGTTATTGATCGATCAGCCTACAACGCATCAAAGCACGGATTGGTCGGATTAACGCGAACGCTTGCGGCAGAATGGGGCGGCCGCGGTGTGCGTGTGAACGCCGTATGTCCCGGCTGGATTAAAACGGAAATGGATGAGGCTGATCAAGGTTCGGGCGCTTATTCCGATAATGATATCATCGACCGCGTTCCAATGGGCCGTTTTGCCAAGCCCGAAGATGTCGCCCGGGCCATTGCTTTTCTTGCGCATGAAGACAGCTTTATCAACGGCGCAAGCTTGCCTGTCGACGGTGGATGGCTGGCCGACGCCAGTTGGGATGCGCTGCGTTTGAAAAAACGATAAGCCATGATATGCAAACGTTGCGCGAACTAGCGTTATGTGGGACCGTCATCGGAAAGTCACAGTCGGTGGCTAGGCACATTAAGATTTCATTATTGTCCCAATTTTAAAGCGGAACCCGATGGCGACTATTAGCATTGCGAAACCAAAGGTTCAGCTACAGGCATATTTCCTGTGCGCCATGCGCGTCATTTGGATTGCCGTGCCGCTTACGGTGTTATTGCCGCTTCACCTTGTCTGGCATCTGCTGAGATTGCCGTCGCCATGGGCAATGTTATTCTTACGCATTGCCGCCCGCGCCCTGGGCGCGCATGTTCGCGTTCACGGCAGTCCGCTCCGCCGGGATGTATTCTTTGTCGCCAACCATATTTCATGGCACGATATACCGATATTGGCAGGCATCACGGGCACCTCCTTTGTCGCGCAGGATGGCGTACGCGACTGGCCCGTCATTGGCTGGCTTGCAAAGCTGAACCGCACCATTTTCGTCAACCGCGCTGAAAAGCAGAATGTTACGCAACAAGTGGCCGAGTTACGCGAGGCTATCGCCGAAAACTGGTCGGTGACACTTTTCCCGGAAGGCACAACGTCAGACGGCCAGGGACTATTGCCGTTCAAACAGTCCTTGTTTGCGACATTGGCACCGCCGCCCAAGCCAATGATGATTCAGCCGGTTCTTTTAGACTTCGGTGCCGACACCCTGGACATCGCTTGGGTGGGTGAAGAGACCGGCTGGGAAAGCGCATGGCGGGCATTTACACGGCCCGGCACTTACGCCGTGGACGTCCACTTTCTCGAACCCTTCGATCCGGGCGCACTTGCCGATCGAAAAGTCGTCTGCGCCCTTGCCCGCACTAGGCTGGCCGAAGCTCTGTCCGCCACGCTTGGATATAGCGTTACGTAAATAGCGCCCAGCCGCGTGAGGTCCTCCGGCGCGCTGCAAAATAATTCATCCAATCGGCCAAATTTTTCAATTGTGGCTACGCATCGACGGCGCTCTAACTTTTCCAAAGGGCGCGTATCGCCCGTTGTAAATTAACTGGGTGCAATCATGAAAATCGGATTTATCGGTCTTGGCAATGTTGGCGGAAAACTGGCAGGCAGCCTGATCCGCAATGGTCATGACGTCACTGTACGCGACCTTGATGCCGCACTCGTTGCCGAATATGTCAATCGCGGTGCAGCCTCGGCAGCATCTCCAAAAGAATTGGGTGAAGCCGTCGACCTGATCATCACCTGCCTGCCTTCCCCCGCGGCCAGCGCTGCCGTGGCCGAGGGCGCGGACGGTTTTCTTCAAATCATGCGCCCGGGCCAAGTTTGGCTCGAAATGAGCACAACCGATTATAGCGAAGTTATCCGGCTCGGCGCTTTGGTTGAGGCGCGTGGTGCGATGTTCATGGAATGCCCGGTTTCGGGCGGCTGCCATCGTGCGGACACCGGCAATATTGCGATTTTCGCAGGCGGCCCGCGCGCCGCGTTCGAATTTGTTCTGCCGGTTTTGACGACAATGGGGCGCCGCATATTGCACACCGGCGACCTTGGCACCGCTTCACAGTTGAAGGTGATGACCAACTATCTCTGCACGGTACATCTCGTTGCACTGGCTGAGGCGTTGACCACATGCAAAGCCATCGGGCTTGATATGAACACCACATATGAAGCGATCCGGATTTCGTCAGGCAACAGCTTCGTCCACGAAACCGAAAGCCAGGTTATCCTCAACGGCAGCCGCGACATCAATTTCACGATGGACCTCGTCAGCAAGGACGTGGGCCTGTTCGACAAAATTGCCCAATCGGCGCATGTCCCTGTCGAACTGTCTCCACTCATCGTGAAAATCTTTAAGGAAGGCGAGGAAGCTTACGGACCTCGCGAATTTTCACCCAACATCATCCGTCGTTATGAAGAGCCGTTGGGCATTAAGGTTTTGGGCACCGGATTTCCGGCCGATATGGTCGACGATGAACCCGAAGAGCCGGGCTATGAGGTCGTACCGAAACGCTAAGCTGCGACGCCTAAACGGCTGTCTTCGACATTCTTGGCCACCCAATCCATGAATGTCCGAATGCGCAGATTTTCTTTCATATCCTTGCGGCAGATCAGGCCCCATGCGCCGGGGCATACTGCTTTATGTCCAACGGGCTGAACGAGCCGACGGGCGGCCAGATCCTGATCGACGAACGGGCCGTTGACCAGCGCAATGCCCTCACCGTTCAGCGCCATTTCCAGCGCAACGGCCAAGGTGTCGACCATGAGATACGGCACGGACGGTTCAAACGCGGACCCGGCCGACGCAAACCACGTCTCCCAATTTTGCACCTCGGTATAGATGGCAACAAGTGGCTTGGTCATCAATGTCTGCGGGCTGGGGTTTGGCCCCATCGCCTCTGCAACAGCCGGGCTACAGACGGGAAACAGCGCATATTCATACAGCGGAACCCAATGAAATTTGGTCGCGTCGGGTTCTGATGCGCAATAAACGAGCCCTACATCCGCGTGCACATCGTCAAATTCCCATTCAACAGCACATGTGTTGAGCGTCAGCTTTACCTCGGGGTGATCAGCCAAAAACTGCGGAACACGTTTTGCAAGCCAACGTATCGACGCCGTGACATAAGTCTGCACGCGAAGTGGCTTGTCCAGCGCATGGCGGTGGACTTCTTCTACACCCTCCAGCAACGATTCAAACGCAGCGCGGACATAAGGATAGAGAACCTTACCTTCTTCCGTCGAAACGATATGCCGCCCTTCTTGGACGAACAACGTCACACCAAGCGCATCTTCAATCAGCTGGACCTGATGGCTGACCGCAGGATGGGTAAGGCAAAGCTCGTCCGCTGCATCGCGGATGCTTTGGTGACGGGTCGCCGCCTCAAAACCCTTAAGCGCCTTTAACGGCGGCAACTGCTTTAAATCGATCTTCGGATGCATCGCCACTCCCTCCCCGGATTCGCGCACTCATGATGAGCTAGCACAGCCGAAAAGGACTGGTAAATAAAATTAACGCATGCTTTTTGCGTCTTCCAGGATCATCGCCGCACCCTTTTCGGCCACCATCACCGTCGGGGCGTTGGTGTTGCCCGATGTGATTGTCGGAAACACGGAGGCGTCGACGACCCGCAAGCCATCCACACCATGCACACGTAAGCGGACATCGACCACGGAGGTCGCTGCATCCGGGCCCATCATGCAGGTGCTTGTTGGATGATAGACGGTATCGGCACGTGCCCGAAAATCCGCGAGCAGGGCTTCATCGCCATCGACATGCGCGCCGGGAATGAGCTCTTCGGTGATGATATCCGCAAGCGGCTTCGTGCGCGCAATTTGCTTCAGCAATCGGTTACCGGCCAGAACGTCGTCAATATCAGCTTGCGTTGCGAGATAATTCGGGTGGATGACCGGATATTTCGCAGGATCGGCGCAAGCGAGCTCAATATGCCCCCGACTGGTCGGACGACAGGGATTATGCGATAGCAGAAACGCCGAAAATGGATCGGGGTTGAGCAGCTTTCGTTCCGACAATGGTGTTTTGGTGTAGCTAACCGGACTGAAATATAGCTGCAAATTCGGGTGCTTTTTCGTCGCGTCGCTGCGCACAAAACCCCCGCTTTGATTGACGCTTAACGACAGCGGCCCCGCCCGGTCGGCCATATAGCGCAATCCAGCGCGGATTTTGCCCACGAACGGGTGCAGCACATCATTCAACGTCGCCGTGCGGACCTTATAGAAATAGGACACTGCAATATGGTCCTGCAAATTACGGCCAACGGCCTTTGCATCGACAATTGGTTCGATACCGACATTTTTCAGATGGCCTGCATCTCCGATACCCGACAACATCAACAATTGCGGTGAGTTAATTGCGCCGCCGGACAGGATCACTTCGCGTCGCGCCTTCGCCTCTAATTGCGCGCCTTTGCATGTGTACGCAACGCCAACCACGCGCTTCCCCTCAAACAAAATGCGTGTGGCCTGCGCCATGGTCTTAAGCTTCAGCGTCTTTCGCTTGCGGGCCGGATGCAGAAACGCGTTCGCCGTCGAAGCGCGCCAGCCACCGCGTGTATTGATTTGATAATAGCCGACCCCTTCAGGCTTGCCGCCGTTGAGATCGTTGCTCGCAGCAAAGCCTAATGTCTGCGCAGCTTCAATAAAGCTGCGGCAAATGGGATGGGCAAAGGGCGATATGTCGGTGACATGTTGCGGCCCACCCTGACCATGGTGCGCACTGTGCCAGTCAAAATCCTCTGACTTTTTGAAGTAGGGCAGGACATCATCCCAACCCCAGCCTGCATTGCCCAAGGCTTTCCAATCATCGAAGTCGCGGGGCTGGCCGCGCACATAGACCATCGCGTTGATGGAACCTGATCCACCGACGACCTTGCCGCGCGGCCAATAGCTTTGCCGACCGCCCAGCGCCTCAACGGGCGCGGTATCGTACATCCAGTTAATCCGCTTATCGAAAAAGGTGCGTCCATAGCCAATGGGCATTTGGATCCAGATCGAACGATCGCTTCCCCCAGCCTCCAACAACAAGACGCTATACTTGCCATCTTCAGTCAGCCGGTTGGCCAGCACACAACCCGCCGTGCCTGCGCCGACGATGATATAGTCAAATTCCTCGGTCACTGGACGGGGTGCTGCGTCATTTCGAGGTGCAACATATCGCCGGTATAGGGATTGGCGCGGGCGACATCTTCGTTCAGTTCGACCCCCAGACCCGGCGCGGTCGATGGGATGACATGCCCCTCTTCAAACTGGATGGGCGATTTCAAAATCTCGGTATGGAAACCGCCCCACGTCTCAATGCTTTCCAGTATGAGGAAGTTGGGTGAACAGGTCGCAATCTGGATATTGGCGGCGCCAACGATAGGTCCGCAATATAGATGCGGCGCGATCTGCACATGATCAACTTCGGCCATTGCGGCAATCTTCTTGGCTTCCAATATGCCGCCAACCCGGCCGAGGTTCATTTGCAATATTGCAGCCGCGCCTGCACGCAGCAGCCGTGCGAAATCATATTTGGTTGCCAGCCGTTCACCGGTTGCAACCGGTATGGACGTTGCCCGTGCGACCTTGGCCATCTCCTCAGGCGCATCGGGGGGTACGGGTTCTTCCAACCAGAGCGGATCATATGGCTCAAGCCGTTTGGCGAGCCGGATTGCGCCTGCGGCCGTCATTTGACCATGTGTCCCGAACAATAGGTCCGCTTTCATGCCAACCGCTTCGCGCAGGGACTTGGCAAACCGCTCGCACAGGTCAAGCGCCTCCAACGACAGCTGACGTCCGTCAAACGCCGAATATGGTCCTGCAGGATCAAACTTCAGCGCAGTAAAACCCTGGCTCAAATATTCAGCCGACCGCTCTGCCGCCAGATCGGGGTCATGATAAACATCCTTTGTGTCGCCGGGCCGCGGGTAGATATAGGTGTACGCACGCAACCGTTCGTGCACCTGACCGCCGAGCAGCTTATACACCGGCTTATTGGCTTCCTTGCCAATGATATCCCAGCAGGCCATTTCAAGCGCAGACAAAACGCCCATGAGCGTGAGGTCGGGGTGCTGGGTAAAACCGCTGGAATAGACGCGGCGCCACATGGTTTCGATATCGTGCGGATCATTTCCCGCGACGTAGCGCGCGAACACATCCTCTATCATTTTGGCAACAAGATGCGGTTCAAACGGGACGCAATATGCCTCGCCGATCCCCGACACGCCGCTATCGGTTGTCAGTTTCACGAACACGAAATAGCGGCCGCCAAAATGCGGTGGCGGATTACCAACGACGAAGGTTTCGATATCGGTTAGTTTCATGGAACGCGGAACCCGCTGATCGATTTGATCTCAAGGAAATCACGCACACCGAATTCGCCATATTCACGGCCATTGCCCGACTGTTTGTAGCCGCCAAATGGCGCCATATAGTCTTGGCTTGTGCCATTGATGCTCACACCGCCCGCCCGCATTAAGCGCGAAACGCGGCGAGCGCGGTCCAAGTCACCGGTCTGCACATAGGCATAGAGCCCATATGGTGAGTCATTGGCAATCGCGATGGCGTCGGCTTCGTCCTTAAACGGAATCAGCACCAGCACAGGGCCAAACACTTCTTCTTGGGCAATCCGCATCTTGTTGTGAACGCCCGCAAAAACGGTAGGTTTCACATAATAGCCGCGGTCAAATCCATCGGCCCGGCCTGTGCCGCCGGCAACAAGCTGCGCACCTTCGTCGATCCCGACCTGGATCAGGCCCTGTATCTTGTCATAATGTGCCTTGCTGACAACGGGGCCATAATGTGGGCCCTTCTCCATCGGGTCGCCAAGCTTCGCGGCCTTCGCAACGCGGGCTGCAATCGCAACCGCCTCATCATAGACCGATTGTTCCACAAGCATACGCGTCGGTGCGTTGCACGACTGACCGGTATTTCCGAAGCAATGCAGCACACCGCGCGTGACCGCTGCCTCCACATCACTGTCGGCAAAGACGATATTGGCGGACTTGCCACCCAATTCCTGCGCAACGCGCTTCACGGTATCTGCGGCATTTTTGGCAATCTGCACGCCTGCACGCGTCGATCCGGTAAACGAGATCATATCGACTTCAGGGTGGCTGGTCAGCGCGTCACCGACGGAAGCGCCCGTGCCATGGATCATATTGAACACGCCTTTAGGGAAACCGGCTTCCTCGACCATTTCAGCGAACAGCTGCGCCGACAACGGTGCCATTTCACTTGGCTTCAAAACCATAGTGCAGCCCGTAATCAACGCTGGACCGACCTTGCATACGATCTGGTTAATCGGCCAGTTCCACGGCGTGATCAGCACGCAAACGCCGATAGGCTCATGCGTGACGATGCCATCTGTGCCAACATCATAATCCCACGCCATTTCCCGCACGGCCTTAACCGTTGCACGTAAATGGCCGGGGCCGCTTTCCGCCTGCGCGTCATGCGACAAATCGTACGGCGCGCCCATCTCGGTCGAAATGGCGGTTACCATTTCACCATAGCGCCGCTCGAAAATGGTAATCAGCTTTTCCACCAACGCAATGCGATGCTCAAGCGTGGTCGCGGCATATCCGTCAAACGCAGCGCGTGCGGCTGTTACTGCCAATTCGACATCGTCACGGCCGCAAACAGCGACGACGGCGCAGACTTCTTCTGTCGCAGGATTGACTGCATCCACTGTTGCAGTGGACGTCGCAGGCAAAACCCACGCGCCATTGATATAAGACTTCAGCGGCGAATTAGACATAACCAACAGCTCTCTTTTGATCTTCAATAATGTATTTGCTTGCACGCCAATAGTGCCAGGCAGCCCAAAGACCACTCGGTGCAAGAATAAGCTGCGCAAGGCGCAACGATTCCGCACCGGCTGGCTGAGACCCTGCAAAATAGTCACTGAGGCCACCGACAATGGCCGGTGCGACGATGAGATTGAGCAGGTTGGCAATGATGAGCGATATTGCAATTGCCATGCCGCGCATCTTAGGGGCAGCGAGGTTCTGGCAAAGCGCCATCGCTGGGCCAATGTAGAAGTAAATGGCCGGGATGAAAATCCACCACATCAGCTTGGCGACGCCCAAATCATAGGTCCAATAGGCAAGGAAAGATGGTATCGTCGCAACTGCGGTGACTACGGCCAACAAATTCGAGATTTTGCGCGGGTCAGTGAAACTCGGCCGTGCAACGACATAAGCCGTCACCAACGACGCGCCAATACCGCCAACAAGATAGATCTCGCCAAGCAGTGCGCCCGCCGCGCCTTCATCCATGCCATAGGTCCGCTGGAGAAACAGCGGGGTAAACCACATCAGGCCCCAGCCCCAAAAGGCGGAAAGACCTGCACCTATCATCGCATGAACAGCTGCTTTTTGGGACCAAATGAAACGCACCGTCTCCATCACGCTTGGCGCCTTATCGTCCACCACAGCATCAAGGCGTCCGCGCGTGGGTTCCTTGATTGTCACCATCATGATGATCGCGAGAATGACGCCCGGAACGCCAAGGACAAGAAATGCAGCGCGCCAACCGTGCAGGTTGGAGACATAACCAGCAAGGTCCGACCCAAGCCAGGCACCAATTGGCGCTCCAAGCGCAAAAATGGTCATGGCCATGGACCGACGGTCTGCTGGAAAATAGTCTGCGATGATCGAGTTGCAGGCTGGCGTTCCACCCGCTTCGCCAACACCCACGCCGATGCGCGCCAGCAGAAGATCATAATAGCCACGCGTATAGCCTGTCAGCGCCGTCATCAGTGACCAAACCGCCACGCAAGCCACCAAGAGCGTCCGCCGATTTGATCTGTCACACAGCCAAGACAGCGGAATACCCATAAGCACATAGAAGAGTGCCAGCGGAATACCGAGCGAGGCGGCACCGATATCACTGAGATTCAGTTCCTTGCTGATGGGACCAAGCAGTGTCGACAGGACATAGCGGTCCGCGATGCTGATGGTGTAAACCAGCATCATGATGAAAAGGACATACCACCGCTGCCCGATCGTCGAAACGTCATCCGCGCTGACTGGTGCGTTGCTAGCCATATTCATTCCCCCTAAAGTTATACCAAACCCGGCCCAAGAGCATAGCGTAGCCCTTCAAGCCAGGGTTCGAATTTCTTCCACTGATCAAGCCCATCGCGGAAGATTGGCTGACGGACCTGCTCGGAACTCGGCGTACGCACGCTCCGCTTAGTCTTGTGGAACTCTATACATCCAGCCTCAAATGGCAGGCCGCAATAGTCAAGGATAGTTCGCACGCTGCCTTCCAGATCGTCAATCAAATCCTCGTTTCTTACGCGCAGGACGCGACCGGGAAGGACTGTATCCCAATGATCCATAAGCTCGACATATGTGCGATAATAGCGAGCGATATCCTCTATGCCGTATGTGAATTCCTGACCCTGCGCGAATAACTGCTTAAAGTTACTAAAACAGCACGCCATCGGATTGCGGCGCGCATCGATAATCTTGGCATTGGGCAAGATCAGATGGATGAGGCCGACATGCCGGAAATTATTGGGCATTTTATCAACAAAATAGGGCCGACCCATAACCCGATTGGGCATCGTGTCTGCAATATATTGTTCACCAAACCGGCGGACGGCTGCTTCATCAAGTTCTGGTAGCACACCGGGGTAGCGCGGATTGTCGAAATTGAGCTCGCGCCCCTGTAACTCTTGAACGATCCGTTGGATGTCCGGCAATTCCTGCGTGCCTTCAACCATGCTATGTGACGCGAGTATTTGTTCGATGAGCGTCGAACCTGAACGCGGCAATCCAAGCACGAAAATCGGTGCGGGGTCGTTGAGGCCCCAGCCGGAACGCTCGGCAAAAAACGACGCTGTGCACACGCGCTTCTGTTCGCGGGTGTTTGTCTCGAAAACTTCGGGGATATAGCCGTTGCTTTGGCGGTGCATGTGGTTGCCCCGGTCATAGGCAGCCCAAGATGCGGCATAGTCGCCTTGATCCTCTAGCGCCTTGCCCAAGGCAAACGCGATGTGGACGCGGTCATTTTCGGCGGTATCGGCAGCGTCAAGCCGTTCGCGCATCACCGCGATGGATTCGGCCGTGAAGCGATATGTCTTGAGGTTGGCGAGGCTCCACCACGCGTCGCCGAAATCGGGCCGGTCGACTGTCGCGGCCAGATAGGCTTCAATAGCCTCGCCGGTCAGTCCTTCGGTCTTGAGCGCATGGCCGAGCCAAAGGTTGAGATCGGCGCGGCGAACCCGGGCATCGATCGTATCCCCTGGAATTTCGGACAGCATTTCGCGGTATTCGGGGATCACTTTTGAGAAACTACCCAAGCCGACGCTGATGGTCGCAGCCTGCGTACGATGGGCGTGGTTCCGTGGATCGCGCAGCAACAGTGGTTCCAACGCTTCACGCGCTTGCGGAAATTTGTGGCGCGCGATCAGCACCTGCACATATTCATGACGTGCCTCGTCATGGTCCGGCACCATCGCCAGAACACCCGCATACAGCGTTTCTGCATCGTCGAGCACGTTGCGCAGATGACCGATCTGTGCAAGCAGGCGCATCGCTTCGGGATGGTCGCCGGCCTCTATAAGAAAGCGGCGGATCAAAGCCTCAGCGGCATCTATCTCACCATCGCCATGCAGCACTTTGGCGTGAACGATGGGTTGCGGCAGGCTGGAGAGGCTGGCTGAATGGCGGGCTGCGATGTCCGCGTTCCGGCTATCCCCCGTCATGCGATACAGCCCATCGAGCATGTGCCACGCCATGACCAGCGCCGGGTTGATCGACACTGCCGTGCGCAGACACTGTATCGCGGCCGCGGCGTCGCGCTTGGCGACATGACACAGGCCGCGCTCCAGGAACATCTGGCTAAAATTTGGATGATGCGCCTCAAACCGCTCGAGTGCAGCAAGGGCCGCATCCGTCTGCTTCATCATGCGGAGTGAATGCGCCTCAATCAGCAATAGGTCGCGGTTCGATGGATTATCAGACAGCAGACGCGCTGCGCCTAAAACTGCGGCCGAATAATCGCCGTCGGCCTGAAGCGCATGAAGTGCGCTAATCTCTAATGCGAGCGCATCGGCGACGCGCAGTGCGGGGTCGTTCTGGTCAGAAGTGGGCAAGTCTATTTGGGTGGCCATTCCGCACTTTCCTATCGGTGAGCGCCGCGTTCTTTATAAAAATCGCAGTGCGGCCAGAAAGCAAGGGGCGGCGCTTATGGCACCGCCCCTTCCTATTCAATCATCGGCAGTCAATTACAGCTTGGTGCCGATCTTGATGCCAAAGGTCCGCGGACGTACGATCGTCGAAGTCTTGATGTACTGCGCAGAGTTCGTGAAGGTCGACGCTCTGCTGTTAAACAGATTGTCGGCAAACAGCGTCACTGTCCAGTCATCACGCTTGAAACCGACTTGCGCGTCAGTGAGGGCGTAGGCTGGCATCTTGTAACGCAACACGGTCGTTGCGGGAACAATTACGCCGTTCGGCCCAAGGACGTTACCGTTAGCCGCGACATCACCCGACGGATAGGTCGCCGGCTGGTTGTACATCGAGCTGGTGTAATTCACGCCACCTGAAACAAACCATTCCATGCCACCTGCACCCGCAAAATCATAGCGTGCACGGATATTGGCTTGGAACTTGGGGCTAAACGGCGTGATGCCACCGATATCACCAAACGGGCTTTGGACCGGCTTGACTGTACCGCCCGAATAGACCTGCGTGATGCACTTTCCGAACGACGACACGCCCGGGTTGTTGGCGATGAAGCAAGGCGAGTTCGCCTGCTGGCTGTCATTATATGAACCCGAGCTTTGGATCGTCAGCCCGTCCATCGGCCGAGCCGAGATCTGCGCTTCGATACCCTTGATCTCATAAGTTGGGCCGTTGGTCGCAAACGCGGTGTTGCCGAAGCCAGCCGCTGGGTTGAAGAAGCCAATCTGAGTGTCTTTCCATTTCATGAAATAGGCAGACATGTTCAGCGTCATCATACGGTCGAACAGGTCAGTCTTCAGACCCATTTCATAGTTGATCAGATTGTCCGGACGATAGGCAGCTGGAACCAGCAACTGGTTAGCGTGCGGCGCCACTGGATCTTTAACGCGCGAGGAAGCCCCGCGGTTGAAAGCGCCTGGACGGAAGCCTTCGCTGTACGTCGCATAAACCAGCGTTCCCGGCTGTGGCTTCCATGTGATCGTGCCCTTGCTCTTGAAGCCGCTATAGGTCGAGTTCAGATTCTGCGCATCAAGGTTGTTGCCTGTTACGCAGACCGGAACTTGATAGCAGCCCGCATTGAACGACGAATATACCGATCCGGTTTCATAGTTATCATAGTGATAATAACGCGTACCGCCCGTGATCGTCAGGGTTGACGTGATGTCAAAATCGACCGACCCAAAGAATGCATATTGATCAAAGCCACGTTGAATGTCCTGACCAAAAGCAACGCCAGGACCGCGTGGCCCCGCTACGTTGAGCGTGGCAGCTGGGTTGGGCGCAACATTACCCATGCAGACCGTACCAGCCGCTCTAATTTGCGCTGCTGTGAGCGACAGACCGCAGCTTGGAATGGACTTGTAGGACCAATCCATGTTGTCTTCAATCGCGAAGGCTTCATAAAACGCACCGGCAATTGCGCGCAGACGGCCATCACTCGGCGTCGAGACACGGAATTCATGGGTCTCGTGCGTGTTCTTGACCTGGTCCTTCCAATAGCCGGTCGGCTCATAGCAATAAGGCGCAGCGCCATAAGTACCAAAATAGTAGTTGGCTGCACCGGTGCACTGATAGAAGATGCCGTATGTCGCACGCGAATAGTTGGTGTAATCACCCTGCTGCGTGATGTTTCGCGAGAGGTAGGCGCCGGTGTAGACCAAACTGAAATCGCCGACCTTGCCGTTCAGCGTCCAAGCGGTGTTGGAGTAATCATCTTTGCTATACTGCGGCGAGAACAGCGTGGACGACAGCCCCGTCAACGGCTTGTAGTCATAGTCATAAGTCTGGACCGCAAAGGTGCCCTTGGTATCGAGGCTCTGGTAAGCTTGGCTTACAAGCAGGTCCCAATCCGGCGCGATTTGCCAGCTCAGCGCGACGCGGCCACCAGTATAGTCGACTGGGTTAAAGTTATCTTCGACGAGCGGGGCATTATCATACTTACCGCCCTGGCTCTGCTGAGCCGCTGTCAAACGATTACCATTCCCATTATAGGCGAGGTAATATGAACCAAGATCGGTCGGTTCGCGTGTGAACGTCGAATATTTATTGTCGATATAGCCGCCACGATGATCGGCATAGACAACCGCGCGGATCGCGAGCTTGTCTTCAATGATCGGTAGGTTAACCATCGCATTGAACGAACCGTTTGCAGCACCGCCCGAGGTACCGCCAAAGCTACCTTCGACCGCGCCTTCAAACTTGTTTAGCTTGGGCTTGTTGGTGATGTAGCGAACCACACCAGCCTGAGCGCCACCGCCGAACAGCGTACCCTGAGGGCCTTCAAGCACTTCGACGCGCTCAATGTCAGCGAGATACACGTCGGCGTTACGGGCCGGGAATTGCATCGACTGATCATCGAGATACAGCGCTACGTTCGGGAAGCCGCTGATCGTTGCCGACGACTGCTGACCGGCAAATCCAGCCGACAGGCCGCGCATAAAGATCGCGCCGTTGCCCGGACCATTGTTACTGAAAGTCACGTTAGGCGTATATTTGACCAGCTCGTTAATCGAGGAGATGTTGAGTTCGCTCAGCGTGTCCGTGCCGAACGCCTGGATCGTCATCGGCACGTCTCGCAGAGACTGGTCGCGACGGTTGGCGGTAACGACGATGTCGCCGGGAGCAGCCTCATCTGATGACGCTTCGACTTCCTGCGCGAATGCTGGCACGCTGCCAGCCCCTAATGCTGCAAGCACAAATGCCGCTGTAGAAATTTTCAAATAACTTTTCAATTTTCGTCCCCTAACCATCCCCGAATATTCGGGGGCCCTATTTCTCCACTTGCAAGACTGAAACTGGAGTCCACTTCAAGCAACTGACCAAATTTTCGCGATTGGTAAATTAAATTCCCAGGGCAATCACTTCATCTACATGTTGCGATTAGAAGACCTAATATATCGATGTGAGCAATGGATAGCCTGGAATTCGGAGGCTACGCGGTCACACGTTTTGCGAGATGAGGACTGATAATGCATATGGGCGCAGATTTTGTACTGTTGATAGTTTGCGACGACCGAAAGGGTATCGTCGCAGCGGTGGCCAATTCGATTGCCAGCCAAGACTGCAACATCGTCGAAAGCTCGCAATATGGCGACGAGGTAACTGGACGATTCTTTATGCGGATCGCCATCAACTGCCCCGCTGATTCGACGAAAGAAAGTTTCGAGGCGGCCTTCCTGCCAGTTGCTGCGGCGTTCCGGTTGGAATGGCGCATTCACGATTTGCGCAAGAAGCTGCGCGCCATGATCATGGTCAGCCAAGGCGGCCATTGCCTGAACGACCTTCTTTACCGCACAGCAACCAAGCGGTTGCCGATGGAAATAACCAGCGTCGTTTCCAACCACCAAAATTGGCAGCGCCGCGCGGAGCATGAAGGCATCCCGTTCCATCATTTGCCGGTGACGCCAGAAAACAAGCTGGAACAAGAAGCCAAGCTGCTGGCGATGGTCGAAGAACAGAATGTCGACCTCGTCATCCTTGCCCGGTATATGCAGGTTCTTTCAGATCAGCTTTGCCGGAAGCTTGATGGGCGCGTTATCAACATTCATCACAGCTTCCTGCCGGGCTTCAAAGGCGCAAAGCCGTATCACCGTGCCTATGAGCGCGGCGTCAAAATGGTCGGCGCTACGGCGCATTATGTGACGCCCGACCTTGATGAAGGTCCAATCATTACCCAAGACGTTTCGATAGTAGACCATGCCGATACGGTTGACGATTTAATAGCGCAGGGACAGGATACCGAAAGCCGGGTTCTGTCGCGGGCGGTCAAGCTGCATCTGGAGCACCGCGTGATGCTGAATGGCAACCGCACGATTGTGTTCAAATAAAAGGGCGCAATCCGCCCAACGATTTGGTTAAGTTTAGGAGACCCGATTACCATGAAGACGCGCGCAGCAGTTGCCTTTGAAGCGAAAAAGCCACTTGAGATTGTCGAGCTTGACCTTGAGGGTCCCAAGGCTGGTGAAGTTTTGGTTGAGATCATGGCGACCGGCATTTGCCACACAGATGCCTA
>CALRLP020000010.1:0-59172 GCA_943368745.1 Maricaulis salignorans
ACCAGCCCTCTCCCCCACCCGACCCCCCATAGCGTACAATCGTTGGGTGGCCGGGTGGGGGAGAGGGCTGGTGCCGAAACCGGCGTGAGCCGGACAAGCCAAGGGGAAAAGAGCGGTAATGTCGAAAAAGGTGATGATCGTTGAGGATAATGAGCTGAACCTCAAGCTATTCACCGACTTGCTGCGCGCGCACCAGTTTGTTGTTGAGGGCGTGCGCGACGGGCGGCTGGCGCTGGAACAGGCGCGGACATTTGCCCCGGACCTTATCATCATGGACATTCAACTGCCGCATGTCAGCGGCATCGACCTGATTGAGGCGATGCAAATGGATGCGGCGTTATCCCCGATCCCCGTGCTCGCCGTGACCGCTTATGCCGGCAAGGGTGACGAAGATCGGATCATGGCCGCAGGCGCAAAAGGCTATCTGTCAAAGCCGGTGTCGGTGATGACGTTTCTGGAGGCAGTGCGGGGGATAATTGGATAGTCCGGGCGAGAACATATCGTGAATTTTGTATTTTGCGTGCGAAGGTCGAAAGTGTAAGATGAGATATGTCTCTACCTGCCAAAATCCGCCCTTATTATAGTGCTCGATCCGGACAAAACCCCGACGCAATGAAGCTATCTTTGGATTCGTTCAAAGAGCTTTTCCACGGCGCGTATAAGCAGTTGGTCAACGGAAGCTACTTTGATGAAGCGTTTGGCTATTGGTGTGTTGATGCTGAGAGAGTGCCGGGAACGGTAGGGAGTGACGCAGAAAGTTATGCACTGCTTAGGTTTAGAAGATCGTGCCTCTGGCCTGTCGAGGCATGGCTAGATAGTTACACCGAAGATGACACCTTCGATGTAATTGAATTTTTGTTCGACCACGTGAGTGCTCCCGTTGAGGGAAACTATCACTCGTACAACGACTGTGGGATGCATTGGCACACATTTGACCGAACCAAAGGGCAAGCTGATTTTCGTGAAGTGCTAAATCCGCTTCTAGCGATGTATGGTGCCGGATTTAAAATCAACGACGGTGGCGAGATAATCGAAACCGGCCCAAAAAACCTAAAATCGCTACTCGAAGCTTCGTTACCAAAAACGGGCGAGGACGTAGAAGACAAGGTTCAAAAAGCTGTTGACCGCTTTCGACGCCATCGGAGCAGTATCGATGAGCGTCGGAATGCGGTACGCGATTTGGCTGATGTTCTCGAATTTCTGCGACCAAAAATAAAAATCGCGCTGCTAAAGAAGGATGAAAGCGACCTGTTTTCGTTGGCAAACAATTTCGGAATCAGGCATCACAACAGCAACCAAAAAACCGATTATGATCAAGCTGTTTGGCTGAGTTGGATGTTCTACTATTATCTGGCAACCATTCACGCCTGCTTGCATTTGATTGAACGGCAGAAACAAACCTAGCTTTTAAGACCGAATCAAAAAGGGCGCCCGAGGCGCCCTGATCGATAGCTTATTCAAGCAGCGCGTTGGCTTACTTGATTTTGGCTTCCTTGAACTCGACATGCTTGCGCACGACGGGGTCATATTTACGGAACGTCATCTTTTCAGTGATGTTGCGTGGATTTTTCTTGGTCACGTAGAAGAAACCTGTGTCAGCGGTGCTGAGCAGCTTGATCTTGATCGTGGCTGGCTTCGCCATGGCCCATTCCTTTTGTTCAAATAATGTCGCAAAAAACTGCGCAGGGTTTGGCCGCGCTGTTCACAGACGCGGGCCTTTGCTGGTTTGGCGGGTGAAAGTCAAGCCCGTAACCCCAAATCAGACGTCAAAGCGGGCCAATGCCCCCTGAATCGTCATGCTGCACTGGTTTCAGCATCTTCGTTTTGCCGTGCCGCCGCGTTTTCGGACGCTGGAGCGCGCTCAACATAGCCCGCGTTGATTGCCAAAACAAAGGCGATTCGCGAGGCAGTTCACTCCGCCCGCCGCACACATCCCATTTTGATCATGATGTGCTAGGGCAGAAAATATGGACACTGCCCTTACGACCTTCCTGTCTGTTTTCCTCGCCGAGATGGGCGACCGGACACAGATCCTCGCCGCCGTGCTCGCGCTGCGGTATCGCAATAACAACGCGATTCTTGCCGGACTCGCCTGTGCCACTTTGATAAATTGCGGCATTTCGGCAGCCGGGGGTTCGGTAATCGACAGCTGGATAAGCGCGCGGTCCGTTCAGATGTTCGCTGGCCTTGCCTATATCTTTGCGGGCGCTGGCATGTTGCTGTGGCGGCGCAATGTCGACCCGTTATCGGGGTGGAAAACCCCGGCTTTTCTAACCGCATTCTTGGGTCTGTTTATCCTGGAATTTGGCGACAAGAGCCAGTTCATCATCGCCGCGCAAAGTGCCCGCACGCCATATTGGGGCATGGCTGCGGTTGGCGGGTTCGTCGGCATCATGGCCGCAACGGTGCCCGCGGTCATCCTGCGCGCGCGGCTTGGCCAGATTGTCCCGTTGAAACCCATAAGGTGGCTCTCTGGCGCATTGTTGCTGGGATGGGGCTTTATATTGGCCACGCAAGCCAATGGCATCGGCTAATTGCCGCTATCGCAAGCGCGGGTGCTGTAAATAGCGCGCGTCGTTCCTATATTATATTCTCCCCCCCGAATGATGGAGAACTGCCATGGCACATGGTGACAATAGCAAAAAAGCGCTGGCCGATGCGTTGAATGGCCTGCTGGCCGATTATTATGCGCTCTACCTCAAGACCAAGAATTTCCATTGGCATGTGACCGGTCCGCATTTTCGCGAATATCATCTGCTGTTTGATGAACAGGCGACCGAATTGATCGCAACGACCGACCTTGTCGCCGAACGCGTGCGCAAGCTGGGTCAGGACACGCTGACGTCCATTGGTGCGATCGCCGCCAAGCAGCGGATCAATGACCATGATTCGACGTCGACTGATGCACCCAAGATGCTGAAGGAACTACACGCCGATAATGAAACGCTGATTAAGGCATTGAAAGACGCAAAGGACCTTGCGGACAAAGCCGGCGACAATGCGACCGATGGCCTGCTGGACGACTGGACGGACCAAGCCGAACAGCGCGCCTGGTTTCTGGCCGCGACCATCGGCAAGGCATGATAGATACAAAAAAGGCGGGCGAAGCGTTGTGCTTCACCCGCCTTTTTGAATTTCTAAAGCGCGCTTATTCGGAAAGCGGGCCCAAGTTCGTGGCCGAATATTTGCCGCGACGATCGATTTCGATGTCAAACACCAAACGGTCGCCCTGAGTCACTTGACCCATGCCCGAACGCTCAAGCGCAGAAATGTGCACAAACACATCTTCGCCGCCATCATCACGCTGCACAAAACCAAAACCCTTCATGTCGTTGAAGAATTTGACGGTTCCATTGGCACGTTCGCCAGTCGATTCGCGCTGCGGACCACGGGGCGCCGAATCACGGTCACCACCGCGGAAGCCACCACGGTCATCGCCACGCGGAGCGCGGTCACGGTCAAATGCTGGACGGTCCGGACGCGGTGCGCGCTCGGTCACTTCCATTGGCTCACCATCGATGACGAGGTCCGTTGCCGAAACCTTACCGCCACGCTCAACGAGCGAGAATTCGAGCGGCTGGCCTTCAGCAAGACCTGTCAGGCCAGCTTGCTCAACCGCGCTGATGTGTACGAACACATCATCGGGACGACCATCGACCTGAATGAAGCCAAAGCCCTTTTGACCATTGAAAAACTTAACAATTCCTTTGCCGGAACCGATGACTTGCGCTGGCATTGGTGGGCCGCCTGGGCCACGCCGAGGTGCACCGAAGCCACCTCCGCCACCGCCGCCGCCGCTATTTCCGCCGCCGTAACCGCCACCTGAGCGGCCGCCGCCAAAATCACTTTGATAGGGGGACGGTGCGCGATAACCGTCATAGCTTTCATCACCGAAACCATCTCTTTTGTCCCGGCCTTTGCCAGCACGCTTGCGATCAAAACCCATAACTTCTTACTTGCCTTCTCATCGCCCAGAACCACTATGTTATGCAGTCGAGGGCGACTGTACTGCACGTCACAAGCGCAGTCGTTGGTGATTGCGCAAGCATTTTGTATATCGCATTAAAAGGTTACGCGATAGCTAATATTGCGACCGGAAATCGCAGGGCGCCAACTGTAGTTTCATTTGCCTTGCACAGTCGGGTGGGGCAAGGGGCTAGCATGAGCGTATTTTTACATGAAGAAGACCTTCCCGCAGGCGTACTGGCCGATGGCCCCGTCGCCGTAGACACCGAAACCATGGGGCTCATCACCCCACGTGACAGGCTGTGCTTGCTGCAGATTTCCGACGGACGCGGCGATGAACATCTGGTGCGTTTTGGCCGCAACAGTGACTTTTCTGCACCAAATTTGCGTGCCGTACTGGCCGATCCCACCCGTTTGAAGCTGTTCCATTATGCCCGATTCGATTTGGCGGCGATTTCGCATTATTTGAACGTCGTCGCGACGCCGTTATTCTGCACCAAAATCGCCTCGCGCCTCGTTCGGACATACACGGACCGCCACGGGCTGAAAGAATTGGTGAAGGAAATGCTGTCGACAGACATTTCCAAACAACAACAGTCAAGCGACTGGGGCGGCCCCATATTGTCCGAAGCGCAAAAAGATTATGCCGCCAGCGACGTGCGCTATTTGCACCGCCTGCATGCCGAATTTGTCGTGCGTTTGGAACGCGAAGGCCGCACCGACTTGGCACAGGCCTGCTTTGACTTTCTACCGCACCGTGCGAACCTTGATCTGTCTGGCTGGCCAGAGACCGATATATTCGGGCACAGTTAAGGTTTAATCGGGTTAGAGACATCACATGTCCGCACAGGCCGATCTTGAACGCAGTTATCGTCAACGCTGGGCATTGCCCGGCGGACGGCATGACCGCCTTATCCGCGCGATGCGGGTTGTCTTGCCGAGCATCATCGGTTTGCTTGTCGCCATATTGGCGTTCAGCCCATTTACCGGACAGCAGGAACTCAGCTTTGTCCTGAACAAAGACGAAGTGAATCTGGCGCGCGAGCGGTTGCGCGTTGTAGAGGCCCTCTATCGCGGCGAAGACAGCAAAGGCCGGCCCTTTTCGCTGCGCGCAGGCAGCGCTGTCCAGAAGACATCGGCACAGCCTGCTCTCGACATGACATCATTGTCGGGCCGGATATCGTTGCAGGACGGCCCAGCCTCCATCATCGCACAGCGCGGCAGCTATGACCTTGGCAAGGAAACCATGCGCGTGACGGGCCCATTGGCGGTTGAATCGCCGGGCTATGACATGGTGGCCAGCAATGTGGAGCTGTCGTTGAAAGACCGGACGATGCAAAGCTTTGGACCAGTGAGCGGCCGCACAAAGGTCGGGACTTTCCATGCCGGACGATTGCGCGCTGACCTAGATACGCGCATTATCCGGCTAGATGGCGGCGTTCGTTTGCGTATCGACCAGAATGCGATTAAGTGAGGCCAACATGAGCAAAGCTTCTATCTCCTTTGGACTGGCCGCCGCAGTTGCGGGCATTATGACGCTGTCTTCGGCGTCAACCGCGCAGGGTATTCGTAACCATAACACCAACGCACCAGTCGTTTTCGATGCTGGATCCTCGGAACTGCAAGACCGCGCAGACCGCGTCGTTCTTGCTGGCGGCGTAACTGCAACGCAGGCGGGCCTTACGCTCAAGGCAAATCGGATTACGGCCGCTTACACAAGCAAGGGCGGCGTGGACGTAAATCGTCTGGACGCCACAGGCGGCGTGACCATTACCAAAGATGATCTGCGCGTAACCAGCAGCTCGGCTATATATGATTTGGACTCCAGCCTGATCACGCTGATTGGCAATGTGAATCTGGTGCAAGGCAGCAACCGGTTAAACGGCGGCAGGCTTGTCATTGATCTCAATTCAGGCCGCTCAACCCTCAATGCCGGTGGCCCAGCCAATACAACCAATTCGGGCGGCCGCGTTACCGGTTCGTTTAGCGTTCCACAGCGCAAAAATTAGGGGGTAGCCCCAAACAGCCCCTAAAACGGGGCAGCATAAATCATGCCAATTGCAAAATGGGTCAGCATTCATTAGCGGTCTGTTGGATATCAACGGCAAAATCGCGGGCGAAATTTGGATATGGATAGCATGACTGCAACTTCTCCCGCTGCGGATGCGACGACGCAAGACGGCGTGCAATCCGGACTGGGTGTCGTTTCCATCGCCAAAAGCTATGACAAGCGCGCGGTTTTGACCGATGTGTCGCTCTCGGTTGCGAAGGGCGAAGTAGTGGGTCTGCTTGGGCCCAATGGTGCGGGTAAGACCACCTGCTTTTATTCCATCATGGGGCTGGTTAAGCCAGACAGCGGACGCATCACATTGGATGGCGCGGACATCACCAACCTGCCGATGTACCGCCGCGCGATTTTGGGCTTAGGCTATTTGCCGCAAGAAACATCAATTTTCCGCGGCATGACCGTTGAACAAAATATCAGCGCGGTTCTGGAAATGTCAGAACCCGATGCAGACGCGCGCAACGAGCGGTTGGAAAAACTGCTTGGCGAATTTGGCCTCACCCGTTTGCGCAGTGCACCCGCCATGGCGCTGTCCGGTGGCGAACGGCGGCGCTGCGAAATTGCCCGCGCGCTGGCGGCAAACCCGTCGATCATGTTGCTCGATGAACCTTTCGCCGGCATCGACCCGATATCCATTTCCGATATTCGCGACCTTGTGAAAGAATTGAAAACCCGCGGCATCGGCGTGCTGATCACCGATCATAATGTGCGCGAAACGCTCGATATCGTTGACCGCGCCTGCATCATTTATGGTGGGCAGGTTCTGTTCGCAGGGTCGCCCGAGGCGTTGGTCGCGGACCCCAATGTGCGCCGCCTGTATCTCGGCGAGAGTTTTGCAATGTGATTTGCGGCGATGACGGAACCATAACGTCATGGCATTAGCACCCCGTCTCGATCTTCGCCAAAGCCAGTCGCTGGTGATGACACCGCAACTGCAGCAGGCGATTAAACTGCTGGCATTGTCGTCGCTCGAAATTGAAGCATTCATCGCGGAAGAGGTGGAACGAAATCCGGTTTTGGAAACAGGCAGCAGCGACGCTGCCCCTGATGTGCCGACCGAGGACTTCGCACCCGCTTTGGACGACAGTGGCGAGCGGGCGAGTGACGACCTGCTGAGTGGTGATGGCCAAGGGACATCGGACGCGCTGGATGTCGATTTCAGCGCAGAAACGTTCCACCATGATACCCCATCGGACAGTGTGGGCGGGGCCGATGGCATGCTTGGTCTTTCGGGCAGCGCCGCGCCCGGCGGCTTTGACGCCGACGGCCCTGATTTCGACAGCTTTGCCGCGCGTGACATCAGCCTGCGTGAACATTTAATGGCGCAGGCAGGGTCCAGCCTTTCCGGACGGCAGCTGTTTCTGGTCCAGCAGATTATCGAACATATCGAACCCACGGGCTATGTTGGCGAAGACCTGATGGCGACGGCGCACAGGCTTGGCGTTCCCATGGCGGAGATGGAGGGGGCGCTTGCGGCGCTTCAACGGTTCGACCCAACCGGCGTTGGCGCGCGCAACCTGTCCGAATGCCTTGCGATTCAGGCGCGCGAGGCGGATCGTTATGACCCCTGCATGGCCAAGCTTATCGACAATCTCGACTTGGTGGCAAAGGGTGCGTTTGACCAGCTTAAGCGCATGTGCCGCGTCGACGACGAAGACTTGCGCGACATGTTGATAGAACTGCGCGGCTATGATCCAAAACCCGGTTGCCGGTTCGAAAGAGAAGATATGCTTGCCGTCACGCCCGACATATTCATCACGCCGCGCGGTGAAGGCTGGGCGATCGAACTGAACAGCGCCAACCTGCCCCGTATCCTCATCAACCGCAGCTATGTTGCCGAGCTTGGGCAAGACAAAGCCACCAAGGCGTGGCTCAGCGACTGCATGGCGGATGCGAATTGGCTCATCAAAGCCATGGATCAAAGACAGCGCACCATCGTGAAGGTCGCCACCGAGATTGTGAAGCAACAGGACGGCTTTTTTCGCAAGGGCGTCGCCCATTTGCGGCCACTCACGCTGCGGCAAGTGGCCGATGCCATCGACATGCATGAATCCACCGTCAGCCGGGTCACAAGCAACAAATATCTGCATTGCGGACGCGGTCTGTTTGATCTCAAATATTTCTTCTCATCGGGCGTTCAATCCGCCGACGGTGAGGGCGCGTCGGCTGAGGCCGTGAAAAGCCATATCAAATCCCTGATTGATGCCGAGGGCGAAAAGATACTGTCCGATGACACGCTGGTCGATTTGTTGACGGCAAACGGCTTTGACATCGCACGCCGCACCGTTGCGAAATATCGCGAAGCTATGGGTATCGGCTCGTCTGTGCAAAGACGGCGGCAAAAGAAAATGGGCCGCTAATCAAGCTGCAAGATTGGAACGCGCCAATGTTTCGCGGTCGATAAGAATTTGCTCCGCCAATATATGGTCGCTGACCTTATCCACGTCGATTGCGGCAACAGGGTCAGACATCGGCACCAGCGTAGCTACAAGGCCAAGGCGTTTGCCCGCAATGGTCAACGCCTGCCGCAATCCAATCGTGCGGGTCAGCGCGCGCGATGCCAGCCCCACCCCGAAGTGCATGAACAGGCGCCATGTTTTCTTGCGATCCTGTTCGGCCTCTGCCCATAAATCGAGTGCAAACACGGATTTGAGGCTCATCAATGCGAAGAGATTTGCGCCGGACCACGCGCCGTCCGAAAAACGCAACCATGTGCGTTTCGCGTCTGGAAATTGCGCCAACATTGTCTTTCGTTCCACCATCGCAATGGCAACGTCGCCATCGGCTTTGCCCAGAAATTCGGCGATCATATCAACGGTTAATAAGGGGTGGTCCGCGGTGGTCACCAATATCGGCGACGAAAATCCTACTGCCTCCACCTGCCGTTTGATGCTCAGCGATATACTGCTCAGACTTTCGACCAGCGTTGCGCCGCCTGCGGCATCGACCGCGGAACGCAGTGCATCGGGTTCCTGACATAGGACAATGATTTCACCGATAAGCGGCGACGCACGCAGCGTACGCACGACGTGGCTAATCATCGGTTCGCCGCGCACGGGCACCAGAGCTTTCAGCTTAAGCCCAAAATGCTGTGCAAACATATCCGTACCGGGCCTTTGCCCGGCAAGGACGATGCAGGTCCATTGCGCTTGCAAACAGCTTCTCCTAAACGCATCCAAATCGGGGGCACGCCAACATATTTGGCATACCTTGGCGTGGGGCTTGGCGACCAAATATGAATATTGCAATATATGATCTCGACAAGACCCTAACCCGTCGCCCGACCTTTACCCATTTTCTGCTATTTTATGCCCGGCGGACCGCGCCCATTCGGCTTGCATTACTGCCGATCTGGATCGCGGCGATGGTGGGATATAAGCTTGGCCTATATGGGCGCAAACCACTCAAACAATTTGGGATCGCAATGTTCATCGGACGCAAAATTTGCCCGGACAGCTTACCCAATATCGTCGCCGATTTTACCGAACCGCTCGTGCGCGAAGGCCTTCAGCCGGGGGCCGTTGCCCGCATCGACGCCGATCGCGCGCGCGGGGCGTTGCTGGTGATGGCAACCGCTGCACCCCATTTTTATGCCGGCCACATCGGCGCCAAAATCGGCTTTGATGCGGTTATTGCGACGCGTCATATCGGCGAAGCAGACGGCCAATTGATGCACCGCATCGACGGCGAAAATTGCTACGCCGCAGAAAAATTGCGCCGTGTGCGGGAATGGCTGTCGCAACAGGCCATTAACCGCAAAGATGCGCATATCCGTTTTTATTCGGACGATCTGAGCGACCGGTTTACTTTAGACTTCGCAGATGAAGGCTATGCGGTGAACCCGTCCAAACGCTTTATGAAGGCTGCAGCCGAGGCCAATTGGGGCGTTCTGGATTTCCGCAGCGCATAGGCGCCGCTTCAGCTGGCTAAGCTTTCAATATACTGGCGCAACGCCTCAGCCCCGCGTTCCGACGCTGGACGCGCATCGCTTTGGTCGGCGGTGTAGGCCATCCGCTGCTGTTGGGCTTTGCGATATTGGGCGGCAATCTGCGCATGATCGGGCAACAATGCTATCAACTGCTTGGCTGTGCGGACAACCGGGCCGTTGTTCCAGAAATCATATTCGGGCGGAGCGCCGAGCGCGACCGCACTGTGCGTATCGATAAAAAAACAGGCGCGCGGGCGATGCAGAAATTCATACACCTGACTTGAAACATCGCCAATATAGACGTCGGCGGACAGGGTATAGCTCATGTCAAACAGGCGCGCGCTATCCACATCGATCCGGATGTTCGGGGCATCATAATATTTGGGATCAATGTCTGGCCGCGTGCGGGTGACGCGATATTCGGGCGAAATATGCACCTTTTTATAAAATAGCATCACATGCGGCGCAAAGATCAGATTGTAACGGTCCGCATTCTGGTAAAAAAATTCCAATATGTCGGCCCCGTGATCGAACCAGCTGGACATATGCGGATCGAAATGCGGGTTATATAAAAAGGTCGGATTGCCGTTGTCGAAAAATGTTTCAGGGGTGCGCCCCCGCAAAATGTCGAACTTTGGATAACCGATGATCCGGCAGCGTTCGGGCGTGGAAACGCCAGCATCAACCATCTGGTCCACAACCTTTTGCCCGCTGACCATCAACAGGTCAAAGTCCCGGAATGCAGGGTGAAAAGATACATTCCGGTCCCCCGCCCCATGGGGCACACACACAAAGGCAGGGCAATGTTTGCGACCGCGAAATTTGGTCCAATGGCGTTTGAGGGTAAGACATGTGCGTTCCGTCGACACGATGGCGACGGATTTCCGTAAGAACGCATTATGCCAATATAAACGCAATATCCGGTGAACGGGCACAATCCGGTTCAGGCCGTTTGTGAGCGTCTTGAGCCATTCGGGTAACGCCAGTGACCGCCAATGCAAGGCGGCAATCTGTTCAGGCGTCAGCAGCCTTTCGACCTCTTTGCGCGTCACGTCACTGCCAAAGGCAACGATCGCGCGGAAGGCTTTTTCACGCAACGCGAATGCACCGGCTATCCCCGCCAAATGCGCCACTTGGTGGCCCGCATCATGGTTGAACAGGAAAATGACGTCTGATTTAACGGACGCCGCAGCCTTCTTGTGTCGTGGATTATTCATACAATGCGGCATCTATCGCCATTGATAGATTTTTGCGACCAGTTTGCAGCGCGTTCAATTTTTTACCTGCATGTCATGACATGGCTTTGATTAACAGCGGAAGTGCACTAGTCCCGTAGACTGATTGGGGATCTGGCGTAATGGCTGAACAAAAACGGGGGAGTGGGCGGCGCATTTTGCAATCGGGCGCTTGGCTGTTCTTGCCAAAAACCACCTCCGCGGTGCTCAGCCTTATTTACCTTGCCGTTTCGACCCAAAGCTTGGGTGCGGCAGAATTTGGCAAATTCATGCTGATCTTCAGCTTTGCCCAGACGATATCCAGCTTCACATCGTTCCAGACGTGGCAAATTCTGATCCGCTATGGCACGACATTGGTGCACACAAAATCCGACCAAAAGCTGGCCGAACTCACATGGTTTTGCCTGATCCTTGATATCATCGGGGCATTGCTGGCGTTCCTGGTCGCGATGGTCGGCGCTTGGGCGCTTGCAACCAACCAAGGTTGGAGTGATTCAGAGGCAATCGCCGTGGTCGGCTTCACCGCCCTTTTGGTGCTGTCCGCCCGTTCGACACCGACAGGGCTGCTGCGCATAAACGACCGCTTTGGCGACGCCGCCATTCCAGACATGCTGGTGCCGATCATCCGCCTTATCGGCACTGGCATATTGGTGCTGACACAGCCTACGGCATGGGGGTTCCTCGCGGTGTGGCTACTGTCCGAAATGGTGCCAACGATATGGGTTTGGGGGAATGTTTTGCGCCGGCTCAAATTGCCGTTGCGGCTCAGCAGTATGCCAACGCTGCGGGGCTTTCAGGAAAGCTTCCCCGGCATTACCAAATTCGCGTTATGGTCGAATGTGGGTTCCAGTTTTAAGCTGACCAGCCAACAAGTGGTCGCGGTTGTGGTCGGCTTTTCCGTCGGTGCAGCGGCGGCTGGATTTTTCCGGCTTGGCTATCAATTGGGTCAGGTCTTTGCCCGGGTCGGCGATGCCATATCGATGGCGATATTCACCGAATATGCCCGCGTTGCGCACACCGTCGACGCCAAAGATGCCAGCAACTTGCTCAGCCGCATGATTAAAGTGTCCGGCGTTGCGGCGGTGCTCGTATTGGCGATTGTCGGCTTCACCGGAAAACCGGCCTTGATGTGGATATTTGGCGCAGAGTTTGTCGCCGCTTATCCGTTGGTATTGATCTTGGGCACAGCCACCGCCGTGCAATTTGCCACATTGGGGTTGGAGCCTGCACTGCTTACCGCGGGCAAGGCTGGGCGCGTGATGCTGTGCAGCCTTGCTGGCGCTATTGTCGTGGTGCTGATGATGATCTGGCTGATGCCGACTTATGGCGAGGTCGGCGCAGCATTTGCGATGTTAGGCGCAGCAGTGGTCAACGCCGCGCTGCTGGTTATTTCCTATCGGCAGAAAATTGTCCGTCACGAATCTGGATAGGCAAGACACGCTTCAATAGTCTTGGTCGTCCAGTTCGATGAGCCCCTGGCGCGCCATCGATCCTGCCAATATCGTTTCCAGCAAGTCAGGGTAGCTAATTCCCGCAAGGACAGCGGCTTTTCCAATCACGCGTTGCGACCAGATGTTGCACTGCAAATTCACTTCGAGGAAATGGATTTCGCCGGTGGCAGGGTTCATCCGGAATTCGAACCGGCCATAATCGAATGGCCACAGTTCAGGCAGCAACCTGGCGGTAAGATTTTGGATCTTTTCAATCAACGCCGGGTCTTGTTCAGGCTCCAAACGGGCTTCGCTTTGTTCAAACCCGCGCTTTTCCGCGTAAGTGCGCAAAACCTCTGTATCATGGTCAAAGCGCATGAGCGGCAGGAACTGTGCCTTGCGTGCGCCGATCACCGGAAGCTCGACATCGATGCCCGACAAAAACGGCTCGACAAGTGCATCATGGCCTTCGTCATGCAAAGCTTCGACCGCATGTTTCACACCGGCCCAATCGGTTTCAATCGAAACCCCCCAGCTTGCGGATGAGGCATTGGGTTTGATGACATAACGGTCTGCTGACCATTTCGTGATTGGCGTAACCGGAGCGCCACGCCGGAAAATTTCGGAATCAGCCGTAGGCACAGCGCGGGCGCGCGCCGCCATCTTCATCAAATGCTTGTCATCGGATAGGCCTCGCAAAATAGGCGTCGCACCCAAATGAGGAATGCCCAGCCGCATACATAAAGTAGGGATCAACAGCTCGCTGTTGAGATAACCGCCACGGTTCAGCAACGAAAACACGAAATCTGCGTTTGGCTTTTCGAACAACGCTTCGGCGCTGTTCGCAGCCTGAACATTTAACCCCATATTTTCGAGAGTATCGCGCACTTCACGATGGTACACGGCATGATCCCCATCAATATCATCACGTGAACCATCGCCTAAGGCATGCTTGGCAATGAAGAGGATCTTGAGTGTATTGCGATACCGTTCTGGGATCGAAATTTTGTGCGGCGGATGAATCTGTGGAATTTGCATGGGGTATACGGACCTCGTGTCGGTTCACATTGTTTTACAATAGCCCGTTTATTATGTCAGAATCGAGACTTTTGTCTCCTAGGAGCATTTTTTGATGTCGATACTGGATCTACCAACGGCTGAATTGATGAGTGCCGGCGGCGACGATCGCATCACGCTTGATGAACAAAGCGGACTGAACAGCTATGGCTGTGCACCCGAACCAATCAGAGCCATCAGCTACTCCTCGTCCACCGCCAGCTCGATTTCCGCACCGGCTTATGCCCATGCCCATGCCGTGCATCATCAGCTGCGTCTGGCGGTTGCCGACGGCGAAAGTGAGGACGATGCTTATACGCGTTTTCTGGGCAGTGCACGCTGCCGGATTCGCCGCGTCTACGGGCTCGCTGCGGACGTTGATGTGGCGTTCGGCGCGTCGGGCACTGACCTTGAATATCTTGCGCTCGCGCTTGCCCTCCAAACAGGCCAGAAAGTCACCAACATCGTTGTCGAAGTTGATGAGGTCGGCAGCGGGTGCCTCTATTCGCAGGCCGGTCAATATTTTGCAGATCGAACAGCGCTTGGCCGCGACGTCACGAAAGGCGCGCATTTGCTGGGCTTCGGTGCCGAAGTCATTGCGGTGAAAACATTAAAGACACGAACCGACGATGGCCCGATGCGGAGCGATGCGGAATATTCATCCCTGCTTCTTCAGGCGGTTGGAGAGGTCGTGTTCGCTGGCGGGCGTCCGTTGGTGCACATCATTCACCGTTCCAAAACAGGCATTGTGACGCCAAGCCTGACTGCGGTCGATGCAATGATTGCCGCTTTTGGCGCGTCGGTCGATTTGGTTGTCGATGCGTGCCAAGGGCGTATCTCGCCGGACACCATTGCCGCATATCTGGCCAGAGGCGCGAGCATATTCCTCACCGGATCAAAGTTCATTGGTGGGCCCCCGTTCAGCGCGTGGGCGCTCATCCCCGCGTCCTTATCCGCCCGCATGAATAGCGGCACCGACGCACCAGCCGGGCTAAGCCATTTCTTTGCACGCGGAGACATGCCAACAGGTTGGCACGACACCGATGCTGTGTTGCCCAGCCAAACAAATTTCGGACTGCTGCTGCGGCTTGAGGCGGGCCTATTTGAGCTTGAGCGGCTGCTTGCCATGCCCATGGACCGGGTAGACACGGTCATTCGGGCATTTACCACTGCTATGGGGAACCTGCCGACGGCGATGCCCTTTCGTTTGCTGGAAGGCTCGGCAGACGAATATGCGGCTGGAGATCATCTTAACCAGTTGTCGCCAGCGCATCCGCTTGACCGGAAAATGTTGTACGTCATCAAGCTCACCGATCGCATCCCCGGCACCGGTTCGGCCCTTGATATTGAACAGGCCCGTGCGGTCTATCGCGCATTATATACCGACATGTCGGATGCCTTTGCCGAGCCGCGCGACGCGCTTATCGCGGCGGAGATTTGTCATCTGGGTCAGCCTGTCAAATGTTTGAAATTTGCCAATGGCGATTGGGCACCAACGTTGCGGCTATCGCTATCCGCACCTCAAATATTTGAAATGATCGGTCTGGATGCCGACCGCTTGGTCGAGCGCTTCTCCGCGGACATTGAAAGGATTGCCGCGAAGATACGATTGGTCATTGCGAACCTCGACTGAAGTGCCTCAGTGCGCCTTAATGAAGGTCGTAACATCGGTGACGACAGGTGCCTTGTTCCGGAAGGGCCGCGCAACCGCCATGATGATGTCGGAATGGCCCACATCAGGATAGATTTTCAGCTGCTGTTTGCCACCGAGCGCTGCGATCCGTTCCGACAGGATTTTGCTGTTGCGTGGCTTGACCACGGTATCCTTGTCCCCGGTCAGCAACAACAAAGGCGGCGCATCGGCGCGCGCGTATGTAATCGGCTGGGTCTCGGTTAAGTCGGGCCACTGGCCAAGGGCAATTTTCGATGAGTCGGTCGTGAGCGGCAAGAAATCATAGGGACCAGCGAGCCCGATCACCCCCTTAATAACGTCCGTCCCAAGCCCCTGCGCCTTCAAATAGCGCGGATCAAGCGCCGTCATCATCGCGATATGCGCGCCGGCGCTATGTCCCATGAGGAAAATGCGGTCTTTGTTGCCCTGATGCTTGGCGATATTCGCGTGCACCCACGCAATGGCGGCAGCGGTATCGTCTACAAATGCGGGGAAGCGAACCGCAGGCGATTTGCGATAATCGGCAATGACGGTGACATAACCGCGCGATGCAAAGGCACGACCCAAAAAGCCATAACCTTCCCGCTCACCATCGCGCCACGCGCCACCATGAAAGAAGATGAGGACCGGATAAGGCGCAGACGCAGCGCCTTCAGGTGCATAGATATCCAGCTTCTGCCGCGCGTCGGTTCCGTAAGTGATCGCCGTGACGGGTGTGCCATCAAACTCGGCCGCACCCGGCGCCCACCGGTCCGCAAAATCGAGCTTTTGTGGATCGCTCTTGTTCCAGAGCCATAAGCCGGAACCAACGAGCGCGAGGAGCAAAGCCATGAGGATATATTTGATCATGCTGCCTGTGTGCCTATTAACATCTTCTTATTCAACGAAAATATCAATCGCTGTCGTGACGTTTGGTATGCCCCGTGGTACGCGCGTCATCCTGCCCCCTCACACATAAAAAAACCCGGCTATCGTTAAATAGCCGGGTTAAGGGGAAAGCACATCGTCACAATATGCTCTCAGGGTCATTCACGCAGATGACTGCACGAAATTCGAAATCAGCTATTATCCGGTTCCCATTTGCCGCTGCGGTCCTTGCGCATCGGTCGGTCGCAATATTTGCAGCGCGACTTTGTGCCATCGCTGTTCACGGTGACGAGCTTGCGACTGCGGACGTGGAAATTAAAGCCACAGAAAAATATTCGTCGGACAAGTTTAAATATCATCTTTTTGCTCTCGAAATACCGGTGCTATGCCCATTTCCAAATGAGACACTTGTGGTTGACGACCGAACAACCCGATAAAGTTTCATAATTGAAAGTTAACTCTGACCCTGATACAAGGCAACTGAATAGTTTCATAATCGAAACCATTATGGTTGTTTGGTCCTCAAATAATGAGAAAGATAATGAATACTAACCGTCCACAATCGCCCACCTATATTCGGCTGCTCAATATGCTGAATACGATCAGGCAGATGGCGCCTTTTAACACGCTTACCGCAGACGAAGGTCTGCTGCTCGACGCGCTGATCGTAGAATGGCATGGGCGTGACAACATCATGATAAGCGAATTGATGAACGATTCCCGTTTCGGAACCCAGCCGACCGTGTATCGCCGGATTATCGCGTTACGAGACAAGGGCCTGGTATATTTGCGCGCGGACAGCACGGACAAGCGGGTCAAATTTGTAGATCCATCAGATGCGGCGCGAAAATATATGGCCAGCATTAGCAGCGGCCTCAGCCAGATCGAAAAAAGCCTTCAAACTTGATGTTAATGGCAAAGCTCAAAAGTGCGCTTGCGTGGGCGGCAACTGTCTCTGGCTTAGCTTTGCTATGGGTCGGCTTCGTGTCGGCTAATAGTGCGCTCTTTAAAAATTTTGAGCTCAACCCCAACGCGACGCTCGTATATTTACCCGCCGCCTTACGCGTCATCTATCCAATGGTATTTGGCCGGGTTGGCGTTGTCGGAATTGTTATTGGCAGCTATGCGAGTTTTCCGTCGGACGCTGCCGACGGTCCAATCGACAGTTTGCTGCTGGCTCTCTTGTCAGCACTGGCGCCGCTTGTTGGAATCGCGCTGTCGCGAATGTTATTCAAAACGCGGTCAGATTTGGCTGACTTAATGCCAGTGCATTTACTCGTCTTGGCGGTGATGTGCGCCACGTCCAATGCCGCAATCCTCAATTTATATCTTGGCATTTCGGGCGATCTTTTGTGGCCCTTGCGTCAAGTGGCAACCATATTGATCGGTGACATCACTGGCACCGTGATCGTCTTAGCTGTAACGTCTTTCATCCTCACATTTTTCATATCGCGTCGCCAAGTGTGAGACGAAAAAAAGGGCCGCCATTTCTGGCAGCCCCTTTTGTAAATTGATTTCGGCTGAGCGAGCTTAGCGCTTCGAGAACTGGAAGCTCTTACGCGCCTTGGCCTTGCCGTATTTCTTACGCTCGACAACGCGGCTGTCGCGGGTCAGGAAGCCTTCCGACTTCACAGCGCTACGCAGCAGTGGCTCATATTTCGACAGTGCCTGTGCGATGCCATGCTTGACCGCGCCAGCCTGACCCGAAAGGCCACCGCCCTTGACGGTTGCGATGACGTCATATTGGCCGGTACGCTCGGTGACACCGAACGGCTGGTTGATGACGAGACGCAGCGAAGGACGTGCGAAGTAAACTTCCTGATCACGGCCGTTGACGACAATCTTGCCGGTGCCTGGCTTTAACCAAACGCGTGCAACCGCGTCCTTACGACGGCCAGTTGCATAAGCGCGACCTTGCGCATCAATTTCCTGTTCGCGAACGACAGCAGCAATCTGTGCTGGTGCCTGAACGTCGGCGCCCAAGGTTTCGAGATCAGCGAGCGAATTTGCAGTTTCAGACATTATGCACCCACCTTGTTCTTGCGGTTCATAGAAGCGACGTCGAGCGTCGTTGGCTGTTGGCCGGCATGCGGATGCTCGGTACCGTTATACAGATGCAGCGCGCGCATTTGGGCACGACCCAAAGGACCGCGTGGAACCATGCGCTCAACGGCCTTTTCAAGGACGCGCTCAGGGAACTTGCTATCAAGTACCTTACCAGCGGTGATACCCTTGATCCCGCCGATGTAACCGGTGTGGCGATAGTAAACCTTGTCGGTCAACTTCTTGCCGGTGAACTTCACCTTGTCCGCATTGATGACAACAACATGGTCGCCGCAATCAACGTGTGGGGTGTAGCTTGGCTTGGTCTTACCACGCAGGATGTTGGCGATAAGGCTGGCAACACGGCCAACAACCAAACCTTCTGCGTCAATGAGGATCCACGATTTCTCGACGTCCTGTGGACGGATCGATTTCGTAACTCTGGATAGCGTTTTCATCGCTAATCGCACCTTTCGAAATTTTAGTGTTGCACAGAATCACAAAGGATCCTGCACGCGAAGCGGTGCCAATGGCGATGAACCGGCCAATAGTCAAGCAAAAGCAAGGGTTTTACGACGGGTATAATAATACCTGTCTCCGTTTAGGCTGTATCACGCCCCAAGACATGCGCGCCCCAGACCGTTGCCGCGACCAAAAGGGCCCCGACCGCCTGATGCGAAACGGCAAGGACGATGTTGACCCCGGTCATCACGGTGGCAATGCCCAGCAGCATCTGGATACCGAACGCGCTATGGATAGCGGCCGATGCCGCACGAACGCCCGCTTTCTTCACCCGCCGTGCCATGACGACCAGCGCAATCACCGCGACCCACGCCCACCAGCGGTGGACGAAATGGGTGAGATAGGGATCATTCACCAAAGCATAAAATGCGCCCTTTGCGGTATCAACGCCATCTGGATAGAAACGGTCGTTCATCAATGGCCATGTGTTGGCGACATATCCGGCATTTAATCCAGCAACCCACGCACCGAAGAGCAATTGAATAAACAATATCGCCAAGATACTGCCGGTAAAGCCAGCGATGCGCGCGGGCTTTGCCGATGGATTTTTCGTCAGTTCCTTTAAATCAAGCGCGGTCCAAACAAGGCCGCCCAAGATTGTGAGGGCCGTCAAAAGATGGACGGCAAGCCGGTAATGGCTGACATCGGTGCGCGCAGAAAGGCCCGATGACACCATCCACCAACCAATGGTCCCCTGCAGGCCACCCAGCGCAAGCAAAGCAAGCAGACGTGGCTTATAGCCGCTCGGGATCGCCTGCTTGATCCAGAACCATGCCAGCGGCAGCGCAAATGCCAATCCGATGACCCGTCCCAACAAACGGTGCACCCATTCCCAGAAATAGATGAATTTGAACTCCGCCAGCGTCATGCCCGCCGGGCCGTTGATCTCAGTATATTCCGGGATCTGTTTGTATTTTTCGAATTCGGAGAGCCAGCTCGCCTCGTTCAACGGTGGCAAGGCGCCCGTAATGGGTTTCCATTCGGTAATCGACAGGCCCGATTCGGTCAGGCGCGTAATTCCGCCGACAACCACCATCGCAAAGACGAGAGCCGCCACGCCCATAAGCCATGTAATCAGCGCCTGAGGGCGTGCGACGCGCGCACCGGATGCGGTGTCAGAATGAAGAGCTTTATTCATAAGCCGCGATATGCCCCTGATTTCAGCAAGCTGCAAGCGCACAGAGGTTGCAAAAATGGTCGCCAAGGCTGCAATTTATGCGATGTAATGTTGTAACGTCTGACGAATCGGTGTAGTGCGACCGGAATGACGCAGGCATGGAAAAAATGGCGGTGGGACGGGCTTGGCTTAAGCATTGCTGGCCTGTGCCTTGTGCATTGCCTTGTCACCACGCTTTTGCTGGCGTTTCTGGCATCGGCGAGCGGTTTTTTACTCAACTCGGTCATTCATGAAACCGGCCTGTTTCTGGCCATTCTCTTCGGCGTACTGGCACTTGGTAAGGGCTTTTGGGATCATGGGCTGTTTACGCCAGCGATCGTTGGCGCAGCAGGCATCGGCATGATGGCGGGCGCATTGACATTGCCACATGGATTGATGGAGATCGTCTGGACCGTCCTTGGCGTCATCTGCCTCGCGCTAGGACATTTCCTGAACCACCGCGCATCTGCCTGACGGGCAATTGACCGACTGGCTGTCAAAGCCTACATCATCGACATGGCAGTTCATCATCATCACGAGCATGCAGGCGCATCGCTTGCCCATGCCGCCGAATCGGCTTTGGTCGAGGCGGGCGAGCAGTGGACAGATATGCGCGCGGATATCTTCGCGGTGCTCGCCACATTTGAAAAACCCGCATCGGCTTATGATATCGCTGATCTCGTTTCGCAAAAACGCGGCAAGCGCGTTGCGCCCAACAGCGTGTACCGGATACTCGATCTGTTCGTGACCACCAACCTTGCGCGCCGCGTCGAAAGCGCGAACGCATATCTCGCAAATTCGCATCCCGGATGTTTGCATGATTGCATTTTCCTGATCTGCGACAGCTGCGGCACCGCAACGCATATTGATGACGACATACTGACCATGAACGTTCGTGCAGCGGCGGAACATGCCGGTTTTGCCGAGGTTCGCCCCGTGATCGAAGTCCGCGGAAAATGCGCCGATTGCGGGTAGCGCAGGCGCAATTACCCGTTCGACAGCCCGATAAAAGGTGGCTAAGCTCACAACATGACACATTCCCCAGACACGCCGTTACTCGACACGGTTAAAGTGCCCTCGGACCTTCGCAATCTTGCCGCGTCGCAGCTTCGCCAGCTCGCGGATGAATTGCGCGCTGAAACCATATCTGCAGTTTCGGTAACGGGCGGCCATTTGGGCGCTGGCTTGGGCGTCGTCGAACTGACGACCGCGATCCATTATGTCTTCAACACGCCCGATGACCGTCTGGTCTGGGACGTTGGCCACCAATGCTATCCGCACAAGATCCTGACGGGTCGCCGCGACCGCATTCGGACCTTGCGCACAGGCGGGGGCCTTTCCGGTTTCACCAAGCGCAGCGAAAGCGAATATGATCCGTTCGGCGCGGCACATAGCTCAACCTCTATTTCAGCCGCCTTGGGTTTCGCGGTTGCCAACAAGATTGCGGGCAAACCGGGCAAAGCGATTGCCGTCATTGGCGATGGTTCGATGTCAGCCGGCATGGCTTATGAGGCGATGAACAACGCCCAAGCTGCGGGCAACCGTCTGGTCGTCATCCTGAATGACAATGACATGTCGATCGCGCCGCCCGTTGGCGGTCTGTCGGCTTATTTATCGCGTCTGGTGTCCTCCAGCGAATATCTCGGCCTGCGCAGCCTTGCGAGCAAAGTCGCCAAAAAGCTTTCGCGCCGTATCTATTCGGCTGCGTCAAAGGCGGAGGAATTCGCCCGCGGCATGGCGATGGGCGGCACCTTGTTCGAAGAACTCGGCTTTTATTATGTCGGCCCCATCGACGGCCACAATCTCGATCAGCTGATCCCCGTCCTCGAAAATGTCCGCGACAATGCCGAAGGCCCCGTGCTGATCCATGTCGTCACGCAAAAGGGCAAGGGTTACGCCCCTGCCGAAGCGTCGGCTGACAAATATCATGGCGTCGTCAAATTCGACGTGGTCACGGGTAAGCAGGACAAGGGCCCCGGTGGCGGCCCGCCCGCTTATCAAAACGTCTTTGGTGAAACGCTGGCGAAGCTCGCCGAAACCGATCCCAAGATTTGCGCGATAACCGCCGCAATGCCCGGCGGCACCGGCGTCGACAAATTCTCTGCCGCGCATCCCGAACGGTCGTTCGATGTCGGCATCGCTGAACAGCATGCCGTCACCTTTGCGGCTGGACTTGCGGCACAGGGGATGCGTCCCTTCTGCGCGATTTACTCGACCTTCCTGCAACGCGCTTATGACCAGGTCGTGCACGACGTCGCGATCCAGAATCTGCCCGTACGTTTCGCCATTGACCGCGCTGGTCTCGTCGGCGCCGATGGCAGCACGCATGCAGGGTCGTTCGACATTACCTATTTGGCGACCTTGCCCAATATGGTCGTCATGTCGCCCGCTGATGAGGCTGAACTGGTCCACATGACCTACACCGCCGTCCTGCACGACAGCGGGCCAATCGCGTTCCGTTACCCACGCGGCAATGGCACGGGCGTTGCGATGCCCGAAGTGCCGCAGCAGTTGGAAATCGGCAAAGGCCGGATCATGCGCGAAGGTAAGAAGGTTGCCATTCTCTCGCTTGGCACCCGTTTGGCCGAAGCGATGAAGGCGGCAGAAACGCTGGATGCCAAGGGCCTGAGCACCACCGTCGCCGACTTACGCTTTGCAAAGCCGCTTGACGAAAAAATGATCCGCCACCTGATCGCCACGCATGAAGTTGTCGTGACGGTCGAAGAAGCATCCGTCGGCGGCCTTGGTGCGCATGTGCTGACGCTCGCCAGCGACGCTGGCCTGATGGACGCCGGTCTAAAAATCCGCACAATGCGCCTGCCCGACATGTTCCAGGAACATGACAGCCCGCAAAAGCAATATGACGAAGCAGGCCTGAATGCCCCGCAGATCGTGGAAACAGTGCTAAAGGCGCTGCGCCACAACAGCGCCGGCGTGGAGGAAGCGAGCGTTCGGGCCTGATGACGGTGGCAGCGCAGGATTTACCCGAGCGCGAGAAACACGTTCTTCGGCACATCCACCAACGGATCATGCCGTCGGACCCAACGCCAACGAGCGCGACCGGGCCATTCAGAAAGGACTGATTGTGACAACCATCGCCGCCATATTTCTTGCGGGAGCAGCTTTGTTCTATGCCGCGTCATCAACTCGGGCAGGCCCGCCAACGGTCACAGCAACCTACCCCACCGATGGCAGTGCGATACAGCCCGGCCCTTATGTACTGAAGGTAACGTTCGACCGTCCGATGGCCCCCGGAAGTTTTTCCTTCGTTCAAGCGAACCAGGAAACCTATCCGCTGTGCGACAACAAACCCAAAATTTCAGCTGATGGCCGCAGCTTTACGATGGCGTGTACCGCTAAGCCGAATGGGCGGTACGAAATCTGGTTCAACCGCGGACGTTTTATGAATTTTAGGTCAAAGGACGGGCTTGTTCCGGCACAGCCAAAGCACCTAACCTTCCGGACGCGATAAACAAATTCTCGTCAGCTTAACCCGGAATAACAGCCTGCGCGGTTTGGCCGTCGCCTTCGGGCGCGGCGATGATGTCGCGGGTGATGCTGCCCTTGTTGACCGTATTGGTCTGCGGATCACCGACCGAAGAACGAATACCCGTTTCGGCATTGCCCGAAGTCGTTGAGATCGCCCATTCAGCGGCAGAACGCTGCGCAGCGCCGCCAAACAACGCGTCCAGCACCTGTTCCTGACCACCTTCGGCCGGACGGATGGCCGTTGCTGCGGTTGGCTCCAGCGCGAAATCCGGCGGAACGACCAAAGGCGCAGCGCGGCCAACCGATGGCGCTTCATCGCCCGCCGAGGAACAACCCGACAACAATGGCAGGGTCGCAATCGCTATGGCGAGTAGGGCTGATTTCGTTTTCATATGCGTATCCATTTACTGGGCAGACTGCGGACGAGGCGCAGGTGCAGCGCCGCCGAACATGGCGTCCAAAACCTGTTGCTGCGTATCGCTATCTTGCGGGCGCGGCGCATCGGGTGTCGGCGCGGGCAAAGCAAACTCTGTTGGAACCTGAAGTGGCTTTGACCGGCTTACGGCAAATTCATCTGGCCGGTCACGGTCAAACACGCTGGTGGTGCCGCAGCCCGAAAGCGCAAGCAAAGCAACTGACGCCGCCGCAAACATATTGATCCGCTTCATGATTTCTCCACTATGTCAGCGCTGCTTTCGGGTTGCTGAACGTCAGCCCCGTCACCGGTTTGCTTGTCGCTTATCAGGAAGGCGCGGGCAAGCAATATCAGCACGCCAATGCTGATGCAGGCATCGGCAAGGTTGAATATGTAAAAAGGCCGGAATGCCCCAATGTGCAAATCGGCATAATCGACGACATAGCCATAGCGTACGCGGTCCACGATATTGCCAAGCGCGCCGCCCAATATGAGCGACAAAGCCAGCACATCACCGCGCAGTTTCTCGCGCCACATCCAGACGGCAACCCCGATGGCAATCACCGCCGTCAGCGCTACCAATGCCCAGCGTTCGCCATCGCTATCGGCCGTCAGAAAGCTCATCGAAACGCCGCGATTTTCGGCATAGCGCAGGTCGAAGAACGAAATGATGTGAATGACACCGCGGCTTTTCAGCTGAAGCGGGCCAAGCATCGCATATTTCACAATCTGGTCCGCGATGAACACAAGGCTGGCCAGCATGATGCCCTGAAGGCGGAATTTAGGATTGGGGTTCATGCGCAATCCTCCCCGTTTACGGGGAGGGGGACCACGCAAAGCGTGGTGGAGGGGGGTGTGAGTGCACGCATGCCCCCTCGTGTAAACTGCCAGCCCCCTCCGTCAACCCCGTGGGTTGCCACCTCCCCACAGGTGGGGAGGATTTGGGAAGGCTTACCCACCAAAACGGCATCGTCACCCTGAACTTGTTTCAGGGTCTTAATATTGCTCCGCACAAAGGTAGATGCGGAAACGCGTTCAGCATGACGGGCTTTAGGCGATCTTTGTGCCTTCGTGCCTTTGTGCGAACCCTTCATGGTTTTTGGTTCGCACAAAGGCACAAAGGCACAAAGAAGATTATTACCCACCAACAACATCCGCACAGCGACCGCACAACGCGCCATCGTCGGCAACCTCGGGCAGATGCCGCCAGCAACGACCGCATTTGTGGTTGGTGGTTTTCGTCACAATCGTTCGGTGAATCAAATCTGCCACGCTATCATTGCCGATCAAAGTTTCACCATCAAGTGTAGCAACTTCGCGAATCTGCACCGCGGCGCAGATCGCAATCTCAGCCATGTCTAACGATTCAAACAGTTCATGATCGCTCAAATACGCCAGAGAGATCTCGACTTGAGCCTCCAAGCTGGACCCAATGATCTTGTCGCGGCGGAGGGGCTCAATCACACGGCTGATCGCTTCTCGATATTGTCTGACTTTATCAAACTTGCCCTTCAATCCTGCAAAGACCACTGTCTGTGGAAATGCGTCATCCTCCGGCAGTACAGGAACCTCCGGCCAATCCGAAAAATGCACGCTGTCGGCATCGGGGAACCGCGTCTGCCACACCTCTTCGCTGGTGAAGACGAGCACCGGCGCGGTATAGCGCACGAGGGCGTGGAACAAGGTGTCGAGCACTGTACGATACGCCATCCGCTTGGGATCGGTCGGTGCGTCGCAATAGAGGCAATCTTTGCGGATATCGAAGAAGAATGCCGACAGGTCTTCGTTGCAAAACTCGGTCAGCAACCGGACATAAGTGTTGAAGTCAAAATCATTGACCGCCGTCTTCAACTTCGCGTCCATATCCGCGAGCAGATGGAGCATATAACGCTCCAGCTCGGGCATGTCGGCAACCGCAACCTTTTCCGCGTCGGTGAACCCGTCGAGCGCGCCGAGCAGATAGCGGAAGGTGTTGCGCAATTTGCGATATTGGTCGGAAACGCCCTGCAGGATTTCCTTGCCGATCCGGTGGTCTTCGGTGAAGTCCACGGTCAACGCCCACAGCCGCAAAATATCCGCGCCGCTGTCGCGCATCAGGTCGAGCGGGTTGATCGTATTGCCGAGCGACTTGGACATTTTCATGCCCTTTTGATCCATCGTAAAGCCGTGGGTCAGCACCGCGTTATAGGGCGCACGGCCCCGCGTGCCGCAGCTTTGCAGCAGGCTGGACTGAAACCAGCCGCGATGTTGGTCGCTGCCTTCGAGATAGAGGTCCGCAGGCCATTGCAAGTCAGGCCAACGTCCGCTTTCAAGGACAAACGCATGCGTGCAACCTGAATCGAACCAGACGTCCAAAATGTCCGTGACCCGCTCATAGTCGGCGAGCGCATAGTCGCTGCCCAGATATTCCTGTGCGCGTTCGTCGCTCCAGCCATCGACGCCATGTGCGCGAATGCCGGCGATGATGCGTGCGTTCACGCCCGCATCGCAGAGATATTGGCCGGACTTGCGATCCACAAACAGCGTGATCGGCACGCCCCATGCGCGCTGGCGGGACAGCACCCAATCGGGGCGGCCTTCGACCATCGCGGTGATGCGATTCTGGCCCTTTTCCGGAACCCAGCGGGTGTCGGCGATGGCCCGCATGGCGGTGTCGCGCAACGTGACCCCCTCTCCCCTTGCGGGAGAGGGCCGGGGAGAGGGGTCGGCTCGCGTCTGCGAGCCCAAAGATTCTGCTCCGGCAGACGCCCCCTCACCGCTGCGACTAGGCTCGTTCCTCGCCAAGTCTCGCGCCTCTCCCGCAAGGGGAGAGGGATTTAATGGCTTATCCATCGGCACGAACCATTGCGGGGTGCAGCGATAGATGACTTTTGCCTTTGACCGCCAGCTGTGCGGATAGCTATGCTTATAATCCGCCGATGCCGCGAGCAATCCGCCGCTATCGTGCAACGCAGTGCAGATGGGGCCATCAGGCGCGTTGAATTTGGGGTTGATGACACTGCCCTCACCGCCGAGCCAGAGCCAATCAGCGCGATATTTGCCATCGCCTTCAACCGCGAACACCGGTTCAATGCCATTGGCCTTGCACAGGTCAAAGTCATCCTCGCCATGGTCAGGCGCCATATGGACGAGGCCGGTGCCGCTGTCGGTGGTGACGAAATCGCCCGCGAGCATGGGACGCGGCTTGGCAAAGAAACCGCCGAGTTCGTGCATCGGGTGACGGACGATGGTTCCTGCGAGTTCAGCGCCTTTGCCGCTCCACGGAAAATCCAGCGTCGGGGAATCAGAGGCCCAGCCAAGGCGGACATAGAATTCCAATAGACGCTCGGACGCTACTAGCAGCCCCTGCCTTTCACCGTTTTGGCGAACCAGAACATAATCAACATCCGGCCCATAAGCGATCGCCTGATTGACCGGAATCGTCCAAGGCGTCGTGGTCCAGATAACCGCGTGCGCGCCAACGAGTTCGGCAATCGGCGATTCTACAATCTCAAACGCCACATCGATCTGCGTCGACGTGATATCCTCATACTCAACTTCAGCTTCGGCCAAGGCGGTCTTTTCCACCGGCGACCACATGACGGGCTTTGCACCGCGATACAGCTGGCCGCTTTCTGCGAACTTCAACAGCTCCGAAACAATGGTCGCTTCGGCCTGGAAATCCATTGTCAGATAGGGATTGTCCCAATCGGCATTGATGCCCAGCCGCTTCAATTGTTCGCGCTGCGTGTCGACCCAATGTTGCGCATAAGCGCGGCATTCGGCGCGAAACTCGACGGCGGGAACCTCGTCCTTATTCAGCTTTTTCTTGCGATATTGCTCTTCGACCTTCCACTCGATGGGCAGGCCGTGGCAATCCCAACCGGGCACATAAGGCGCGTCTTTGCCCAACAATGTCTGCGTGCGGACGACCATGTCCTTCAGGATATGGTTCAGCGCATGGCCGATATGCATGTCGCCATTCGCATAAGGCGGGCCGTCATGCAGAATGAACTTCTCACGCCCGCGACGGCGATTGCGGAGCTCCGCATAAAAATCCTGCGCCTGCCAACGCGCGAGAATGCCCGGCTCCTTCTGCGGAAGGCCGGCCTTCATAGGGAAATCTGTTTTCGGCAGGAAAACGGTGTCGCGATAGTCGATAGGGTCAGTCATGTTAAAAGCGCCCTTAGCGCAAAGATGAGGAGAATTGAAACCTCCTTGTCACTCCACGCGTGTGTCATTCCCGCGAATGCGGGAATCCATGACATGACATGTCAGCGTAAACTGCCCAGACAGACCATGGACCCCCGATCAAGTCGGGGGTGACACATGGTATAGCTATCAATTATCGCCCTGCGCGCAGAGGGATTATACTGCCCCCAATATCCGGCGGGCTTCGTCGCAATCCTGCGCCATTTGCGCCATTAGTGCGTCCAGACTGTCAAACTTAGCCTCTCCGCGAATGAAGGCGTGGAATTCGATTTCGATATTCTGCCCATAGAGATCTTCGGCAAAGTCGAAGAAATGCGGCTCAAGCAATTCCTTGGGCGGATCAAATGTTGGGCGAATACCAAGGTTTGCGGCACCATTGAGCACGCGGCCATCGGGCAAGCGGCCCTTCACCGCATAAATGCCGTAACGCGGGCGCAAATAATGGCCCATGTCGATATTGGCGGTCGGGAAACCCAATAGCCGCCCGTTTTTATCGCCATGCTGCACAATGCCTTCAACCGTAAATGGCCGGGTGAGCAAGGCGGTGGCCGTGGCGCAGTCGCCATCCTTGAGCGCATTGCGGATACGGCTCGACGATATCACGCCGCCATCATCCACCACTGGCCCCATGGCGGTCGACGTCAGGCCATGCGCGCCGCCCAAATCGCGCAACACATCAATATTGCCGCCGCGCTTATTTCCAAAGGTAAAGTCCTCACCCGTAACCACCGCCGAAATGCCCAAACGTTCCATCAGCAATGTGACGATGAAATCTTCGGCGCTGGTCGCCGCAAGCTCTGCATCGAAATCAAACACCAACATTGCGTCGGCACCGGCTTCGGCAAAAAGTCGCTGGCGCTGATCGAGCGTCGTCAGCCGGAACCACGGCGATTCCGGCGCAAAAAAGCGCACAGGATGCGGATCAAATGTTGCGATAATCGCGGGCTTACCCGCCGCCTTGGCCTGTTTTATCGCTTCGCCAGCAACGGCCTGATGCCCCAAATGAAAGCCGTCAAAATTGCCCAAGGCAACAACGCCGCCGCGCAATGCGTCAGGCGTCCGGTCTTTGGCAGAAAGGCGAGGAATGGTCATAACAATGTCACCGTAGCCCTGAGCCGACAGTGCGATCGCACTGTCGAAAGTCGAAGGGCGCCTGTCCGTTCATGGCCGCCCTTCGACGGACGCTGCCGCTTCGCGGCCGCTGCTCAGGGCTACGGTTCAACCGACACATCATTATTGCGCAACATTCGCCATCGGTACCAAGCCAGCACGGATGACGCGCAATGCGTTTTCGCCCATGACGGCGCGAATTTCGTCTGGCGTGAAACCCTCGTCCATCAACGCTTGGGTGACTTGCGCGAGTTGCGACGTATCGAAACGCACCGTGGTCGCGCCATCATAGTCCGATCCCAAAGCGACATGTTGAATGCCAACGAGATCGCGCACATGCTTCATCGCCTTGGCCGCAGCCCGCGGATCGGTGGAGCATATTGCGCCCTCCCAATAGCCGATGCCAATGATGCCGCCGGTTTTGGCGACGCCGCGCACTTCGTCATCGGTCAGATTGCGGTTGACCTTGCACGTCGCCTGCACGCCGCCATGGCTGGAGACCACGGGACGTTTCGCCATGGCCAAGACCTCGGCAACGCCAGCATGGCTGAGATGCGCGATGTCAACGATCATGCCCTTCGCCTCCATCCGGCGCAATATATCGCGACCGAACGGCGTCAGTCCGCCTTTTTTCAGGCCGTGCATCGACCCGCCCAATTCATTGTCAAAGAAATGGGTGAACCCCGCCATGCGGAACCCGGCGTCGTACAATCGGTCGAGATTCTCGGCCTTGCCTTCAAGATTATGGAGGCCTTCAATGGTCAGCATCGCGCCGACCGTGCTCCGGTCCTTTTGCCGCGCGGCCAGCAGGGCATCGATCTGCTGCGCCTTGTCCACCGCTTGCAATTTTCCGTCCGATCCGCTGACCGCATTATCGCGCTTCGACGCGTGATACAGCGACCGCTCCACCAATGAGCGCCATGTTTTCACCGGCTGCAGCTGCGCGAAGGTCAGCAAAGTGATATTGTCGGTGTCCGCACCATTGCCATCATAATTTTGGCCTTTGGGCGTTTTGGTGACCGACGAGAAAAGCTGAAGCGCGACATTGCCCTCTTGCAAGCGCGGCAAATCCATATGGCCACGGTCCGCTCGGTCGCCCAAATCGCGGTTCCACATCAACGTGTCGCTGTGCAGGTCGACGATGTTCAACGTCTTGTGCAACGCCTTGGCCTCATCGCTGATCTTGATCAGCGGCTGACCGTCCACCGCGTTCATCGAACCTTCGACATAGCCGGGTAAAAAGCCGAAAAAGCCAATCGCAGCCGCGCCAATCAGCGTCAGTGGAATCCAGAATTTCTTACGCATCATTTCCCCCAATATACCGCGTGCTTAGCTCTTTGCCCGCCGCACGAGCGTGACAAAATCAAACGCTGGTGCGTCGTTCAACGCAGCATGGCTTTCGCGGGACAGTTCTTCCCACTCCGCCACATCAAAATCCGGAACCGACGTGTCGCCTTCGGGCCGCGCAGCAATCTCCGTCAGCTCAATGCGGTCCGCGAGCGGCAAAAACAGATTATAGATTTCCGCGCCGCCAATCACGCACACATGTGGGCCATTGGCGCGCTTCAGCGCGTCGGCCACCGAATGCGCGATTTCGGCGCCTTCTTCTTCCCATGCGGTATCGCGCGTCAAAACAATGTGGCGTCGGCCATCCAGCAAGCCGGGCAGGCTGTCAAAGGTCTTGCGCCCCATAATCATGGGCCGGCCCTTGGTTATCTGTTTAAAATGACGCAGGTCCGCGGGGAGATGCCACGGCATGCCGCCATCTTTCCCGATGACTCCATTGGCGGCGCGGGCGAGGACAAGGATGATTTCGGGATGATTCATAACCCCGCTTTGCCTTGAAAAACTTAGCGATACAAGCGGGTGACGTGGCCTATTTTTCGGCCCGGGCGCGCTTCGGCCTTTCCATAAAGATGCAGATGCGCCGCGGGGTCGGCCAGAATCTGTGCAAAGGCGTCGCCATCATCCCCGATCAGGTTCTGCATTTCGACACGGGCCGCCACCGTTTCGGTGCTGCCAAGCGGCAGTCCGCAAATGGCGCGGATATGGTTTTCAAACTGGCTGGTGGCCGCGCCTTCAATCGTCCAATGGCCGCTATTGTGCACGCGGGGCGCGATTTCATTGAACAAGGGACCGGCGCTGCTGGCGAAAAATTCGGCGGTGAATATACCGACATAATCAAGCTTGGTCGCAACCGCCGCCGCCATATCGCGCGCCGCCTGTTGCTGGCTTTCCACAAGCGCACCAGCGGGCAGCGTCGACGTTGCCAAAATGCCGCCGACATGCACATTGTGCGGGCTATCCCAAAAGCGGATCTCGCCATCTTGGCCGCGCACCAATATCACCGAAAATTCGGCATCGAACTGCACCATGGCTTCCGCGATCAGCGGCTGTGCACCCGTCTGCGCCCATGCGCCGGCCAGATCATCCTGCGACGTGACGCGAAGCTGCCCCTTGCCGTCATATCCCATGCGGATCGTCTTCAGGATGCACGGGATACCCACCGCATCGACCGCCGCCTGCACGTCACCTGGCACATTTGCGATGGCAAAGTTCGCTGTCTGTCCGCCAAGGCTGCGCACAAAGCGCTTTTCGGCGTCGCGATCCTGCGCAACTTCCAACGCCTTGGCCGGCGGATAGATGGGAACAAGCCCGGCAATCGTTTCAAGCGGTGCAACCGGCACATTTTCAAATTCGAAGGTGACGACATCGCATTGCTGCGCAAAATCTTTCAACGCGGCATGGTCGTCATACGCGCCGATGCTGCTGTGCGCGGCGACGTCAAACGCCACATTGTCCCCTGCTGGCGCGTAAATATGGCAGCGATAGCCAAGCTGGGCCGCCGCAACCGCCAGCATCCGGCCAAGCTGGCCGCCACCCAATATTCCAATGGTCGAACCAGGGGGCAACGCAGTCATCGGCTTCGTCTCACTCTGGCGTTTCGGCGACCGACGCGGTCTGGGCCGCGCGCCATGCATCCAATCGCGACGCGAGCGCTGCATCATTATTGGCGAGCATCGCCGCCGCCAAAAGCGCGGCGTTCGTAGCGCCCGCCTTGCCAATCGCGAGCGTGCCGACGGGAATGCCTGCGGGCATTTGGACAATCGACAAGAGGCTGTCCATGCCATCCAGCGCCTTTGACTGCACCGGCACGCCAAGCACCGGAAGCCGCGTCATCGATGCCGCCATACCCGGCAGATGCGCCGCGCCACCCGCGCCCGCAATAATGCACTGCAGGCCCCGATCGGCCGCGCTTTTTGCATAATCATACAGACGCTCAGGCGTACGGTGCGCGGACACCACTTTGCATTCATGGGGAATGTCGAGCGCGGTCAGCGTGGCTGACGCTTCACGCATCGTTTCCCAGTCCGAACGGCTTCCCATGATGATGCCAATAAGCGGCGCTGAGTCAGTCATGTGTCACTCCCCTGACAACTTTGATGGCATGGCCTTAGCCGCGTGGTGCAAAAGGCGCAATCCAGCAACAATAGGATAATCACAGGCCCGCGCACGCGCGCGGCACGACAATGTTACCGCGCCGATAGATAGTGATATGCGCCGTTCAAATTGTCGTCGAGTTCATAGACAATCGGTTGGCCGGTCGGGATTTCAAGGCCATTGATATCCGCATCCGAAATGCCCGAAATATGCTTCACCAGCGCGCGCAAGCTGTTGCCATGTGCAGAGATGAGAACGGTCTTTCCGGCCTTTAGCTCAGGGACAATGGCGCTCTCCCAATATGGCAGAACGCGCAATATCGTGTCCTTCAGGCTTTCCGACGCGGGGATTTTGATGCCCGCATAACGCGGATCGGACGACAGGTCATAAGGCGATCCCACCTCCAATGGCGGCGGCGGAACATCAAAACTGCGGCGCCAGATTTTGACCTGTTCATCGCCATGCTTGGCCGCTGTCTCTGCCTTATCAAGGCCCGTCAGGCCGCCATAATGGCGCTCGTTCAATTGCCAGTTTTTGGTCACCGGAACCCAAAGCCGACCCATCGCCTCAAGCGCGAGGTTCAACGTCTTGATCGCGCGCGTCTGCACGCTGGTAAAGGCAACATCAGGGGCAATGCCCTTAGCCTTCATCAGCTCGCCCGCGGCCCATGCTTCGGCTGCGCCTTTTTCGGTTACGTCAACATCCCACCAACCGGTAAACCGGTTTTCCAGGTTCCATTGGGATTGTCCGTGGCGAATGAGGATAAGCTTTGGCATGGGAGTTCCTTCGTTGTTTGACCGCGCCCTAACGCAAGTTGGTCAAATCGCCAAGGTCATGAAACGGCTAAAAGGGTCTTCGACATAATCGCCAAAGGGTGCGCAATATTGAAATCCATGCGCTGCATACAGCGCCAACGCCGGCGCGAAGTCCGCCGACGATCCTGTCTCAAGGCTTAATCGGTGATAACCCCGGGCGCGCGCTTGCGAAATAATATGCGTCAGCATGTTGGCGCCGACACCTTTGCGCAAATGGTCCGCATGCGTCCGCATCGATTTGACCTCGCCATGTTCGGGCGTCAGCTCTTTCAACGCCCCGCATCCCGCAAGCGCATCCCCGTCCCAGATCGACCAGAACGTCACATCCGGCGCATTCAGCCCGTCGAAATCCAAAAAATGGCAACTTTCCGGTGGCGAGCTTGCCAGCATCCCGGCAAAATGCGTTTCCAGCAAGGCGCGGATTTCACTGCCGGAAAGATCATCCACGATGATGCGCATGAGGACTGCTTACACCATCTCCGCCAGCGTCGCGAGGCACTCGCGGGCCAGCAGGCGGCACCGTTCGGGCGACCATCCCTGATAGGGATCATTGCCGTGCACCGTATCTTTGTATGGCATTTCGAGCGTCATCGACACGCATTTGTGCGACGGGCCAAAACGCTCGGCGAGCTGGTTTGTCGACATGGTCAGGTTGGCTTTGCCCGGCCCCGCTTTGGTGTAACCCAACTCGGTCTGAAAATCGGGTGTGCGCGCGGCGAGGCGATTGATGAAGTCGTTATATCGCGCGCCTTGATCATCGGTCCATGACGGAATGCCTTCGAACCCGGCCATGAATGCAGCGGGAATAGCTTCATCCCCATGAACATCCATCGCCCAATGCACGCCGGTTTCATCCATGGCGTTGCGGATGCCCAGAACCTCTGGACTAAGGTCCAAACTTGGATCGGCCCATTCGCGGTTCAGGTTTACGCCCGCAAAATTGGTGCGCAAATGTCCGCGGCAGCTGCCGTCGGGATTACAGTTGGGCACGATATGCAACCGGCATTTTTCCAGCAACACGCGCGTGTGCGGATCGCTGAGGTCGGTGAGCATATCCAACGCACCTTCCATCCAATATTCGGCCTGCGTTTCGCCCGGATGCTGGCGCGCGTACAGCCAGACTTGCGTTTCGCCATCCCCCATCGACAGGCAATCAATGGGCTGCCCTTCCAGGCTATGGCCCAAGCACCGGTAGCTTACGCCTTCGCATGTTGCGGCGTCAGAAATCAGATCATGGTGCCGTTCCATGCTAAAGGGCGCGAAATAGGCGAACCAGACGATGTCGCTGGCGGGCGTGTAGCGAATGGTCAGGGTGCCGCCGTCCGCGGCTTTGTTATAGCTCGTATCGGCGCGGCCCCAAAAATCGCGGTCTTCCGAAACACAGGCGCGGTAATCTGGCCAGCCGCCGGGATAGGCGCTGCCTTCCAAGCCCGTTATGCGCAGTTCAATTTCTTCACCCGCGGCGCACGCAACGCGGAAGTGGAACCATTGCGCAAACTCCGAATCCTTATCCTTGCGAATGCCAAGGGTGGCGCTGTTGCCATCGATGGCGTGCACTAGGATGTTACCGCTGTCGAATGCAGCATTGATATCGGTGATCGGCATTTTTAATTCGCTCTCGCAATGAAGTTTATGGAACGCGGATAGTCTCGCCAGACACGCCGGGGAAGTCCTTAAACAAGCCTTCGGCCAATTTTGAGGCAGCAATAGCGGGCTGCGCGGCAGGCGAGCCCGCTTTGGCAGATTGCACCGCGGTCCCTTCCCATATCACCAGCTGGTCACTGCGCCTAATGATGCGCACCGACAATGTGGTCTGCAATTGCGCTGCCGAACCACCGCCGAGATTGATACCAACGCCCAAGCCAATGCCCGACCCATAGCTGCCGGTTGATCCGCCGACGCCAACGGAAACCGGTGACCGGCGCTCCGGACGTATCATACGCGCGCCAAAGCGTATCTCGGCAACAACATCGCTTGTGCCCATTGGATTGCGATAGCCGACCCGTTGCATTTCACGCGTCACCGCCGCGACATAAGGCGAAGCCGATAGCGATCGGTCCGCCGGCGATTCGCCGGCAACCTCAACCCCAAAACTGCCATTGCCATAAGGCACGCCTTCGGATGCGCGGTTAAAGCGCGTGACCTCAACAGGGCCCGTGGGAACGACACAGGCCGACAGCAGTGCAAGCGCGAGAAGTGGCAAAATTCTGGGAGTTTTCATCATGGTCCTATCCTTAAGCGCGTCATATATCATGGCAAGCCATGTATCGGGGCTGAATCGCATAATTGCGCCGAACGCGCTTGACTTTCCGCTGCCCCACCCATAGGAGCGCGCCTTCAATTCAAGCTTTATGCATCAAAAAGACGGGTAAATCCGATGAAAGTCGTTAATTCTCTCAAGTCGCTCAAAGGCCGCCATCGTGACAACCGCGTGATTCGTCGTCGTGGCCGGACCTATGTCATCAACAAGACTCAGCCACGCTTTAAGGCGCGCCAGGGTTAATTGGCCGCTGCCTGCGCAATGCGGGCAGATGGTTCTATCAAAAGACCGCTCCGAATCTGATTCGCGGGCGGTTTTTTTGCGTCTTCAGGTGAGATATTTCCCATGACCAAGATCACGACCGTCGTGTTTGATGTCGGCAAAGTGCTGTTCGAATGGGATTTGCGGTATCTTTTTGCAAAGCTGATCGCCGACACGGCGGAGCTGGAATATTTCGTCACGCATGTTGTAACGCCCGAATGGCATTTTCAGCATGATGCTGGTCGCCCCTTGGCAGAGATGACCGCGGAACGGATTGCGCTATATCCAAAATATGAAAACGAGATCGACGCGTACCGGACGCGTTTTAACGAGACGATTCCGGGCCCTGTCACAGGATCGCTCGAAATCGTGCAAGAACTGGCCGCGCGCGCCGTCCCGCTTTTTGCCATTACCAATTTTGGTGCGGAGTTTTGGGAGATGTTCCGTCCGACCCAACCAATTTTTGACCATTTCGGAGACATTGTCGTCTCGGGCGTCGAGAAAATGGTCAAGCCAGACCCCGATATCTATGCGCTGGCGCTGCGGCGCTTTGGGCTGAAGCCCGGCGAGGCGATATTCATCGATGACAATCTCGACAATGTCGTCAGCGCCCGCGCCAATGGCTTTGCTGCGCATCATTTTACCGATGCAGAAAAGCTGCGCCGCGCATTGGTGGATCTTGATTTACTGGTGTAATGTTTTTGCGCGCAGAGGCGCCAAGGACGCAGAGAATATATGATTTGCTCGGCGCGTGCTGCGCCTTTGCATCAACCAAAAAACATCCGCGCAGGCCCTTCCATTCAGCGCCCGTCTGTGCTTAAGCGACCGGCGAAACTCTTTATTGTCGAGGATGTAATCTCCCATGAATATCCATGAATATCAGGCCAAAGAACTGCTTGCGAAATTTGGTGTGGCTTGCCCCGCTGGTATCGCGGCGCTCAGCGTTGAAGAAGCGGTTGCGGCGGCGAAGCAATTGCCTGGTCCTCTTTATGTCGTGAAGTCACAAATCCACGCGGGTGGACGCGGCAAGGGCAAGTTCAAGGAATTGGGTCCCGATGCAAAGGGCGGTGTTCGCTTGGCCTTCAACTTGGACGAAGTTGAATCGCATGCCAAAGAAATGCTGGGCAACACGCTGGTGACCATCCAGACCGGCCCTGAAGGCAAGCAGGTCAACCGTCTGTACATCACCGATGGCGCCGACATTAAGCAGGAATTCTACCTCGCATTGTTGGTCGATCGCGCAACCAGCCGGATTGCTATTGTGGCCTCAACCGAAGGCGGCATGAACATCGAAGACGTGGCACATGACAGCCCCGAGAAAATTCACACCATCGTTGTCGATCCAGCAACCGGACTTCAGCCGCACCATGGCCGCAGCGTTGCCAAGGCGCTTGGCCTGACGGGTGATTTGGCCAAGCAAGCACAGACTGTGGTTGCCGGCCTTTATGCCGCATTCTTGGGCACCGATGCCGAGCAAATTGAAATCAACCCACTCGCTGTGTGCGAAGGCAAGAATGGCGACGAGCTATTGGTGCTGGATGCCAAGGTTGCGTTTGATGGCAATGCTATGTTCCGCCACAAGGATCTCGCCGAGCTGCGCGACCTGACCGAAGAAGACCCTGCTGAGGTCGAAGCATCCGAATATGACCTTGCCTATATCAAGCTCGACGGCAATATCGGCTGCATGGTCAACGGCGCGGGGCTTGCGATGGCCACCATGGACATCATCAAGCTGAACGGCGAATTCCCAGCCAACTTCTTGGACGTCGGCGGCGGCGCTTCGAAGGAAAAGGTGACTGCGGCATTCAAGATCATTCTGAAGGATCCAGCCGTAAAGGGCATTTTGGTCAATATCTTCGGCGGCATCATGAAATGCGACATCATCGCGGACGGTATCGTTGCTGCGGCAAAGGAAGTGAACCTTTCGGTGCCGCTCGTTGTCCGCCTCGAAGGCACCAATGTGCAGCAGGGCAAGGACATCCTCGCCAATAGCGGCCTGCCCATCGTTTCGGCCAACGACCTTGGCGATGCAGCCGAGAAGATTGTCGCGGAAGTACGCAAAGCAGCCTAATGTATCGAACGCTTGACGTTCACGTTAACGTTAAGCATAGGCGCACCAGTTTAGGCGGGCATTCACTCGCCATTTGAGTCGGTATGGAAGGATGAGCAGATGAAGATCATCGTCCCCGTTAAGCGGGTCATCGATTATAATGTTAAGCCGCGGGTTAAGCCCGATGGTTCGGGTGTTGATTTGGCGAATGTCAAAATGAGCATGAACCCGTTTGACGAAATCGCGGTGGAAGAAGCACTGCGTTTGCGTGAAAAGGGCGTTGCGACCGAAGTCATCGCGGTGTCGATCGGACCAGATAAGGCGCAAGAAACATTGCGTACCGCGCTCGCCATGGGTGCTGACCGCGCGATCCTCGTCGTCGCTGAAGATGTCGAGCCGCTCGCGGTTGCCAAGATCCTTGCGAAGGTCATGGACGAAGAACAGCCCGGCCTCGTCATTCTTGGCAAGCAAGCGATTGACGATGACTCAAACCAGACGGGCCAAATGCTCGCTGCCTTGACCGGTCGTCCGCAGGGCACATTTGCCAACACGGTCAATGTGTCCGGTGACGAAGTGCATGTCGCGCGCGAAGTCGATGGCGGTTTGCAGACCGTGGCGTTGAAGATGCCTGCCATCATCACCACCGACCTGCGCTTGAACGAGCCACGTTATGCGTCGCTGCCCAACATCATGAAAGCAAAGTCCAAGCCACTCGCGCAGAAAACACCTGCCGATTATGGTGTGGACGTTAGCCCGCGCCTGAAGACGTTGAAGGTTGTTGAACCGCCTGTGCGTAGCGCCGGTATCAAGGTTGCCGACGTCGATGCGCTGGTTGCAAAGCTCAAGGAAATAGGAGTGGCCGCATGAAGACCCTCGTTTATGCCGAACATGACAATGCATCGCTGAAGGATGCAACGCTTGCGGTCGTCACCGCTGCATCGCAGATTGGCGAAGTGCATGTCCTCGTCGCTGGATCAGGCTGCGGCGCAGTTGCCGAGCAGGCTGCAAAAATCGCTGGCGTGACCACAGTGCATGTTGCTGATGACGCAGCTTATGCCCAGCAGTTGGCCGAAAATGTTGCGCCTTTGGTGGCATCATTGATGGCCACGCATGACGCGTTTTTGGCGCCAGCCACATCGAACGGCAAGAACATCGCCCCGCGCGTTGCTGCTTTGCTGGATGTCATGCAAATTTCCGACATCCTCAGCGTTGAAAGCGCGGACACATTCACGCGTCCCATCTACGCCGGTAACGCAATTGCGACTGTCCAGTCGTCCGACGCCAAGAAGGTCATCACCGTTCGCGGTACCGCCTTTGCCAAGGCTGAAGAAACCGGCGGTTCTGCTGCAATCGAAGCTGTCTCGGGCAGCGGCGATGCGGGCACGTCGAAGTTCGTGTCGGCCGAAATCGCAAAGCAAGAACGCCCTGAGCTGACCTCTGCCAAGATCATCGTATCGGGCGGCCGCGCGCTCAAGGACTCGGCGACGTTCAGCGAAGTCATCTTGCCACTCGCCGACAAGCTTGGCGCAGGCGTTGGCGCAAGCCGCGCTGCTGTGGATGCGGGCTATGTCCCCAATGACTATCAGGTCGGCCAAACCGGCAAGATCGTTGCCCCTGAAGTCTATATCGCGGTCGGCATCTCCGGCGCGATCCAGCATCTTGCGGGCATGAAGGACTCCAAGGTCATCGTCGCCATCAACAAAGATGAAGACGCACCGATCTTCCAAGTTGCAGACATCGGCCTTGTCGGTGACCTGTTTACGGTCGTGCCTGAATTGGTCGGCAAGCTGTAACTTCTAGTAACATTGAGTAAAAATTTCAGGGCGGTCAGAAATGGCCGCCCTTTTTTCTTGTGGCTTTAATGCCATTGGGTAACCTGCTGGATATGGCAAAGTCACTGGTCGCATCGCTTATCATTGTCGCCCTCACAATGTCGTCGCCAGCTATTGCTGCAGCGCCTGCGCCGTTGGCTTTAAAGCCGACTTCATCATGGCAGGTCAATTATGCCGAGGAAAGATGCCGCCTCGGTCGGCAGTTTGGGGACGGCAAGCAAACAGTTTTGCTGTTTATGGACCGCTTTAGCCCAGGTGAATATTTCCGCCTGACGATTGCCGGAAAACGCATACAAACATCCGTTCAAAAAGGTGAGGCCAATATCCAGTTCGGGCCGAGCGAGCAGGAACAGAAAATTGCGTTTCTCGCCGGAAATCTTGGTAAGGAACCTGCCTTGGTTTTTTCCAGCAGCGCGCGCGTTGCGCCGCCAAGCGGGTCTGAATTACTGGCGATGAAAGATCGGGAAAATGCAGAGAGGGTTGTTATTCAACCGATTAGTGAGGACCGGCAAAAGGCAATTCGCTACTTGCGCGTTGGCAAGCCTCTGCAAAAACCGTTGATGCTGGAGACAGGTTCCATGCGCGGACCATTGGCGGCGCTCGATACCTGCATTGACAATCTTCTCAGCAGTTGGGGCATCGATGTCGAAAAGCACAAGGCGCTCAGCCAACGGGCCAAGCCGCTTCAGCCGCCGAGCAAATGGATTGTGTCATCCGACTATCCGATCGCCATGCTCGCTGCTGGCCAACCTGCGCTCGTAAATTTCCGGCTCACCGTTGGACCTGATGGCATGCCAACCGCATGCCATATTCAAGCAACAACACGGCCCAAATTTTTTGACGATGCTGTCTGCAAATCCGTAATGCGGCGTGCACGTTTTTCCCCCGCACTTGATGCGCAGGGTCAGCCATTGGTGTCTTACTATCAAAACAATGTCTATTTCAGGCTGCCCTAAGACTTCAAAACCCGCTTAAAAAGCTGCCGAGATTTTCGCCCAAATTGTCGACCGCATAGCCGCCTTCGGTCAGGACAACCGTTGGCAATTCCATTGCGGCAATGTCTTGGGCGAGCGTGGCATAATCCGATGTCTTCAGGGCGAAATTGGCGATGGGGTCGCCTTCAAACGTATCCGCGCCGAAGCTGACAATCAGGAGGCCGGGGTCAAACCGGGCAATGGCGTCTAGGGCGGTCGCTTGTGCCGCGCGAAAGGCGGTGAGCGTTGTTCCTTGCGGCAATGGCAGATTCAGCGTTGCCCCTGCCCCCGCACCTTCGCCCACTTCATCGGCATGGCCCCAGTAAAACGGGAAATCAGTCGCCGGGTCTGCGTGGACAGAGGCATAAAAGACATCGCCCCGGTCCCAGAATATGTCCTGCGTGCCGTTGCCATGATGATAGTCAATGTCGAGAATGGCGACGCGCGCGATACCTGCGTCGCGTGCCGCTTGCGCCGCAACCGCCGCCTGATTGATGAAGCAATATCCGCCAAGATAGTCGGCCCCTGCATGATGCCCCGGCGGGCGGCACAAGGCGGTGGCAACGCGGTCGCCAGCAAGCACAGCGTCAAGCGCCGACAAGGCCGACTGCGTGCTCCAATAGGCCGATGTCCAGCTGTCGGCGGTCAATGGCGTAGAGCTGTCCATGCTGTAGCGACCGGCCAAGGCGTCAATACGCGTTAAGTCCAACGCGCGCCGCCGCACCACCGGCCAGATATAGCCCATCACATCACCTGACCGTCCGGCGGCAAGCCAACGGTCATGCGCAGTCTTCAGGTACGCGACATAACCTGCATCATGCACCGCCAATATTGGTGCTTCCCCATGGTCGGTTGGGCTTTCCGTGGCGTGCACGCCTGCACAGAGCGCCTGTGCGCGCGCGGGCGTTTCGGCATAGGGAACGAACGCGCCATTATGCAGCTCTTGAACCGGCGCATGGTCAAGCTGGCGGGGATCAAAAAACAGGCGCATCATTCGGCATATTCCAGTTTACAAGATGCCACCGCATAGCCCGACAATATGCACTTTGCGAGAGCTAGCGCGTTTGTTTTTGGCCCTCGCCGCCGGTGAATTGTCCGAAGACGAACTCACCGCCTGGTTCCGCGATCATCTTACCTAGGGTAGCAAGTCCGCTGGCTGCGTGGGTTCGCTGAGTATCTTTTCCATCCGGCGCCAGCGTTCGGCTTGGTCGGGGTTGCCGCGCTCGACATAGCCACGCACAAGGTCTTTGCCCCAGCCATAGTTGATAACATAGCTGCGATAATGGTCGGTAAATGCCACCGATTGTTCGGCGCGCGCGGGCGACAGCAATAGATATTTCTGCGTCAGCTCAAGTGCCTGCGCGCGGGATATTTCCCCGTCGAGATACATTTTCGCAATGGTCAGCCGCGCGCCGGACAGCTTCTCGGTCATTTGCTGCATTTTCCAATAGGCATCGGCCGATTTGGGATCGAGGCCAGCGAGCGGGTACAGGATATCCCGTTCAAACGCCAAGCGCTCCTGCGCCGGAAAGGCTAGATCTATGCCATAATTTGCGCTGCCTTCGGAAAGGACGCTGGTCGGGCTGTAGAGCGGGTTGACCTCATATTCGCCCCACCCTTTTGCACGCGCAAGCCGTTGTTCGACCATCAGGTTCAAAACATGGTGACCGGGATAGCCTTCATGACAGCCCAGATCGACCGCGCGGCTGACACGGATCGGAAGGTCGGTGTTAATCTGGATCAGGCTTTTGTAATTGCCCTTATAATAATTGTAACCGGACCAGGTTTTTCCCGTCACAAATTCCATGTCAAAGCTTTCGCCAACAGGGAGCGCGATGTGCTGCGCGGTCCGGCGTTTGCATTCGGCGATTGCAGCGTCAAAGACAGGTTGCAGCCGTTCTTTGGGAATGGTGTACCGCTCGTTAAACGCATCAACCCGTGCCGCCAGTGGCCCCGTGCCGGGAATGAGCGTATCAAGCCCGCTTAATATAGCGTCATAATGTTCGAGCGTCATGAGCACAGGGACGGTCGCAAACTGCCCGTCCGCTTCATCATTAAACGCGAATTTGCGGCCCTGAAGCAACTGCAGTCTGGTGTCTGCGGCCACGAGCATGCCCCGCAACGCCAAGGCGCGGCGGCGGTCGGCATCATCCTTTATGGTCGGCAGGCTTGCATCAATGGCAGCCGTCAGCTTGCGGGCCTCAGCAATAAGATCGCCGAGCGAACGCGGACTGGCTTTTGCCGCTGCCTGCAACGATTCAGGCCCATAATATGCATCGACATATTCGGCTTCATGCGTTCCAGCCTCAAGCGTCAGGCGGACATAATCTTGCGAAATGCTGGCTAAAGAACGCGCCGGGGCCGCCGTCGCAGAACGCGCCGCAACGGGAAGCGAGGTGCATGCCGAAGCCAGCAACGCGGCCGTGAGAATGGGATAGAAAAGCTTCATATTGCGTCTCCCGTTATTTGGTTGTGGCGCGCGGCAAAGCGCAAAATGAGATAGCCCGAAATTGCGGAAACCAACGACCCCATCAAAACGCCAATTTTGACCGCGTCGGATTGTTCCGGCCCGACAAAGGCAAGGCCGCCGATAAACAGGCTCATCGTGAAACCTATCCCGCACAGCAACGCGACGCCATAGACGTGCACCCAGCTGGCGTCCTTTGGGCGGGCGGCAATTCCGAATGTCACGGAAAGCCAGACGCTTGCGAAAATGCCGATTTGCTTGCCCAGAAACAGCCCCATGGCAATGCCAAGCGGAAGCGGCGCCGCCAGTGCAGCAACACTTGTGCCCGCAAGCGAAACGCCCGCGTTTGCAAAGCCAAATATAGGCACGATGAAAAAGGCGACGGGCTTCACCAAGGCATGTTCAAGCCGGTGTAGCGCCGAATCTTCGGCATCGGGCGCTGCGATTGTCCGGTGAAACGGAATGGCAAATGCAGCCATGACACCTGCAATCGTGGCATGAACGCCAGAGAGTAATGTCGCATACCACAGCAAGGCCGCAAGGATGAGGTAGGGCCAAAGCACATGCACCCGAAAACGATTGAGCGCCATCATCGACAGCCAGATGGCACCCGCCGCGGCCAACGCCATGATGTTCAGTTCCGCGGTGTAGAAAAGCGCAATGATGGCGACCGCGCCCATATCATCGACAATCGCAACCGTGGTCAGAAACAGTTTCAAAGACGCAGGGGCGCGGCTGCCCAATAAAGCCAGCACGCCTATCGCAAATGCAATATCGGTGGCAGCCGGTATCGCCCAGCCGCGATGCAGATCTGGATCGCCGCCCGCCACGCCCAGATAGATCAGCGCCGGAACAACCATGCCCGCCGCGGCGGCAATGATGGGAAGACGCCTGTCATTCCATGTTGAAAGATGGCCGTCGACAAATTCGCGCTTAATCTCCAGCCCGACCAACAGGAAAAATATCGCCATCAGTCCGTCATTTATCCATAAATGCACGGTCATCGGACCAAGTTTTGGCGTTAGTTCGGGTCCAATCACCGCGTGCACGAAATGGGCATAGCTATCGGCGAAAGGCGAATTGGCGACAAGCAGCGCCAAAGCCGCAGCAGCCATCAGTAAAATGCCGCCGGCCGCTTCGCTGGAAAGGAACGCGCGCAATGCGGATTGGTTGGGTCGCTTTTGGGGCGTTTCAGTCATCGTCCAGCTATATGCCCGCCCGCATAATTGATAGCAAGCACAGCACAAAACATTGAGCAAATCCCTTGCCTTCGCGGTTTCGGTTGGTCTAGAAATATCCAAAAGGGTAGCAAATATGGCCAATATGGCATCATTACATCAAGCTATTGTATCCGCGGATACCGATCCGATGGCGGATGAATCGGTTGAGCTGACCGAAGGTCAAAAAGCGTGCCTTAGGTTGGTCGATGACCACCTGACGTCCAAAGAAATCGGCCGTTTTCTGGGCATTTCACACTTCACTGTCGATCAAAGGTTGGACGCGGCGCGGCGCAAGTTGAACGCCGCAACGCGCAAGGATGCCGCGAAAATTTTTGCTGCCATTGAACAACGTACCATATCCGAACCATTCGTATACGAAACGCGAGACCTTGAGCGACCGCAATATGCCGTTAGCCAGAACGCGTCACCGAACAGGGTGGGACGGATCGTGGCGGAAATTTCTGCGCGCGTTTCTGTTCCCCCCATCGGTGGCGAAAGACACAATTTATCCCCAAAGGATATCGTGGTTCAATCGCTGAATATTGCATTTTTCAGCACAGTGGCGTTTGCATTTGTTGTTGCTGTTTTGACGGGTACGTTTCGACTGTTTCAATAAACGTCCTTCGCTGGCTGAAGCTGAATTCAGAACTAGAGGGAGACAGTTTATGGTGAATTTCGAACATGAGACCGCCCGCCAATTGGCATCTGACATCCGGTCGACCCACCAATCGATAGATAACGCACTGGCGGACTTAGCCAGCCTTACATTTTCGGTCATTGATGTCTGCCGAAATTCAGACGCACCGCCTGCGCATACACAGGCTGCGATTGAAGGCGTAGCCAACGGACTGACCATGATGGTCGATGCCCGCAAGGGCTTTGTAAACGCGCACCGCAAAATTGTCGTCGCGCAACGCGACAGTAATCTTCAAGAAATCAACTTCGGGTGCGTTGGCCCCGGACCACTTACCCAACCATCGGGTCTTAGGGTCGTCAACGGCTGATGTTGTGCGCCCTTGCCCGGACGCGGGCTATATTCTGAGGACGGGCAAGGGATGGATATTCTCCAATCAGCTTTCATTTTCGCGCTTGTGCTGTGCACGCTTTATGCGAGCATTAATGGCGGACGTACCGGCAGGGCTGGCGCAGCCATATTCATCGTTGCGACTATATTGAGCGCAGCCGCTGCAACGATGAACCCAAGTTGGGCAACGACATCTTATGGACTGTTCGTGGTAGATGGAGGCTGCTTGATTGCACTCATTGCGCTCGCGATGAACAGCAGCCGTTATTGGCCGATATGGGCGATGGGATTTCAAACCGTGGCCGTCGCGACGCATATGGCGACGTTTTGGCTTCCCGAGTTGGTCCCGAAATCCTATCAGGCATTATTATCCTTTTGGGCGATACCGATCCTGTGGGTGATGGTTATGGGCACGCGCAAAGACCGCCAATATGAGCGGGGCAAAGTCCAACTCGCCTGACACAATCTATTTCCGGAATACTGCATATCAAAACGGCGCGACAACGATCGCAGCCGGTTGAGGGGTCGCACCTGTGCCTAACTGGATTTTCCCAATCGCCGAAACGGCGCAGCGTGAACTGTTTATGTTCAGCGCGATCTGGCTGTTGATTGGCGCAATTGACGATCTGTGCGTCGATGCCATCTGGGCAGGCCGGCGGCTGTACCGAAAGATTGCCTTTTATTGGGACAGGCCGCCGATGACGGTGGATGAACTGCCGGCAAAGTCGGGGCCCGGGCTGATGGCGGTTTTCATACCGGCATGGGGCGAGGCAGCCGTTATCGGCGCGATGCTGGACAACTGCACACGCAGCTGGGGCGACAGCGGATGCGACCACAGAATATATGTTGGCTGCTACCCCAATGACCCGCACACATCGGCCGCAGTCATTCAGGCCGCAAAGCGCAACCCAGTTATCAGGCTCGTGCTGGTCGACCATATCGGCCCCACCACCAAAGCCGATTGCCTCAACCGGCTTTGGAAGGCGTTGCTCGCCGATGAAATCGCTGGCGGCTACAAAGCGAAGGCCATTGTCCTGCATGACGCCGAAGATGCCGTCCACGCGGATGAGCTTCGGGTGTTCGATCGGCTAATCGCGATAGGCGGCGCGGTGCAACTGCCGGTCATTCCCGTGCGGACAAAAAGTTCGCGATGGATCAGCGGACATTATTGCGACGAATTTGCCGAAGCCCATGGCAAGAATATGGTCGTGCGCGAGGCGATTGGCGCGCGACTGCCGCTTGCTGGCGTGGCTTGCGCGATTGAACGCAACCTGATGGGCCGCTTGGCCATTATGAACGGCGGCGATCCGTTCGACCAGAACAGCCTGACCGAGGATTATGAACTGGGCATGCGTATTGGGGCTGCCGGTGGACGCACCATCATGGCGCGGATTTTGGACAGCAATGGCAGGCTAATAGGGACCAGATCCTATTTTCCCGATACGCTCACAAGTTCGGTCCGGCAAAAAACGCGGTGGCTGACGGGGATTGCCCTTGCCGGTTGGGACAGGCTGGGGTGGAACGGCAATCTCGCGCAGAAATGGATGTTGCTTCAGGATCGCCGGTCGATACTCGCAGCGATCGTGGTGAGTGCAGCCTATGCCTGCATCTTTCTCACGGCGATTTTGACCGTGGCTGAAACACGGGGCATGCACCAGCCGAAACCGTTGGCGCCGACACTGATTATCCTTTTGTGGTGTAACGCCACCTTCCTTTTCTGGCGGCTGTTTGTTCGGGCCGGCTTTGTCGCCGCGCTGTACGGTCCAAAAGAAGCACTGCTGTCGATCCCACGCAGCGTCATTACGAACATTATCGCGATCATGGCCGCGCGGCGGGCCTGCATAAACTATGCACGGCATTGTTTCGGGGGTCCGCTGCGTTGGGACAAAACCGCCCACCATATTGTCCCCGCGCCATGGGTCCGGCCCGACTAATGCGCGGGCGCGCATTGGCATCCATAGCTTTGCTCTGTGGAACGTGGGTCACGGCCCGCATCGCCGTCACAACGATGGATATCAGGGCCGCAAGCCAAACCAATCATGGAACATATCCAAATCCAGTCCGCATGGAGTCCGTCCCGAAGCTGCCGAGCACCGCGACATTCACCCGGCAAAGTCCAAGACACAGCGTTGCGGCCCCCGCGATACCGCACACCCAAAATAGCCAAGGAAAGATCGCCCTCCCGCCGGAGGGCACAGCTCCATTGTTCTTCAGCGCAGACACGCCCGCGCGGATCTCTCCCGCCGCATTCCTACCAACTGACCCCGATGTCATCACCCCTATCGCAGCGCCGCCTCCATCCGCGACCACTCCGCAAGGATTTGAGGTCTATGCCTATAGCTTTTGGCGGCGGGGCAGTTCCCTCGCCGGAATGCTTGGAAACGGGCAATATGGCGGAAGCCAAAGCGCCGTGATTGCCGCAATCCCCGTCCTGCGCTTTTCCGGCAACCCTGGCCTATCGCGCTTGTCCATGGCTGGCCGGGTATCGGTTGCGCATAGCAGCGTGCGTGAAAGAGAGTTGGCAGCAGGGGTGCGTTGGCGTCCCGTTGCACGCATTCCGGTGCAGGTCATTGCCGAACGCCGATTTCGCGAAGACCGACCCGGCGCATTTGCGGCACTGGTCGCTGGCGGGCAGTCTGGCGTAAAATTGCCGCTTGGTTTCCGGTTGGATGGCTATGGTCAGGCTGGCTTTGTTTCGGGGCAAGGCGGCGGCCCCTTTGCCGATGTGGCGGCGCAAGCACATCGGTCCATCGCACAATCGCAACGGGCATCTTTTGTGATTGGCGCAGGGATTTGGGGCGGCGGACAAGACAATGTCATGCGCATGGATATCGGCCCAAATATCCGCGCAAATGTCAGCGCGGGCGACGCGCTATTCCAACTGGACGCAAGCTGGCGTTGGCGCGTTGCGGGCCACGCACAGCCGGGCAATGGGCCAGCGGTAACATTGTCCACCAGTTTCTAAGCACCAGCCTTTATCCTGCCGCTAAATGCCGTTAGGGTCGGTTGGTCAAACATGGATATCTATCTTCCTATAGCCAATTTGTCGGTCAATGCGCTGGTCATCATCCTGCTGGGTGGTGGCGTTGGTGTGTTGTCTGGAATGTTTGGCGTGGGCGGCGGGTTCCTGACCACGCCACTGCTTATTTTCTATGGCATTCCGCCAGCCGTTGCCGCAGCGTCCGCATCCACGCAGGTAACCGGCGCAAGCGTATCGGGCGTTTTTGCGCATATGAAACGCGGCGGTGTGGATTTTCAAATGGGTGCTGTTCTCGTGTTCGGCGGCATTTTCGGCACAGCTGCGGGCGCTGCGATCTTCGAAATATTGGAATCGCTTGGTCAGATCGATACCGTCATCAACATCCTGTACGTCATCATGTTGGGCAGCATCGGCGGAATGATGGCGAAAGAAAGCTTGGCCAGCGTCCGTGCGACCCGTGCCGGTAAACCCGTGCCAGCCGCGAAACGGCGGCACCATCCCTTGGTCGCCAATTTGCCGATGCGTTGGCGTTTCTACCGGTCGGGTCTGTATATTTCGCCACTCGCGCCGCTGATATTGGGTTTCATCACGGGCATTATGACCATGCTGCTGGGCGTGGGCGGTGGGTTCATCATGGTGCCCGCCATGCTCTATTTGCTGGGCATGGGCGCGCAGGTTGTGGTGGGCACATCTTTGTTCCAGATATTGTTCGTCACCATGGCATCCACCATGATGCACAGCCTGACCACGAAGGCCGTCGATATTGTGCTGGCGGTATTCTTGCTGATCGGAAGTGTCACCGGCGCGCAAATTGGCGCACGACTGGCGCAGCGGATGCGCCCCGAATATCTCCGCCTGTTTCTGGCAGCGATTGTCCTGCTCGTCGCCATCCGGATGGCGCTTGGCCTTGGCTGGCGTCCCGACGAAATCTACACGTTGCAAGCCCTGTGATACGCTTGATCGCCTTGTTCCTGTTTTTGCTGCCGGTGGCGGCGGGCGCGCAAAATGTGCCCAAGCTGGTGCCCGATGTGTCGCAGCGCGAAATCAATATTCAATCGGGATTCACCGGCGCCGAAATGCTGTTATTTGGCGCGATCATTTACCCGCGCGGCGTTGCGCCAGAGGGTCAGGTGGACGTCGCCGTGGTCCTGCGCGGGCCAACGCGCGCGGTGACGCTGCGCGAAAAGCAGAATATTGCTGGCATCTGGATTAACGCGGACAGCACCGATTTCCGGTCCGTTCCTGCTTATTATGCAATCGCATCATCCCGCCCGCTGCGCGAAATCGTCGATAGCAAGACCGCCGCCATTTACGAACTTGGTCTGGAAAGATTGCAATTGTCGCCCAGCGGTGAAGTCGATGCCGCAGAGCAAAAACGCTTTGTCGATGGCTTGGTCGATCTGAACCGCCGTAACGGTCTTTTCCGGCAAGAGGCTGGCACCGTCGAAATCACCGATCAAGTATTGTACCGCGCACGCCTCAACATTCCATCGAGCGTGCCGGTTGGCACCTATACCGCCGAAACATTGCTGATCCGCAATGGCCGCGTCATTGTCGCAGACGATAATGTCCAAGTGCGGATACGCAAAACCGGGTTTGAGCAACTGGTGACCATCATGGCACAGGATTACGCCTTATTCTATGGCGCGATGGCGGTGCTTGTATCATTGCTGCTGGGCTGGTTCGCCGGATATGTTTTCCAGCGCTTTTAAACGGCGTTGGCGGGGGCCATAACGGCTTCCATGGTAAATATATCTTTACCTTCTGTACCTATCGCTGGTCGCTTCCTTACATCAAAGGCAGTTGAACGATGGATATGACAGGGCATCGGCAGTTTACGTCCGCAGAACCCGGTGCGCAGGGACAAACAGAAGCGACAGCAACGCTGCACCATATCGGTTTTGTTATGGACATTGCCGGATCAAGTTCCCAAATTACCCTTGATGCCAGCATATTGACCCAGCTGATGTCACATGCCGATCCCAGCATTGCGATGGCCGGACAGGTGGGCAGCCAAATCAAGATTCGCATTGGCCATGGTTGGCTGCTCGCCAGTATCCGCACACAACGCATGCATGACCGCGACCATGGGGTCATTATGGCGCAGGTCGACTTCCTGGGCGAAGGCGACGAAGACAGGCTGACCGGCAAAATCTCCAATTTCCGGCGCGGGGTTACGCGTTATCCGATCCCGGGAAGCGAAGTCTATGCGGTGTCGAGCGCGGACATGACTCAAGTCTATGCAACCGACGCGCGCGCGCATGTTGAAATCGGCACCGTTGTCCCAACCAAGGATATTCGCGGCGCGCTATATGTCGACGCGCTGCTCGGTAAGCATTTCGCGCTCGTGGGTTCAACGGGTACCGGCAAATCAACCTGCACCGCTCTCATCGTGCATAAGATCTGCGATATCGCCCCTGACGGCCATATTGTCATGATAGACCCCCATGGTGAATATAGTGCGGCGTTCAAACAAAATGGCGCGTTGTTCGACGTCAACAATCTGGCCATGCCTTATTGGATGATGAACTTTGCCGAACATTGCGAAGTGTTTGTGACCTCCACCGGCGATGACCGGCAAATTGACTCAGATATTCTTGCCCGCTGCCTGTTGCAGGCGCGGGCCAAAAACCGGATTGCCGAAACGATTGGCAAGCTGACGGTTGATGCGCCAATCCCCTATTTATTGTCTGACCTGACCAACATCATCCAGAATGAAATGGGCAAGCTCGACAAGGCAACGTCGTCCGCGCCGTTCATACGGTTGAAGAGCAAAATTGACGAACTGAAAGCCGACCCGCGTTACAATTTCATGTTTTCGGGTCTGCTGGTCGGCGACACCATGGCCGAATTTGTCGGCAAGATTTTCCGTCTGCCGTCACATGGCAAACCGATTTCGATTATCGATGTGTCCGGCGTCCCTTCCGACATCACGTCGACCGTTGTCGCGGTTCTGTCGCGTCTGGTGTATGACTATGCCATCTGGTCGCGCAACGAAGCGCAGCGCCCCATCCTGCTCATCTGCGAAGAGGCCCATCGCTATATTCCGTCAGATCGCGTTTCCAAAGACAGCGCAGTGCGCTCCATCCTTGAACGCATTGCCAAGGAAGGCCGCAAATATGGCGTGTCGCTTGGCCTGATTACGCAGCGTCCATCCGATTTGGCCGAAGGCGTGCTGTCGCAATGCGGCACGATCATTTCGATGCGATTGAACAATGAACGCGATCAGGCATTTGTCCGCGCCGCCATGCCCGAAGGCGCGCGCGGTTTCCTTGATGCCGTTCCTGCCTTACGCAACCGCGAATGCATCATCTGCGGCGAAGGTGTCAGCATTCCCATCCGCGTGTCGCTCGACCATTTGGACGCGGAAAAACGCCCCGCTTCGGAAGACCCGCTGTTCAGCGCGCTTTGGCGCGAAACGGGCGGCGAGGCCGAAATATTGGACCGCGTCGTGCGCAGGTGGCGTGCGCAGGGCCGGTGATGGCCGCGGCACGGGCTGGAGGCATCTCCACGCTTGCAATGTAGGATTGGCTTTGAGAGTATCGCCACGCACACGCGAAAGCGCGCGCGGCTCTTTCTCAATGTTGAGACCAGCAGAAATAAGTCAGAACCGCGTTCACCCTTAAAGCGACAAAGCAGACAGTAAAAACGCTGCCCCACGTTGCTTTTGTCGCGTTAAGCCTATCGCCTCTCAAACGGTTTCAGTCCGCGGCCCAACCGGTTACCGCCCAACGCCAGCCGGTCGCCGGACCAATCGGCCAGAAATACCGTTTCGCGATTCACACCATGCGCAATGCTCGCCTCGTTGGCGTTAATCGCCAGGCCGGCACTGCTTTGCGTCCGGCCTTCGGCTGCAATATTGATAAAGGCGCTGTCCTTTTCCTTGGCTGCGCCTTGCACGAACACATTGCGCGCGATGTTGCCGGTTGCGCCATTGGGCAAATCAATCATGTAATAAGTTTGGCGACCCCGCGTATCGTCAAATGCGTTGTCGGTAATCGACACCTGCCGCGCGCGACTTTTGACATAATGCCCGCCATGGCCGCGTTCGAAACGGCTGTTGGTGATGGTCAGGCTGCCATAGCTGCCAATGTACATGCTGTGCGTGCAGGACCGCCCCCGGTCGCAGCGGCCAAGGCCGGAAAAGCTTGATTGCGTGATGCGAATTTTACCGGCTTTGTCGTCGGCGGTTATTATGCCCTGTTCGCTGTTGCGAAAGATCGCGCGCGTCACCGTCAGGTCGCCCTTTTCCAGCCGAATGCCTGCGCCATTGGCATCAGGCACGCGCATATTTTGAAAGACCACGCCATCGATGCGCGCCGCCCGTCCGCGCAGGACCAAAGCGGCCTTGCCTTCACAGGTCGCGCCGTCAAATATCGTCTGGCCCGGCACTGCTGCGCGAAAGGCGATGATGCCGGCTTTTTGGATGGCACATTGGCGATAGGTGCCCGGCGCGATGATGATCGTGCCTTCACCGCTGCCAATGCCATCGACCGCTTTTTGAAGACTGGCATAGCCACGCCCCGTCTCGCCATTGCGGAAAGGGACCGGACTGCGCGCAAATGCCGCCACCGTGCAGAAAGCGGTCAGGACACAGAGCGCAGTTTTCTTCATGGGCATCCGTCCCGAAAATCTACCCTAGCCCAGATCATTCGTTAAGGTTCGGCCGCAGATACTGCCGCGCCCGATCCAAATCGAGTGCGCGCCGTGCGGCATAGTCCGCAACCTGATCTTCGCCAATCCGCGCAACGCCGAAATATTCGGCTTGGGGGTGCCCGAAATAAAAGCCGCTGACCGCGGCGGTCGGCAACATGGCAAAGCTTTCGGTTAAGGTAATACCCGTTTTATGGGTGGCATCCAACAGGTCGAATAATATCGGCTTCAGGCTGTGGTCCGGACATGCGGGATAACCCGGCGCGGGCCGGATCCCGCGATATTCTTCACGGTTCAGCGCCTCGATGGTGAATTGCTCGTCGGGCGCATAACCCCATAATGTTGTACGGACATGCTCGTGCATCCGCTCGGCAAAGGCTTCGGCCAGACGGTCGGCGAGCGCTTTCAACATGATGTCGGAATAATCATCGATATTGGCTTTGAACTGCGCCAAATGCGTGCCGATGCCATGGCCAGTGGTGACAGCAAAGCCGCCAATCCAGTCGCCATCGCGGCTGATGAAATCGGCCAGACACATGTTCGCTTTGCCTTCACGTTTGGCAATTTGCTGGCGCAGGAACGGCAGGCGAATATGGGCTTCGGTCTTTTCGCAATAGACCACCACATCATCACCATCGCGCCAGCATGGCCAAAGGCCCGCAACGCCCTTTGCACGGAGCCATTTTTCGCTGATGATTTTATCGAGCATCGCATTGGCATCGGCAAACAGGCTGGTTGCACTTTCGCCAACGACTTCGTCGGTCAGAATATCGGGGTAATTGCCATGCAATTCCCATGCGCGGAAAAACGGCGTCCAATCGATATAATTGCGCAGATCGGCAAGGTCCCAATCATCATAGACATGCACGCCCGGCTGTAATGGCGGCGCGGGTTTCAGCGTCTCGTCAATCTCGAACGCATTGGCGCGGGCTTCGTCCAGCGAAGCCAATGGCTTTGCGGTCTTGCCCGCACGGGCATCGCGGATGTGGCTATATTCTGCGCGGGTGTCCGCGACGAACTTTTCGGCCATAGTATCGCTGACCAATGTGCCCGCAACACCGACCGCACGTGATGCATCGAGCACATGAATGACGGGGCCCGAATAGACAGGCTCGATCCGCAACGCCGTATGCGTTTTGGACGTGGTGGCACCGCCGATCATCAGCGGCATCGTCATGCCCGCCTTCTGCATTTCTTCAGCGACGGTGACCATCTCGTCCAGCGAAGGTGTGATCAGGCCCGATAGCCCGATCATGTCGGCATCATGTTCGACCGCCGCCTTCAATATGTCTTGCCACGGGACCATCACGCCCAGATCGACAATCTCGAAGCCATTACATTGCAGCACAACGCCAACGATATTCTTGCCGATATCATGCACGTCGCCCTTGACGGTCGCCATGATGATCTTGCCTTTACCCTTCGCGCCGACTTCTTTCTCGGCCTCGATATAAGGGAACAGATGCGCGACCGCTTTTTTCATGACGCGCGCCGATTTCACGACCTGCGGCAGAAACATTTTGCCTGACCCGAACAGGTCGCCAACGACATTCATGCCGTCCATCAACGGGCCTTCGATTACCTCAATTGGCCTGCCACCAGCCGCCTTGATCGCCAGCCGCGCTTCTTCGGTGTCGTCGACGATATGCGCATCAATGCCTTTGACCAAGGCATGCTCAAGGCGCTTCTTGACCTCCCAGCCGCGCCATTCGGCCTCCGCCTTTTCTTGCGCTATATCCGTGCCGCGATATTTCTCGGCCAAGGTAATGAGGCGCTCGGTGGCATCGGGGTCGCGGTTGAGAATCACATCTTCGCACGCCACCCGCAGTTCCGGATCAATATCGTCATAGATATCCAACTGCCCGGCGTTAACGATCGCCATATCGAGGCCGGCAGGGATCGCATGATATAAGAAAATCGAGTGCATTGCGCGGCGCACAGGCTCGTTACCGCGGAAGGAAAAGGACAGGTTGGAAAGACCGCCCGAATAATGCGCATGCGGGCACAGAACGCGCAGCTCTTTCAGCGCCTCGATAAAGTCGACGCCGTAATTGTTATGCTCTTCAATCCCCGTTGCCACCGCAAAAATATTGGGATCGAAAATGATGTCTTCGGGCGGGAACCCAATGCCGACCAGCAAGTCATAAGCGCGCTTGCAGATTTCGACCTTGCGCTCTTTGGTGTCGGCCTGACCAGTTTCATCGAACGCCATCACGACGACAGCAGCGCCATAGGCCATGCACAGCCGCGCGTGATGCAAAAAGGCCTCTTCGCCTTCTTTCATCGAAATCGAATTCACGATGGGCTTACCCGAAACGCATTTCAGCCCCGCCTCAATGACGCTCCATTTGGAACTGTCGATCATCAACGGTACGCGCGCAATATCTGGTTCGGCCGAGATCCGTTTGATGAATGTGGTCATCGCCTCATGCGCGTCAAGCAGACCTTCATCCATATTGATGTCGATAATCTGCGCGCCATTTTCGACCTGATCACGTGCGATTTCGACAGCGGCTTCATAATCGCCAGACAGAATGAGCTTCTTGAACTTGGCGCTGCCGGTGACGTTCGTACGTTCACCGATGTTGACGAAACGGGAGGAGGAGGATGTCATATTTTTATATTCAGCTTTAAGGAGTTCAGGCGGCCATGATAAAGGGTTCGAGGCCAGCAAGCCGCGTGACCAGTGGTGGGTGCGGGATGCTGCGCGGCGCGCGGTCTTCGACGGCCTTGGCTATCGCGGCAATATGCGCAGGCGTGGTGCCGCAACAACCGCCGACAATGTTAACCAACCCATCATCAAGCCATTGGCCAATCAGCTGCGCCGTCGTTTCCGGCAGTTCGTCATATTCGGCAAGGTCATTGGGCAAGCCCGCATTAGGATAGGCCATGACCAGCGCATCGGCTTGCTTTGACAAAGCGGCCAAATGCGGACGCAGCAGATCGGCGCCGAACGAGCAATTCAACCCGATGGTCAGTGGTTTGACGTGCCGGATCGCGGCCCAAAATGCCTCAACGGTATGCCCCGACAAATTGCGACCGGCCATATCGGTGATCGTCATGGATATCATCAGTGGCACATCCCTGCCCGATGCCAGTGCCGCTTCCTGCGCCGCCATCGCTGCGCATTTGGCGTTTAGCGTATCGAAAATCGTTTCAATCAGCAGGAAATCAACGCCGCCTTCGATAAGCGCGTCGCATTGTTCGCGATAGACGCCTTTGAGATAATCGAAGTCGATTTCGCGATAGCCGGGGTCGTTGACGTCTGGCGACAATGACAATGTCTTGTTCGTCGGCCCAATCGAGCCGGCAACAAAGCGCCGCTTGCCGTCTTCGGCTTCTGCGGCGTCACAACAGGCACGCGCGAGCTTTGCCGAATCAATGTTCAATTGCTGGACCAGATGTTCGCAGCCATAATCAGCCATGCTGATCTTTGTGGCGCTAAAGGTGTTGGTTTCAATCATGTCCGCGCCCGCGCTCAGATAAGCACTGTGGATGGCGCCAACCACGTCAGGCCGTGTGATCGACAAAAGATCGTTATTACCTTTTTGATCGTGGGTCAGTTCCAATGACCCGCGATAGTCCGCCTCGGATAATTTATACCCCTGAATGGCGGTCCCATAACCGCCGTCGAAGACCAAAATTTGCTTGGCCGCTCTTGCAACAAATGCCTCACGCGGGGTCATGCCGCTTGCTCCTGCGCAGCGCCAGAGGGCCGTTTTCCAAGCAAATGGCAAATTGCATAAGATAGCTCGGCGCGGTTGAGCGTGTAGAAATGGAAATCGCGCACACCGCCCGCATATAATCTGCGGCACATTTCGGCTGCGACGGTGGCCGCGACAAGTTGCCGGGCCGGTGGATGGTCATCCAACCCTTCAAACAAATGCGCCATCCACTCGGGAATTGCGGTGCCGGTCATGGCGGACATGCGTGTGATTGCCGCAAAATTCGAAACCGGCATGATGCCCGGCACGATTTCGGCGTCGACACCGGCGGCGGCCACAGCATCACGAAAACGGAAGAAGGTTTCAGGTTCAAAGAAAAATTGTGTGATTGCCCGGCTCGCGCCTGAATCCAGCTTGCGCTTCAGAAAGTCGATGTCGCTGGCCGCGGACAAGGCTTCTGGATGCGTTTCGGGATAGGCACTGACCGATATCTCGAACGGGTGAAGCTTACGCAGCCCTTCGACCAATTCCGCGGCACTGGCATAGCCGTCGGGATGCGGGGCAAATTTACCGTCCGAGCTTGGTGGATCTCCACGCAGCGCAACGATATGCCGGACACCTGCTTCCCAATAGGCATTCGCAACGTCAGCAATTTCGCCCTTTGATGCTTCGACGCAGGTTAAATGTGCGGCAGCCGGAATATTGGTTTCACGCGCAATGCGGGCGACGGTGTTGTGCGTCCGCTCACGCGTTGTTCCGCCGGCACCATAAGTGACCGACACAAAGCGCGGGGCAAGCGGCGCGAGCGTTACTACCGAATCCCAAAGCTGCTCTTCCATCTTTTCGGTTTTGGGCGGGAAGAATTCAAAACTGATTTCGCAATCACCGGCAAGACCGGCAAAAAGAGGCGCGGCCAGCGCCCGGCTAGCTTCCTGCATCTGGTCGAACGGGAGAATCATGCAACAATCCTTAAGTTGTTTTTTGGACGCGGGGTGGCGAACGACAGCTTTTGCCCCATCCACACTTTGACAATGAGCGCGCCGGACTCAAGTGCGACCTGATGCACCATCTGCAGGCCATGTGCCGAAAATGCATTCCGCATAAATTCGTCCGTAAAGCCAAGCCGGGCATGGGCATGAACGGTGCGGAGTTCTTCATGGTCATGGGCGGCGAAGTCGACGATCACGAGCCGTCCATCGTCCGCGACGGTCCGGATGGCTTCGGCAATGACGGCCTCAGGGTCTTGGGCGTAATGCAGCACTTGGTGGAAAATGACGGTGTCAAACTCACCATCACCCACGGGGAGCATGTTGAAGTCACCCAATTTGATTTCGACCTTGCTCGCAATATCGGCGCTGAAGTTCGCTATTTTTGCGCGGGCAAGCCGCAACATTTCAGGGCTATTGTCCAAAGCGACAAACCGGCTGGCGCTATGTGCGAACAATTCGACAATGCGGCCAGTCCCCGTTCCCACATCCAATACACTACCCAACGGCGCGCTATGCAAAATCTGCGCAATCTTCGCTTCAACTTCCGAATCGGCAACATGCAGCGATCGGATGAAATCCCATTCTTCCGCATGTGCCGCAAAATAGGATGCCGCCATATTGGTACGCGCGTTGCGGACCTCGTCCAGCCGCGCCAGATCCTTTTGAAATGCCTTCGCCTGCGTCACATCGGCTTCTTTCAGCAATGACGTAAGACGTCCGTCCTCCAAAACAGCGCCCGGGCGCAGGAAAACCCAGCTTCCCTCTTTGCGCCGCTCCAGCAATCCCGCTTCATCCAATATGCGGATATGCCGGGAAACACGGGGCTGGCTCTGGTCCAATATCTGAACCAGCTCGCCCACCGACAGTTCAAGCCGAAGCACGAGAAATACGATTCGAAGCCGGGTCGGGTCGGCTAACGCCCGCATGATGTTCAACAAATTGATCATTACGGCATCATATAAAGAATTCTTTATATGAAGTCAATCGGCTCAAATTCGCCGTATTTTCTACCGTTCTAGTAGAGTTAACCGCAATTTTGGGGCTTATCAGCTTAATGGAATAAAAAAGCGCATTGCCACCGAATTGTGAACGGGCTAGAGGGCTTTCCGCAGACATTACTGCAATCGTTGTGGTGTGCCTGTCAGGTTTTCATAAGTTTTGCTAGGGGGTTTCCCATATGAAGAAAATTGCTGTATCTCTCGTTCTTGCCGCTTCGCTCGGTTTGGCCGCTTGCTCGGGTGCTGAAGAAGCAACCACAGAAGCAACTGAAGCAACCACAGAAGCTCCTGCTGAAGCTGCTGACGCAGCTGTAGAAGGCGCTGACGCTGCTGCAACTGAAGCTGCTCCTGCTGCTGACGCTGCTGCAACTGAAGCTGCTCCTGCTGCTGCTCCTGCT
>CALRLP020000011.1:0-58574 GCA_943368745.1 Maricaulis salignorans
CCGACGTTCCAAAGATCGTCGACATGTATATGACCGGCAAGATCGAAATCGACCCGATGATTACGCACGTCATGGGGCTTGAGGAAATCAACAAGGCATTTGAATTGATGCACGCGGGTGAAAGCATCCGCAGTGTCGTGGTGTTTTAATCTAGGGAGAAGTAATAATGTATAGTCATATGATGGTGGGCAGCAATGATATTGCCCGTTCGAAAAAATTCTACGACGCGACCTTCGTTGCAATGGGCGGAAAGCCCGGCATGCAGGACCCCATGGGTCGTTTGATTTACATGCACAATGGTTCGCTGTTCCTTGTCACGCCACCCATTGACGGCAACCCGGCCACGCACGGCAATGGCAGCACCATCGGTTTTGCGATGACCCCTGAGTTGGCAGATGCATGGCATCAGGCGGGCGTCGAAAATGGCGGCGAAGCGATTGAAGATGCACCCGGTATCCGCGAAGGCAATGGCATGAAGTTATATCTCGCCTATCTGCGAGATCCAGATGGCAACAAGCTGTGCGCCTTGCACCGTGTCACTGACTGATAGTGTTACCATCATGAACGATGCCGAAGCGCAGCTTTATAAAGATTTGGCCGCGCTCGGCATTGCTTATGAAAAGCATGAACATGCGCCGGTATTCACGGTGGCGGAGAGCGAAGCGCATAATCGCGAGATTGCCGGCGCGCATACCAAGAATCTGTTTTTGAAAGACAAAAATGGCGCATATTTTCTGGTCACCGTCCCCGCTGAAGCCCGCGTTGATTTAAAGGCGTTGCCATCCGCCATCGGTTGTGGCCGGATCAGCTTTGGTAAAGCCGAAGATATGGAACGGCTGCTCGGCATTACGCCGGGATCGGTCACCGCTTTGGCGGCAATCAACGACCGCGATTGTGCTGTCCAATTCGTGCTGGATGCTGCGTTAGCGCAAGCAGACATTATCAATTGCCACCCGCTGCGAAACAGCGCGACTTTAAGCATTGCGACCAGCGATCTTATGCGCGCGCAAACCTATTGGCAGCACCCACCCCAGATTATTTCCGTCCCGACATTGGAGCCCGCATGACTTTCGAAACCGTCTCTCAAAACACTGCCTTTGGTGGCGTGCAGGGTGTTTATAAGCACCATTCATCAGCCACCGGCACCGACATGACTTTTTCAGTCTATGTCCCGCCGCACGAAGAAGGCCAGATTTTACCAGTGGTGTGGTTTTTGTCGGGCCTGACCTGCACCCATGCAAATGTAACCGAGAAAGGCGAATTCCGCCGTGCCTGTGCAGAGCTGGGTTTGATTTTCGTGGCGCCCGACACCAGCCCGCGCGGTGAAGGCGTGCCCGATGATGCCGATGCCGCATATGATTTTGGTTTGGGTGCTGGATTTTACGTCAACGCCACCGCATCGCCCTTTGACACGCATTACCGGATGCAAGATTATATCGAGCGTGAGTTGCCCGATATCATCGCCGCGCACTTCCCGGCGGATATGCAGCGGCAAGCCATTATGGGGCATTCCATGGGCGGGCATGGCGCGCTGACGATCAGTCTGCGTAATCCCGGCAAGTATAAGTCGACATCAGCATTTTCGCCGATTGTTTCGCCGTTAAATTGTCCTTGGGGTGAAAAGGCTTTGGGCGGTTATCTTGGCGAAGATCGTGCGCAATGGCGCGCCTATGACAGCGTCGCGTTGTTGGCAGATGGCGCACGCTTGCCTGACCTGTTGGTCGACCAAGGCCTGGCGGACAATTTCCTCGAGTCACAGCTCAAGACCCATCTGCTCGTCGAACAATGTGCCGCGGTTGGCCAGCGTGCCGAAATTCGCATGCAGCCGGGCTATGATCACAGCTATTATTTCATCTCGACCTTTATGGCCGAACATCTCGCTTGGCATGCGGAACGGCTAAACGGCTAAAGCCTTGGGCATTGTCGATTTTGCTGTGCATATGAAGATCCCGACAGATCGCCCTTATGTGCTGCTCGACGATGCCCGCATGCACGGTGCGTCGCCCGCACGGCTATATACCGACCCGGTTGAAATATGGACCGCCAACAGCGTTGATGAAGTCGACGCTGTGTTAAATGCCGTGCGTGATGCGCAGCGGGGCGGGCTGCATGCCGCAGGGTTTTTGGGCTATGAATGTGGTCAGCATTTCCTGCCAAATCTTGGGCAAGAATGCAGCGGGCCACTGGCGTGGTTCGGCTTGTTTCGCAGCTACAGCACAATTTCTGCTGACGTCGTGCCGTCATATCTACCCGATCCGGCGGGTGCATATTTGTCCGAACTGCGCCCGGCGATTTCGCGCGCAGAATATGGCGATGCCTTTGCTGCGGTTCAGGATTTTATCCATGCCGGGGACATTTATCAGGCCAATCTGACCTTTCCGCTTTCCGCCGATTATGCGGGCGATCCGCTGGCCTTATATGCGGCGCTGCGCGGCCGCGCGAAGGCGGGCTATGGCGGTGTTATTTACACGGGGGACGCGCATTATCTGTCCTTTTCACCCGAGCTGTTTTTCGCGCTTAAAGACCAACGCGTGACGACAAAACCGATGAAGGGCACGGCAAAAAGGCAAGCCGACCCGCACCATGATAGCGATGTCGCGGAGCGCTTGCGCACGGACCCGAAACAACGGGCGGAGAATCTGATGATCGTCGATCTCCTCCGCAATGATCTGTCCCGTGTGTGCGCCGCGGGCACTGTCGCCGTGCCTGAATTGTTTCATGTCGAAAGTTATCCCACGGTTCACCAGATGACCTCGACCGTCACGGGTGTGTTGAGCGAGGGTGTGGGTGCGGTTGACGTCATAGCGGCATTATTTCCCTGCGGGTCGATTACCGGCGCGCCGAAAATCCGCGCAATGCAGGTCGTCGAAGAAGTGGAAACCGCACCACGCGGAATATATTGCGGCTCCATCGGGCGCATTGATGCCAATGGCGATGCCGCCTTCAACGTTGCCATTCGTACCTTTACCTTGTGCGATTCTACAAAGACGCTTTCACTTGGGCTAGGATCAGGCGTTGTCGCCGATTCCAACGAAGCAGATGAATGGGCAGAATGTTTGGCCAAGGGGGATTTTGCCAAGGTGGGCGATACCGGATTTGATCTGATCGAAACCATGCGTTTTGAACCGATGGCCGGAATCCTCCGGCTGGAGTTGCATCTGGAGCGCATGAAGACCAGCGCAATGTTGTTCGGATTTGAATTTGACCGGCACGCATTGCGCAACCGGCTGCACGCCAGCATTTTCCATCTCGATCAGCTTTCGAAAATCCGGCTGATGGTTTCGCGGCATGGTTCAGTCGCGATTGAGATCAGCCCGCTTCAGGATGTGACCGACTGGCGCGTTGCTGTGGTTCCACTGCCTGTCCCCGCGGAAGATTTCCGGCTTCGGCACAAGATGAGCGATCGGGCTTTTTACGACAACGCCCGAAAAGCGCGCACCGATTGTGACGAAGTTATCTTCGCAGGTGCCGATGGTCGTTTAACCGAAGGTAGCATCACGGCCTTGTTTGTTGAACGGGATGGCATTCTGCTGACGCCGCGGCTTGAGACCGGGCTACTGCCATCTGTGCTTCGCCGCGCGCTGATCGACGCTGGCGAAGCCCAAGAGGCGGACCTGACAGCCGATGATTTGGCGGGTGGTTTTTTTGTCGGAAACAGCGCGCGTGGATTAATAAGAGCGCATAGGGTTGCGTAACTTTTAGCGAGGCTTTAGGGGCAAGCGCGCAACTTCTGTTCAATTTTTGCCCGAAAGTTTTGATAATGAATGACCGTCTGTCGGCCGCGCTCGGCCGGATTGCCCCTTCAGCAACGCTTGCTATGTCCGGACGTGTGATTGATCTTAAATCGCAGGGCATTGATGTCATTGGACTGTCGGCGGGCGAACCCGATTTCGATACGCCAGAATTCGTCAAAGACGCTGCCATTCAGGCCATTCGTGACGGCATGACGAAATATACCGCCGTGGACGGTATCGCCCCGCTCAAGCAGGCGATCATTGCAAAATTCAAGCGCGACAATGGCATTGAATACACGCCAAAGCAGATCACGGTAAACTCCGGTGGCAAGCACACATTGTTTAACGCCCTGGTCGCAACGATTGATAAGGGCGATGAAGTCATCATCCCTGCGCCTTATTGGGTGAGCTATCCCGATATCGTTCAATTTGCTGGCGGAACACCCGTGATCGTTATGGCGACTGCGGCGCAAAATTATAAAATCACGCCAGAGCAACTGGAGGCCGCCATTACGCCGAAGACGCGCTGGTTGATCCTGAATTCACCGTCCAACCCGACCGGCGCCGCTTATGATGCGGCTGAGTTGAAAGAATTGGGTGCCGTGCTGCTGCGCCATCCGCACGTCATGCTGCTGTCCGACGATATGTACGAACATATCTGGTATGCGCAGGCGCCCTTTGCGACGATGCTTCAGGTGTGCCCCGAACTCTATGATCGCACACTCACCATGAACGGCGCGTCCAAAGCTTATGCCATGACCGGTTGGCGCATCGGCTATGCTGGTGGCCCGGCATGGCTGATTAAGGCGATGGCGGATTTGCAGTCGCAATCGACCAGCAATCCCTGCTCAATCTCACAATATGCCGTGTTGGCCGCGCTTAACGGACCGCAGGATTTCTTGCGTGAACGCAATGTGGCTTTCCGCGAACGCCGCGACCTTGTCGTCGCGATGCTGAACGACGCACCGGGGCTTAGCTGCCCAACGCCAGAAGGCGCATTTTATGTCTATCCCGACGCAACTGGCGTGATGGGCAAGACGACGCCCAAGGGCAAGAAGATTGAGACCGATGCGGACCTCATCGATTATTTCCTTGATGATTACCGCGTGGCTGCGGTGCATGGCGGGGCCTTCGGTCTGTCGCCAGGCTTCCGGATTTCTTATGCAACATCGTCGGATATCCTCAAGGAAGCGTGCACGCGTATCCAAGCAGCCTGCGCCGCACTCACATGACCGCAATACGTACGTCACGCTGAACGGCGTTCATGCACGTTTAATGTGCTTTCTGGTGAAGCCTTCCAAAGCCGCCACACGTCGCTGTTTCGGCGCCCATCTGTGCACTATGTCAGAGATAAAATATGGACCGTCTTTATAACTTTGTGCGTTCGGATCTATTCCTCAGCCTGGCTGGTGGATTTGCGCTAGGTTTGGCTGGACTGGCAATCATCAAACCGGCTAGCGCAAATGATAACAACGCAGAAGCCACGCGATCTGTGTCCGTTGGAGGTCCATCATATGAAACGGCTGCCCCGAACCCCTAAATGCGTTATCCGCGCGGTACATGTCGCGCTGCTGTTTGGCTTGGTGGCAGGATGTGGGTCAGACTTTGGATCCGCCGTTGGCACTGCGCATGCCGAAGAGGGCATTCGGATTGCCGCTCCGCTTGCAAAAATTGTTGAACCAAAGCGCATGCAGACCGCTGTTTTTGCCGGTGGTTGCTTCTGGGGTGTGGAGGCTGTGTTTGAGCGCGTGAAGGGCGTGACGCGCGTGGAGTCGGGTTATTCCGGCGGGACGCGATCAACCGCTGACTATGATCTCGTCAGTTCCGGGACCACGCGACATGCTGAATCGGTTCGCATCCAATATAACCCTGCCGTGGTGAGTTATGCGGAGCTGCTGCACATATTCTTTTCCGTGGCGCATGATCCGACCCAGTTGAACCGTCAGGGGCCAGACCGCGGCAAGCAATATCGATCCGCGATATTTCCTGCGAACGTAGCGCAGCAAAAGGCGGCGCGTGCTTATGTGGCGCAACTGGACAAGGCGGGATATTGGAAGAAACCCATTGTGACGACGCTGGAGCCTTTCAGCTTTTTTCCTGCCGAAAGCTATCATCAAGACTTTATGGCGAGAAACCCAAGGCACCCCTATATCGTGCAATGGGACAAACCGAAAATTGCGAATTTGACGAAGCTTTTCCCCAGCCGCGTTCGGTAACTAACCTCGATAGGCGGGGATTGCCCAGCCTTTCCAAATCGCCATCGCCCGCAAGGCAAAACCGGCAGTCGCGCTGAAAATCGCGGCGGGTAGAACGGGTAGCCCAACAAATAACAATAGGCCAAACAGCCCCGATGCCAGTGCGGCAGCGGTCACATAGATTTCGGGCTTAAGCAGGATTGACGGCTCACCCGCCAGCACATCGCGAATGATACCGCCGACGCAGGCGGTGATGACGCCCATCATCATGGCCGGTAGCAATGGAACGCCAAGCGTAAGTGATTTCCAAGTGCCGAACACCGCGTAAATGGCAATGCCCACCGCATCGAACCAGTCAAGCGCACGCGGCTTCCAAAGATGCTGCGGCGTTACCCAGACCAGCCCCGCAGTCACAAGACAGGTTGCTGCAAAACGCCAATCCTGAACCCAGAAAACGGGCGCACCGATGAGCAGGTCGCGAACCGTGCCGCCACCCGCGCCAGTAACCAGCGCAAAGAAGGAAAAAGTGACAAGCGTCTGTTTGCGCTGCGCCGCGGCGAGAGCGCCCGATGCCGCGAATACAGCGATCCCAAATAGGTCCAACCATGAAATCATGGCCGGGGCTATTTGGGCCGCTTGGGTAATCATCACATGTGGATCGGTTTGCCGGTCACGGCCATGGCCGCTTCCTTCAAGGCTTCGGCATGGGTCGGGTGGGCATGGCAGGTATATGCGATGTCTTCCGACGTTGCACCGAATTCCATAGCGACGGCTGCTTCGGCGATCATGCTGCCGGCGATGGATGCGATGATATGCACGCCAAGCACGCGGTCGGTTTTTGCATCGGCAATGACTTTGACGAAACCGTCCGTGGTGCGATTTGTTTTCGCACGGCTGTTGGCCATCATCGGGAATTTGCCGACCTTGATCTCGCTACCCGAAGCCGAAGCATGTTCCGTTGCTTCTTCCTCGGTCAGGCCAACGCTGGCAATCTCAGGGTAAGTGTAGACGACGCCCGGGATGACGTCATGGTTGACGATGCCCGTTAGGCCCGCAACAAATTCAGCCGCGGCAATGCCTTCGTCTTCCGCCTTATGCGCCAGCATGGGACCGGGGCAAACATCGCCGATTGCGTAGATGCCGGGAACATTGGTCTGGAAATCATGGCCGATTTCAATCTGCCCGCGCGCATTGACCGCGAGACCTGCCTTTTCCATCGCAAGGCCATCGGTGTTTGCGCGGCGGCCAATCGCCACGAGGACGCAATCTGCTTCAATCGTTTCGCTTGCACCGCCTGCCGATGGTTCAACCGTCAGCGTGGCCATACCGCCCTTTACCGTTGCGCCAGTAACCTTGGTACCCATGCGCAGGTTGAAGCCCTGTTTCTTGAAGATCTTGGCGGCTTCCTTGCGGACTTCACCGTCCATGCCGGGCAGGATTTGGTCAAGATATTCGACCACAGTCACTTGCGCGCCAAGACGTAACCAGACACTTCCAAGCTCAAGCCCGATAACACCGCCGCCAATGACGACCATGTGCTTTGGCACCTTTGGCAAAGCCAACGCGCCTGTGGAATCGACGATAACCTTTTGGTCTATTTCGACACCGGGCAATGGCGTTACCGATGATCCTGTCGCGACCATGATGTTTTTCGCGGTGTAATTTTTGCCGGCCACATCAATGCTGTTGGCGGACGTGAACGCGGCGCGGCCCTTGAGCCAATCAACCTTGTTCTTTTTAAACAGAAACTCGATGCCGCCGGTCAATTCGGACACAGCCTTCGCTTTTTCGGCGTGCATTTGGTCGAGGTTGAGCGAGACGCCCTTAAAATCGATACCGAATTTTGCCAGCGAACCCGATTGTGCCTCATGGTACATTTCGGATGCATGCAGCAAAGCTTTTGACGGAATGCAGCCGACGTTGAGGCAGGTGCCGCCCAATGTCTCGCGGCTTTCGACGCAGGCTGTTTTCAGGCCGAGTTGTGCGGCGCGGATGGCGGCAACATAACCGCCCGGACCTGCACCGATAACGATCAGGTCATAATCATGTTCTGCCATTGCTCAGCTCCTTAAAGGTCGATCAACAACCGGGTCGGGTCTTCAATCGCCTCTTTGACGATTTTCAGGAATGTCACTGCCTCGCGGCCGTCGATGAGACGGTGGTCATAGCTTAGCGCCAAATACATCATTGGGCGAACCACAACCTGGCCGTCGCGGACCACGGCGCGGTCTTCGATCCGGTGAAGACCAAGCACAGCGGACTGTGGCGGGTTGATAATCGGGGTCGACATCAGGCTGCCGAACACGCCGCCGTTGGAAATGGTGAAGGTTCCGCCCGACATATCGTCCATCGTGAGCGCGCCAGCCTTGGCCTTTGCACCAAAATCACCAATCGCCTTTTCAATCTGGGCAAAGCTCATGGCGTCGGCGTTGCGCACCACGGGTACGACGAGGCCATTTGGCGCGCTAACCGCGACCGAGACGTCGAGATAATTATGATAGACGATTTCGTCGCCATCAATCTGCGCATTTACAGCAGGAACATCACGCGCTGCCAAAGCAACAGCCTTGGTAAAGAAGCCCATGAAACCGAGGCGCACGCCGTGCTTCTTTTCAAACAGGTCTTTGTAGGTCGCGCGCGCTTCGATCACAGCGGACATATCGACATCGTTAAAGGTCGTCAGCAGCGCCGCTGTGTCTTGTGCAGACTTCAAACGTTTTGCGATTGTCTGGCGCAGACGCGTCATCTTCACGCGCTCTTCCTGACGCGCACCTGCCGGTGCAGACGCAGCTGGCGTCGCCGTTGATGCCGAGGCGGCTGCAGGCGCAGGCGCACCCTTTGCCGCTGCAACTACATCTTCCTTGGTCAAGCGGCCATCCTTGCCGGTGCCTTTGATCTTGCTTGGGTCAATGCCGAGCTCAAGCACCAGGCGGCGAACCGCAGGCGACAAGGGCAGATCGTTATTTTCTGAAGCAGCGGCCGGTGCAGGCGCAGCGGTGCTCGTAACGGCGGGGGCTACAGCGGCAGCGGCTCCAGCAGGTGCTGCGGCAGCGCCGGTGCCAGCATCGATTGAACCAATGACCGCGCCGACATTAACGGTCGCGCCTTCCTCAACGGCATAGGCACCCATGATACCGGCGACAGGCGACGGCACTTCGACTGCGACCTTGTCGGTTTCAAGGCTGGCTATCGGTTCATCGACCGCAACCGGCTCACCCGGTTTTTTCAGCCATTGGCCAAGGGTCGCTTCAGTGATGGACTCGCCCAATACGGGGACTTTAACTTCAGTGCTCATAATTCAATCCTCAGGAGGATGGAGGGGTAACCGGCTTGGTTCCCCCCGTGCGTTGGCGGCGGATTTCTTCGCGGACATTGTGGCCCAATGCGTCTGCAACCAATGCGGCCTGTTCGGCTTGGTGGCGCTTGGCAAGACCCGTGGCTGTCGCGGCTGCGGCTTTGCGTCCGGCATAACGTGCGCGGACAGGGCCGACATTGGCTTCTGCGAGGCATTCTTCCAAATAGGGGTCGACGAAGCTCCAGCTGCCGGCGTTGCGCGGCTCTTCCTGGGCCCAAACGACCTCTTCCAAATTGGTCATACGCTTCAACCGGACAATCAATGGTTCGGCGGGGAACGGATATAGTTGCTCGATGCGTACAATCGCGGTGTTCTTGTCACCCGATGCATCGCGCGCTTCCATCAGGTCATACGCAACCTTACCCGAACATAGGACCAGTCGTTTGACATCCTTGTCCGCAGGCGCGTTGATGTCCGACAGGATCCGCATGAAGTGGCTTTCGCCTTGGAAATCCTCTGCCTTGGAAACCGCCAGCTTGTGCCGCAACAACGATTTTGGCGTCATGACGATAAGCGGCTTGCGGAATGGCCGTGCCATCTGCCTGCGCAGCAAATGGAAATAATTTGCAGGCGTCGTGCAGTTTGCGACCTGAATATTGTCTTCTGCGCACAATTGCAGGAAGCGTTCAAGCCGAGCGGAGCTGTGTTCGGGACCTTGTCCTTCATAGCCATGCGGCAACAGCATCACGAGGCCATTGGCGCGCAACCATTTTGCTTCACCGGCGGCAATAAACTGATCGATCATGGTCTGCGCACCATTCACGAAGTCGCCAAATTGCGCTTCCCAAAGCACCAGTGTCTTCGGCTCGGCACCCGCATAGCCATATTCAAAACCCAGCACGCCGAATTCCGATAAGGGACTGTCGAGGATTTCAAAACGGCCATGTGGCAATGTTGCCAGCGGGATATATTTTTCCTCAGTCGTTTGGTCGACCCAGACGCCGTGGCGTTGGCTGAACGTACCGCGGCCCGAATCTTGGCCCGATAGGCGCACGCCATAACCTTCGGAAAGCAAAGATCCGAACGCGAGCGCTTCGCCTGTTGCCCAGTCAAAGTTTGCGCCTGTGCTGAACATCGCTTTTTTGGCATCGAGCACACGGTTGAGTGTGGGGTGAATATTGTGGCCTTCGGGCACAGTGGTCAGCGTGCGTCCCATGCTATCAAACAGTTTTTTGGAAACACCTGTTTGCACATTCCGGCGGGCAGTTTCGGGATCGGCTGGTTTGGACAGGCCCGACCAACGTCCGCCAAACCAGTCGGCAGCATTTGCTTTATAATCGGCTGCGCTGGCAAATTCCTGCTCGAGCGTCTGCACATAGCGCATGGCGTGCTCGTCCGCCCAGTTCGCATCGATAACACCCTCGGCCTCAAGCCGCTTGGCGTACAAGCTGCTGACGGCGGGGTGGCCCTTGATCACTTTATACATCAACGGCTGCGTGAAACCGGGTTCGTCGCCTTCATTGTGGCCAAAGCGGCGGTAGCACCACATGTCGATGACGATGTCGCGGTGGAATGTCTGACGGAATTCAATCGCAATTTTACAGGCGAAGGTCACCGCTTCGGGATCATCCCCATTGACGTGGAATATTGGTGCCTGAACGCCCTTGGCTACGTCGGAAGGATAAGGCGAAGACCGCGCATATTGCGGGCTGGTTGTGAAACCAACTTGGTTGTTCACGATAAAGTGCAAGCAACCGCCGGTATTATACCCACGAATGCCGGAAAAGCCGAGGCACTCCCAAACGATGCCCTGACCAGCAAAGGCCGCGTCACCATGCAACAGCACGGGCAGCACTTGTTCATGCTTGCCAAGGTCATCGCGTGCGGTTTGGTTCGCGCGTACCTTGCCGAGCACCACTGGGTTCACCGCTTCAAGGTGGGAAGGATTTGGCACAAGGCTCATATGCACCTTGATGCCGTCAAATTCGCGGTCGGTGCTGGTGCCGAGGTGATATTTCACATCGCCCGAACCGCCAACATCATCCGGGTTCGCGCTCCCGCCCGAAAATTCGTGGAAGATGATGCGGTATGGCTTTGCCATCACATTGGCCAAAACGTTGAGACGACCACGATGGGGCATGCCGTAAACGATTTCGCGCACGCCCAACTGGCCGCCATATTTGATGACGGCTTCGAGTGCAGGAATCATCGATTCGCCACCATCAAGGCCGAACCGCTTCGTGCCTACATATTTGCGGCCAAGGAATTTTTCGTACTGCTCCGCCTCGATGACTTTACCGAGGATGGCTTTTTTGCCTTCGGGCGTAAATTGGATGGCTGCATCTTTGCCCTCCATCCGCTCTTGCAGGAACCGGCGCTCTTCGACGTCGGAAATGTGCATATATTCGAGGCCAACTGGCCCGCAATAATTGGCGCGCAGCGTATCGACGAGTTCACGAACCGTGGTCCATTCGAGACCGAGCGTGCCGCCGACATAGACCCGCTTGTCGAGGTCTGCGCCAGAAAAGCCATGATATTCGGGGGTAAGGTCAGCGGGAATATCCTGCTTGGAAAGACCAAGCGGATCCAGATTTGCCGCCAGATGCCCGCGCACACGATAAGTGCGGACCAGCATCATTGCGCGAATGGAATCGCTCGCAGCGGCAACAGCGTCGGCCTCTGCCATGGGCTTGCCAGCAGCCTTCGCCGCAGCCTTAACCTCGACCGCCATCTGCGTCGGATCAAGCGAAGCCGTCAGGTCATCGGTGATGGACAAAGGCCAATTCGAACGCGCCCAGCTTGGACCTTGCTCAGTTTCAAAATCTTGGTTTTCTAAGCCCATAAAATACCTCGTGTGCCCAAGCGAACGCCGGGGTCCAACATCAAACTAATGTGTCGTACAGATCCGCCCAGTTGGGGTTAATCTGTTCGATCTCACGCAGCTTCCAAAGCCGCTTCCAACTTTTCATCTGCACTTCGCGCCGCCGCGCATCATGCAGATTTTCGAACCGCTGATACCAAACGAGAAGTTTGCACCCATATTGTTTGGTAAAGCCGTCAATCAAACCGTTGCGATGCTGAAAGCACCGCTGCTGCAGGTTACTTGTCACTCCAAGATAGATCGTGCCGTTTCGTTTGCTGGCCATGATGTAAACATAACCCGGCTGATCCATCTTTTAGTTGACCGATGTGTTCCCCAGCGAAGGCTGGGGTCCAGAACCAAGACAATCGACGTTCCATTCAGGGCTGGACCCCGGCCTGCGCCGGGGAGCACAAAATTGTGTGTTCCAGCGTAGGCTGGATTCCAACGCGTTTATGTAACGCCCAAACCTCAACCCTTCAGCACTTCGACCAATGTCTTGCCGAGCAATGATGGTGACGGCGATACGCGGATGCCGGCTGCTTCCATTGCTGCGATCTTGCTTTCTGCGTCGCCCTTGCCGCCCGATACGATGGCGCCAGCATGGCCCATGCGGCGTCCGGGAGGCGCCGTGCGTCCGGCGATGAAGCCAGCCATCGGCTTTTTGCGGCCCTTTTTGGCTTCGTCGATCAGGAACTGCGCAGCTTCTTCTTCTGCGCTGCCGCCGATTTCACCGATCATGATGATCGACTTGGTCGCATCATCGGCAAGGAACAGCTCAAGGCAATCGATGAAGTTGGTGCCGTTGACGGGGTCACCGCCAATGCCAACCGCAGTGGTCTGGCCAAGGCCTTCTGCCGTGGTCTGGAACACGGCTTCATAAGTGAGCGTGCCTGACCGTGAAACGACGCCGACCGAGCCTGCGGAGAAAATGCTGCCGGGCATGATGCCGATTTTGCATTCATTGGGTGTCAGAACGCCAGGGCAGTTTGGACCAATCAGGCGCGATTTCGAACCCGACAATGCGCGCTTTACCTTGACCATGTCGAGCACAGGAATGCCCTCAGTGATGCAAACGATCAACGGGATTTCCGCGTCGATGGCTTCAAGGATTGAGTCAGCCGCAAAGGGTGGTGGCACATACACAACCGACGCATCCGCACCGGTTGTTTGCTTGGCTTCAAGCACCGTGTCAAACATCGGCAGGCCAATATGCGTTGTTCCGCCCTTGCCGGGGGTAACACCGCCAACCATCTGCGTGCCATAAGCAAGCGCCTGCTCGGTATGGAATGTGCCGGTGGCACCCGTCATACCCTGCGTGATGACCTTGGTGTTTTTGTTGATAAGGATGCTCACATACGTCTCCTAAATTCGGGGGTTCGCTTAGTTCAGCGAGGAATCAATTGCCTTACATGCGACAAGCAGTTCTTTGACCGCATCGACGCTGACCGCAAGGTTACCCTTGGCTTCGTCATCAAGCGCGATTTCGACGACCTTTTCAACACCGCCAGCACCAATGACAACGGGTACGCCGACATATAAATTGTCGACGCCATATTGGCCGGTCAGATGCACTGCCGCTGGAAGAACGCGCTTTTGGTCGTTCAAATAAGCTTCGGCCATCGCGATACCGCTTGTTGCCGGCGCGTAGAAAGCAGATCCGGTTTTAAGCAGACCAACGATTTCACCGCCGCCGCTGCGCGTGCGCTGCACGATTGCGTCAATGCGCTCCTGCGTCGAAAAGCCCATTTTGATCAGGTCTGGAACCGGAATACCCGATACGGTCGAATATTGAATGACGGGCACCATCGTGTCGCCATGACCACCAAGTACGAAGCTGGTGACGTCTTTTACCGACACATTGAATTCGTCCGCAAGGAAGTGGCTGAAACGTGCAGAATCGAGAACGCCTGCCATGCCGACAACCATGTGGTGCGGCAGACCGGAGAATTCGCGCAGCGCCCATACCATCGCGTCAAGCGGGTTGGTGATGCAGATGACGAATGCGTTTGGCGCGTTCGCGGCAATGCCTTCACCCACGGCCTTCATGACCTTCAGGTTGATGCCAAGCAAATCATCGCGGCTCATGCCGGGCTTGCGCGCGACACCAGCGGTGACGATGATCACGTCGGCGCCAGCAATGTCGGCATAATCATTGGTGCCCGTAATCTTGGCATCGAAGCCTTCGACCGGACCGCATTGCGACAGGTCAAGCGCCTTGCCCTGGGGAACGCCTTCAACAACGTCGAACAAGACGATGTCGCCGAGGCCTTTCAATGCTGCGAGGTGAGCAAGTGTGCCGCCGATATTACCGGCGCCAATAAGCGCAATTTTTTTGCGAGCCATACAAAACTGTCCTTCCCTTAGGGCTTTTTAGCGGAATTGCGGCGTCGTTACGCCGAATCGCTGTGGATAACAACCCAATAAAGGTCCAAAGTTAAGGCTTTTTCTGATAACAGTTCGCAATAGCGATAACGGGTGAAGTGCACCCTGTCAGTTACCAGCCACCCGCCGCAACATTTCCATCCAGATGGGGACTTGGCCATGAAATCCTTCGGCCCAGACGCGTTCATCCAGGCCATGCGCGCCCTCTTTCTGTCCGACGATGCTCCAAAGGCCACCAAATCCATAAACGGGAATTCCGGCGGACCGTAAAAACGCCCCGTCGGTAGCGCCCGCCGATTGGAATGGCAGAACGGGCGCGTTCGGAAAGCGGGTTGCGACAGCGGCCCGATAGGCTTGGACTATGTCATCGCGCATCGGTGATGGTGCGGTTTCGGGTGTTTGCGATCCTTCAACGGCGGACACCGTTACATCCGGTCCTGAAAGCGCTTGCAATTGCTGCCGGACATCCTCTGTTTTGACGCTTGGAAAAATGCGGCAGTTCACATTGGCTTCGGCCTTTTGGGGCAAGGCATTTGGCGCGTGACCGCCCGACAACATCGTTGCGACACAGCGCGTGCGTGTGCTTCCCGGGTCCATTGCTTCTAACAGATCGGCCGTTTCGCGATCTTGGGGATCGGCAAGATATCTGCGCAACAGCTCGCCAAATTGGCCGCTATCGCCTTTTGCCAGCATCTCGAAACTTGCACGGGTGGCATCGTTAATCATGGCTGGAAAGCGATGACGCTCCACTGCGGTGAGCGCATTGGCCAACGCATATATCGCATTGTCAGGACGCGGCACGCTGCTGTGCCCGCCACGGTTCACGGCGGTCAGGTGGAAATCGGCATAGGTTTTTTCCGCAATCTGAATGCCGAAGCCTTCAACGCGCCCGTCTGGAAACACCGAACCGCCGCCTGCATCACCATTTAGGGCATATTCGGCGTCAATCAGCTCGCGCCATTCGGTTGCCGCGCGCCGTGCACCGTTGCCGATCGTCTCTTCATCGCCGGTAAACAGCACAATGATATCGCGCGTCGGTTCAAACTTTTCTGCGCGCAGATATTGCAGGGCAAGAACGATACCGGTCAACGCTGCCTTATTGTCGTTTGAACCGCGACCCAGATAATATCCGCCCTCTTCGCGAAACTTAAATGGCGGATATTTCCAATCGCTTGCTTTGGCGGCGACGACATCCATGTGCGCCATCAGCAAAATAGGCTTTTTGCCCGAAGGCTTGGCTGCGGGCCAACGGACAATCATTGTCTGGGTATTGTCATGATCCTTGACGATCACGTTCGTGATGCCCGCCTTGCGGAACTCGGCTGCCAATAAGGTGGTCAGCTTCTTAAACTCGGCAGGCTGCCCCTCAACGGTAGGAATTTCGACGATCTTTGCAAAGAGCGCGCGTTCCGATGCTATTTTCGATGCAGCTGTTTGCGCATGTGCAGCGGTTGTCAGGGCCAACATGCCCGCCAATAAAAACGTGCTCCGTCCGATCATCTTTTCTCTCCTTTATGCAATGCTAGCGCGCGCCGTGGCCTTCCGCCAGATAATCTTCCGACTGCATTTCCATCAGCCGCGACACGGTACGGTCAAATTCAAATCGCCCGTCGCCCATCGGGTAAAGCTGGTCAGGGCCGGCATCTGCGCTCGCCAAAAACTTCACGCGATATTCGTACAACGCATCGATCAGCGTCACAAAACGCGCCGCTTCATTGCGGTTGTGCGGCCCAAGCACGGGAATGCCCACCATCAAAACGGTGTGAAACCGCCGCGCAATCGCCAGATAGTCAGAGGCACCACGGGCCTCCGCGCACAGACGCTTGAACGAGAAAACGGCGACGCCCTTCAGCGCCTTTGGCACATGCAGCGTCCGACCGCCGCCTACGTCCAACTCCAACGAGGGGACATGTGCGCGGTCCTCGGGCGGGTAATCGGTCATCCGGAAGAATGTGTCCGATAATGCCGCCGTCGCCTCTGCGCCATTGGGTACCAGCCAGGTTTTGGCATTGCCCAAACGGTCGCGCCGATAGTCGGTCGGGCCATCGAGCGCAAAAATATCAAGGCTGTCTTTGATCAACGCGATGAACGGCAAAAATAGCTGGCGGTTGAGGCCATCCTTATACAGGTCATCGGGTCGCCGGTTCGACGTTGTGACCACCGTCACGCCTGCGGCAATCAAGCCCGTAAACAGCCGCGACATAATTGCGGCGTCGGCCATGTTGTTGACGACCATTTCGTCAAAACAGAGCAACCGGGCTTCCTCCGCCAGTGCCGCGACCACCGGTGGAATGGGATCGCCTTTCTCTTTTTCGCGCTCAACCTTTAGCCGCGCGTGGATATCCAGCATGAACTCATGGAAATGGGCACGACGTTTCCGCTGTATCTGAACACTGTCAAAAAACAGGTCCATGAGCATGGATTTCCCGCGCCCAACACCGCCCCATAAATATAGCCCGCGGGCCGGGTCCGGCTTTCGCCCCAAGAAACGCCACATTGTGCTTCCGCGGGGTGGCACAGCCTCAAGCTCTGCTTGCACTTTCGCCAGTGCCAACACGGCCTTGGCTTGATCAGCATCAGGCTTCAATTCGCCTGCACTGACCAGGGCCGCGTGCCGATCCGTGACCGAGGCGGCTATCATTTCTTACTGGGTTTTCGAATCGTCCCTGAAAACGCGGCGACGCGGGACTCGCCTTGCGAGACAATGCCGCGCATGAACAGTAGGCGACCCGTTTCTTTCAAAAGCTCGACCTCTGCCTCAAGCGGTTCGCCGATTACGCCCGCACCAATGAACTGCACCGATAGGTCAAGGGTAACGGCAGCGCCTGCCTCAATCAGGCCAAACATCCGCGATGCGCCAAACATGGCCACGTCGATAAAACCGAGCGTGACACCGCCATGCACAGCGTCGCGCAAGTTGCTGTGCCGATGTTCGGGAAACATGCGCAGGCGTGCTTTATGATGCCCTTCACTGCGCACCAGCATTTTACCGAGGACCGTGCCATTATAGCGCGTGGCATCGGTCATCTGCCAGTTTAGCCAACCGGGATTGTCCGGATCCGGACTGCTATCAAAAGCGGGTGTGTCCAACTGCCGTCCCGTAAATTAAAGGTGGCGTTCGGCCACCATCTTCTTGGTTTCCGCAATGGCCTTTGCAGGGTTCAGACCCTTGGGGCATGCGTTCGCGCAGTTCATGATCGTGTGGCAGCGATACAGACGGAATGGATCTTCCAACTCATCCAAACGCTCACCGGTCATTTCGTCACGGCTATCGGCCAACCAACGATAGGCCTGAAGCAATATGGCCGGGCCCAAAAACTTGTCGCTGTTCCACCAATAAGACGGGCAGCTTGTCGAGCAACATGCGCACAAGATGCACTCATACAGACCATCCAGCTTTGCACGGTCTTCCGGCGACTGAAGGCGCTCTTTGCCCGATGGTTCAGGCGTAACCGTCTGCAGCCATGGCTTGATCGAGGCATATTGCGCATAAAAATGGGTGAAGTCAGGAACGAGGTCCTTGATGACTTCCATATGCGGCAGCGGAGTCAGTGTGACTTCGCTTTTGCAATCTTCAATCGCCGTGGTGCACGCGAGGCCATTTTTGCCGTCGATGTTCATCGAACATGAACCACAAATGCCTTCGCGGCATGAACGGCGGAAGGTCAGCGACGAATCCTGTTCGCCCTTCATCTTGATCAGCGCGTCGAGGACCATTGGGCCGCAGGTTTCGGTGTCGACTTCAAAAGTGTCGTAACGCGGATTTTCGCCACTGTCGGGATCGTAACGATACACCTTAAATTTCTTGACTTTCCCGTCGGTTTTCGCGGCGTGAACAGCGCCCTTTTGGACCTTGCTGTTCTTTGGGAGGAAGAAATCGGCCATATCAATATCCTGTTGTCGTCGTGACGTGTAATTCCATATCTGCCAAACGCCCTAACTAAGCGTTTGTGCAATCACAAGCCCTCAACTGCGTCCGTTCGAGTTGCTTTTTCTGCAAGTCGGACGCGGAGCTTGTCGATTTTGCGGCCATCCATATCCACAACTTCAAAATGCCAACCTTGGTCGCGGAAGGATTCGCCCTCTTCGGGCAAGTGCCGCAAGATATGCAGGACATGGCCCGCAGCGGTCGCGTAATCGCGGTCTTCGGGCAGATCAATCGACAGGGCGTCTGCCATTGCGTCGGCGGACATTGCGCCCGACACGAGCATCGATCCATCGTCCAATGTGATGATGTTCGGCGCGCTACCTTGCGCCTGATCCGACGCAAATTCGCCCGCAATCGCCGCCAAAAGGTCGTTGGGCGTGACGATTCCTTCAAAATGGCCATATTCATCATGGACCAGCAGCATCGGCACATCGGACGAACGCAGAATTTCGAGTGCGTCCATGGCGTCAAGTTGATCGGGGATGATTTCGGCGCGACGCATCAAGCTGCGGATATCCAGATTTTCGCCGCGAATCTGTGCCGCAACAATATCGCGTGATTGGACAACGCCAATGATATCGTCACCATCTTCGCCTGTGACGGGTAGCCGCGTGTGCAGCGAGTTCAACAGCGAATCGCGGACATCATCTTCAGATGCGTCCGCTGCGATACGGTCGACATCCGTCCGTGGCGTCATGACTTCACGCACCGGACGATCGGCTAGCCGCACCACGCCTGCAATGACCTTATGTTCATGCTCTTCAATGATGCCTGCATGGGTCGCTTCGGCAAACACCATACGCAGTTCTTCGGCGCTCAGTGCGTCACGGGTATCGCGGCGCAGCCCAAGTGCGCGGAATATGGTCGCGCTGGATTTATCAAGGGTCCAGACAATCGGTGCGGTCACGCGTGCCAGCATCTCCATTGGCCCCGCCATGGTGACGGCGATTCTCTCAGGCGCAATGAGCGCAAATTGCTTGGGGACCAGCTCGCCGACCACCAAGGATGCGTAAGTCGTGATGCTGATAACGATTCCGAAACCCAAAGTTTCGGCCCATTCTTTACCAATGCCCAAAAGTGCGATGCGTTCGGCAACTGGCCCGCCCAGTGTAGACCCGGAATAAGCACCCGCGATAATACCAATGAGTGTGATGCCGATTTGCACGGTGGATAGAAACTTGCCGGGGTCTCGCCCCAACCGAAGGGCGGCCGCCGCGCCGCGCTTTCCGTCTTCCGCCATGGCCTTTAGTTTCGCGGTGCGTGCTGAAACGATGGCGAGTTCAGACATGGCAAACACACCGTTCAAGGCAATGAGGGCCAATATCGTTGCGGCATCAAACCACGGGAAAGGATGAAGAGGTTCCATAGGGACACGATTCCCATAGTGCCAACGCCGGCGCTTTGGCAACAAAATGCCGAAAGATCTGTTATGATCAACAGATGTAACCCAGCCAACGATAATCGCAGGTTCATCATGGGTGTCGCTTATGGGGCATCCAAGCTGAAAGGGAAAATGATGAAGAAGAATCAATTGATAACACTGTCGCTCATGGCCGCCATGCTGCCGCTATCGGCATGTGTGACCGACCCGACAACGGGCCAGCGCACGATTTCGAAGACTGCGCTTGGTGGCGTTGGCGGCGCATTGGGCGGATATTTGCTTGGCGACCTGATTGGCGGCCGCAGCGATCGCACAGAAAAGATTGTTGGCGCGGGTATTGGCGCATTGGCCGGTGCGGGCGTTGGCTATTATATGGACGAACAAGAAAGAAAGCTGCGTCAGCAAACCGCGGGCACGGGCATCAACGTTATTCGCGATGGCGACAATCTCGTCCTCGATATGCCTTCGGAAGTGACCTTTGGCCTCGATAGCGCGAATATCGATGCGGGTTTCCGCAATACGCTGGATCAGGTTGCATCGACGCTGACGCAATATGAAAAAACCTATGTCGACGTCATGGGCCATACCGATTCCACCGGGTCGGATGCCTATAACCAGTCGTTATCGGAACGCCGTGCGTCGGCGGTGGCAAGCTATCTAACTTCGCGTGGGGTGCAGTCCGCACGTCTTGCAACGCGTGGCTATGGTGAGAGCCAGCCAAAGGCGAGCAATCTGGATGAAACCGGTCGCGCGGCAAACCGACGTGTCGAAATCCGTCTTGTGCCCGTCACCCAGGGCTAATGCGAATTTAGACGGCAACGCCCTGAAGCAATTTGGGCAGCGCGCCGCTTTCGCCCCGCGCCTCGGCCATGAAAAATGCCTTGGCCGGGGCGGCGCGTTGCACCATTGCCATTCCGAAACGCCGAACCGCCGACGCGGTTTTGCCGGGAATGGAAAAAAGGCGGTTCAAGCCATCGGTCGATACCGCGATCAGCAGCGTATCAATGCTGCGCCACCGGCTATAGCGATCGAGCAACTGCGCATCACCAAAATCCAGACCAAGCCGCATTCCGTCGACCAATACTTCGGTCAACGCCGCAACGTCGCGCAGGCCAAGGTTGAGCCCCTGACCCGCAATAGGGTGAATGCCATGCGCGCTGTCGCCAATCAGCACCAGCCGTTCCGCCGTGATGTTGGCCGCATGGTGGAACCCAAGCTTGTAAGAAGACAAAGGCGCGGCGATCTCAACTGCACCCAATATTCCGCCCATCGCCTTTTCCAGCTCCGCCGCATATCCACGCGGCGACAATTTCATATATCCCGGCGCATCTGCGGCATCGACCGACCAAACGATCGCTGAACGGTGCCGCCCGTCGTCCGCATCCAACATGGGCAACACGGCAAATGGGCCTGACGGATAAAAAATCTCATAGGCAATGTTGTTGTGCGAATGTTCGTGGAAGATCGCACCGACCATGGCGCTATGGTCATATTGCCAGTGCGCAATATTGATTCCCATTTCCTCGCGGGTCTGGCTTTGCCGCCCTTCGGCGACAATCATCAGATCAGCGGTCAAAACTTTTCCATCATCCAGATGCACGGAGGCGCGCCCAGAATCCTGTGATTTGTGGGTGATGTTGGCGGGCATGTGCAACTGGATCGCGTCGCTTTCCAGCGCCGCATTGTACAACACGCCGCGCAAGAAGCGGCTTTCAAACATTTGGCCCAAGAAGCCGTCATCTTCAGCGGGTGCGAAATCAAGTGATCCGGGCTTTAAGCTATCGCTCACCCAAATCTTTTCAATCGGACAGCCTTTTCCGGCCAATGCGTCGCCCAGTCCAATCGCCTCGAATAGTTTATAGCTAGAGCTCGATATGGCAAAAGTGCGGCCGTCAAAGCCTGCTTGCAACATGCTCGCCTGATCCGCGCGGTCGATGACATGGCTGGTGATACCATGTGCAGCCAATGCCAGTGCTTGCGTAAGCCCGATGAGCCCGCCGCCGATAATGATGACGTCTGCTTTGTGATTCATATTGCCCCTATGCCGCAACATATGGGCGGACTCAAAGGAGGATTTTGACCGTAGCCCATCCGCGTTGGCAGCAATCTTCAACCTGTAATACTTGACGGCGAGTCCAGCGACAGCGAAAAGGGGGCGTTCGGCCCTCGGCGGCCACCCATAAATGGCATTATAATCATGGCCTCGCGCATTTCTAAATTTACGTCAAAAACGAACATGGCCAATTGGCGGCATATGATGCGCGCGTCGCTGATCCGCAGCAGCACCTTGTTTGGCGCCGCTGTGCTTGGCCTGTTTGCGGTATTTTATGGCTTTGCGGTGCTTAGCTATTCGGCTGGCGATGCGGCATTCAATAGCGCGGCTGCAGATGTGCAGCACAATTGGATGGGCCAAAGCGGCGCCTATGTGTCCGACATCGTTCTGTTTTTATTTGGCGTTCCGGCCATTTTCCTGTTCCCGTTGATGCTGGTGTTTGCGCGACGCTTGTGGCGTGCCGTCCCGCAGCCGCAATGGAAACGGCAGCTTACATTATGCCTGTGTGGCATGCTGCTGATCGGGTTTGGGATGGCCTATTGGCAGCACGGCAGCGACATCGGCTTGCCCGCTGGATGGGGCGGCGCGATGAATTTGCTGTTGGCAAATGCCGCCGTCGCACTTGTTGGTCAAATTCACGGGGTATTCGGCACTATATTGCGGGTTCTGCTGATTTTGGGCAGCTTAAGTGGCGGGGTAGCGTTGGTTATTCGCGCGCTTGAGCTTGAGCGTCCGCTGTTCCGTATTCCTTCGCTGGCCATGCCTAAATTTACAGGGCTGAAAAACGATCTGGGTGCCTTTGACGCAGACGATTCGGATGTTGCCCAGATTATCGAACCCAAGCCGCCGCGTAAGGCTGTCGAGCCCGAACTACGCAAGCCCCCCGTGATTGAAGACCGCACGCTGGCGCCGAAAAAAGCGGCGTTCTCAACCGGTGCGCGGCAGGGTGATTTTTTTGGCAGCTTTGTTTTGCCGTCGCTTGATCTGCTGGATCCGCCGCCCGCCATTTCGGTGCCAAAGCTCGACAAGACGGCGCTGGAAGCAAATGCGCGCTTGCTGGAATCGGTGCTCGATGACTTTCACGTCAAAGGACAGATTGTTGCGGTGCGTCCGGGGCCCGTGGTTACGATGTATGAGCTGGAACCTGCAGCGGGTATCAAATCCAGCCGCGTTATCCAACTGGCAGAAGATATTGCGCGCAACATGTCCGCTTTGTCCGCGCGTGTTTCGACGATACCGGGCCGCACCGTCATGGGTATTGAGCTGCCCAACGCCCATCGCGAAGCCGTGGTGTTTCAGGAAATGGTCGGATCAGACGCCTTTGCCGATCAAAAAGGTGCACTGCCGATAATTTTGGGCAAGAATATCTCCGGCGATCCGGTCATCGCCGATCTCGCCCCGATGCCGCATTTATTGGTCGCCGGAACCACCGGATCCGGTAAGTCGGTCGGCCTCAACTGCATGATATTGTCGTTGCTCTACCGTCTGACGCCGGACCAGTGCCGAATGATCATGATCGATCCCAAGATGCTTGAATTGAGCAGCTATGACGATATTCCGCATCTGTTGTCGCCTGTTGTAACGGAGCCTGCCAAAGCTATTCGCGCGCTCAAATGGGCGGTTGAGCAGATGGAAGAACGCTACCGGATGATGTCATCGCTGGGCGTGCGCAACCTTGCAAACTTCAACGAAAAAGTGCGCGGCGCAAAGGCAAAGGGTGCGCCATTGGGCCGTAAGGTGCAAATTGGCTATGACCCGATGACCGGCCAGCCGCAATATGAGGAAGAAAGCTTGGCCTATGAGCCAATGCCGCAGATCGTGATCATCGTGGACGAGCTCGCCGACCTGATGATGACCGCGGGTAAGGAAGTTGAATTCCTCATCCAACGCCTCGCGCAAAAGGCGCGTGCCGCGGGTATTCACCTCATCATGGCAACACAGCGGCCATCGGTTGATGTTATCACCGGCGTTATCAAGGCGAACCTGCCCACGCGTATTTCTTTCCATGTGACCTCGAAAATCGATAGCCGTACGATTTTGGGTGAACAGGGTGCCGAACAGCTGCTGGGCAAGGGCGACATGCTCTATATGGCGGGCGGACGCGGGCTAACGCGTATCCATGGTCCGTTTGTCTCCGATGATGAAGTCCGCCGCGTGGCAGACCATTGGCGCGGCCAAGGGCAACCCGAATATATTCAGGCGGTGACCGAAGAACCCGAAGATGGCGGTTTCGACTTTGGCGGCATGGGCGGCGATGACAACGAGGAAGACGCGCAATATCGCAAGGCGTGCCAGATCGTGTTTGAAAGCCAAAAGGCATCGACGAGCTGGATTCAGCGTCAGCTGCGGATTGGTTATAACAGTGCAGCCCGGTTGATCGATCGTATGGAAGAAGACGGCTTCATCACCGCGCCCAACCATATCGGCCGCCGCGAAGTGCTTCGTGACCGGAACGGCGATCCGCTTTAGACGTTAAGACGGGGTTCAAGGCCAACGCCTTAGCAGCGATGGGCCTCTCCCAAGGAAACCAGAATGATCTTTCGAAACTACGTCGTAATGCTCGCACCCATTGCCCTGATCGTAGCCGCGCCGTCGACTGCACAATCGCAGGCGGATCGCATGGCGCGCGTGACCACGCATATGAAGACGGTGGGTACCATGACCGCCAATTTCACCCAGACCGATCGCAACGGCGGGGCGGTAACGGGCAAGCTTTTGCTTAAGCGCCCCGGCCATGTGCGCTTTGAATATCAAAAAGATGTGCCGTTGTTGATCGTCGCCGATGGACGTGCGCTGACCATGGTCGACTATGAAGTCAAACAAGTGCAGCGCTGGCCAATCCGTAACAGCCCGCTCGCCGCGTTGCTTGACCCGGGCAAGGATTTGGCGCGCTTTGGCAAACTGGTCCCCACATCGACAGATGATGTCATCAGCGTCGAAGTTCGCGACCCGAAGCGGCCGGAATATGGCACCATTACAATGATATTCGTCAGCAAGCCCGGCGCGCCTGGTGGATTGACGCTGAACGGATGGGTTGCGCTTGATTCCAAAAACAATCGCACAAGCATCCGACTCAGCAATGTCAATTATAACGGCGCCATCGCCGACAGCGCGTTTTCATGGAAAGATCCACGGCCTGTCCGACGGAAATCTTAAAATCGGTCGGTGAACCGATGCAGATGACCGACAAGCTGCCAATCGGAATAATTTTGTTCATGTGAACGACAGGAAAGTCATCCTATAAATTCATGGTCAGCAGTTGAGAGTTCGTGTGGTTTTCCCCCTGTTGCCCACGACATTAAATCACCGCTGATACCCGCGTGACGAACGCAAGCTTAGCCCTCATCCCAAATGCCCCCGGGATGAGGGCTTTGCTTTTTTGGCGTGGATTTCACTTCACCGACTTGCTCCGGTCGCTTCTGGCATCTAGGGCCATATTCTTATGTCCCAGACCATCCGTATCGCCTCGTGGAATATCAATTCGGTTCGCGCCCGCATCGACATTGTCGAACGCTATCTGAAAGAAGAAGCGCCCGACGTCCTGTGCCTGCAGGAAACCAAAGTCATCGACAGTCTTTTTCCGGAGGGATTGTTTCGGCAACTTGGCTATCGCCACATGGTTTTGAATGGCCAACCCATGCATCATGGCGTCGCGATTGTCAGCAAGCTACCCTTAATCAACCGCCGCGTTGAAGATTGGCAGGCGAATGGCGAAGCGCGGCATGTGGGTGCGGAGCTGAATGTCGATGCCGCAAAGGGCGTCCGGATCGACAATGTCTATATTCCCGCTGGCGGCGAAGTTCCCGACAGCGAAGTGAATTCGAAATTCGGACAAAAGCTAGCGTTCCTCTCGCGCATGACCGAGTGGTCGCGTGCGGTCACCAGCCCGACCATATTGACGGGTGATTTCAACGTTGCGCCGCTTGAGCATGATGTTTGGAGCCATAAGCAGCTCGTCAATGTCGTCAGCCACACAAAGATTGAATGCGAACATCTTGCCGCGATTAAGGAAGCCGCGGACTGGGTCGATCTCGCGCGGCATTTTGTTGAACCGTCGAAGAAGCTGTACACATGGTGGAGCTACCGCGCGCAGGATTGGGAAACATCCGACCGTGGCCGCCGTCTTGACCATATGTGGGTGACGCCTGACTTGAAGGAAAAGGCCAAGTCGCATGTGGTGCATAAGCATGTGCGTGGATGGGGTAAGCCATCTGACCATGCGCCCATCGTCACGGAATTTGCCTTTTGAACGGTGCGCCCGCAATTGAGGGCGATGCCCGCCGTGCGGCGCTGGCCATTGACGCGCTGCGTCGTGGCTGGGCGATCAATGTCGAACATCTCGGCCAAGCCCTTTGTCTTTTGCCGATAGAAACCGCACGCGACGTTGCGGGTGCGCACGCGATCCTGCTCTCTGCGAGCCGCGCGGCTACATTGAAACTCATGAACCAGCGCGCCGCCGCCGATGCCGCTTTGCCGGTCATGATAAAGGCGCCAGCGGACCTTGATATCAACCTTGCACTGGCCGTGGCGGATCCAACGCTCGATTTGCGTTACCCGATGAAGGGCCCGTTTGAAGCATTGGCCCTCGCCGATGGACCTTCTGCTGCCGCGGCCATTGAGCTTGCCCGGCTTGCCGGGTTGCTTCCCGCCTTTTTGGTTTTGCCCGACTCGGAACGTGCGTCGGCGACAGTATCCCCGCAGGATGTCGCTGCATTTGACGATAGCGGGGCGCTGCACATTGCGGCGCGTGCGCGGTTGCCGGTTGCTGCAAATGTCGATGCTGAAATCGTCGCATTTCGAACGGACGTGGATGCGTCAGATCATGTCGCGTTGCTCATCGGCAAACGCGATGGCACGCCGCCTGTTGTCCGGTTGCACAGCGAGTGCCTGACCGGTGATGTCCTCGGCAGCCTGAAGTGCGATTGTGGCCCTCAATTGCACGAAGCGTTACAACAAATCTCCGACGCAAATTGGGGCATACTTTTATATTTGCGTCAGGAAGGCCGGGGCATTGGCCTGATCAACAAATTGCGTGCCTATGCGCTTCAGGATCAGGGATTTGATACCGTCGATGCAAATACCCGTTTGGGCTTTGCCATTGATGCGCGCGATTTTTCGGTCGCCGCCCGCATGCTTGAACTGCTTGGCATATCCAACGTTCGGTTGCTCACGAACAATCCTGAAAAGGTTGAAGGTCTTAAGTCCGCAGGCATATCTGTCGAAGAGCGATTGCCGCTAAAAATCGCGGCCAACCCGCATAATGCGCATTATCTTGAAACGAAAAAGAGCCGCACGGGTCACGCGCTTTAGCCGCTTGCCTTAAATAGCTCCGCATGATTTAACTTGGCTACTGCGGCAAGCCGGGGGCGTTATGTGAAACAGACGGAACATCTGGCGCAAATTGCAGCCTGTTTCCACTGTCCGGATTTTGAGGCAAACCTCATTCTGGGCGGCGCGCAATATCGGGAATATTCCCACCGCGCCCCTGTTGCGTTTCGCGGCGACGTTTCGGCGCATCTATATCTTGTTTTGGATGGCCTCGCTTCGGCCGATTTATATGGTCCTGACGGTCAATATGCGCGCCTGGCGGGATATGGCCCCGGCGAATTATTTGGCGCTTACCCAACCCGTGTCCAGCATCGTGCGGACATCACGGCACAGGGTTCGTTATCGGTGTTGATGATGGAGACGGCCTTTATTTCAGGGCTGGCGCAATCACACGCCCGTATCGCCCAGGGCATATCAGAATTCATGGCGCGCCAGCTTGACCTGCTGCTGGATCGTATGGCCGCCCGTATTGGCTTGTCGGCAAACGGGCGTTTCTATCAGGCATTGCTCTCGCGTGCCGATTCAGATGGTTGGATCAAGCCCTTGCCCGTTGTGTCGGCGATGGCGGTGGGCGTGAATACAACGCGGGAGACAGCATCGCGTGCGCTGGCCCATCTGTTACGCAGGGGCATCGTCAAACGGCATGATCACGGTCTGGAGATTGTCTCCATCCGGATGTTGGAGGACCTTGTTATTTAACCTTATTGCGGTTCGCGAAGGCCCTCTTCGTCGCGTGACGATCTGGGTTCGCGGCGCCCTATAGCGCGTTCGATAAATGCGTCATCCAAAGGTTCTGGTTCAGTCGCTGGCATTGCACCGGGATCTTCAAGCGCAGGGTCGCCCTCAATCGGCATGCCGTTTTCGTCGAGCAGCAGCCCCTCTTCCCCTTCGCCAAGTAAAAGATCTTCGCCTTCTAATTGCTCGGGGAAGGTTACTTCCGTCGCAAAATTTTCAACGGGTCGGTCAGATACCGCAACCCGCATATAGGCTGCCCACGCTTGCGCTGGCGCACGGCCGCCTTCTAATCCGCCGATCGCACGCGCATCGTCGCGGCCCATCCACACGCCTGTTGTCAAACCACTGGAAAAGCCAAGGAACCAACCGTCCTTGTTGCTGCTCGTGGTGCCGGTCTTTCCTGCGACAGGACGGCCGATATTGGCGGCCCGGCCCGTGCCCGTTGCCACCGCGGTCTGCATCAGATCCGTCATGGCGGCGGCGACCCAGTCTTCGACCACTTGCACGGATCTGGCGGGCTTTGCCGTATATAGAATCTCGCCATCAATGGTGGTGACTTTGGAGATGCCATAAGGGGTAATGCTGCGACCATTGGAACCCACGGATGCAAATGCCTGCGTCATGTCGATAACGCGGGTTTCCGATGTCCCAAGCACCATCGACGGTTGCGTGTTGATGGGTGTCGTTATGCCAAAACGGCGTGCCATGTCGGCTATGCTGCTGGTGCCAACCTCTTGCCCCAGCTGCGCTGCGACGGTATTTTTCGAATAAGCAAACGCCGTCCGCAGTGAAATTTCACCGGCATAATTGCCGTTGCTGTTTTTGGGCTGCCAGCCTTCGATTTCAACGGGTTTGTCCTCGACCATGTCTTCGGGACGGAAGCCGGCTTCCAACGCGGCCAAGTAGACGAACAATTTCCAAGCTGAACCTGGTTGCCGGACTGCGGTTACAGCGCGATTATAATTGCTGGTCACATAATCGGTGCCGCCAACCATCGCTTTAACTGCGCCATCGCGGTCAATTGACACCAGCGCACCTTGTGCGCCGCGCGGTGCGTTGGCCGCTATCGCGGCCGTTGCCGCGCGCTGCATTTTCAGATCAAGCGTGGTCCACACATCAATGGGTTTTTCGGTCTCGTCGATCAGGCCATCCAGTTGTGGCAAAACCCAATCGGTGAAATAGCGCACGCTGTCTTGGGGTTGCTGCTTCGCCATTTTCACGTCCGCCGGCTTCACCTGAGCGGCCTCGGCAGCGGAAATCATCCCGGCATCCTGCATCACTCCGACCACCACCGTGGCGCGGTCAATCGCAGCCTGTGCATCTGCTGTTGGTGAATAATGCGATGGCGCCTTTACAAGGCCGGCAATGATTGCGGCTTCGGCGAGGCTCAGATCTTCCGCGCCATGGTCGAAGAATTTCCGGCTGGCCGCATCAACACCATAAGCACCGCCGCCGAAATAGACCTTGTTCAGATATAATTCGAGTATCTGGTCCTTCGAGAATTTCGTTTCCATCGCCAGCGCAAGGATGACCTCGCGGATTTTGCGCCCGAATTCCTTGTTGCTGTTCAGGTAAATGTTGCGGGCCAGCTGCTGCGTGATCGTTGAACCACCCTGAGTCCAGCGCCCCTCAATTGCACGTGCGTAAAATGACCGCGTGATCCCGATAGGGTCGACACCCGGATGCATATAATAGCGCCGGTCTTCCACTGCGACCATCGCGCCCTTCATTTCAGACGGCAGCTGGTCAATGCTCAACCATCGGCCGAAACTTGGGCCAAGTGATTGGATAACGGTGCCATCGGCAGCACGGACGCGGATCATCTGGCCGTTGGGCGATGCCTTTAAATCTTCAAAGCTGTCGATTTCGCCGCGGGCGATGGCGACAAAAATACCCAACACCATGACGCCAAGTAGCGCCGCGACAACGCCGGCTTTGATGATACGTAAAATCCACGTTCCCATTGGGCGACGTTCTTTCGAAATCTTGCGCGCGCGTGCCATTGCGCAGGGTGTTAATCGCTCATGGACTCGCCGACAAGCGCGTTCTTATTCGGGGTCGAATGTCAGCGCTGCGCTGTTGATGCAGTACCGCAGCCCTGTTGGCCCTGGACCATCGGGAAACACGTGCCCCAAATGCCCTTCACAGGCCGCACAACGCACCTCGGTACGGACCATGCCGTGCGAGACATCGATATGCTCATCAATGGCTTCACCGTCCGCAGGCGCGGTAAAGCTTGGCCAACCCGAACCGCTGTCAAATTTGGTGTCAGATGCAAATAGGGCCGTGCCGCATCCGGCGCAGCGGAATTCGCCTTCGCGCTTTTCGTCGGTCAATTTGCCCGCAAAGGCCCGCTCTGTTCCCGCCTCTCGCAGGACATGATATTGGATGGGGTCCAATTCTGCGCGCCATTCGGCGTCGGATTTGATAATTTTTTCCATGAAACGGCCTTTCGTTGCTGCGGATGTGGGCCTGTTTGCCATCGGGTTCAAGAGGCCAGTTTAACAGATATTTTACCGTGTTTGACATATGCCGTGCAGGCTATGACAGGACCAGGTCGTAAGCTACGCGCTGTGGGGGCGTTGGGGCTATTGCCGTTGCTGCTTGCGGCGGGAGAGGGAAGCTGTTTGCTATGCGCAGGCGACGCGCCAACTGCATCGACCGAAACCGAGCGGAGCGTGCCGCTTTCCATCGAAATCATAACGAAATTGGACTTTAGCCGCGCCGCCCTGCCCGCATCAGGGGGCGGTCAAATCGAGCTCGATCCGCAAAGCGGCAACAAACGCGTTGGCGGCGGCATGGTGGACTTGGGCGGCGCTGCTTTGGCAGGAACCGCTATCGTCACCGGCGAACCCGGCCGCATTGTTCGGATTGACATGCCCACCAGCGCGCGCATGACATCTGCGACAGGCGGCGTTGTCGAAATCATTGGCTTACGCACTAGTCTTATGGGTGCGTCACGGCTTGATTCCACAGGGCGGCTGGAATTTTCATTCGGGGGCACGTTGGTTGTGCGGGGAAATGTCGCTGGCACATTCCGCACGCGCATTCCCATTACCGCGCAATATCAGTAATCAGGCGCGGCGCGATGCTGCACGCGCAATGCGGACCAGCTCTTCTTCCAATATCGTGCCAGCCAGTCCGTCGCGGACATGCATAAGCTTGGATTCCACCTCAAGCAGATGGCTGTTCAACCCCGCAAGCCGTACCGATGGCCAGCGCGCAAGTTGCTGCGCGTAGCTGTCTGCGTCTTTCCAGAATATCGAACGCGTCGCTTTTACAACGGCGCCGGGGTTCGAACCATTGTCGACCTTTGCGCGCATAGCCGCGAGCAACGTCACCCGCCGCTGCATCGCACGGATGATGCGGATGGCATCGACCCCCATGTCGCGCGCGGCGACAAGTTCACGCCCCGTGCCGCGCAAATCGCCGCCCATGACGTGATGGATTAGGCCATTGATATTTTCCTCGCCCGTTTCGGCTGACAAGGCTTCGAATATGGGGACTTCCACGGTCGCGGGGCGTTGCGGCGACGAATCATAATATAAGGACAGCTTTTCGATTTCGGCCTGCGCCAGTTTCCGGTCCTGACCCGTGTAGCGCGCGATCCGTGCGGCCAGTGGCCGGTCAATCTTCAGCCCCATCGTGGCGGCGTACGCCATCACCGCGGCGGCGGCATCGCCTTCCTCTGGCATGTAACAAATATGCACCATCGCGCGCGGGTGGGCCTCGACAAGCTTGCGCAACTTGCTGGCCTTAGTCAGATTGCCTGCGGTCGCGATGACCGGATTGGCGTCGCCTTCTAGGGCGAGCAGATTTTCGACTGCGGCAACGCCTTCTTCGCGCCGGAAGTTCAGGCGGATGTGCCGCTTATCGCCAAATAGCGAAAGCGCCGACGCCTCGTCCGCCAAAAGCGCGGGGTCATTGCGAATACGGTCGCTGTCGATATCGATCCGTTCCGAACCCGTCAGCGCGGCGGACATTTGCGATGCGATGTCAGCTGCGGCCGATTCATCCTGACCGAAAATGAAAAAAAGCCGAATCTCGGGCCGTGTGCCGATGGCACTTATAAAGCTGCGTTCTTTGGCGTTGCTCATTCGCCGCGGGCGTAGATCGAAAGCCGGGTGACAATCTGATCCGCGACCTTCTGCGTCAGATTCTCCAGCGCACTGTTTTCGCCAGCGATGGTGGCATATTCCGAACCGGCAACATCGATACCCGCGTCGGACCCTGCGGTTGCATCCAGCACCGTTTCACCGGTAGCGACCGAGATCAGCTGATAGCGTGCGCGCAATGTGCGCCGTTCACGCGTGACCGTATCGTCGGCGCGCACGCCAAAGCCTTCAATCCGGTCATCAAGTGTGACGACCAAGCGGAATTGGGCGACGTTGCTGTCTTGAGCGCCAAGGCGGTCGGTTAAGGCATTGCGCATCAACCAGCCGCTTTTGCCTTCGATCGGCGCGACCGATACCGAACCCAGCGTTGTTGCCACCGCGCCCTTTGACCCACCGCTGTACAACGGCTGCAATCCGCATGCGGGCAGCATCAAAGCAAGCAAGATGGGGGCGATGAAACGGTTCATAGGACGATATTGACTAACCTATCGGGCACGACGATGATTTTCCGGATATCGGCACCATCAATCGCATGCTGAACCTTTTGGCTGGCAAGCGCAAGCGCCTCCACGTCGGCCTGGGGCAGTCCCTTTGCAACGGTCAGCGTATCGCGCAGCTTACCCTTCACCTGAATGGCGATGGTCACTTCGTCTTCGACCAGCAGGTCAGGGTTGACCTGCGGCCAAGGTGCGTCGGCGATAAGGCCGGCGCCTGATGCCGCGCCAAGCTGCGTCCATGCTTCTTCGGCCAAATGCGGAACCATCGGCGCGGACAATGTGACTATTGTGCGGATTGCGGTATCGCGGCTTGCCGAAGGCGCTGCCTTTTCAATGGCATTGGCAAGGTCGTAGATTTTCGCGACCGCTTTGTTGAACGCGAGCGCTTCGATGTCTGTTCCGACGCCGGCAATGATCTGGTGCGTTTTGCGGTCTAGCGCCTTGTCGACACCTTGGGCGCCGCTGACCTGACCGGTCAGACGCCACAGGCGCTGCACAAAGCGCCAGCAACCCTCAATCCCCGCTTCGGACCATTCCAGATCGCGTTCGGGCGGGCTGTCGGACAGCATGAACCAGCGCACGGCATCGGCGCCATATTGGTCCACAATGTCGTCAGGATCGACGACATTCTTTTTGGACTTGGACATTTTTTCGATGCGACCCGCCACCGCAGGGGCGCCGCTGTCGATGATGGTCCAAATGTCGCCCTCACGCCGCACCTGATCGGGGCTTAGCCATGTTCCATTGGCATCCTGATAGGTTTGGTGCGTCACCATGCCTTGCGTAAACAGCGAGGCGAACGGCTCTTTCACGTCGATCATGCCAATATGGCTGAGCGCACGGGTCCAGAAACGGGCGTAGAGCAAATGCAAAATCGCGTGCTCGACCCCGCCAATATATTGGTCAACCGGCAGCCATTTTTCCGCCGCCGCACGGTCAAAGGGCTTGTCATGCGGCTGGCTTGCAAAGCGGATGAAGTACCAGCTGGAATCGACAAAAGTATCGAGCGTGTCGGTCTCGCGGCGCGCCTCTTGATGGCATTTGGGGCAGTCGACCTTGCTCCAGGTCGGGTGACGATCCAGCGGATTGCCGGGGATGTCAAAGCTGACGTCTTCGGGCAATTTCACCGGCAGCTGGTCATTTGGCACGGGGACTGCGCCACATGCCTGACAATGGATGATCGGGATTGGCGTGCCCCAATAACGCTGGCGCGAAACGCCCCAGTCGCGCAGGCGATATTGCGTTTGGCCTTGGCCCCAGCCTTCTTTCTCGGCCTTTGCGATCACATCAGCTTTCGCTTGGTCGACGGTCATGCCGTTCATCCAGTGCGAATTCACGATGACGCCGGGGTTGGTGTAGGCGACATTTCCTTCAAAATGGCTGTCGGTCAAATCGCCATCGGCAACGACGCGGGTAACGGGCAAATGATATTTGCGCGCGAAGTCAAGGTCGCGCTGGTCATGTGCCGGGCAGCCAAAGACCGCACCCGTGCCGTAATCCATCAAGACGAAATTGGCGACATAAACGGGCAAGTGCCAGCTTGGATCCAGCGGGTGCTCAACGGTCAGGCCCGTATTGAACCCAAGCTTTTCAGCGGTTTCAATGTCGGCCGCTGTCGTCCCGCCTTTGCGGCATTCCGCGATAAAGTCCTGCAAATCAGGCGCGTTGGCCGCCAGATTTTGCGCGACTGGGTGGTCGGCGGCAATGGCAATAAAGCTTGCCCCGAACATGGTGTCGGGGCGCGTTGTAAACACATCAATGCCGTCATCACCGCCCGGGAAGCGGAACCGGCATTTCAAACCTTGCGATTTGCCAATCCAGTTTTCCTGCATCAACCGCACCTTGTCGGGCCATTGGTCAAGCGACCCAAGGCCAACAAGCAATTCTTCGGCAAAGTCGGTAATTTTCAAAAACCACTGGCTCAGCTTGCGGCGCTCAACGGGGGCACCCGAACGCCAGCCTTTGCCGTCGATCACTTGCTCATTGGCAAGTACCGTCATGTCGACAGGGTCCCAGTTCACCGCGGACTCTTTGCGGTAGACGAGCCCGGCGGCATAAAGCTTCAGGAACAAGGCCTGTTCATGGCCGTAATATTCAGGCTCACAGGTCGCGAGTTCGCGGGTCCAGTCAATCGCAAAGCCAAGCCGTTTCAGCTGCGCTTTCATGTTCGCAATATTGTCGCGCGTCCAACCGCCGGGGTGGACCTTTTTCTCCATCGCCGCATTTTCTGCGGGCATGCCAAAGGCGTCCCAACCCATGGGGTGCAGCACTTCATGTCCGGTCATGCGCTTATACCGCGCTAACACGTCACCCATGGTGTAGTTGCGCACATGGCCAATGTGAATGCGGCCCGATGGATAGGGAAACATTTCCAGGACATAGGCACGTGGCTTTGTCGAGTTATCGTCCGCAACAAAGCTGCTGCGTTCTTCCCAAATCTTTTGCCACCGCGCGTCGGCGACGTGCGGGTTAAAACGCTCAACATTCGTCATAAGATTTATCCGGTGATTGAAGACCGGCGAAGGTCACGTGCCTTGGTAAGAATGACCGCCTCAAGCTTTTGAACGGTTGCGGCACGCAGCGGCGCTGCGACCCATTGGTCATTTTGCAAAACTTCGCGGCTGCCGGCGACGCGCAGGGCGTCAGCGCGCAAATCCTGATCAAGGATCGAAATGGTCAGCTTAACGCGCTCGCCAGGGCTTTGTGGGTTCACGTACCAGTCGGTGACAATGACACCGCCTGACGAGTCGGTTTGCAGCAACGGCATGAAGGACAAGGCATCAAGCGATGCGCGCCACAGATAGCTGTTTACGCCGATCGTGGTGACTTGGCTGGCAGCGAGATCCGCCTTTGGACGCTCCCTTCCGCCACAGCCGGACAGCAGCCCCAAGCTTAACAGGCTGCCGGTCGCAATAATGAGTGCCAAGCGGTTGGTGCGCATAAAATGTCCTTGAACTATGAATATCTGAAACCTCTATAGCGGCTTGCTGTCCGGAGCAAGCTTTCTGGCTGCTGAACAGCGCGCAATTCATGTTGCGCTCATCTTCGTGCCGCTAAGTGATTGTGGACATCATGCAACATTTGGCCAAAAATCACGTTATTCGAAAGATAAAATGGTTACGCCCCTTTTGAATCGTCAAAAGCATGCGTATACCATTCAAAGACAGGAGAGTCGGTGAACAGCCATCATGGACGTGAAGCGGGCATATAAGCGGAAATACGCGACGATTGCGGCAGCATTGCTAGCAACGGGTTCGCTTGCCGTTTCGCTCCTTGTTGTTCCTGCGTTTGCTGCAAAGGCTTTTTCGCAAGAGCCGTCCGCTAGACCAAGCTGGATTTCGATGTTCACGCCTGCGGGCGGTGACAGTGTTTTGGCACAGAAATTTTCCGCGGCGCGTATTGAACCAAATGCGCGTTTCCCATTTACGCCCGCAAATGTCGGTGACAGCCGCACGATCACCGTCGCAGCGCGCGCAAACTCACGTTTGACCGCTGGTGCCGTTTCGATCCGCAATGCGCTGGCAACCAGCGAAGTCGGTGCGGGCAAGGGCCTTCGCCTTTCGGCGGTGGATTATCGTTTGACAGCGTCAAAGGGCTGGCAAGGTTTTGCATTGCCTGCTGCGCAACGTCGCACAGTCAAAACGCCTTTGAGCGAACTTGGAAAAAGCAGTTTCTCACTGGACGAAACCGCGCGCAAGCCAAGCAAGTTCAGCACCAATATCAAATTGGACCAGAGCCGCGAATTGGCACCGCCAGCACGCGGCAGTGCAGCGTCGGGCGATTACAAGCTTGATGTAGGCGGAAGCTTCTCAATCAGCCGTAAAATCGACGTGACCGCCGGTGTTCGTTACGCCAGCGAAAATGACCGCGTCATTCCATTGGCTGACAACCGCAAAGACAGCGAAGCTGTCTATGTTGGAACCAAAATCCGCTTCTAAGCGGTCTTTTTTTTAAAAGCATCAATCGCTGCCCAACCGTGGATCAACCGCGGCGAAAGCATCTGTGCATTTCGGCGGTTCATGCCTCCAAGCGCGATGATGCGGCTCGATGATACCAGCTTTGCGAGCCGGTTAAAGGCCAATGGCCCCAGCGGTCGCGCCCCGGGGTGACTGTTTGTTGCGAAAATAGGCGATAGCAACAAAAGGTCAGGGCTTGCCGCCTTCATGCCTGCAATTTCACGCGCATCATGGACTGGCGCACTGTGCAGCAATCGCGACGCACGAGGGCTTCTTTGGTGAAACCCATCGGCGCGCCAACGCATCGCCGTCCGCTCGTCCCCTGCCAGCAGCAGGATATGCCCGCGCCGCCGACACATGCGCATGACCTGCCCGAACAGAAATTTTCGCGCCGCCGCGTCCAAATGATAGTGCCGGAAGATGACACCCGATCGTGCGGGAAGCCGTTGAATGGCGGGCAACAGATCATCCCCCAGACGTTCGTCGGTCATCAGCCAGATCTTCGGCAGGGGGTGGCTTCGCTGCATAGTTCTGCCTATAGCGTCGCGCTATGCAGGAAGCGACACCAGAAACAACCGCCGGTCCTTTGACCGCAATCCGTGAACGCATGGCGGCCGCCGCCAAGATGTCCCGGCGTGCGCCCGAAGACATCCATCTGATTGCCGTGTCGAAAACGCGTTCGGCCGAAGATATTGAGCCGCTGATTCAGGAAGGCCAAATGCGCTTCGGTGAAAACCGCGTTCAGGAAGCGGCGGCCAAATGGCCAGCGTTGAAGCAGCGCCACCCCGGCGTGCAATTGCATCTGATCGGTCAGCTTCAATCGAACAAGGCCGACGAAGCAGTTGCGTTGTTTGATATGATCCATTCGGTTGACCGGTTGTCGCTGGTGACGGCGCTTGGCAAGGCAATGGAAAAACAGGGGCGCTACATCCCCTGCTTCATTCAAGTGAACATCGGTGCTGAAGAGCAAAAGGGTGGCTGCGCGGTTTCGGAATTGCCTGCATTGATTGCGGCGGCAAAGGACAGCGGCGTTCCATTGGCGGGGCTGATGTGCATACCGCCAGCGTCGATCGAGGCCGCGCCATTTTTTGCATTGCTGGCCGAGCTCGCGGCGCGTCATGATTTGCCAGAGCTGAGCATGGGCATGTCGGAAGATTTCGACACCGCGATCATGATGGGCGCGACCTATGTCCGCGTTGGCACAGCTTTATTTGGCGCGCGCAGCAGCCCCGCTTAAGGCAAAGCGCGCATAGCCCGCCTTGGTCGCGACCAAGGCTTCCACTGTCTCGCCATCCGCCACGTCGCAGGCGCGCATAATCGCGCTGTCCTGCACATCCAGTCCGCCGGTGAGCGCGCCAAATGCGGGCATGATGATTTTGCGCGCAGTTTTGACAAAGCACCGCCGCGTCACCATGCGGCCACGCAAGACCTGACGGAATTTGGGATGGAAATGCCCTGAAATTTCGGGATTGGGATCACCGCGTTGCGCTTCGTGCCGAAATGTGATGCCTGACAGGCATATTTCGTCGTGCGTTTTGCCGCCCCAGATACCCGAAACCGCGCGGTCATGGTTCCCTGTGATCCAGAGCCATTCGGTATCGCAGGCCAAGTCGACCAACAATGCCGCCGCTGATTCTGCCAGACGCGCCTCTCCATCATCGTCGTGGAAATTATCGCCCAAGGATATGATTTTGGCTGGCCTATATTTGGTGCAGAGCGCCGCAATGTCCTCAAGCGTTGCGATGCTGTCATAAGGCGGCAGCATCTGGCCATTTAAGGCATAAGCGCTGGCTTTTTCCAAATGCAGATCGGACACGAGCAACGCATTTTGGGCAGGCCAATATAAGGCTGCCTCTCCGGCAACCTCAAATGACTGACCCCCAAATTCAAAAGCATATGACATCGTCTGCGGCTATGCGGATTGTCCATCAATGGCGCAAGCCGTTGTGGGCCACGATCCTATAAAGCGAGTGCCACCCGCGTTCGTGGCTCAAGCGAAACGCCCTTTGGCGGATCGAAGCCCACACGCCGGTTGCTGAAATCAATCAGCACGCGGTCAAACAGTTTCAGCGCGTCCATGCCGAGTAGGATCGCTGGCCGATCCTGAAGGTTAAGCGCAGTGAACGCGTAATTGTCGGCGAAGGTCATCGGCATATCCTTAATGATCAGCCCGCCGACCTCAATTTCGCGAATTTGGGTATAGTCACCGTTCAAGATCGTCCCTGTCACACTGCGCATCTTCACCGGAATGAAGTCAAAGGCGCGGTGCCGCTTGCGCAGCTTATCGCGCAGGGCGACATTGGCCATGCTGCTTTGCGCGCCGGTATCCAGAATGATGTCGACTTTAATACCATCAATCCGTGCGCTCGATAATATCATCCGGCCCGCTTTGCGCCGCGCCTGCACGACAATCATACCATTTTCGAGCTTTGTCTTGCCCCGCGTTTTACGCGACGGCAGCACGTCCATTGTCTGATGAACGAAATCGAGATGCACCCGATTATCCTCCAGACTGTCGATACCCAAAAGCCCATATGCGCCGAGGTTCGCGCGTTCCAGACCGGGTGCCTCAACGCCCTGCAAGTTAACCGACGCTGTGGAAATGCTGTCGATGAAGAAGCTGTTGACCTGATACCGTCCCGATATGGTCGCGAGCGTGAGCGTGGGGCCTGCCTCCAACGCCAGTTTGCGCGCGAGGTCATTGGCAATGACGGTCCGTTCTGCGCCGGTATCGACGATGAATGGGACGGCGTCGCTGCCGTTCACACGCACCTGCACCGTCATCCGGTTGCTTCGGTCAATGCCGAACTCTTCGGTGATGGCGGCAACATCCGATGCAGCATCAGGCGTCACCTGAGGCAGCTCCTGCGCGATTGCCGATGTGCTTAAAAATAGGCCGATGAATCCAAGCGCGCTGCGTTGCATTTCAAATCTCCAATGCCGCCACAATAAGCCTCTTTGCGCACAGCGACAAGGCATGGCCCGTCGAACCGAATCCGCCTTTTGTCGAAGGGTGCCTATCTGCTGGTCACCCTTCGACGCAGCTCAGGGCAACGCTTGCTTCTTACGGCGTCATCGCAATACCGGCGAGGCTTTCGGCCTCCATCAACAGCGCGTCATCGACCGACCCCTGCGCCACACTCTCACGGCCAATCATCACCAGCAACGGGACGGCGAGCGGGCTGACGCGTTCAAGGTCGACATGCAGCATCGTATCGGCGGCGCGGTCCAACAAATCACCGAGCCGTCCAACGTCGGTCAGCCGCGCGCGCGCGTCGGCCCATGCCGCCTCCAGCAACAGATGGTCGGGTTCATATTTGCGCAGCACATCATAGATAAGGTCCGTGGAAAACGTAACCTGTTTGCCCGTCTTGCGCTTGCCGGGATGTTGGCGTTCCACCAGCCCACTGATCACCGCGACCTCACGAAAGGCGCGTTTCAATAAATAGCTCGATTCGACCCAGTCGACGAATTCATCCGCCAAAATGTCAGAGGAGAAAAGCGGACGTGGGTCCGTGATCGGCTTCAGGCTCCAGACCCCCAATGCATAATCGCTCGCGACAAAGCCCATGGGCATCAGGCCACGACTTTCCATGCGGCGGGTGATCAGCATGCCGAGCGACTGGTGCGCGTTCCAGCCTTCAAAGGGATAGGTCACCATATAATGCCGTTTGTCGTGCGGGAATGTCTCGACCAGAAGCTGGCCGGGCTTTGGCATCTGGCTGCGATAAGCCTGCATCTCCAGCCACTCGCGCACTTCGTCGGGAAAGCGGGCCCAGCCTGCGCGATCGGTCAACATCTGCCGCACCCTGCCCGCCAGATGCGTGGTGAGCGGCAGGCGCGCACCCATATAGCTTGGGATGTTGGTCGCAGGCTTCGTCGCGGCGCGGACGATGAGGTCGAGGTCCTTGATGGACTCCACCTCAAGCGCCATGCCGGCAAAGGTGAACGTGTTGCCGGGGCTGAGCGTCGAGGCGAAGGATTCTTCCACCTTGCCTAACTTGCGGCCATTGCGGAAACGGATTTCGAGCATCGGCGCATCGACAATGATGCCTGCATTAAACCGGTGCTGCGCGGCAAATTGCGGGTGCGACAGCCGCCACTTGCCGTTGGGGTCTTTGACCAGTTTCTTGAACCGGTCATAGGCGCGCAACGAATAGCCACCCGTCGCGACAAAGGCGATGACGCGGGCAAAGGTCGCGGCATCCATCGCGGAATAGGGCAGGGCAGATTGCACCTCCGCCAGCAACTGTTCCTCATCAAACGGACCCGCACAGGCAATGCCCATGACATGTTGCGCCAAGACGTCATAGCTTCCGGGGCGGAAGGTTTCGCCATCGCGCACCCCTTCGGCCACCGCGTCATAGGCGGCCTGCGCCTCCAGATATTCAAAGCGGTTGCCGGGCACGAGGATGGCCTTGGATGGCTCGTCCATGCGGTGGTTCGACCGGCCAATGCGCTGCAGCAGCCGTGACGATCCCTTGGGCGCGCCCATTTGAATGACGCAATCGACATCGCCCCAGTCGACACCCAGATCGAGCGAGGCCGTGCACACCAATGCGCGCAACTTGCCGTCGGCCATTGCGCCTTCGACCTTGCGCCGCGCCTCAATCGACAGCGATCCGTGGTGAATGCCGATGGCATATTTGGGCTCATTCGCGTCCCATAATTTCTGGAAAATGAACTCGGCGAGGAAGCGCGTGTTGCAAAATATCAGCGTGATTTTGTTGCGGCCGATTTCGTCGATCAGCTGCGGTATCGCATGATGCCCGCTGTGCCCCGCCCACGGCACGCGGCCTTCGGGGAGGAGGATGTTTAGGTCTGGCTCTGCCGCTGCCTCGCCTTCGACCAAGCGCACTTGGTCAATGTCGCCATAAGGCGCGAGCCACGCGCGATAATCATCGGGGTCGGCGACGGTGGCGGAGAGGGCCACGCGCTGCAGATCGGGTGCGAGCGTCTGCAGGCGGACAAGCGACAGGCTGAGCAAGTCGCCGCGCTTGCCATTGGCGAAGGCATGCACTTCATCAATGATCACCCGCTTGAGCGTGGAAAACATATGCACGCTGTCTTCGTGGCTGAGCAGCAACGACAATGATTCGGGCGTAGTCAGCAAAATATGCGGCGGCTTCACCCGCTGCCGCGCCTTGCGGTCCGACGGCGTATCGCCCGTGCGTGCCTCGACGCGGATGGGCAGGCCCATTTCTTCGATGGGCATCAACAGATTGCGCCGGACGTCGACCGCAAGCGCCTTGAGCGGAGAGATGTAGAGCGTGTGCAGGCCGCTCGCCGGCGTTAATGTGTTTCCCAGCGCAGGCTGGGATCCAGCCTGCACTGAAGAGTCGTGTGATAATGTCTGGACCCCGGCCTGCGCCGGGGAACGCTTGTCTTCAACTAATTCGGCCAATGTCGGCAAAAATCCGGCCAGCGTCTTGCCCGCACCCGTCGCGGCCACGAGCAGCGCATGCCGCCCTTCACGCGCCGCCTCCAGCATCTCCAACTGATGCTGCCGGGGCGTCCAATCGCGCGCGGCGAACCAGTCGAGGATGATGGAAGGTAATGTCACCAGAGCTTAATGCCCGACAGTTTCTCCGCGTTCCAGCCCCGATGCCGCCAATTGCGCATCAATCTGCGCCAGCAGTCGGTCGAGGCCCTCTTCGCTTGATGCTTCGGCACGCGCGACCAAGACGTCCTGCGTGTTTGATGCACGCAACAACCACCAGCCATCGGGCGTGTTCACGCGCGCGCCGTCGGTGTTGTTGACGTCGGCGCCGTCTGCCGAAAGCCGCGCGAGAACTTCCTCGATCACCGCGAACTTGCGCGTCTCATCGACCTGAAAACGCATTTCGGGGGTGTTGATCATGACGGGCATATCGCCGCGCAGTTCAGTGACGCTTTTGCCGAGCTTGGCAGACGCCGCCATTAAACGCACCGCTGCGTAAATCGCGTCGTCAAACCCATAATATTCATGCTTGAAGAAGATGTGCCCGCTCATTTCGCCCGCCAAAGGCGACCCAGTTTCCTTCATTTTGGACTTAATTAGACTGTGGCCGGTTTTCCACATCAACGGCTGCCCGCCAAGTTGCTCCACGCGGTCAAACAGCGCCTGCGACGCCTTCACATCGGCGATAATCGTAGCGCCCGGGACATCGGTTAGGACGTCTTCGGCGTAGATCTGAAGCAATTGGTCGCCCCAGATAATGCGGCCCGCGCCGTCGATTGCGCCAATGCGGTCGCCATCGCCGTCAAAAGCCACTCCGAAATCGAGCTGCTTTTCCGCGACAAGCCTTTGCAAATCGACCAGATTTACAGGGTCGGTGGGATCGGGATGATGATTGGGAAACTGGCCATCCACATCCACGAACAACAGATGATGCTCACCGGGCAACATCTTGACCAGCTTTTCAATTGCCGGTCCCGCCGCGCCGTTGCCTGCATCCCAACCGATGCGAAATGCCTTTTGCGGCGCCGCCTCGGCGATGCGGGCGACATATTGGTCAAGGATATCCAAATGCTCGGACGTACCCTCACCGTCGGACCAGTCCCCTGCCGCCGCCATGCTGCCCAGCTTTTGGATATCCGCGCCGAAAAACGGTTTTCCCATGAGGACCATTTTGAAGCCATTATAATTGGCTGGATTGTGGCTGCCGGTTATTTCAATGCCGCCGTCTACATCGTCCAGAACGGCTTCGGCATAATATAGCATGGGCGTTGGCCCCATGCCGATACGCACAACGTCCACACCGCTGTCGTTCAATCCCTTGACCAGCGCTTCTTCGAGCATAGGCGAGCTGACGCGGCCGTCATAACCCACCGCGGCCTTTTTGCCCCCGGCGCGGATCAGACAGGTGCCGAAGCCACGACCAATGGCGTAGGCATCCGCCTCGCCAAGCGTTTCACCAATGATCCCGCGAATGTCATATTCACGCAGCGATGTTGGGTGGAAATTATGTGTCATACGATTCCTATTTCTGGGAGAAGGCCGGGCAATTACAGCCGTTTGTTGTTCAAATCATCTAACAAAAGATCGCGGGCTTTGTTCAACGCGGCGGCGTGCGCATCGCTGCCGCCTGCGTCGGGATGGTTTTGCGCAATCAACGCGCGATGTCGTTCGCGAATGCGTGCGGCGGTATCGAAACGGGAAACACCAAGCAGAACACGGGCCGCATCAAGCGCTGCCGCGTCATTGTCTTTCCCGCCTTTGCCCAGCAGCCGCCACGTCATCCCGCGATACCACGCCGCGGCAATCGCAATTGCGCCGAGCCCGAGCAATATGCTGCCGCGCGCTGCCAGAAACGCGCCACCAATCCCAAGCAATATCGGCGGGAGCTGCTGCGATTGCAGCTTTTTCGTCCACACCGCCCAACCCAGCGCGGCGATAATCAAGAGCCCGAGAAACGCCATTAAACCAGCGTGGCGGCCTGCAGATCGGGAAGTGCGAGGCCAGTGACAAGTTCGCGCAATTCCTGACGGGCGGCGATATGCGCAGTCGCAAGCTGCCCCAAATGGCCCTTGTCGATCAGCGTCAGTCCTGACGGGAAAAGCTCCCGATAAATAACGCGTTCGTTCAAGCCCGGCACCGACCGGAAACCCACGCGCTTCGACAATTCGGCAATGGCATTGGTCATGCGCTGCTGGTTGCGCGCCTCCATATTGTGCAGCCGGTTGCGCACAACGATCCAGTCGATCGTGACACCATCTGTCTTGGCCCGTTCTTTGCGCGCTTCCCAGATGAGCTCCGCATAGAAGCTCAATTTGCGCACTTTGAAATTTTCGGCATCGACTTGGCCGATCAGGTCAAAGTCTACAAAGCTGTCATTGATCGGGGTCACGAGCGTATTTGCGCGTGTGGCGACAAGGCGGGCATATTTGTCATCGCGGCCGGGCGTGTCAAAGATTAGGAAATCATTCTCGGCGCCCAGTCGTTCGACTTGCCGGTCAAGTGTCGCCTGCGAATCATGCTCAAACACTTCAAACACGGGCATGGGCAGGCTGATGCGACGCCGCGCAATCGTGTCGCGCCGGTTTTCGAGGTAACGAAACAATGTCCGCTGGCGTGAATCAAGGTCAATACAGGCCACCCGCGCACCGCGCGATGCCAGGGCAATGGCGACATGCACCGCCGTCGTCGACTTACCCGTTCCGCCCTTTTCATTAGCGAAAACAATGTGATGTGCCTTGCCCATATTCCCCCAGATCTGTCCCAATTAGCTTGCGTCCGACATTTGCCTTGAAATGTCGCCACGCCGTCCCGCATAGGCGGGTTCACCCCAAGCCATTAAACAAGGCCGCCGACACGTGCAAACCATCAATCAACTTGCTTCATTACGGCACAATCTTTCCCTCCTGCGAAAGGAGAGGCGCCGTATTGCGCTCGTTCCGACCATGGGGGCATTACATGACGGGCATATGGCATTGGTCGATAATGCGCGGCGCCATGCCGACGCGGTGGTGGTGTCTATATTTGTGAACCCGACCCAATTTGGTCCAAATGAAGATCTCGACGCCTATCCGCGTACGTTCGAACGCGATTCAGAACTGTTGCGTGCGGCGGGTGTCGACATCTTATGGGCACCCACCGCCGCGACTGTCTATCCGCAGGGTTTTGCGACCAAGGTCCATGTCGATGGCCCAAGTCGCGGATATTGTGGCGGCGCACGCCCAGGGCATTTTGACGGTGTCGCGCTGGTTGTCGCGAAATTGTTTAATCAGGTTCAGCCCGATGTCGCACTGTTTGGCGAGAAAGATTTTCAGCAACTCGCGGTCATTCGCCAAATGGTGCGCGATCTGGATTTCAATCTCGAGATATTGGGCGTCCCGATCGTGCGTGACGCAGACGGCCTCGCACTGTCCTCACGCAATGCTTATCTGACGCCGGCACAAAGGGTTGCGGCATTGGCTTTACCAAGGGCGTTGGAAGACGCCGCGCGCGATATTCGTGGCGGCAAAGCTGTCGCCGACACGCTTGCCGCCGCGACTGCACACATATTGGCGGGCGGTTTTGATGCGGTGGACTATTTCGCGCTCGCCGACGCAGTGACGCTTGAGGAACTGGCGGTGTTTGATGGCCGCGAGGCGCGATTGTTGGTGGCGGCCAAGATCGGCAAGACGCGCCTGTTGGATAACTGTCCGCTATAGGCACACATTTTACCTTCCAATCTGGACATGGTTTTCGCGTTTTGTATTAACCATTTATTATCCATGTTCTCCGAAATTGGCCTCATACAGTGGATGTGAGGACAGTAATGATGGGTAGCAGTTTCAAAAGCGCAAATTTCTTGATGGAAAGCCGGTTGGCCGATGCGGCGCGCGGCAACGCGGACGCATTATTTGACTTGGGCATGGCCTATTCTAGCGGAAGCGGCGGGGTCGAAGTGGACCTGATTGAGGCGCATAAGTGGTTTAACTTGGCGGCATTGAATGGCAACGAAGCGGCTATGATGTGTCGGGCAGATATCTCGGACGAGATGACCGCGCGCGAAATCGTGGAAGCACAGCGCCAGGCACGGGCATGGCTGCAGGCAACGGATCAACGCTGCGCGGCCTGACTCGCGTTACCGAAAAGACGCATTTTTCAAAGCACCACTTTCGAGGCGATTAAGGTGACATCACCTATGTTGCTTCAACACAATTCGGTGGTAAGGCGCTCGCATGGAGCGATATTTTGTCCGCTCATGTAGTTTCATGCATAAGGATCGTCTTAAATGCCGACACCCATTCTCGTAACAGGCGCAGCCGGTTTCATTGGTCACGCCGTGGCGCATCGGTTGCTGGCGCGCGGCGAGCGTGTCATTGGCGTCGACATCGTCAATGACTATTATGATCCCGCACTGAAAGAGGCGCGCCTGGCGACATTTGCCGGCATCAACAGCTTCACATTTGAACGTATCGACATTGCCGACGCCGCACAAATGGCGGCGCTTGTGCGCGACCATAAAATCGTGCGCGTGGTCCATTTGGCGGCGCAGGCGGGTGTGCGGTATAGTATCGAAAACCCCTTCGCTTATGAACGTTCAAATCTTGCGGGCCATCTCTCGGTGATGGAAGCGTGCCGCCATGCGGAGGGTTTCGCGCATCTGGTCTACGCCTCATCCAGTTCGGTCTACGGCGACAAGCCGATGGGCGGAGAGGGTTTCACGGAAGATGAACCCGCAAACGCTCCCGTATCACTATATGCGGCGACCAAGCGCGCATGTGAGCTAATGAGCCAGTCCTACGCCAGTTTATACGGCTTTCCCCAAACAGGCTTGCGGTTCTTTACGGTCTACGGCCCTTGGGGACGCCCCGACATGGCCTATTTCAGCTTCACGCAGAAAATCCTCAAAGGTGAGGCCATTGAAGTCTACGGCGACGGGAAAATGGCGCGTGATTTCACCTATATTGATGACATTGTCGACGGAGTCATCGGCGCGCTCGACAACCCGCCCGCGCGCGGCGAACACCGCGTGCTCAACATCGGCGACAGCCATCCCGTTGGCCTGATGGACATGATCGAGACGCTCGAGAAAGCCATTGGGCATGAGGCCGTTAAAATTATGCGGCCAATGCAGCCAGGCGATGTGACCGCCACCTATGCCGATGTGTCAAAGCTGCATGCGCTGACGGGCTATAAGCCCAAGGTGATGCTGGCCGAGGGTCTCGAAAAATTTGCCGCGTGGTATCGCGAATATTACCGCGTCGCGCCTTAGCTCTTAATCTGGGACTGCCATTCATCGAATGAAGCTGCCAATTTGCGGCCGGCAATTTGCCGTCCCGCTTCGCGCGGCAAGCCAAGCGAAGCGGACATCGGGCCGCCCAACAATGCGTCGCCCAACGCCATCAGCACCATTTCGAGCGTGAGTTCATGCAGCGAGGTGTCGTCCTCTCCATCCTCGCCGATTTCGTCGACGAGCTTATGGATCGCCTCGACAATCGGGTCGAGCGCATCTTCATTGCCCGACAGCAGCATCCACGACGCAAGTGCGCCCGCACCCTCGCGATCGAACTGGTCAAAAATCAAGTCCGCTAGCTCGTGCGGCGTCACCACACCGCCACGCATTTGCACCACCGCCGCGCCGATTTTGCTGCAGATTCTGTCGCCCATATAGCCCGCAAGTTCGCGCTGCAGCCCAGAGGCTGAGCCGAAATGATGCAGCAAATTGGCGTGCGTGCGGCCAATGCGTCCCGCTACGGCCTTAAGAGTAACGGCCTGCGGACCCGATTCAAGCAACAGGTCACGTGCGGCCTCAAGTGCCGCCAAGCGGCTCGCCTCGGGGCTTAACCGGCGCGGCATGCCGGGATCATTCAGGGGTACAATTTTTGAAGCGTGTGTGGTCATGAGTGCCTGTGCGTATTTGTTATTTTAGACGTTAGGCCAATTGCATTGCTTGTCCAATAGCGTTGATTGTTGTGGTGGCTCTATCGCGCGTGCATTGCCTCACACCCAGCCAATGATGGATTCTGCCTAGCCGTGATCAATACCAACAGAGTTCGTTTTGATGCGTGGGAGTCGACAGGTTCGGTTTAAGCCAGTTTATCAGTCACCAAAGTGGCTTGGCTTCGGTCCCGCCGAGCGATTTTTGACATATTGAATTGGGTCAGCGGACGCTACTTAACTTGAAACTACGGTTGCATTGTTATACCGGTGCGCAATCAACAAGATAAAAAGCAAGCTACAGCAGGCTGTTTCCTAAAAATGCCAAGTAAACATAAATCCTCTGCGAATAAAATTTCGGGACCCATTATCGCGCTTCTGTCCGCAGTTGCAGACCTTGATCGCCGCGCCAAAAAAATTATCGCATTTTTAACCGATGCAGTCATTTGTATCCTTGCTGTGTGGCTCGCTTTTTCGTTGCGCCTCGGTGATTGGCAGCTGTGGAATGGGCCAATCCGGACGGTGTTACTCGCCGCCTTCTTAATTTGGCCGCCACTCTTTCTGGCAGTTGGCGTCTATCGTTCGATCTTTCGCTTTGCAGGGTCCGGTACGATTATAGAACTGTCTCGCGCGATTGCCGTTTTCTTGGCTGCGATGACGCTAATTTTTACTGTCATCGGATTGCCGGGAGTCCCACGGACGATCGGGATTCTGGTGCCGATATTGTTCTTTTTGGCACTGGTAATGAGCCGAATTTTAGTGCGCTATATCATAAGTGACTTGCTCGGGCAGCGCGCCTTTGGTGGCGATACGAAGCGTGTGCTCATTTACGGTGCCGGAAGTGCGGGACAACAGCTTGCGTTGTCGACGAGACATTACCCCGGAATGTTTCTTTTGGGGTTCATCGATGATGACAGCCGCCTGCGCGGTCAGCGTCTGGATGGAAGCCCCGTATTCCACTCGAGCGAGCTTGCATCGCAAGTGGAGCGCTTGGGCGTCACCGACATTTTACTCGCAGTGCCATCGATGAGCCGCAGCAAACGCAAGGGCATAGTAGACGATCTGAAGCAGTTCAGCGTCCATGTGCAGACGCTCCCTCAAATTCAGGACATTGTCGCGGGTAAAGTGTCTATTGCCGATTTGCGCGAAGTCGAAGTGGATGATTTGCTCGGCCGTGACGCAGTCGCGCCTAATGATTTGCTATTGGGACGGACGATCATCGGCAAGACGGTCATGGTCACCGGCGCCGGCGGATCCATTGGCAGTGAACTGTGCCGTCAGATTATGGCGATAGGGCCGCGGAGGTTGGTTCTCGTCGAGATGTCAGAGTACGCCCTGTATAAAATCGAGCAGGAGCTTCGGGAGAATGCTGCCGCCGCTATTTTTCGGTCCGACATCGAAATTCATCCAGAGCTAATCAATACAACAGCCGCGCGGCCCGTGTCGTCGCTCCTTGCAACGTATCGCCCCGACACAGTGTTCCACGCTGCGGCCTATAAACATGTCCCCCTCGTCGAACATAACCCCATGTCCGGCATGGGGAATAACATCATCTCCACGCGTAATCTTGTGCAGGCGGCCGAGGAGAACCAGGTATCTCACTTCATCCTGATCAGTACGGACAAGGCCGTACGACCAACCAATATCATGGGCGCAAGCAAGCGCGTGTGTGAACAGATACTGCAGGCGAAGGCCAAAGCGGGTTCCAACACGCGCTTCACGATGGTGCGATTCGGTAACGTGCTGGGCTCAAGTGGTTCCGTTGTGCCGCGCTTTAAAGAACAGATCGCCAATGGTGGCCCAGTGACCCTCACACACAAGGACATTATCCGTTATTTCATGACTATTCCCGAGGCCGCGCAGCTTGTCATTCAGGCGGGAAGCATGGCGAATGGCGGTGAGGTTTTTGTCCTCGACATGGGCAAGCCCGTCAAAATTTATGACTTGGCCTGCACGTTGATAAATCTGTCCGGTCTGACGGTGCGCGATGCCAATAATCCCGATGGCGACATTGCCATTGAAGAAATTGGCCTGCGTCCTGGAGAGAAGCTTTTCGAAGAGTTGCTCATAGGTGAGAACCCTATGCCTACGAAGCATCAGCGCATCATGCAGGCAATGGAGGGCCACATGGTTTGGAGCGACCTGTCGCCGGCCCTCGACCAGTTGGAAAAGCATATCCACGACGGCAATCGTGCCGCCGCCGTGAGCCTGCTGCGCGATCTGGTTCCTGAGTACCAACCGAACGTCGATAGCAATGTCGGAGCGTCAGCAGCGTAAAGGTGGCTGCAGCTGCCGCCGCACGGTCGTGCCAACCGCAGCGGAATATGTTGCGTCAGTCCGTTGCGAAATCCCGAACTTTCTGGCTGGTCCCGCGTGGTAGGATCATTATCTCACTGCCATTTGCGATGACCAGTAAATCGTCCACGCCGTGCACAGAAACGCGCATGCCGTTGGCGTGGATGAGGTTCCCATGACACGTGTCTATGCGAACGGCACCCGATGATACATTTCCGCCCACATCCTTGTCGCCGATTTCATATAATGCATCCCAACTGCCAACGTCTGACCAGCCCATGCTCACAGGCGCGACCGCGACCTTGGGTGCTTTTTCCATAATGGCATAATCGATGCTGTCCGCCGGACAGGTGGCAAAGCTCTCATGGTCGGGGCGTAGTTCATTACCGCTTCGTTCAGCCTTGGACATCGCAAGGCGCGCGGCTACTCCCATCGCGGGTGCATATTCTGCAACGGCGCCCAAATAGGTGTCGGCACGAAACAGAAATATGCCGCCATTCCAAACATGGTCGCCGCCGTCGATCATGGCCGCAGCGCTGGCGGCGTCAGGCTTTTCCATAAAGCGTTTCACTTCATGGACGCCACTTTCAATTTGGGATCCCATTTGGATATAGCCATATCCTGTCTCTGGACCCGTCGGATTGATACCGTACGTCGCCATCCATCCGTCTTGTACCTTGGGTAAAAGGGCGTCCGTCGCCGCGTGAAACGCAGCCTCGTCCTTAATGACATGGTCGCTTGGCATCACCAGCATAACGTTGTCTGGCGCATCTCCCACAAGAGCCGCCAACGCAATTGCGGGCGCTGTGTTTCGCGCGCACGGTTCAAGTAAAATGATGGCGTCGGCAACGCCGATTTCAGCAAGCTGCGCGGCAACAATCTCAGCGTGCGCGGCATTAGCTACGATCAGGGGAGCCGCAAACTGCTCCCTGTCCATCACGCGCAAGACTGTCAGTTGGAACATTGTGCGCGAACCCGTCAATGCCAGAAACTGTTTAGGCATTTGCGGTGTGGACATTGGCCATAGCCGTGTTCCACCGCCACCCGATAAAATCACAGGAGTTATGGTCACAAGTAATCCTTCAATAATATGCGCTGCACAGCGCCGCGATGTCGCCGAAGTCATGCAATAGGTCAAATACAAAAACCGATTGGTGTTCCATCACTTGCAAGTGCGATCCCGAATAAGTGCCAATTTTTCGGGCATTATTATGGCAGGATATTCTGCGACAAGCTTAATGAAGCCAAGTTGGAGAAACGACGATCGATAGTCGGCTATCGAGGCCAGGTCTAAACGCCGCTCACGCCGCCTGAAGGCGTTCCATATATTCGCGCATGTCTAAGGGCGGCATCGTTCGCATGTCTCCATCGTCGGTGACGGCGGCCTCAAGCGACCGTTCGTACAGCGCGCACGTTGTGGCAATGCCGCGGCCGTTGCTGTGGCGTAGTGCCGTCTTGCCGGTGCTTTGAAAGCCAAGCTTGCGCAAAACATTGCCCGACGCGGGGTTGTCGGTGAAGTGGCTCGCGACCAATTTCCTGTGGCCGATCGTCTTGGCTACCTCAATGACGGCGCGGCTGGCTTCGGTGGCGAAGCCCAATCCCCAATATGGTCTGCCGATCCAATAGCCGAGCTCGGCGTCATTATTGAAGTTGCCAATACCGCACGCGCCGATTAGGCGCGGCGCGCCATTGGTGCGCAGCATCATCAAAAAGGAAGGAAAGTGCGCGTCATGCTCTTGCGTGGCGGAACGCACGGCATCCTCTGCCGTATAGGGCCAGGGCGCGCGGGCGAGATTGCGAACAATGCCCTCATCGGCAATTGCCTGATGAAGTTCGGCCGCATCTTCGGGCCAGCTGGGCCGCAATAACAATCTTTCGGTTCTCGCGAACATTGTTCCACTCCGTTCTGCGCCGCCCTTTGCATGACAAAGCGACAGCCATGTTACAGTTCCTCCGCAGGAGGCTGAGAACAGGGAGAATGAGACAAAAAGAAAGGGAGACCGGTTGACCCGTCTCCCTGTTCAAAGGTGGAAACCACCTGATGCGATTTCCGGGTCATCCGTCTGGACAACCCGGTATTGATTGTCCTGTTTATTCGGCCGCCGCGGCTGCCATGTCGACCGACACATATTTGCGGCCAAGTTTGCCGGCGTGGAAGCGCACGCGGCCCGCGACGAGCGCGAACAAAGTGTGGTCCTTGCCAAGGCCTACGCCTGCGCCAGGATATACCTTGGTGCCGCGCTGACGGACGATAATGTTGCCACCGATGACGCTTTCGCCACCGAATTTCTTAACGCCAAGACGGCGGCCCGCTGAATCGCGACCGTTGCGTGACGAACCACCTGCTTTTTTATGTGCCATGGTCTAAACTCCTAACTCAGAGCGTTGCCGCTCAAGCTTCCTTTGGAGCTGCAGCCTTTTTGGGCGCAGCGGCTTTCTTTGGCGCGGCTTCAGCCTTTTCGGCCTTCGGCGCAGCAGCCTTCTTCTCTTCCTTGCCGACGGCGAGGATGCGCAGCAGCGTCAAAGACTGACGATGGCCCTGCTTACGACGATAATTGTGGCGGCGACGCTTTTTGAAAACGATCACCTTTTCGCCGCGCTCTTGCGCAATGATTTCGGCAGAAACGGTCAGGCCGTTTACGTCCTGCACTGTGTCGCCGTCACCGGCCAACAGAACGTCACCAAGCGAGATCTTGTCACCCGCTTCACCAGACAGTTTTTCAACTGCGATTTTGTCTCCGGCGGCTACGCGATACTGCTTGCCGCCTGTGCGCACGATTGCGAACATGGCTATAACTCATCCGTTTCTACAGCTTAGCGCCCTTTTGAAGCGCGGTTGCTCAAACGCGTTACTCCAAAAGACGAATCTTGGGAGGTCACGCAAGAAGGGGCGCAGCTAGTCCAAGGATTTCATCCTGTCAACGCCTTTTGCCCGCCATCAAGCGTGATTGCGCGGCCCTTGCATGGGCGTGACCGCAGGTTTAGACACCCCATATGTCGATTATCAAGCCCATGCTTCGCCTGATGCCCCTCATTCTGCTCGCATCATGCGGCAGTATCGACGGGCAGTTTCCCTCGCTTGAACGGCGCGCCTACGAGAACAATGACGCGATAACCGCGCCCATAACACCGCCAGCAGCGCCGGTTTCCATGTCCGTGGAGCTCAAGGCGCAGGTCGATGCATTGCTTGCGCGGCACAAGATCGCGCACGCGGCCTATCTCGAACGCCTTGATGCTGTGCGCTCTGTGGCCGCACGCGCAGCGGGAAGCGCCGCCGGCAGTGAAGCCTGGGTTAATGCGCATGTTATATTGTCGCGGCTCGATAAAATCCGGGATGATTCGGTTGCGGCGGTTCGCGCGCTCGATGGTTTGATTGCGGATGCCAATGCGGGTGATTCGGGCCCCGTCGCGCTGCTGACCGATGCGCAAAAACCGGTGATTGATGATGTAGCTGCGCAAAATGATGAAATCCGCCGACTTTCCCGCCTGATTGGGGAATAGCTATTCCCTGCTAAGCATAGCCGCATTTGCTTGCCTATGCGCGGCCCATGTGCACAACTTGGGCGATGGACGGTCAAAACACGCAAACTATTTCGCAAAATCCGGATATCCGGTTTCTCGGCAAGATGCTGGGGGACGTCATTCGCGCTTATGGCGGGGAAAAATTATTCCGGCAGACCGAATATATACGTTCGACGAGCGTTGATCGTTTTCGCAAAGTTGAAGGTGCCGAAGCGAGCGACAGCGGCCTTGGTGCGCTCAGCCTTGATGATACGCTGAGCTTCGTTCGCGGGTTCATGCTGTTTTCGCTTTTGGCCAATCTGGCGGAGGATCGGCAGGGCCTAGCGCATGAGGACGGCGCGACGGTCGCCGAGGCATGCGCGCGGCTTATGGCGGAGGGGGTCGCCCTAACCGACATCCGCGAGATGCTTGGCCATAGCCTGATCGTGCCCGTGCTGACCGCACATCCCACCGAAGTGCGGCGCAAGAGTATCATCGACCATAAAAACCGGATCGCAAAGTTGATGGAGCTGCGCGATCATGGGCAGACGGTGACTGAAGACGGCGATGACCTAGACGCAGCCATCTACCGTCAGATTGCGCTGCTGTGGCAAACGCGGCCGCTGCGCCGCGAAAAGCTATTTGTCGCCGACGAGATCGAGAATGCCCGCGCGACGATGCAGGACGTGTTCCTGACCGCGCTGCCAAAACTTTATGCCGGTTGGGAAAAGGCGCTCGGCGGTCGTCCACCGGGTTTTGTGCGTCTTGGTAGCTGGATTGGCGGCGACCGTGACGGCAATCCCTTCGTTGATGCAGAAACGCTGCGTTACGCAACCGCGCGCAATGGCGGCACGGCCATTCGGCATTATCTTGAGCTGATCCATAAACTGGGCGCGGAAATTTCGATCTCGTCGCTGATGAGTGACACGCCCGAGCCTGTGCAGGCATTGGCTGAGAAAAGCGGCGACACCGCACCGAGCCGCGCGGATGAACCTTATAGGCGGGCGCTGTCGGGCATCTACGCACGGCTTGCGGCGACACATATCAAACTGGTTGGCGATCAACCACCGCGTCCTTCGAGCCTGTCAGGGCAGCCCTATGACGGCCCAGACGAACTGCGCCGGGACCTTGTCACTGTGGCGTCTGGCCTCGCCAGCGACGGCGATGGCGCGCTGTCGAGCGGCGGTGCATTGGCGCGGCTTATCCGCTCGGTGGAGATTTTTGGCTTCCATCTGGCGACGCTTGATTTGCGGCAGAATAGCGATGTGCATGAACGCGTCGTTGCCGAGCTGTTCCGCGTTGCCCGCGTGACGCCGGATTATCTTGCGCTGGATGAGGCCGCGCGGGTCGAACTGCTTGTCGCCGAACTGTCGCACAATCGTCCGCTGGCGGGCGAGTGGACGCATTATAACGCGGAGACGGCAAAGGAGCTCGCCATTGTCCGCGCGGCAGCCAAGGCGCAGGCTGATTTCGGTGACGCCGCCATCACGACCTACAATATCAGCAAGACGACCAGCGTGTCCGACATGCTTGAAGTCTATGTGATGTTGAAACAGGCGGGGCTGTTCCGCATCGACGACGATGGAAAGCCGAGCGCGACCATCATGTCGGTGCCTTTGTTTGAAACCATCGCCGACCTTCAGGCTGCACCCGAAACCATGCGCGCCTTTTTCCAAATTCCCATGATGCAGGCGCTGGCCAAGGCGCGCGGGCATCAGGAAGTGATGATTGGCTATTCCGATTCGAACAAAGACGGCGGCTACCTGACGTCCACGTGGGAATTATATGAGGCCTCAAGCGCCTTGGCGGACGTGTTTGCCGACGCAGGCGTCGCGATGCAGCTGTTCCACGGGCGCGGCGGCGCAGTGGGCCGCGGCGGCGGCTCCGCCTTCGGTGCGATCCTCGCGCAACCGCAGGGCACGGTTCAGGGCCGCATCCGCATTACCGAACAGGGCGAAGTGATCGCCGCCAAATATGGCACGGTCGACAATGCCGTTACCAGTCTCGAAACCATCGCGTCGGCGACGATGCTCGCCACACTATCTAGCGACCCGATTGCCGGCACCGACGTTGCGCGGTTCAAGACGGCCATGGCTGAACTCTCCGCCAGCGCCTTCCGCCATTATCGCGGCTTGGTGTACGACACCGCAGGCTTCCGCACATTTTTCCGTCAGATGACCCCCATCAATGAAATTGCGACGCTGAAAATCGGATCGCGGCCCTCAAGCCGCACGGCGTCTGATGCGATTGAAGATTTGCGCGCCATTCCGTGGGTATTCTCGTGGGCGCAGGCGCGCGTCATGCTGCCGGGCTGGTACGGCACTGGACAGGCATTGGCCGATTTTGCGGACAAGGGCCTTCTGCGCGCGATGGCGGGTGAGTGGTCTTACTTCCAAACCATTCTCGCCAATATGGAAATGGTCTTGGCAAAATCGGACATGGGCATTGCCGCGCATTATGCTGGCTTGGTCGAGGATCAGGCGCTTGCGCATGATCTGTTCGGCCGCATCAAGGGCGGCTGGCACGCCTCACGCGATAGCCTTCTGGATGCTACCGCGCAGAGCCACTTGCTTGAGGCCAACCCGGCGCTGAACAATTCTATCCGCCTGCGCCTGCCCTATATCGAGCCGCTCAACCTGCTCCAAATCGAGCTCATGAAACGCCACCGCGCCGGTGAAGCCGACGAACGCATTGGCGAGGGCATTCAGTTGACGATTAACGCGATAGCGACCGCGTTGCGCAATAGCGGCTAGGCAACCGGTAGATCGCTTCGACCAAAACCACTGCCCGTTCGACAAGCTGTAAAATCACCGCTTCCCCTGCCGCATCTGCCTGATATGAGGTTGCCATAAATAATATCAGGAGAGTTCCGATGCGCATAACCCAAACCGCCCTTTCTGCCGTTGCTGTGGCGCTGGTCTATATGGCCACACCGGCCATTGCGCAGACTGCCGGTACAGCGCCGGTTGCTGCTGCCGAGGTTGACCAGAACGCTGCGATCATGGCGTTTTTCGACGAATATGATGCGCAGCAGCTTGCGCGATCGCCGCTCTCCAAATCCTATCGCGGCATCAAGGACAGCGACTATGGGAAATGGGACGATGGTTCCGACGCCGCCGAAGCCCGCAATTATGAAGCCGAACGTTCGGCGTTGAAAGAAATGCACGCGCGCTTTGACCCCGCCAAGCTGTCGCCAGAAAACAAGCTCTCCTATCGCCTGTTTGAAAAGCGCGCAGCGCGCAGCGAGGGCGCGTATAAATATAATGACTATGGCTATATCTTCGATCAGATGAACGGCGCGCAGAGCCAGATCCCCGCCTTTCTCATCAACATCCACCGCATCGATAGCAAGTCCGACGCGCGCGCCTATGTGAACCGGCTCTACGGCATTGGCCCCGCAATGACGGAGGCTGTAAGCCAAGCCAAAACCCGCGCCGCAAAGGGCATCATGCCACCCAAATGGGTCTATCCTTATGTCATCGCCGATTCGCGCAACGTCATCACTGGAGCGCCCTTTGATGGCGGCCCTGACGCGCCATTATTTGCCGATTTCAAGGCGAAGGTCGGCAAGCTGAAGATCACGCAGATCGAAAAGGATATCTTGATTGCGGACGCGGCGCAGGCGCTCACCAGCGCGGTGAAGCCTGCTTATGAGGCTTTGATCGCTGAAATGACGGAGCAGGAGAAAGTCGCCGGCACCGACGACGGCGTCTGGCGCTTCCCTGATGGCACTGGCTATTATGCCGAGCGGCTGGCCAACTACACCACGACCAACATGACGCCTGACCAGATTCACAATCTCGGTCTCGCTCAGGTTGCGCGCATCCATAAGGAAATGGGCGTCGTCCAAAAGAAGATGGGCGTGAAGGGCGACCTTCAGGCTTTCTTCAAATATATGCGGACGGAGCCCAAATTCTACGCGCCCGAAACCGAAGAGGGCCGCGCGCTCTATTTATCCGAAACGCAAAAGGCGCAGGACGCGGTCACACCATTGCTGCCCAAATGGTTTGGGACACTGCCCAAGGCGCCGTTGGTTGTGAAGCCAGTGGAAGCGTTCCGCGAAAAGTCTGCGGGCAAGGCGTTTTACCAGCGCCCCGCACCCGATGGGTCGCGCCCCGGCACTTATTACGCCAACCTCTATAAAATGGCCGACATGCCGCTGACCGAGGTCGAAGCATTGTTCTACCACGAAGGCATCCCCGGCCACCATTTGCAGCTGGCGATCCAGACCGAGCTGAAAGACGTGCCTGCCTTCCGCCAATTTGGCGGGGTGACGGCTTATTCCGAAGGCTGGGGGCTCTATTCGGAGAAGCTCGCCAAGGATATGGGGCTCTATACGGATCCGGCGCGCGATTTCGGTCGGCTGCAATTGGAACTGCACCGCGCCATCCGGCTCGTGGTCGACAGCGGCTTGCACCACAAACGCTGGACGCGTGAGCAGGCGATCAAATATGTCGAGGATAACTCGGCAGACGCCCCCGGCGGCATCGTGAAAGCCATTGAGCGCTACATCATCTACCCCGGTCAGGCGACGGCGTACATGGTCGGCCGCCTGAAAATCAGCGAACTGCGCGGCAAGGCGCAAAAGGCACTCGGCAAGAAATTCGACATTCGCGGTTTCCACGACACCGTGCTGAAATCAGGGCCCGTTCCGTTGGATGTGCTTGAAGAGCAAGTCGATGCTTGGATCGCGTCGCGACGTTAAGCGCTTACCGTTTAACGAAGACATTACGAGTCTACGGCGTAGGCTTGCCATTAGCGGTGTCAAAGTTTAGGCGGCAAAACGATCTAGTTCGCTTGGTACGGGATAACTTATTTAATGAAAATCGCAATGATCGGTTCGGGCTATGTTGGCCTTGTATCTGGCACATGTTTTGCAGATTTCGGGCATGAAGTTGTCTGTGTCGACAAGGATGAGGGCAAGATAGCGCGCCTGAACGCCAATATCATGCCGATTTACGAACCG
>CALRLP020000012.1:0-36007 GCA_943368745.1 Maricaulis salignorans
GTAGTCATGACCGACAGCGCCTACAGCGCAGCGCAAGACGCACATGCCGTGGCCTTGGTGACCGAGTGGGACGCCTATCGCGCGTTGGACCTCAAAAAGCTCCATGCCGCGATGGCAGGTGACGTGCTGGTCGACCTGCGCAACATCTACCGTCCGGAAGAAGCGCAGGCCGCAGGGTTCAATTATGTCAGCGTCGGCCGCTAAGCCAACGGACTTAATTTACCTGCCGGTCATATCCCACCCAATAAGGTGCGCGTAAATCCTTGCGCAAAATCTTGCCCGATGCGTTGCGCGGCAGGGCTTCGATGACATCCACTGAGCGCGGAACCTTGAACCCTGCGATACGTTCGCGGGCCCAGTTCATCACGCTATCAACATCAACCTGCGCGCCGGGTTTGGGCACACAAACAGCCTTCACCGCCTCGCCCCATTTGGCGTCTGGCACGCCGATGACGGCGACTTCCAGCACATCGGGGTGGCCATAAATCGCGCTTTCGACCTCAGCGGGATAAACATTTTCGCCGCCGGTGATGATCATGTCTTTGACGCGATCGTGAATGTATAAATAGCCGTCTTCATCCAGATATCCGGCATCGCCCGTTTTGATCCAGCCGCCGTCGGCGACAGTGCCTTTGGTTGCGTCGGGCAAATTCCAATAGCCAATCATATTGTTCGAAGACCGCGTCCATACTTCACCGACCTCGCCCACCGGCATGTCATTGCCCGCGCCATCAACAATGCGCAGATCAACACCGGGCAACGGCTTTCCGGCCGACCGCATTCTTTTGTTACCATTGGGGTCATGGTCTTCGGGCGGCAGCATGCAGATTGTGCCGGTCGTTTCAGTCATGCCATAGACTTGAATGAACTGCGCATTGAACACATCCATCGATTGTCGCAGAAGCTCGAGCGGAATCGGCGCCGCACCGTACAGGATATATTTCAGGCGACTGTAATCCACCGAACGGCATCGCGGGTGATTGACCATCATTTGCAAGGCGGCAGGGACAATGAACAACCGCGTCGCGCCGCCTTTTTCAATCGCGTCAAAAACTGCATCAGGCGAAAATTCAGCCTGAACCAACCCCGGTAAGCCAGACGCAAGCGCCATGATGCCAAGCCCCGTACCGCCAATATGCGCGCAGGGCATGGCGATAAGGACGACTTCATCATCATCCCATTTGGTATAGGCATGTTCGGAATCGGCAGAATGCTTGCGTAGGGCAAACAGGTTGCGGTTCGACAGCACGGCGCCCTTGGGATTGCCCGTGGTCCCTGATGTGTAAAGCTGCAGCGCCGCATCATCGGCGCCAGCAGGTTCAAACGCAGCACGCGGTGTCGCATCGATCATCCGACGCGCGTCATCTTCTGCAATGACACGCTCAACACCCGGAATGTCTTTGGCAAGTGCCTGAACGCCGGCGTCAAACCCCTGCCCCGCAAACAAAACGCGCGCGCCGGTGTCTTTCGCAATATATGCCCATTCGGCAGGGGCCAGCCGCCAGCCAATCGGCACCATGACGATGCCAACGCGTGCCGCTCCGTAAAACAGCGAAAAATACAGATCGCTATTTTTACCAATCCACGCAATGCGGTCGCCTTTTTTAAGGCCCATAGCCATCAGCATCGACGCGATTTTCGCGGTGTGTTCTTCCAGCCCGCCATATGTAAAAGCGTGGTCATCTTGCGATAAAGCGGGCCAATCGGGGCGATCCTTTGCCCAAAGGGTCAGAAACCCGTCAAAGGTCAATATATCAAAATCGGCCACCGCCATGTCATCTCTCCCAAGATCGGGCCGCGTTTGGCAGAGGCCCTGATGCTTTTTGTCGAGAGATTATAGCCACATGTCAACAAACTGATTACGCCTCGAGCTCCCCCTTAGAATGCGAGGATTCTCTCATGCCGAAAACGTTTCAACTGACTGCTATTCTTTTGCTGACAGGGGTCAGCTTGCCTGCTGCTGCGCAGAATGAACCCAAGCGCGAAATCGTTGTAACGGCGCGTTCGTTGAAGGATACAGAGGCGGATTTAAAAGCCTGCCTCGCGCGCAAATGCCCACCGGATCAGGATATCAAAGCGACGCTGGCGCATGCCGAAAACCAATTTGTTGAAGGCGACTATCGCGATGCGCGCGCGACTTTGGCAAACGCCCTCGGCCGCAATCGCAAACATAAAGAGCAGTTCCCAATAGAAGTTTCCGATTTGCTGCGCGCAAACGGCAATGTCGCGGCACATTTGGGCGAATCCGATATTTATCGGTTGTCCGTTCTCGATATGCGCGACACACTGAAAGGCGCGCTTAAGCCGAATGACTTTCGTGTTTTCGGCGCGGAAATTGAAGTCGCGGATTCGCGGTTGAAACTTGGCTATCTGGAAGAAGCCAGCGACAAATATCTGGAAATCGAACGGCGCGCGCTTTCCGCCGGCCTTCCCCAAATTGCGGCGATTGCCCGACTGCGCGACTTGTCTTTGCGGGTGCAGCGCGCGGAAACCGAGAAGACGGCATTTCGCCGCAAAGACGCCACCGAAGCGATTGACCTGTTCTTGAAAGAGCCCACCGGCGGGGCCGAGGAATTCAAGATTGTGGCTGAGGTCCTGAAATCACGCATGGACCGCAACGGCGGCAACAACGAAACCACCGACAAGCTCATTGCGCGCTATGCTGCGATGGGCGGCACAGAACGGCCCGTCCTTTTGCATTCCAAGCCAATTGAAATGAACGAGGCACAGGCCGCCCGCGCGATGGCCGGTGGCAGCGACCTCAACCGGATAGGCACCCAAGTCGTTGAAAAGCGCTGGGTCGATATTGGTTTCTGGATTGGCGCCGACGGCAAAGTGGATGAACCCGAAATCTTGCGCAACCAAGGCGGGACCGATTGGACCGACGTTGTTCTGAAGGCGATTAAGACGCGCATTTATGCACCGTTAAAGGCGGATAAAGACGGTGCGACGCCCGGAATTTACGCCATCGAGCGTTATTCGCTCACCGCGCAATATGAAAATGACGTGACCGGAACACGTATCCGTCAGCGCTCACCCATCGCCAAAATCGAGCGGACCGATTTGACTGGCTAGGGTCAGGACCCTAGGCGCGGAATACCAAGAGCAGATTGTTGGCGGGCATTTCGACGATCTGGTCGAGGCGCAAGCCATTCTCGCTGGCGGTTTGGTTGATATCCTCCACGGAGCGCAGGCCCCATTCGGGGTTTTGTTGGCGCAATGACGCATCAAATGCAGCATTGCTCTGCGCAAGGGGAACATCGCGCTGGCGGAATGGCCCATAAATGCACAGCGGTTCGGACGGGCCAAGCGCCCGGGCAGCATTACGCAACAATCCAACCGTGGCCGCCCATGGGCTGATATGGACCATGTTGATGCACAGCACCGCATTGGCCTGCGTCATGGGCCAGTCGGACGCGGCATCCAGCAACATCGCAGGTAAGACATTCGCCGCATTCTCGTCCGCACGCCACGCGTCAATCGACGCCACCGCAATGGGATCGGGGTCGGTCGGCTGCCATGTCAAAGCGGGGAACAGCTTGGCAAAGTGCACCACATGTTCGCCCGTGCCGCTTGCGATTTCGAGCACGAGCCCGCGGTCGGGCAGCAGTTTCGCAAGTGCCTCCGCTATCGCATCGCGATTACGCACGGTCGCTGGCGCGTGCCGCTTTACCTCGGAGCCGCGTTCAAACACAAAGGGCTGCGGCGTCGTCATTCCGCCGCAACTGCCTGTTCGGGTTCGCGCCACACGAGCACGGGCTTTCGCGCAGCCTGGGTTTCGTCCAAGCGACGGCGTGGCGCGTGATGTGGCGCCGATTTCAGCATGGGATCCCCTGCCTTCGCCCGTTGCACGACCGAGCGCATTGCACCAATAAACTGGTCAAGCGTGGCCTTGCTCTCGGTTTCGGTCGGCTCAATCAACATCGCGCCATGCACGACGAGCGGGAAGTAGACCGTCATCGGGTGATAACCTTCGTCAATCAGACCCTTGGCGATATCGAGCGTTGAGAAGCCGTCGGCCAAGCCATTATCGCTGAACAACGCCTCATGCATGCACGGGCCACTATGCGCAAAGGGCGCATCAAGGACATCCTCAAGACTGCGCAAGATATAATTGGCGTTCAGGACGGCGTCTTCGGCGACCTGACGCAAACCATCGGCACCATGCGACATGATGTAGGACAAAGCGCGCGTGAACATGCCCATTTGGCCATGGAAGGCGACCATGCGGCCGAACGTCGATTCATGGTGCTCGCCAGCCGTCTCTTCCTCCACAAGGACATAACGCTCGCCATCCTTGTCAACGAAAGGCAACGGCGCATAAGGCGCTAGCGCTTCAGACAGCACAACGGGGCCGGAACCGGGTCCGCCGCCGCCGTGCGGCGTCGAGAATGTCTTGTGCAGGTTGATGTGCATGGCATCGACGCCCAAGTCACCGGGACGCACGCGGCCGACGATGGCGTTGAAGTTCGCTCCGTCGCAATAGACATAGCCGCCAGCAGCATGGACTGCGTCCGAAATCTCGCGCAAGTCGCGTTCGAACAGACCGCAGGTGTTGGGATTGGTAATCATCACGCCCGCAACATCTGGACCCAGTCGTGCCTTCAGCGCAGCCAAATCAACGCGGCCTTCCGACGTTGCCGGAATATTCTCAACCGCATAGCCAGCAAAGGCAGCCGTAGCCGGGTTGGTGCCATGCGCGCTTTCGGGGCAGAGGATGACCGAGCGGGCATCGCCGCGCGCGGTCAAAGCAGCGCGGATGGCAAGGATACCGCACAATTCGCCATGCGCACCCGCCTTGGGTGACATCGCAACGGCTTTCATCCCCGTCAGCGTGACAAGCCAATGCGCCAGTTCGTGAATAACGCCCAATGCGCCCTGCACCGTTTCAACCGGCTGCAGCGGGTGGACATCGGCAAAGCCAGCCATGCGCGCGACTTTTTCGTTGAGCCGCGGATTATGCTTCATGGTGCAGCTGCCCAGCGGGAAGAAGCCCAGGTCGATGGCATAATTCTGGCGGCTGAGGCGGGTGTAATGCCGCACCGTTTCGGGTTCCGACAGGCCGGGAAGGCCAATGTCGCGGTGGCGGGCCAAATTGCCAAGGCGCGACGTGACCTTCGGCGCATTGGCCAGATCAACGCCGGTTGTTCCGGTCGTGCCGATTTCGAAAATCAACGCCTCTTCCAACATCAGCGCCTTGTTGCCGGTATATGTCGCGGGGCCGGTTTCGCCCGCACTGCCCATTTCGGGTTTCCAACCGCTTTGATTGATCGTGCTCATGCCAACACCTCCTGCAATGCGGCGGCAAATGTTTCGACATCCTCCATGGTCGCGGCTTCGGTCACCGCGACGACCAGTCCATTGGCGAGCGCATCCACATCGGGATATAAGCGGCCTAACGAAACACCGCCCAAGACTTTCCGGTCGGCCAATGCCCGCACGACGGGACGCGCTTCCTTTGGCAGCTTCAGCGTAAACTCGTTGAAAAATGTGTCGTTGACGACTTCGACGCCAGCGATTTGCGAAAGCCGGTCGGCGGCTTGGACGGCTAGGCCGTGATTGAGTTCCGCCAATCCGCGCAGCCCTTTTTCACCCAGCAAAGTTAGATGAATGCTGAAGGCCAATGCGCAAAGGCCTGAATTTGTACAGATATTTGACGTCGCCTTTTCACGGCGGATATGCTGTTCGCGCGTAGACAGCGTCAGCACAAAACCGCGCTTGCCCTCGGCATCCACAGTCTCACCGCATAAGCGACCGGGCATTTGGCGAACGAATTTCTCCTTGCACGCAAACAATCCGACATAAGGTCCACCGAACTGAAGGCCGACGCCAAGCGACTGCCCCTCACCCACAACAATGTCTGCACCCATTTCGCCGGGTGCCTTGATGGCACCCAATGCGACGGGTTCGGTGACCACAGCAATCAACAGCGCGCCATGTTCATGCGCCTTGGCCGCAATCGCCGACAGATCTTCAATACGACCAAGAATATCGGGATATTGCACAACAACGCAGCTTGTCTCGCCGTCGATGGCATTCAGTAACCGCGCGCTATCGGTGGCAGGTGAAAGCTCTGGCACGGCAGTGTCCAGCGTATCGCCCGTATATTGCGCCATCGTCTTGGCCACGCTGACATAATGCGGGTGCAATCCCGACGAGAGCACCGCTTTGCTACGCTTCGTGATGCGGCCAGCCATGCCAATGGCTTCCCAGCATGCTGTCGAACCATCGTACATCGATGCGTTGGCCACATCGCAGCCAAACAGCCGCGCAACCTGCGTCTGGAACTCAAACAGCATCTGCAGCGTGCCCTGCGCGATTTCGGGCTGATACGGCGTATAGGCCGTCAGGAATTCGCCGCGCTGGATGATATGGTCAACACTGGCGGGGACATGATGCTTATACGCGCCTGCCCCCAAAAAGAACGGCGTGTGCGACGCGGTCATATTTTGCCGCGCGAGATTTGAAAAATGCCGCTCGACCGCCATTTCGCTGGCGTGGTTGGGTAAGCCATGGATGGGCCCGTCCAGCTGCGCCTCCGCAGGCACATCGGCGAACAAATCATCAATCGATTTGGCCCCAATGACACCAAGCATGGCCTGACGGTCGGATGGGGTGAGCGGCAAATAACGCATTTCAATCTCCATGGCCCGCAATCTGCGGACTGATTAACTTATAGTCCGTCGACAAATGCCTTATACGCGGCGGCATCCATCAGGCTGTCGAGCTCGCTTGTGTCGCTGAGCGTGATCTTGAAGAACCAGCCCTCTCCTTCGGGATCGTTGTTCACCAGCGCGGGGTCGCCTTCCAAGGCTCCATTGCCCTCAATCACGGTGCCGCTGACGGGTGCGTAGACATCTGACGCAGCCTTGACCGATTCCACAACAGCAGCATCGCCGCCTTTTTTCAGCGTCGCGCCAGTCGCGGGGACTTCAGCGAACACGATGTCACCCAACTGGCTTTGCGCGTAGTCCGTAATGCCAACAGTGGCGCTGTCGCCGTCGACTTCGATCCACTCATGATCTTCGGTGAAATAACGGGTCATGTGTGCGCTCCTTTGCGATGATAATGATGTGGGATGAAGGGTAAGGATGAAACCGTGACGGACACACGCTTGCCGCGCACCTCCGCCTCAAGCGTGCTGCCGGTGGCGTTATGGCCAGCGTCAATATAGCCCATGGCGATCGGCGCGCCGACGCTTGGGGCGAATCCGCCGGACGTAATGACGCCAACCTGCGCATCGCCTGCAAAAACAGGTGCGCCTTCGCGCACGGGCATTTTGCCCTCGACCGAAAGCCCGACGAGCTTGCGTGCGGGTCCATTGGCCAAGGCATTTAGGATGCGGTCAGACCCGAAAAACCCGCCCTCGGCACGGCGGCGCTTCGACACTGCGAATGCTGCGCTGGCTTCGACAGGGTCAATGTCAGGGTTCATGTCATGGCCGTACAGCGGCAAGCCCGCCTCAAGCCGCAAGGAATCGCGTGCGCCAAGGCCAATCGGCTTTACTTCAGGTTGCGCGCAGATTTGGTCCGCAAGTGCCTTCGCATGGGCCGCAGGGACCGAAATTTCGAAGCCATCCTCGCCGGTGTACCCCGAGCGGCTGATCCACAGCGGCTCCGGATCGGTCTTGGGTCCCCAGAAAAAGGAACCCGCCTCCATAAAATAGAGCGCGTCGACACCGGGCACCACGCGTTTCAATGCATCCACGGCCTTTGGACCTTGCAACGCCAGCAATGCGCGGTCATCCATGTGGTTGATGGTGATCTCATCCGGCAAATGCTCCCGCATATAGCCCATGTCGTCCCATTTCACCGCGCCATTGACGACCACATACAGCCCCATAGGCACGGCCGTAATCATCATGTCGTCCAGTACGCCGCCGTCTTCACCCAGAAGCAGCGAGTAACGCATCTTGCCCTCTTTAAGCGCGGATATGTCACCGGGGACCATCGCCTCAAGCGCTTCGGCCGCGCCGTCGCCGGTCAGCATCAGCTGCCCCATATGGCTGACGTCGAATAGCCCTGCGTTCTCGCGCGTCCAAATATGTTCGGCCATGATGCCTTCATATTGGATCGGCATGTGATAGCCGGCAAACTCGACCATACGCGCGCCTTTGTCGCGGTGCCATGCGTCGAGCGGCAGCTCCAATATTTCGATGGGTTCTCGTTCGAATTCGTCTTCTTCGCTCATATCAGTCCGTTCAAGAGTCGCAGCGACCGACGCCGGTTGGCGCATAGTCTGCTGCCCCCTCTGTCACGGGTACCTGAGAGCTTTATCCGCCTTGGTTGCCACACAAGGCGGCAAAGGCAGGTTACACCTTCGGTGGCATGTCGTTGCAAATGGCAAAAACATGCGCTTTCCAGAGTGTCGCAAAAGCCGAAGCGGTCCTTTTGCCTGAGAGATTCCGGGGCGGTTGCTCCTTCGGCGGTCCCTCAAAGGGACGCTCTCCCGCTTCGTCAGCGACGACTCTGCATTGGCCTTACGGCCTTGGAGAGTCAACCAGCGAGCGCGTTGATCGATTCATTTTCGTGGATAAACACGCCATCGTCGACCGATTTTGCCAAGTTGGCGACGGCCTTTGCGACTTTGCCGGACGGCGTCGACGCAAATTTCTGCATCGGTCCAAACATCAAAATGTCCACAAATGGCGACAGCAATATCCCCAATGCCTCGCCCGGACGGCGGTCATCACGCTGCCCACCCGTCAGCAGACTGGGCCGCATGATATCAAGGCGTTGGAAGCCGATGTTGCGCAGCCCCTGCTCCATGTCCGCTTTCGTTCGCAAATAGAAACTGCTGCTCGCTGGCATCGCGCCGACGGATGATATCGTAATGAAATGCAGCGCGCCGGCTTCATGGCTTGCCTTGGCAAAGGCGAGCACCAGATCATGGTCAACCGCCCGGAAGGCGTCGCGCGATCCGGCTGTGCGTATCGTCGTCCCCAAACCGGAAATGGCTACGTCCGGCTTTAACCTTGCCACAATCGCTGGCCAGTCGGCGGTTGGTGCGACATGCTCCTGTATGCCAGGCGCCAATGCGTGCGATGGGCGGCGCGACACGAGGTGGACCGCAAATCCAGCGCGCGCCAACATGTCCGCCGCCTGTTTACCCACTAGGCCTGAACCGCCAGCGATGACTATCCGGCGACTCACGCGATGGCTCCACAGATTTCGCGATGCCGATCGGTTGCGTAGCGGTCGGTCATGCCCGCAAGAAAATCCCCGATATGGCGGCTGCGCTGGGGTTCTTCGCTGGGAAGGCTGTCGCGCCATTCATCTGGTAATAATGCAGGATCGTCGCGATAGGCGGCAAACAGTTCACGGACAATTTTGGTTGCCTCTTCTGCCGCCGCCATCTGCATCGGATGGTGATACAGCTTTTCATACATGAATGATTTCAGCTGCCGTTCGCGGGACGCCATTTCGGCGGAAAACCCACCAATCATGAAACCGGCTTTACGGACATCGGCAGCGGTTTTGATGCCTGCTTCCGCGATTCTGGCGCGTGTTGATTCAATCACATCATTGACCATGACGCCAATCTGCTGGCGCGTCAGCTCGCCAATCAAGCGGCGCTGCGGCACGCCCGGATAGCGGCCCAAAATCGCTTCCCAACGCTCTGCCACAAAAGGCAGATCGAGCAGCTGGTCAATGCCGAGCAACCCGGCCCTGATGCCATCGTCAATGTCGTGATTATCATACGCAATATCGTCGCTGATCGCTGCAATCTGCGCCTCAAGTGATGGCCAGTCGGTGAGGCTCAGGTCAAATTGGGCGTTGACTTCGGACAATGCCCAGCCCGGACGGGCAACGGGCCCATTATGCTTGGCCAGCCCTTCCAGCAATTCCCAGCTGAGGTTCAGGCCCGGCCATGACGGATAAGGCGATTCCAGCTGCGTCAGCGTCCGCAGCGTCTGCGCATTATGGTCAAACCCGCCAAATGGCTTCATCGTCGCCTCCAGCGCGTCTTCGCCGGCATGGCCGAAGGGCGGGTGCCCGATATCGTGCGCAAGGCATAACGCCTCTGTCAGGTCTTCATTCAGCCCAAGCGCGCGGGCAATAGTACGGCCAATTTGCGCGACTTCAAGGCTGTGCGTCAGGCGCACACGATAATGGTCGCCGTCGGGTGAGATGAACACCTGCGTTTTGTGGCGCAGCCGCCGGAACGCAATCGAGTGAATGATGCGATCACGGTCGCGCTGGAATATATCACGCGGGCCGCGAATATCGCGGTCGGGCTCTGGATGGAATCGGCCGCGGCTATTGCCGGGAAGTGATGCGTAGGAAGCCAGTTGCGACATGCCGCGCTTATGCAACCAAGCCGCCACGACAGGAAGCCTATTTTACCTTTAAGGCATTCACTGGAACGCCAATCTCGCTTTTCCACATAAATGCGTCGCCGCCCGCTTTCTTGAAGTCGCCTTCCCACTTTTTGGCGGCCTTAACATCCGCAAACGGGCCAACCAAAAGTCGTGCGGTCTTGCCCCATGGAGATGTCCACGGTTTCTGCGCCTTGAACAGAGCAGCGTTGTTCTTCGTCAATTTGCGATAGTCGAAACCAAGCCCGCTGGCTTCGCCAGTTGCGATTTGCACCCAGATGCGCGCCGGATTTGCGGCCTCTAACTTGACTTTGGCGGCGGCTTTCGGGTCAATTTTGGCGGCTTTGCTGGCGTCGGCCGCAGCCTTGGGCGTGACGGGCTTAAGCTTTTTCAAATCGACCGGAACTTCCGAAGGCCGCTGCTCGCTCTCGGGAATTTCGATCGCGCCAACAATGTCCGCCAGGCTGAACGCTGCCGAAGCCGTCGAGGCAGCTGGCGTTACCATGTTTGCGGTGGGCGGTGCAGGCTGTGTTGCCTGCGGTTGCGTCACGGCGTTGCTGACGATCGCCGAACCTTGTGTCGTTCCTGGCCCCGTGAAAGGTGGCGGAGCGGCCGTTGTGGTCGCAATAGCCGCTTGCGTGGTCGGATTCGCGACCGCTGGTGCCGTAACGGCCGGCGCAACCTTTATGACAGCGGGATCAGGTCGAGGCGTTGTTTGCGCGGCCGGTGCGCCTGCGGCCAAGGCTGCGGGCGGCAACGCCACACGCACAAGCGGGCGCGCCGTTTCTGGCGTGGGTAGCGTATTGTTGCTGACGCTGGTTATGCGTGCCGATTGCGCATCGGCGACAGCCGCGCGGGCAGCCGCAGTGCCCAACCGCGCGGTGTCGGTTTTGGGCAGTTTCAACGCATCGGGAATATTGGCAACCGCCGCCTGAACTTCCGCACGTTCCTGCGCTTTGCGGTCCTGCTTGCTCAGCGGTTTTGCTTCGCTTTTCGTATCCCGGGCTTTTGCCGGCTTTGCGCCAAGCGGCGCGCCTGATGGAATGAGGCGATTTTCGGCAGGGGCGATTGCGGTTTGCGGCAAGGTTGCCGCGACCCGGCGGACCTGTTCACTGTCACGCCCGACCAATTGGCTGGTTGGAAAATGCCCCAGATGAATGGCGGCCGCCTGCTGTGCGCCGGTCAAATTCGGCATCAGGCGGAAGAACCGCTCCATCTTTTGCGCTGAGGCTGCGTCCATGAAGCCCTGCGCAACCTTGTTGGATTCACGCAAGTCGCCACGCGCAGCCAACATAAAAGCGCGCGCGCGCCATGCGGTTGGACTGTTACGCTGCAAAAGCGGCACGAGCATCGCGTCGGCCTGTTCCTTTTGCCCTGCAAGCGAGAGAGACACGGCCTGACGAATGATAATGTCATCCGACGATGCCACGGTCCGCGCCAGTTGATAATCCTGCTGCGCTCGCCCAAAATTGCCCAGCAAATCAAACGCCAGCGCGCGGTCGGCGGCAATCGAACGTTCGCTTGCGCCCAACCGGACGGCATCATCAAACAGGCGCAAAGCCTCAAACGGGTTTTCTGTCCGCACGGTTGCCGTGGCAAGGCCGGACACGATTCGGCTGTTATTGGGGCGTATCGTATTGGCGCGCGTGAAGAAATTGAGCGCGGCATTGGCATCGCCCAACAACAAAGAGGCATTTCCGGCATCGGCCAAGGCATCCGCATCGCTTGGGTTAAAAGAAATGCGTCGCATTGCGGCACGCAGTTCAACGGCACCAGCGGGCTCAACAACATTTGGCACGACCGCCGGAGTTTGCCGATCAAGTGCATCCAGCGCGCTTTCATCGACGGCCTGCGCTTGCACAGCAGACGATAAACCGGCCGCCGAAAAAACCAGCGCGCTGCAAAATCCAAGGCTACGTAATATTGTCACATCCATATCATTCTATGTAGCTGCCGACTGCCGAACACAAAGCGTATTCGCGCTTTGGTCCGACAAACGGTTGCATAGAAAGGACGAGATGACGGTGCGCTTAACGCGCGTCTTATGAGTTGTTCTGACGGTCAAGAAAGCGCGGAATGTTTATACCATTTGCGCCTTCACTGCCCTTGTCCTCTTCATCTTCCGAACGGGTAAGACCACGAGACAGGTTGGACATACGCTCAAACAATGTGCCGCCCGTTGGAATGCGCGGTGCCGCGCGTTCTGGTGGCTGAGTCACATCAACTGGCTGCGCAGACGCGGTGTTGTTGGCAACAGGGGTGTCCAGTTCAAACGCGTCGGCATTGGCCCACGAATCCCTTGGGCTGTCATTGTTGCTTGCATATTCCGTTGGTGCAACGTCTTCAGCTTCGTCTGCTTCGGTTGCAACAAAATCGCTACCAAGTTCCAAGCTGTCGTCGTCTGCTGCTTCGTTTTCGAATTCAGCGGCGGCAGTTTCTTCAACTGCCGTATCGGCTGTGTTTTCAAACAAAGATGCCGCAGCAGGTGCAACTTCTACAACAGGCTCAGGCACTGGCGCTGGCGCTGGACGGCTGAACGAGAATGGCGTTCTTTGTGCTGCCGGTGTCGCGGTCAAACCTTCGTTATCGATGCCAGTTGCGACAACCGAAACGCGGATCTTGCCGTTCAGATTTTCATTGAACGCCGAACCCCAGATGATGTTTGCATCGGGATCAACCAGTTCACGAATGTGGTTGGCCGCTTCGTCAACTTCCATCAGGCGCATATCTTCGCCACCGGTAATCGATACGATAACGCCCTTTGCGCCCTGCATCGACACGCCGTCGAGCAACGGGTTGGCAATGGCCTTTTCCGCAGCTTCGAGCGCGCGGCCATCGCCTTCGGCTTCACCAGTGCCCATCATTGCCTTGCCCATTTCGTGCATGACCGAACGGACGTCGGCAAAGTCGAGGTTGATGAGGCCAGGCATAACCATCAGGTCGGTGATGCCACGGACGCCCTGCTGCAACACTTCGTCAGCAAGCTGGAACGCTTCCTTAAATGTTGTGTTCGGGTTGGCGACCAGGAACAGGTTCTGGTTTGGAATAACGATCAGCGTATCAACATGTTGCTGCAGTTCGATGATGCCCGACTCTGCGGACCGCATGCGGCGCGAACCTTCGAACATGAACGGCTTGGTTACGACACCAACCGTCAGAATGTTCATTTCGCGCGCAACCTTTGCGATAACAGGTGCAGCGCCCGTTCCGGTGCCGCCGCCCATACCAGCCGCGATAAAGCACATGTGGCAACCGGCCAGCGCCGCTTTCACTTGCTCAAGCGTTTCTTCAGCCGCAGCACGGCCAACTTCGGGGCGTGAACCTGCGCCAAGACCCTGCGTGATTTCAGGTCCAAGCTGAATGCGATATTCGGCAGGCGACGCGTTCAGCGCCTGTGCGTCGGTGTTGGCTACAACGAAGTCGACGCCTTCTACCCGTGCGCTGATCATGTTGGCCACGGCGTTGCCGCCTGCGCCACCAACACCGATAACGGCAATTTTCGGCTTCAACTCGTCAACCATTGGTGGACCGATATTGATGCTCATAACTTTATCCCCCTAGCCTCTGTGGCTTGTTCGAAATTTTCACGCTTTTGACACAAAAGGATAACGCGCACACTTAAAAATTACCGCTTTTGCACAGGTTTCTGTCAGAAATTCTCTCGTACGGCGCGTTTTATCCGTTCGATCAGCCCCGGCATCGTCCCGGCCATCTGTTCGACACGCAAATCATAACCTGATTTCAGGTCAACACGTTCCGATGCGGCGTAATGAATCAATCCGACGAGCGTTGAAAATGCTGGTCCCGAATGTGCCTCCGGAATGCTGGCGAGGCCAGATGGACGGCCGATGCGGACCGTGCGGCCCAGCGCGCCTTGCATATGTTCCGCTGCGCCCTTCAGTTCAGCGCCGCCGCCTGTCAACACCACCTGATGCCCGGATGGGCCGGAGAAACCCAAAGTTTTAAGCGCTTGTGCGATTTCGGTGACGATGGAATCCACGCGCTGGCAGACCACGGCGTTCAACTGGGCCTTGGTGATGCGCGGTGCGTTTGAGCCTGCCTCAACGCCGTTTTCGTCAGGGCCAATGTCGAGCACTTCCTGATGATCGCGCGGGCTGGTTAAGGCAGAGCCGTGAAAGCATTTCAGCCGTTCGGCCTGTGCCCTGCGAATACCGAAGGCCGATGCGATGTCGTCGGTAATATCCGACGCGCCCTTCTGAATGGTTTCCAGCCCGACGAGCATACCGCCAATGAAGACCGACACATTGGTCACCGCCGCGCCAAATTCAACAAGAGCCACACCCAGCTCTCGCTCTTCCGCCGTCAGGCACGCAAGGCCAGTCGCCACTGGGCCGACGACGAGCGACTCAACATCAAGATGCGCGGACCGCACCGTCATGTCCATGTTCCGAACAGGCGACTGGTCCGCCAGAACGACATGGACATCGACGCCAAGGCGGTCAGCATGCAATCCAAGTGGGTTCGCAACGCCGCCTACACCATCCAACGAATATAATGTTGGCTGAATATGAAGCGCAATTTTGCCGCCGGTCTGTATGTTCGCACGTCCCGCCTGAAGCAATTCGTCGACATCTTCCTGCGTGATGCGATCACCACCCAGTTCAATTTCAACGGGCGCAAGCAAGCTATCAAGCCCGCCGGCGGACATGCCCACCCACACGCGGTCAATGTTCAGCCCGGCAATCCGCTCGGCCTGTTCAACGGCGTGGCGCACGGACAATTCCGCTTGTTCGACATCCGCAATACAGCCGCGTGTAACGCCCCGGCTCTCGCGTTGGCCGGTGCCCAGCACCAACAGTTCGCCGCTGTCGGTCACACCGGCGATGAGTGCCGAAACTTTTGAAGAGCCAATATCAATGGCCGAAATCAGTTTTTCAACGCGTGCAGCTTTCATACTTCTCTTCCGCTGGTGGTCGACGTTATGCCACCGCTCTCTACTTTAACAGGTTCGGCCTTTGGAGCCTTACGAAAATATGCACGTTCGGGGTCGCGCAGGTCGAAATGGATCAGGTCGCGGCCAAGCAACCGGTGGATACCATCCATCCGCGCAAAATTCAGCAACGCCTCTGCCGCTGCCTTTTCACCCTCTGGCAAGGCCAATGTTTCGCCGGTCTGGAACTGCAAATCCCAACGGCGATTGCCCACCCATGTCGCGCCAATGACTTGCGCTTTCAGTGCGGAGGCATTGTCGAGCAGGGTATTGAGCGCGACAGCATGGCGGTTCGCATCAACGCCGTTCAATGTCGGCAAATCACCACCTTCGCCCGCCGCCACATTTTGCAGGACAATACCATTGGCATCGATCAGCGAATATTTGCCATTGCGTTGCCAAATCGCCGCTGGCGTGCGTTCAACGATTTCAACCGCAAGCGTATCGGGCAAACGGCGCGCCACGCGGGCGTCTTTGATCCATCCATATTTCAGTAAGTCTGCGCGGACCTTGTCGATATCGACCAATGGCATCGCACGGTCTTTTTCGGCAAGGACAAGTTGATAGACCCGAACTTGGTCCACACGCTCCATGCCGGTGACTTCAACGCGCTGCACCTGAAAGCCGGCCTTTGCGGCGAGCGCTGCATATTGCTGATACGCCGCGGCCGTAACGCCGGCATATTGGGCAATGGCAAATAGCAGCACCGCAAGCGCGGTTACAAAAATCCATGTGAGCGCGCGCTGCACATCTTCTTCCGAAATCGGCAGGACCCGCATGATCCGGTCAACCCAGGATATTTGCAGCACTTTCTTACGCGGGTTCGGTGACGCAGTCTTGCGCTTTGCAGCAGGTTTTCGTGCAGCGGCCGCCATTATGCCAACGCCTCTTTCACGATCATGTCGACCAATTGTTCATAGCTGATGCCAACGTGCCGCGCCTGTTCGGGCACGAGGCTCAACGGCGTCATGCCAGGCTGCGTGTTGGTTTCCAGCACGAACACACCATTTTTGCCCAATTCATCGTCCCAACGGAAATCGGTGCGTGATGCCCCTTTGCAGCCCAGCAACCGGTGCGCATCCAATGCGACATCCAACATATATTGCGCAATATCATCGGGGATTTCAGCCGGGCAAATATGCTCGGTCAGGCCGTCGGTATATTTGGCGTCAAAATCGTAAAATCCGCTCTTTGGCTTCAATTCGGTAACGCACAGCGCCTTATTACCCAGAACCGCCACCGTCAGTTCGCGGCCCTTGATAAAAGGTTCGGCCAGCAAAGTTTCAAATTCCTGCCAAGGCCCCTTGGCATCGCGCGCAATCGGGTTTCCGTAATTGCTGTTTTCGGTGACAATCGCCACGCCAACCGAGCTGCCTTCATTGACGGGTTTTAGGACATAAGGCCGCGGCAATGGGTCGGCGGCAAACAGGCTTTCGCTATCCACCATCGTACCCTTTGGCATCGGAATGCCGGCGGGCACCAGCCGCTGCTTGGTCAATTCCTTGTCGATGGCAATCACCGACGTCACCATGCCGCTATGGGTATATTTAATGCCCATCAGGTCGAGCATGCCCTGCACCGACCCATCTTCGCCCGGAACGCCGTGCAGCGCGTTAAACACAACATCGGGGCGCAGCGCGGTCAAAACCTGCGCAACATTGCGGTCCATGTCGACACGGCTGACCTTATAGCCCACTTTCTCAAGCGCATCGGCGACGCCATTGCCGCTCATCAGCGACACTGGCCGTTCATTTGACCAGCCACCCATCAACACCGCTACGTGGATTTGCTCACTCATTTTGTTTCACCCACGCGTTGTATTTCCCAATGCAGGTCAATGCCTGACTTCGCCTTTACGCGCTGGCGAACTTCATCGCCCAACGCCTCAATATCGGCGCTTGTCGCATCGCCTGTGTTAATCAAAAAGTTGGTATGCTTTTCCGAAACCTGCGCGCCGCCAATTTGCAATCCGCGGCATCCGGCTTCGTCAACCAACTGCCATGCTTTATGCCCATCCGGATTTTTGAATGTCGATCCACCCGTTTTTGAACGCAGCGGCTGCGATGCTTCGCGCGCGGCGCTGATCCGGTCCATCTCGGCCTGAATGGCGTCCGCTGCGCCCGGCACACCGCGAAAGCGCGCGCCGACGACAATTGCCCCATCGGGAAGTTCGGAATGGCGATAGCTATAATGCAGCTCTTCGACCGACAAGGTCGCAAGCGCGCCGTCGCGCATCACGACATCGCAATCGACCAATATGTCCTTCACCTCGCCGCCATAAGCCCCGCCGTTCATGCGCACAAAGCCGCCGACCGTGCCGGGAATGGAGCGCAAAAACTCAAGCCCCGAAATGCCGTTGTCGCGCGCGGTTGACGACACCAATATGCCCGAGGCGCCTGCCCCGCAATTCAGCGTGACTGCGTCAATGGATGTCACTTTGGCAAAGGCTTTACCAAGGCGAACGACAACGCCCCTAACGCCGCCATCACGCACGATCAGGTTGGAGCCAAGGCCAAGCGCCATGACGGGCACAGCCCGATCAAGCTGACGCAGAAATTCTTGCAGGTCGTGGATATCTTTGGGTTCGAAAAGATATTCCGCGCTGCCGCCCGATTTGAACCACACCAGTGGCGCAAGCGGCGCGTCGGCCGTCAACTTGCCTTCAACCTTTGGAAGGATGTTCACGCTCATGCACGGGCTGCCTTAATGGCGTCCGCAAGTCCCGCTGCCCATTTGGTGATGTCGCCTGCACCAAGGCAGACAACCATGTCATTTTCCTGCACCGTTTCCGCAAGCTTCTCTGCAAGCGCCTGCGCATCCGCGATGGTCGCCGCCGAACGATGCCCCCGCGCCTTGATGCCGTTCACAAGCGCTTCGGAATCAATACCCTCAATAGGCGCTTCGCCTGCGGCGTAGACAGGCGAAATGAACACCATGTCGGCATCGTTAAACGCCTGTTGGAAATCATCCATATGGTCGCGCAGGCGGGTGAAGCGATGCGGTTGCGCCACGGCAATCACGCGGCCCTGTGCGCCTTCGCGTGCCGCAGAAAGCACCGCGCGGATTTCAACAGGGTGATGGCCATAATCATCGATTATGGTCACGCCATCGACTTCGCCAACCTTTGTAAAGCGCCGTTTGACGCCGCCAAATTTGTCAAAGCCGTGCGCGACCGCTTCATCGCTCATGCCCATTTCAAGGCCGACCGCGATGGCAGACAAAGCATTTTGCACATTATGCCGTCCGGGCATTGGCAACACGACGCCCTCTATCGTGCGTTGCGACCCGTCGCGCGCGCGGACAACGACATCGAAGCGGTTGCCACCGGGGAACGGCGTAACATTTTCACCGCGAATATCGGCCTGCGCCGAAAAACCGTAAGTGATAATCCGGCGATCGCGGATCTTGGGCAAAATCGCCTGCACCTCTGGATGGTCGAGGCACATGATTGCCGCGCCATAAAATGGCACATTTTCGACAAATTCGACAAAGGCCCGTTTGATGGCGTCAAAATCGCCATAATGGTCAAGATGCTCTGGATCGATGTTGGTGACAACCGCCAACGTGCCATCAAGGCGCAGGAAGCTGCCGTCGCTTTCGTCGGCTTCGACAACCATCCAGTCACTCGCACCCAGACGCGCGTTTGAACCATAGCTGTTGATGATGCCGCCGTTAATCACGGTGGGGTCAATGCCGCCATGATCGAGCATCGCGGCAATCATGGACGTCGTCGTTGTCTTGCCATGCGTCCCTGCCACGGCAACGGTGTTCTTCAGCCGCATCAGTTCAGCCAGCATTTCTGCGCGGCGCACCAGCGGAATGCGGCGTTCCAGCGCAGCATCGCGTTCGGGATTGCCTTTTTTGACCGCAGTCGACGTCACGACAACAGCGGCATCGCCAAGGTTATCGGCGCTATGCCCAATCATCACCTTGATCCCGCGCTTGCGCAGGCCATCGACAACATAGCTGTCGGCAATGTCGCTGCCCTGCACCTGATAGCCAAGATTGTGCATGACCTCGGCAATGCCGGACATCCCGATGCCGCCAATGCCGACAAAGTGGACGATGCCAATATCCGTTGGGACGCCCTTCATGATATGCTCTTTCGTGCGAGTGCGGGTGCGGCACCAAAGGATGCCGATGTGTCGGGCTTTGTGGTCAGACCATGCATGATGGGCGCGCGGCCAAAGGATTCCACAAGGTCGGCCAAATCGGAAACGGCGTTAGGTCGCCCACAGCTTTTGGCCGCCTGTGCCGCATTTTCGAGCGCGCCGGGTTCAAGCGCAATTTTCTGTATTTGCTTGGCGAGCTCAACCGCGGTGAAGGCTGGCTGCGCAATTGCGCGCGCACCGCCCGCTGCGACCATTTCTTTGACGTTATAGCTTTGGTGATTATCGGTCGCGCTTGGCAAAGGCACCAAAATCGCAGGACGTCCGGCGCAGGTCAGTTCGGACACCGTTGATGCCCCCGCACGCCCGATGACCATATGCGCCCAGCCCAAACGTTCGGGCAGATCAGGCAGATAGGTTGCAAGCTCTGCCGGAATATCATGTGCGGCATATGCCTGACGGACAGTTTCAATATCTTCTTCGCGGCACTGCTGCGTGACCTGAAGACGGCGGCGCAAATTCAGCGGCAGGCGCGCAAGGCCATCGGGGACGATGTCGGACAATATGGTCGCGCCTTGGCTCCCCCCCGTCACAAGCACGCGGAAAATGCCGTCGGCCAAAAGCGGCGGATAGGCCTCATCACGCAGCGCCAAGACTTCTTCGCGGACCGGATTTCCAACCAGATGCACCTTGCCGGCATAACGCGGCGACAGGCGCAGCACGTCGGGATAGGCCGTGGCAATAGCGTTCACTTGCCGCGCGGTGAAGCGATTGACGCGGCCGAGCACGGCATTTTGTTCGTGAATGATCGTCGGAATTTTTTCCGCAAATGCGCCCAACAAGGCGGGGAATGCCGGATATCCGCCAAAACCGACAACAGCCGTTGGCTCAAAGCTGGCATATAAGCGCCGCGCCATCGTGCGACCTTCCGCGATAGCCCGAATGCCGGGCAACCAACTGCGCGGGCTTTTCGTGAGACGGCCTGCGGGTAAAATATGCGTCTCGATCTTTTCGGGGCAGCCCGGAATTTTCGCACCGCGCGCGTCGGTTATCAAGGCAACATGGTGGCCTCTGTTCAAAAGCTCCTGCCCCAGCGCGAACGCAGGGATAAGATGCCCCCCTGTCCCGCCAGCGGCCAACACATAATGCCGAGAAATTGTCATGGCCGCTATCCCTTCACCATATACAGCGACCGGTCAAGATATGGGTTTCGCTTCGTCAGTGCGAGGATAAGACCGCAGGTCATCGACAGCGCCAAAATGGACGATCCGCCGTAACTGATAAATGGCAAGGTCATGCCCTTTGACGGGAAAACGCCAAGGTTCACGGCCATATTGATCATCGCCTGGCCAATGAATTGCGCGCCAAGCCCGGTGACGGCCAGAACTACAAACTGGTCCTTTTCATCGAGAAGGCGAATGATGATGCGGACCAATATGGCGAAATACAAAATCGCGATAACCATGCACGCCAAAAGACCGAATTCTTCACCGATGACCGAGAAGATATAATCGGTATGCCCTTCAGGCAGCGAATATTTCTTGATGCCAAGGCCGGGGCCAAGACCAAAGAAACCACCGTTGGTCAAAGTCGCGAGCGCCATTTTGTCGTGGGTCAGACCTTCGGTCCCGAAAATCCATGCATCGATACGCTGCGTTGCAACCGGATAGAAATTATAGGCCAGCACGATAAACACCACGCCGCTGATGATCAGTCCCCACAGCCGTGATGCCGGAACGCCCGAAACCATCATCAACGCAAACCATGTGCCCATGAATAAAATGGTCTGGCCAAGGTCAGGCTGCATCAACAAGAGGAAGCAAACGAAACCCGTCACGATGCTGCTTAAGACCAGCACCGGCAAGGAAGGGTCTTTCAGACGCCAGCTGATAATCCATGCCATTGCAACGGCGTAAAAGGGCTTCAGAAATTCGGAAGGCTGAAGCCCCGCAAAACCCGCACCAATCCAGCGTTGCGACCCGTTCACCTCGCGGCCAATGATCGGCACAAGCGCCAGCAGCACAAAGAATATGCAAAAACCAAAGACCCCAAAGCGGCGCGCCTGTTCGCGCGGATACATCGACACGAGAAGCATCAACGGCACCCCGACCATCACCCACATCAATTGGCGATAAAAAAAGTATAAAGATGACAATTGCGTTGTGGACGACGACAGGCGCTGCGCACCCGCAGGTGAGCCCGCGGCAACCGCCAACAACCCTATCGCGATCAACACCATCATGAGCGACAGCAGAACGCGGTCGAGTTCCCAGAACCATACGCCAAGCGGCGATCGGTCGCCGCGGCCAAGGCGGTTCGCAAAACCGATTTTGCCGGTCTTTGCCGCCAGCACCCAAGGAACTTCTTTACGTTCGCCGTTCATAGCGCCTCAACAATCGCCCGGAACGCGTCACCGCGCGCCTCAAAATCTTTGAATTGGTCGAACGACGCGCAAGCGGGCGACAGCATGATAACATCGCCTGGCTCTGCTTGGGCCGCAGCGGAACAGACCGCAGTGCCCATCATTTCGCTGCGCTCGACCGGCATATACGGTGACAGCAGCTCATGAAACAATGGTCCCGCCTCACCAATGGTGTAGGCTTTTACGACATGCCCAAAATTGGGAATACACTCATCCAGATTATCTGATTTCGGCAGACCGCCGACGATCCAGTGGACGCGTGGATAGGCCGCGAGCGCGGGTGCGGTTGATGCTGCATTGGTCGCTTTGCTGTCATTGACGAACAAAACGCCATTGCGTTCGGCAACGACCTCCATCCGGTGCGCAAGCCCCTGAAATGTCGCCATTGCCGGACGCCATTGCGCCTCCGTCACACCAAGCGATTCCACAATCGCGATGGCGACGGCAATATTCTGCAGATTATGGGGCCCTTGCAACGACGGCCAATCCGCCTGCCCCGCGACCAACGCCGGGTCTGCCAGATGGACCAATTCGGCGCCGCGCCGCGCCAGCACATCGCGATACGCCTGCTCGGTATCGGCGTCGCCTTTACCAAACACAGAATGCGTATTTCCGGTCTGCATGTCGAACAGGCGCGCCTTTGAGGCAACATAGCCTGCATAGCTATCATAGCGATCCAAATGATCGGGCGACAGATTAATCAGCGCGGCCGCATCGCACGACAGGGAACGGGTAATGTCAATCTGGTAGCTGGAAAGTTCCAGCACATATACGCCGCCTGCTGGCAACGGCGTCTGCGACAAAATTGGCAAACCAATATTTCCGCCCATGCGAACGGGCAGCCCAGCGCTTTCCAACACATGGTGGACCAAGGCGGTCGTCGTCGATTTCCCATTGGTGCCGGTAATGCCGACAACATGGTGCGGCGGCAGGCTTGCCCGCGCCATTGCGAATAATTCGATGTCGCCGATTAACGGCAGCCCTTCGGCCTTTGCCTTGTCCGCTATCGGATGGCGGTTGATGGGCACGCCGGGCGATACAACAATCGCATCATAGCCCGACAGATCCGCCAGCAACGGATCAGCAATATGTGCGATATCGGCAATTTTGGCGCGCGCGCCTTCGTCATTATCCCATGCAAGGATTTCGGCCCCGCCCGCAACAAGCGACCGCGCAGCCGCAAGGCCGGAGCGCGCAAGCCCCAGTATCGCAAACTTACGGTCTTTGAAGGCGGGGGTCGTAATCATCTGAGCTTGAGCGTTGATAGCCCTGCAAGCGCCAGCACGAAAGCGACAATCCAGAAACGGATAACAACGGTCGGTTCCGACCAGCCAAGCTGTTCAAAATGGTGGTGGATGGGTGCCATGCGGAAGATACGCTTTCCGGTGCGTTTGAACCAGAATACCTGAATGATGACCGACAGCGCCTCAACCACGAAAAGCCCGCCGATGATGGCGAGCACGAATTCATGATGCGCGACAACCGCGATCGCGCCCAATGTGCCGCCCAGGGCAAGGCTGCCCGTATCGCCCATGAACACCGCAGCGGGCGGCGCGTTGAACCACAAGAATGCCAAACCAGCGCCAACGATTGCGCCGCACAACATCGCAAGATCGCCAGCGCCCAAGTAAAAAGGAATGCCCAAATAGGCCGCATATTTGGCGTTACCCACCATATAGACGATCAGCATGAATGCGATGGAGGCGATAATCACGGGCATCGTGGCCAAGCCATCAAGACCATCGGTCAGGTTCACCGCATTGCCGAAGGAGACAATGACAAACGCGCCAAAGGGCACATACCACCAACCCAGATCGACAACGGGGCCATTGACGAAGGGCAGATACAACATGCCGCCCGATTGCGAGACAATCAGCGATACCGCAACGCCCGCGATTGCGAACTCCATCAGCAGCCGGACCCTGCCCGAAACGCCCTTGTGACTGCGCTTTTTGACCTTGTCATAATCGTCAAGGAACCCGACGGTGCCAAAGCCTGCGGTGACCAGCAGACATGCCCAAACATACACATTGGTCAGGTCCATCCACAGCAGCATAGAGACACCGACCGACACCAGTATCATCAGGCCACCCATGGTTGGGGTGCCGACCTTGGCGAGGTGGGATTGCGGGCCGTCGCTGCGAATGGGCTGGCCCTTGCCCTGACGGACACGCAGCATGCTGATGAAGCGCGGACCGATCAGAAGACCGATGACAAGCGCGGTGGCGACAGCTGCGCCCGAACGGAAACTAAGATAGCGGATAAGGTTCAAAATACCCGGAAAACCAAGATATTCGGCCAATATATATAGCATTAGTTTTTCCCATCCGTCAGCGCGCTGACGATGGAGGAAAGTCCCATACTGTTGGAACCTTTGACCAATATCGTGTCTGATGCGCAAAGATAATTTTGCAGAAGGGCCAATGCCTCCTGCGCGGTCGCGCAATGCGCGAAATTGGCTGGTCCCTCAACCCCTGCGTTCAACTCTTCGGCGAGAATTTCCATCTCTTGACCGACGAGCAATGCAAAATCCACCTTTGCGGCGGCCAAGGGTGCGGCGAGTGCGCTGTGATATTGCGCGCTTTTTTCTCCAAGTTCTTTCATCGAACCCAAAACGGCAATGCGGCGGCCACCGGATGCTTGCCCCAACTGGCCGATCGTCGCCAGCATCGATGCAGGGTTGGCGTTGTAGCTTTCGTCAATAAGATGGCCCGTGCCATCGCCAATGCGAATGCTATGGCGCGCGCCGCGACCGGCAAGGCCGCCCATTTCCGCCATCGCAAGACCTGCCGAAGCCAAATCGCCGCCTGCTGCGGAAACTGCGGCCAAGACCGCCGTGCTGTTGGCAATCCAATGATCACCGGGCTGCGACAGCGTGAAGGACAGCAAAGTGTCGCGCACTTTCGCGGTGATCAGCGTCCCGCCCTCTGCAGGCATATGGTCGACCACGCGGACATCGGCATCCGCGCTAAAGCCAAAGGACATGATGTTGCCGGTATATTTTTCGGCCGCCGCACGAAGCCGCGCATAATGGGGACTATCGGCGGGCAGGATGGCCGTGCCACCGTCGGCCAATCCTTCAAATATCTCGGCCTTGGCATCTGCAATGGCGCCTTCGTCCTTGAAAAATTCGATATGCGCCGGGGCAATGGTGGTAATGATCGCAACGTCGGGACGCACAATCTTGCTGAGCGCCCGCATTTCACCGGCATGGTTCATGCCCATTTCGAAAATGCCGAAATCGCAGTCAGCAGGCATGCGCGCAAGGCTCAGCGGAACGCCGACATGATTGTTGTAGCTTTTAACCGACCGGTGCGCGCGCCCGCGTGAATAGCGGTCCAGCGCGGCATAGAGCGCTTCTTTCGTTCCCGTTTTACCGGCAGAGCCCGTTACGCCGATAATCTTGGCCTTGGTCCGTGCGCGTGACGCATGGCCAAGTGCCTCAAGCGCCTGCATCGTGTCGCTGACCAGAATATGCGGGAAAGGCACTGGCTGCGACACAATCGCGCCGGCTGCACCATTGGCAAATGCTGTTTCGATGAACCGATGCCCGTCGGTCTCGGCACCCTTGAGCGCAAAGAACAAATCCCCTGCCCCGATTTCGCGGGAGTCAAACGCAACGCCATGCACATCAAAATGTCCCGTAGCCGTCCCGCCGGTCGCGGCCAGCAATTCTTCAAAAGTCCATAAGGGCGTCATGCTGCACATTCCCGCGCGACTTCGACATCGTCAAACGGCAAAACGCGGCCCATGATGATTTGCCCTTGTTCGTGCCCCTTGCCCGCGATCAGCACGATATCATCGGGCTCGGCATGTTCGATGGCAAAGGCAATGGCATAGCGCCGGTCGCCAATTTCATGTGCGCCGGGCGCGCCCGCCATGATATCCGCACGGATCAGCGATGGATCTTCACTGCGTGGATTATCGTCGGTCACGATCACGACGTCGGAATCCGCAACCGCAACCGCGCCCATTTCGGGCCGCTTGCCCGTGTCGCGGTCACCACCTGCGCCAAAGACGGTAATCAGCTTGCCCTTTGTATGCGGACGCAATGCCGCGATTGCCGCGCGCAGGCCGTCGGGCGTATGTGCATAATCGACATAAACGGGGGCACCGCTCTTGGTAATGACGGCGCGCTCCAGTCGGCCACGGACGGGCTGCAACCGCGCGAGATGCGACAGCAGGCTTTCCACGTCGCCGCCACTCGCCATCACAATGCCCGCGGCGACAAGCGCGTTGGCGGCTTGATACGCACCAATCAGCGGCAGTTTCACTTTGTACACGTCGCCCTGAATTCGCAGCTCAAGCGTCTGGCCAAGCTGCGTGGCTTCGCGCGAGAGCAACTGCACACCCTTGCCCTTTTCGCCCACGGTAATCATCCGCAGGTCGCGTTTGCGCGCCCGTGCAATGACTTGGTCTGACCAGACATCATCTGCCCAGATGACGGCGCAGCCATTTTCATCGACAACCTCGTCGAACAAACGCATTTTGGCGTCGAAATAGCTTTCCATCGTGCCATGATAATCCAAGTGATCACGGCTTAAGTTCGTGAATGCGGCGACCGAAACCCGAACGCCTTCGCTGCGATATTGCGACAGACCGTGGCTGGACGCTTCAAATATCGCGTGGCTTATGCCTTCGCGGGCCAGACCGGACATGTTCGCAAGGAAGGTCACAATATCGGGCGTTGTCAGGCCCGTCGTTGTTTGGTCCGACGCCGTTGTGATACCCAATGTGCCGATCGACGCTGCATTATGCCCCGCCATGCGCCAAAGCTGGCGGGTGAGTTCAGCGGTTGATGTTTTGCCATTTGTGCCCGTGACGGCGGCAATCTGCCCGGGAAAGGGACGGAAATAATTGGCGGCCAATTGCGCAAATGCGCGGCGTGGCTCCGCATCAGCGATATGCAACGCGCCTGTGACTTTTGCCTCCGGACGCGCGACGATAGCCACCGCACCGGCGGCAATTGCGGCATCGATGAAATCTTCGCCATTGAAACTGGCACCCTGAAAGGCACCAAAAACTGTTCCGGGCGCAATCTTCCGATGGTCGATGGCAAAGCCGGTCACTGTTCTGTCGGCAAATGCCGGATCGGCATCGCTCACCAATTGCCCGAGCTTCACTATTGCTCTCCCTTCGCCTTCCACAATAAAGGCATGAGTTCCGATACATCAACATCGCGTTTCATGTCAGGAATAATTCCCATCAACGGACCGATGCGCGTAATCGTCTTCCGCACCACCGGCGCAGCGGTAAAGCCTGCCGTCCGCTGAAAGCTTGATGCTTCCGTGCCCTGTGGTTCATCCAGCATCGCAAGCACAACATAACGCGGGTTATCCATCGGGAATGCAGAGGCAAAGGTAGAGACGACCAGATTGCGGCTATAACCGCCAACGCCGGGTTTCTCCGCCGAACCTGTCTTGCCGCCCACGCGATAGCCCAAGGCGTCGGCTTGGTTGCCCGTGCCGTCGACGACGATCATCCGCATCAATTGCCGCATCCGTGCGCTGGTAGCCGCGGTAAAGACGCGCTTGCCCGGAATCTTGGCATCCGATTTCGTCTTGAACATTGTGGCCGGGCGATAAATGCCGCCATTGACCATCGCCGCATACGCGCTGGCCAAATGCATGGGCGTAACCGCGATACCATGTCCGAAACCGACGGTCATATTGGTCAGGCGATCCCATGATTTCGGATATAGCGGCCTTGCCTTTTCTGCGAGTTCGATGTCCGGACGCACGTCAAAATGCAAATTACGCAACATGGCATCCATTCGGGCCGCGCCCAATGTGTCGGCAATTTGCGCGGTCACAATATTCGAACTGTGGATCAATGCCTCGGGCGTGTTCAGCCAGCGGCCCGACGGATGCGAATCCCGGATCTTGAACCGCCCGTATTGAAGTGGCTTGGTGGCATCATACCGTACCGACAGGTCGCGCACGGTGCCTGCGTCCAGCGCAGCAGCCACGGTCAGCGGTTTAAAGGTGGAGCCGAGTTCATACACGCGGTTCGTGACATTGTTCGTTTGCCGCGAAATGGGGTAGCGGCCATCGACGATCGGTTGCCCAAGGTCGGGAATGTTTGCGAATGACGGCCGGTTGGGATTGAACGACGGCAATGTTGCCATGGCGATTACCTCACCCGTCGCAACATCCAATATGACGCCAGCGCCACCTTTTGCGTTCGTTGCAGTCATGCCCGCAGCAAGCTCGCTTTCCAGCGCGGCCTGCACGCGGACATCCAAAGCCAAGTTCAGCGGGGTCGAGCGCTTCGAAGGGTCGCGCAGATAATCGTTCATGACCCGCTCCATTCCCATCGCACCGCGGCCATCGCGGTTTACGAAGCCGAGGACGTGTGCGGCCATGTCATGCTGCGGGTACAGACGCGTTGCCTCGCGCGGGAATTCAATGGCAATCTCGCCAAGGTCGTGGACTTGCTTGACTTGCTCGGGCAGCGCGCGCTTGCGCAGATAGCCGGGCTTGTCCGCAGTCAACTTGGCATAAAATTCTGCCGCCGGTGTGTCGGGGAAGATGGCAGCAAGCTGGTTGGCCAATTGCTTGCGGTCGCCCAACAGGTCAGCAGGCTTCACCCAAATGGCATATCCATAGATGCTGCGCGCCAACGGAACGCCGTTGCGATCAACAATATCGCCGCGTTCGGGCACATATTCCGTGCTGGTTGCGCCATAAGCCCGGGAGCTTTCAAACAAGGCGAGCGTCGCCAAGCGCCCGATGAGCAAGACGACGAACATGCCAAAAGCGGCGAGTAAAACCAGCAGCCGCCAAAAACCGTGCGCTGCAAACGGAGGCGTACCGACGCCGCTTTTCCGGGTCGTGGTGCGGGCCGCTTGCGGCGTCATTAACGGCGGCGTTCTTTAGCAGCTTTTGCCGAAATATCGCGCAACAGGTCGTCCGACAAAAGCTTTTCATCCATCCGCGCCAAACGCTCGGTGCGGCTCTGCTCTACTTTCGGCGCCTCTACTTTGGGCGCAGCACGCTTTACTGGGGTAGCAAAGATTTTAACGTCGTTGGCCGCAAGTTTCGTGGGGGCGGCCTTAGTGGCAACGGCCTTAGCGGCAACGGCCTTTGGCGCGGCTTGCTTCGGCGCTTCAACAACAGCTTCCTTTACAACCTCAGGTTCGGCAACAACTTGTGGCGCAGGGACATCTGCAGCAGCCATCATGACAGGCTTGGCATCAGGAAGATCGCCCGTCAGGCTGGCAAGCGCGGCTTCGCCATTGACAAATTGGTCCGCCGCAGGGGGCTGATAACCGTACAAAAGCTCGTTCCACTCTTCCAACTGCTGCAGGCTGGCGCGGGTGCGGATTTCCGCCTGAAGGAAGCTGATTTCACGCTTCGTATCCATTATTTCACGGTCAACCGCGACAAGGTCGCTGTGCGTAGCCGCAACGTTCAGCGACAGCGGATACAACAGGATCGCAACCATGAACACCAGCGCAAGCCAGCCCAGGTTTCTAAGTCTTTTCATGGCGAGACTCATGCTGCCAGTCCTCCTGTTGCCCATGCGGGTGCGTGTGTGCGGGTTGCGGACCGCAAAGTGGCGGAACGCGACCTTGGATTGCGGGTAAGTTCGGCTTCTGACGGACGAATGGCTTTATCCGCCTTTTCGAAAGTGGGTTGCGGTCCGGCACTGCCGACCATTGGCACATGACGTGAACCAGAACTTTCCGCGCCACTGCGGCGACGCAGGAATTGCTTCACGATGCGATCTTCAAGGCTGTGGAACGTCACAACAGCAAGACGACCGCCTGGCTTAAGCATACGCTCGGCAGCTTCCAATCCGTCGGTCAATTCATCGAGCTCGCGGTTCACATGAATGCGGATCGCCTGAAAAGCCCGGGTAGCGGGGTCTTTTGGCGCGCCGGGCTTGTGACCGACGGCTTTACGAACGATGGCCGCGAGTTGCGCGGTGGTTTCGATGGGTCGTGCCGCAACGATCGAACGGGCAATGCGCCGCGAACGGTGCTCTTCGCCATAGCGATAAATGATGTCAGCAATATCGGCTTCGTCAGCTTCATTAAGGAAGTCAGCGGCGGACATGCCGTCCTGCGCCATGCGCATATCGAGCGGGCCGTCTTTTTGAAACGAAAAGCCACGCTCCGCGCGGTCGAGCTGCATTGACGATACGCCGATGTCGAGAACAACGCCATCGACCGACATTATGTCGTCCGCCTTCAAAACGTCGTCCATGATAGAAAAGCAGGCCGGGTAAAGACGCAAAGCGCCCTCACTGCGGCCTGCAAGGTCCGCACCTTCTGATAGTGCATCAGGATCGCGATCGAACGCGTAAACACGCGCGCCGCCAGCCAGTATCGCTTGGCTGTATCCGCCTGCACCAAAGGTACCATCCACGATCTCATCGCCAGGGGTGATGGCAAGAGAGTGAATCACTTCATCCAGTAAGACTGGAATATGGGGGGCCGGCGCGCTCATTTGTCGCGCTTGCCTTGGGACAGCCAATAATTGAGCTCGTCCTTGACCGGGTTGAACGCTGCTGGCGCTTCCTTCAGGAAAACGTCAGGGTTCCAAAGCATGAAATGCGTGGTCGCACCGAAGAAAAAGGCACGGTCGTCAATGCGGCCAAAATGCTTGAGCATTGGCGACAGCACGAAACGGCCGCTGGCTTCAAAAGCGGTTTCAAAGATGGAAGATGCCGAAACACCAGCCAGTTCGCGGTCAAAGTCTGTGCCGCGGTTCACGGCGCTTTGCCATTGCGCTTCGATATCTGCGCGCAGCTTGAGCCGTTCGGCGCTGCCAAAACCGATGAGGCAAGGAAGGCTGCTGTGGCGCGAGATGCACACGCTGTTGCTGCCGCTGGATTGCAATACGCTGTCGCGGATCTCGGCGGGTATGGTCGTGCGGCCCTTGGCGTCGACACCCGACACCCCCGAACCTGCATAGACCACCAAAGCTGACACCGTCCGAAACACCCCTGTAAAAAAGGGTGCAGAACGACAATCATGGCAAAGCACTTTGCCATGCGGACGCCGTAACGACCGATATTATCAGTTATCCACCCCTTGGATGACATTGCATAACAAGGGATTTCATGGATGAAAAGAGGGATTTTATGGGAAAATTGGGATGAAAAACTTTAATATACTGAATTTGCTATATAAATTTTTTACTTACTCCAAAATAATGCGCAAAATGAACATGAATCTTCGGGCCAAATTGGGGACAATATCCCGATTTTACGGCAGTTTTCGGTTCCAAGCCCATTTCTACCCCGAATTTCCCACAAAATCCCCAGATATGGAGTCGCCTTTGCCCAAGCGCGCCAGCAATGCTTCCACCCACGCCAAATTGCCAAATTCATCGCCGCCGGTCAGCACGCGCATGCCCCGCCCTTCCCAATAGACCGTATCGAGTAAATCGGCGTCGGCGACGAGCAGAGCGCGTCCTTTGCCAATCCTGCAATCCGCCAAAAGGCCGCCTTCCTCCAACGCACATCGCGCTGAACCGCCGCGACCAATCTTTAGCCACTCCCCGGGCGTCTGCGTGCGGATGCTCAGCTTGCCAATCTTGCGGATAGCCATCGGCTCCGCATCGGCAATGGGCAGCACAAGTTCAAGGCCCCAATGCGCAAATAAGGGGGATAGCATTGATGTGAATAACGGCCTGCGCTTGTCGCCCAATGGATAAAGGCTTCCCCACTGCAATGCCGGATCAGCGAGGATCAATATCCGCCCGCCCTTGCGCACCCAGCTATCCAGTTGGACAAGCTCGGCCGGGCTAAATGCCCGCGGCTGCGCCAGCAACAGCATGCGGCGTTCTGCAAGGTCGCGCACATCATCGAGCGGTTGCACATCATAGCTTTGGCTGAGCCGCGCGAACGCGGGGTGCGGCTGTGCATCTTCGGCAAGATCCGCTTCAACGCCGCCCTCGCTCCACTGCAGCGGCAGGGTGGTCATCAACCCCAAGCTGGGTTTCGGGCCATCCGGCGCAGGCCGGGTAAAGGCATAAGCCAGCAGCGACGACAGGAGCACCAGCACAACGGCGAGCAGCAGCAAAAGCGGGCGCCTCTTGCCGCCGAAATGCGCGCGCACGTTCGTCATAATGGTTATTGCGGTCGGCCGCGCGGTGGTGTGGCGCCCTTCGGCGTCGCCGCGCTTTCATCCTTGGCTACCGGGGTCACACCCAATTCCGCCAGTGGCTCGTCCGGCGTTTCATCCTTCACTTCGGTTATGGGAGTCGCCTCCATTGCACCCGGCACCTGCGCACTATCGCTGACGCGATCCAACACCATCGTCGCCAAAGTCACGAACAGGAGCACGACCACCAAGCCAACCACGCCGACCTGAATACGCTGAATTGCGGATTGCTTTTGCTCAATCACCTGCGATCTCCTGTAAACCGTCGTGCGCGTTATTGCGCCGCGCTGTCCGTTTGCCAAGGCATGGGGTCAAGATTTTTGCTGCGCATCCATTCCGGATTGTAAATCGTCGACAGATAACGGAAACCCGTGTCGCACAATATAGTCGCGATGCGCGCCTGTGGCCCAAGCTGTTTGCCCAAGGCAACCGCACCGGCAACGTTAATGCCTGAGGACAAGCCAAGGCAAAGCCCCTCGTCTGCCAACAAACGCCGGACCCATATCATTCCCTCTTCGTCCGATATGCGGAACTGCGTATCAATTGGCGCGCCATCGAGATTGGCGGTGATGCGTCCCTGACCAATGCCCTCGGCAACCGACGTGCCTTCGGCGCTTAATTCGCCATTGGCATAATAATTATACAGCGACGCACCATGCGGATCCGTGAGGGCGATGGTGACATTTTCATCCTTCGCCTTCAGGCCAAGTCCGACCCCAGCGATGGTGCCGCCCGTTCCTGCGGCGCAGGTGAAGCCATCAACCCGGCCCTCCATTTGCGCCCAGATTTCTTCGGCCGTGGTTTCGATATGCGCGCGGCGGTTGGCGATATTATCAAACTGGTTCGCCCACACCGCATTTTCGGTCTCTTCGGCCAAGCGGCGGGAGGTGTGTACGAAATGCCCGGGGTTGGAATAAGGCGCGGCAGGAACAAGCACGAGCTCCGCGCCAAGTGCGCGCAACGTGTCTTTTTTCTCCTGGCTTTGCGTTTCGGGCATTACGATGATCGTTTTGTACCCCAGCGCATTGGCCACCAGCGCAAGGCCGATACCGGTATTACCCGCCGTCCCTTCCACAATCGTGCCGCCGGGCTGCAACAGCCCCTGCCGTTCGGCATCGCGCACGATGTATAATGCAGCGCGATCTTTCACCGACGCGCCGGGATTGGCAAATTCGCACTTGCCAAAAATGTCGCAACCCGCCGCCTCGCTTGGGCCTTTCAAGCGGACAAGCGGTGTGTTGCCAATTAAATCCAATGTCGAAGTCAGCATGTTCATAGCCGAGATAGTTAGTCGCGTTGTTGGCCATCCGCAAGCCGGTGTCGCGCACAGGGCAGTCTTCGGCACGCCGCCGCATAGGAATTAGGTGTTGATATATTATATCATATTGTGTACGGATCGTTCCACAGTCGCCAAATGCACAGCAGGATCACACCAATCTCATGAAAATTGCCCGCTTTCACGTTTTCGCCGCCAGCATGACAGCATTGTCGGTTGCGCTGTCTGTCCCCGCTTATGCGCAGCAGACCGGCAGCACCGGCGCTTCGGCAGCCGCGCCGCAGACAGATGATTTTCACAGCTCCGAAGAAATCGTCGTCACCGCGCCTTATGTGGAGCGGCTCGATATTCTGTCCGGAACCTCGGCAGTGTCCGGGGACATATTGGCCGAGAAAACCCGCGCGCAATTGGGTGACATTCTTTCCAGCCTGCCCGGCGTATCGGCAACCAGCTTTTCACCCGGTGCATCGCGGCCGGTGCTGCGCGGATATCAGGGCAACCGTGTCGCCGTGCTCACAGACGGCATTGGCAATATTGATGCGTCCAACACCTCCGCCGACCATGCGGTCACCATCGATACGCTAACCATTGAGCGCATCGAAGTGCTTCGGGGTCCTGCGGTCCTTTTATTTGGTGGCCAAGCCGTTGGCGGCGCCGTCAACGCGCTCGACAAGCGTATTCCGCGTGCGATCCCTGATGAAGCCGTCCATGTCGATGCGCTTGCGGGCTATGGCAGTGCGGCGCGCGATTGGTCCGGCGGGGCATCGGTTGATGTGCCGGTGACGGACCGGGTCGTCGTTCATCTGGACGGCAGCTATCGCAACAGCGACGATCTGCGCACCGGCGGATATATCCTCTCGCCTAGCTTGCGCGCCGAGGTGCTGGATTTCGCGGCGGAAGAAGCCAGCGAAGGCAATCTCGACGAGGCCGCCGAAGCGCTTGAACTAGCGGACCAAAGCGGCCGCATTCCCAACAGCGCGGTGAAAAGCTGGACAGCAGCAGGCGGCATCGCCTTCATCGACGATGGCGGCAATATGGGCCTGTCCTACAGCATTTATGACACCAATTACGGCATCCCTGCCCGCCCCGGCAGTGGGCATGCACATGCCGATGGCGGCGAAGAGGAAGCGCCTGTAACCATTGGCATGCGGCAATATCGTTTCGATGTCCGCGGCGAAGTGGATTTGGGCGATGGCCTGTTCGAAAAGCTGCGCCTACGCGCTGGCTATGCCAATTACAGCCACACCGAATTTGAAGGTGACGAGATCGGCACCATTTTCAACAGCAAGGGGATTGAGGCCCGCGCTGAATTTATCCAAAATGATCGTGGTGGCTGGCGCGGCGCGAGCGGTGCGCAATATCAATCCCGCGATCTGGAGGCGATTGGCGCGGAAGCATTCGTGCCGCCCAACAAGACCAAGCAATTTGGATTGTTCACGTTGCAGGAATTCACCGCCGGAAATCTCGACGCCGAAGTCGCGCTGCGTTTTGACACCGCCCAACTGCGCGCGGACATATTGGGTATCAACCGCTCGTTCAACAATGCCTCTGCCGCCTTTGGCGTTGGGTACCATATCGGCGATTTGAAAGTCGGCGCGAACCTGTCACGCACGGGCCGCGCGCCAGCGGTCGAGGAGTTATTCTCCAACGGTCCGCATATCGCGACGCAGGCATTTGAAGTCGGCGACCCGTTGCTGAAGAGCGAACGCGCGTGGAATGGCGAGCTGTATGCGCGTTATGACACGGCGAACACCGCATTCAACCTGACGCTGTACAGCAACCGGTTCGACAATTTCATTTACGAAGCGGAAACAGGCAACGTTGAAGACGATTTGCCCGTGTTCCAATATTTTCAGAATGATGCCAAGGTTTGGGGCGTCGAGTTTCAGGGATCGCAAAAGGTGGCAAGCTTTGGCGATGTTGACCTGAAAATCGATGCTGTGGCCGATTATACGCGGGCCAAAATTTCGGGCGGTGCAGGCAATGTCCCGCGCATCCCGCCTTTGCGTGTGTTGGGCGGTGTGGAGTTGAACGGCACCCGTCTTGATCTGCGCGGTGAAGTCGAATGGAGCGATGCCCAGACAAAAACAGCGCCGTTCGAAACCGCGACCGATGGCTTCACTTTGGTCAACGCGACCGCGACATGGCGTCCATTTGGCAGCGACCGCAACATATCCCTGATTGCGTCGGCGAACAATATTTTCGACGTTGTCGCCCGCCGGTCGGCATCTTTCACGAAAGATTTTGTCCCGCTGTCCGGTCGCGATTTCCGTCTGTCCGCGCGTATTAGCTTTTAACGCCAAGCGCGCAACCGGAACATAGCCCGCCATCGCTCGTTGTCCTTTGGGGTCTGTATGATTCAGACGCGAATGATGGAGAATGTTATGCGCAAATTTGCAACGATCATCCTGCTTTCGGCTTCCTTGCTGGCTGCGGCCTGCAACACGGTCAAAGGCGTCGGCGAAGATATTGAATCGGTCGGCGAAGCGGGCGACCGCGCCATCTAACGAAGGGATAATCTTTCCTACATCGGCAAAATTATTTCCTACAAAAAATGAACGCGCCCATGCTGCGTGCAAAAGGGGGACGGCCGGCGCGGAAGCGCTGGTGCGTGCTTCCGGCTGATGGTGTTGGTTGATTAAGGCCCGCTTGTTCCATCAGGCTATTGCCCCGGGCCGCCTTTGCTGGCTGGCATGCTGTCCATCGGGGGTAAGGTTCGTAAACCCCCATAGGCTGTCCGCAAAGACAGGACGGTTTCCCGCCACATCCAACCATGTTTGCGCTGTTCAGAGCTTGATGCAACAGGCCCTTTTTCAG
>CALRLP020000013.1:0-35492 GCA_943368745.1 Maricaulis salignorans
GTAGTCATGACCGACAGCGCCTACAGCGCAGCGCAAGACGCACATGCCGTGGCCTTGGTGACCGAGTGGGACGCCTATCGCGCGTTGGACCTCAAAAAGCTCCATGCCGCGATGGCAGGTGACGTGCTGGTCGACCTGCGCAACATCTATCGTCCGGAAGAAGCGCAGGCCGCAGGGTTCAATTATGTCAGCGTCGGCCGGAAATAAGCGGGTGTTTCGACCCTAACGGCTATAATCTGCCGTTCTAGCAACTTAGCGCGCTCATTCATCTAAAGCTGGTTCAACCGCCCGCACCCCGAAATCGAAATGGATCCGCACCCAGACGCCCAGTTGCGGTTTATTGTCGATGCGCGGGGGTTTGACGAGGAATTGCCACGCGGCGAGGCGAAGCGCTTTGGCGAGGCCGGTGCCGCGCGGTGTTTCAGCGATAATCTGGCAGTTTTCGACGCGGTTATGTTCCGCCATGCGGCAGGCGATGTCGGCCGATGCGCCGGGGGGGATCCGCTTGATAGCTGCGAGATAGGGCGTGAGTTCGCTGTCATAGGGTTCGCGCAGCCATGCCACGGGGTACAGCTGCGCGCCGCCGGGCCCGAGGCCCGGGCCCATCATGCCCTTGGCGCCCTGTCCGTTTCCTTTGCTCTCGCCCGATCCGCTGCCGCCGCTGGTCGGAAATTTGGATAGGTCCATGGCGTCCAATTCGGACTTGCTCACTTTGATGAAGTCGGGGCTGGGCGGCGGGGCCTTCACCGGATTGACCGGCGGCAATAATGGTATCGGGAGTGGCGGCGTGATGGTCTGTTGCTGCTCTTTGGTCACCGGCGTCTTGGTTTCGTTCTTTTCTGCCGATGATGCTGAGTCCGCCTCAGCCTCCAACGAAAATGTATTTAGAACGCGCGTCCCTGCCGCTGGCCCACCAGACCGCATGCTTAGGCTGAGTATCGCGAGAATGACGATCGCTTCGAGCAAGAGCGCGATAACCACACCAAGGCCCCGTCGCCGGACCAAATCCCACCGCGGTTCAGTGGTCCAATCTGTCTGTTCTGAATAGGCCATGCGCGCACCGCGACCTTTACGGTATCAGGCAGAGCTTGCAATGCGTGAATTTAACGGTGCGTCGCGTGCCGCAGACTACAGCGGAACGAAGCGGACCTTCAATCCATCCTTTGGCTTGGGGATTGGCCACGCTTGCCAATCGGGCGCGTAACCATCGGCAATCTCCACGCGAACCGAGGTCAGCAGGTGATGCGTGAACAGCTTCATCTGCATATAGGCGAAATGCAGCCCAAGGCACATATGCGCGCCACCACCAAAGGGGACCCACGCATATTTATGCCGCGCCTTCACCTTATCCGGCGTAAAGCGCATCGGGTCGAACGTTTCGGGGTTCTCCCAATATTCGGGCATCATGTGCACATAAGATGGGCTGATGCTGACCGACGTGCCCTTCGGAATGTGATAGCCCATAAATTCGAAGTCTTTGAGCGCGCGGCGCGGGATCGACGGCACCGGCGAAATCATCCGCAGCGCTTCTTTAAACGCATATTCGGTGAGTTCGAACTTATCGAGGTCAGAAAAGGCGATGTCTGCACCGGCTGGCGCGATGGCGAGGCACTCCTCGCGTAGTTTTTGCTGCCATTCTGGGTGCTTGGCGAGATACCAGATCATCGACGTAACCGACGACGTGATCGTGTCATGTGCCGCCATCATCAGGAAGTTCATGTGGTCGATCAGCTCGCCGTCCGACATATATTCGCCGTCTTCGCGCGTTGACCGGCAAAACTGGCTGAACATATCCTGCCGGTTTTCATTGCGGCGGCGCTCGGCAATTTGTGGTCCGAAATAGTCGATAAGATATTTACTGCCAGCGACGCCTTTGCCCATCGAGGTAAAGGGAATAGGCGCACGGATCGGCGCGACCGAGGCCTGCACCATGTCGACAAAGGCCTTGTTAATCTTGTCGGCCTCTGGTCCCAATGGGATCCCTAAGAAACTGCTCGCTGCAACATCAAGCGTGAGTTGCTTGATCGCCGGATAGAACAGCATATCACCGCGCCAATCCTGCAACTGTTCGGCAAAGATGCGGTTCATGTCTTGGGTGTAGGCACGCATCGGTCCTGGCTTAAACGCGATCCCCAATGCGCGGCGGTCCATGCGGTGGTGGTCAAAATCCATCAGCATCAGGCCGCGGGGAAAGAGCAAGTTCAGTACGGGGCCCCAACCTTGCTCAGACGAGAAAAGCTTTTCCCGGTCGAACAGCATCAATTCATTCGCCTCGGCACCGACCAAGGAAATCGTCGGATTGCCAAAGGCGTTGGTGCGGAACACCTTGCCATAGGTTTTGACCATATGCGCACCATAAGCCGGCGGATCGCGCAGCACGCGGAACGTCGTGCCGACAATTGGCAGGCCATTTTCGCCAGGAATATGCGCAAGCTCATCAATCTTTTTGCGAGGCACCCAATGCGGGTTCGCAGCTTCGCTATGGGCAAGGGCCATGGGCTTTATTCCTGTTTAATTGCGCGGTTAATGTTTACTGCCATGGATGTCAGTATGGCGCAAGTGGGACATGGGCGCGGCGAATATGAACGGCATCATGCAGTTGTATTCATCTGCAATTCAACTGCCGATGAATAAGCATCGCAATAGCGGCCAGATCTATGGACATTGGCCGAAAGTATTTCGCAGGGGGCAGGTGTTATGGCAATCACGAGACAGTCAATTTGGAAGGCCGCGCTGCTCTTTGGCGCAAGCACGGGCCTATCTGGATGTGTCTATGATATCGGCCTCGGCTTCGCCAGCGATGGCTATTATGACGATGCGTATGGCTGCGATCCTTATGCAGGCTACGACGCATATTATAACTGCGATTATGGCCAGGCGTTTATCGACATCGGTTTTGGCGGCGGCTGGTACGACAATTATTACTATCCCGGCCACGGCATCTTTCTGTTCGACACCTTTGGACGCCGCCACCCAATGCGCGAGCAATATCGCCGCTACTGGGGTGAGAAGCGGCATGTTTGGTATCGCGAAAATCGCGGGCGCGACGGCGATGGTGGTCGGTATCAACGGCGCAACCGGGGCTATACGGACGGCGGAACACTTGGAGTGATCGCATGGCCCGAACGACATGGCGGCCGCGTCGACGATGTGCAACGCCCCCGCGACGGTCGTCGAGAGGGCAGGCGCGGCAGAAATGACCAATGGCGCGGCGGCGATGGCAATTATCTTAAGCATCGGCCAACTGTCTCGAGAGAAAAGACTGCTCAATCGCCAGCATCTATACCCCGTTTAGCGCCCCTGCCGCCGCTCGGACGCGATGTCGGTGAAAATGTCCACCGCCCATAAGCTTCAAAAGCAAGATGTGGCGGTCGCTGACGTGCAATAGGTTCGAGCTTAACGGGATTCGGCGTAGCAAGCGTAACCGAATGCAATATGATCTAACGGACTACGCACTTCAGAAATAGGCATTATTAACCCTGTTGCCTCGGTCTGATTTGTCTCGGCATAGCGGTTTCGGTTGGTATCTATACAGAATAAAGCGCGAGGCCCTCATTGCAATGGATTGATGATAGGAGAAGCATTTTTTCGAAATTTCAGTGATCGTAACCAACGGGATATGCCGAAATTACATTAATCTTAAAATCACGATTTATAACCTTTATTTCTTAATAAAGGCTTGTATTTGATGTCTGCGTGACATCGAGATTGACGCGGGTGTCACTGAAACGGAGTTTGCAAATTATGAGGGTCTCGGCAAAATGAAAAAAGCGGTAGTAACCGGGATTACAGGACAAGACGGGGCCTATCTCGCTGAATTTTTAATTCGGAAGGGGTATGAGGTTCATGGAATTCGTAGGCGGAGCTCACTGTTCAATACCGCTCGCATCGATCACCTGTACCGCGATCCCCACGAAAGTGGCGGCAGTCTGAATCTGCATTATGGCGATATGACTGACACAAGTAGTCTTGTGAGGGTTATTGAGGAAGTAGCGCCAGATGAGGTATATAATTTAGCTGCACAAAGTCATGTTGCCGTTTCATTTGAAGAGCCAGAGTATACTGCTAATTCAGACGCGCTTGGTGTGTTGCGTGTGCTAGAAGCTATAAGAATAACCGGAATGAGCAAGCGAACTAGATTCTATCAGGCGTCTACCTCAGAGCTTTATGGACTAGTTCAAGAAACGCCGCAGCGGGAAACAACCCCTTTTTACCCACGTTCACCTTATGCGGTCGCTAAGCTCTACGGATATTGGATAACGGTAAACTATCGTGAAGCCTATGGCATGTATGCATGCAACGGCATTCTATTTAATCACGAGTCACCCATTCGAGGCGAGACGTTTGTTACGCGCAAAATCACACGCGCCTTGGCGAGAATAAAGTTGGGGACGCAACGCAAGCTATATCTTGGAAATCTCGATGCGTTGCGTGATTGGGGGCACGCAAAGGATTATGTTGAGATGCAATGGTTGATGCTCCAGCAGGATGTTCCCGAGGATTTTGTTATTGCGACCGGCGTGCAATTCAGCGTCAGGCAATTTGTTGAAACAGCGGCAAGTTGTCTTGGAATGCAGATAAATTGGCGTGGCACAGGCGTTAACGAAAAAGGTTATTTGGCCGATGGAACGTGTGTTGTTGAGGTTGATCCAGGCTATTTTCGTCCCGCGGAGGTTGAAACACTTCTAGGAGATGCCGCTAAAGCACGCGAGAAGCTAGGTTGGACGCCTCAAGTATCGTTTGAATCGCTTGTGTCGGAGATGGCTGAGGCTGACCTAATCGAGGCTGAAGCAGAACTTGCCGTCGCGGCCTCCCGTCGGAAGTCTCTTTTTTCATGATAAACGCTAACCCGCAAAGTCCGGTAGAAATTATCGCAGATGAAGGGATCCCGCTCGCCTACATAATAGACAGTGAATGGCGTGCGCCTGAAACCAGTTTTCTCACCCCGGGTAATCTCGGGTTGCAGATGGGAATGATCGTCTACGGAGCCGGTAAAGAAATTGTACCGCACGTGCATTTGCCCGTTGTACGTGAGGTTCATGGCACGTCAGAGTGCATTGTCGTGCGCGAGGGGCGATGCATAATTACGATATACAATAGCCAGCGCGAGTTTGTGGCTTCACGTGAATTGGTTCAGGGTGCCATTATATTATTATTGGGCGGCGGGCATGGTTTCAAAATGCTCGAAGACACAATCTTGTTTGAAGTTAAACAAGGGCCGTACGTTGGCGAATCGGACAAGGAACGATTTTGAGTGCGCATGGCATGCATGCAGAACGGAGCGTAGCGCTCGACCAACTACGCGGGTTAGCAATTGTCGCGGTTGTGATAATGCATGCAATTGTTCTCACGCCGAGTGCGGAACAGCACCCGATAGTTTTCAAGCTGACCCATCCGCTGGGCGCCGGAATGCAGCTATTTTTTGTTTTGAGCGGAATTATGGTTGCGCTCAGTCTTGCGCGTAGTTTTAGGAATGGAGAGGGCCTATTTGGCTATTTTGTTCGGAGATTTAGTAAGATAGCGCCGCTTTATTATATGTTTATCACGATAAACATAATTTTATTTTTGGCGGATCAGGAATTTTATTTATTTAAATTTAAATTAAATCACGATACTTATTGGAATGATATTACGGCGATTAATATCGTAGTTCATTTGCTATTTCTGCAAGGATTTTTTTATAAATGTATAAATACTATTCTTGATGGAGATTGGTCAATTTTGAATGAAGTATATTTTTACATTATATATGCAGTGTGTCATAAATATATTAATTTAAAGAACGCGCCTATTATTTTTCTTGCAGCCTGCATATTTGCGTCTGCGTTTAATATTATATTTGGCTACATTTTGCAGAATAAGACGGGTTACACCTATTATGGGTTTCCCACCCAATTGCCCGCTTTTGTCGTGGGCTTGGGAATCTTCCACGCCATGCATATCCCTCAATTTGCCGAAAAATACCGTCCATTTGCGCTCGGAGGAGCTGCAGTTTCGCTGATGTTAATCGCCGGTCATGTACGAATGGAAACAGCGCCTATCCCGATATCTGTGGGGCGCGCCATTTTTTTGATACCGCTGGTACTGGCCGCAGTATCTTACCCCGCCGGGCTTATCCATCGTGCGTTTGCATTTTTACGAATTTTTGGTCAGCAGAGCTATGCCGTATTTCTCACCCATATTCTTTTGCTGCGCGTGTCATCGAAGATCATGAATGATCTGTTTCTCGATACACATTTTGTGGTTTTACTTGCCATAAATTTGTTTATTGGACTGATCGGCAGCTTAGTTATCTCGTCACTCATTTTTAATCGGATAGATAGTTATTTCGTGCGCCGAGCCAGTGAGTTCCTCGCGAAACGCTTTTCATCGAATGTAGAAAGGACCAGGGTTTGATACCTGTAAATGAACCTCTTTTAGAGGAAGCAGATTTCGCTGCGATGGAAGACGCTTTTCGTTCGGGGTGGATTTCATCGGCCGGGAAATATGTTGACGCTTTTGAAGAGTCGTGGGCTCAGTACTGCGGTCACGAGTATGGCATTGGCGTTTCAAATGGTACAACTGCACTTCAGGTCGCCGTTGAAGCGATCGGTATCACGAGCGGCGACGAAGTTATCATGCCCAGCTATACCATAATTAGCTGTGCGTCTGCGGTCGTCAGGGCTGGCGGGCGCCCCGTGTTGGTTGACTGCGAGACTGACACTTTTTGTATGCGCGTATCTGAAATCGAGTCACGGATTACTCCCCGGACCAAGGCAATCATGGTCGTTCATATGTTCGGCCATCCGGTGGACATGGACCAAGTCATGGCGATTGCTGCTAAGCACGGACTCATCGTGATTGAGGACGCGGCGGAGGTTCACGGCGCACAATATCTATCCGGAAGGGCCGGCGAAACACGGCACTGGAAAAAGTGCGGAGGCATGGGCCACATTTCCACGTTTAGTTTTTTTGCCAATAAACTCATCACGACTGGCGAAGGCGGAATGGTCATAACATCTAACGACGACTATGCCCGCCGCGCGCGCGATTTGCGTAATCTGTGTTTCCGTCAAGATCGGCGTTTTTTGCATACCGAGCACGGCTACCAATATCGTTTGACCAATCTGCAGGCGGCATTGGGCGTCAATCAGGTTAAACGAATCGAATCAATCGTTGATCGGAAACGCAGGATAGCCAAAGATTATCACGAACGACTGGCTGACATTGACGGCATCCAGTTGCCTATGGAGCATTCTTGGGCAAAGAGTGTGTACTGGGTATATTCCATTTTGCTTGATGATGCTCGTGCAATGAATGCCGTTGATTTTGCTAACGCTTTGCGTGAGCGCGGCGTTGAAACAAGACCATTCTTTTTGGGCATGCATGAACAACCCGTTTTTCATGATTTAGGTCTCTTTGTTGGAGAGCATTATCCGGTGACGGAACGTATTGCAAAAAAGGGCTTGTATGTCCCGTCAGGCCTAGCCATCACCGAAGACCAAATAGACAAAGTCTCCAGCGCCGTTCGCGCTGTCCTCTCGTAAAAAGCTGGGAATTTTTATGTCCGTTTTCAATGCCCTTTACGCTGACCAATATGATGCGCTCTATACCGACAAAAACTATGTGGCAGAATGTGACTTGGTCGAGGCCGCATGTCGGCGAAATGGCGTTCACCCGAAATCGATACTCGATATCGGCTGCGGGACCGGGACACATGTGATCGAATTCGCCCGTCGAGGGTATGATTGTACGGGCGTAGATCTTTCGCCGGCCATGCTAACTATTGCCAACACTAAAGCGGCAGAGCTTAATGTTCAACATTCGCCGCAGTGGCTTAATGCCGATGCCCGCGAATTTGAAGCAGGTCGGACCTTCGATGTTGCGGTGATGATGTTTGCCGTCATTAGTTATCTGACTCGCAACGAAGATGTCATTCAAGCCTTGAGGAATATTCGTCGGCACCTCAGTGTTGGCGGCTTGTTTATCTGCGATTTCTGGTACGGACCTGCAGTACTTTCCGTGAAACCCAATGAACGTGTGCGGGTGCTTGACACGCAAAATGGAAAAACAATTCGAGCGGCATCGACTACCCTCGATACGTACCGCCATACAGCCGATGTGACTTTTAAACTTTGGAGCACCCAGGGCGACACATATTTGGGTGAGACGTCCGAAACACACACGATGCGGTACTTTTTCCCGCAAGAATTTGCATTACTACTGCAACAAGCCGGCTTTGAATTGATTTCTTTGAGCCAGTTTCCCGAATTGGATGTAGAATTATCAAACGAGGCTTGGAACGCATTCGCAGTTGCGCGCTGCGTTTGACTGCGTTTTATCAGATGATCTACTTTGAGTTTGATCGTGAGTTCTTGTTCAACGCAGAGATGATTTCTTGTGCGTCGTTTATTATTTTTTCATTATTTTGGGTAATCAATAAAAAATTCCCGATTAAATTCGCAACACTTATTCTGTGCGTGATTGTGGTTTCGATGGGAGCATTCCGGCCGATTGATTATAATTCAGACACTAGAAACTATGCATCATACGTGTATGTTTATAGTCTGGAACAAAATTTCAATATTTTTGGATTGACAAAACTTGAGCCGCTTCACGTATTTTTGATGCAAATTTCCAGTGAATTCAGAATATGGCTAATATTGGAATCAATTGTTTCTTTGATTACGCTTTTCGTTTTTTATAGGAAATCCGCAAGTACATTCCCATTTATATTAACTTGTGCTTTTTTTCTTACTCTAAATACCTCTTCCATGAGGTTTGCTCTCGCTGTTTTGATATTCGCAACAATGCTTGCCTGGGCACGCAGAGATGTTTTACGCCTCTTTTTGATAACCGTTATAACGTCCGCGTCCCATGCAATTATGCTGATTTCTGGTGCATTTGCATCGAGAAAAGCGTTCGTACCTATAGCTTTTTCTGTCATTTTTGTGGCGTTAGGAGCATATAATACTGCAATTGGTGAGCGTGCGGGCACGGATTTGCAAGAAATAAAATCAACTGGTTTAAAAAGTATATTAATATTATTGCTAATTTTCTCTTTTTTGAAATATCGTTCAAAAGAATACATTAGTAGTCAATTTGCTCAAGATATATTTGGTTTTTTGATTATATTTTTGATAACCGCATATCAATTTCCATATCTAAATCGAGTAATAATAATAGAAGCCATAGTAATGGCATCTACTTATCAGTATTTATTGCTCGATGATAGGAATTTAATAAATAGATTATTCTATTCAATGATTTCTGTCGCTATTGTATTGCCGCATTTCATAATAACAAATTATCTTTTCTATGAGGGTCAGTGGTAATATTCATTAATACCTCCATACCTCCATACCTCCATACCGCCATTGCTCGGCAACCAGCGAACTTTAACTTTTCTGGTGCCTATGACGTGATTTCCTGGTCCCCACGTCGGGCGATTGGCTGGGTCAACTCCCGGACGACAATTTCCCCAATGTTGTGCCCGCCCGCATCTGTTTGGCTTTCGCGCTCTCAAGTTCTCTCAGCCGCCATGGGTTTGATGCTTCTCGTTGGGCAAGTATGGCGATCTTGCGGTATCCAAGGCGAAGCATCTCCGCGCGCTGTAGGTCGGGAATGGTCGGCTTAAGGCACCCTTAGCGGACGCTACGTTGGATAATGCAGGTCCTCAGGAGCAGCTACAAAAACGATGGTGCTTCGCGAGCAAAGCATGAAGCGGTCGCGCATCTTCAAATATTGTTTGATGTTAGCAAGCTGTAGGCGTGGCGGGTCATAGCGGCGGGCCGGCCGGTTATCCGCTACCAAGTCGCCCCGCGTTGATGGCGAGACGCTGCGTGCTCGTGCGCACCAGCGCCGCGCTTCCGGTTTCCCTATTTCCCAACCAGCGCTGGAGCCCCGACGTTGGTGCACGATTAGCTGGCAAGACCGGGTACTCAACGTCGTCGATGACGTGACGCGCGAGCGTCTGGCGGGCGTACCCGGTATCATGGCTACGAGAAGATCGCGGCATGCGCATGAGGTTCTAATCGTAACCGCATGATAGTCGGCGATCACCTGACGAGAGCGCGCTAACGGCGCGCCCATGCCATATTATAATATGACACATTTTGATATTGCGAAGGCAAGCGCTTCAACTGGCTTGAATAATCCGCATGAAGCTTCCAGTAATTTGAAGCCCATCCTATGGCCTCAAATTCAGTTATGATATCAATTTTGCTTATCACTGCTAGATTGGCTAATCCGACTTTCTTCAGTGTACTTGCACCACGAGCTGGGCACACCGCTTGCTGGGTGTAAAATGTATCACCATCGTTGCGTACCGGTGTTCTTGCTATGTATATGCAGTCAACCTTTTTGCTCAGATCGCCTAAAAATTTTTTCCACTCTGGGATATACTGAAGAGTGCCGATTATAATCGCTACGTCAAATTCTTCGTCAGGAATTTCTGTTAAAAACCTACAATCAGGAAATATACTTCTTCCTAATTCGCAGCTGAGATTATTATCGATAACAGTATAAGAAACGTCGGAAGAACTAAATCCGATGGCATCTCTCAGGATCATATAGTTATCGCCGAAGCCTCCACCTATATCTAAAATTTTAATCTCTTTTTTTATTTTTTTATAAATTATATTTTTTAATGGGTATAGGTGTCGTTGCATCCCGTAATGGCCATAAAGCAATAATCGAGCCCATTGGCGGTAATCAATCCACGCCCACCTTTGCTGAAATAAATGTTCAGCGGCTGCCCTGCAATGAGAAATCCAGCCTAGGGTTTCAAATGGATCTCCCGTAGATTTAAGAAACGGGGCATCGGAAGCGCCAAAAAAGTAAGGGGCATCAGGTCGTTCGCCAATAGGACATTGTTCCGGATCCAATTTTTTTCCTCTAACACTTATTTCCAGCGTTGTCAGCCGCGTCGCTATTTTATCAGTGCTCTAATAGCGTTACGCCATATCTGAATTTTTGGATGTCGTCCAATATACGACAATATGCGTCGTGGAGATATGCTTTTAGCATGAAACTCTTTCGACGTCACCATTCTGTAGCCTGCACTGTCGTCCTCGCTTGCTTGCCCCAGCAAATGGAGAAGGTCGGCCCTTCGACCTTCGTGTAGTGCGCGCCAAATAATCTCATGCTGACGGACGTGGCTTGGCCACGTCAGTTCGCTAACGGCGTCGCACAGCGACTTGCGGTCGGCAGCCAACTTTTTGAAGATTTCCAGAAGTTCCCCATAATCCCAAAAACTGTGTGTGATCGCGTTCGGCAGATTGACGTGAAAGCCCTGCGGCGTAATAATTGTCGGCACACCGGCTGCCAGCGCGTCTAGCGTTCCCAGCGACCCTTCATCCAAACCTAGATAAAGATAATAGTCAAAATGGGGGATTGCTTCCACCATCAGCTTGTAGTCACCAACATAATCTTGCGTGCCGGGAAAATATCTTACTTCGGCGCCTGCTCTTTCCAGTTTGGGTACTATTTTGTCCCAACCTGCACCATGAATCTCAAAGCAAAAACATGCCAACGACATGTCACGGGCCAGTTCCAATAACAATGCTTCACGTTTTCTGCCGTCCTCATACAGCCGCGTTGTCAACCCGATCACAATCTTGCGGGGTGTAACTTGGCTATCATGCCCGGGCAGAACATAGCAGAGGGAATCACGCGGCAATCCACGGGCAGACAGCTCGGCAACGGCATAGCTTGACATACATATGCCAATATCCACCCGCTGCTGGAGAGCTTTCTTCACATACGCAAGCTTAAACGCGTCATCGATATGGGTGATAAATACCGTGCTTGGAGATTTGGTAGCGGAATCGACAAAAGCATAGCTCATCCAGTGGTTGATATCGGCTTGTTCGTCCGGTGCATTTGAAATGGCCGCCGAAAATCCCAGCTCAGGCGCATAGTCCACTACGCGCTGGGCCATCTTTTCGATGATCCAAGAGCCATGGTTGGGATTCAATATGATGTTGACGTGCATGCTCAAGCCTCAAATATTTCTTTTTTAAACGCATTCTGCTGACGCAATGCAATGAAGCTAGCGACAAAAGTTGCGCCAAGGCCGATAGACCAAGATACTGCAGCGCCCTCCAGTCCAAACAATGGCGTCAAAATTATTAACAGCAAAAGAAGTAAAGCGTTGCCTGCGGCACTCCCAATTAGCTGAAGCGATGGACGGCCGATCGCTGCAGCGTAGGCGTGTACCCAAATTAGCGGCAGAGAAAATAAGATCCATCCCATCATAATAGGAAAAATGCCTTTTATTCTGACATATTCTGACCCAAGAAAGAGATCGACGATGTAAGGCACTAGGACCGCGGCGACGATAATAATGATGCAGGCGGCAGCAGCCAACATTATGCTCAGGCGCCTAAGGAAAATAATTAAACCCGTGCGGTCGCCGTCCCGCACAAAGCGCACCAACACGGGCATAATGACCAAAAAAACAGGGTCCGCCGCTTTCCAAATCATCAGCGCAAGGCTTTTCGTCATTTTGTAGATTCCGACCAGCGGCAGTGGTAAAAATAGGGCCACTACCGCGACGTCTGCCTCCTTCACCATGTTTTCCAGAAGAGAAATCCCATAGCTAGGTAACACAAAGTTTCGCATCGTGTTCAGCAACGACGCCAATTGGGTTCGATTGTTCAAAAATAGCCACCGGATTTTAGTATGTGAATATTTTATCCCGAGAATCAGCATTGTGACATTTGAAACAAGGCTTACCAGAACGGATATAAACAGAGCAAAAGTTAGACTTACTTGAAAAGCAAATATTGCTATAGCCGTCAGTAACAATCTGGCTGACCATTCCGCGGCTAATATCTGCGCATGAACGTTGAAACGTTCTGCGGATCTGATTAATCCGATGGCCACAGAGTTCCCGATTTTCCCGACAGCAAGATTAGCAATGCACAGCACAAAGATGAATTGCGCCGAATTTTCCGCCGGAAGGATGTACTGGAAGTTTAGAAAAACTATAACACCGATAAACGTTGAACCGAATTTCGCGATGAAATCTAAAGTGAACAATGCTTCAGCAAACAACCGCGCCTCCGAAGAGCTTTGAGCATTGGGGTCAACGAATTTAATGGTTGCTTCCTGAAGACGGAAATCGGCAAAACTGAAGATGATAGTCGCGATGGCAAGGCAAACCGAATAGAGGCCAAACTCCTCTGGCGAATACATTCGGCCAAGCATTAGTAGATACAGGCCGCCCAACAAACCAACCGCTAAGTTGGCCAGATATTGCCAGCGTAAGTTTGCTAGAAATCCTACGGGCATTGATTCGAACCAACGGTAAACAAGTCTCATGAAGATGAATTATCCAGGATAAATGAACCAAGGCAGGCGTACGAAAACGATCCAAAGCAAGCTCGCTCTTACGCTTGCTTATCATGCATCACACAGCCGTCTGACAGGCTGTTTTGCATAGCTTCTTTTCATGCCAGGTAAAGCCAGAAACGCGCCCAAGACGAGATACGCTCAATTCAGTCACGGCGAGTTGCACCATTCCCACCTGCATGCTAGCTGCGCTGGATAACAAATATTTGAGTTTGTGCTAACAATCTACAGCAAGGGTATTTTTACCGTCTATTTTGGAATTGAGCAGCAAAATATGAAAATTTTGGACATCATCGCGGATAGGTTGTGCTGCCCCGATTGTCATTCAACTGTGACTATTTTGAATGGCGGTAGCCTTGTGTGTGATCTGTGTGGGGTGTCTTATCCGGTAGTCCGAGACAAACCTGTTTTGTTTAAAATTTCAAATCAGCTTTTCAAGTCCTCTGACTATGTAAACGCTCCGCCTAAAACTTATCAACGAACGTCGTTGTCTTCTTATTTTCCAAAAATAACAGCAGACCTAGCTGTTGAACGCACGGTTGCGCGATTGGCAGCCCAGCTAGATTTGTGTGGTCCCAGTCAGGTCGTCATAGTAGGCGGGGGATGTCAGCGGGAATGGTTGACGCCGATTATCTGTGCGAATGTCGATCATGTGGTCATCTATACGGATGTTGACACAGCGGCAGATGTCGACATTTTTTGCGATGCTCAGGATTTGCCATTTGCGACAGGCAGCATAGATGCAGTAATCACAACTGCGGTCCTTGAGCATGTAATGTACCCTGAAAAGGCAGCGAAAGAAATCTTTCGGGTACTGAAAACCGATGGCCTTTTATACTCTGAAATACCGTTCATGCAGCAGGTGCATGAGGGCGCTTATGATTTTACTCGATACACATTGTCCGGGCACAGGCGTCTGTTTATTGGTTTTCGGGAGATCGATGCTGGGATGAGCGCGGGGCCCGGTAGCGCGTTAGCGTGGAGCATTGAAAGCTTTGTACGATCCTTTTTCGTATCATCTCGTATGCGGATGGTCGTGACAGGAATTTCGAGGCTTTTCTCGGGTTGGCTGAAATACCTTGATCCCTATTTCGCCACGAAAGACGCTGCGATGGATGGCGCATGTGGGACATATTTTTTTGGAACAAAGTCGGAAGTTGAACGAACTGATGATGAAATCATTACGGCATACATTGGCAGTAGACATTTGGCGCACCGGTGACGTGAGTATTGATAGATGACAAAATTCGAAGACGGTGTCGGGCGCCGGGTCGCACTGATCACTAGCCAGGCATATTCGCTTACAAACTTCCGCGGCCCAATGATGCGGGACATGATTAACATGGGTTGCACCATATACGCATTGGCGCCGGATCATGACGCAGCGTCTCGGGCTCGATTAGCTGAACTTGGCGTTATAGCTGTTGACTACTCGCTTGATCGGACAGGTATGAAGCCAGTCCGTGACGTAATCGATACATTCAAACTCACCTTAGTCTTGCGAAAGATTAAGCCCGACATCGTATTGTCGTATTTTGTGAAGCCAGTTATTTATGGAAGTATAGCGGCTAAATTGGCTGGGATCCCAAAGCGCTTCGCGTTGATTGCGGGTTTGGGTCATGCATTTGCAGAAAAGCCAGCAGGCTCTGGCCTTCGCCATCACTTAACGCGGCTATTGGCAAAAAATATGTTAACTGCTGCATTTAGGGTCTGCAGCGGTGTTATTTTCCAGAACGAAGAAGATCGGGATGAGTTCACGGTTAATGGTAATTTGCGTATTTCCAAAACCGTTCGAACCAATGGAACTGGGGTCGACTTAGAACAGTTTAAAGAATTGGTGTGGCCTCCTGCGCCTATGACATTCATTATGGCGGCGCGTTTAATTCGACCGAAGGGGGTGGCAGAATATGCCTCCGCCGCAAAACGCGTTAAGGCAGTTTACCCTGATGCGCATTTTATTCTTCTGGGGGGATTGGACGCCAACCCAGAAGGGCTATCTCAGTCGGAAGTTGAGAGTTTGGTTGCTGCCGGCGGCATTGAATGGCCAGGGCACGTGAATGACGTGACCCCGTATCTTGCTCGGAGTCATGTGTTCGTTCTGCCTTCATATTACCGTGAGGGAGTGCCTCGGGGAGTCCAGGAGGCGCTGGCGAGTGGTAGGGCTATCATTACGACCGATAATGTTGGTTGTCGCGAGACTGTCGATTTGAACAATGGCATACTTGTCCCAATAAAAAATGTGGACGCCCTTGCGTCTGCGATGCTTCAGCTCTGCGAACATCCTGAGACCGCAAGACGCTATGGGCAGGCAAGTCGGAAATTGGCCGAAATCAAATTCAACGTTAAAGATGTAAACCACAGAATAATGTCATTCCTGGGCATCTGAATAATTCAATGTTGTCCGTGGTTTGCACCCACATTTACACAAAGCACATTGACACGAAGGGTCTATAATTCGTGTTTGCGGGTAATTGCGTCGCCGCGACCTCTACCTGCGAAGGTTTGCATCATTAGTAACAAGTCATGCGCGAGTGACCATTCTTGCAGATAGGACGAGTCAGCAATTGCCAATTGTTCGGGCGTGGACATATCTAAGCCCTGGACTTGTGCCGGCCCTGTTATTCCTGGACGCAATGAGTCGACGCCGAGTTTTGTCCGCGCTCGGATTAATTCAGTTTGTGTCGGCAAACATGGTCGAGGGCCCACGAAACTCATGGTTCCGTTTAGCACGTTGATAATTTGCGGGAGCTCGTCAAGCTTAAGCTGCCTCAGAATGTTGCCCGTCCGCGTAATTTGTGTGGAATTTAGTTCATGACTTGCTGCTTGCTGCGCTGACGTAACCATTGTGCGTAATTTAAATAATACAAAATTTTTATTATCTAAACCTACCCTTGTTTGTTTAAAAATCGGAGGAACGCCATCGATAACATAAATAAATGGAATGATAGTAACACACAAAATAAACGCAAATGGTGCAATGATAACCGCAAGTGTAAAATCTAAAATGCGCTTTTTTGTCATGTCTGTGGTGTTTTCATAATGGTTGTTCATTCTGACAGCGATTAATATTTTTCCGTCAAGATCCTAGTTAAATAGAATCGGCTTGATCTCCATATCCATAGCCATAGCCATAGCCATAGCCATAGCCAGCTTGACGATGTTTCAGCTTGGTTAGAATGACGCCAAACACATGCGCATGAACAGACTGAAGCCGTCCCAGTGATGATTTAACGCCTCTTACCGCAACGCCCTCCGCTTCAACGACAAATATACAACCTTCCACCGCTCGCGATACAAGAGGAGCGTCTGCCAAGCCTAGTATTGGAGGGGCGTCTACAACAATGTGGTCAAAGTGCTCACTTAACTGTCTCACCAACATTAGCATACGATCACTGCTGAGTAGTTCCGAGGCACTGGGGGGCATTGGTCCGGCTGGTAGCAGATGCAAGCCCTTTTGCTCCGTCACCAAGACCATATTTTGCCATTCGTTGTCCCCGGCAAGAAAATTGCTCAGGCCACTTTTATTTTCAAGGTGGAGAAAGTGGTGCATAGACGGCGAACGCATGTCGCCATCGACAAGCAAAACCTTTTTGCCAGTGCGGCCCAGCACTGTCGCCAAGGCGAGACTTGTCGTTGATTTTCCTTCCGCAGGTCGCGTACTGGTTACCATAAACGCACTCGGAACCCCATGATCAGTGCTGAAGGCCAAATTCGAACGGATGCTTAAATAGGCTTCGGATATCATAGATTTTGCATCGCTCAACAGTACAAGCGCATTACCCTGTTCAACGTCTGGAACACTTCCCAGAAGAGGAGATTGTAGCAACCGATTGACTTGGCTGGGATCGCGAATCCCTTCGTCGATTTGATCGAGGGCAAATGTGGCTGCTGCGGCCAGTCCAATTCCGATAAGTAGCGCGAGCGCCATATTTAACGGCAAGCTAGGTGCTGATGGCTTTTCTGGCACCTTTGCCTGATCGACAATGGCAATATTGTTTGCACCAATACCCGCGACACCGATTTCTTTGTAGCGCTGCAAGAGCCCATCATACAGCTGCCGGTTGGTGTCCGCCTCACGTTGGTAAATGTTGTAATTTATGCTGTCACGCTGCTGGCGGTCCATTCGCTTTTTAAGGGTCTCGACTTGCTGCCGCAGGTCATGCTCTCGCTGGACCGCCTCACTATATTCTGACGATCGGCTATTGAGAACGCGGCTCTCCTCGCGTGCGATGCTTGCATCCAAAACACGTAACTGTTCGTTGAGGGCTCTCGCTGCGGGGTAGCCGGGTTCAAACTGTACAAGCAGCTTTGCATATTCAGATGCCGCCTCTGCCCGCTTCTGCCGCAATTGCGAAATTGCAACGTTATTGAGGGCATCTGAGTTCGCGCCGCCATTGCGGCCGCGTGCCTTGCTTTCTGCTGCAATGCGGCTGGCAGTGGCCTCAGCCAACGCGCTATTTAATGCCTCAAGGTCGCTTGATACTAAAGTCCTCTCGACTTCGGTCTTACCGTCGGCGCTTTTCGACGAGCCCAGAGCGACAATGCCCTTTTGCGACGCGTAGTTAACGACTTCACGCTCCGAAGTTTCGACGCGTGCACGAAGATCGGCGAGGCGGCCCTCGAGGAATTTTCGTGCGTCGGCAGTAGAAGCAAAGCGGCGGTCCATACTCTGAACGATAAACTGCTCGGTCCAAGTATTGGAAATCTGTGCCGACAGGACAGGCGAGGCACTTGTATAACTAATATCCACTAAAGCAGAACCACGGATTGGCGATATCGAGATATTGTCGGCGAGCAAATCAACCGCCTTCTTCTCGCGCTTTTGCCGCTCGGCGGCACTTAACTGCTGGCCGGATTTGGATGCAAACAACCCCTCATCACTTGCATTTACGCCATGGGCCTCGAAAAATGCGTCGCTTGTACCTAGGCGCAGTTGGCGGGCCACACGCTCCGCCAGTGATCGAGCTTGCAGGAGGGAATACTGCGTCTGGTAAAATTCCAAATCACGTCCCGCCTCAGCCGATTCAAGGCTCTCCACATTTGTCACGTTTTTCTGGGCGCGGCTAATCTCGATCCGCGACGTGGCTGTATATTGCGGTGTCGCCAAGAGCGTCACTACGAGGCCAAGCGTAAACGCTGCGGCTGTAATTCCGAGGATCAGCCACTTCCAGCGCAGGACCACGTGCCAGTACTGTAGCAAAATTGGCGGCGCCAAGCCGCGCTCCGCGCCGACCTCCTGTGATGCTACGCCTGAGTTTGCAATTCCAAGTGCGGGGGGAGTGGTATTTTGCATTGTCTTCCTTGTTCTGGAATGGGCTTCATAGGAACGAGTTGCCCGGCCAGTCGGCAATTAACATTTCGGCGTCGCAGGTAACCGAAGCACAACAACAATGCCATAGCTTTTCTTCTGGTAGCGCGCTTTACTTGGTCTATACATTTAGGCTGGCGGAGTTATAAGTAGTATCCCTTTTCTAGCCGTGACTAGTATGCCCACGCTTCACGCCCATCCTAAACTATTGTCAGGAGAAAAAGTTGCCAAAACTGGACCGCTCGGCCTTGCCCTCAACGCCGTTCTGGGGACTTCTTGTTGCGTTCGCACTGCTGTTTCTGACAGGCGGTTCCGCGCGCGGCGACGTGCAGTCCCTGGCAATCTTGAACCCAGCACTGATAACCTGTTGCGGCGTTGCTCTCTTGACACTCAGGCGGGAGCACTGTGTTGAACGGAAGCGGCTCGCATATTTTGTGGGATTCATTTTTTTCTTGGGACTACTCTATATCGTCCCACAGCCCGTACATCTTGAGGCTTACTCACGAGGCTTAAGTAACATAGCAGATATTCGCGCCGCCACCGATGTTTCCGGTTCTGCGCAAACATTAGCGATGGCACCCCAAGCCGCCCTGCAGCCTGGCTTTTTTCTGTTTGCCCCCCTGGCGGTGATTTTGTTTGCGGTGCAGCTTGGGCGAGATGAGTTGCGCCTGGCGCTGCTACCGATGATAATCTTGGGATGCGTTTCAGGAATAGTCGGCGTCCTTCAATTGGCGGGCGACGCCAGGGGACCGCTCTATTTTTATAACATGACGAATAATGGCAGCGCCGTGGGTCTCTTCGCCAACCGAAATCACGCCGCGGTTTTCTTGGCCTGCCTCTTCCCCATGCTGGCGATTTTTGCAGGACCTTCGCACGGAAAATCTGGCGATGGTCGGAACACGCGGCAACTTGTCGCGACCGCCGTCGCGATTATTTTGATCCCTCTCATTCTCGTGACTGGCTCGCGCTCTGGGATGCTAACGGCGATTATCGGTCTGATGGGTGGCGTGCTCCTGTATGTTTCGACGGGTCAAGCCCACCGCGGGTCGAAAGCAAGAATGCCACATATCCCCGTTTTGGCCGTAACCGTGGTTACCTGCCTCGTCTTTGCGACCATTTATTTTTCTCGAGCGGAGGCAATTGAACGCATTTTCGTTGAAAATAAAACAGTTGATGTTCGCGCGGATTTCTGGACGTCCGGCATGCCGCTTTTCTGGCAATATTTTCCATTTGGTTTCGGACCCGGCGCGTTTGTTCCGGCATTCCAAGTTGATGAACCGATTGCCCTACTAGACGGTTCGTACCTCAACAGATTGCACAATGACTGGCTGGAGACGGGCGTTACATACGGCGTACCCGGCATCCTTCTGATGCTGGCCGGTGCATTTTACTACTTCTGGCGCACCTTCCATTTGTGGGTTCGGTGCGATGGCGCACGCCGGTCGGTGGCGTTAGGCCGCATGGCAAGTGTTATCATAGTGATTTTAGCCATCGCGAGTCTGTCGGATTACCCCTTACGTACTCCCGCAATGATGGGTTTTGCCGCCTTGGTCTGGTTCTGGTTCGCTGGTACCGTACCCGAACGCAGCGCTGGTTCGGGTTCCGCTGAATAGGGGCATTGCATCAGTCCCGTTGACCGCGTCTTGCGCGAACGGCTGATGGCGTTGCCCCAAAATAGTGGCGCGAAGTGAACCGCCTGCTCCGCAAATGTTACCTGTCGCTGGCGTGTTGCGTGTCAGCAGGCGCAATAGACATCGCGATAGCGACAAGGAAGATGGTGGTGGGGTAGCTGAAATATAGCGCGCCATCGTAAAGCGAGTAGACAAGTAACCCCACGACAACGCCGACTCCCGCTGCGCTGTCTCCTTTGGTGTACGGCCAACGCCACCGCAGCAAAATCGGGATGACGATCAACAACGTCAGTAGCACCGAAACTATGCCGCCGGAGAACATAAGCTGTAGTGGAAAGTTGTGCGGGTGAAAAAAATTGCCGAGTTTGGAAGGGCCGGAAGTGGCAAATTGGTTGATGCCCCAGCCCAATATCGGGCGCTCGCTAATCTTTTCTATTGTGCCGGACCACAGGACCTTCCGACCCGAGCTGGCATCGTGGTCGGCGTTCGCTGTGACGTCCGCCATGCCCGTCGCTTCTGCAATGCCATATATGTGATGCGGCAGAGGCATTGTAGCGACCACCGCGGTGGACAGCAGCGCGGACGCCGCAAAGAATTTTGCGATCGATTTGCGATGACCTGCGGCCAAGCAAAGCGTCACAGCCACCACGACCAACGATGCCAGTAAAGGACCGCGAGACCCGGTCCATAACGACAGGCCAAAACTGACGGCGCCAAACGATATCGGTAAAACCCACCGCAGCCATATATTCGCGCGGTCGCGAAATGCGATCACGCAAACGAGGCCTGCGGTCACGCCTGCAACGGCAAAATGCCCCATATGCCGGACATTATTCACGCCCGGTATGCGAGTCACCCATTCGTCGCCTTGAGGGGAGTGGACGAAGATATGGATCGCCCACAAAAGCGTCCATATCAATGTTCCTGCGCCGATGGATAACCATATCACGTGCGTCAATCGGCCACCCTCCGCGCGCAAACTGTGGATGAGCGCCAGAAAAAACAAGCCGGCCACCAACAGCTTGGAAATGCCGATGCTCGCGAAAAAATGTTCTTTTCCAGGTTGGAACGACACAACGCTCGCGATTACAAACCAAAGTGCGAACGCAAGCTTGGATATGAATGGCAATTCATGCACCGCGCGGATCGGGGAAAAGCTGCCCCCCATCGCCAACAGTATAAAAACCAGTTGAACCAGCGGGACCGCCAATGCATTGGCGCGGACGAGCACTTGCCATACTTCGGGCGCGCTCGTTATGTCGAGCGGTGCCAGCACCATCCATGCCGGCAAAAGGCCCACGAGGATCGCAGCGACGCCCATCCGTGTGCGAAAGCTATAGTTGTACATATATTCCCCGAAAGTGGCCCACCGACCGTTTGCCGGTTTATGTATCCGCCTTACTTCCCGAATGTGGTTAACAATTGGTTTATGATTGCCGCCTTGGCGGGGGCAGGCCGGAGGTAAAGCGCAGCAGAACGGAGGGCTGCGGTAGACACGGAGCGGGTTTTGGCTTGGGCAAGGCTATCGAAGATTTGGCGATAAAGCGGCGCATCGCGCCAACTTCTAACATGTCTGGAAGACCAAGCTTGCACTGCCCATCGCGTGCAAAAAGTTGGTGACCCCTACGGGAATCGAACCCGTGTTTCAGCCGTGAAAGGGCCGCGTCCTAACCGCTAGACGAAGGGGCCAATCGCTTGGCGAGCCGCGCCTTTACGGATTCGTTATGCACTCGTCAAGGCCAAGTTCGCGCTATTTCAGTCGGCGAATGCAATGTCGTCGACATGAAGCTCCGCTTTTGGCGTTGCGCCCCAATCGTCGATCTTCGCGCGGCCCGCAAACCAGAAGCGTCGCCCGCGATCTGCGTGCAGCATTGTCTGGCCCAAAACGGTCTCGCCCTGACGGAAAGCCATGGCCTTAAACGATTGCCCGTCGTCGCCCGCGACGATGGCGCGGACATGGTCTTTGCCGACAATATCGCACTTGATGATGCGCAGCGGTCCCGTGACGACGCGCGGGCCTGGCCAGCCCATGCCATAAGGGCCAGCGGATTCCATCGCATCGACAAAAATCGGGTTTAGGCCGCGCGGCGCGACGATGGCGTCGATCAAAAGCGCCTTGGATCCCGATGCGTTGCTGACGTCGACGGACAGCCGCGCGTCCAACCAATCGGCCAGCGCATCAATTTTATCATGCGACACGGTCAGCCCCGCCGCCATGGCATGGCCGCCGCCGGCCTCCAGCAATCCCGCTTCGCGCGCAGATATAATCGCAGCGCCCAAATCGACGCCGGCAATCGAGCGGCCCGACCCCTTGCCGACGCCATGTTCGTCCACGGCAATGACGATCGATGGCTTTCCGGTTTTTTCCTTAATCCGGCCCGCGACGATGCCAATCACGCCGGGGTGCCAGCCTTCGCCTGACAGCAATGCTACCGCGCGGTTGTGCTGCCCCGCCAACATAGCCTCGGCCTGTTCTTGCACTACTGATTCAATTGCGCGGCGTTCTTCGTTCAAGCGATCGAGCTCAAGCGCGATCTCTTGCGCCTCCGCCGCGTCCTCGGTGGTGAGCAGACGCACGCCAAGGTCTGACTTGCCCACACGGCCGCCTGCATTGATGCGTGGGCCCAAGGCAAAGCCGAGGTCGGAGCAAATAGGTGCGCGGGTGAGGCGGCTCGCCTGAATGAGCGCCGACAGGCCAATATTGCGGCGCGCGGCCATCACCTTTAACCCTTGCGCGACAAACGCCCGGTTCAGTCCCCGCAGCTGCGCAACGTCCGCCACAGTGCCCAGCGCGACCAAATCGAGCAAATCCATGATCTTGGGTTCTGCGCGGGTTGCAAAATGGCCGCGCGTGCGCAGCGTGCGGATGAGCGCGGCGCCCAACAGGAATGCTACGCCAACCGCCGCCAGATGCCCGTGGGATGCCGCGTCGTCGGTTTCGTCCAAGCGGTTGGGGTTTACGAGCGCAAAGGCCTGAGGAAGCTCACTGGCGCATTTGTGATGGTCAACGACTATGACTTCAAGTCCAGCCGCCTTCGCTTGCGCAAGCGCGTCATATGCCATTGCACCACAATCGACGGTCACGATCAGACGGCTGCCGCTTTCTCCAATGCGGACAAGGGCCTCACCAGACGGGCCATAGCCCTCCATCAACCGGTCGGGGATATAATAGCCTGCATCAAGGCCCAGCATACGCAGCAGGCGGATAAGCAACGCCGCACTGGTCGCGCCATCGACGTCATAGTCCCCATAGACGGTAATCTGTTCGCCCGCCTCGACCGCTTGCGCCAAGCGCAGCGCCGCATTCTCCATATCCTGGAATATCGATGGGTCGGGCATGAAGTTGCGAATGGTCGGGTTGCGGTGCCGTTCGATATCGTCGCGGTCGACGCCACGCGCCATCAGCAACTGGGTCACCAGATCGTCAGGTTTGAAATCCGGATCACGCCCATCGGTGCCACCGCCGCGCCAATGCCAGGCTTGTTCAAGAACGGAACTGTTAATATCGAGTACGGGCTTCATACTGCTTCCCTATGGCGCGCCCGCGGTGCTAGCAAGCATCGATGCGGCAATTGTTGATAATCTGGCACAGTATGACCGGCGGGTCCGAGGCGTTGGCCCGCGCTGCCTATGACGGTGCCTGCCGTGCGCAGGGTGTCGATGTCCAATTGTTCAACGCAGCAGATGCAGGTGCGGCGCAGGTTATGGCGGCCGACGGATATCTGTTCGCGTTCCCCGAAAACCTCGCGGCCATCAGCGGCGGCATGAAAAGCTTTTTCGACCGTTGTTATTACCCGTGCCTTGGTGCGCTGAACGGGCGGCCTTATGCGATGATCGTGTGCGCCGGGTCGGACGGACGCAACGCTGTGGCGCAGGCGGAGCGCATCGCGACAGGATGGCGCTTGCGGCAGATTGCGGAGAGCAGGATCGTCTGCACCCATGCTCAAACGTCGGAAGCCATTTTGGCCCCAAAGACCATCAATGAGGCCGATCAACGGGCGGCGGGGGATCTCGGCGAACAAATCGCGACGGGACTGCTGATGGGTATTTACTGATCACCCTTGGCGAATTTTGCCGACCAATGGGTCAAGTGATTCAACCGAGATGGACATCCTTGCGATGCTCGCTCTTGACCCAGCGCACGGTGCCTGATGATGCGCGCATCACGACGGTTTCTGTGGTGACCCGGCCATCGCGTAAAGTTTTGACGCCAGCCAGCAACGAACCGTCGGTGACACCCGTCGCTGCAAAGATGCAGTCGCCCTTTGCCAGCTCTTCCAGATCGTAAATCTTGTCGAGATCTTCGATGCCCCATTTGCGCGCGCGCGACCGTTCATCGTCGTTGCGGAACAGCAGGCGGCCTTTGAACTGGCCGCCGACACAGCGCAGGGCCGCTGCCGCCAGCACGCCCTCTGGCGCGCCGCCACTGCCCATATAGATGTCGACTGTGGTATCGGGATTGGTTGTTGCGATGACACCCGCAACGTCGCCATCGGGGATCAGCATCACGCCACAACCAAGCGCCCGCAGCTCGGCGATCAGCTTTTCATGACGCGGGCGGTCGAGTACGCAAACGATGAGGTCGCCTGGAGCGACACCCTTTTCCTTGGCAACTGCGTTCACATTTTCAGCAACCGTTTTGTCGAGGTTGACGATGTTGGGCGAGTAACCCGGGCCAACCGCAATCTTGTCCATATAAACATCAGGCGCGTTCAACAGATTGCCCTCTTCGGCAACGGCCAGCACGGCCAGCGCATTGGGTCCGGCCTTCGCCGTGATCGTTGTGCCCTCAAGCGGATCGAGCGCAATGTCGATGCGTGGGCCAGTGCCGATGGCGGAGCCAACTTTTTCGCCAATGAACAGCATGGGCGCTTCGTCGCGTTCGCCTTCGCCGATGACAACCGTGCCATCCATATATAATTCGTTGAGCGCCGCGCGCATGGCTTCGACGGCTGCGGCATCTGCTGCCTTTTCATCGCCACGTCCAATGAGCTTCGCGGCAGCAATCGCCGCGGCTTCAGTCACGCGGACCATTTCCAAGACAAGCACGCGGTCGAGGATTTGGCTTGCTGCAGTCATCGTATTTTCCTAGCTATTTGAACGTCAGGGTGCGCAGTCTGCACCCTAAATGGAACGGCATTTTGGGAGTTAGGTTGCGATAGGGAAGGTCGCGCCAATTGTCGAGATTAGTTGTCGCCATTTTTGTTGCGCACTTCGTGATGGCGTCCGCTACGGTACAAATTTCTACAAATGAAGATCGCATTGCGGCAAGTATTGAACGCACGCCGCCCCAATAAGCTTATGCGCCCAAAATGTGCATGACCATTGGCTCGCCCAGCAAGCTATCGGAATGCTTGAGTGCCTGAAGCGTGTCATTGATGGCTTGCTCGGGCCCAGCATGGGTGACCATCGCCACCAAGGCCGTTCCGTCGTCACCTGCTTCGGTCTGAATCAGGCTTTCAATCGAAAGCCCGGCATCGCGCATCGCCGCTGTAATCTCCGCAAGCACACCGACGCGGTCGGCGACGACCATACGCAAATAGGATTTGCTCACCCGGTGTGCCGATGCTGCACGTGGCAGCTTTTCAAGCTCGGCCGATGGCATTGAGAATGCGGGGCCAGTTTCCTTGCGCGCAATGTCGACGAGGTCAGCAACAACGGCCGAAGCAGTTGGCTTGTCCCCTGCGCCTGCGCCCTGGAATAAAAGACGTCCGGAGAAGTTGCCTTCAGCCACGACCGCATTGGTTGCGCCGATGACATGCGCCAACGGATGGCTGAGCGGGACAAGGCATGGCTCAACGCGTTGGAAAATATTTGCCGCGCCATTGTCGCCGTCGATTTCGGCAAGCCCAATGAGGCGGATACGATAACCCAACGTTTTTGCTTGGGCGATGTCGGCTGCAAGTATTTTGCGAACACCGCGCGCTTCGACGCCGCCAAAATCAATGACAGAACCAAAGCTGAGCGAGGCGAGAATGGAAAGCTTATGCGCAGCGTCTATGCCGTCAATATCGAATGAAGGATCAGATTCGGCAAAGCCCTTTGCCTGTGCGTCAGAAAGCACCTGCGCAAAATCGAGGCCGTCACGCTCCATCGTCGACAAGATGAAATTGCAGGTCCCGTTCAATATGCCATATACGCGATCAATCCGGTTGGCTGCGGCACCGTCGCGCAAACCTTGAATGACCGGAATACCGCCAGCGACCGCAGCTTCAAATTTGAGTGCGGCCTGCTTGCTTTCGGCCAGAGCCGCCAGCTCAGCGCCGTGATGGGCGACCATGGCTTTGTTGGCTGTGACCAATGCACGTCCGTTGGTCAGCGTTTCGCGCGCCAATGTAAGCGCTGGACCATCAGCCCCGCCGACAAGTTCAACGACAACATCGACATCGTCTGCGGTGGCCAATTCGCCCATGTCGTCGACCCAGCGATAGCCCGACAGGTCAACACCCCGGTCCTTGGTTCGGTCGCGCGCGGTGATGGCAACAATCTGGATCTCGCGGCCCGCCCGGCGCGCGATCAAGGCGCTATTTTCTTCCAGAAGGCGGATGACGCCGGTTCCTACTGTCCCAAGACCAGCCAGACCCACCTTAAGCGGGGCGATACGAGAGGGGGTGGACATAGGTTCTAATTTCCTGCCGAAAAGAATGCGTATTTGCGCCGCGCTTAAGCGGATTTGCGTTCAATTGCCAGCCCCGGCTTGCTGCACCCGGGATAGAACCTTATACGATTCGCATGATGACCGCGCCCGACATCCTCATTCTTGCCGGCAAACGGGATGGTCAACTTGATCCTATGGCAGCGGACGCCGGCGTCAGCCACAAATGCCGGGTTCCGATTTGCGGTAAAGCACTTGTCCAATGGGTGTTGGAAGCCGCTGTTCCCGCCTTTTCGAAAAACCGGATATTGATTTCGGTTCACGACCGTGCCGCAATTGTTGACTTACCTTGGGTGTCCGAACTGGAGGCCTCTGGGCGGTTGATCATTTGCGACGCGCAGTCCGGAATTGTCGAAAGCGTTGAGCACGCCGCTGCACAGTCGGGGAATAAGTGTTGGCCGTTGATCATCACCACTGCGGACAATGTCCTCGTGACCCCAGAACTTATGCGTGACCTCCATTCCGATGCGATGGCTGGTGATGGTGACGCGGTTATCGTTCTGTCCACGCGCGAGGCAATTCAGGCGGCGCATCCCGAAGGTCAGCGCCGTTTTTACGAATTTTCCGATGTCGCGGTATCCAACTGCAACCTATTTTGGTTGCGCGATGTCAGCGCGTTAAAGGCTGCAGAAGCATTTCGTCAAGGCGGGCAGTTCATCAAGACCAAGGGCCGCATTGCGAAGGCCTTTGGCCTGATCAATCTGGTGCGATTTCGGCTGGGTTGGTGGGATATGGAGACCGCTTTTGGTGCGATATCACGCGCTCTTAAAACGCGCGTTGTACACTATATCGCCGAAGACGGTGCATATGCGGTGGACGTCGATAACCCCCGCACTTACGCTATTGCAGAAATCCTGTTGAAACGACGGAAGCTTTAATTCTTGAACTGAACATTGGCGCGCCAGGTCGGAATCCAATCGGTGGATCCGCGGCAATCGCCCATGAAGCTTGCGGCGGTAAGCCGGAACATCTGTCCATCCCACACATAGTTTTCCGATGATCCACAATCGCCAATGCCACGCGCTTTGCTATAACTGCTAATGGTTTGCGTTGCCCCATCCCATCCGGCATTGATCAGTATGGGGATTGCGCTTTCCTCGCCGAAGCCAGTCGCACCATAATCAAACTTTGCCGGTTCGAACGACCATTTGCCCGAAACATCCCGTTGCCCAGTGTAGATACCGGACGAAAAATTATAGGCACCGGCGCCGCAGTTGAGCAGCACGAGGACACGGGGCCCTTTCGGTCCGCTGCCCAGACTATAAAGGGTGTCTTGGGTCGACCCGAAGCGTTCCTGCGCACATGAGCTTGATTCCGATAAGGCAACAATTGCCGAGGTATCAGGTAGTATATTGGTCGGCGTTATTTTGGTCGCGGTGATAGTTGGCAATATGATGCGCCTGCCCGGATAAGCCTTGCTGCCTGTCGCCACGATTGCACTGTTGGTGGCTGCGCGGCCTTGCTTGGCATCGATATAGCGAAAGGCAGCGGCAGCACCGGCCAAGGATGCGGTGCCAATTTTTCCACTTGCCTCATCGGTGAGCGTGACGGCCGTTCCGCGCGCCATTGCCCGCAGCAGTTTTAGCGCCGCCGCGCCCGATATGGTGATTGGTTCGTCGGCGGCTTTGATTGATCCGTCGGCGGCAATTCGCCCATCGACCATGACACGATAGCGTCCTGCCTTCGCCGTCGCCCCCGAGATTGCAACGGTGAGCTGGGCCTCCGCACCCGCAGGTCGGACGACAACGACAGCCAAATTGTCTTCCGAAAATGCGTCGTCCGCCAACGCGACCGCCTGACAGGACAATCCATTGTCACAACCGACGGTCCAGTCCTTAAATATCGGCACCTCACCGGGTTTGACCGCCTGCGCAGAGGCTATCGCCCCAGCGAAAAAAAGGACAGCTATGCTCGCCAACGTCTTTTTCATGGTGGCAAGCTAGCGCTTTTGCCTGTCATTCGCTAGTGGCCACAGATTAGTTTTACTTGGAGCGGCAAATGCGTGCAGTCGGCGTTATCGGAGCAGGTCAAATGGGTGCGGGCATCGCACAGGTCAGTGCTGGCGCTGGCTATCATGTCTATTTGTCGGACCTTGATCTGGCGAAGGCCGAAGAAGGCAAGGCCGGCATCGCCAAGGCACTCAGCCGTCTGGTCGCCAAAGAAAAAATGTCGGCGGGCGATGCAGAGACGCTGTTGTCACGCATAGAACCGGTTGCGAGCTATGAACCGATGGCCGATGCCGGGCTGATCATTGAAGCCGCGACGGAGCGGGAAGAAATTAAACGCAAGATATTTGAATCGGCGGGCGCGGTCATGGGCGGTCAGGCTGTATTGGCGTCCAATACGTCATCCATTCCCATCACGCGACTGGCGCAATCATCACCCGACCCGCAGCGTTTCATCGGCGTGCATTTCTTTAACCCCGTTCCCGTCATGGGCCTTATCGAAATCATCCGCGGATTGGCGACGACCGATGCGACTGTCGATGTCGTCCGCCACTATGGCGAAGCATTGGGCAAGCAATTGGTGTTTGCGAATGATGCCCCCGGCTTCATCGTTAATCGCGTGCTGATGCCGATGATCAACGAAGCATGTTTCGCGCTGGGTGAAGGCGTTGCCACTATGCGCGATATCGACACGGCGTGCCAATTGGGGCTCAACCATCCAATGGGGCCGCTGACACTGGCGGATTTCATCGGCCTCGACACCTGCCTTGAAATCACAAATGTGCTGTTTCAATCGACTGGCGATCCGAAATTCCGGCCAGCGCCGTTGCTGCAAAAATATGTTGAGGCCGGCTGGTTCGGACGCAAAACGAAGCGTGGCTTTTACGATTATTCGGGCGAAGTGCCGCAGCCGACACGCTAATATCTAGCGTCCGGTTCGGGCTACTTCAAAGGCTTGGCCAAGGTCGGCGATAAGGTCATCTGTGTCCTCAAGCCCGATTTGCAGGCGGATCAGTGTGCCGGGCTTATCCCATGCCACGACTGACCGGTATTTCTCGGGCTGCACCGGCAAGGCAAGGCTTTCAAACCCGCCCCAGCTATAGCCAATGCCAAACAGTTCCAGCGCATCGACAAAGGCGGCTGCGGTTTCCGTGTCGCCGGTGTGAATGAATGAAAACAATCCCGATGATCCGGTAAAGTCGCGTTTCCAAATGTCGTGTCCGGGGCAATCGGGCAAAGCGGGATGGAAAACGGCTGCGACATCGGCCTGCGTCTGCAGCCATTGCGCAATATGTAATGCAGAAGCCTCATGCGCCTTCATCCGCACCGACAAGGTGCGCAGGCCACGACTTGCAAGATAGGCATCGTCGGGCGAAACGGTCTGGCCAAGTTGCTGCGCGGTTTGGCGCAATTTGGTCCATAATTTATCGTGCGTGGTGACACTGCCCATCATCACATCGCTGTGGCCGACAATATATTTGGTGCACGACAAGATCGCCATATCGATGCCCTTGTCGAGCGCGGTATGGAAATAGGATGTGGCCCATGTGTTATCGAGAAGGGTGACGACATTGCGTTTTTTCGCAGCGGCGCAGATTGCAGGAATGTCCTGCATTTCAAATGTCAGGCTGCCGGGTGATTCGAGCAATATGGCGCGCGTGCGATCACAAAATAACGCGTCATAATCGGTGGTGCGTGGGTCAAAATATCGAGTCTCGACCCCGAAACGCTTCAGAAACCCGTCAGCCAAAGACCGGCTTGGGTCATAGACGTTGTCGGTCATCAGCAAGATGTCACCCGCCTTCAGCACCGACAGCAGCGCACAGGCAATCGCGGCGACACCGGACGGATACAGCATGGTCCCATGCGCACCAGGCTCCATCTCGGTCAGCGCGTCGGCGAGGGACCATTGCGTTGGCGAACCACGACGGCCGTAGAAAAAGCGGCCATCTTCGTTGCGCCCTTTGCCTGTCTCCAGCTCAGCCACATTTTCATATAAATGTGTGCTGGCGCGCCAAACAGGTACATTCACGACGGGGCCCGTGAGCGAAGCCTTGCGCCCTGCGGTGACTGTTTTCGTGGCTGGCTTTTGAGGTTTTTGGGAACTCAAGCCGCACCCTGCGCCTTGGGGGTGTCCTTGTCCAAGCCCCATTCGGACCAGCTGCCATCATATAAGGCAACGTCGGATTTGCCGGTCAGGCGTGCGCCGAACAGAACAACAGCTGCGGTCATTCCAGAGCCGCAGGTTGTGATCATGGGCTTGTTCAAATCAACGCCGGCATCGGTAAAGGCTTGGGTCAACGCATCGCCGCGCTTCCAAGTACCGTCTGCGTTCAAAAGATTGCCAAAGGGCAAGTTGCGGCTGCCGGGGATATGACCCGACGCCATGTCAGGCCGCGGTTCCGCTTCTTCGCCGGTAAATCGTCCTGCGCCACGGGCATCCACAACATCGGCTTCCTTGCTGTGCAGATTGGCGAGCATGTCTGCTTTGTTGCGCACGGCCTTTTCGTCTTTCCAGACAGTGAAGTGGCGGTGGCGCAGCCCAGGCTTGCCGGTTTCGAGCGCGCGGCCTTCGGCTTTCCATTTTGCAATACCGCCGTCGAGGATGGCGACATCATGTGCACCAAACAAGGTCAGCATCCACCAAGCGCGCGTTGCCGATTTGAATGGGCTGTCGTCGTAGACCACGATACGGCTGCCGTCGCCCAGGCCAAGCGATTGCATGCGGCTGGCAAATTTCTCCGGCGGCGGCAATGTATTGGGCAGGCTGCTGTTTGCGTCGGCGATTTCTTGCAAGTCCATGAAAACAGCGCCGGGAATATGGCCACCTTCATATTCGGCCTGCGCATTGCGGCCTGCATCGGGCATGAACCAAGTGGCATCTACCACGCGCAAATCAGACGCGCCGATTTCGTTCGCCAACCATTCGGTGCTTACTAACAATTCCATGTTTTGTCCTTGCCCGCTATTTTTGATTCTTGTGCGGTGCAAGATAAGCCGCTTTTCCAAACTAGCCAAGCGTTTCGAAAAATTGCTGTGCCTGACGACGAAGCGCAATTTTATCGGCCTGTGCCATCCGGTCCCAGTTTTTATACGGCATCGCCATACGCGGGTTCTTGCGCAGCCTATCTTCGTTGCGCGCAATAAATTCCCAATAGAGCGCGTTGAACGGACATCCGTTGGGCCCGGTTTTTTGTTTCACATCATAACGGCAGCTGGAGCAATAATCCGACATGCGGTTGATATAGGCACCGCTGGCCGCATAAGGTTTTGACGCGAGCATGCCGCCGTCTGCAAACTGGCTCATGCCCAGGCTGTTCGGCAATTCGACCCATTCATACGCGTCGGCATAAACGGCAAGATACCATATATGCACTTCGGCGGGGTTGATGCCCGCCAGCAGCGCGAAATTGCCTATAATCATCAGCCGCTGGATATGATGGGCGTAGGAATATGCGATTGTCTGATCGACGGTTTGCGACAGGCAATGCATGTCGGTTTTGCCGGTCCAATAGAATTCCGGTAGCGGCCGTTCGGCGCCAAGCGCGTTGCTTTCCACATATTGTGGACCAGCATGCCAATAAATGCCGCGCACATATTCGCGCCAACCAATGACCTGACGAATGAAGCCCTCGGCCGCGTTGATGGGCACTTTTCCGGCCTGATATTGTTCTTCGACCGCGCGGCACAATTCCAGCGGATCAAGCAACCCGGTATTGATGTAGGGCGACAAAATCGAATGCCATAAAAATGGCTCGCCAGTGAGCATTGCGTCCTGATAATCCCCAAAGGACGGCAAAGCATGTTTCAGAAAATGTGCTTGCTGTTTCAGCGCGTCGGCACGTGTGACCGCAAAGCCGAATTTCGCGGTCTGGCCGATATTGGTCGCGAATTTTTCCTCGACCATTTCAATCACATCCTGCGTGATATCGTCCGGTGCGAAATGCAGTGGCTGCGGCATCGCGAGATCGCGCTTGGCCGGCTTGCGGTTTTCCGCGTCAAAATTCCACTGCCCGCCGACGGGTGCATCGCCATCCATCAGCAATTTCGATTTACGCCGCATGTCGCGATAGAAATATTCCATGCGCAGCTGCTTGCGGTCCTTGGCCCAGCTTTCGAATTCGGCATGATCACACAAGAAGCGGTCGTCGGCGCATATCTCTACGGGCACATCGAAACGGTCGGCCCAGCTATCCAGCATGGCCTTCACCCGCCACTCGCCGGCTTCGGTAACACAGATGGCGGATGCGCTATGCCGTTCCATCGCGCGGGCCAGTTCGCCGGTAAAACTGCCGCTGTTTTCCGGCTCTGTCAGCTTCACATAGTCGACGGTCCATCCGGCTGAACGCAGATCTTCGGCATGGTGACGCATCGCCGATAATATGAACGCCATTTTGGATTTGTGGTGCGGCACATAGGTCGTCTCTTCATCGAGCTCGGCCATCAAAATGACGCACGTTTTTTTGTCCTGCCCCGCCAATGACGAAAGCGCATGGCTCAGTTGGTCGCCGAGTACCGGAATGAGAGTCGTCATAATTGGCGTGTTAGCGAGGCCATGTCCGGGGCACGATACAGGTTTTCAGGAAAAAGCGCGCGCGATGCCCTAGCCCAATGCATTTTGCGTGCACGCGAAGTGCATATCTTGCTTAAACGCTATGACGCGTTTGCTTCCCGCGGTGAAACGGCTAAATGCGCAGCTATGACTGACGAACTAAAACCAATGTATCTGGGTGCGCAAAGCGCACTTCCCCAAACGCCTGAAGAGGCCGAGCTGGATTATGTCCCCAATCCGCGCCCCGATACGCTGTATCTCGCACGCTTTGCCGTGCCTGAGTTCACGTCTTTATGCCCGGTCACCGCGCAACCCGACTTTGCGCATCTGGTCATCGATTATGCGCCAGACAAAAGCATTGTTGAATCAAAGTCGCTGAAGCTTTTCTTGGGATCCTTCCGCAACCACGCCGCTTTTCACGAAGATTGCACCGTCGGCATCGGGCAGCGGCTTTTCACCGAAATGAAGCCGCATTGGCTGCGTATCGGGGGCTATTGGTATCCGCGCGGCGGAATTCCTATCGATGTGTTCTGGCAATCGGGGGAGCCGCCCAAGGGGCTGTGGCTTCCGGATCAGGGCGTTGCCCCGTACCGGGGTCGTGGCTGAACCGATTTAAACAGGTTACCCAAGATTGCCCGCAGAACGATCCTGGCTGTTGATTCGGCACTCTTCTCGTCGACGCCATCGAATCATTGGTCGCAAAAATACCCTTTGTCGGTGACAGATGGACTGCGAGGCCTCTATTGCAGCTTCATGGATGACATAATTTCGACGACGAAGAAACGGGTGCATAAGGCTGGCCAAGCAGGGCTTGCCTCATTGGCGCTGTTGTCCGTTTTATCGGGGTGCGTATCCGCGCCAGCGCGTCGGGGGCCTGCTCTGCCGACGGCACAGGCCCCAGCGCCAAGCCGCGCCGTGCCAGCAGTTGTAGCGCCTGCACGTCCCGCAATTGGGCGGCCGCCTGCCGGCCTTGAAAATCTGATTCAAGATCAATGGCGTTTGTTTCCGGGACGGACTGGCGTTGCCATCATGCGCGTGGATGGCGGTGAATGGATTTTGGGCCGCAGGATGGATGAATTATTTCCCCAACAAAGCGTATCCAAAACCTGGGTTGCGCTCACCGTGTTGGACATGGTCGATCAAGGGAAACTTCGCCTGGACCAGAAAGTCCGGATCACACGAGATGATCTGGCGGTTTTTCATCAGCCAATCCGTGATCAGGTGATCGCCAATGGCAGCATTGAGGTTTCGATCCTCGATCTGCTGGAGACATCTATTCGTGCCAGTGACAATACCGCCAATGACTCGTTGCTGCGTACTGTAGGCGGCCCGCAAGCGGTAAAGAGTTTTATTGCGCGCAAGAATTTGGGCGCGATCCGCTTTGGGCCGGGCGAACGCGCGCTGCAAAGCGGCATTGCCGGTCTCGACTGGAAACAGGAATATGCAATTGGCCGGCGCTTTTATGCTGCGCGCGATGCCGTGCCGATGGCGACTCGCAAGGCGGCGCTTGATCGCTATCTGAATGATCCCATCGACGGGGCAAGCCCGCAAGCCATTGTCCGCGCTTTGGCAAAGCTTGCGAAGGGTGAGCTGTTGTCGGCGGCTTCAACGCGTCTCATGCTCGATATCATGTCGCGGACGTCAAGTGGTCCAAACAGGCTAAAGGCAGGCGTGCCTGCGGGCTGGAGCTTTTTGCATAAGACCGGAACGGGACAGGTTTTGCCGCCGGTGTCCACGGGATATAATGATATCGGGATTATGACTGCGCCAGATGGCACACGTTACGCTGTCGCGGTGATGATGGGCAGCACGACGGCGTCTATTCCGCAACGGATGACGTTCATGCAATTTGTATCGCGCGCTGTGGCTTCATACCACCACAACTGACGCCTTATTGCGATGTTTCGGTTGGAGCGCCGCGCGCGGCATCCAACTTGTCTATGGTAGACAAAGAAAAGGGCCGTCCTGCAAGCAGAACAGCCCTTCTCAAAAGCTTTCGCTAAAAAGCGCGAATATTACTTCGCAGCTTCTTTCGCAGCGTCTGCAGCTTCACCAGCAGCAGGAG
>CALRLP020000014.1:2500-5726 GCA_943368745.1 Maricaulis salignorans
GGTTTCGGGTCTAATCCGACGAACTGAACGCCCTGTTCAGACTCGCTTTCGCTGCGCCTACGCCTATCGGCTTAAGCTTGCTCGTCAGATTAAGTCGCTGACCCATTATACAAAAGGTACGCGGTCACCCAGGACGAACCTTGAGCTCCCACTGTTTGTAAGCATTCGGTTTCAGGTGCTGTTTCACTCCCCTCGTCGGGGTGCTTTTCACCTTTCCCTCACGGTACTTGTTCACTATCGGTCGCTGAGGAGTACTTAGGCTTGGAGGGTGGTCCCCCCACGTTCAGACAGGATTTCACGTGTCCCGCCTTACTCATGTCCCAACTGTTTGCAGATCCGTACGGGGCTATCACCCATTAATGCGTGGTTTCCCAACCACTTCCGGTAACTTACAGTCAGGCACTGGCCTGGTCCGCGTTCGCTCGCCACTACTAACGGAGTCTCGTTGATGTCCTTTCCTCCAGGTACTTAGATGTTTCAGTTCCCTGGGTTAGCTTTGAACCCCTATGTATTCAGGGCTCAATACCTTCATGTGACAATTCGTAGTGCAGGCTCTGCCCTTGCAGACAGAGACTACAATACGAATTGTCGAAGGTGGGTTTCCCCATTCGGAAATCCGCGGATCAAAGCTCATTCGCAGCTCCCCACGGCTTATCGCAGCGTATCACGTCCTTCATCGCCTCTCAGCGCCAAGGCATCCACCGAATGCTCTTAAGGCACTTGATCGTTCTCATGATCGATGTCCGCAAAGCTACCAGCTTCGCGCACATATGATCAGAAAGACCATTTATGCTTGCCGAACAGATCCGAATAAGACAGGCGCAGATGGTGTCCGCATCCCGAATGTCGCTGGGTAGCGACGTCTTCAGATCTATTCCCTCTTCACAATGACAAACAGCGTTACGAACCCTCGCTTCCGCAAGGATCGGTAAAACCAAGACTTTCCGGGTGGATGGTGGAGCCTGTCGGGATCGAACCGACGACCTGAAGCTTGCAAAGCTACCGCTCTCCCAACTGAGCTAAGGCCCCTTTTGGGTAAAGTGACGCGCCATCAGACGCGGCGGCCGTTCGGCGCCCTGCAGCTCGATCGTGGTGGGCCTGGGAGGATTTGAACCTCCGACCTCACGCTTATCAAGCGCGCGCTCTAACCAACTGAGCTACAGGCCCAAGGCGTTGCACCCGAAACGAACCGTTTCGGACGCGGCCAAAGACCTAAGCGTTGGCCCAGAATGCCGGCCGATCGAACCAGACGTCCGATGCAAGGCCAGGCATTCGCCCGGAAATGAAAGAGAAACGAAGACGGCGAAGTTCCGCATGTCGGGACCTGATCTGGTCCCTTTGTTCAAAGGGGATCAAAGGGTGTCGACCATCCGAAGACAGCCTAACCGATAAGATCCGACCTTAGAAAGGAGGTGATCCAGCCGCAGGTTCCCCTACGGCTACCTTGTTACGACTTCACCCCAGTCGCTGAGCCTACCGTGGTCGCCTGCCTCCTTGCGGTTAGCGCGACGCCTTCGGGTAAACCCAACTCCCATGGTGTGACGGGCGGTGTGTACAAGGCCCGGGAACGTATTCACCGTGGCATGCTGATCCACGATTACTAGCGATTCCACCTTCATGCACTCGAGTTGCAGAGTGCAATCTGAACTGAGACGGCTTTTTGGGATTAGCACCGGATCGCTCCTTCGCTGCCCATTGTCACCGCCATTGTAGCACGTGTGTAGCCCAGCCTGTAAGGGCCATGAGGACTTGACGTCATCCCCACCTTCCTCGCGGCTTATCACCGGCAGTCCCCCTAGAGTTCCCAACTGAATGATGGCAACTAGGGGCGAGGGTTGCGCTCGTTGCGGGACTTAACCCAACATCTCACGACACGAGCTGACGACAGCCATGCAGCACCTGTGTTCCGGCCAGCCGAACTGAAGAAAGGCATCTCTGCCGATCAAACCGGACATGTCAAAAGCTGGTAAGGTTCTGCGCGTTGCTTCGAATTAAACCACATGCTCCACCGCTTGTGCGGGCCCCCGTCAATTCCTTTGAGTTTTAATCTTGCGACCGTACTCCCCAGGCGGAATGCTTAAAGCGTTAGCTGCGCCACTGAGGTGCATGCACCCCAACGGCTGGCATTCATCGTTTACGGCGTGGACTACCAGGGTATCTAATCCTGTTTGCTCCCCACGCTTTCGCGCCTCAGCGTCAGTATCGGACCAGTTGGCCGCCTTCGCCACTGGTGTTCTTGCGAATATCTACGAATTTCACCTCTACACTCGCAGTTCCACCAACCTCTTCCGAACTCAAGACTCTCAGTATCGAAGGCAATTCCAGGGTTGAGCCCTGGGCTTTCACCCCCGACTTAAGAGTCCGCCTACGCGCCCTTTACGCCCAGTGATTCCGAGCAACGCTAGCCCCCTTCGTATTACCGCGGCTGCTGGCACGAAGTTAGCCGGGGCTTATTCTTCCGGTACAGTCATTATCTTCCCGGACAAAAGTGCTTTACAACCCTAAGGCCTTCATCACACACGCGGCATGGCTGGATCAGGCTTGCGCCCATTGTCCAATATTCCCCACTGCTGCCTCCCGTAGGAGTCTGGGCCGTGTCTCAGTCCCAGTGTGGCTGATCATCCTCTCAGACCAGCTACTGATCGTCGCCTTGGTGAGCCATTACCTCACCAACTAGCTAATCAGACGCGGGCCGATCAATCGGCGATAAATCTTTCCCCCGAAGGGCGTATCCGGTATTAGTACAAGTTTCCCTGTATTATTCCGAACCGAAAGGTACGTTCCCACGTGTTACTCACCCGTCTGCCACTAGCACCGAAGTGCCCGTTCGACTTGCATGTGTTAAGCCTGCCGCCAGCGTTCGCTCTGAGCCAGGATCAAACTCTCAGATTGTATCTTGAGTTTGTTCCGGCATCGCTACGTATTGACGGAGTCATTGCTTGACGACCGAAGTCATCAGCGATGGCTCTTGTAAAACGCAGCACACCGAAGTCTCGTTCGACCCAGTCCTTAGACCGGGTCCGCAAGAACCTCGCCGTCCACGTTTCTCTTTCTGTCTTCAATTTTCAAACAGCGGGCTTCGACAAAGACAGAGGCTCACCCGGCGAACCGGCAAAAGCCTCAGCGTCCTAAGGAAGCGCAGAAGAGGCGCCGCTCAGCGGCGGCGCCGTCTCGATGGGCGGTTTATAGGTCCCACCACCCAGAACTGTCAACACGGTTTTTGAAA
>CALRLP020000015.1:0-5519 GCA_943368745.1 Maricaulis salignorans
AGATTTGCGGTTCCTGTGACCGTCACCATATCTGCACCCGACGGCGATGCTTCGATCGCCAGCAGCGAACCTGCCGCTAATGTCAGGTTGCCATTCACAGTCAGCGTACCAACCGAGTTACCCGGTGATACCGTCGAACCCGATTGTGCCACCAACGACCCAACCGTGCCGTTTCCACCTAATGACGACCCGCTTTGCAGCGTCAGTGTAGATCTTGCTAGCGAGCCAACAGTGCCGTTTCCGCTTGATGACGTTCCATTTTGCAGCGTCAGTGCAGATATTGCCAACGACCCCGCTAAATTGAGGCGGCCCGCCGTTACGGTTGTTGTGCCTGTGAAGCTGTTAACGCCCGTCAGGGTCAGGGTACCAGCGCCGGACTTAGTGAGCGAACCTGTACCTGAGATCGCATCGGCAAAGCTTGCGTCGGTTGCCTGATCAAACACCAAAGATGCATTGTTGACGATCGCGCCAGTGCCGAAGCTCTGGCTGTTGCCAATCAGGCTGCCCGCCGAGATGGTCGTGCCACCCGTAAAGCTGTTGACACCCGTAAGGGTCAGCGCGCCAGCGCCGGTCTTGGTCAACGAACCTGTGCCAGAAATCGCACCGGCAAAGCTACCCGCAGCCGCTTGGTCAACGACCAAAGATGCGTTGTTGACGATATTGCCGGTACCAAAGCTTTGCGTATTACCAATCAGGGTACCTGCCGAGATGGTCGTCCCACCACTAAAGCTGTTAACGCCCGTCAGCGTGAGCGCACCCGCCCCAGCCTTGGTCAGCGAACCTGTGCCCGAGATCAGCTTAGCAAAGCTTGCGTCGGTTGCCTGATCAAGCACCAAAGATGCGTTGTTCACAATAGGACCAGTGCCAAAGCTTTGCGTGTTACCAATCAGAATGCCCGCCGAGATGGTCGTGCCTCCCGTGAAGCTGTTGATACCCGTCAGCGTAAGCGCGCCTGCACCAGACTTAGTCAGCGAACCTCTACCCGAGATCACGCCGGCAAAGCTGCCCGCAGCAGCTTGGTCAAAGACAAGCGATGCATTGTTCACGATAGCGCCACGGCCAAGGCTCTGGCTGCTACCAATCAGGCTACCCGACGAGATCGTTGTCCCGCCCGTAAAGCTGTTAACACCCGTCAGGGTCAGCGCGCCGCTACCTGACTTGGTCAGCGAACCTGTACCAGAGATCACAGAGGCAAAGTTGCCTGCAGCCGCTTGATCAAGCACCAACGATGCGTTGTTCACGATAGCTCCAGTGCCAAAGCTTTGCGTGTTACCGATCAGAATGCCCGACGAAATGGTCGTGCCACCCGTAAAGCTGTTAACCCCAGTGAGGGTCAGCGCACCGCTACCTGTCTTGGTCAGCGAACCTGTGCCCGAGATCAACGTAGCAAAGCTTGCATTGGTGGCCTGATCAAGCACCAAAGATGCGTTGTTCACGATAGGGCCAGTGCCAAAGCTTTGGCTGTTACCGATCAGAATGCCCGACGAGATCGTTGTCCCACCCGTAAAGCTGTTGACACCCGTCAGAGTAAGCGCACCCGCGCCAGACTTGGTGAGCGAACCTCTACCCGAGATCACGCCGGCAAAGCTGCCCGCAGCAGCTTGGTCAAAGACAAGCGATGCATTGTTCACGATAGCGCCACGGCCAAGGCTTTGGCTGTTGCCAATCAGGCTACCCGTCGAGATGGTCGTGCCGCCACTGAAGCTGTTGATGCCAGACAGGGTCAGCGCGCCAGCGCCAGACTTGGTCAATGAACCTGTGCCCGATATTGTACCGGCAAAATTGCCCGCAGCGGCTTGGTCAAAGACAAGCGATGCGTTGTTGACGATAGCGCCACGGCCAAGGCTCTGGCTGCTACCAATCAGGCTACCCGACGCGATCGTTGTCCCGCCCGTAAAGCTGTTAACACCCGTCAGGGTCAGCGCGCCGCTACCTGACTTGGTCAGCGTGCCTGTACCCGAGATCGCACCGGCAAGGGTGCCCGCAATGGTCTGGTCAAGCACCAAAGATGCGTTGTTCACGATATCGCCCGCACCAACGCTTTGCGTATTGCCGATCAGGCTGCCCGACGCAATGATCGTGCCACCCGTAAAGCTGTTGTTGGCAGTCAGCGTCAGTGCACCAGCGCCAGCCTTGGTCAGCGAACCTCTACCCGAGATCACAGAGGCAAAGCTGCCTGCAGCCGCTTGATCAAGCACCAACGATGCGTTGTTCACGATAGCTCCAGTGCCAAAGCTTTGCGTGTTACCGATCAGAATGCCCGACGAAATGGTCGTGCCACCCGTAAAGCTGTTAACCCCAGTCAGGGTCAGCGCACCGCTACCTGTCTTGGTCAGCGTGCCTGTGCCCGAGATCACAGAGGCAAAGCTTGCGTCGATTGTCTGATCAAGCACCAAAGATGCGTTGTTGACGATATTGCCAGTGCCAAAGCTTTGGCTGTTACCGATAAGGGTGCCCGACGAGATCGTTGTCCCACCCGTAAAGCTGTTGACACCCGTCAGGGTCAGCGCACCCGCGCCAGACTTGGTGAGCGAACCTGTGCCGGAAATTGCACCAGCAAAATTGCCCGCAATGGCTTGATTGAACACCAACGATGCGTTGTTGACGATAGGGCCAGTGCCGAAGCTCTGGCTGTTGCCGATCAGGCTGCCAGAAGCGATGGTCGTCCCACCCGTAAAGCTGTTTACGCCCGTCAGGGTCAGCGCACCCGCGCCAGACTTGGTCAATGAACCTGTGCCCGAAATCGCACCAGCAAAATTGCCCGCAGTGGTTTGATTGAACACCAACGATGCGTTGTTCACGATAGGGCCAGTGCCAAAGCTTTGGCTGTTACCGATCACGCTGCCCGCCGAGATGGTCGTGCCGCCCCTAAAGCTGTTAACACCAGACAGGGTCAGCGCGCCAGCACCGGTCTTGGTCAGCGAACCTGTACCCGAGATCGCACCGCTGATGCCAAAATTACCACCACCGGTGTTCACATTCATGACTTCCCAACCGCTTACCGCGCCAGCAAAACCCGCATTGAGATTAAGTGTGTCCACGAAAGAACCGGAACCACCGACAAGCGCAGTCACGCCCGCCAGTGACGCGCCCGCCATGATGTTGAGGGTATCGTTACCCGCGCCCAAGGAGATGCTGCCGTTCACAACCGCGCCAGCGTTGATCGTGACAACCGCGTTGCCCGCGCCGTCGACGATAGCCGCCCCAGAGACAGAACTGACACTGGACGTAGAAAGCAGCGAAATCGCGACCGCTCCACCAGGGCGTGAAGCCGTCAGGATAGCTGCGCCGGTTCCACCACGAATCGCACCTGACGTTGTGATTGATAATGTACCTCGGCCGTCACTGCGCGCTTCAATGCCGGTATTACCACCGGTTACGTTAGCGGCAGAAATCGTAAGATCCGTGCCGTTGGGCGAGAGCACAGCAAAAATACCTTGTACGCCGCCGGATATGGCACCGGTTGAGCTAACAGACAGCACACCGGTTCCATAATTGCGCGCGTTGATACCGCTGAGGCTACCCGTGGCATTTAATACGGAGATAGTAACGTCAGTGCCCGTGGCATAGTTATAGCCAAAAACACCGTACTCACCGCCGGATATAGAACCGGTGGCAGTTACCGAAATCGCGCCTGTGCCATAATTGCGCGTATCGATGCCGGTCAAGCCGCCGTTGACGCTCTCTGCCAAGATTGTCTGGTCGCCGGTGGAATTGGAAGCGCTGATGGTGCTGATGCCGATGCCGGTCGATCCATCGACCACCCCAGTGGATGTAACAGACAACGCACCTGTGCCGTTATGAACCACCGTAATGCCATTTAATCCTCCAGTAACATCTGCCACAGAGATGGTCAGGTCACCCGCTGCGTTGGCATTGTTGTGAGCATGGACGCCGAACCGCCCTGCGCCTGTCACAGGTCCCGTTGCGGATACGGTCATCGTGCCGGACCCGTTACTGTACGCCAAAATACCGTCGACCTGTCCAACGACGCTCGCCGCTGATATCGCAACATCGCCGGCTGCGCTGGATGTATTGCCAGCGTGAATCCCTGTGAGGCCGGTTACGGTCCCATTTGAAGTGACAAACAAGCTGCCACTCCCATGGTTTATCGCGTGAATGCCATCGGTACCGCCGCGCACATTCGCTGCTGTGATGCTGATATCGCCCAATGCGCTCGTGGTGTTGACGGCACTAATCCCGCGAGTTCCCCTTCCAGTCACATTTCCTGTTGAGGTTATCGACAATATTCCAGTACCGGCGTGCTGGGCATCGATACCGCTGCTACCACCCGACACTGCGCCGGTAGTAGTGATGACCAGGTCCGTTCCGCTATTATTCATATGCTGGGCAGATATGCCGGAGGCGGTACCTCCCGTAACATCCCCGCTCGAGGTTATAGTGATACCGCTCGCGCCATAGTTACGGGCAAAAATGCCGAACGTTCCGCCCGTCACTTCGGCGACATCAATGTTGACGTTACCGATTGACGCATAATAATTTAGGACATGTATGCCATCCAAAGTTGATCCGGTAACAGTTCCCGTCGAGCTAACAGACAGCGCACCAGTTCCATAATTGCGCGCATCGATGCCGCGATCGCGACCCGACACATCGGTGGCGGCAACGGTCAAATCGGTGCCGGGCGCATAGTTGGTGGCGTAAATGCCATCCCCATCACTTTCCGTTACAACAGCAGGCGCCGAAACTGTCAACGCGCCGGGGCCGCTGTTGGTAGCAACGATGCCCGTAAGAGCGAACGCGGTCGGAGCCATCAGCACCCCGCCCCCCAAAGCCAATCCCGCAGCCAAAGCCGCCAATGAAGACCCGCCGGCTAACTTGCCGCCGATCTGACCATTTTTGCAATTCGTAGGTGACGTGAACAGTTTTGCTTCGGCGGATTTAGCACGCATTTTCGACCTTTTATTATTTTCATTATGGTTATAATGCATTCAGGTGCATGATCCGGACAGCAATGTCCATACCAAAATTTACAAAAAATTTACATTTTAAAGTTGAATTATAATCGTTTTTATAAGGTTTGTTGCATTTTTCATTAATCCCAATATGGCCGCATATTGCTGCTGCTTATGCAGTATGTCGCAGATTTGCGCAATTTTCGGCCTGCCTGACATCTCGTCAATAGCGGCAACGGCCATCACGCCGCGGTCATCAAGCGCGAACAAATGACCCCATTATTTTCGGACAATAAGCGCGCGTCGGGATAGCTTATCCGCATGGGCAAGCTGCGTGCGCAGGGGATTACATCCCGGCTGTTGGGCAGAACGGATAGCTTGCCCGGCATGACCGGGACATTTTTGAGCGTCCGTTAAAGCGTATAGCTATGCCATACGCGCATGTTCGCCAAACCGACCGCTCAAGCGGCGTGGGTGACGAACTTGATGATTTCGGGTGCGTTGGGGCCGATGGACATGGGGCAGGCATGGCCGGTGATGACCGCGACGTCAAAAATCTCTTTGACCGCGCCATCAATGCGGAACCATTCGGCGCAGGTCCCT
>CALRLP020000016.1:0-4082 GCA_943368745.1 Maricaulis salignorans
CGCGTTCGTTAAAGGCGGTCATGCAGGAGCTTGATTTTCTGGAGTTCTTACGCGTACGCTGCATTCCGGTGTCCAGCAGCCTTCGGGGCGTCGATGGCGCGGTGCATTTTGTGCTGGAGGCCCCAGAAGGAGTGCGTACGGCCGTCCTTTATACCTGGGCGCCAGGCCAGAAATTCGGCGATCAACTTGATGTCGAGATGGGCCGGAAGATTGGGGGGCAGTTCGCACGACTTCACCTTGCGGCGCTCGAATATAAGAATCCAGATCCCGTCGTTCAGGTGCAAGCGCAGGGCCTTATCGATAACTTGCCATTCTTACTCGACTGGGTGGAAGACCGGCCCGACGATATTCGCGACTATACAAAATTGACGCACCGCTTGGCCGAAGTGTTGCCAGCGCTCTCTGACTTAGATTTGCCGCGCGGCATGTGCCATCAAGATATGCACCCGAGTAACGTTCACGTTGACCGTGACGGGACAATTACATTCATTGACTTTGATGGCTGCTCAGAAGGCTATTGGCTGCATGATGTGAAGAACTTTGTCTTCGGCAACGCATTCTACGGCTATCCGTCAAAATACGGCGACGCGTTTGAGCAGGGCTACAATGAGATTCGGCCATACACAGAGGCGGAAAAAGCTAACTCTGAATTGTTTATGCTTGTCAAAGCAGTCCGTCTTCTCGGCGGAGCGGCACGTGCCTCCAAAAGCCGTGGCCGCGACCTGCTACGGTTCCGAAATCTCGATTGGTTTTCGCAGTTTATTAAACCGCGCGCGCAGGTATTAGGCTTGCTTTGATTGCGACCGCGATTTCATCACAAGCGATTTAAATATTTTCAAAATAAAAATAGCTTGCGTGGCATCGATTGTGGCGGACGAGAAATCCGGTTTCACTTTCAATGCCTTGACGAAATGAGTTCGCGTCTCTGTCGCGGACGCCTTATTTCCCTAGTTCACGCCATTTTGTTACTGTGTTCCTGGGACAAAAACTTGGGAAATATCAATGCGCACTCAATTCATTGCCACGCTATGTGGCGCGGTGTTGCTGAGCCTCAGCGGAGCCGCTTTTGCAGCTGAGGCTGAGGTTCTTGACGCGGAACCGGGACAGCAGCTCTTTCGCGAATACATTTTTGTGCAGGATGAAAATTTAGGCAAAGCCATTAGCGCTTTGATTCAGTCTGCGCAAAAAGGGTACGTACCGGCGTTAAACGCCTTGGGCGATATCTATCAGCAAGGCAGACTTTTGCCCCGCTTTACCCGGGCCTTTGGCAATCCATTCCCAGAGCAAGATTTACGTGTGAAGGTCGATGCCGAGGCCGCTGCGTTTTGGTATCGCTTAGCGTCGGACGCCGAAGCGCCGTCGTTCGATCCGGAAGTTGCGTGCTATTTGCATTCCAAAAGCGCGCTGTACGCTGAAAAAGAGACGTATATGCAACTGCGCGCCGCGGCTGAGCTTGGCGATACACTGGCGCAGATATACATCACGTCCCTCAATGACGAGATGGCCGCTGACGAAGCGAGAGATGGCAAGACGAGCGCCGGTGAGTTGGATGGCGAATGTGGGTTTGTCGACGACACCCAGAGCGAGAACGCTAGCTACGCTACTGAATCGCGTGCAAGCTTTGACATGTAAATGAGAGGAGCGTGACGGGTTTATGAAAGCTATCACGATTCACCATGCATCACGTTGTGGCTGGAGTATTTGTAATGCTAGTGCGGCGCGTTGCGCTAAAGAAAGTTAGATACATTCATATTCATATATAATGCCGTTGACCTCGCGTTAGACGTTCTGCTGGAACAATCCCAAAAGAGCCACGTTATTAATGTATGGGAGGGCGTATGCCTGTCCTTTTTGCCATTGAATAACGGAGGCCCACGATGACACATGCACAAATTTTAAAGCCGTTCGCTATTGCTATTTCTTTAGCGCTTGCGCCGACTTTTGCGGTGGCAGTCGATAGCACGACTGACAAAAGCCGCCCGTCAGCGATTGAAGAAGCGGCGGTGACCACAAAAATTAAAGCTGAGATGGTCGAAAATAAGACGCTCAGTGCATTTCAGATTGAAGTCGATACGCAAGACAACACCGTCGTGCTGAGCGGTAAAGTGAAAACCTCGCTGGAGAAAAGCGAAGCGGAGCGGGTCGCAAACTCTGTGAAGGGTGTTTCGTCGGTGAAAAATAACATTGTTGTCGACCCAACAATCTAACACTTGCCCTAAAACAGCTGCGGCGTCGTGGCTGAGCATGCATGTTCGGAGATCAAGATGAACGTCAGTCCATCACCCCTTTTAATGACTGCGGAACACTATGCTCATGCCATGCGTCGCGCAGCTACCTTGCGCCAGCGCGGTGAGCTGGCTCAGACTAACGAGGAGTTGGCTGCATTAGAGGGGGCAATCGCGCTGTATGCCTCGCGACCAGGGCAGCCGGCTGAAAGCAAGGGTCGACCAGAGACGGATGATGCTGTCACCAGCATGAGGTCCGAAAAAGCGCAGTGATCGAAATGCCCACGACACGACGTAGCCTGATTGCTTCGCGTTGAGCTTCCGGTCCCAAACCGCCAATTGGCGTAAAATCCAGCGCCCACCATCCATAAGACTTCCGCGCTGCAACAACATGGCATGATGACGTCTTTTCTCGCCCGTTCCAGGGCTTGACCGGTCTTTCGCCAACGGACTAGGTTCATCTATGCAACCCACTGTGCACCGCTAATTTTGTGCAGATTGGTTGGGGGAGGACAAACTGCCATGGTCAGCAGCGCGATTGCGCAGCCCATCGATATCTTACCTGCACACCGCTTCGATGAAGCGGCACTCGCGGCTTATTTAACACAACACCTGCCAGGGTTTGCGGGTTCTCCTGTTATTCGTCAGTTTCAAGGTGGCCAGAGCAATCCGACATTTTTGATTGCGACACTGACGCGCAAATACGTGCTGCGTAAAAAGCCGCCAGGCAAATTGCTGCCCAGCGCCCATCAGGTCGAGCGCGAATTTGCGGTACTCAAGGCCCTTTACGGTACCGGCGTGCCTGTGCCCGAACCTTTGGTCTTATGTGAAGACCCTGCGATTATCGGCACGGCCTTTTACGTCATGGCGTTTATAGAAAACCGCGTTTATAGCGCGCCTGGCATGCCCGATTCTGCGCCGGACCAACGCCGTGGCGTTTATACATCCATGGCCGAAACGTTAGCAAAGCTTCACAGCATCGATTGGCGCGCGTGTGGCCTGGAAACGTTCGGTAAGCCGGATGGATATCTCACCCGGCAAGTGGATCGGTGGACGAAGCAATACATCGCGACTAAAACTGAAGATATTGCCGCTATGGATAAATTGATGGCGTGGCTGCCGGGGCGAATCCCAGAGTCTCATGACACGGCCGTGGCGCATGGTGACTATCGCTTGGGCAACATGCTGATCGACCCCGTAGCGCCCAAGGTTGTGGCAATTGTAGATTGGGAACTCGCCACCATTGGGCATCCGTTAGCGGATTTGGCCTACGCCTGTATGGCCTATCGTATGCCGCCAGACGATCCGGTGTTTGCAGGGTTGGCCGGTGTTGATCTCACATCGCTCGGTATTCCGAATGAAGATGAACTGGTTAGCATTTATTGCCGCGCGTCGGGCCGCTTGGAAATCCCAGATTGGTCGTTTTACTTAGCGTTCTCATACTTCCGACTGGCGGCTATTACGCAAGGCGTTTACGCGCGCAGCCTGCAAGGGAACGCCAGCGACTTAAAAGCAAAACTATATGGCGCAGTCGCAAAGCAATCAGCCGAGATCGGCTGGTCTATTGCCGCCGCGCAAACCAAATAAGAAGCAGGAGCTATCATCATGGGTTATGCCCTCACACCGCGCGCTCAAGACTTGCGCACGAAGCTGATTGCGTTCATGGACGCATATGTTTATCCCGCTGAGAAGATTTACGCACAACAGCAAGCTGCATTGGCCGATCGGTGGCAAATCCCACCGATTATTGAAGAGTTAAAGGCGAAGGCAAAAGCACAAGGATTGTGGAATTTATTTTTGCCTGGCCACAGCGAGGGGCTATCAAATCTCGATTACGCGCCATTGTGCGAGGTCATG
>CALRLP020000017.1:0-3970 GCA_943368745.1 Maricaulis salignorans
AGCCCTGGCTTTGAGTATGGTAAAAAAGCGGAAGTGCCAGCATCGCTCGATATGATGCGATACGCCTTACCATCGATATTGGTGCGCATGAGCCTAGCACCCGCCTATGGCAATCCATCGAAGATGACCAGTGCCATCGTCACCCAGTATCGCGACCTCATGCTTGGGCCCGGGGTTCGCAACGCCATGATCGAGCGATTAAAGCAAGTGGTGCTTGAGAACCCTGAGCCACGGTTGCGGAACATTCAGTCACCAACATTAGTGATGTGGGGCGAGAAGGATGCGATGATTCCATTCCGCAATGCCGCCGACTATGCGCGCACCATTCCAAATAGTGAGGTTGTTTCGTTCCCAAAGCTCGGGCATGTGCCTCACGAAGAAGCACCTCAAGAATCAGCCGAGGCTCTGAAGCAATTTTTGCTGAAATAGAATCTCGATCTACGCAGTGAAGCGATCTGATCTCCGCACAGGTCTGCACACAAGATTCACACTGTTATCTCTCCGCGTTGCGTTCGCCGGTCTGTGCCAACGTTCTGCACGTTTCACGCACTGAAAGTCCGCAGACACTGCAGTACGCGTGCGTAAAAATCATATCAGCATATCCATACGACAACCGTCTCACTCACGCGCTGCGGGAAAAAATGTGTTGAGCATTGGCACGTTTCATAAATGGTTTTTCGCAAGCGCGAAAGCATTTGCAATGCGAAATGCATTTAAAAAAAGAAACAACTTTCAATAAAACATATTCGTATTAGCGTTTGGGGCGGGGAAGAGTTGGGCTGCGTTCTGCAGTTCAAGAAAATATATGGGGACATCAATGGCTACATATCGTTGCTCGTTAATTGCGACCGCATCACTTATTTCACTCATGGCCTTTGGCTGCGGCTCTACTGCTATCGCCGAAACGATGGACATTGAAGAAATTATTGTGACCGCGCGACTGCGCGCGGAACCTCTTCAACAAACGCCGATCGCCATCACAGTTTTTACTGATGCGCAAATCGAGCGCGGCGGCATTCGCAATATTGAAGATATTGCGCGCCTTACTACCAGCCTGACTTACGATTCTGGATTCTCGCCGCAAGATACGCGTCCGTCGATCCGCGGCTTACCCGCGACACGCGGTCGTCCTCCTGTTGGCATTCTGCTTGATGGCATCGATGTCTCCAGCGAAGCCATTCAAACGGCGGGCGGCGGCAGCTTGATGAACATGCGCTTGGTCGACGTCGAGCGCATCGAAGTTGTCAAAGGGCCGCAAAGCGCACTTTACGGCCGCGCTGCGTTTGGCGGTGCAATCAACTACATCAGCAAAAAACCAACAGATCAGTTTAGCGCCAACGGATTCATGGATGTCGGCGACTACGGACAGTTTGAAGTGCGCGCTGGAGCGGGCGGCCCGCTTGACGATGCGAACAACGTTGGCGTTCGCGTCAACGCTGCATATGCGCAACACAATGGCTTCCATCGCAATGCTGTCTCAGGCGCCAAAATCGGTGGCTTTGAAAGTGTTGGCGCGTCTGGCTTGTTGGTCGCCAAGCTCGGTGACAGCGCGAAAGCCACTGTTCGCTTGGCTTATTCAGAAGATGAAGGCGAGCCGCGTGCAGAAATTTACCGCGGTGGCGTCAATCGCATTGCTGCACCGGCCAATCCACTGCGCTTGACGGGCGCGTTCAATCCCGCCTTTGGCGTGCTGTCCATTACTCCCACGGATAAAGTTTTGCTCAGCCTCGATCCGTTCACGGGCAAAGATTACGAAGGCACGACCATGGATTCGTTGGTCAGCAGCCTGAAATTTGAATGGAACGCCAGCGATAACATCACATTCATGTCGTTGACTGGTTACAACGATGCGGACGCCACGGAGTCAATTGATTCCGATAAGTTTGGTGCGCCATACCGCGCCGTCACATTGCCGTCGCCCGGCGGCATCAACGAGCCGCTTGATCGCTTGTCGGCAAACGGCTTCACCACGGACACGCGTCAATTCAGCCAAGAAGTTAGATTGAGTGATCTTGAATCGAGCGGCTTCCGATGGGCCGTGGGTGGCTTGTACTGGGATGAAAAAGTCGATCAGCGCGACAAGAGCTACTTCGTCGTTGATTTTGCTGGTGTCGGCTCGGCTGGCTTGAATGCGGCCCTGATTGGCCGCAATGGCCTGAATGAAGCCGTACTGCTGCGTGATTTGAAACACTGGTCGGTATACGGGTTGACCGAGTTTGACGTGTCAGACCAAATCACCGTGACTGCGGAAGCGCGATATTCAGACGACAAAACCGTCTACGATATCGACGGCTCAACCAACTTCGCCTTCGGCTTCTTCAGCGTATCACGCGAGCCCTTTACGAAGCCTGCCTCGTTGCCGATCGCGCGTGCGAGCGACAATTATTTCACACCGCGCGTCTCGATCGACTATAAGGCCACCGACGATATCATGTTCTACGCCTCGGCCGCTAAAGGCGCCAAGCCTGGTGGTTTCTCGACGCTCTCCATTGACACCACGCTGGATACGGCGCGCTTCAAACCTGAGAAACTGTGGAGCTATGAACTCGGCGCCAAAACGCAACTCGCTGAAGGCCGCGTGCAACTGAACGGTGCGCTATTCCGCATGGATTATAGCGATAAGCAGGAAACAACTCAGGACGCGGCGGGTGGCCAGGGCCTGGGCTTGCGGTCAATCGTTCGCAACGCGGGTAAGGCCCGCATTAATGGTCTTGAAGGGGATGTTGCGGTTGCCGTTACGAAAGAGTTCGGGCTGACGGGCTCGTACACTTACCTCGATACGGAGTATACCCGCTACACGTTTGCAACCCTCAGCGCCAATGACATTACGCGCGCCGGAAACTGCACACCGATTACGATCGCGGGCAATACAGCGTGCCAAGTGTCCTTGACCGGCAACCAGCTTGAGCGCCAACCCAAGCACGCCTTCACCTTGGGGGCTAATGCGTCTGTGCCGATTTCGGATACGTTGAGTGTCGTCGGCAATATCTCGACGCAATACCAAGGCAAGCGGTTCTTGGCGCAATGGAATCGGTGGATCTTGCCATCTCATACCAATGTCGATGCTCAATTGGGCATTGAAGCAAAGGAATGGTCGGTCATCGCGTACGCCGAGAATATGTTTAACTCGAAGAAGCTTGAAAGCGCCCAAGAGAACTTTGATCTGTTCTCATTCGGCACGTCGATCAATCTGTACGTGCCTGATAAGCGCCAACTCGGCTTACGTTTGAGTTATCGCCTTTGAGAAATCTTGCAACCACTGCGGCGGGGCTAAGCCTCGCCGCAGTTCTTGTCTGGCCGCAACTTGTAGCAGCCACGTCGGTTGATGCCGTCATCGCAGGCATTGCCGGCGAATACAGCAATGCCGCCACGCATACTTTTCTCCGCAGCGTAAAGGCGCCGACACTGGGCGATCATGTTGTCTACCTTGAAAGTCGTGACGGTGGGCCTGAGGCCAGGGTTGTCCAGCAGTCGCTTCTTATGTTCGGCGCAGACAGTGCGGGGGTATACGCAGACCCTTACGATATCCCGGACGGCGCCAAATATATTCGCGCCGACGCTATCCCCGAGCGTCTTCAGCCGCTGACCCGGGACAATCTAACGTCCTCCTCGCCAAACTGTCGTCTGCGGTGGTCAGAGACGAAGGGTGTCTTCATGGGCAAGGCCGCATCATCGGCATGCCGCAGTGATAGAGAGTATCGGTTCTCGCGCGATGGCCTCACGGTCCGTCAGCAGTCCGCCGACGTCAGACAAAAGCGCTTGGTGGCCACCAACCTAGATGCTCAGCTCGATCGCATCTTCAGCGCAATGCAGGGCGCTTTCGAGAATCGGCCGATCTCAAGTAGCGACACCAAAGGCGCGCAGGAGATCGCAAGCCTATTCACCTTGATCCGGCGCGCTGATGTGCCCGCCTTTGGCTCGCGGGTGCTCTATCTGGAATTTCGACGTGGCGGTGTAGATGGCGCCGTGG
>CALRLP020000018.1:0-3015 GCA_943368745.1 Maricaulis salignorans
GCAGAGATCGGCGACCGAGACACCCGATTCCTGTTCCTTCAGGATCGCGATGATCTGCTCTTCCGAGAAGCGGCTGCGCTTCATGTTCTGGTCCTCTCAATGGGCCAGAACGAACTTCAAACCGGATCAAGCCCGAGGGGCAACGTCACCGGAGACGAAGACCGACTGCCAGTTGTTTTTACTTCCATGGGTGTCGTCCTGACGATCCACTTCATAGGACAGGATGTCTATAAGCTGCTGACGAGAGGCCGGGGCATTTCGTAATTCAGCAGCAGTTAGGCTCGGCCGGCGAAGCAAATTTGTCCAGTTCGTCCGGATATGTCGCAGGATCGAGGTGCGCTCGACGACATTTGCCATATGAAAACGGACTGCCGTGATATTCGGGTCGCGATCGTCGAGAATCAGTCTCAGCGCAATCCGCGGGACTGGGCCAAGATCATCAAACCTTGCCACGAAAAGCCGTTCTTGCAAAATGTCGTCGAAATAGGGATGGAGTATACGTTCTCCAAGACGGGGACCAACAAGAAGCGCGGTCCGCTTGCTGTTGCACTTGCATGCCGGGACGAGATTGCGGCCAAAGATTGCGAAGGCCGCATAATCAGCTTTGGGGAGAAGATGGTCCAGTGTGCCGCTGTGAAACGACCCACACATTGGGCAGCAATTCACGTCGCTTTCAACGCGAATCTGATCGATGTAGGCGATGTCTTTGGGAGGCGAGGCGTACAGGTCTTTAAGATTATCTTCGATCGTTTCGGGAAGCGGTACTTTGTTCACCGCTGTCGCATTGCCATTGGCGATAATGTATTGTTGATATCCGGCTCTTATATTTGCGACATATGTTTGAAGCTCCGGATAGCATTTCAACCGCTTGTTCAGCGACAGCGCTTCGAGCGCGGCATCGTCGTCGAAAAAATCAGGCGGATCGAGCCGGTTCATTGATCGCGGACTTCCCGATCGGTGCCCTCAACCCGCGCCCGGATTTCACCGAGCAGATCTAATGAGATCCGGTCTTTATACTGCTCGAATACGTTATCCCAAGACGCGGTTTGATCAATAACATTGTTCTCAAACTCAAGCGCGAGGCGGGAGGGTTGATCCTCCCCAAAGACGAAATAGGAAATCGCGCCAACATCCGCACCGAACGTCTTGAGCGTTGGAGTTTCTGCGGAAATGATGCGATCCCCGCCAGACCGTAGCACGGTGACCTGATCCTCCACTGCCTCGCGCACGAAGTATACGGAATGGGTCGAAAGGATCGCTGCCGATCCTGTCTGCTTCAGTAATCGGTCGAGCAGCGCGACAAACTGACTGATGAAATTTGGATGAAGGTGCGTCTCGGGTTCATCGAACAGGAGCAGGGTCCCGTTCTCGATATAGAGACCGGCGAGCGCGGCGAACCTAAGGAAGCTAAGCTCGCCGCTGCTGAGAGGATAAGTTTTGCCCCCAATCATCCGGACTGGTTCAGCGCGCACGTTTATCGAGGCATAGCGCTTGATAACATCTTGCTCGCCGCCTTTGGTAAGACCGTGGATGTAAACTGGTCCACGCTCACCGTTTTTCACGCGCAGGACCAGTTCCCGATAGCCATCGATCGCAGTGACCGCCTTCAGAAAGATGTCGAACCGGCTTTGCCCGCCGATACCCTCGATGCTACGCGCCAACTGGACGATGAGATCGCTCGTCGTTTGGCGCGATCGCCCACTTACCATCGAGAAGCGGCGATACCATACACGCGTGCGCTTGCGCCGGTCATTCGGAAAAACGGAGGAGCTTGAAGCGGAGGGATAGAAGCCGAGGATGCGGTTGAATAGCGGGCGGTCGCCTGCAAGATCGGTCAGCTTGGCCTTGCCGAGTAGTGCGGCATCGACGATCTGCGCCAGCGTTTGGCTTTTGCCCACTCCATTCTTGCCGATCACTATTGCAAACCGCTGCGGCAGCACCGCATCGCCGTGCGAGAAGCGGAAACTCAGATCATGTTCGTTAGGACGGCCGGCGAGCTGGAAACGGATGCGAACCCCATCGGAGATTCGGTCGAGTTTCTCATATTCGACGCCCTCCAAGATAGGTGCTGCATTCTTCCAGCTGAAATAGGCTTCGCTTTGACGCAAAAAGGCGTTGAGGAATACCTGACTTTCTCGGGCCGCTCGCAGCCATGATTTGCCGATGGGGCGGTCATCCGCTTCGACCATGTCGTTGATTGCCCGGAGCGCAAGGCGGGCCTCAGCGGGTCCTAGATGACCCACAATCCGACGGTAACTGGCCATGTCAGGCAACATAGTGAAAAAAACTGGAACATCTTTTGCGGGCACCGGTGCGCTTCTGTCTTGCCCAACTATATCTCGCAGATGTAGCGTGTCGTTCTTTCCGCTATGCTTCTCGATGAAGCCGAAAAAACCTGAGAAACGTAGCTGCTCGATTCCGAACTCTGCGCGAGGTTTCGGCTGGATTATGATGTCGATAAGGATGTGTTCGCCAAAGTCGTTCCAGCTGTCCGAGCTGGGTGCTACGGCAATTGTGCCGGGCTCAATGTCGCGTGACACGGCCCGCTCGCTGACGAATAGGACCCGATAGTCCTCCGATTCTTCTTTCACCATGCCCCCCATACGAGCCGCAGGCCAATCCCATCGCTATTCGTCGCATGCCTGTCGGGGACGATGCCTTAAGCCTAGCTCTATCGCACCTATTACTCCGCTCCATCGGTCTGCGCCGTATCGAGTGCAACAAATCACAGATTTCTTCTGGTGGGCTGGGGTGAAATCGGCCGGAGCGTCTGTTCGCGCTTTGTCGATTGACAGCTGACTTTCGGTTTTGCTGCCGGTTGTCGAACTAAGTTGCCCGCTAGCAAACGCCGTAGACGTCAGGAATGGGCCGATACCGTTGAAAAAGTCGTCGTTGCCGCGGGCTTGAAGTCCTGATTCAGTTGTCCTTGGTCGGAGGGCGGCGTGATGATGGGCGAACGGCAGGTCGCGCAGGAAGCGCTGTTCTACGAGTTCAGCCTGGAGCGCTACGTCCCGG